>NZ_JBWKNY010000003.1:262884-773365 GCF_059415805.1 Caulobacter sp. GW821-FHT10A06
GTAACGCCCCCCCCCCCCCCCCCCCCCAACATGCCCCCCGATTACCGTGAACAGAACAGGAAGATGGAAGTCGTACCTCAACACCGACGTTCAGGAGATATCCACGATGCTCGCCTTCCAAGCTGGATGCTTGCGGCGAAAATCCTCGGCTAGGTCTTCCATGACTGGAAGTAGAGAGGCGCGCACTTGGTCCACAATCATTGCTTGCCTCATGAAAAAGCACCTTGTCGGCAAGATTGTAGGCGAAGCCGCAGGGCCCAAAAACCACCCTTCTCAGGCCCTCGGAAGGCGCTTTCTGGGTGCCGGCGAGCCCAGACGCTCAAGGGCAGTTGCTGTTGTCTCGGGCGCAAGCAGCGATCAACGGCCAATCCTGATAGAGCCGATAGATCGCAGGAGCGCGCCATATGAGGAAGGCGGCCAACGCGACTAAGACAACGCTCAAGGCGACGCGGGACCGCTGCTTCATAGCTATGCCCGCGTCTGGTTTCCACCCGTTGCAGTCCTTCCAACAGTCTGGTTCTAGGAGCGCTCAAGAGAGCGTCACGATGCCAAACCTGCCTATCGATACGAACTTCTACGTAACATCCGACGCCGATGGCGGCTTTCGGAATGGTGAGATCTTCCACATCGAACGGACCGTTCAGGGTGGGTCGCTAGCAACGCCGATCGCGCGCTACTTCACGACGAAGCCTAATATTGGGGCTGAAGGCTACCATCCACATTCGCGCATCGACTGCATCGTGCGTGACCACAAGCTGGCGCCAGCCGAGGACTGGCTCGCGCGGCGGCTAGTAGACTTGCTCCTGAAAGGCGCGGTGGTTACGGAGCCGTTGTGGGTGAGTTGGCATCGCGCAAAGGAACTCGGCGGCGAAGCACGAGGCGAGGTATTTGACTTCGACTGACCATTACGTCCGGCACCACCCTTAGCCCACAGACGAAAAGCAGCGTGAGTAGCCTCATACAGCTATTAGTGGAGTAGGTTCGAAATGTCCGCAACGGGTGGAGGCTGTGTGGAAACGCCTCTGGGCGTGTCGGGAGAAGGGGGCGGCGCGGAGCTTTCTTTCTCAGGCCCGCATCGCTGTGATGAGCGGTTGGGCGCCGACGACGGCGATGGCGCGCTTGAGATTGTAGGCCAGGACATGCAGGCTCATCTCGGCGGCCACGTTATCCATCCGCCGGGTCTTGAAGTGGGTGGCTCCCATCCAGGCCTTCAGGGTTCCGAAGACGTGCTCGACGGTCTGTCGTCGGATGCGCATAGCCTTGGGATGGCGGTCGAGCCTTCGCTGCATGGCCTCGATGACGGCCTCGTGTTCCCAGCGTGTGACGCGTCGCTCCTTGGCCGGGGTACACTGGGAATTCAGTGCGCAGCTCTTGCAGGCCGAGGGGTTCCAGTAGCGGCGCAGCGTTTGCCCGTTCTCCACGGTGGTCATGCGCTGGAGAGCGTCTCGCCCGCTGGGCAGCGATAGGTGTCCTCAGCGGGATCGTAGACAAAGTCCGGCTTGCCAAAGCGGCCACCGCCTTGAACCGGCTGCCGTCCACGGCCACCACACCGCCGGTCAGGAGGCCGATGTCCCGACAGACCGTCACGAAGGCGGCGCAGGCCGCCCGTAGCGCCTGGCCATTGTCGCGGCGGAAGTCGGCGATGGTCTTGAAGTCCGGGGCCAGCTTGCCCAGCAACCACATCAGCTCGGTGTTGCGCCCAGCTTCGCGCTCCAGCCGCCGGCTCGACTGCACTTGGTTCAGGTAGCCGTAGAGATAGAGCTTCAGCATCGCGCCGGGATGATAGCCGGGCCGCCCCGTCGTAGCCGCCCGCACCCGGTCAAAGCCGAGCGCTCCAAGATCCAACTCGTCCACGAACGCGTCGATCACCCGGACCGAGCTGTCTTCGCCGACGTAATCGTCCAGGCATTCCGGCAGCAGCGCCACCTGCCGACGATCCTCTCCCTCGATAAAGCGCGCCATCCCGCACCTCCGAAGCCTTATGCCTAAAGACTATGGTGCTTCGGGGTTTTCACACAGCCTCGGTGGAATGCGGACACTGGCACACGACCCAGCGCCAGACCAAGAATCCGAAGTGGACGAACGTCGCCAAAGCCTCGTGGCGGCAAAGCTCAGTGAACCGGAAAGGGTTCAGCCCAGCCGCGCAGTGCAGCCAGCCGGCTATACCAGGTCCGAACATTGCGGAATTCTTCGAACGGTATGTGAGCCGCGTCGGCGTAGGGTAAGGAAGCCCCTAGCGCGAAGTCCGCAACGGAAACCGACTCGCCCGTCACCCAATCGACCGTTGCCAGATGTTCGTCGAGAATTCGCGCCCCAGCTCGAAATGCCGCCTGAACCTCACAGACCCGCTGCGGGTCGGGTGCGCCGAGGCCGATGTTTGGTCCGACGAGATGTAGGAAATACAATTCTCCGCCATGGCGGCTGAATTGCTCTGAATCCCAGGTCATCCATCGGACTGCATCGGCTTGTCGCCTGTCATTGGGCCATAGGCTGGAGCCGGTCATCTGGGCCAGCCGGCACATGATGGCGTTTGATTCCCACAGAGTTCCGGACGCCTCAACCAGGACAGGCACTTTGCAATTCGGGTTCAAGCGCCTGAACGCCTCACTCCTGTGCTCTCCCTTCCCGAGATCGACCAGCACGTAGTCGACCGGAGCCTCCACGTGGCGAGCCAGAGCGCACGCCTTTCGAGGCGAGAGGGCGGGGAAGTAGTAGAGCCTGTTGGCGTGGTTCATGACCTACCTTCCTCGGCGTCGAGTTCGAGCTCCAGACGCGACAGCATCGCGCGCCAGCCATCCCGATGAAAAGCCGGCTGATCGCGGCCATCGAGATAGACGCCCTGCTCGCTGAGACTGAGTTGACAGCCTGACCCCTTGGGCTCGAACTGCACAGCGAGGACGCCGACGAACATCGTCTCTCCGCCCGTCGAAAGGGAGCCTGCCATGACGATGCGCCTGGCGGGCACGATGTCGTGATAGCGCATGCGATTGACCATGACGGGCCCGCCCGAAGGCCAGAATTCGACAACCTGCTCGCCGTTCACTTTGAAATCGAATTGCTTGACGGACGAGGACCACCCGTCGCCGGGAGACCCCCAGCGCAACAGGGCCACAGGCGTGCTCCAGGCCTCGAACACGGCTTCAGGCGGCAAGCTGTAAGCGTGTTCCAGCGCGAATTCACCGCGCTCTAGTAAGGGGCTCATCAGGCGCCTTCCTCTGATCTGGGGGAGGTTTCGTCGAGGTAGGCCTCGAGCTGTTGCAGCCGGCGGGTCCAGATGGCCCGACGTTGGCCCAGCCAGTCTTCGATCTGGCGCAGCCCCTCCGTCTCGACATGACATGTTCTGACGCGGCCAGCCTTCTGCGACCGGACAAGGCCACTCGATTCGAGCACCCGCAGATGCTGCATCAAGGTCGGGAGCGCGATCGAGAAGGGTGACTGCAGCTCACTGACAGTCGCCGGCCCCCGGCATAGCCGCTCGACGATGGCGCAGCGCGTCGGGTCGGCAAGCGCTGCAAACGTCCGAGGCAAAGGGGAAAGGTTAGCCATGCGACGAAGTAATATGACTCGACTCGATCGGCGTCAATTCATTTCGTAATTTACCTAAGTGTTCGAGGTCAGAACGTGTCCTCAGCTGACCGAAGCTAGGCGGACATCGAGCGCCTGAAAGCAGACCGCCCCAAGGTCCGCGATGGGTCGAAAGCCGACCTTCAGGCTTGGCCCGATGCGGCCGCCACGAGGGCCAGGTGTCGGCACTGACGCCAGCGTCCGCTCACGACCCGTTGCGGACCTTGAATTTATCGGGCAGCGTCGAGGTCAAATGCTTGCGAAGCTGCTGCAATTTGGTCGTCGTCCCAGCCTAGCGCAGCCGACCGAGGGGTTGGTCTATGTCAGCCATGCTGATCAGGGCCCTATGCAGCAGGCGTCAGACGGAGCGGTGATCAGCATCGCGGGCCGGGGTCCACCCTGGATCGTAGTCAACCATAACCCCGCCTCAGTCATTGTAGCCAAGTGGCCAGGACGTCTCTGGCGTGCGCAGATTTTAGACGCTGCCACTTCTCACGATCAGCGCGCGTTCGGAGGTGCTCCGCTCCCCCACGCTCGCTACACAAGAGCTGTGGCTGTGAAGATAGTTGGGGAAGAAAATCTCGGTCAGTTGTTCGGCCCCAAAGGAGAGGATGTACTCCAAGTCTTAGAGGCCGCGTCCAATTTGGTCAGGTCGCGCGCTGAATTGCTTACAACCGGTCGACATGCTGGCGCACCGGCGGCCTGTGACCGCCTATGGCGTGAATGGATGAAAGGCCAAGGCGTGTCTGGGGACTATCCCGAGCTCCTAGATGGCACCCTATCGCTAGGGACCTCTGGGTCCCCGATAAATGGCGGTCTGAGCGTGCTTCACTCGGTCGTCTTCGCCAGGGCTAAATACGTGTAGACCGTTGTGCCGAGCGCATTGGTGCTGGAGGTGTTCTTGCCGATGCCGGTCATCAGTTTGACGACATCGCCCTTCTTCACGTCCTGGTCCGGGAACCAATAGAAGTGTCGCAGGCGGTTCGAGACCTTGTGTTCCCCGGTATAGGTGGTGTCGGCTAGGCCGTGCTTGCAGACGTCGCAATCGGCCAGGACGTCGATGATGACGTATTCCTTAGTGGCGTCGCCGTGCTCGTGAACCGAGCGGATCTTCAGTTTCATGTCGTGCTCCCTGTTGTGAACGTCGCCGGCATGATGATCTACAAGCCGATCGCGCAGCTGACCGGCACAGACTGGCGTCGCCTTCTGGACGTCAATTTGCTGGGCGCGGCCTTCTTCACCGGTGAGGCGTTCCGGCGGATGGGGCCGGGGGGCGGTAGTCAATGTCGCCTCAATCCACGCTCGCCAGACCAGCCCCGACGTTGGTCCCTACGCGGCAGCCAAGGCGGCGATGCTTAGCCTCACGCGCACCGCCGCCATTGAAGGGCATCCGCGTCAACGCGGTCATGTCGGGCGCTATCGACATCGCGATGCTGTGGGCCAGCCCCAATCTGGCCAATGGCGCTGAAGTGCTGGAACCGGGTGATGTCGGCCAACCTGACGACGTGGCGGGACCTGTGCTGTTCCTGGCGTCGGACGACGCCCGCTTCGTTACCGGAACTGCGCTAGAAGTTGACGGCGGACGTATGGCCAAGCTGTGAGCCATGTCTAGATCGGTCCGGAAGAGCCGGGACGCGCATCCTGTTGCGTGGGCGGAAGGGCTCGAGGTGACACGATGCTGGATGATGTGGATTGCGGCAGTTGTGCAGATAAATCCAACTTGAAGTTGCTGACGCCAAATTTTCGTGTTTGGATTCTTGGGTCGGGCATTGGCTTACCCAGCTGACTGATTGTTTCGGCGCACTGCAGGTTGGACATTCGCGCCAGCCGACGTGCGTGCGCGAAGGCAGGTGGTCCCGGTCGTTTCAAATGTCGGGGCTCGTTGTGTCGTCGTTCTTGATGATCGCCTTCGTCGGAGGCACTGTCGGGCAGGCTGCCGCAACCGATCCGTCCCCCCCTTTGCCTCGGGCAGACAAGACGCCGGCGCCCGTCGAGGCCGTCATCGTCAACGCCCTGACCACCAACATCAGCACCCGCATCGATCGTCAGATCTATTCCCTGCGTGACGACCCGCAGTTGCAAGCGTCGCCACTGATCGACGTGCTCGCAAAACTGCCCTCCGTCACGCTGACCGCCAATGGCGAACTGACATTGCTCGGTGTTCCGGGCGTGACCGTGCTGGTGGATGGAAAGCCGGTTCCCGACGTCCGTAGCCTTCTGCGCAGCCCAGGCGGCTCGCGGATCGACCGCGTAGAGATCCTCACCAACCCGCCAGCGGAATTCGCTGCGGACGGTGTCGGTGGTGTCATCAACATCATAACCCACCACTCGTTCATCGACGGCCTGTCGGGAACCATCGACGCCAACGTCAATACCCTCGGTTCCTCGGACATCAGCCTGTCGCCGAACTGGAGCGCGGGGCGTTGGGCGGTGTCCGGTTCGGCCCGTTTGACAGCCGATCGTCCCGAGAGCCGCTCCATTCGAACGCGGGAGCTTTTGGGGGGCGGTCAGGGGGCGAGCGCTTCCATCCAACGCTCGAAAATGACGGCGAACTTCAGGGGGCGCGCGGTTCAGCCCCAGTTTGTCTTCAGCGCCAGCGATCAGGTCAAAGTGGCTTTCGGCGGCGAAAGCAGCCGATCGCGAGGGCGTCAGACGACCAATACCGAGGTCGACGCCGCGGACGCGTCCCTTTCCCGGCAGGAGCAGACGAAGCAGAAGACCCGGTTCGACATCGACAGCGCCAATCTCGGCTACGAGCGGGCAGGCCCGAAAGAGGACGAGCGGTTCACGACGGACCTGACCTGGTCTCGACTTGCCTCGGACACGGACTTGCTGATCACACAGCATTTCACGTCCCGTGAGGCTGCAACATCGATCACCAACCGAACCGCCAACGAAGACGCGGCGCTCAGCGCCAAATATGAGCGGCCGATCGGGCCGGACGCGAGCCTGTCGACGGGGATGGGGTTCGAGCACGCCGGAAGATCGGTGCGGCAATCCCTTACCGCGCTCGCGGGTGAGCCAATCGGAATGCCAGACTTTGAGGACATGTCAGGCTGGCGCAATGTGGCGTCCGCCTATGGGAGTGCGCAGGCGAAATTTGGAGCCTGGACGGTCCTTCCCGGTATTCGGTTTGAGCGTGAGACCTATACAGTCTCCACCGGTGGGCCGAGAGCCTCGGGCGGGCGCTCGGATATCTTTCCCAGCCTGTTCCTGCGCCGGGCGCTCGGCAAGGCCGTGAACCTCAACATCAGCTATTCGGCCCGTATCTCGCGTCCGGACATCACGGCGTTCGACCCGCAGATTGTCTATTCATCGGCGACACAGGCAAGCACCGGCAATCCCAATCTCAAGCCTGAGCAGATCGACTCCTTCGAAGCCAGGGTCGAGTACAAGAGGAACGGATCGGTCCTCAATATGACGTCCTATCGCCGCCTCTCGCGAAACGTGCTGGCCCAAGACTATCGCGTCCTCGACGGTGACGTGACGGTCTCGATGCCGGTCAATGCCGGCAAACAGGACAGCTGGGGCGTCGACCTGAACGTCCAGCGCCGGCTGTCATCGCGCGTAAAGGCGACAGTGGCGGGCAACGTCTACAATCGAACCCTCGACCAGGCAGGCTTTGGCCCTCTCGGGGACAATTGGTGGGGCTACGCCGGAAGTCTTCAGCTCGAATACAAGGCGCCACCGCGCAAGCAGCGGGACGGCGACACCTACCTCCTCACGGCCCGCTACGTCGGCCCCATCGAGACCCCGCAGACACGCTCGGACGGGTTCTTCAAGGTCGACGCGACGTGGCGCCATCCGCTCTCGGCCAAGGCGACTCTGGTCGTGACTGTCAGCGACCTGTTCGACAGTGTTCGCTACCGTAAGGTCATCGCGTCCGGCGTCGCCCGCGAGGAGGTTGAAAGCTGGAATCCGGCGCCGCTCCTGCGCATCGCTGTCAGCCGACAATTTGGGCGTGATGGCTAGTATTTGCGTCGCTCAACAAAAATGACAATTTCCGGTAGTTTAACGTTGTTGCGCACTCTAAAGTGGATTTAACCTCCAGCATCGTCCTTGAGCCGCTTCACGAGCCGCTCGGATGCCAAGGGGGATCACATGGATGTTCGCGAAGCTGCGGCTGTAGCGGGTTCGACCGATCCGGCTGCCTGGGGCGGCCAGTTTTCGCGGCAACGGATCGGCTCGACGATCACGCCGCGACTGCAGGAACTGATCTTGCTTCCGACCGAGAAGTGCAACTTCCGCTGCACCTATTGTTATGAGGACTTCGCGATCGGTCGCATGTCGGCGACAGTTCAGCGTAGCGTCGAGCTCTTTGTCGAGCGCCGGATCGCGGAGCTAGCGAAACTGCGCTTCAGCTGGTTCGGCGGTGAACCGCTGCTCGCCCGCGACGTGGTCACCAGATTGTCGCGACACGCTTTCGAGACCGCCAGGGCGCACGGCGTTGACTTCCAGGGTGGCCTGACGACGAACGCGTATCTGCTGACGTCCGAGCTGTTCGACGAGCTGCTGTCCTATCGGCAGAATTTCTACCAGATCACGTTGGACGGGTGGGGCGAGACCCACGATCAGGTCCGAAAACAGGCCAACGGACGCGGTTCCTTCGACCGCATCTGGAACAACATGATCGCGATGGCGAAGCACACAGGCGACTTCGAGGTTCTGATCCGGGTCCATCTGCGCCGGACGAACATCGACAGCGCCCGTCACCTCATGAAGGAAATCAGGGCGCAGTTCGGTGACGACAAGCGTTTCCGCGTGGACTTCGAGCATCTGCGCGACCTCGGCGGCGATGGCGGAAAGACGGTTATCGCGCCTCTGTCGATCGCCGAGACCAAACAGATCGGTGAAGAGCTCAGGGCGATCCTGCGCTCGGGTCACGACGAGGTCCGCCTGGCGCAGATCGACAATCTCGATGTCGCGGTTGCCCAGGGCAAGCAGTTCGGCGAATCCGCTGCAGGCCAGCGGTCGAGCGATGTCGATCTGGATGGACCCTATATCTGCTACGCGGCGAAGGCCAATTCGCTGCTCGTCCGCGCCGATGGGCGCGTCGGGAAATGCACCGTCGCCCTGAGCGACGATCGCAACACGATCGGCAGCCTACGCCCCGACGGCACGGTTCAGATCGATAACGCCAAGTTGCGTCCATGGCTGCGCGGGCTCGAGAGCCTCGAGGAGGCCGAACTTGGCTGTCCGCTCTTCAATCTCGGGCGCGCGATCCCGCCCGTCCCCAATGAAGGCCTCCCAAGGGAAAAGCAGGAGATGAAAGGATGAGTTCAGGTATCAAATTGACCGGGGTGACGCTCGACGCCGACGGGCGGATGGTGCTCGATGACGAGTTCCTGAAGGGGCTTGCCGACGACGTTATGTTCACGACTGCCGGCGGTGACGGCGAGCGCAACACGCAGTGCTCGAACTTCTCGTCCTGCAACAACTCCTCCAACAGCGGCGGCTGCACGAACTCCTCTGGCCAGTGCGGGGGATCCACCAACGGCTTCATGCAGTGCAGAGTCACGAACTAGGAGAACGCGCATGATCTCTCTTGATCGCCTCGAACTGGGCGAAGACGGACGCCTCGTCCTCGACGATGCCGAGCTGTCGACGCTCGCCATGGATGCTGATCTCACCATGGCTGGCGGAGACCTCAATCCCGCCAACTGCTCCAATAGCGGGTGCGCGGGTTCAACCAACAACAGCCAGTGCACCAATACGGGCGGCTGTGACGGCAGCAGCAACTACAAGTGTAACAATGGCGGCCACGTTACGCGGCCCTGACCTGACGACGTGAATGGGGCTTTGCATCTTGTTCGCCCGAGCGGCAGAAACGCTCCGCCAGTTTCGACGGCCTGCGGTCGAGCCGCAGACTGAGCCCGCGGACTGCGGCTATGTCTGCATAGCCGCGGTTTCCGCTCTCTACGGGCGGCCCGTCCGGGTCGCCCAAATCAAATCGCAGGTTGGCTGGACCAGCCGCGGGCTGACCCTGCGCCAGGTGCGTGATGCGCTGACCGCGCTTGGCATCCCTGCCCAGGCCATCGCATTCGATCCGAAATCACCGAGTGCCTACCCCGCACCGGGCATCGTGCTGCTCCAGCGCGGCCACTACGTCGTCACCAGGCGTGCTAGGGGTAAAGCTGTTGAGGTTTTCGATCCGCGCTTCGGCTGGACCTGGATCCCACTGAAGCGGCTGGCCCGGGAGGCCAACGGTCTCGGCGTTCTCACGCAGAAACCCTTGGCCCCGCCCGTGCCGAGGAACGCAGACGCTGCGCCAAAGGCGCGGCAGCTCCTTGCCTATTTCAAGCACTATCTGGGTGCGCTCGGTGCGTGGGCGATCTCCTTTGCTTGTCTCGCGCAACTGCTGGCCTTGGGCCTGCCGCTGGTCAGCAAGCTGGCGATCGATAACCTCGTGCGCCTCCCGGGGCACTCGCCATCGACATTCATCATCGCTGCGTTCTCGATGATCGCGGTGGTCGGAGCGATCACGAACTTCGCCGGATCGACGCTCAACGGCATCGTGAAGCGAAAGGCGCTCAATTCCTTCAGCCGGTCGATGTTCGACAACTTCGCGGCCAAGCCATTCGAATGGTTCAATGCTGTCAGGCCGGCCACGGTCCAGGCCCAGATTTCCGCGGTGGAGAGTCAGCTCTCCTTCGCCGGTGAGGTTTTCAAGGCCGCCGGTACGACGGCCATCAGCATCGTCGTGGGCGTTGTCGTCCTTTTCAACATATCCCCATGGCTCGCGGCGCCCGGCTTCATCGGTTTGTCGCTGTCGATCATGATCGAGCTCGCGTTCAATCGCACCCAATCATCGCACTTGGCCGCCTCATTCGAGGCGTCGCAAGCGCGGCAGACTTTCAACCTCGAAGTCCTCGCGCAAATGCCGATGCTGGCGCGGTTCGGCTCCCTCGCGCGAGGGCGGACGCGCTACGCCATTGCGGTGTCGCGCATCGCGGAAGTCGAGTTCAAGCTCGAGAAAATCCGCAACATCCGCGATCTTGCCGAGACGTTCATCAAATCCGCGGAGACCCTGGCCTTTGTCTCGGTCGCGGCTTTGTTCGTAGCCTCGGACGGACGCGCGCTCGGTTCGTTTGTCGCTCTAGCCGCCTACAAGGATCTATTGTCCCAGGCCATCGCCGCCCTTTTCCAGCTCAGGCAACGCTATCGGGCCATGGAGATTGAACGGCTCGTGACGGAGGACTTTCAGCCGCAATTGAAGTTCGTACCGCCGCCGCCGCGGACGATCGAGCGCGGGATCGTCGATGTTCAAGACGTATCGTTCCGCTATGGCGCGCTGGATAATGAAGTCCTGTCCAACGTCACGCTCCATGTTGCGGCGGGAGAGTGCTTAGTCATCAAGGGCGGTTCCGGCTGCGGGAAATCCACCCTGGTCAAGCTCGTCTGCGGCTTGCTTGAGCCGACATCGGGGCAGGTACTGGTCGACGGACGTCGGCCAGAGCATCCTATGGCTGGATTTGCCACGGTTTTGCAGAGCGACCGATTGTTGCCCGGAAGCCTTCGAGACAATGTCGCCGTGTTCCGGCGCGGTATTGCCGATGGGCGAATCTACGAGGCGCTGCGGCTCGCGGATTTCGACGACTTCGTGCGTAATCTGCCGATGCGGCTGAACACCCAGGTCGGAGAGGGTCTAAGCGGTCTTTCGGGCGGCCAGCGGCAAAGGATATTGCTGGCGCGGGCGCTACTGGATGAGCCCCGACTGATCATCCTGGACGAAGCGACCGCGAACCTGGATGTCGGTTCGGAGCGGAAGATCATCCAGGCCATCAAGGCGAGCGGAGCGACGCTGATCATCGTGTCTCACCGGCCCGAGATCTGGAAGTTGGGTGACCGCGTCATCGATTTCGTAGCGGGACGTTTCCAGTCCGTGGACCATCATGAGCCGACGCCGCAAGAGACATCCAGCGAACCGGCGCTTAGGGCTGCGGTTTAGCGAGCCCCCCGGCTCAAACGCCTCGCGCTAGCCGGCGATAAGGGAGCCCGTCTAATCGGCAAGCCGGAGCTTTGCGCTTCACAACCTACAAGCGCCAGGAACGGACCCTCGCTCGCCTCCGAGAACCGGACCTTGGCCGAGCGTGCCGAGCGGCTAAGTCTTTCGGAACACGAGCACCAAGTTGTTAGCGGGCATGGCGAGACGTTCGGATAGGCCAAGGCCATGGGTAGCCGCCAAGGCGACCAGATGATCCAGATGGCGAATTCCCCACTCGAGATTGCGCCGTCTCAGGCTCTGATCGAACTCGAGGTTGCTGGGCGCTGTCGGCGTGTTGTTCTCGATGAAGGGGCCGTAAAGGAACAGGCCGCCGCCTGTAGGCAGGACACGCGCAGCGCCCGTCATCAGGCCGGCCGTGGCCGTCCACGGCGAGATATGGATCATGTTGATGGCGAGGACAGCGTCGGCTCGTGCAACGGGCCAGGTGTCAGGTTCCGACGCATCCAGCACCAGTGGACACAGAAGGTTGGCCAGGCCGGCATGCTCTCGCCAGGCGGCTATGCTATCCAGAGCGCCGGGATCAGCATCGGTTGGCTGGTATCGCAGCCTAGGCAGCGCTGCGGCGAAGTGAACTGCGTGCTCGCCAGCGCCCGCCGCAACCTCCAGCACCAGACCGTTTGCCGGCAGGCGCGTCCGGAGGACCTCCAGAATGGGATCGCGATTTCGGGCCGTCGAGGGTGACGCACGGGCGGCGGGAGACAGGGGATCGGACATGCCGACAATCTGAAGGCTTCGGCGGCTCGGCGCCAGGTTGCGCCGCTCCAGATTCACGGGCGAGAGTAGACCAGAATCGACAATTGGTTTCGGTGGCGATCTAGGCGGGGCGCGCCTCGACATCGAGAAGTAGAGCCTCAAACTTGTAGTCAACGGAAAGGTGTTTTCTTTTCAATCCGCTGCGGGTCCTAAAAGCTGGATAATTGCAAACCGGATAAGCAGTGAACGGGCAGGCGCTACTCGGCTCGGATACTGCACCGGCGCCGCCGGCTCGCCCCCGACAGAGACCCTCTTCACGATAGAGGCACAACGGGCCGGCTCCGCCGACGCCCGGTCGATCCAGGTACCGTTCTTGTCGAAGCCAGGCGCTAGGCGCATCCGACAAATCGAAAGAGGGCACCTTTGCTCGCCTCGACTAAAGCTCCCCTGGGAAAGGGCGGATATTCACGGGATCCTCGCCAGCGTCCAGCCGCGCGAGAGCGATCTGGCAAGCGGCGAACACCTTCGCGGGGTCCTTTCGAAGGATGAAGGGCACGACCTTCCCGTTTCGGATCCCCTTGAAGTGGTCACCAATCTGCTCCCAGCTGACTTCGGGGTCTGGCGCGAAGTTCAGTGGACCCGAGCTTGGATGAGGCGTGATGCACCCCATGCCTCCGGGCGTCGTGACGACCGAATGAAAGTAGAAGCGATCGCCACGCCGCCACCACCCCGACACGCGCTTGGACGCTCCCGTCGGGTCCATGTCTTCGTACGCAGCGGCATTGGCGTGACATTGCTGCGGGATCATTCGCATGAGCGCGAGCTCGCTACGAGACGCGCGCGGGATGTTCCGGAACGACAGAGTTTCGACCACCGCCAGGAGCTCCACCTCCTCTGGCGTGGGCGGGCTCATCAGACGCTCCATCTCCAGCCGAAAGGCGCTCTCGTTTCCTGCTCGAAGCGCTGCGCGCCTCGCCTTGGCTTCGCCCATGGCCACCTCCCCCGTTCGGATAACGATCGCCCTGCCAGGCGGCTGGATCAATCGCCAATTGGGATCAGCTGGGATCGATGGTCGCCGCGAGAACCACTAGCGTCGACGCTGCTCTTTGAAGAAGGCGCCGCCCTTGCTTGAGGGGCGTGGCGTCAGGATCGATGCCAACCTTGGCGAGAGCTTCCGTCCAGGCCGAAGACGGAAGATGCGCGTCAGCGAGACGCAGGTCGTAGACGCCGAACAAGGTCGAGAGGAGATTGTGCGCGACCTTGGCCGGAATCAGCGTCGCCAGAGCCTGCTCCAGCGACTTCAGCGAGCCACGCCGCTCGCCTTTGCTCAACGGAACGACCTTCCACAGAAAGTCGGTATCGAGCCGATCGGCCGTCAGCCGCGCAACGTCCTTCGCCAGGCTCAGGAGACCGGCCTGATCGAGCGCGCGATACCGATGAACCTTAGCCAGGATCTGGTCGGTATCGTCGTGTCGACGAAATGCGGCCCGCCCCCAACGCGCGACACAAGCTGCATCGAGAGCTTCGAGCCCGTAGGCGAACCTCGCTTCGGGCGCGGGAAGGTCGTCCCCCATGCCGAGCGTCAGACCCTGGGGCAATCCGCCGTCCGGAGTGACGTTGAAGCCGCGCCAGATCGCCTGCTCCCACGGGGCCAACCTCGCAACGTCGCGCGCATAGACCACGACCCTGTCGCGCACGTTGTCGCCGAACGGGACCTCGTAGGATCCGGCCAGCTTGACGACCCCCGTCTCTTCGCCGACCCAACCGATCAACGCGCCTCGTCTGGAAAGCAGCTCCGGAATGACCCCTGGCGAGAACCATAGCCAGCGACCGATATCTTCGTCGTTCAGCACGGACGCCGGCATGGTCGCGCCCGACGGGTCGACGACGAACGAGATCGACGACGACGGCGGATCCCCTTTGACCCGCGGACTATTTGCGCCGGGTTCGAACCATTCGCGCCGTTCGAACCAGGTGTCGACGATCTGACCTTGGGGTCCCGGTTCTTCGATCACCTCTTCCTCGAACTCCACGTTCTCATCGTCGGGCGCGCCCAGGACAGGAAGCTCGTCGTCGGCCCATCGATCGGTTCGCGAGAGCCGATAGACATGGAACTTGTTGCCAGCGGTCCAGGTGCTGCGGTGAAGCTGCACACCATCGACATCCACTTCGCTTTTCTTGCCCCAGCCGAAAGGGTCGAGCTCCGTCAGCGAACCCCGACGGTGCCGCGTTTGGCAGATGTGCAGCACCATGGACCTGGCGGCCAGATAGTCCTTCAAGAACTCCGGCTTGATGAAAAGGCCGTGGGGGGCACCTTCGTCGTTGCGCCGAAGCTGGACGACCTCGCAGTAACCTTCTTCCGGCCGGACCCAAACGTCGCCTTCCTGCTTCAGGCCCAGGGCGAACACCAGATCGGGGTGCAGCGTCCAAACCTCCGGATCCCCGGTCACGAAGGTCTGGACGAGCGCCAGGCGAACCGCTGCGATCTCCTCGTGCACGACCGTGTCGATAGACCTGTAGGGCTCTAGTTCGGGATCGATGCGATGCTCACCGAAGAAGGCGCCGGGCGTCAGCGCTTCGACGACCGGTCTGTCGGTCAGGCGGATCGCAGCGGTCTGCACGTCGTGACAGTCGGACCAGAATCCCACCTGCGGATATTGGCTATGACGCCGTTCCTCGGCGACGTGCAACGGCACCCATACGCCGGCCGCCAGTTTGGCCCGCGTCGTGTCCCGCATTTCGAACCAGGTCTCGTCCATGCCTGCACGTTAGCGTCACGGCGCCGCTTCTGCCCATCGCCACTTGGCACCCTGAGGTCGGAGGATCGCCGTTTACGAGATCGGCGCACTGGTCCATCTGAGGCCATGCTCGATCTCACAGGCAGCCACGGCGATTGGCCGGCCGATCTCAAACCACGCGGGGACGGATTCGACCGAGAGTCTTTCGAGCTCTGGTGGGAACGGTGCGAGGCGCTCCTACCCGGTATCCAACTGCGCGCTGCAGAGCAGTGGATCCATCGCCACTGGAGCCTGTCGGACTACTACGGACTACCGCTTGAAGGCCTCGCCTCCCGAGTCGAGCGCTGGCCGGCCGAAAAGATTCTGGCCGACGTGCACTTCCCCTATGCGCTTCATCCGCGGTGGAACTACGAGAACCTGAAAGGATCGCCCACCGGCAAACCCATGCGCGAGCAAGGGACTTGGGACTACCCGCTTCTCGTCCTGTCGACGCCACAGGGCTTCGAACTGCGCACTGGCGCACACCCTGATCGTCGCTTCTGCCTGATCGAAGGCCATCAGAGGTACCGCTTTCTCCATGCCATGCACGAGCGGGGCGAAACCCGCGGGGAGCATCAGATCATCGTCCTCGAATATCGGGGCTGACGCTCTTAGGCCTGGCCCCGCTCAGGCCTGCGAGGCATCGCCCGAAAGCGGATAGGCCTCGGCCAGCCAGGTGCGCACCGCCCCCGGCGTATTGAGCGCCTTCTTCTCGATCAACAGTACGGCGAGATCACCACCAGCACAGACGACGATGGGATGACCGTCCTCGACGATCTCCTTGTAGGGCTGGTCGCCGAGGTAACTCGTCGTCACCAGAATGCCGAACTGCCGATGGCGCAGCCGGCTGATCAGCCGTGACATCACCTCGACGCCGAGGCCGGCGGTGGGCTTGTAGCACTTGGCCTCCATCGCAAACTCGACGGTGACGCAGTTCTGTGGCTGGCCGATCCGGTAGTGGCCGACCGCGTCACGCCCGCCGTCCCGACTGGGCCGCGAGACGTCGATCGAAACGACGTTTGGATCCATCAGCCGCACGATGTCGGCGGCGAAATGCTCGAAGGCATGGGGCGCGGGCGCGAAGTGGGCGTGAACGGCCTCGGCGATCGCCTTGCGGGTGTCGTCGCCAAACTGTTGGGCCTTGGTCCGCGTCCGGCTGACACGCTCGGCCCTGAGCGCCTTGGCCTTGCCGGTCTTCACCCATTGGCGCCAGACCGCCGGACACGAGGGGCCGAGCAGGACGCCCTGCTGCAGTTCGTCGAGCCAGGCACGCGGCACGACGTCGAGGTTCAGGACCGTGAAGATCGCCTTGTAGTTCTGGAACCTCTGACCATCGACCAGCTTCCAGACAGCCACCAGGTCACTCGACAGGTCGAGATGGGCAGCGCCCGGGACGGCGAGCCCCTTGAAGACGGCGTCGCGGCCCTCGCCCTTCGCGAAGACCAGGAACGGCGGCGCGAGCGCCCGCTCGGCCTCGCTGCCGTGGGCCAGCTCGAAGGCGCGGCGAAGGATCTGGTTGCCGCCGCGCCCTGACCGCCGATCATGCAGCTCGTAGCCGGGCTTTCGGTTGTCGCCGTAGTAGGTGAAGAGGCCGGTCTCCTCGTCCAGGCCGTCCGGCCAGTCTGCCTCGGCCATGGTGCTGTAGAGCACGACGAGCTTGGGCGCGGCGTTGGGCCCGCAGTAGCGGAAGCCGCCTTGATTACCGGTGCCGGTGAGGCGCGCCAGAGGTTCGCCCGCAACGTGCTTGATGGCCCGATCGCTTTCGTAGGTCGCGTCGATGACGAGGTCGGCAGCGGCAAGGTCTGGGAAGGCGTAGCGCTTCATCGGCAAAGCTTAGCCTTGGCGCCGTCGTCCCCGCCAGCGGCAACGGCGCGTCGACGTGACATCGTTCGGCGTCCGGTGGCGGACCGATCCGCCGTCGATCCCGAAATCGGAGCGCTCTTCTTCGGCGCGTGCCGGCGAAGGGACTCGCCGTGCGGCCGCCCGAGCGCTACCAGAACTATCCACCGTCGGAGCGACTCGCATGTTCGGCCCGCAGATTCTCGTGCGTAGTCTTTCGGCTTCGACACGCAACGACCGCTACGGCAATGCCTGGCAGTACCATTCGCGCAGCGACCACCATTCGAAAGTCGCCTGCTGGGGCATCATGTTCGACCTGCTGCGGGCGAGCCCCCTGCTGCGCCGCCACGTCTCCGAGGGCCGCGTGGGGTTCGGCATCAATCACGAGATGCGCGACTTCGTGCACGATCGGAAGAAGAACCTCGACGTCGTTCTTTGCACGCCGGCCGGCGGCGCGGCGCCCGCCGGACCGACCCTGGGCGATCTGATCAAGTCCTACGACATCCTGCTCTCGCCCGAAGAAGCCGCCCTCTTCGCCCAATTGCCGGCGCTGCACCGCACGCCCGTCGGCGCGGTGCTGATGGCGCTGGAAGCCAAGGCGGCGATGACCGCCCATCAGCGCGCCCTGCCGCGGCTCTACGACGAGCTCAACTCGTCCCACCTGACCGTGCACGGCGCCACCGACCAGGCCATCGCCGCGGGCTTCGTGATGATCAACGCGTCCGAGACCTATCTCAGCCCCGATCTCAACAAGAAGAACCGCGCTGCCGATCCCGAGTGGAGCCGGCACACCCTGCCCAAGGACGCTCAGATCACCGTCGACAAGGTCCGTCAGCTGCCCAAGCGCTCGAAGACCGGCGACACCGGCTACGACGCCTTGGCCATCGTACTGGTCGACTTCGTCAACGACGGCAGAGCTGTCAGCCTGGTGACGACGCCGCCTGCGCCGCCGGCCGGCGACATCTACCACTACGATTCAATGGTCGACCGGCTGGCGCACATCTACGCCACGCGCTTCAAGGACCTTTGAGAGACGCGCCTGGGCCTGCGGGGCCTCGCACTCCCAGATCACCACCACTTTGAATCCCATGGCGCGCAAGGCTAGGATGGCCTTGGCGTCGCGACGCCGATTGGCGGCGAACTTCTCGGTCCAGAAGTCGGGGTTGCTCTTGGGCGCCGTCGCGCGCGGGCAGCCGGTATGGCGATGCCAGAAGCAGCCGTGGACGAAGATCGCCCAACGTCGTGACTTGTTGGCGAAGTCGGGCTTGCCCGGCAGGCCGCGGACGTCCTTGCGGTAGCCGAGCCCCAAGGCTCTCAGCGCGGTGGCGACCTGACGCTCGGGCTTGGTGTCGCGGCGGGCCTGTCTGGCGAGCCTGGCGCCGTGCGGCGAGCCGCTCGGAGCCTTGCGGCTCACTCGGCCGCGATCCGGGCGTAGTCCTGCGCCACGACCTCGAGGTGGGCGCGGATGCGATCCTGAAAACCCGACACGAAGCGCAAGGAGCTACGCTCGGTGCGTTCGAGGAAGCCGCGGGTGGCGCGGATCGAAAGCGGCTTGCCGGGATAGCGCAGGAAGTCGGTCAGCGCCGGGCGTTCCAGCCAGACCGGAAAGGCGCCGATCTCGACGGCGTGACGTTCGGCGCCGTCGAACCGCGCGGCCGGCGGCCACGAGCCCGAAGCGCGCAGCGGCCGATCGCGCGCGACGTCGTAGCGGCCTGGGACCTTCAGCTTCTCGCCGAGCCACCCCGCCACCGGCGTAGAGACGGCGTTGCCGACCAAGGACCAGCGCAGCGACGCGCGCCCGACGTCTTCGGCCGGCAGGGTCCAGTCTTCGTCGAAGCCCTGCAGGCGTTCGGCGTCACGGATGTCGGGCGTGACCACCTGGCCGTCGGGCATCAGGATGGCCGGCGGCGAAGGGATGCCGATCGTCGAGCCGTTCTTCAGGGTCGGCACGGCGTCCGGCGCCCAGCCGAGCCCTCGTAGACCCTCGGTCCAGTAGAAGCCGTGAGCCTGCACGTCGAGCGAGGTCGAGGTCGGCGGCGGCTCCACGTCGTCTACGAGGACCACGTCGGCCGGATCAGCGTCGGTCTTGGTCGCCACGAAGAGCACGCGGTTGCGGCGTTGGGGAAGGAAGGCCAGGGTGTTGACGACGCGATAAGCCCAGCGATAGCCCCGCGCCTCGAATTCCTCGACCAGGAAACGCATGCCGCGGCCCTGATCCAAGGCCAGCATGAACGAGACGTTCTCCAGCACTACCCACGGCACGGGGCGCGCGTCGATCAGCCGGAAGATCTGGTCGACGAGGCCCGAGCGCTTGCCGCCGATACCGGCGGTGCGGCCCGCCTGGCTGAGGTCCTGGCAAGGAAAGCCGCCGACCAGAACCTCGACCTCGTCCGGAAGACTTTCGAGCTCCCGGACGTCCTTGGCGCAGGGTATGTCGGGAAAGCGGTCGGCCAGGACGGCCCGGGCGGGTTCCCAGATTTCGCAGAACATCGAAGTCTCGTGCCCGGCTCTCGCCAGGCCGACTTCGAGCCCTCCGACTCCGGCAAAAAGCCCGGCGATCTTCAAACCAACACTCCTGACGTACGACCGTCGCGAATCTCGAAATCGAGGATCGCCGACAAACCTCCGACCGAGAAGGTCTCCTGGCTGTTCTTGCAGCGTTCGCATGGCGTTCGGCAATATCTTCGTCGCCGAAATCTGTCCCCGAACGTCCTTTCCCGAACTTCATGCGACCGGAAATGTCGCACGATCGCACGGAATGAAGGTTCACGTTACGTTCGACATCTGCTAAACGTTGGGCGACATGGAGACGCCGCGCAAGATCATTCACATCGACATGGACGCCTTCTTCGCGTCCATCGAGCAGCGTGACGATCCGAGCCTGCGCGGCAGGCCCGTCGCGGTCGGCTCGCCGGCCGCGCGCGGGGTCATCGCCGCCGCCAGCTACGAGGCCCGCAAGTTCGGGGTACGCTCGGCCATGCCGTCGTCCACGGCGCTGCGCAAATGCCCCGAGCTGGTGTTCGCCCCCTTCTGGGCACGACCAGTCTAGACATAAACCAGCCCCCGGGCGGTCGAGGTGGAGAGCAACCTCGATGCGACAGGTCGCCGAGCAACGATCTTCGAACGCAGAGCATAGTTGTTTCTGAATATATATCTTCGAATAATTGGTCGATTTCTGGTCAGCTGCTCAAACTCTATCTTCGGCTTTCGGCACCCAGCCGCGCTGAGCATAGATGGCCGAGCGTCACATCGGCCGGGTCGGAGAGTTGCTCGACAATGGGCCAGTCCGACACGCGGAGAGATTTGTATGGGTGCTGCGACGCTGAACAGCTACGGCTTCGAGCCTCTGGCCACCGTGAAGATCGTGGGCGACAGCTTTCTTGTCGAGGTCACGAACGAGGATTTGGCGAGCTTGACCCTGTGCCTCTACGCCTTCGTCGTCGGCGACGAAATCGTCCGTATCGGGTCGAGCAAAGCGCCGCTAGCTACCCGAATGCGCAGCTGGCAGCGGGACGTTTCCGGTGCGCTTGCCGGTAAGCGCACGTCCACGCCGACCACCGAAGCCGAGGTCTGGCGAGCGCTGCTCTCCGATCGAGAAGGCAGCGTCTATGCCCGACAGGGCACGGAGGTCACCACCCAGGTCGGCACCTTCAACGCTTACATGGCCGAGGAGAGCTTCTTGATCGGCCTACACCGACCAAGACAGAACCGAAGCATGCATCGCTGATCGGCGAAGCTCCCTGAGCAGCGACGCCGAGCACCGTCTGATCAGCTCCACGTTTCTCACGCGCCTTCGCTACCGCCCGAACCGGGAAGACCATGGTCAAGCCGAAATTCCACCGTCGAAGCCCCAAGCTGACCACGGTGCGCTATGACGAGATCGCCTTCGATCCCGACTTCAAGCACGATCCGATATTCCAAAAACTGTTCATGAACGCGCAGCTGGGAAAGACCTGCGTGTCGATGACCCGCGTTCGGGCCGATCTCGTGACGAGCGGCTTTTACGTTCGGGAGAGCGGCATCACCGTTCACTCGTCCCATGTCAAAGACGGGGATCTCGACTTCTTCAGAGATATCATCCGCCAAGGCGATCGGCCCGCCCTGCACCTCTATTGGAGCCCTCTCTGCGACAAGGAGAGCAAACTCGTCTGCCCCGACAACGAGATCGTACTCGCCGCTTACAGATCCCTCGGCATCACCTACGTCCCCGCCTTCATCTACGACCCTGCGGAGGTTCGCCGAGACGAAGGCGCTCTTTGGACCCGCAACGTGTCGAACGTCTGGTCCTATGTCCGCGCACTAGCCCCTCAGGTCGGCGCCTACCTTGCCAACGGGCGCGCTGACGATCTGCCCGCATCGGAAGCTCTGGCTATGCTCGTCGACGACTGCGCCCGAACCCGCGCAGCCGTTCGCGACTTTCACCTCGAGAGAAAGGACAGCGTGCACTATCACCAGATGCTGCATGCACGGCTTTTGCGGCACGAGCGGGCTCTACGGACTATAGACGAACTCCTGTCGACCGGGCGGGTCGAACACGCCTGCGCACTGGTCCGAATGGTCTACGAGGCCTTTCTCGGCTTCTACGTCGACTGGCTGTCGCCGTCGTTCGTCGGGCCGCGGCTACAGGCCGTTTCTCACGTCGGGCCTCGAAAAAATCCCTTCGCCGCCAACATAGATCCCGAAACCGAGAAAGAGATTTCCAAGGGGCTCGGCGGTTTCGAACGGCTGCTGACCTCGGTCGTCGAGAAGGCGCGAATCTCGGCGCTGGGCGGGCGCTTTTACGACGCGGTCTATCCCGAGCTCTCCCGGTTCGCGCACCAGGCTTACGGCGTCCTCGAAGACGAGGCTCTCGATTTCGAAGACGACACGCCGCCGGACGACGAACTCGCCCGCTATCTGCTGATCTGGCTCAACGTCATCACGACGGCGCTGGTGTTCCGCGTCTCCAATGAGGTCGGCCATGGGCGGCGCTCGACATAGGCACAGACTTCGTCGTGACCCCGTATGTATGGGTCACGTCAATGGTCGGGTTGCCGTTCATCTCTGACGAAGCTGCCCCTGGCGCCAACCTCGAAGCTTGGCTAATCGCTAGGGGGAACTCTGACTCCACTAAACTTTTGGCTGCGAGGCTAGGCGTGCTTCCCAAAATCGATGTCCTGGTCGTCACTGCGCTGCAAATGGAGTTTGAGGCAGCCCGAGAAACCCTGTCGGCGACAGATGGCTGCGGGATCGTAGAATGGCAGAAGATCTCCGACGATGTCGCGCCCCTTGATTGGGGCCTCTACCTCATCCCAGGCAAAAGCCCTTTGGCAATCGCACTGGCGCGCCCACTCCGTATGGGCTCCGTACCGACAACGATGATTGCGTCCACATTGCTTGAACGCCACCGACCCGACTGTTTGGCGATGTGTGGTGTGTGTGCAGGCAATCCTGCCGATTTGGCGTTGGGTGACGTCGTCGTTGCCGAGATGACCTACGCCTACGACGAAGGAAAACGAGAGGAAAACGAGTTTCAAGCAGATTACCGGCAGTCCCCGGCACCTCCAACTTGGGTTCGAGCCGCTCAGGACTTGTCGCCAAACGACCTACCCAGTCACGGCTCGCCGACAATGGAAGAAGCTCGCCGCTGGCTGTTAGAAACGCTGTACCGGAAGGTGGATCCGATCAAGCACCCGGCGCGAAGCCGATACTTCGCGCCCGGAGCCTGGCCAACTAACCTGGAAGCTATGGTCGCCGAGAAACTGGTGAAGCAAGTCGGCGCAACGTTTGCATTGACCCCGGCAGGCCAAAAGCGGGTCGAGACTTGGCAGGCCTACAATGTCGACGCGCCTCAAAAGCTGCCCTTCGTGATCCGAACAGGGCCGATGGCAAGTGCAGATGTCGTCGTGAAAGATGGCGTCACCTGGGAGGCGCTCAAGCAAAGCGGCGTTCGAACTGTCCTAGCCCTAGAAATGGAAGCTGCAGCCATTGGAGCCGTTGCTCGCGGCACAGGGACGCCTGCCTGGATCGTTGTGAAAGGCGTGATGGATCATGCCGATCCGAAAAAGGAAGATCGTTACAAGCCGTTTGCTGCGCGCGCGTCGGCCGAAGTCATGATGAAGCTGATCGTCGACCGACTGGCTCGGGAAGAGCAGACCTCTTCGTCTGACAGCTCGACGCTGCCAATCGCTCCATCCGCTTTTCCCTCTGGACCAGAAGACCCGTTTTTCGACCTCGTTGGAGAAGCGATCGGGCGCAATGCGGCACGCTTTCGCTCGGTTTTCGAGCGTGCCCGGCAGGCCGCTCTAGCTGCTCATCAAGCCGCTCAACGCGCCAAATCTCTTGCTATGAAACTTCGTAGAGCCGGCGGAGCGGACCTGCAGAACGCCCTCGAAAACTACGAGGACCACGAAACCAACATCTTACCCATCGCCCTTGAAGATTCGGATTATGAAGGACCGTTCTGCGCCAAGATATGGAGCAGCGCCGACGAATATGTCGGGCAATGTTCTGGCCCTCATCCTCACGGCCTGGGTGTTTTTCGCGTCTACGTCACAACGAAGAAGTTCTCTCCCGATCTCCAGACGCAATACGCGGGTGAAGTTGAATTCGGGCGCTACGGCCCCCTTGGCGTCTTCACGTTCTCCTCTAGATCAACATTTGCTGGAGAATGGCTGGGCGGTAACGCCCACTTCGGGTGCCGAGAATATTTCGGCTCTTCGGACCCGTTTGATGCCGATCTTTACTTTGGTGGGTTCACAAACGTCGGGAAAGGACACTCCCCCGACTGGGTACCCAACGGGGACGGCGTTACGATCGATATTCAGCAACGTATCGTACGGTGTGCGACTTACCGCGGCGGTGACCCGGATTTGATCGAAGAATTCTCGTTCTGACAGACGCGTGACATCGATCGCCAAGCGAAATTACCTCGCTAGCTCATTGGCGACCACGGCTCAGAATGGATCATGAATGTCGGCCGATTGTCGGCTACGCTCGACTTCGACCTGCCGTGTAGTGAACCGAACACCCGTCACCTTGTGGACGATCAACGAGGCCGGATCGACTTTCAGGCTTACCGCGCGCGGATCGGCGTCCGCCTCAAGCCAAACTTCGGCGAGGCTAGGCAGCATCGACGATGCGGATTGTTGCGAGATACCTGCCACCGCTGGGCCCGGTGCTGGCGTTGTTTCTGTAACCTTCCACTTCGCTGGCGTGTCGTCTTCGCCATCTTCCTCAGCCCCCCAGGGCGAACTCAGAAAGGCGTCAATCTCGGTGCCTTGCGGCAAGTCGAAGAGTTTGGCCCGCGAGGCCTTATGGAACAGTACAACGTTGGCACCGCCCACACGCCGCTGAGCTGAAGGAAACAAGATGCCGTCGAGATCCAAAGTCGGATGGTCGGCCAAATAATCTGCCATCGCCTGAGTGACGAGGTATTCGAAGTCCTCGGCATCAGGCATCACTGCGCGTGTGATCCGCTCACTTAGCGTCTGCAGAAACAGCGCATGACCGGCGCGGGATGCTAAAGTCGGATCAAAGACGCTTCCATCGACGAAGACCGCGCCAAGCGCTTGAACGTCAAGCAGGCGCAACGGGCGCACGATGTCGAACCGGGCGACGACAACGTCGGAGCCAACTGGTGGTCTCACCTCGGCCATCGCTATACGGTCCTCGGTGGCGCCGTAGAAGACCGGCACGCCGCGAGCGTTCATTCGACCTGACCGCGCCAACTTCGACGATGGCGGACCGATCTCCAAATCCGGCCGTTTGAGCGCGACCTCCAGCTGTTCCTGGGTCTGAAATACGCGAGCCCGATAGAGCGAAGTCAACTTGGACCCCGGTCCCGCCGGGGTCACTATGGATGCGCCCTTTCGTGTCTTTACCGCCTCGATCTCGTCGAAAACCCCCGCCAGCAACTCCTGCGCGAAACGACTGAAGAAGCGCACCTCGCTCTTCAGGCTTCGCTCGAACCGCTCCCAATCGGCATGGAAGTGGTCGTCGACAATCGTCCGACGACGCTCGTAATAGCTCTCGCGACCGAAATCCTGCTCCTCATCCGGATCGCCCGGCGCGTAGTGATCGTGCCGATCGGCCAGGAGGTCCGCGATGACCTGAGCCGGTTCTTCGTCCAGACCCGCAGCCATCGCAATCGCGTCTGCGACCGGATCGCCATGCCGATTGAACTCGGCGTGTCCGTGCCGAATGGCGAGTTCTTCCATCGCGTCGGGCTGTTCGGATGTACGCTCGAAGTGCTGTTCGAACGCCGTCTCGACCCTGTCGGCAATCTGCTCGATCGTGAAGCTGCGCCCCTTGCGACTGCAGAAATTGCATGCTGCGAGTTTGCCCTCCTTGCGGACAATCGCCTTCAAGAACGGCTCGCCTATGCAGGCTGCGCATAGGCGCGGCTCTACGGTTTCGTCATCCGGCGCGGAAGCGGAGCGCAGCATAGGTTTCCTTTTTCCGACGCACATGCAACGGGTCGCCTAGCATACGTACCGCTCAGCATCCCACCCGTGCTGTCACTCCATATGGCCTCACCGTCGGCTCCGTGCGTCACGGGTCTAGCTTGACCGCCAAGTACGTCCCTCCGTGCGCGTTTTCGACGGCATAGGGCAGCTCCATTGCAACGAGTTGCCGGGTTAGGTCCTGCACCGGATCGAAGGGAACGTCACCAGAGGAGCTCCAGGAACCGACGCCCTGGTCGAAATAGATGACGCCAGAATGCCGAAGTGTTCGGAAGCGAAGCTTGCGACGATGCGGCAATGTGCTGGCTATCGTCAGTTCGACGTGCGGTGTGACGACCGCCAGTTTCGCGGAGAGAACAGCGTCACGGACTGCCAGATCCGGCCAGTCGTGGAGGACCGTCCGATCGGGTTTTGGGTTGCGCGCCGGTCGCGTAGCGCAATGGACGGTCACACGAGTGTCGGCGCCAGCCAATGCTCGAGCCAGGTCGGTCAGGAGGCGCACCGTGATCGGACTGAGGATGTAACGATCGGAGTACTCCAGCTCCAAACAAGGCTCGGCAAAGACGTCCGCCAACTCGTGGCGAGTCGAGAGCAACGCCTTGAGACGTTCACCGAAGCCGTCGACGGGGCCGTCGATCTGGTCGTCGATCTCGAAAACGACCTCGCGCGCCTTTTCGCGTAGCAGCTCGTGGACATCCACGACTACGGCGGAAGCTGGTTCGACAGCCGCCCCACGGACAACCGGCGCTCCCGCTACGGCCGCCCACGATGCGCCCACAACGAACGCCTCGGAATCTGCCGAACCCCAAACTTGAGCGCCCCTCGCTGAGTCGACACGCGACAGAAGCATCGCCTCCGACAACTTGGCTTCCGAGGCAATCAGATCGACACCGCATCGTTCGGCCCAAAGGACGACTTCACGCCGGGTTACAGGATCGACGCGGCGAAGGGCCTCGATGTCGACCACGAGCCGATTGCGACGTCCACGTCCAGCCCATCGCTTGAGCAGAGGCGTGATCGGCCAAGCTTCGAGCTCCCAGTCCGCGGGATTGCCCAGCGCGTAGATCGTCGCGACGGCATCGTCGTCTTCGGCGAGAAAATTGCCAAGCGAAACAGCAAGTGGCGCAGGCTCGTAGGCAGTCTGCTCGCCGAAGAGCTTGTGTTCCGCCGGCAGCACCAGGCGCGCCAGCGTCGCTTCCAAAAGCTCGAAGGCCGCGCGCCGATCGGTCTTGTCGACGCTGTGCTGAGCGTCGGCTGCCAGAACACATCTGGGACAGGCATTGACGGCGTCGACGTTGCCACAACGGCCAATCTGGCTACAGTCGAGCAGTCGCTTGGCCTCCTCGATCAAGCCGACTGGGTCCGAAGCGATCGTCGCCGCAAATCCTGCGCCGCCCGACGCTCGATCGAACACCACGGCGCTATAGCTGCGGCGCAAATCCGGACGTCGCGTTTCAGGCGCTGCAAAACCCATCTCGTCGGCGTCCACGCCCAACCGTCTTGCGGCGGCCTCTCGCAAGGCCAGAGCCACGGTGATCGCGACGGAGGCGCGGTTGCAGTCGTCCAGCTGAAGGTCGCAGACGTCTGTGCGGATTTCGTGCGCCAAGAAGAGATTGCGCGCTACCGCGAACGGAGCGTTTTCGGGGGCTCCGGTACAGATCCCCGTGTCGTCGTCCAGGACCGGAAAGCCACGGAGCGGCCTGTGGCGCGAGAGTGGCAGAGCAGCCGCACCGGCCTCGGGCTCGGCTTCCGTACGGCCGCAGTGAAGACATATGGCAAATCCACGTCCCGTCGGCCCCGGATTGAACCAGAAGACCGTGCCGTCGGGGCTGGATCGAACGCGCCCGACTGCCGGATCTGGCAGCGCGCGCCAAGGCGCGCCGCGAGCCGAGACCCAAGGGTCCACCGGTAAGATTGTGCCCAGATCCGACGGGTCGTCGTGCGTCTCGAAGCGACTGTCGACCGCAAAGCCGGCCGGTTCGATGTAGGTTTGGAATTCGAGCTGCGTCGAGCCACAGGCGGGACAGTTCTGCAACGTGACAGCTGACGGCGCCGAGGTCAGCTCCCCACAACTGTTGCAGGACCACATCGTCCGAAGGCTCTGGACCTCGCGTCGTCCCTCCAACGAGGCCGGGCGACGCCAGTTCAGCGTAATGCCGCGAGACTCGCGAATGACGCCGTCGACGACGATGCCCCGTCCCGGCGAATACTCGAAAATCGCCACGTCGCGTTGCCTCGATGGAAAGCCACGCGACCTGAACCGGCTCTCTTCCTCCTTCTCTTCGGCCTCACGTTCACGCCGTTCGGCAGCCGTCTCGGTCAGGAACTGCACGACGTCGGAGGGAAATCCGTAAGAAGGAAGAAAACCCCGGCCGGCGAGCTCGCCGAGCAGCGGCGTTCTCTCAAGCCTCTGACGCTGCATGTCCCGAGCGCGGCCAGCTGCGACACGATCTTCGCCCTCGGCGACGATCGGTGCGAGAGCCTCCCATTCGGCCTGCAGCTCGTCGTCGATACGGCGCATGTGCTCGCGCAACGTTTCGAAAAAGTCTGGGTTGGGCGAGACGCGGGTCCCATTTAGCACCACGCTCAAGGCTTCGTAGATTCCGGCATCCTCGGCGGCGTGGTCGACCCAGCCCAAGAAGGCCACGGCAGCGCTAGGCCCCCTGGCATTCTCAGTTCCGAGGCCGAAGAAACTGGCATTGGAGAGCTTGTGAAGTTCGCGTTCCTGCGCGGCGAGGAAGCGGGAGAGAAGCAGCGCGTGCCCGTGACGTCGAGCGATGCTCGGACTTTCGAGACTGACACGCGGCGGTCGAACCTCTCGCGTGAGGAAGGCGTACGGATCTTCCAACGCCATTCGATCGAGGGGTTTGTCCTTGCACAGCGTAAGGCCAACGGCGAGCGGCTGGCGAGCCCGCCCCGCTCGACCGACACGTTGACGATAGTTGGCGATGGCCGGCGGCGCATTTGTGTTGAGCACCGCTTCGATGCTGCCGATGTCGACCCCCATCTCCATGGTGGTCGAACAGCTCAAGACGTTGATACGGCCCTGCTTGAAGCGATCCTCATAGAGACGGAGCGTCGTGCTGGGCTGCTGGGCCGAATGTTCGGCGGTTCGGAGCCAAGGGGTCAGGCGAACAGCGCGATCCTGTTGGTCGCCCCAGCGTCCCTTGGCGCGCAGAGCCGAGACGCGCTCGTCTCCGGCAAGCCAAGCATCGACAGCAGCGTCTGTCAGACCACGCCCGTCGGCATCGCGCCGCCAAGAGGATGGCAGCACAGGCATGACGATCGCCTCGGCCGGGGGATGAACCCCGTCACGATCGAAGGGACTGAAGCTGCGGAAGGTGGAGTCCAAAACCCGACGGGTGATCGGGCACCACCAAGCACTCTCGACCGGCGCGACGGCGAGCTCGTTCAACTTGAAACGGTAACCGTCGGCGTCTTGATGCATGAAGCGGGAAAGCGGTCCCCAAGTCGCTTCCAGAAGATCGTTCAACTCGTCGAGAGCGACCTTATCGCTGGCCTGGACACCGAGCACCTGCATGAGCAACCGCACCACGCGGCCGGGATAAGGTGCATACGGATGAGGCCAGGCTCGAACGTAGTCGCCGAGCACCTCGCCAGGCGCGCGGCGGCGTACATGCGGATGACTGTGGCGTCGGTCGATCCAACGTAGCCAGGCACGCGGGAAGTTCAGGATCACGTTGGCGCGTAAGAAGTAGGTGACCAGAAGCCGCAAGACGTCGCGCCATTGAGCTACGTCAAGATCGAAACGACGGGCGGCGCCTGGAACGAGAATTTCGGTGTCGTCGATCCCGGGCAGGACGAACCGGAAGAGCCCCAGAGACTCGGCGCTGTTGGCCCTGACCGGTCGGCGCATCAGCTCCCGGTAGAGAAGGAACTCGGGCAGCTCACCGACCTGAAGGCCGTTGGCGCGTCGGCCGTCCCAGAGCTCCGGGATCGCGTGACGCACCGTGTCGTCGGCGCCGAAAGCCTGGACGAGATCTCGCCAGGTTCGATGCTGCGGTCCGGGTTCGGCCTTGGCCAGATCGACCAAGAACCTTGCACGCAGATTCTCTGCAAACGCGTCTTGAGGCATCGCGTCGACACGCGCCAAATTGTCCCGCGCGGTCTGCGCGGCCTCTGGGTTGCCACCGTCACGCTGCTGAACGAAGTGATAGACGAAGGCGCGCGTATAGTTTCGCTCGGACGCCACCTGCACCGTCGCGGCGTGGCGAGCCGTGCCCTGTCGCGCGTCGGTGAAGGTTATCAGCCGCCGCCCGGCATAAGGCAAAGGTGTGGGCTGCGGCGAAAGCTCGGGAGAAAGCGCCGAGAGAAGCGCCGGCGTGATCTGCGACATCAGATAGGGCGCGCCGGCGGCGAGCGGCCGCAAGACGCCGCGGCGGGGAATAGTCGCCGGCTCCACCGCACGACAACACGGACAGCGCGTCGTGTCGTAGGTGGCCGAGAAGGTCAGGGCTCCGGGCTCGTCGAGACCTTCAAGGTACCGGCCTGTCGCCCGATCGAGCCGCACGGTTCGCAGATGCCCTGTCCCAAGCGGGAACAGGTAGCGTCGCAAGGTTGGGTCGGGGGCCGTGACGTCCTCGCTGGCGGCGGCGTCGTCTTCGGCGCCGTAGGTTTCACCTCGGTCCAACGTCTGATCGAAATCGTCGCCGGCGCGCAGATCCGTCCAAGGCCCGAGCCGCGCGCCATCGTCGACCTCTTCTCCCTTCAGGGCCCCCGTTCCGCATTCTGCGCAGTAAGCCCACTCGAAGACGACGGCTTCACAATGGGAACAACGCTCACGCGGCTCGGTGAAGACGGCGCCGAATGGCCAGTCGGTTTCGCCAACGCGTGCTGGCTTGCCCGTGCAGTTGGGATCCGCACAGGCCCAGAGCCCCGTCATCGTGCGATGGAAGAGGTGGAGGCGAACCGGAAGAACGTGATCTGCGTGCGCCGCCGACATGCGCGGCTCGGCATGCGGGTCTCTGGCCCGCGCGGCTTGTTCGAGCATGGCGATCGCATCGCCCGGTTCGGCACCCATGGCTTCCACGCATCGCCGCCATCCACTCCAGGACAGAACACCGCCCGCGCGTAGATCTTCACGGACACGACGAAGGGGCTCGCTGGCCGCTAACCGCTCGCCTGCTTGAAAGTCGTCCAAATCGGCCAAGTCTGAAGGCTGCAAGGGATCGGCGTCGAAGGTCGGCGCTGTCGGCAGCGGCGCACGCTTGCCTTCGACCAGCTCGACATTGGCCAGTGGAACGCCCGCCAAATCGGCTAGGAACTGGCGTAGTTCCGAGGCTGCATCCGGCGAGCCGATCGTGGCCGAGGTCGCAACGTAGCGGATCTCTTCCGGCCGCCGCCCGAAGGCGAGGGCGACGCGACGGAGAAGCAACGAGATCTCGGCGGCCTGCGCGCCCACGTACGAGTGGGCCTCGTCCAGGACGATATAGTCGAGCTTTCCTTGAGAACGTTGCAGGATCGGCGCGTCGGCCTGACGAATGAGCATGTATTCGAGCATGGTCACGTTGGTGACCAAGACCGGTGGAGGTGAGGCTCGAAGCGTTCGCCGATCGCCGACTTTCCAGCGCGGGAAGTTGCGACCTCGGGCATCCGGCGGTGTATCGCCATTGTACAGGCAATAGCGAAGAGCGCCGTCGAAGGGCGAGAGCCAGCGCTCCAATCGCTCTTCTTGGCTCGCGATCAAGGCGTTCAACGGATAGAGCATCAAAGCGCGCACGCCCGTGAGCTCCGTCGCACTGCCGCCCGACAATTTGACGAGGTGATCAAGGATCGGCGCCAAGAAGCACTCGGTCTTTCCCGAGCCGGTGCCGCTCGATACGATGACCGAGGTCGGCTTCGCGCCAACGAGATGTCGCCAAGCTTCGAGCTGGTGCACGTAAGGCGGAAAAGCGACGCTGCGAAGAACCTCGAGCGTGCGAGGGTGGAGGAGATCTTGGTCTAGCCCCTCCCAACCCTCCGGCCTAGAAAGCCATGGGAAAGCGCCTTCCAGGAAGGGCTCGGACAGCACCGAGCCTCGAGCCCCGGCAGTAGCCCCCAGCGCTGCACGCAGATGCGTGGCGAGATCGGCGGAGCGCAGGCGCGCCATGCCGGTGATCGCATCGGCGGATTCTACCGGCAGACGGCGTAGAAGGCGGCTGAGATCGATCATACGGCGGCTTCCAAGGAGGGCGAAGGCGCAGCACCCGAGGCCATCAGGGTGATCGCGGCTTGGGTAGCGCTCTCAAAGTACTCAGGGTCGAAAAGCCAGGCGCGACGGCAGGCTGCGCGCAGGTCGGGATCCGGATCGTCACCGCCGACGGCCAGCTGCGCGGCGGCATAGGGCGCGGCCAGCACGTCATGGAAGGCGTCGGGGCAATCGGCGAGGAACTGCGCGTGTCCAACCGCCGAACGGCTCAGCCCCAAGTTCGTCGGCGGGGTATCGAGATCCAAGCGCCGGGTCAGCAGCTCGCTTGCAAGTCCGCGAAGCTGCCCGGGCGCCACCGCCCCCTGCATGAGTCTGGCCACCTGAGCGACGTCGAGTGGAGGGCGATCGCGCGGAAAGCGTTGGGCGACGTTCAAGCCGAAGGTCAGTCGCGCGTGGGTCGCCAGGGCCGGCGCCAGATCGACGATCTCGCAGAGCGCCGCCGTAACGTGGCGAAGGGCTTGGGAGGTGTCGATGTCGAAGGCAGCCAGCCGCGCTTCGATCGCGACACGACGGGCATCGAAGGCTGCGAGCCAGATCGGCAGCGACGTCGCGCACCACAGAAAAGACAGGTCTCGTTGAAGGGCCAACACCGCTGCGCGCTCTTCGAGCGAGTCGCAGGCCGCCAGCGCATAGACCGCCGCCCTAGGCGATCGACATACAGCTGTAGCCGCGTCCAGAGCGCTCAGAGGCAGATCCTCCCGACGCGCCGCGACCAGAAGCTGGATCAGGTGCCGTAAAGTCTCGGCCGCCGGTTCGCCGACGAACAGCGCATCGAAAGCCGCAGCGCGCTCAAATTGCAGCGAGGCGTTGACCGCTCGCCCCAACGCATCGGCCGGCTCTGCCGTCCGGTCGGCGAGAACGGAGGGACGGAGAGGCTCTCCCGCGGCAGACCGCGCGCAGATCAACCAAGGCCCGACGCCGATCTTCTCGCGCAGGAACGCTGCCTGCGTCGCCGGTTCGGACATCTCCAGGTCGACCGCGCCGACCTCGGGCCGTAGCAGTGCGAAGGCCCGGCGCCGCGCGGCGTGACGTTCGTTTTCGGCCAGAGCTCTGTCGTCGTACCAACCGATTCCGGCAGCGCGGTCCGACCCACCGAGCCACGACATCCAAACCTCGAGGTCGAGCCCGTCTGCACTGCCCAAGAGATTTCGGACTTCGTCGGCGTAGGCCGCTAAGGGCGCCGCGCCGTCGACGCTTCGTGTGAAATGGCCTCTGACGGTGCTGCGTTGTTCGAGCTCGAAGCGAACTCTGCCCCTACCGGAAGACAACAGTCTCCAACCTTGCAGCTTGCCGACGGTCAAATGCACACGCCGCCCTGCGGCCTGGCCGGTGGGAGTCACTAGCACCGCCGCAACCGAGGGATCATCCAGTGAGAATGTAAGGCCGCCGGCTACGCCCAGCTCTACGGTCACCAACGCGCCAGGCTGCATGGGTTCGAGATCGAAGATCGTCGTCGCGCCGTCGCGTCGAGCGGACAAGGGCGCATCGCAACGCGCCGCCACAGGCAGACGCCCATTGCCTTCGACCTTCAGCTGACGTGGTGTCGCGCGCCCGTAGAGGCGAAGCTCGGGTGGCGCGACCGCTGCCGAAATCGTCGTGCAAATCTGACCGCGCACGATCCAAGCGATCTCCACCCGCCCGACGACGGACGCATCAAAAGGTCGCCACTCGCCACGACCACGCGGCCGCCATCGCAGCGCCGTCGCCGAGGGCGCGGCATAGACGCCCTCGTCCTCGATCCAGACCTTCGGCGCCCCCAGGAAAACTTGCTCGCGAACACGAGGAACCGTGTCGCCAACGAGCACCAGACGCTGCCTGTTCTCGCTTTCCGCCGCCGAGACCCAGCTCAGCCGGTGACCGTCGACTTCGAGAGACGCTCTACCTGTGAAGGCCACCACGACACGGTCGTCGTCGTCGATCGTTCCGAGCATCTGCGGCCCGTCCTCGAACTCGACGCGATCTAGCACCGAGGGCGTGAGCGCCAGAGCCAACCAAGGCGCGCGACTGCGAAGCGGGCCACTTCCGCGGACGAGCAGGCCGGCAGCCATTTCGGGCTCTTCGCCTTCCGTCGGTTCGAGGATAACCACGCCGTCCAAGGGCTCCCCGCCGAGCGCTCCGAACTCGGCGACGACCCGTTCGCCGACCAGCGCGCCCAGGCGCACGTCGGCCGCCAGCGGCAAGTCTTTTTCGAGCGCCGGGCCGAGCGGGCGAACCTCCCAGAGGTCACGATCCGGCGTGAGGTCTCTTTCGATCGCCGCGAATGGTCTGGCGAGATCGGCAAGCGCACCTCGCCCGATCACACGCGCACGCCCGACACCGTCGAGCCCTTCACGTAAGCCGGCTGGCACGCGGACGTGTTCGATCTCCCCGGCAACGGCGAGACATACCCTAGCCGTCCAGCTGTTGCCTTTGCGAACCAGCCTTCTCGTCACGGCCAGGGCGGACGACCGGTCCGACCGTGCGCGGATCGCCTCTTCGACGAGAGCTCCGATATCTCTCGTTTCGAGCTCGAACGGCAGACGCTGGCGCCAGCTCGGATCGCGAGCGTCGAGCATGGCGACGGGGTCGCCTCGCCCGCGCTGCTCTGGTGGTAGCGATGCGCGAAGTGCCGCCACGGCTTGGCAGAGCTCAACGACTGCATCGAAGAGTGCGTGCACCATTCGCTCGCTGGCGCGCCAGGACTCCATGCCAACAGCTTCCCGAGCCTCGAAGCCTCGCTCGATCGCTAAGACAGAACGCTTGAGCCAAGTCGACAGTCGTGGATCGACGCGGGTCGCTGCGGCCGGAAAACCGGCTTCGCGCACCATGGCTAGGATCCAGGATCGATCTGCGGGTTGAGGCCGTCCCCAGAAGGTAAGCCCATCCTCCACGGCCGTGCGGACCTCGGCGTAGGTCACGTCGCTGCGCGGATCGTTGTTGTCGTAGCGGATGCCCAGCGCCGCCAATGGCCGGATCCAGTCCCACGCCCCTCCGCTACGATCACGGCGGAACCATTCGGCTACGAAAGCTACGAACAACGCCGCGCCGTGCGGCGTCCACAAACTCGCCGCGCCAGACGCGACGAGCGCCGCGCGGACTTCGTCGTACTCCGCGCGAGAAAACCGATAGCGATAGAGCGGATCACGGCTCGGCCTCGGCATAGCCCGAGCCGAGAGCAAGTTTTCGCATGTGACCCGCAGGCGCGACCGCACCTCCAACCCAGTCTCCCCCGCGCGAGAAGCTCGTTCCACGCTCAAGCTTTGGTTGATGATGGGGCCATTTCACGCGCCGTGCCAAGCGCTCTTGCGCACTGCGGTCGTCATGCGCTCATAAGCGCCCTCAAAACGGGTTCCCAAAAGATGCTTCGCGATCCTAGGTGATGGGCTCGGCCCACAGTGCCGATGGAGCCCAAATACCTTTGGCGGTGATGGGAGAACGGTTCGATTTGACTGCAAGATAAAAGGGCCGGGACCTTCGGTCGCCATGTCATTGATGGTGTTGACGAAATTCCGGGACCACCCTTTGGGGCGGGGTCCCGATCTTGGGGGCTTCTTCAGCTATATCAACACCCTATCCGGGACCTGGCCTCACTGATCGCCGCCGAATCGTGTAGTTCTTGATCCGTTCTAAACTCGCATCGGTCGGAGCGTCTAATGTCGTCTCAATCTTTGCGGCGCCTACGGGATTTCCCCGAGATTCAGGCGCTCGAACTTTCGGCCCTGATCGACCCCTCTCTCTCAACGCTTGATCAGCGCTATGACAACGAAAAGATTGATAGGGTGGCGAAGGCCCTTTTCGGCGTCACGTCTATGAACGTGAGTGATTGGGTATTTGAGCCGCTCGAGGAGTTTCAGCGTCGGCACGAAAGCGGGGAAGAGCTTGGTGAGCGCGATGAGCTTGCCGCGCTCGACCTCTACCAGGCTCGTCAGGATCAACTGATCGAAGGCCTGGAAGACGAGGCGGACAAAGAAGCTTTTTGCCGGAGGCACGGCTGGGATCTCAGGAACGAAGCAGGCCAGATCCTGTTGGTTGCGGAGAACCTGATGGTTCCTCTTATCGCGGCGATCACCGGCGCTGCTGGGGCGTCACTTCCACCAGAAGGTTCCGAGACCCTGGCTGCCTGGGAGGCGAAGCTAAAGACCCAGGACGCGCGGCCAAAGGTTCGCCGCCCGCCTACGCCCACGATCACGGATGCCGAGCGTCGGCAGCGTAATGAAGAGGCCAGGCAGTCAACGGTCTGGAGGCCGCCTAGGAAAGCCTAGATCGACTACTCTCCCTGCTTGCCCAAACTGCGCCCTGAAGTGCTTGGTGGAACGAGGGCCGGACGGGCTGTTGAGCGTCAAGGGTGCGCGTCTGTGGCGCGCATCGCGCAGCGACGGCGAAGCCGCCCTTGACCCTCAGCAGCCCGCCCGGCAGAGGCTCTCCAAGCGTTTCAGGGCGAGCACTGACCTTTCAGGTCTTGGCTCTCACGAGAAGGCAGCGCCCAGCTGGCGGTCGGTGTGATCAGGTCGAAGCCACGTCACGCAATTGCTTCAGCCGAGACTCGCAGAGTTCATTGACCACGGCCTGGAGTAGCTCGACGCGTCCCTGGATCCAGGCCAACTCTTCGACGGTGATTTTGTAGTGTGGCGAGTAACGGGCCTTCACATAGGCTGCGCGGAGCAGCTCAAAGCAACGCTTATGGAACTTGGTGTCGGTCGGCCAGACCTCGGCCAATCGAGGGTCTAGCGGTTCGGCGAGACCTCGCAGGCGCACGAGGTTGTGGGACTTGGGCGCGTAGAGCGTGACGACGAGGAGCAAGCAGTAGTAGAGGCGCTCCACAGCTTGATGTAGGAGGAACGCGCCTTCCTTCGGCATTCCCTTGCCCAAGGCATCTCCAGCTAGACTCTTGAAGTTCCCAGCGCTGCCAAACCACTCATCATAGTACTCGCGGCTCTCAGCGAGCGCCTGCTCGGCCGACAGCGGCGTCGGCTCTACTAGATGAACACCAGTCTCCTCGAACAGCACCACCCCATCCCGCACGATGTCGGTGAAGAAGTACCTACCCAGCCGCAGCTGCTCGTTCACGTCCTCGAGGTCATGGACGATGAAGTTCACCGGCGTACGCAGCCGCTGACCAGCCGACAACTCGTCCAGCAGGCGCTTCTCCGCGCCCTCCCAGAACTCCAGGGTATCGGCCAGCTTCTCCTGATCGACCACGACCAAGAGATCGTAGTCCGAGAAGTACCGTCCCACTGGGTCCTCGACCCAGTCGCCTCGAGCATATGATCCGAACAGGATGATCTTGAGGATCTTGCCCTGACCTAAGACGCCGGAGCGCTTGGCAACTTCCTCAGCGAACCCCGTCTTCAGGATGTCGACCACAAACGCCAGCTCGCGCTGCTTTCCGGCCGGCAGATGGTCGATGGAGTTGCCCATGCCTGCTGTCTCGCCCGCAGCCCGCTGCGTGGCAAGTGCCTCCTCAGCCCGCTCAGCGCGGTGATGTTCGGGCTTGGTCATCCGTCACTCTGAACCACGAGAACAATACTAAAGCGGAGTCTACACGTTGGGGTTGGGCGCAGCCAGTGGAGCTTCATCCCAGGCCCGCCGCTGTCAGCCGCCGACGAAGATCAAGATCCCAGTCGTCCTCAATGAGAGCGATGGGCGAGGGCGGCGCCGGCGGCCGAGGTCCTCCGCCACCACCCTTGGGACGACCGCCATAACCCTTGCCAATGCGTGGGTCGGGCGGTGTGGGATCAAGCACCGGATCACCGATCCTTCGACTGGGCAGCAGCGGCCAGGCCCGCTCAGGCGGCGGCTCGCCGCGCCGACGCACACGCCCCATGTCGATGATGAACCGCGACAGCTTCTCCTGACCGGTCAGGAGGTGGTCGCCCAGAAGCTTGGCGCGGGTGATGTAGCCGGCGTTCACGCCAGGGATCGAGTGGTTCATCATCAGGTGCATGTCGATCTCGGAGAGGCCGCAGGCTTGACCGAGCGTGCGGTAGCTCTGGCGAAGATCGTTGCCCCACTTGAAGAGCTTCGAGCGCGGCTCGTCGTGCTCGGCCAGATGGCCCACGCCGCTGTTGGCCGCGAATATCCAGGTCCGCGCTTGCTTGGGATGAAGCAGGCGGCTGACCCGCATGGCCCGGATGAGGCAGCGGATCATGGGGCGCGAGAGTGGGATATCGAAAGCCCTCGAAGGACCACCCTTCGGGTTGGGTATCCGCAGCAGCCGCTTGGCGAAATTGATGTGCTCGACCTTGGCCACCAGCAGGGCGCCCGGCCGGCTTCCCGAGAGCAGGAGGAAGAGGTGGAACTCTCGCCGGATCGGATGGCGCAGGCGTCCAGCTTCTGTGAACCAGCGCGGAAGATCGCTCGTCCCCATGGCAGTGTCCTTGCGGCGCTCGACGTTCCAGTCGACCCCGAAGGTGGGGTTGTCGGCGGGCAGAGCGCGGCAGGTCTTGCGGGCGTGGTTGTAGATGGCGCGCAGGGTGCGCATGGCGCCATTGGCGGCGTAGGGGCCGTGCTGGCTGCTCATCTTGTCGTGCCGGTCGGCGACCATCCTGGGGTTCTCGCCCAAGGTCAGCAGGGGATAGTCCAGCCAGTCGCGGAGCAAGCGTTCGACGTGATCCTGGTAGCTGGCGATCGTCCATCCACTGCGCCCGCGCCGCTGCATGTGGGACTCGCGGTACCGCGCCCAGGCCTCGCGCAGGGTTGGACCAAGATCGGCTTTTGGCGCGGCTATGGAGCCTTCCGGCGGCTCACCCTTGGCGATGGCCGCCAACCTGGCCTTGGCTTCGGCTCGGGCTTCACGCGCGCTGATCTCCTCGGCGTCGCCGATGCGGACCTTGACGCTCCGGCGTTTAGCGCCCTGCCAGAGATCGCCCTGGGCGTAGTAGGTCTTGCGCCGTGATCCGACGATCAGGAAAAACCCCCCAAGCGTCTCGTCCCGCGCGACGTAGCGCCCGCCATCAGAAAACGGCAAGGCGCTTACGGAGCGATCCGTCAGCGCCAGTCGAATTGGATCATTCCGTGAACTGGCCAATGAACACACCCGGAACGTTGTGTCGGTGGTTGGGACGGTGTTTGCACACCCCAACGACAGCGCCTGAAACATTGACAGGGTGGCCGGGCCTACGATTTTATCAAGTCATGCCAAAGAGTTAGGCGAAGCCCGGCGTAGAAAATCTAAGGATAGGATGTTCTCGGAATGTCCAACCGCCGCCGCTACGAATCTGAGGGTCGGACGTTCGAATCGTTCCGGGCGCGCCATTTCTCCCAAGCCTTTAATCGACCACGGCAGCGTCTCTCGGCGCTGGGTTTTGGCGCGTTCGCGCGACTCATTTCGAGTTCCTGACGGCGTTTACCATTACTGCGTCATTCAGCCGCAGAGGTGCGCGCGAAAGCGCAACCGTGAAGGGTGATCCCTGGCCGTGGCAGCCCTTGAGGGGCGCAAACTTGGCCTTTTGCCGGCCCTGGCGGCAAATTGCCGCTCCGCCTCAGGTTGTCCGGTTTACCTTACCTTAAGGCTAAGGCCCACAAAGTTTCCACAAGCGAATATTCCGCATAACGTCGATATATATTTGCTGTGGGGGCGACTGTATTGTCTGAGGTCGGAGAGAGAACGATTTCGTTCGCCGGTGAGGTGACGATCTCGAATATCGGTGAGGCTCACGAGCAGCTCGGCGCTTTGCTGCGCGAGCAGGACTCCGTCGTCGTCGACGTTGAAGACCTCACTGAAACTGATCTGACATTCGTCCAACTCTTGGAATCTGCTCGCCGCAAGGCAAGCAAAAGCGGCGTCGGCCTGTCGCTCAACAAGCCGGCCGCCGGCGCTCTACTGGAAGTCCTCCGGCGCGGTGGGTTTCTCGACAACGACACCTCGGACCGCGCCCAGTTCTGGCTTCAAGGGGCAGCTCAATGACCGCCATCCTCACCGTCGACGACTCCGCCTCCATCCGCCAGGCGATCAAGATCGCCCTGAGCGGCGAAGGCTACGCCGTGACCGAGGCCGTCAACGGCCAGGACGGCCTGGACAAGGGCAGCGCCGGCGGCTTCGACCTGATCGTCACCGATCTGAACATGCCGGTCATGGACGGCCTGGCCATGATCCGCGAGCTGCGCCAGCGCCCGGCCGGGGCCGGCGTGCCGATCCTGTTCCTGACCACCGAGAGCGACGCCGAGATCAAGGCTCAAGCCAAGGCGGCCGGCGCGACCGGCTGGCTGACCAAACCCTTCGACCCTGAGCAGCTGGTTCGGGTCGTGAAGAAGGTCCTCGCCAAGTGAGCGGCCAGGATCCCGTCGAGATTTTCCGCCAGGAAGCCCAGGAGCTGTTCGAGGACATCGAGCAGGGCCTGCTGGACCTGGCGCATCGCCCTGGCGACCGTGACCTGGTCGACGCGGTGTTCCGCGGGCTCCACACCCTGAAGGGCTCGGGCGCCATGTTCGGCTTCGACGCCCTGGCCGCCTTCACCCACCATTGCGAAACCGCCTTCGACCGCGTCCGCAAGGGCGAGGTCGCCGCCACGTCCGAGCTGGTCGGCGCCGTCCTGGCCTGTCAGGATCACATGCGCGCCCTGGCCGAGGGCCGTCCCGCCGAGCAGGCCGAGGGCGACGCCCTGCTGGCCGAGTTGCATCGCGTGGTCGCTAGCGCCGGCGGCGCCGAGGCGGCTCCTGCCGCCGCGCCCGTCGTCCCGGGTCTCAACACCTGGCGCGTGAAGTTCAGCCTGCCGGCCGACGCCCTGGTCAACGGCACCCGCCCCCTGCCGCTGCTGGACGAGCTGCGCGAGCTGGGCGAGTGCACGGTCGTCGCCGTCACCGACGCCATTCCCGATTTCGACGCCCTGGTCCCGACCGAGTGCCACCTGGCCTGGGACGTGACCCTGGTCACCAAGCACGGCCGTGATGCGATCGAGGACGTCTTCATCTTCGTGATCGACGACATGACCCTGGAGATCCAGGACATGACCGCCGCGCCGGCTGAAGCCGTCGCCGAGGTGGTCGTCGAGGCCGCGCCTGTCGCTCAAGCCACGCAAGCCGCCGCACCGGAAGCCGCCAACGAAGGCCGCGCCGCCAAGGCCGGCGGCGACACCGTCCGCGTCCCGGCCGAGCGCCTGGACGAGATGATGGACCGCGTCGGCGAGCTCGTGATCGCCCAGTCGCGCCTGAAGCAGCTGGCCGCCAGCAGCAGCGACATCGCCCTGCGCGCCGTCGCCGAGGAAATCGAGCGCCTGGCCTCGGAAATGCGCGACACCATGATGGTCGTCCGCATGGTGCCGATCGCCCAGCTGTTCGGCCGCTTCCGCCGCCTGATCCACGACCTGGCCCGCGACACCGGCAAGACTATTGAGCTCTCCACCGAGGGCGAAGCCACCGAGCTGGACAAGACGGTCATCGAGCGCCTGGCCGATCCGCTGATCCACCTGATCCGCAACTCGGCCGACCACGGCCTGGAGACCCCCGAGCAGCGCATCGCCGCCGGCAAGCCGGCCGCCGGCCACATCGTGCTGGCCGCCCGTCAGTCGGGCGCCGAGGTGGTGATCACCATCACCGACGACGGCCGCGGCGTCGACCGCGCCCGCGTCCGCGCCAAGGCCGAGGAAAACGGCCTGATCCAGCCGGGTCAGGTGCTGAGCGACAACGAACTGCTGCAGCTGATCTTCGCCCCCGGTTTCTCGACCGCGGCGGCGATCACCAACCTGTCGGGCCGCGGCGTCGGCATGGACGTCGTCAAGAAGACCATCGAGGGCCTGCGCGGCGCGATCGAGATCACCAGCACACCGGGCCACGGCTCGGTGGTGTCGCTGCGCATCCCGCTGACCCTGGCGATCATCGACGGCCTGCTCGTGCGGGTCGGGACCAGCCGCTACGTCATCCCGCTGTCCTCGGTCGAGGAGTGTGTGGAGCTGTCGGTCGAGCAGGACGTCCGCTCGGCGGGCCGCAGCCTGATCACCCTGCGCGACCAGCTGGTGCCGTTCATCCGCCTACGGCAGATGTTCAATACGGGCCTGGCCCCGGATCCGCACCAGAAGATCGTCGTGGTCTCCACGGGCCAAGAACGCGTGGGCCTGGTCGTCGACCAGATCCTGGGTGACCACCAGACCGTCATCAAGCCGCTGTCGCCCTTCCACGCCGATGTCGGCGCCTTCTCGGGCGCGACGATCCTGGGCGACGGGGGCGTGGCGCTGATCCTCGACATCGGCAGCCTGGTGGCGGCCGGCCAACGCCAGGACGCGCAGCTGCGCGCCGCCGGTTGAGGAAGGGCAGGACATGAACACCGAACTTTCCCAAGGCCCGATCGAAGCCCTGACCTTCGACCTCTACGGCGAGACCTTCGCACTCGAGGCCGGTCTGGTGCGCGAAGTGCTGGACCTGCTGCCCGAGACCGGCGTGCCCGGCGCCCCGGCCTTCGTCAACGCCGTGATCAACTTCCGTGGCCGGGTCATCCCGCTGATCGACCTGCGCGTGGCCTTCGACATGGACGCCCGTGAGCCGACGATCGACAGCCGCATCGTCGTCATCGAGCACGCCCTGGACGGCGAGCCCACCCTGATCGGCCTGCGCGCCGACAAGGTGCACGAGGTCACCACCATCCATCGCGACATCACCGAGGAGGCGCCCCGCGTCGGCCTGCGGTGGCGCGCGGACTTCATTCGCCTGCTGGCCCGCCGGGACGGCGACGTGATCGTCATTCCCGACCTCGACCAGATCTTCGCGGCGCGCGGCCAATCGACCGCCACCGTCACCCCCATCCACGCGCCGCAAGCCTGAGCCGGAACCCAAAGATGCGCTTCACGATCAAACTCAAGCTCGGCCTGGCCTTCGGCCTCCTCATCGTCCTGATGACGGCCGCGACGCTGCTGGGCATCAGCTCGCTGAACAAGATCAACACGGCCCAGACCGAGATGATCGCCGGTCCGATGGCGCAACTTCAGCGCGCCCAGGCCGCCAATATCGCCCTGCTGCAGATCACCCGCGCCCAGAAGAACATGGCGCTGGCGACCGACAACGAGGAACTGCACAGCCAGAACGGCAAGGCCGACAAGCAGCGCAAGGTCGTCGAGGGTCTGATTACCGAAGGCCTGGCCAAGGCGTCGTCGGACGAGGCCAAGGCCAAGTGGAACGCGCTCGAGCAGGACTGGGAAGCCTACGCCGCCGTCGATCTGAAGCAGCGCGACGCCATGATGACGGGCCGCCGCGCCGAAGCCGTCACCATGATGTCGACCGTGCAGCGCCCGCTGACCAACGCCGTCACCCAGAAGGTCGACGACCTGGTCGCCTACAACACCCAGCAACTGCATGACGCCGACGAAGACGGCAACAAGACCTTCGCCGCGTCGCGCAACATCCTGATCGCCGTGCTGGTCGGTTCGCTGCTGATGGCCATCGCTGCCGCCGCCTGGATCTCGATCACGATCGGCAAGGGCCTGGGCAAGATCGCCAGCCTGGCCGACGCCGTCGCCCTGGGTGACCTGGACCAGCGCGTCAACGTCACGACTAACGACGAGATCAAGGACCTGGTCGAGACGGTCAATCGCATGACCGAGAACCTGCGCGCCACGGCCGCCGTGGCCGACAAGGTGGCCGACGGCGACCTGACCGTCGAAACCAAGCCGCTGTCGGACAAGGACACCCTGGGCATCGCGCTCGAACGCATGGTCGAGCGCCTGCGTGGCGTGGTCTCGGACGCCATCTCCGCCTCGGAGAACGTCTCGGCCGGCAGCCAGGAGCTGTCGTCGGCCTCGGAACAGGTCAGCCAGGGCGCCACCGAGCAGGCCTCGTCGGCCGAAGAGGCTTCGGCCTCGATGGAAGAGATGGCTGCCAACATCAAGCAGAACGCCGACAACGCCGCCCAGACCGAGAAGATCGCTCGTCAGTCGGCTCAGGACGCCGAAGCCTCGGGTGACGCCGTCAACCGCGCCGTCGACGCCATGCAGACGATCGCCGAGAAGATCGCGATCGTGCAGGAGATCGCTCGCCAGACCGACCTGCTGGCCCTCAACGCCGCCGTCGAGGCTGCTCGGGCCGGCGAGCACGGCCGCGGCTTCGCCGTCGTCGCCTCGGAAGTGCGCAAGCTGGCCGAGCGTTCGCAGACCGCCGCCACCGAGATCAGCGCCGTGTCTTCGAACACCGTCAAAGCCGCCCAGTCGGCCGGCGAGATGCTGACGACCCTGGTGCCGAACATCCGCAAGACCGCCGAACTGGTCAGCGAAATCAGCGCCGCCTGCCGCGAGCAGGACATCGGCGCCTCGCAGATCAACGAAGCCATCCAGCAGCTGGACAAGGTCACCCAACAGAACGCTTCGGCCTCGGAGCAGATGTCGGCGACCTCGGAAGAACTGGCCGCTCAGGCCGAAGAGCTGCAGACCTCGATCGCCTACTTCCGCCTGTCGAACGGCGGCTCGGCCAGCCGCAAGGCGGCAGCGGCTCCGGTAGTCCGCCTGCCGGCTCGCGCCGTCAAACCGGCCGCTGTCTCGAAGGTCCCGTCACGCAAGGCGCCGCGCGCCGTCGCCGCCCAGCAGGCTCGCGCCCAGGGTTTCGCCCTGGACCTGAGCCAGGGCGGTCCGGACGCCGACGACCGCGAATTCACTGAATACTAGCCCCCAAGTTTACTGACCCTCGACCCGCTCACGCCGAAGGATCCAGACCATGCGTTTCACGATCAAATTACAGCTCGGCCTGGCCTTCGGCCTGGTGATCGCCCTGCTTCTGACGGCCACCCTGTTCGGGGTGAACAGCCTGTCCTCGACCAACCGCGACATGAACGCGATGGTCGACGGCCCGGCCGTGCGCCTTCAGGCCGCGCAGGAGCTGAACATCCATCTGCTGAACATCGTCCGGTTCGAGAAGAACATGGTCCTGGTCGACACCGCCGAGGAGGTGAAGACCCTGGAAACGTCGGTCGACAAGGAGAAGAAGTCGTTCGAAGCCCTGCTGGCCAAGGCCGAGGGCCTGGCGACCGCCGAGGGCAAGCCCAAGTGGCAGTCGCTGGGCAGCGCCTTCGAGCGCCTGATCGCCGCGCATGACACGGTCTACGGCCTGGCCCTGACCAACAACGACGTGGCCGCCACCGCCGTGTCGATGGGCGAAGGCCGCAAGTCGGTCACCGAGGCCGCCGCCCAGGTGCAGGAACTGGTCGAGCTGTCGCAAGCCCAGCTGAACGCCGCCACCGACAAGGCCGACGCCGACTTCGAAAAGGTCCGCACCAGCCTGATCGTCCTGGCCGCCGTCTCGCTGCTGATCGCCGCCGCCGCCGCCGTCTACATCTCGACCATGGTCAGCAAAGGCCTGAACCGCGCTTCGGACGCCGTCCGCGCCGTGGCCGAGGGCGACCTGACCAAGACCATCGACATCACCACCAAGGACGAGATCGCCGACCTGCTGGGCCATGTGAACGTCATGATCGAACGCCTGCGCGGCGTGGTCTCGGACGCCATCTCGGCCTCGGAAAACGTCTCGGCCGGCAGCCAGGAACTCTCGGCCGCCTCGGAACAGGTGAGCCAGGGCGCCACCGAGCAGGCCTCGTCGGCCGAAGAGGCCTCGGCCTCGATGGAAGAGATGGCCGCCAACATCAAGCAGAACGCCGACAACGCCGCCCAGACCGAGAAGATCGCTCGTCAGTCGGCCCAGGACGCCGAGGCCTCGGGCCAGGCCGTAAACAAGGCCGTCGACGCCATGCAGACGATCGCCGAGAAGATCGGCATCGTGCAGGAGATCGCCCGCCAGACCGACCTGCTGGCCCTGAACGCCGCCGTCGAGGCTGCCCGCGCCGGTGAGCACGGCCGCGGCTTCGCCGTCGTCGCCTCGGAAGTGCGCAAGCTGGCTGAACGCTCGCAGACCGCCGCCGCCGAGATCAGCGCGGTGTCGTCCGACACCGTCAAGGCCGCCCAGTCGGCCGGCGAGATGCTGACCACCCTGGTGCCCAACATCCGCAAGACCGCCGAACTGGTCTCGGAAATCAGCGCCGCCTGCCGCGAGCAGGACATTGGCGCCAGCCAGATCAACGAAGCTATCCAGCAGCTGGACAAGGTCACCCAACAGAACGCTTCGGCTTCGGAGCAGATGTCGGCGACCTCGGAAGAGCTGGCCGCCCAGGCCGAAGAGCTGCAGACCTCGATCGCCTACTTCCGCACCAGCGCCAACGGCCACTCGGCTCCGCGTCGCCCGGCGGCTCGTCCCGCCGCCAAGCGTCCGGCCGCTCCGGTCGCCCGCAAGACGACCGCCGCCCCGACCCGCAACACGGTCGCCGCCCAGCAGGCCCGCGCCAACGGTTTCGCCCTGGACCTGACCAATGGCGGCCCGGACGCCGACGACGCCGACTTCCGCGAGTACGCCTGATGGCCAGCGCCGCTGATCTCCAGTTCGTCACGCTGGGCCTCGGCGCCGAGGTCTTCGCGGTTCCCGTCAGCCACGTGCGCGAGATCCTCGACTACCAGGCGCCGTTCGCCATCCCGGAAGGGCCCAACTACCTGATGGGCCTGACCGACGTGCGCGGCCGGGGCACCCCGACGATCGACCTGCGCATGAAGCTGGGCCTGCCGGCCATCCCGCCGGACGGCGCGACCCGCATCCTGGTGCTGGACGTGCCGCTGGAGGACCGCGAGCTGTCGCTGGGCCTGATCGCCGACCGCGTCATCGAGGTCGTGGCCTTCTCGGAAGCCCAGATCGAGGCCGCGCCGGACATCGGCGTGCCGTGGCGCTCGGAATACATCCGGGGCGTCGTGCGGCGGGAGAATGGCGGTTTCGTCGTGATCTTCGACCTGGCCCGCCTGCTGACCAGCCAGGACGCCGCCGCCCTCAGCCAGGCGGCCTGACGACCCCTTCGGCGGTCCAGAAAGGACCGTCCGTATTTTACGGCGCGTAGACGCCGCGAACGGAGAACCCCGTGTCGAGACAAGCCGCCGTCGCGCTTCAGGCGAACGAAATCGAACAACTCAGCGCCCGCAATTTCCAGCGGCTGGCGACGTTCATCCAGGACTACAGCGGCATCAAGATGCCGGCCAACAAGCGCACCATGCTGGAAGGCCGCCTGCGCCGCCGCATGCGCGCCACCCGGATCGGCGACGTCAACGAGTACTGCCGCTTCCTGTTCGACGAGGATGGCCTGGCGTCCGAGACGATCCACCTGATCGACGCGGTGACGACCAACAAGACCGAGTTCTTCCGCGAGCCGGCTCACTTTGATTTCATGATCGCCAAGGGCCTGCCCGCCCTGGCCGCCAAGGGCAAGCGCGAGATCAAGATCTGGAGCTCGGCCTGCTCGACCGGCGCCGAGCCCTACACGATCGCCATGGTCATGGACGAGTTCTGCGAGAAGCAGCGCGGCGTCGACTATTCGATCCTGTGCACCGACATCTGCACCGAGGTGCTGGACCAGGCCATCGCCGGCCGCTTCGCCGAGGCGATGATCGAGCCGGTGTCCATGGCCCGCCGCCAGCGCTATGTGATGCGCTCGCGCGACGCGGGCTCGCATGAGGTGCGGATCAAGCCAGACCTGCGCAGCAAGCTGTCGTTCGCCCGTCTGAACCTGATGGACGACGCCTATCCGATCGAGAACGACCTCGACATCATCTTCTGCCGCAACATCCTGATCTATTTCGACAAGCCCACCCAGGCCAAGGTGCTCAAGCGCCTGTGCAACCATCTGGCTCCTGGCGGGTATCTGTTCCTGGGCCACTCTGAATCGATCGTTGGCATCGACCTGCCGGTCGTCCAGATCGCCAACACCGTGTTCCAGAAGCGGTAGGAGCCTGCATGGTCGTGGCCCGGAAGATCCGAGTTCTGATCATCGACGATTCCGCCACCGTGCGGCAGACCCTGGCCTCGATCCTGTCGGAGGATCCGCAGATCGAGGTGCTGGGCGTGGCGTCCGATCCCTTCGTGGCCGCGCGCCGGATCGCCGAAGAGATCCCCGACGTCATCACCCTGGACGTCGAGATGCCGCGCATGGACGGCATCACCTTCCTGCGCAAGCTGATGGCCCAGCGGCCGATCCCGGTGGTGATGTGCTCGTCCCTGACCGAGGCGGGGTCCGAGACCCTGCTGCAGGCCCTGGAAGCCGGCGCGGTCGACATCATCCTGAAGCCCAAGATGGGCGTCGCCGACCACCTGCTGGAATCCAAGATCCGCATCTGCGACGCGGTGAAGGCCGCGGCCGGCGCCAAGATCGCCGGCTCTAAGCGGGTGATCCCGCAGATTCCGCGTCCGGACCACGAGCCGCAGAAGAAGCTGACCGCCGACGCGATGCTGCCGCCGCCTGTGGCGACCCGGGCCATGGCGCGCACGACGGAGTCGATCATCTGCATCGGCGCCTCGACGGGCGGCACCGAAGCCCTGCGTGTGTTGCTGGAAGGCCTGCCGCCGGACTCGCCGGGCGTGGTCATCGTCCAGCACATGCCCGAGAAGTTCACCGCCTCGTTCGCCAAGCGCCTGGACAGCCTGTGCGCGGTTGAAGTGAAGGAAGCCGAGGACGGCGACACCGTCCGTCGCGGCCGGGTGCTGATCGCGCCGGGCAACAAGCACACCCTGCTGGAGCGCAGCGGCGCCCGCTACTACGTCACGGTCAAGGACGGCCCGCTGGTCTCGCGCCACCGGCCTTCGGTCGACGTGCTGTTCCGCTCGGCCACCCGCTCGGCCGGCTCCAACGCAGTCGGCGTGATCATGACCGGCATGGGCGACGACGGCGCGAAGGGCATGTCCGAGATGAAGGCGGCGGGGGCGTTCACCCTGGCGCAGGACGAGGCTACGTCGGTGGTGTTCGGCATGCCGAAGGAAGCGATCGCTCTGGGGTGCGTGGATCGGGTGGTGCCGCTGCAGAACCTGGCGACCGAGATGCTGCGGGCGGCGGACCGGTAGGGGCCGAAACCTCGTCCTTCGACAAGCTCAGGATGAGGTTTCTACTGCTAGCGCGTCAAAGGTAGTCCTCATCCTGAGCTTGTCGAAGGACGAGGACGGGCCCTCAGAATAGCAGGTCGTCATCCTCGACGACGTCCGCCGTCTCAACCTCGACCGCAGCCTCACCCAACCCCTCGGTCAGCGCGCGGTGAACCTCGCGTTCCTGGGCCATGGTGTACTGCTTGGCCAGCTTGTCGCTCAGCGGACGCAGGGCTGGGGCGATGTCGCCGGTCTCGATGTGGTCGTCGCCGGCCATGTCCAGCAGCTGGTTGGCGGCGGCGTCCAGCACCGAGCCGATCTGCTTGTGGAAGTCGAAGCGCTGGCTGGCGCGGCGCAGCATGTCGACGACCTCGGCGCCTTGGCGGGCCACGGCGGTGAGGGCGGTTTCGACGCCGTCGCCGGCCTTGCCGATGCGGGTGACCGCGTCGCTCAGCACGTTGGCGGCCGCGGCGGCCTTGCCGTCTTCGCTGCCCTGCGCGGCTTCGCGCTGGCCCAGGGCCTCGGCGGCGTTGAACAGGCCTTCCAGCGCGCTGGTCGTGTGGGCGGCGGATTTTTCCAGGTGGATGGCGTGCTGGCGCAGCTCGATGGCGATGACGCCCAGCGGCTTGCCGGTCTCGCCGATGCGGCTGCACTTCAGCGTGGTGTTCAGCGCCATCATCTGCACGTCGGCGCGGATGTTCTGGATGCCAGCGATCCGTTCCGACAGGTCGCGGGCCGAGACGGCGGCCGAGCGGCTGACGTCCTCGGCGGCCTGCTCGCCGGCGGTCATGTCGCCGACCAGTTCCAGGGCCTGGCCGACATTGCCTTCCAGGTTGCGCAGGAAGTTGGTGTCCTTGCCGTCGGTCTGGCCCGAGGCCAGGTCGCGCAGGCGCAGCAGTTCGGTCGCGTCGGCGGCCATGCCGATGACGTTCTGGCCGATGCGCGAGACGTCGCGGTGGAAGTCCTCGGCCGTCGCCACCAACTGGGCGCCCAGCAGGCGGTGGACGAAGGCGTGGGCGCGAGCGCGAGGCTCGGCGTCCAGGGCGGCGATTTCGGCGCTGTCGTCCAGATACTTCAGGCCCGCCTGAACGTGTTCGATCCGCTGGCGGGTGATGTCTCCGATCTGCAGGGCCGCAAGACCCGAGCCGACCTTCTTCTGGACGTCACGCGCCAGGCTGGCCACGCTCTGGGCGACCTCGGCGATCTTGGCGTGGTGGTCGGCGATGGCGCCGGCGCTGGCGGTCAGGGCGTCGGGCACGGCCGGCAGCAGGGCCACGCAGTCGCGGGCCAGGTCGTGCTCGTGGGTCAGGGCCCCGCGCAGGGTGTGGTCCAGACCGGCCAGCTCGCCGGCGAAGGCGTCCAGCTGAGTGCGGCCCAGGTCGATGCAGTCGTAGATCTCCTGGGCGAAGATCGCGAACTCCGGCCCGGCGGCGGCGATGCCGCCCGAGGTGATCTTGATGTTGATGGCGAAGACCCGGAGATAGGCCAGGTGCTGGCGCATCTCCTCGATGCAGGCGCCCAGGCGGTCGCCGAACTTGACCAGCTCGCTGACCCGCTCGCGGCGGGCGCCCAGGCTGTCGGGCAGGGACTTCAGGGACTCGGCGGCGCGGGCCAGGTCGGCGGTGGTGCTGGACACCGTGTCGGCGTCCAGATTGCCGCGCATGCTGTCCAGGCCCGCGATCAGGGCGCTGACGCCGTCGACCGCGCGCGACAGGACGTCGCCGGCCTCCAGGAAGCGGCTTTCGACCACCTGACGGGCGGACTCCAGGCGCTGGCTGATCCGCGCGCCTTCGCCGGACGCCGCCGTGGTCTGGGAGACCGTCGCTTCTGCTGACAAGCCCATGAATTCGCCGATTGTTTTTCGTGATCTCCACTATCGCGCGGGATGTGCGAAGGCGGGGTAAAGATCAGCGAAAAATTTAGGCGTTTCAGGTGTTTCAGGCGCTGATCGCGGTGTCCTGATCATTGTCGGCGCGGACGTCCATCGCCTCGCCGATGGCGGCGAACAGGGCGGCGCTGGTGATCGGTTTCTGCAGATGGACGTCGGCCCCGGCCTCGCGGCTGGCCTGGACGTGTTCAGGCCGTGCATTGGCCGTCAGCATGATGATCGGCGCGCGCGGCGAGCCTCGCGAGGCTTCCAGCGCGCGGATCTGTCGGACCGCCTCCAGGCCGTCCATGACCGGCATCTGCATGTCCATCAGCACGAGGTCGGGCGGGGACAGGCCGTACATCTCGACCGCTTCCTGGCCGTTCTCGACCGAGACGATGTCGGCGACGTCGGCCAGCATCAGCTCGACGACCTTGCGGTTGGTCGGATGGTCGTCGGCGACCAGCACACGCGGCGCGCCGGAGGGGGCCGCGGCGACCTCGTCGACCTGAGGCGCACTGTCGGCGCAGGGCGTTAGCGGCAGGGAGAACCAGAACGACGAACCGACGTCGGGCGTGCTGTCGCAATCCAGCGCGCCGCCCATCAGCTCGATCAGCTCGCGCGAGATGGCCAGGCCCAGGCCGGTGCCGCCGAAGCGACGGGTGAACGAGACGTCAGCCTGCTGGAAGCGCTCGCAGATCCGGGCCTTGGTGGCCTCGTCGAAACCGATGCCGGTGTCGGTGACCGTGAAGCGGGTGCGGCCGTCGTCGTCCAGGGTCACGGCCAGCGAGACCTCGCCGCGGTCGGTGAACTTGACGGCGTTGCTGAGCAGGTTGGTCAGCACCTGGCGCAGGCGGGCGCTGTCGCCGGTGACGGCCCGGTCGACGCCGACCTCGACCGCCACGCTCATGCGCACGCCCTTTTCGTCGGCGCGCAGGGCGCACAGCGCGGCGACTGAGCGTGCCATGTCGCCCAGCTCGAACGGCGCGGTCTCGACCAGCATCTGGCCGGCCTCGATGCGGACCAGGTCCAGCACGTCCGACAGCAAGCGTTCAAGACTGCGGCCCGAGGCCGAGATGATGTCGACCAGCTCGCGGGCGCGCGGATCGGTGGAAACCTTCGACAGCAGGTCCGCGCCGGCGATGATGCCGTTCAACGGGGTGCGAATCTCGTGGCTCATATTGGCCAGGAAGGCGCTCTTGGCCTGGCTGGCCTGTTCGGCTTCGTCCAGCGCGGCGCGCAGGGCGACGGCCGCGGCGCGCCGGGCGGTGATGTCCTCGCCCAGGGTGATCATGTGGCGCGCGCCGACGTCGTCGTAGGTCGCCAGGGTCTTGATCAGCAGGTGGCGGGTCTCGCCGCCGATCTCGATGGCTTCCTCCAGCACCTGCATCTCGCCATTGCGCAGGACGGCGGCTTCGATCGTGTGGGTGCGTTCGGCGCGGGCGGCGGGCAGGACCTCGTCGACGGTCTTGCCGATGGCCTCGTCGGCGACCAGGTCCAGGACGTCCTCGGCGGCGCGGTTGATCAGGACGTAGCGCTGGTCCTCGACGTTCTTGACGGTCAGGGGCAGCGGTAGCAGCTGCAGGACGGTGCGCAGGAAGCCTTGGGTTTCCACCTCTTCGGTCACGTCGCGGGCGGTGGCCAGCAGGCGGACGATGTTGCCCTGCGCGTCGCGCATCGGCGCGATGGTGGTGTCGGAATAGACCCGCGCCTTGGATACCCCGCCCAGGAAGGCGCGGAAGCGGGCGACCGTGCCCTCGGCGGCCAGGTTGAACGAGCGGTCCAGCGAGAAGCGGCTTTCCTCGGGCCACAGGGCGCGCCAGTCGGCGGCGACGCCCGAGGGTTCTCCGAACAGGGCCAGGGCCTTCTGGTTGGCGTGTTCGACGTGGCCGTCGGTGCGCAGGATCCAGGCGCTGTCCTGGTTGGCTTCGAGCAGGCTCAGATAGCCGTAGGCGCAGGTCGAGTCTGAAGTCGTTTTGGAATCGAATTCAGAATCTGGTTGCGACATGAAGTCCCGTGACCTCCGGTCCAGCATAGGCGCACGGCGGGCTGAAAAGACCGTTAAGTGTTGAAGGCGACACGACAGCTGTTCACAGTCGCCGTCTCCGAATCCGGTAGGACCTCGCATGACCGACATCGACGACCGTATCGCCGCGGCGGCCTTCCGCCGCCTGGTCGAGCACCTGCGGATGCGGACCGACGCCCAGAATGTCGACCTGATGGGCCTGGCCGGGTTCTGTCGCAACTGCCTGGGCGACTGGGTCAGTGAGGCGTCGGATGGCGCTCTGACCAAGGAGGCCGGGCGCGAGGCCGTCTATGGCATGCCGATGTCCGAGTGGAAGGCCAACCACCAGACGCCGGCGACGCCCGAGCAACTGGCGCGCATGGACGAGAGCGTGGCGCTGAACAAGAAGCTGCGGGGCGAATGATGAGCGGGCCGAGCCGTCGCGGGATCCTCGGCGGCTCGGCCGCCTTGGCGCTGGCGAGCGGCGCGACCGCCGCGCCGAAGAAGAAGACCCCACTGCTGGCTCCGACTCCGCCGATGGGCTGGAACAGCTGGAACAGCTTCGCCACCACGATCAACGAGGCCCAGACCGTTGAGACCGCCGGGATCATGGCCCGCGAGCTGCTGCCGGCCGGCTACGACATCCTGACGGTCGACATCCAGTGGTACGAGCCCGGCGCCAGCAGCTACGAATACGCCAAGGCGCCCGTCCCGACGATGGACGACCACGGCCGCCTGCTGCCCGCGCCCAACCGTTTCCCGTCCAGCGCCGGTGGCCAGGGCTTCAAGCCGCTGGCCGACAAGGTCCACGCGCTGGGCCTGCGGTTCGGCGTCCACCTGATGCGCGGCGCGCCCCGCCTGGCGGTCGAGCGCGGGCTGAAGGTGCTGGGGACGTCCACCCCGATCGCGGACATCGTCGACAAGCGCAGCGTCTGCTCCTGGAATCCCGACATGTACGGGGTCGATATGAGCAAGGCCGGCGCCCAGGCCTATTACGACAGCGTCTTTGCCCTCCTGGCCTCGTGGGGCGTGGACTTCGTCAAGGTCGACGATCTCTCGCGGCCCTATGACGCCCACGCGGCCGAGATCGAGGCGATCCACCGCGCCATCGGTCGTTCGGTCCGGCCGATGATCCTCAGCATGTCGCCGGGCGAGACCCCGGTGATCCGTGGCGCCCACGCCAAGCAGCACGCCCAGATGTGGCGGATCTCCGACGACTTCTGGGACGACTGGAAGATGCTGGACGTCCAGTTCACCCGGCTGGAAAACTGGTCGCCCTTTATCGGCGACGGCGGCTGGCCCGACGCCGACATGCTGCCGCTGGGCCGCCTGGCCTTGGGCGAGCGCGACACCAGGTTCACGACCGACGAACAGCGCACCCTGATGAGCCTGTGGTCGATCGCCCGCTCGCCGCTGATCATGGGCGGGGATCTGCGCCATCTGGACGCCGCGACCAAGGCCCTGCTGACCAATCCGGAAGTCATCGCGGTCAACCAGGCCTCGAGCGGCAACCGCCCGCATTTCGTCGAGGATGGCGTCCGCGTCTGGACCGCCAAGGCGGCGAACGGCGACGACTACCTGGCGCTCTTCAACACCGGCGGCAAGCCGCGCGAGGTCGGCGTGGACCTGAAGGCGGTGGGCCTGCCGACCTCGGTCGCGGTGCGCGATCTGTGGAGCCGCAGCGAGACGGGCAGGGCAGCCGGACGCTTCGCCGTCCCGCTGCCGCCGCACGGCGCGGGGCTCTACCGCCTGCGCAGATAGACCTCGGCGATCAGCAGGTTCGGGACCCAGCACAGGAACGAGATCGCGCGGTACCAGGGCAGGAACGGCAGGTCGAGCACCAGCACCGCCGGCAGGTAGAGCCGCAGGGTGACCGCCGCCAGGGTCAGGGCCCAGGAGCGGATCATCCAGCGGCGATGCGCGTCGAAGCGCCCCTGCAACGCTGCCCGCCAGCCTAGGAGGTTCACGGTGATCCAGATAATCGCCAGGCTGCCAAAGCCCGCCGAGGCGATCGGTCCGGCCGAGGAGCCCGGCGCCAGGATCAGGCCCGCCATGCCGCCGACCAGGCAGCCCAGCACATAGGTCCGGCCGATCCAGCGATGGGCGCCGGCTTGGCGCAGCACGGGCAGGAACTGCAACGACCCCAACACCAGGGCGGTGACCCCACCGGCGATGTGGACGACCAGCCAAGGAACGCCCAGCGGATTGCCCAGGGCCTGCTTCGGCGTCGTCGGCGGGTGCAACAGGTACCGCGCGGAATAGGCGGCGATACCCAGGCAGAGCAGGGCGGCCAGCAGCCAGAAAGCGCGGGTGGGCCAGCGGATCGGGGTCAGGGTGGCGGTGGTCAAGGCGGGTCCTCGGCGTGATCTCGCCGAACGTCGTTGCGGCGATCGCCTCGGCTCGCTAGGCCTTGCTTCGCGAACGGCGCCATGGCTGCGCGAATGGGATCGGGGATGGCGGAGAGCACCAGCGCGAGGCGGCAGTGGGCGGTCGACCTGGCGGTGCTGGTCGCCATCGGCCTGCTGATGGGCTTCCTCGGACCCTACGGCACGGTGCACATGCCGGCCGTGCCGGGCTACGTCTATTGGATGGCTTGCATGGTCGGCAGCGGTCTGATCGGCATCGTGCTGGATCACCTGCTGGCAAGGCGTCTGACTCACACCTGGCCGCGTGTGGCCCTGGTGACAGCGCTGATGACCCCGCTGTGCGTGCTGCTGGTGATGACCAACGCGGTGGTCATCTTCCACGACCGGTACAGCTGGGCCGGGTTCTGGAGGCTGCTGCCGCAGGTCTGGCCGATCGCCCTGGCGGTGATGGCCGTGCGCGCCCTGGTCTGGCGGCCCAGGCCCCATCGCGTCGAGACCCGCACCGTCGTCGAACCGCCTCTACCCGAGGCCGAAGCCGCCTTCCGCAAGCGTCTGTCGGCCAAGCGCCGCAGCGCTCGCCTGATCGCCGTCGAGGCCCACGACCACTACCTCAAGGTCCACACCGACGCTGGCGAGGAGTTGGTCACCCTGCGTTTCGCCGACGCCCTGGACGAACTGGCCAAGGTCCACGGCTGGCGCGTCCACCGCTCCTGGTGGATCGCCGCCGAAGCCGTCGAGAGCGTGCGCTGGCGGCGCGGCGCCGGCGAGGCGCGCCTCGCTGGCGGCCTGGAGGCGCCGGTCAGCCGGACCTATGCGCCCGTGTTGAAAGCGGCGGGCTGGTTCTAACCCCCGCACGACTCCCGCACGATCAGGTCCGTCGGCAGGGTCTCCGGTCCGTGGTCGCCGTCCTGGTCCAGGATGCGCGAGACCAGCAGGCGGCCAGCTTTCGAGGTGTCCTGCTTGATGGTGCTGAGGGCGGGGGTCGAGAGGCGGCTCAGCAGCATGTCGTCATAGCCGACGACCGAGACGTCTTCGGGCGCGCGCAGCCCGGCCTTCTGTAAGGCGCGGATGGCGCCCAGGGCGATCAGGTCGGACGAGGCGAAGATGGCGTCGAAGGTCGCACCCCGGCGCAGCAGGCGACTGACGGCGGCCTCGGCCGACTCCATCTCGAAATCGACCGGCAGCACCAGGGACGGCTCGGGCTCGAGGCCGCTTTCGCGCAGGGCGTCCAGATAACCTTCGCGGCGCTGGGTGGCTTCGGGATGGGTCTCGCCCAGGAACACGATCTTCTTGCGGCCCAGGCGGGCCAGGTGGAGGGTCGCGCGGCGGCCGCCCAGGAAATTGTCCGAGCCGATCGAGCAGTACTTCTGGCCGGGCAGCTGGGCGCCCCAGACCACGAAGCGGGCGTCGGTGGCGGCCAGCTGGTTGAAGGCCTCGTGCAGGTCGCCTTGGCCCAGGAAGATCGTGCCGTTGGCCCGGCTGGCGGTGACGGCCAGATAGAGGTCGTCATAGCTGGCGGGCGCGGTATGGCTGACGGTGAAGTCGCAGCCGCGATCGCGGGCCGCCTCGCCGATATTGGCCAGCAGCTCCAGGAAGAACGGGTGCGACAGCGGCAGCGGGCGGCCGTGGGTGCGCGGCAGGACGATGGCGATCGCCCCCTCGGCCCCGATCGGGGCGGCGGGCATGTAGCGGCGGAACGAGTAGCCGCGCTCCTTGGCCAGAGCCCAGATCTTCTGCTTGGTCTTGGTGCTGATCGAGTGGTGATCGTTCAGCGCTCGCGACACCGTCGAGACGGACACCCCGGCGATCGCCGCCAGGTCTTCAAGCGTGATGTTGTTGCTGTTATCGTCGGCCATTGAGCCCTAGCTAACAAAAATAGGGCCGTAAGGCCGGGGGATAAGGAAGCTTTGCCAGGAGAGCCGCAAGACCTTGCGGGCGTGGCCTCGGCCGCGTCGCCGCCGGCCAAGGCCCGCCTGAGCTTCCTTCAGATCTGGAACATGTGCTGCGGCCTGTTCGGCGTGCAGATCGTCTGGGGTCTGCAGAACGTCAACACCAGCCGGATCTTCCAGACCCTGGGCGCGGACGTCAACGAACTGGCCATCCTGTGGATCGCCGCGCCCATCACGGGCCTCTTGGTGCAGCCGGTCATCGGCCATCTGAGCGATCGGACCTGGGGGCGGCTGGGCCGTCGCCGGCCCTATCTGCTGTACGGGTCGATCGTGACCGCCATCGCCCTGGTGCTGATGCCCAACGCGCCGACCGTGGTCACCGCGAGTCTCGCCCTGTGGCTGCTGACCGCCTCGATCAATGTCGCCATGGAGCCGTTCCGGGCCTTCGTCGCCGACAGCCTGCCCGATGAGCAGCGCACCGCCGGCTTCGCCATGCAGGTATTCTTCATCGGGGCGGGGGCGGTGTTTGCTTCGGCCCTGCCGTGGCTGCTGTCCCACGGTTTCGGCATGTCGAGCCAGGCCGCGCCCGGCGTCCTGCCGCCGTCCGTGCACGCGGCCTTCTATGTCGGGGCCGCCGGCCTGATGGCCGCGGTGCTGTGGACCGTGTTCACCACCAGCGAGACCCCGCCCGAGCGCCTGGCCTCGGGCGCGCCGGCCATTCCTGCCCGCACGCCGTCGCCGGAGACGGTGGTCTGGATGCGCAACAGCGGCCTGATGTGGATCGCCGGCGCGGCCATCGTCGGTCTCTGCGCCTTCCTCGGCCATTGGGGGCGCGAGATCTATGTGCTGGCGATCATGGGCGTGATCTTCGGCGCGGCCCAGCTGGCGACCAGCTGGCAGCGCGGCCGGGGGCGGACCTCGGTGGGCCTGCTGGAAGTGGTCGAGGACATCGTCCACATGCCGGAGGTGCTGAAGCGCCTGGCGGTGGTCCAGTTCTTCACCTGGTTTGGCCTGTTCGCCCTGTGGATCTACGCCACGCCGGCCGTGACCGCCCGCCACTACGACACCGTCGACACCGCCTCGGCCGCCTACAATGCGGGGGCCGACTGGGTGGGGGTGCTGTTCGCCGGCTACAATGGCGTCGCGGCCCTGGCGGCCCTGGCCTTGCCGCTGCTGGCCCGCCGGGTGGGACGTCCCGCCAGCCACGCCATCTGCCTCGCTTTGGGCGCGGCGGGCTTCGCCGGCTTCGTGCTGATCGACGATCCGGTGCTGTTGTGGATCCCGATCGTCGGCATCGGCCTGGCCTGGGCGTCGATCATGTCGGCCCCCTACGCCATGCTCTCCAGCGCGGTGCCGCCGGGCAAGATGGGCGTCTATATGGGAATCCATAACCTGTTCCTGGTGATCCCCCAGATGGTGGCCGCGACCCTGCTGGGACCGCTGGTCGCCCGCGTGCTGGGCGGCCAGGCGATCCTGGCCCTGGCCCTGGCTGGCGGCGCCTTCGCCATCGCCGCCGTGCTGGCCCTGACCGTGCGCGACCACGCCGAGCGCGGCTGATCGCGTTCGGCGCTCTGGCGCGGCGTTGCGCAGGATTGCGGTGAGTCCCTTCATCAAGCGGCACTATCGGCTTCACGCAAAATTTGCGCAACCATTTTGCGTAACGCTGGTCTCAAGGCCTTGCTGGGCAAGGGATTTGCACGACTTTGCGCGGCTTTTTGCGTAAATTTCCGTAACGCCGCTATTGCAACTGACGCAAATTGGCGCAAAAACAACGCAACACGAGAGCGCGGCGGTCCACGGCGATCGCCAAGAATTGCGCAAAAATTGCGTAAATCTCTCGCGGGGGAAACGAAGGAGGGAACGGCGCCGCAGGGCGTCTGTCCGGCTGGCGAGCACGAAGCGCGGCCCGGATCATCGACATCACAAGACCAATACGCTCGGCCCGATCGGTGGGACCGGTGCGAGGCGAACACAAACGACCCGCGGTTCAGGCGCGGGCGCAAAGACGTTAGGGAGCAGAGGGATGAGGAAGTTCGATTTCGGCCCAGGCCGGAAGACTGTCCTGCGGGGGACTGTATCGCTGGTGGCGCTGGCCGCCATGGGCATGGCCGGCACGGCCTACGCGCAAGCGACCGCCAAGAGCGATCCGGCCGACACCGTCGACGAGGTCGTCGTGGTGGGCGTGCGCAAGTCGCTGGAGACGGCGCAGAACATCAAGAAGAATTCCGACACGGTGGTCGACTCGATCACCGCGACCGACATCGGGGCCTTCCCCGACAAGTCCGTGGCCGAGGCGCTGCAGCGCGTGCCCGGCATCACCGTCTCGCGCCTGCAGTCCAGCGACGACAGCTCGCACTTCTCGGCCGAGCCGGCCAGCGTGCTGATCCGCGGCCTGACCCAGGTGCGCACCGAGTTCAACGGCCGTGACAGCTTCTCGGCCGACGCCAATCGCGGCCTGAACTTCAACGACATCTCGCCCGAGCTGATGGCCGGCGTCGACAGCTACAAGAACCAGACGGCCGAGATGATCGAGGGCGGCATCGCCGGCACGGTCAACCTGCGCACCCGTCTGCCGTTCGACAGCAAGGACCAGGTGATCTCGCTCACCGGCAAGGCCAACTACGGCGACAAGTCCGAGAAGGTCACCTACGAATATTCGGGCATCATCACCAAAAACTGGGACACCAGCATCGGCCGCGTCGGCCTGATGGCCAACTACGCCAACTCGCACGTCCTGACCCAGACCGAGGGCGTGGTCATGCAGCGCCTGGGCACGTTCTGCTCGGCCGGCTACCAGGACGCTTCGGGCAAGCCCATCGTCAAGTCGGACGGCACCATCGCCTGTACGGCCAACCCGTATGGCGGCTCTAGCTGGGTGTTCATCCCCGACCAGGTCAACTATTCGCAGGTCGTCTACGACCGTAAGCGCCACGGCACCGCGCTGGCCTTCCAGTACGAGAACAACGAAGGCAACGTTCGTTTCACGGCCCAGTACAACGACAGCTACTACAAGAACGCCTGGCTTGAGCGCAGCGTGAACGTGGTGGGCTTTGGCCTGTGGGCCTCGCCGGCCTTCTCGCCGCAGACCACGGCCTTCCTGGCCCCGGCGGCCGGCACCTCGCCCTTCACCTTCGGCGCCGACGGCATGCTGACCTCGGGCACCATCACCCAGCCGACCGGCGACTGGGGCGGCAGCACGGCCGACAACATCGCGCGCGGCTCGGCCGTCGCGGGCCTGCCGTTCGTCAACTACTGCGGGGCCGGCGCGACCTGCGCCACCCAGCGCCAGGGCCTCTACATCGAGAACCAGGCCCGCAACTTCAATCACTCGGAGGGGACCAAGGACTTCTCGATGCATCTCGACTGGGATGTCAGCGAGAACCTGAAGACCAGCTTCGACAGCCAGTACATCAAGGCCGACACCAACAACTACGACATCCTGGTCGCCAACCGCACGATGGCCGACGCCAAGTACGCGGTGAACAAGGACGGCACGCCGCAGATCACCCTGCTGCCGGGCTCGAACGTCAACTACGCGCCGGGCGGCCTGGCCAACCCGCACAACTACTGGATCCCGTTCATCCAGGACCACTACGAGGACAACGACGCCAAGGAACTGGCCCTGCGCGCCGACGCCGAATACAGCTTCGGCGGGGGCGGCTGGCTGAACTCGCTGAAGGTCGGCGTGCGTTACGCCGACCGGAAACAGAACGTCCGCTACTCGACCTACAACTGGTCGCCGGTGGCCGCGCCGTGGAACTGCAACGGCCCGGGCTTCAACATCGACAACACCACGCCCACCCCGTACCCGGCCGCCTGCGGTCGCACCGACACCTTCAAGGGCTACGGCGCGGGTATCTGGACCTCGACCGGTCTGGACGACTTCTACAACGGTAAGGTCTTCCCGAACGGCGACCTGGTGTTCCTGAGCAAGGACACGCTGGCCGACCACGACGGGCTGATCAAGGCGCTGTCGGGCAAGACCACCAACTCGCCCATGCAGTGGACCCCGCTGTGCGAGCGCACGACCAACACCGAGGGCTGCTTCATCCCGCCCGAGATGCTGAAGGTGCAGGAGAAGACCCAGGCCGCCTACGCCATGCTGCGCTTCGGTGGTGACGACAAGACGATCGGCGGCATGACCGTCCAGGGCAATGTCGGCATCCGCTTCGTGCGCACCGACGTCCAGAGCTCGGGCGGCGTCGCCTTCCCGGTCAACACCTGGTACACGACCGCCGCCGCGATCCCGTGCGGCACGCCGCTGTCGGGCAACAACGTCACCAACATCTCGTGCTGGCTGAAGCCCGAGCTGCTGGCCTTCTCGAACGGCGGCTCGTCGCTGAACGAGTACGGCCAGAAGCACGACAACTGGCTGCCCAGCTTCAACGTCCGCTTCGGCCTGACCGACAAGCAGTTCGTCCGCTTCGCCGCCTCGCGCGCGCTATCGCGTCCGGACTTTGGCCTGCTGCGCAACTATGTCGGCGTCCAAAGCCCGGCCATCAACACCGGCCCGGACTCGCCGTACATCATCTGGAACGACCCGAACGCGCCGCACACCGCGGCCAACGTCAAGGGCTATAACTTCCAGTTCAACGCGGACTCCGGCTATGCGGCGCTCAAGCCGATCACAGCCGATCAGTTCGACGTCACCTACGAGAACTACTTCACGCCTTCGAGCTCGTTCACGGTGGCGGCGTTCTACAAGAAGCTGAACGGCAGCATCGCCTATGGCGAGTTCCTGCGCTCGTTCACCAACAACGGCTCGACCCAGAACGTGCTGGTGCGTGGCCCGCGTAACGGCAATGGCGGCGGCGAGCTGAAGGGCTTCGAGGTCTCGTACCAGAGCTTCTTCGACTTCCTGCCGGGCCTGTGGAGCGGCCTGGGCGTGCAGGCCAACTGGACGCACACTAAGCAGTCGGGGATCAGCAACTCCAACCTGGCCAACCAACCCGGCTACGCGGCCGGCGGCACCGTCGCCTTCGGCGGCGGCCTGCAGGTCAACGGCCAGGTCATGGACAGCCACCGCCTCGCCGGCATCTCGGACAACGCCTACAACATCGTGGGCCTGTACGAGAAAGGCCCGATCGCGATGCGCCTGGCCTACAACTGGCGGTCCAAGTTCCTGACCAACAACCTCGACTGCTGCATCGGCATGCCGATCTACCAGAAGGCCGCCGGCTATCTGGACGGCTCGATCCGCTGGTCGGTCAACGACAAGGTCGAGGTGTCGATGGAAGCCTCGAACCTGCTCAACACCACCTCGGTGTTCCAGCAGCAGGTGTTCGGCGACAGCGGCCTGACACCCAACGCCAAGCCGGTCGTCAAGGACACGGGTTGGATCCGCAACGATCGCCGTATCCAGTTCGGCGTCCGCGTGAAGTACTAGTCTAGAGGAACGGCGCCGCGATCACCGTCGCGGCGCCGGACCCATTCGAGGTCCGGCCATGCGGGCAGACACCTTCAAAGTCGTCATCGTCGGCGGAGGCACGGCGGGATGGATGTGCGCGGCCGGCATGTCGCGGCTTCTGGACCCGCGCGACTATGCCATCACCCTGGTCGAGTCCGACGAGATCGCGACGGTGGGCGTGGGTGAAGCCACTCTACCGCACATCAAGACCTTCAATGACATGCTGGGCATCGACGAAGTCGAGTTCCTGCGTGAGACCCAAGGCACGTTCAAGCTCGGCATCGAGTTCCGCAACTGGGGCAAGCCGGGCGACCTCTATCACCACCCGTTCGGCACGTTCGGCGAGCCTTGGGCCGGGGTCGACTTCCAGCATCACTGGGCGCGCGCCAAGCTGGCCGGTCTCGAGCCGGCGCCGCTGCAGGCCTATTCGTACGCCGTGGTCGCGGCCCGCGCGAACGCCTTCGAGTTTCCGAACGAGGATCAAAAGTCGATCCGCTCGACCTATGCCTACGCCTATCACTTCGACGCCGGCCTCTATGCGGCCTATCTGCGGCGGTGGTCGACCGCCCGGGGCGTGACGCGGATCGAGGGCCTGGTCACTGACATCGCCCAGGACGGCGAGCGCGGCGATGTCACCGCCATCACCCTGCGGTCCGGACAGCGCATCGAGGGCGACCTTTTCATCGACTGCTCGGGGTTCCGCTCGCTGCTGCTGGGCGGGAAGATGGGCGCCGAGTGGGAGGACTGGACCAAGTGGCTGCCGTGCGACCGCGCCCTGGCCGTGCCGTGCGGCCGCGCTGGCGACTTTTCCCCCTACACCCGCTCCACCGCCCAGGAGGGTGGCTGGATCTGGCGCATTCCGCTGCAGCATCGCACGGGCAATGGCTACGTGTTTTCCAGTGCCTTCATGGACGAGGAACGGGCCCGCGACACCCTGCTGGCCCAGCTGGACGCGCCGGCCCAGATGGAGCCGAAGCTGCTGCGTTTCGCCGCCGGTCGTCGCAAGTCGGGCTGGACCCGCAATGTCGTGGCCATGGGCCTGGCGAGCGGTTTCCTGGAGCCGCTGGAGAGCACCAGCATCTTCCTGATCCAGGCGGCGGTGGTCGACCTGATCAACCTGATGCCGACCAAGCGTACCGGCCTGGATCCGCGCCTGTCGGCTGAGTTCAACCGCCTGTTCGAGATCCAGTACGACCGGATCCGCGACTTCCTGATCCTGCACTACCGTCTGAACCAGCATCACGGCCAGCCGCTGTGGGACCACGTGCGGACCATGGAGATCCCCGCCAGCCTGGAAGAGAAGCTGGCTCTGTGGGAGGGCCGCGCCGGCCTGCCGGACTACAAGTACGGTCTGTTCTCGCGCGACAGCTGGCTGTCGGTGCTGGAAGGGCAGGGGCTGACGCCGCGCGCCTATGACCGCCTGGCCGAGACCATGCCGCTGGACGTGCTGGGCGCCAAGCTCGCCGACTTGAAGACGCGGATCGACACGAACGTGGCGGCGATGAGCTCGCACGCCGACTTCATCGCCCGCTATGCGCCGGGAGCGGCCGAGGCGCCGCGAAAGGCGGTCGCCCAATGAGCGCCGCGCCCAAGTCCGTTGTGGTTGTGGGCCGCGACGCCCCGCTGTGGCTGTCCGCCGCCGTGCTGCGCGCCGCGCTGCAGCCGGCCGGTGTGGCGGTCACGGCGGTCGAGCTGCCCAGCCGCCTGACCGCCGCCAGCGTCCACGCGACCCTGCCGGCGCTGGAGGCTCTTCACAATCTGCTGGGCCTGGACGAGTCGGCGCTGCTGCGCAGCGTCGGCGGGACGTTCTCGCTGGGCGGCAACTTCACTGACCTGACCGGCCAGGCGGGAAGCTTCTTCCACGCCCATGGCGCCCATGGCGCGCCGATAGACGGGCGGGACTTCTTTCCGTTCTGGCTGAAGGCGCGAGGCTTGGGCCTCAATGCCGCCTTCGCCGACTTCTCGCTGATGGCCGCCGCCGCCAAGCATGGCCGCTTCGTGATGCCGGACGAGGAGACCGAAGTCTTCGGCCGCGCCGACTACGGCTATCACCTGCCGGCTCTGGCCTATGCCGGGGCGCTGAAGAGCTTGGCCGTCCGCCGCGGCGTCGAGGCCTATCAGGCGCTGGACGTCACGGTCGAACGCACCGAGGCCGGCGATGTCACCGCCCTTGGCATTGGCGAAGGCCGCCGCGTGATCGGCGACCTCTTCATCGACGTCGAAGGCCTGATCGACAGCCCGCGCGAGGCCTGGAGTTTCCCGGCCGACCGCGTCCTGACCGCCCTGGCCCCGGCCTTCCCGTCGATCCCGGCCTATGCCGAGACCCGCGCCTGGGCGCGTGGCTGGACGGCGCTGTATCCGGCCCAGACCGCCACCCACATCGTCCAGGTTTATGCTTCGGATCTGTGTACGGACGAAGAAGCGCTGCAGGCGGCCAGCGCCGCCTCGGGCCTGCCGATCCGGGAAGCCTCGGTGCGCGCCTTCGCCCCCGGTCGCAGCCTGTCGGCCTGGGACCGCAACGTCGTCGCCATCGGCGAGGCGGCCTGCGTGTTCGATCCGCTGCACGGCGTCGACCTGCATGCGGTGCAGATGGGTCTCGTTCAACTGTTGGCCCTGTTCCCTGTCTCCGGTGACTGGCGATACGAGCAGGGCGCCTACAACAAGGCCGTGGCCGAGCAGTTCGAGCGGGTGCGCGACTTCCAGCAGCTGCACTATGCGGTGAACGGCTACGGCGCCTCGGACTTCTGGATCCGCGCCCGCCAGGCGCCGGTGTCGACCGAGCTGGCCCAGCGCATCGCCCTGTTCCGCGCGCGGGGCGAGATCGCGCCGTTCGAGCACGACAGCTTCTCTCATGACAGCTGGCGGGCGGTGTTCGTCGGCCATGGCGTCACGCCCGACAGCCACGCCCCGATGATCGACGCGACTTCGCCTGAGCTGATGAAGCACGAGTTCCGACGCATCCTGACCTTCATCAAGGACCAGGTCGAACGCCAGCCGACCCACGACCTCTATCTGGAGAGCTTCTGCGGCCGGGAGCCTGTCCATGGATAGCGGCCTGGCCATCGATCCGGCCCTGAGCCTGGAGGCCCTGCCGCGCGTGGCCGCCGTCGCCGCGCCGAGCCCGGAAGGCTTCGAGCGCATCATCGCGGCCGAGGCGCCGGTGGTGATCAAGGGCCTGGTCGACACTTGGCCCGCTCTGGCCGCTGGCCGCTCGCCGGGGACCATGAACGCCTATCTCAAGGCCATGGACAGCGGCCTGCCGGGCCCGGTCATGGAGGCTCCGGCCAGCACCAATGGCTGGTACGCCTACGGCCCAGACCTGCGTGAGTTCAGTTTCTCCAAGCGCAACGCCGGCATCAGCCAGACCCTGGACCGCATCGAGGCGTTGCTGGGCAAGAAGGACGCGCCTTTCGTGGCCATCCAGATGCTGCCGCTGGCCACGCACATGCCCGAGTTCGTGCGCCAGAACCCGATGCCGCTGGTCTCGCCCAAGGTCATGCCGCGCCTGTGGGTTGGCGGATCGCTGCGGACCCAGACCCACAACGACCGCGACCACAACTTGGCCTGCGTGCTCTCGGGCCGCCGCCGCTTCGTGCTCTATCCGCCCGAGCAGGTGTCGAACCTCTATGTCGGCCCGCTGGAGAACCCGCCGCCGCTGTCGCTGGTCGATCCGGAAGCGCCGGATCTCGCAAAGTTCCCGAAGTACCGCGACGCCTACGCCGCCGCGCGCGTGGCGTGGCTGGAGCCCGGTGACGCGCTCTTCATGCCCAAGCACTGGTGGCACCACGTCACTTCGCTCGAGCCCTACAACGCCATGGTCAACTACTGGTGGGGCGACACGGCCGTGGGCCTGGAACGGCCGGTCGACGTTTTCCAGATCGCCCTGCTGGCCCTGAAGGACCTGCCCGAGGGCGAGAAAGCCTACTGGCGCGAGATGTTCGCGACCTATGTCTTCGGCGACCGGGGCGAGGCGACGGCGCACATCCCCGAGGCCCTGCGTGGTGCGCTCGGGACCCTGAGCCCCACCCAGCGCAACGCCCTGAAGCAGCAGCTGAAGATGGCCGTGCTGAGGTCGCCGACATGACCGTCGCGACCGCCGTCAAACCCCTGATGCTGGGGCCAAACATCAGCGTTCGCCTGCGCAAGATCGGCCAGGAGCAGCAACCGCTGCTGATCGTCGACGACGTGCTGGCCGACCCATGGGCCATGGTCGACGCCGCCCGCGCCGCCGACTTCTACCGCCCGCCGCACACCAACTATCCGGGCCTCAACGCCAACCTGCCCGAGGCCTACTACCGCACCGTGGTCACGGCCTTGCGCGGACCGATCGAGGCGGCGTTCGGTGTCTCGGCCAGTGCGGTGTTGAAGTTTTTCGGCTTCTTCGCCCTGGCCACCACGCCGGCCTCGGCCGCCACGCCGGTGCAGACGCTTCCGCACCTGGACGGGCCGGATCCCAGCCGCCTGGCCATGGTCCACTACTTCTGCCAAGGCGACTTCGGCGGCACCGGCTTCTTCCGCCATCAGGCCACCGGCTTTGAGTCCGTCGACGCTAGCCGCACGGACGCCTACGCAACGGCTCTCAAGGCCGAGTTGACCCACGAGCGCCGCGCCTTCGCTGGCGCCGACACGCCCGGCTACGAGCTGATCGAAGCGGTCGAGCCCGTCTTCAACCGACTGATCCTCTACCGAGGCCACGTCCTCCACGCCGGCCTCCTGGGCCAAGGCCGTGGCGCGGCCGATCCCGCTGCGGGCCGGCTGACGGCCAATGGCTTCATCGAGGCGGTCGACACCGGATAGCGCCCGCCCAGTACCCCCTTGTCCGATCTTCGTCCGGCGCGGGCGTCCAGTGCGCGCCAACCTTGCGTTCGGCTGGATCCGTCCAGCCCAAGTTCTCCCCCTGCGCCTCCGGCTCCGATCCTGCGGAGCCGGGGCGCCCTTTTCGAAAGAGACCGTTCGATGAGCTTCCGAACCCTGGCCCTGCTGGCCGCCCTGGCCTCGCCGGCGCTCGCTCAGGCCGCGGAACGCGAGTGCGCCCAGTCGCCGGGCAAGGTGATCGAGGTGTGCGTCTTCACCAAGGACGGTCAGGCCTTCTACGAGGTGAGCAAGGGCGGCAAGGTCGTGCTGGCCCCGGGGGCGATGGGCCTGACCTTCGCCGGCGAGGCGCAGGCGCGCTATTCGAGCATCACGGCCGCCAAGCGCTCGGCTAGCGACACCAGCTGGGAGCAGCCCTGGGGCGAGCAGCGGGTCATCCGCGACAATCATTCGGAACTGACCGTCTCGCTGGCCGGCGACACCCCGTTGAACAAGAGTGTTGACGTTACCTTCCGGCTCTTCGACGACGGCCTGGGCTTCCGCTACGCCTACACGTCGATCCCGGCCGGCCAGGCCGTGGCGGTCACCGACGACCGCACCGAGTTCAAGCCCGTCGGCGCCTATGACGCCTGGTGGTACGAGGCTCTGGGCCAGGAGCGCGACGAGTACCTTTACAAGCAGACCGACGCCCGGCGCATCACCCTGGCCGAGACGCCGCTGACCATGCGCGAGAAAGGCGGGCTGCACCTGTCGTTCCACGAGGCGGCGCTGATCGACTTCCCCAGCATGCTGCTCGCCGGCAATGGCGCGGGGACCTACAAGGCCAAGCTGATGCCGTGGCAGGACGGGATCCTGGCCAAGAAGACCGGCGCCTTCGCCACGCCCTGGCGCACCGTGCTGATCGGCGACACCGCCGGGGCCCTGGCCGACAGCCGCATCGAGCTGAACCTCAACGAGCCCAGCAAGCTCGCCGACACGTCGTGGATCAAGCCGGGCAAGTACGTCGGCATCTGGTGGGAGATGCACCTGCAACGGTCGACCTGGGGCAGCGGCCCGATCCATGGGGCGACCACCGAGAACACCAAGCGCTATATCGACTTCGCCGCCAAGTACGGCTTTGACGGCGTGCTGGTCGAGGGCTGGAACAAGGGTTGGGACGGCGACTGGATCGCCAATGGCGAGAAGTTCAGCTTCACCCAGGCCTATCCGGACTTCGACATCAAGGCGATCACCGACTATGGCCGTTCGAAGGGCGTCAAGCTGATCGGCCACAACGAGACGGCCGGCGCTGTGCCCAACTACGAGGCCCAGCTGGAAGACGCCATGAAGCTCTACGAGAGCGTCGGGGTCAGCCAGGTCAAGACCGGCTATGTCCGCCACAGCGGCACGATCGTCGACCAGGACGGCCAGCAGCAGTGGTTCGCCGGCCAATATATGGTGCGCCACAACCTGCACGTCGCCGAGGTCGCCGCCCGCCACAAGATCTCGATCGACGCCCACGAACCCGTCAAGGACACCGGCCTGCGCCGCACCTGGCCCAACATGCTGAGCCGCGAGGGCGCTCGCGGGCAGGAGTTCAACGCCTGGGGCGATCCGACCAATCCGCCCGAGCACACGGTGATCATCCCCTTCACCCGCATGCTGGCCGGGCCGATGGACTTCACGCCGGGCGTCATGGACGTGGTCCACGGCAAGACCGAGCTGACCCGTCGCGGCCAGTCGACCATCGCCACCCAGCTGGCTCTCTATGTCGTGCTCTACAGCCCGATCCACATGGCCGCCGACCTCTTGGAGAACTACGAGGCCCGTCCGGACGCCTTCCAGTTCATCCGCGATGTGCCGACCGACTGGGAGGTGTCCAGGACCCTGCAGGGCCAGGTCGGTGACTATGTCGTCGTCGCCCGCCAGCAGCGCGGGGCCAAGGACTGGTTCCTGGGCGCCCTGACCGACGAGCAGCCGCGCAAGCTGAGCCAGAAGCTGGACTTCCTGACCGCCGGCAAGCGCTACGAGGCCCAGATCTATCGCGACGGCCCCTGGGCCGACTTCCGCACCAACCCCGGCGCCCTGACGGTCGAGAAGAAGATCGTCACCGCCAAGGACAGCCTGGACCTGGACATGGCGCCCGGCGGCGGGGCGGCGATCCGGTTCAAAATCCTGGACTGACGGGCTTGGAACTATAGTTTTTACGCAACACGTCGTTCATCGACCTTCCAAAGCAATTGTCGGGCGGCTCGGGGCTCTATAAGCAGGCCCCTTACTGGTCGCCCGACGTGGCGTTTTGGAAGGTCGCGAATGCCGAGTCCCGTGATGGCGGCGCTCAAGGACGTGGGAGACGGGATCCGTCTCGCGCCCCTGTGGTGGCGGCTCGGCCTGGACCAGACGGCCTCGCGCTTCCAGCGGTCGATCCTGGGTCCGTTCTGGATGGCCTGCAACCTGCTGGTCGTCGCCTTCGCCCTGGCTTTCCTGGTCAGCGCCCTGATGGGCGCGGACATCATGAAAAACTATCCGCAGGTGGTGGCGGGTCTTCTGGCCTGGTCGCTGGTCGGCACGGCCATGGCCGAGTCCCAGGCGATCTTCCTCTACAATGCGGGCCTGATGCAGAACCAGCGTCTGCCGCTCAGCTTCTACGTCTTCCTGCACGTCCAGAAGGCCGCGACGAACTTCCTGTTCCAGGCCATCGCATACTGGGCGGTGATGCTGCTGATCGGCCGGTTCGTGGTGCCGCACTGGACGCTGATCCCGGCGGTCGTGGTGATGCTGCTGATCGTGGGCCTGCAGGGCTTCGTCATCGCCGTCCCGTCGACCCGCTTCCGCGACGTGGCCTACATGATGAGCTATGTCGTCCAGCTCTTGTTCTATGTGACGCCCGTGTTCTGGATGGCCACCAATGTCAGCGCCAAGCATCGTTGGGTGGTCGAACTGAACCCGTTCGCCCACCAGGTGGAACTGCTGCGCGCCCCGCTGACCGGCCACGCGCCGGCCCTCATCGACTGGTGCTGGACCCTGGGTACAACCGGCGTCCTGGCCGTCATCGCCTTCACGCTGCTGGCCTTGTTCCGCAAACGCGTGGTCTTCTGGCTGTAGGAGCAGGCGATGACGCACCGGATCACGCTGAACAACGTCGACCTCGACTACTTCGTCTACAGCCTGCGCTCGCAGTCGCTGCGTAGCGCCGTGTTCAACCTCGCGGTCGGCGGCAAGATGTACAAGGCCGCCGGCGATGTCGCCGCGGTCAAGGCGCTGCACGACATCAGCCTGGACATTGTCGAGGGCGACCGCATCGCCCTGGTCGGACACAACGGCTCGGGCAAGACGACCCTGCTCAAGGTCATCGCCGGCATCTATCATCCCACGCGTGGCGAGCTGTCGATCGACGGCGACATCACCTCGATGATCGCCATCAACGCCGGTCTCGACATGGAGGCCACCGGCCTTCGCAACATCCACAAGCTGGGCATGATGCGCCGGCTGTCGCGCAAGACGATCGAAAGCCGGATCGAGTCCATCGCCGAGTTTTCGGGGCTGGGCGACTTCCTGCACCTGCCGGTGCGGACCTATTCGGCCGGCATGCAGGCGCGCCTGATGTTCGCCGTGGCCACCGAGTTCGAGGCTGACATCCTGGTGCTGGACGAGTGGCTCAGCGCCGGCGACGCCGCCTTCGTGCAGAAAGCCGCCGACCGCATGCACCGGATGGTCGAGGACGCCAAGATCGTGGTCCTGGCCACCCACGACCACGACCTGGTCCGCCGGGTCTGTAACCGCGTCTGCGAACTGCAGGGCGGCCGTATCGCCTTCCTGGGCACCACCGAGGAATGGCTGGCTTACAAGGAATCCCAGGCCGCATGACCGACACCGTCCGTCGTATCGCGCACGAAGACCTCAAGGGCGTGGCCGCCGACGTGTGGCTGGCGCGCCTGAAGCGTTCGGTCGCCGAGCGGGTCCAGGGTGGGGTTCTGTATCCGGACTTCCCGTCGGCCGAGATCCAGCGCCAGTTCGTCGGCTCGGCCTATGAGGACGCCCTGGACGAGGCCGGCCGCTTCTATCGCTTCGCCCAGGAGAGCATGGGCGATCGCGGCTACAAGCAGTCCAGCGGCAAGGGCTATCTGGACTTCGGCTGCGGCTGGGGCCGCATCGGCCGCTTCTTCCTGCGCGATTTCCAGGCCGACGACATCGTGGGCGTCGACATCGATCCCGACATGGTCGCCTTCTGCGCCGGCGCCAACCTGCCGGGAAGCTTCGACACCATCGTCAACGGCCAGCCGCTGCCGTTCGCCGACGGCCACTTCCGGCTGGTGACGGCCTATTCGGTCTTCACCCACCTGCCGCCGCACCTGTTCCGCGCCTGGCTGGCCGAGCTGATGCGCGTGCTGGCCCCGGGCGGCCTGTTGGTGTTCACGGTCGAGCCACCGCGCTTCCTGGACTTCATGGACGCGGCCGATCCCAACTCGTCCAACGCCTGGCACGTGGCCCTGTCGGCCTACAAGGACCAGCTGCCGCGCATGCGGGCCGAGCTGGCCAAGGACGGCATCGCCTATCTGCCCTCGGGCGGCGGCGCCTATCGCGAGTCCGACGTCTATGGCGACACGACCGTGACCGCTAAGTACGTGGCCAAGGAAGCCGCCCCGCACGGCGGCGAAGTGGTGCGCTACATCGACGATCCGGCCCGCTTCTTTCAGGCGGCGGTGGTCATCCGCAAGCGTGATCCCAACCGCCCGCAAGGCTTCTTCACGCGGCTGCTGGCCCGGCTTTCGGGCAAGGCATGAGCAGCCTCCCGTCCGGTCTCAAGCCTGGCCGCGACGTCACGATCCGGGGCGGCGACGCTCAGGGCCGGACGATCCTGGCGGCGGCCGGCGGCGACCCGCAGATGCTGTGGACTCCGACCCGCGCCGAGCGGGCGGGGCTGAAGGCCGCCAAAGCGGTCCGCATCGACCTGAAGCTGGACGCCGTCGAGGGCCAGCTGGTCGGTCCGGCGCTCTATGCCGACTGGGGCGACGGCTTTTCCGAGGACTCCTACACCCGCCTGAAGGCCGGTCCCGACGGCTGGTTCGCCTCGCTGCCGGCTCGCAGCTGGCAGCTGAACGCCGTCCGCCTGGACCCGTCCGAGGGCGAGTGCGCCTTCACGGTCAGCGACTTTAAGGTCACCCGTGTCGGCGACCTGGGCGCGGATCCGCGCGGCCTGCGCGGCGCGGTGATCCAGGCGCTGAAGCCGGCCCTGGGGCCGCTGGGCAAGCCTATCGGCGCGGTCTGGCGGCGAGGCAGGGCGCTGATGCAACGCTCGCGCGGGACCCGCGCGGCCGCTGGCGACGCTGGACCGGTCCGGGCGACCTACCAGCATGCGATCGCGGTCTCGAAAAACCTTCGCAGCCCGCACTTCGCCGCGCCGATCGCCGCGCCGATCGTGCTGCCGGCCGACGCGCCCAAGGTCGTGGCCTTCTACCTGCCGCAGTTCCATCCGTTCCCGGAGAATGACCTGTGGTGGGGCAAGGGCTTCACCGAGTGGACCAACGTTTCCAAGGCCCAGCCGCAGTTCCTGGGGCACTACCAGCCGCGCCTGCCGGCGGACTTGGGGTTCTACGACCTGCGCCAGCGCGAGGTCATCGCCCAACAGATCGACCTGGCCAAGGGCGCGGGTGTCTCGGCCTTCTGCTTCCACTACTACTGGTTCGCCGGAAAGCGCCTGCTGGAGCGGCCGATTGAGCTCGTTTTGGCCGATCCGACCTTGGACTTCCCGTTCGCCCTGTGTTGGGCCAACGAGAACTGGACCCGGCGCTGGGACGGCGACGAGAGCGACGTCCTGATGGGCCAGGACCACTCGCCCGAAGACGACCGCGCCGTGTTCGAGGACATGGCCCGCTACATCCGCGATCCGCGCTACCTGAAGGTCGGCGGCAAGCCGGTGCTGGTGCTGTATCGCCCCGAGATCCTGCCGGACGCCAAGGCCACCACCGATCGCTGGCGTGAGCAGGCGCGGGCCATGGGCCTGGGCGAGCTGCACCTGCTGTGCACCACGGCGTTCGGTTTCCAGGACTATGCCAGTCACGGTTTCGACGGGCTGATCGACTTCCCGCCGCACGCCATCGTCGAGGGTGAGATCACCCGCTCGGTGACGCCGCTGCATCCGAACTTCACCGGCAAGGTCTACGACTATCCAACGGTGGTGCAGCACAAGCTGGACGAGCTGGAGGGCGCGCCCGCCGCCTTCGTGCCGGGCGTCATGCCGGGCTGGGACAATCAGGCCCGCAAGCCGTGGGCCGGCCACGCCTTCCACAACGCCGATCCGGAAAGCTACCTGACCTGGCTGTCGGGGGCGCTGAAGCATGTCGAGGCGCGGCATCCGAAGGGCCAGGCCATGGTCTTCGTCAACGCCTGGAACGAGTGGGGCGAGGGGGCTTACCTCGAGCCTGACCGTTGGTTCGGCCACGGCTATCTGCACGCCACCCGCACGGCCCTGGGGGCCTATGTCCCGCGCCTGACCGACGCCCATCCGCTGGTGGCGCAGGCGCAGGGCGCTTTCCAGAAGCGTGCCGACGCCGTGGTGCTGCTGCACCTGTTCTATCCCGAGCTGATCGACTGGTTCGCCCAGCGCCTGGCCGCGACGGCCGGCGGTCTGGATGTGATGATCACCGTGCCGGAGAGCTGGAACGAGGCCGACCTGGCTCGCGTCCGCGCCGCTTTCCCGACCGCGCATCTGGCCATCGCCGAGAACCGCGGCCGCGACATCCGGCCGTTCGTCCAGACCCTGCGCCGCGCCCGCGCCCTGGGCTATTCGGTGTTCTGCAAGCTGCACTCAAAACGCTCGCCGCACCGGGCCAAGGGCGATGAATGGCGGGCCGAGCTGTTCGACGGCCTGCTGGGCGGCGAGGCCGCGTCCCTGGCCCTGCGCGCCTTCGCCCAGGATTCGAAGCTGGGCCTGCTGGCCTCGTCCGAGGCCCGCATGCGGATCGGCGATCCGGACGTCATGGCCAACAATGGCGCGGCCGTGGAGCGCCTGTCGGCCCGCATGGGGCTGAAGCCTAGCCCTGAGACGCCGTTCGCGGCCGGCTCGATGTTCTGGGGACGGACCGAGGCCTTCGCGCCGCTGTCGGATCTGGCCGACGCCGAGATCGGCTTCGAGCCGGAGCTGGGCCGGGTCGACGGCACGACGGCTCATGCGATCGAGCGGCTGACCGCCGCGATCGTCGCCCGCGCCGGCTATCGCGCGAGCTTCGAGCTGTGAAACAGGTGATGAGCCTGGCCCGCCGAACGGCGCGCCGGCTGAAGACCCTGGTTCCTAAAGCTCCGCTTCCTAGGCCGCCCTCTGTACCTCTGACGATCGCTGAGAGCAGCGATCCCGTGGTGCGCGACGCCTGGTACGCACCGGCCTTTGGGGCGGTGTTCGATGACCAGGGGCGGGTGTTCGAGGCCACTGTCCGTTCGGCGCTGACCTACACCCCGACCCTGGCGGCCTTGCCGAACGCGTGGCGCGAGGGCGAGACGACCCAGTTCGGCCTGCCCCACGAGGCGGTCCAGATCCCCCGCGCCACGGTGTTCGTGAGCTGGGGCGGCCTGCACAACTACGCCAGCTTCCTGCTGGGTGACCTGCCAAGCCTCGTCGCGGCCGAGCAGACGGGCGCGCTGGCCAGCCATCCGCCGATCGCGCCGCCGCTGCTGCCCTGGCAGGCGCAACTGCTGGACCTGACCCTGGGCGGGGCGGTGAAGCCCACGATTGTCGAGGCGCCGATTGTCCGCTTGGGCGAGGCGGTGTTCGCGGCGCCGGACTTGGCGTTGGCGCGCGAGCGGATCCTGACCCATGTGGCGGTGCCGCACGACCCGGGCGCCCCCAAGCGCATCTATGTCAGCCGCCGGGGCGCGCTGAAGGGCCAGTTGCTCAACGAGGCCGAACTGGAAGCGGCTCTGGAAGCACGCGGCTTCTTTGTCGTGCGCCCCGAGGTCTGGTCGATCCGGGCGCAGATTATCCTGTTCCATCGCGCCGACATCGTTGTAGGCGCAACCGGCGTGGCCATGGCCAATGTTCTGTTTTGTCGATCGGGGACGAAGGTTGTTGAGATCCAGCCCGACGCTCTCGCAGGAGATTGGGTGCGCGACCTGGCTCAACGGGGCGGCGTCGAGACGCTGACCTTCTCATCGCCCGCGTTGCCCAACGACACCGAAGTCCTGACCGAAGGCCTGTCGTCTCCGGCCTCTGAGTTCGCGTGGCGGCTGGACCTGGACGCGTTCCTGACCTTCCTGGACGAGGCGCTGTAGGCCGTGGTCGCGTTTGTCGACATCACCGGCGCGGATCGGCTCTCGATGGGCAAGGCCCTGAACGGCGCGCAGCGGGTCGCGAGGGTCAAGCTGATGGGCTCCAGCGGGCCGATCCCGCCGCGTCCGATGCTGTGGCCCTGCGCCGGCGAGATGCTGAACGGCATGCACGACCTGCCCGACGTGGTCGCGCCAGAGATCGACCTGGTGGTCGTCCACCGCGCCGTGGCGGGCGGATCGGGCGCGCAGTTGAAGCTGGACGACGCCTATGTCCATGCCGACGAGGCTTATCCCCGCTACATCCGCTATCGCTACGCGCACGACATCGCCGCCGACGCTTGGCGCTTCGACGTCCCGGCCCGCAAGCGGCTGGACCGGGCGTTCGTGATCACCCACTACAACTACGTCTGGGGTCACTGGCTGACCGAGATGTATCCCAAGCTGTTCCTGATCCGGGCGCTGCTGGCGGCGGGCGTCGTGGCGCCGCTGCTGCTGCCGGTCACCGCCCCGGCCTATGTGGCCAAGATCGCCCAGGAGCTGGTCCCCGACCTGGAGATCGTCACCTACTACCCGCGCGATGAAGCGGTGGAGATCGGGACCGTCCTGCTCCCGCACATGCTGAGCCAGGACTACTATTTCCACGATGTCCTGCGCTGGAGCCTGGAGCGCGAGGCCCTGGCCTGGCCGCGTGGCGGGACGCCGGACAAGGTGTTCGTCAGCCGGGCCGGGGTGGGCGCCACCTTCCGCGAGCTGACCAACGAGGCCGAGATCGAGGGCGTCGCCGAAGAGCTGGGCCTGACCCTGGTGCGGCCCGAGGCGCTGCCCTGGGCGGAGCAGGCCAAGATCTTCTCGCGCGCCAGCGTGGTGGCCGGCGAGTTCGGCTCGGGCCTGCACAACGCCCTGCTGTCGCCGGCGGGCTGCCAGGTGGTGTCGCTGAACTGGCTGGTCGACGTGCAGTCGCGGATCGCCAACTTCCGCCGCCAGGACGTCGGCTACATCCTGCCGGCGGACGGGCGCGCGCGCCTGCATGCGGAAGAGCAACAGAGTCAACCGTTCACGATCGATCCCGTCGAGTTCCGGACCAAGCTGGCCATCGCGGTCGAGCGCGCCGAGGCCAAAGCCGCCTTGATCGGCTGGGAGGATGGTCCCGTAGCCCTGCGGGAGCTGACCTTATGAAGGCGCTGGCCCTGACCGTCCTGCTGCTGGCGACGCCGGCCGCCTCGGCCGAGCGGGTCTCGCTGCTCAAGGCCTGCGAGACGCCGAAGCAGATCGCGTTCCAGGGCGGTGGCTACGGTGGGATCTCAGGGATAGACCACGATCCGCGCACCGACCTCTGGGCCTTCATCAGCGACGACAAGTCCGAGCATGGGCCCTCGCACGCCTTCCTGGGGCGGCTCGACGTGCGCCCCGGAAAACCCTGCGGTCCGGTGCTGGAGGCGATGATCCCGCTGCGCCGCGAGGACGGTTCGACCTTCCCCGACCGCAAGGCAGGGACCGAGGCCGCCGACGGCGAGTCCATCCGCTTCGATCCGCTGAACCACGACCTGGTCTGGGCCACCGAGGGCGACTTCGACCACGGCTATCCGCCGTCGGTGCGGCGGATGAAGGCCGACGGGACGCCGGTCGCGCGACAGGTCGTGCCTGAAAACCTGACCTTCCACGACAGCGGCAAGACCGGCGCGCGCAAGAACGCCACCACCGAAGGCATGAGCTGGTCCGTCGACGGACGGTCCCTGTGGCTGTCGATGGAATGGCCCCTGGCCCAGGACGGCCCGATCCCCTCGGTGGCCGAGGGCGGCCTTACGCGCCTGACGAAACTGGATCGCGCGGGCAAGGTGCTGGCCCAGTACGCCTATCGCATCGACCCGGTGCAGGTCGCCTCGCCCGTGGGCGTCGGCGACAACGGGATCAGCGAGGTCCTGGCCCTGGATAGCCACCGTTTGCTGGTGCTGGAGCGCTCGGGCATCAAGGGCGCGGATGGGCGCTACAGCTACCACATCCGCCTCTATGTGGCCGACCTGGCCAAGGCACAGGATGTCTCGAAGATCGGGAGCCTGTCGGCGACGCCGGTGCGGGCCGCCGACAAGCGCCTGTTGCTGAACTTCGACAGCCTGGGCGTGCGGATCGACAATCTGGAAGTCATGGCGTGGGGCCCGCGCCTCAAGGACGGGGCCCGCACGCTGGTTCTGGCTTCGGACGACAATTACGACGCCAACCAGGTCAACCAGATCCTGGTCCTGCGGGTCGGCCCTTAAGCGGCGGCTTCCTCGGCCGGGAAGTCGGTCGACTCCGCCACGGCCCGCCAGTCCTTCAGCACCGCCAGGTGCGCGGCCGCGACGGCCTCAGTGGCGGCGGCCGTGTCGCTGCCCAGCGGCAGGCGGACCGGCGGGTTGGGCGCATCGACGAATTCGACCAGCACCTTGGCCAGGCGGTTGGGATCGCCGGGCTGGTTGTGACTGACCTGGGCGGCCAGGGTCCGCACCACGCCGGCCGTCTCGTTGTAGTCGGCGATGCTGGCCGGGCTGATGCTCAGCGAGGTCGAGTCCAGGAAGTCGGTGCGGAAATAGCCGGGCTCGACGGCCGTGGCGAAGATGCCCAGCGGGGCCAGCTCGGCGGCCAGGGCCTGGGTCAGGCCCTCGACGGCGAACTTGGTCGAGCAGTAGACGCCAAAGCCCGCGCCCGAGCGGATGCCGCCCACCGACGACAGGTTCAGGATCCGGCCCGAGCGTTGGCGACGCATGTGCGGCAGCACCGCGCGGGTCACGGCCAGCAGGCCAAAGACGTTGGTGCGGTACAGGGCCTCGACCTCGGCGCCGGTGGCTTCCTCGACCGCGCCCAGCAGACCGTAGCCGGCGTTGTTGACCAGCACGTCGATCCGGCCGAAGCGCTCGACAGCGGCTTTGGCGGCGGCGTGGGCTTGCGCTTCGTCGGTGACGTCCAGCGCCACGGCCAGGAGGTTGGGATGCTGACCCAGGCGCTCGGTGATCGAGGCCGGGTTGCGGGCGGTGGCGACGACGGCGTCGCCGGCCGCCAGGGCGTGTTTGGCGATCAGCGCGCCGAAGCCGCGCGAGGCGCCGGTGATGAACCAGGTGCGCATGTCTCGTTCCTTCCGTTTGGCCGCGTCCGGGGAGCGTCGCGGCGACGGAGGAATATCTAGACCTCGCGCTTAGATGAGATAATCATCCCATTTCTCGACAAGTCAGTGAGTTGATCTCATCAATGCGTCCCGTCGCGCCCGCCGACCTGGCCAGTTTCCTGGCCATCGCCCGCCACAAGAGCTTCCGCCGCGCGGCCGACGAGCTGGGCTGCACGCCGTCGGCGCTGAGCCATGCCCTGCGCAGCATCGAGGAGCGCCTGGACCTGCGCCTGGTCAACCGCACCACCCGCAGCGTCGCCCTGACCGAGGCCGGCGAGCAACTGTTCGAGCGCGTGTCGCCGGCCTTCCGCGACATCGACGACGCGCTGGACGATCTCAACAACTTCCGCGGCCAGCCGATGGGCGCGCTGCGCTTCAACGCCGCGCGCGGGGCGGCCGAAATGGTCCTGCTGCCGATGGTGACCCGGTTCCTGGCTCAGCAGCCCGGGGTGACGGTCGAGATCATCGCCGACTCCGCCCTGGTCGACATGGTGGCCGAGGGTTGCGACGCCGGCATCCGTTTTGGCGAGACCATCGCCCAGGACATGGTCGCCGTGCCGATCGGCGGCCGCCAGCGCACCGCCATCGTCGCCTCGCCGGCCTTTTTCGAGAAACATCCCAAGCCGACCACGCCCGAGCAGCTGAAGGAAATCCCCTGCATCCGCTACCGCTTCGCCAGCGGCCGGTTCTACGCCTGGGAGTTCGAGCGCGGCGGGATCGAGGTCAACATCGAGGTCGACGGGCCCCTGGCCCTCAATGACCAGCAGCTGACCATCCAGGCGGCCCTGGACGGCATCGGCGCGACCTTCGCCTTCGAGGAGCAGGTCACCGACTTGATCGCGGCGGGCAAGCTGGTGCGGGTGCTGGAGGACTGGTGTCCGTACTACAGCGGCTTCTACCTCTATTATCCCAGCCGTCGCCGCGCGCCCGCGCCGTTGCGAGCGTTCATCGACTTCATCCGCGAGGGCGGGTGAGGCAGGCTATTCGGGTTGGAACTTGTCCACGGCCCTGCGCAGGGCGCCGGCATTGATCGGCTTGGCCAGGACCTCGATGCTTTCGAAGCCCTTGCGCGGCAGGTCGCCATAGCCGGTGGCGAACACGAACGGCACGCCGCGCTCGCGCAGCTGTTCGGCGACCGGGAACACCATCTCGCCGCCGATATTGACGTCCAACACCGCGCCGTCGGGCGCCGGTTCGCCGCTGCCCAGCCATTCCAGGGCGTCATTGACGGCCCCAAAAGAGCCGGCGATCTCGCAGCCCAGATCGCCGAGCATGTCCTCGACCATCATGGCCACCAGGGCCTCGTCCTCGACGATCATCACCTTGCTGGACTTCATGCCGCGAGACTCATCCTTTGCGACAGCGGAGCGCGCAGGGTGTAGACCACGCCCTCCGGCGTGAAGTCGAGATTGGCCTTGCCGCCCAGGTCGCGCGACAGGCCGCGCTCGATCATCTGGAGGCCAAAGCCCTTGTGCTCGGGCTTGCCGGCTACGGCCGGGCCGTCAACTTCGCGCCAAGTCAGGGTCAGCATCGGCGGCGTCGCGGTTTCCTCGACGCTCCAGCGGATCACCACCCGGCCTTCGGGCGTCGACAGGGCGCCGTGCTTGGCCGCGTTCACCGCCAGCTCGTGCAGGGTCATGTGCACCGACACCGAGGTCTCGGCGCTGAAGGTCAGGGCCGGGCCGATGATGTCGAACCGCTCGGCCAAGTCGGGGCTGAACGGGGCCAGGGCCTTGCTCAGGATTTCGTGCAGGTCGGCGCGGCCCCAGGCGCGGCGGGTCAGCAGCTCGTGGGCCTGCGACAGGGCCAGAATGCGGTTCTCGAAGGTCTCGGCGAAGGCTTCCGGCGTCGGCGTCGAACGCAGGGTCTGGCGCGAGATCGACTGGACGATGGCCAGGGTGTTCTTCACCCGGTGGTCCAGCTCCTGCAGCAGGAAGGTGCCGTGGTGGCGGGCGTCGACCAGGCTGTCGTGCAGCCGGCCGCTTTCCAGGGCCGAGGCCGTGGCGCGGGCGATCACCTGCAGCTTCTTGACGATCTCGGGGGCGGGGACGTGCTCGTGCGACCAGTAGGCGCCGATGGCCGCCACCGGATCCTCCATGCGCACCGGCGTCATCACCAGGCTTTTGACGAAGGTCGGGCGATAGGCGTCGTGCGGGATGCGCTCGTCCAGATAGATGTCGGGGATGATCACCGTCTGGCGGTTCAGCATCGCCCAGCCCGAGATGCAGGCTGTCAGCGGGAAGCGCTTGCCCTTCCACAGCGGGCCGATCGCGTCCTCGTCGAAGTACCAGCACTTGTCGTTGTCGCGCAGGACGAAGGCGACACCGTCGGCGCCGGAAACGCGCCGGGCCGCCTTGCGGACGACCTCGGCCACTTCGCTGATGGTGCGGGTCGCCGACAGGGCCTCGATCGTTTCGATGAGCGTCAGCAGGTCCGTTTCGGACTTCGTGACATCGTCTCTAGGGGCCAAATCCAGCATTATTTGAAGATCGCACGTCGGTTGTGTTTGAAACCCTAACATGCAGACGGCGCCGGACAAGCGGAGCCGCCGGACGCTGGTGTGATCGTTTGCACATGCGCCAAGGTTGAGCTTGTGCGACGGTGTGGGTCGGATAGCCGACGAATATGGCGCGAGCCGTGCAAGAACGCTGCTAGATCAACGTTCTGGCGAGGTCTTGCGCCGGCGCTCGCTGGCCGTGCTCACGCCGCGGAGGGCTCGACGGGGCCCTTTTCACCCCGCAGGACGCGCGACAACCTGTCGCGGTCCAGGGCGCCTTCCCAGCGCGCGACGACCAGGGTGGCCACGCCGTTGCCGACTAGGTTGGTCAGGGCCCGGCACTCGCTCATGAACCGGTCGACGCCGACCAGCACCGCCAGGGCCGCGATCGGGATGTCGGGCACGACCGCCAGGGTGGCGGCCAGGGTGATGAAGCCCGCGCCCGTGACCCCCGACGCGCCCTTCGAGGTCAGCATGGCCACGCCCAGCAAGGCCAACTCCTGCCCCAGGCTGATGTGGGTGTTCGTCGCCTGGGCCAGAAACAGGGTGGCCAGGGTCATGTAGATGTTGGTGCCGTCCAGGTTGAAGCTGTAGCCGGTGGGAATGACCAGACCCACGACCGAGCGCCGCGCGCCGGCGTTCTCCAGCTTCTCCATGATCTGCGGCAGCACGCTCTCGGACGAGCTGGTGCCCAGCACGATCAGCAGCTCCTCGCGGATGTAGGCCAGGAACCGCAGGATCGAGAAGCCGCTGGCCCAGGCGATCGTCCCCAGCACCACCAGCACGAACAGCAGCGAGGTGATGTAGAAGGTCGCCACCAGCGCGCCCAGCTGCATCAGCGCCCCGATCCCGTACTTGCCGATCGTGAAGCCCATGGCCCCGAACGCGCCCAGCGGCGCCAGGCGGACCACGATGTGAATGACGCCGAAGAACAGCTTGGCCGCGTCCTCCAGCACATTGGCGACCTTGTCGCCGAAGTCGCCCAGCCGCGTGCAGGCAAAGCCCGTCAGGATGGCGATGACCAGCACCTGCAGCAGGTTGCCCTCGGCGAAGGCGCTGAAGAAGGTGTCGGGGATCAGGTGCAGCAGATAGGGGACCAGCCCCTCGCCGTGCTTGGCCTTCTCGACATAGCCGGCGGCGATGGACGGATCGAGCGTGGCGGGATCGATATTGAAGCCGTCGCCGGGGCGCAGGGTGCGCCCGACCACCAGGCCCAGGATCAGGGCCAGGGTCGAGACGACCTCGAAATAGAGCAGGGCTTTGACGCCCACCCGGCCGAACGCCTTGATGTCGCCCATGCGGGCGATGCCGCCGGCCACGGTGCAGAAGATCACCGGCGCGATGACCAGCTTGATCAGCTTGATGAAGGCGTCGCCCAGCGGCTTCACCGCCACCCCGATCTTGGGCCACAGCGCGCCGACCAATATGCCCAGCGCGATGGCGATCAGGACCTGCACATAGATCGATTTGAAATGCCGCACCGCGTTCGCCCCCACCTGCCGTGGACGGGGTTCGCACGCCCGCCATCTTGCGCTATTGACCCTGGCCCGCGCGAAGCGAGGCCCAGTAGCTCAGCAGGATAGAGCAGCGCTTTCCTAAAGCGAAGGTCGGGGGTTCGAGTCCCTCCTGGGCCGCCAGGGCCTAGCGCCAACGAGCCGCACCACCATGACCGTGACACCCCGCAAGCCGCCCTCCGCGTTCAAGCCTATCGTCCTCACCGAGGAAGCCGGCGTCGCGTTCCTCCAGCGCCATCCCGCCACGCGCGAGGTGGTCACGGGCTCGGCGCGGGATGGGCTGACCGAGGCCGCGCTGCATTTCCGAGACGACGTCAGTCCGCCTCCTCAAGAGCAGTGGGCCATGCCGAACAGCAACGTGCCGCGTGGCCGGGACGCGGACCTGCGTTTCGAGAACACGGGGCACGCGCCGCCGCTCGGCTTCTGGATGACCCATCCGGATGTCCTGGCGTGGACGACGTCCTCGATCGAGGACGCCTCGCCCAGCTGGTGGGTCGAGGTCTGGCTGAAGGGCCGCTGACTAGAACCCGAAGTCGCTCAGCCCGGGATGATCGTCCGGCCGCCGGCCCAGCGGCCAGCGGAACTTGCGGTCGGCTTCGCTGATCGGGTGTTCGTTGATGCTGGCGTGGCGGTGGCGCATCAGGCCGTCGGCGTCGAACTCCCAGTTCTCGTTGCCGTAGGCGCGGAACCAGTTGCCGCTGTCGTCGTGGTATTCGTAGGCGTAGCGCACCGCGATGCGATTGCCCTCGAACGCCCACAGCTCCTTGATCAGGCGGTAGTCCAGCTCCTTGGCCCACTTGCGGGTCAGGAAGGCCTGGGCCTCGTCGCGGCCGTTGAGGAACTCGGCGCGGTTCCGCCAGCGGGTGTCGGTCGTATAGGCCAGGGCGACCTTGGCGGCGTCGCGACTGTTCCAGCCGTCCTCGGCCAGGCGGACCTTCTCGATGGCGCTCTCGCGGGTGAACGGAGGCAGCGGCGGACGGGACATGGGGAGCTCCTGGTTCGCAAGGTAGATAGGGATCACAGCGCCAATTGCAGCGCTTGGCCGTCGGCCGCCGGGACCGCGCAGCAGATCAGCGCCTCGTCGTCGCCGACCTGGGCCGTAGGATGTCTCAGATACGAGACCGCGCCTTGAACGATCCTGGTTTTGCAGGAGCCGCAGGTCCCGGCGCGGCAGCTGAACTCCGGTTGCAGGCCGCGCGCCTCCGCCAGGTCCAGCAGCGTGCCTGAGCCAGGCTCCCAGCGGGCCTCCTTGGAGGACTCCATGAAGAAGACCGGCTTGGAGGTCGTCGCCGGCGGCGGGCCGGCCGGGATTGGCGCGGCCCCGACGTCGGGCGTGCGCTGCATCGAGGCAGGACCGAACGCCTCGGCGTGGATGCGCCGGTCGGCGATGTTCATCCCGCGCAGCCCGTCATAGACCGCCTGCATGAAGGCCGGCGGGCCGCACAGATAAAAGTCGTAGTCGTCGAACGGCAGCTCGGCGCGCAACGCGTCCATGTCCAGGCGACCCAGCAGCTCGTAGTCGTCAGGATCGGCGCCCTCGGTGTCGCTGAGGATCCGGGTCAGATGCATCGCGCCGCCGGTGGCCTCGACCAGGGCCGAAAGCTCGGCGTCGAAGGCCCGCTCGGCCTTGGTCCGCGCGGCCTGGAAGATGTAGGTCCGCCGGACGCCGCGCTTGCGGAAGCCCTCGAACAGCAGGTGGCGGACCATGGCGATCATCGGCGTGATGCCGACGCCGGCCGCCAGCAGCACGGCGGGACGTTTCTCGAGCGCGTCGATGGTGAAGTCACCGGCCGGGGCGCGGGCCTCGATCAGGTCGCCCTCGCGGATGTGGTCATGCAGATATCGCGAGACCAGTCCGTCGCGCTTGACGCTGATCCGGTAGAACGGGTCCGAGGGCGCGACCGACAGGGTATAGGTGCGGATCACCGGGCGCTCGGCGCCGGGCGGCTGCACGCGGATCGGCAGGTGCTGGCCGGCCAGGTGTGGGATGGCGACCGCGCCGTCGGCGGGCTCCAGCTCGAACGAGGCGATTGTGGCGCTTTCCTGCGTGATCTTCCGTGCCCGGAACGGTCGCCACTGGTTGGCCAATTCAGCGGCCTTCAGGCGCGCGGCGGTCTCGTCCCAGTTACCGGTGATCAGGGCGTTGGGCGAGGCGCCGTGCTGGCGGGTGCTCCAGCGGACGGGCAGGGCGGCGCGGCGGCGCACGAACCGGGTCGGGCGCACGCGCCACAGGCGCTCGGCCCCCTGGAAGGCGGCGATCTCGGGCGAATCCAGCACCACCTCGGCGTCGCCGGTCAGTTGCAGCAGGTCGCCGGTGGCGAAGTCGACGAACACCAGGCCCGCCTTGCCGTTCAGCAGGATGTTGCCCAGCGTGTTGAAGAACAGGTTGCCGGCGAAGTCGGGGATGGTCAGGACGCCGTCCTGCCCGATCCGCACGAAGCCGGGCTTGCCGCCCCGGTGCGAGACGTCGACCTCGCGGCCGTTCTCGTCGCTATAGGAGGCGACGAAGAAGGCGTCGGCGGCTTCGATTGTCCGCCGGGCCTCGGCGTCCAGGACCTCGAAGGTCTCGACCTGACCGCCATAGGGCGCGGCCGGATCGCCGATCACGTCGAAGTCGCGCAGCTGGATGTATTGCGGGCAGTTGCCGTAGCTGCGGCCGACCGTGACGTCGAAGCCATAGGGCCGGCGGACCAGCGCGCCATTCATGCGGTTGCGGCGGCGGGTGTGCAGCTCGATACCCAGCAGGCCGACGGGATCACCGTCCTCCATGCCCGCATCGGCCGGGTCACTGGGCTGGCGCACGGCGGCGATCGCCAGGGTGTGGATGTCGGGCGAGCTGATGAAGCCTGGCTGGCCGGCGACGATCGTCGCCCAGGGCGCGCCGGTCGGATCGACGCTGCCGACCACCAGGAACGGCAGCTGCGGGAAGAACTGGCGATGCTGGTCCAGCAGGTAGTCGCGCAGCACGCGGCGGCCGATCTCGTCCATGCGCTTGTCGACGCCGACCGCGCGCTGAATCTCGATCTCGCCGCGATGCCAGGGAGAGGGCTTTTCGATCTCTGTCGTCGTCATGGCGCTCTCCCTGGCGATCCGGCGGCGTTACGCGGCCAGGCCGATGGGCGTGCGGCGGAACGGCACGAAGCCCGGCAGGGCCTCGATGCGGGCCAGCCACTGGCGAACGGCGGGATAGGGCTCGAGGTCGACATTCCCCTCGGGCGCGCGGGCCGTGTAGCTGTAGAGGGCGACGTCGGCGATGGTCGGGCGACCGGCGACCAGCCAGTCTTGCTGGGTCAGCAGGTCTTCCAGGGTCTTGAGCAGGGCGTGGCCGCGGCCGATGACCTCGTCGGTGTCGAACTTGGCGCCGAACACGGTGACGAGGCGCGCGGCGGCCGAGCCGTAGGCCAGCTGGCCGGCGGCGACCGACAGCCAGCGCTGCACCTGGGCGGCCTGGACAACGTCTTCCGGCAGCCAGTCGGTCTTGCCGTACTTCTTGGCCAGATAGACGAGGATGCTGTTGGAATCCGGGATGACGATGTCGCCGTCTTCCAGCACCGGCACCTGGCCGAACGGGTTCAGCTTCAGGAACGCGGGCGTCTTGTGGGCGCCGCCGGCCAGGTCGACCTCGATCAGTTCGGCCTCGACGCCGATCAGCGACAGGAACAGCTGGGCGCGGTGGGCGTGGCCCGAGAGCGGGAAGTAGTGCAGACGCATCGTCGTGTCCTTTGGGGCGGAGCGGCTGGACACGGCGTCCATCCGATGTCCCGAAAACTAGACGCCGCCCCGCTGCGCTGAAGCCGTGACGGGGTAAAGGCACTATTCCGCACAGTGAAATGGTGAGTGGATCGTCTCGCTGACGTTTCGATCGGCGGAACAATCCATTCCGCCGGATCCGCGTTCTTCCGATCCCGCGTGGGGCTCATACCGATCTCATCGGCCAACCCCGCCGGAGAGAACGATGACCCCCGCAGATCTGAACCCGAAGCTGGCCGTGCAGGTCCGGCTGGCCCTGTTTCCGACCGAACCCGCCGTGGCGGAGGAGGCTTCGCAAGCCGGCCTGACCGGGGCCGAAATCGACGCCGCCCGCGAAGGGCGAAGCTTCGACATCCAGGTCCAGGCGGCGATCGTCCTGGCCTTGGCGTTGCGAGCTGGCGTCACGATGGATGCGGCGCGCGGCCGGGCCGAACGTGTCGGCCTGTGCGCCGGTCAGATCCGGGCGCTGCTGACCCTGGCGCGGGAGCACTGAGCGATGTCCCGCTTTCGTTTCCGCAAGACGGCCAAGACCTTCCTGCACGACGTCTTCGCCAGGCTCGCTGAAGGGCAGACCGTCGACGCGATCTCGTGGATGGGCCTGCTGTAGCCTAGTTGAGCAGGCGGTCGGCCCGCAGTCGCTCGCCGGCGAAGTCGATGAAGGTGCGGACCTTGGCCGGCGCCTGTCGCCCTTCGGGGTGAACGAGGTGGATCGGCAGCGGCGCTTCTTCATAGGCCGACAGCACCGTCTGCAGCTCGCCCGACACCAGCGAGGGGGCGACCTGGTACGACAGCACCCGCGTCAGGCCGAACCCGGCGATCGCCGCCTGCAGGGCCGCGTCGTTGGTGTTGCAGAACAGGCGCGGGTGGACGTGGACGATGGTCTTGTCGTCCTGGCCAAAGCGCCATTCCGACGACGCCCAGGCGCTGGTCGTGGCGATGACCGCATGGTTGGCCAGGTCGGCCGGCGCGGCGGGCACGCCGTTCTTCTCGAAATAGTCCGGTGACCCGCAGATCACCCGGCGGACTTGGCCGACGCGCAGGGCGCTGAAGCCGGAATTGGGCAGGTTGCCGATGCGCACCGCCAGGTCTACGCCCTCGTCGACGATGTTGACCATGCGATCGACGAACAGGGTGCGGACGCTGACCTGCGGGTGCTGCGCCAGATAGTCCATGATGATCGGCAGGATGTAGCGGTGGCCGAAGATCACGGGGGCGGTGATGGTCAGCACGCCGCTGGGGCGGGCGAAGCTACCAGCGGCGCTGGCCTCGGCCTCGGCCAGGTCGGCCAGGATCCGCGTGCAGTCCTCGAAGAACCGCGCCCCGGCGTCTGTCAGGGTGACCGAGCGGGTGGTGCGGGTCAGCAGGCGCGCGCCGATGGTCTCCTCCAACGCCGCCACCGCACGGGTGACGGCGGGCGGGCTCATGTGCAGGTGTCGCGCGGCCTCGGCGAAGCCCTTGGCTTCGGCCACCTTCACGAACACTCTCATCGCTTGCCAGCGATCCATGACGCCCGCCCCCTACCTTAAGTCTCCCTTATAGTCAGCGGGCGACCTTGCGATCCAGGAAGTCGCGGATCAGCGGGGCGATCTCGTCCAGCTTGTCTTCCAGGGCAAAGTGGCCGGTGTCGAGCAGGTGCATCTCGGCGTCGGGCAGGTCGCGCTTGTAGGGCAGGGCGCCCTCGGCGGGGAAGATCTGGTCGTTCTTGCCCCACACCACCAGGGTCGGCGGCTTGCGCTCGCGGAAGAAGGCCTGGAATTGCGGGTAGAGCGGCACATTGGTGCGGTAGTCGTAGAACAGGTCCAGCTGGATGTCCTTGTTGCCGGGGCGGTCCAGCAGGGCCTGGTCGTGGGTCCAGTTGTCGGGGCTGATGCGGCTGACGTCCTTCACGCCGTCCGTGTACTGAAATTTCGTGGTGTCCAGGGTCAGCACCCCCGCCAGCGCCTCGCGGTGGGCGGCCGAGCCGTCGGCCCAGTAGGCCTTGATGGGGTTCCAGAACTCCCGCAGGCCCTCTTCATAGGCGTTGCCGTTCTGGACGATCAGGCCGCTGACCCGCTCGGGGTGCTTGATGGCCAAGCGGTAGCCGACCGGGGCGCCGTAATCCATCACGTAGAGGGCGTAGCGCTCGGCCTTCAGCTGGGTCAGCAGCGTGTCGGTCATGTCGGCATAGTGGCTGAAGCTATATTCGAACTTGGTGTGGTCGGGCGCGTCGCTCTGGCCAAAGCCCGGATAGTCGGGGGCGATCACGTGGTAGCGGTCGGCCAGCAGCGGGATCAGGTTGCGGAACATGTGCGACGAGGTCGGGAAGCCGTGCAGCAGCACGACGACCGGGGCGCCTGTGGGGCCGGCCTCGCGGTAGAACATCTTCACGCCGTCGATGGTGGCGGAGCGGTAGTGGACCACCGGCGGGGCCAGGCGCTCGACGGCGGCCGGCGCCTTGGGCGCGGCGATTGCGGGGGTCAGCGGGGCCAGGCTGGCGGTGGCCAGCAGCAACGGAACGAGCAGGCGCTTCATGTCGGATCTCCTCAGATGTGAGGCCCGACCGTCTGTCGTCGTCGCCTCATGGCGAGGAAGATATTGCTGCGTCGAATTTCTTTAATTGGCGCGGTGTGGAAGGGATTATTTCGGCTTTCGCAATTATTGGCCCAGTTCCTACTGGCCGCACTGCCGTTCCACTTTTGTGTGACAAAGTGTGAAAGTCCGTGACGGAAATCGCGCTTTTCAGCCTTTTAAGACCATCTGTTCCGATTTGTGGACTTGCGTTCCGAATATAGTTTTGCCAGAAAATCCTATCGGGCGGACTTTAAGACGCCGCCCGCCATCGGCGCATACGCCGAGGCGCGTTGGGGTGGGGACTTTGGCTTGATCTACGACAGAGTCTTCTACGCCACCCATCCGGACATGATGGCCGGCGCCAGCAACCAGGACCTGCGCGAGCGGTATCTGGTCGATGGCCTGTTCGTCGCCGGCGGCCTGACTCTGAACTATCTGCACCAGGAGCGTCTGGTGCTGGGCGGCGTGACGCCGCTGAGCCAGCCGTTGGCGCTGCCTGTCCAGACCGAGCCACCGTCCCACGCCGGTAAGCCGTTCCTGGCGGCGCGCGAGATGGGCGTCGTCAATGTCGGCCACGGCGCCGGGCGCATCATCGTCGACGGTCAGGTGTTCGCCCTGGCGCCTTTGGACGCGCTCTACATCACGCGCGGCGCGGCCGAGGTGCGGTTCGAGAGCGACGATCCGGCCAATCCCGCTCGCTTCTACCTGGCCTCGACCCCGGCCCACGCCGCCTTCGAGACCAAGGCCCTGTCGACCGCCGCCGCCATCCCGCTGGAGCGCGGCACGCAGGACACCGCCAATCACCGCATCATCTACCAGATGGTCATCCCCGGGGTCTGCGCCTCGGCCCAGCTGTTGATGGGGCTGACCATCCTGCGTTCGGGCAGCGTCTGGAACACCATGCCGCCGCACGTGCATGACCGGCGCTCGGAGGCCTATTTCTATTTCCGCCTGCCCGAGACCGAGCGGGTGCTGCATTTCATGGGCGAGGCCGACGAGCTGCGCACCCTGGTGGTCGCCAACGAGGAGGCGGTGATCTGCCCGCCCTGGTCGGTGCACATGGGGGTCGGCGCCCACGCCTATGCCTTCATCTGGGCGATGGGCGGCGAGAACCTCGACTACGAGGACATGACCCCCGTCGACCTCTGCCAGCTGCGATAGGGAGCGCGCGCCATGACCATCGCCCCGTCGGACAAGCCCGCCACGCGTTATCGTTGGCTGATCTGCGCGCTGCTCTTCCTGGCCATCGGCATCAACTACATCGACCGGCAGATGATCGGCATCCTGAAGCCGACCCTGCAGAAGGACCTGGGCTGGACCGAGGTCGCCTATGCCAACATCGTCTTCTGGTTCCAGCTGGCCTATGCGATCGGCTTCGTCTCCTTCGGCCGGGCAATCGACCTGCTGGGCGTGCGCATCGGCTATGCGGTGGCCTTCGTGGTCTGGACGATCGCGAGCATCGCCCACGGCTTTGCCCATACGGTCACCCAGTTCGCGCTCGCCCGCTTCAGCCTGGGCCTGGGCGAATCCGGCGCCTTCCCCGCCAGCCTGAAGGCGGTGTCGGAGTGGTTCCCGCAGAAGGAGCGCGCCCAGGCGGTCGGGCTGTTCAACGCCGGCACGGCGCTGGGTCCCATCGTCACGCCGCTGCTGGTGCCGGCCGTGACCCTGGCGTTCGGCTGGCGCGCGGCGTTCATCGCCACCGGCCTGATCACCCTGCTATGGCTGGTCGCCTGGCTGCTGGTCTATCGCTCGCCCGAGCAGCACTCGAAGATCTCGGCCAGCGAGCTGGCCTATATCCAGGACGGGCGATCGGAAGAGGTCGCCGTGCGCACGCCCTGGCGGCGCCTGCTGCAACGGCGCGAGGCCTGGGCCTATGCGGTCGGCAAGTTCCTGACTGATCCGGTCTGGTGGCTCTATCTCTTCTGGCTGCCCGACTTCCTGCACAAGCGGCACGGCCTGGACCTGAAGTCGTTCGGCCCGCCCCTGATCGCCATCTACCTGGTCGCCGACGTTGGTTCGATCCTGGGCGGCTGGAGCTCGTCGCGGCAGATGAAGGCGGGAAGATCAGCGAATGCGGCGCGCAAGTGGACCTTGCTGGCCTGCGCCCTGGCCGTGACGCCGATCGTGCTGGTGCAGTTCGTCGACAACCTGTGGGGCGCGGTGGCGATCATCGCCCTGGCCGCCGCGGCGCACCAAGCCTGGTCGGCCAATCTGATGACCCTGCCGTCGGACCTGTTCCCGCGCCAGTCGGTCGCCTCGGTGATCGGGCTGGGCGGCGCGGCGGGCGCGATCGGCGGCATGCTGATGACCACCTTCAACGGCCGCGTGCTCGAGGCTTTGGGCTCGTACCAGCCGATCTTCATGGTCGCCGGCGGGGCCTATCTGCTCGCCCTGCTGTTGATCCACCTGCTGACGCCCAGGCTCCGTCCGGTACGAGCCGAGGACCTGACACCACGAACCGGAGAGGAAACCGCCCGATGAAGGTCATCGCTGGACTCACCCTGGGCCTGGCCGCTCTGAGCGCCCTGCCCATGGCCGCCTCGGCCCAGATCGCTCCCGCGGCCCAGGTCGCCCAAGGTGTGGAGACGCCTTGGCGCCGCGCCGACGTCATGCGGCTGGCCGAGCGGGTTGCCGACTACCAGCTGGCGACCATGGCCGCTGGCTACATCCCGCCGGAAGCCGCGCGCGACACCGTCGACCCGGCCGGCTGGGTGCAGGGCGCGCTGTTCGTGGGCCTACGCGACCTGGCCGACCGCTCGGACAACACCGCCTACCGCCAGGCGATCCTGGCGCGCGGCGCGGCCAACAAGTGGGCGCTGGGCAAGCGTTTCTATCACGCCGACGAGCATGTGATCGGCCAGTCCTATCTGTGGGCCGCCAAGCACGGGGCCGGCGACGCGGCGATAGGCCCGCTACGCCAGCGCTTCGACGCCATCCTGGCCTATCCGCCCAAGGTCGGACTGGAACACGCCGAATATACCGACCCGCGCGGCGTCGACTGCGACCAGCGCTGGTGCTGGAGCGACGCCCTGTTCATGGCCCCGGCGACCTGGTTCGAGCTCTCGGCCGTGACCGGCGACCCGAAGTACGCCGCCTATGCCCGCAAGGAGTTCGCGGCGACCACCGACTATCTCTACGACAAGGAGGAGCACCTCTATTACCGGGACTCGCGGTTCTTCACCCGCCGCGGCCCTGACGGCGAGAAGGTGTTCTGGAGCCGCGGCGACGGCTGGGTCGTGGCCGGCCTGGCGCGGGTGATCCCGATGCTGCCGCCGGGCGATCCCGATCGCGTGCGCCTGGAGGCCGTCTTCAAGGAGATGGCCGCTAAGCTGAAGGCCATCCAGAAGCCCGACGGCTACTGGTCGCCGTCACTGCTGGCCAACCCGGCCAAGTCGCTACCGGAATCCAGCGGCACGGCCTTCTTCACCTATGGTCTCGCTTGGGGCGTGAAGGCTGGCCTGCTGGACCGCGCGACCTACGAGCCGACGATCCGCAAGGGCTGGGGCGCTCTGACCCGCGCGGTGCATCCGGACGGCAAGTTCGGCTGGGTGCAGCCGATCGGCGATCGTCCCGAAAGCGTCAGCTACGAGGACACTCAATTCTACGGCGTCGGGGCCTTCCTGCTGGCCGCGACGGCGATGGCGGATCTCGATCTCAAGGCGCCCGCGGCGTCCAAACAAGCTCGATAGGGGGCAGTCATGCACAAGCGCGATTTCATGAAGGCGGCCCTGGTTGGCGCCGCGACCCTGGGCTCCGCCGGCGCGGCCAATGCCGCCAAGCCGGCGGCGGCGATCGACGACCGCGCCTACATGGCTGGGCTGCTGGAGAAGATCGCCAGCCCGGTCCTGGCGGCGATGTCGACGGGCGAGCTGAAGAAGACCTTCCCGCTGGAGCTCAGCCCCACCTGGGACGGCCGCGACCGCAATGTGGCCTATCTGGAGTGCTTCGGCCGCCTGATCTCGGGCGTGTCGCCATGGCTGGCCCTGCCCGACGACGACACCGCCGAGGGCAAGGTGCGCAAGCGCCTGAAAGACCAGGCGGTGCAGGCCTATGTCCACTCGGTGGATCCCAAGAGCCCCGACTATCTGGCCTGGGGCGGTACGGGCCAGGCCCTAGTCGACTCGTCCTATTACACCCAGGCCCTGCTGCGGGCGCCGAAGACCCTGTGGGACCCGCTGGACGCCACGACCAAGAAACGCATCGTCGCCGAGATCAAGGGCCTGCGCCGGGCCAATCCTCCGATCACGAACTGGCTGCTGTTCGCGGCGATGAACGAAGCCTTCCTGATGCAGATCGGCGAGGAGTACGACCCGATGCGCATGAGCATGGCCGTGCGCGCGATCAACAGCTGGTACGTCGGCGACGGCTGGATCAAGGACGGCGAGAAGTTCCACTTCGACTACTACAACTCGTTCGTCATGCACCCGATGATGATCCAGGTGCTGGAGATCATGGAGGCCAACAAGGCCCCGTTCTGGAACGACAACCTGACCCAGTGGCGCGAGCTGGCCGTCAAGCGCGCCCAGCGCTATTGCGAACATCTGGAGCGCCTGGTCTCGCCGGAAGGGACCTTCCCGCCGTTCGGCCGCTCGTTGACCTATCGCACCGCGGCGTTCCAGCCGCTGGCGTTCATGGCCAAGCGCAAGCAGCTGCCCCAGAAACTGTCGGAAGGGCAGGTGCGGGCCGCCCTGACCGCCGTACACAAGGCGGTGTTCAGCCAGGCCAGCAACTTCAAGGACGGTTTCCTGACGATCGGCTTCGTCGGCGCCAACCCGGCCCTGGGCGACTGGTATTCAAACAACGGCAGCATGTACATCACGAGCGAGGGCTTCCTGGCCCTGGGGCTGCCGGCGACCGATAGTTTCTGGACGACGCCGGCCCAACCCTGGACCCAGAAGCTGGCATTCGCGGGACAGCCGTTCCTCAAGGACTACGCCGTCGACTACTAGGATATGAGTTCCGACACCGGTGTCAGGCTTGTATTGCCCTGCGAGGGGCGTATCACTATTCGGGACGGCCCGGGGCAATGTCGCCATCGGGCCAGCATGAACGGTTGATATGAAGGACATCGCCACGGCGGATGTGGAAGAGGTCGCGTCGGCGCGGGCCAATGCCGGCGCCCAGACCCTCTTCAAGGGGCTCGAGGTTCTGAGCCGGGTGGCCAAGGGCGACACCACGCTCGGCAAGATGGCCAAGTCGCTGGACCTCAACAAGACGACGGTGCACCGCCTGGCCTCGACCCTGGTCGAGGCCGGCTTCCTGTCGTTCTCGACGCGGGAAGGCTACGCCCTGGGCACCAAGCTCCTGGAGCTGGGCTACGCGGCGTCGCAGCAGATCACCCTGACTCGGGTCAGCCACGATCACCTGCGCCAGTTGTCGGTCGACACCGGCGACACCGTGAACCTGGGCGTGCTGGAGCGCGACCAGGTCCACTATATCGACAAGATCCCCGGCACCCGCCGTATCGAGGTGCGCTGCGTGATCGGCGAGCGCCAGCCGCTGCGCCACACGGGCCTGGGCAAGGCCCTGCTGCTGGACGAGAGTGAAGAGGTCCTGCGCGAGGTGTTCCTGCGCGAGGCGACGATCTTCCCGCGCTATCGCTACGACCTGCGCCAGTGGTTGGACGTCATGGCCCGCTATCGCAGCCTGGGCTACACGATGGATCTGGACGAGAACGAGGACCACATCCGCTGTGTGGCCGCGCCGATCCGAGACATGGGCGGCAAGATCATCGCGGCCGTCTCGGTGTCCTCGATCGCCCAGTACATGGACGACGCGCGGATCGAGGCCGTGGCTGACTACGTCAAGGAAACCACCCAGAAGATCAGCGCCGAGTTCGGCTACCGCTAACCCGCTTCCTCTTCGAATCCTTCGAGCACGCGCGCGGGCGACCGCGCGCGTGTTTTCGTATGTCAAATGCTCTGAGGTCTGATGTGGCCGGCGTGCAACGGCGCCTGTCGAAACATTTCAGCGGCGAAAAAATCAGACAAACGTCGTTCCGATATATGTGGACTCGCTTCGATATGTGTTACGCCTATCGACAGAAGCGAAAAGCTCGAATGCGAGGAAACATGTCTAGGGCACTGCGGCGCGGCTAGTCCGCGCCATCACGCATAACGCGTCTCCAGTTCGATTTTTGAAATGCTCCGCCAACGGCGGGCAACCCCCTCGGGCACGCCGGGCGGGGAGGGGAAAACTGCGCGGCGAATGACCGCGACGGGGAGGGAACATGAAGAAGCAACTTCTGCTGACGACGATTCTGGCCGCTGGCCTGGGCGGCGTCGCCACCAACGCGTGGGCGCAAACGGCGGCTCCGGCGGCCGGCCAGGACACCGTGGAGGAGGTGATCGTCACCGGCTTCCGGTCCTCGCTGCAAAAGTCGCTGGGCCTGAAGAAGGACGCCATCGTCGTCCGCGACTCCATCGTCGCCGAGGACATCGGCAAGTTCCCCGAAGCCAACGTCGCCGAAGCCCTGCAGCGCATTCCGGGCGTGTATCTCAGCCGTGACGGCGCGTCGAACGAGGGCCAGCGCATCTCGATCCGCGGCCTGGGCTCGGACTACAACGTCACCACCATCAACGGCGCCCCGGTCCGCACGACCTCGTCGGGCAATGTCGGCGGCTCGTCGCGCGACTTCAACTACGACGTCTTCGCCTCGGAACTGTTCGGCCGCGTCGACTTCTACAAGACGCCCCTGGCCGAGCTGGAAGAAGGCGGCATCGGCGGTGTCGTCGATCTGCAGACGCCGCGTCCGTTCGACAAGGCCGGCCGCAACATCCGCTACCAGGTCGTCGGCTCGTACAACGACAAGTCCAAGCACCTGGACCCGGCCGGTTTCGCGCTGTTCTCCAACACCTGGGGGAATTTCGGCGCCCTGTTCGCGGTGGCCCATTCCAAGAGCGTCAACAACCGTTCCGGCTTCGAGGCCACCGGCGGCTACAACAGCCACGCCCTGGCCAGCCTGTCGCCCAACAAGGGCCAGTTCGCCTTCGCGTTCGACTTCGCCGACCCGCGCTACAACCGCGGTTCGCTGACCCAGGCCCAGATCGAGAACGGCTATCTGCCGCGCTTCTACCGCTACTACGGCGGTGAAAACACGCGCGAGCGCACCGGCGCGGTCGGCTCGCTGCAGTATCAGAACGAGAAGGTGAACATCAGCGTCGACGGCCTGTACTCGAAGCTGCAGGACTCGCTGGACGAATACACCTTCGGCCTGCCGATCCGGAACTCGCGCACGACCATCCCGACCGCCAAGCCGGGCGCGCCGGGTCACAACGGCTTCGTGCCGATCAACGTGACCCTGGATCCGAAGTCCAACCTGCTGGAAGGCACGTTCGGCAACACCTCGTACCTGGGCGAGAGCTACTATTACGACTCCCAGACCGAGTTCAAAATGGCGTCGTTCAACGCCGCCTATCAGGCCACGGACAAGCTGAAGGTCACCGCCCAGGGCAGCCTGAGCGAAAGCGACGCCTTCTTCACCGGCAACCGCCTGATCTCGAACCTGTACGGCGTCACGACGACCATCAAGTACACGGACGATCACGTCTATCCGGCCCTGTCGGCGCCCGGCGTCGACTTCACCAACCCGGCCAATTACGAGGACTTCGGCGTCGGCTTCGACTGGCGGCGTGAGGTCGACAAGGAAAAGACGGCCAAGCTGTTCGCCGACTACGACTACGGCGTGTTCGGCATCGAGGGTCACCTGAAGGGCGGCTTCTCGTACGTCTCGACCAGGAAGACTACCACCAAGCGCAACGCCACCGCCGCCGGCACCGCCAAGATCGCGTCGCTGGGCGCCACCGCCCTGCGCAACGCCATGCTGCGTGAAGTGCCGATCGACAACCTGGTGATCGGCTCGGGCTATCCGCAGCAGTGGGCGGTGTTCGGCCGCGACTATGTGATGAGCACCTTCGACCCGATCGGCACGGCCAAGGCCACGCCGGTCGACTTCAACGCCTCGTTCGGGGCCGAGGAAACGGTCAAGACCGCCTTCGTGCAGAGCGACCTGAAGGGCCAGGTCCTGGACCGCGAGCTGCGCGTCAATGTCGGCGTCCGCTATTCGGAAACCGACACCCACATCGACAACTATCTGCGCCAGACCAACAACGGCGTGACGACCTATCAGCCCAACGAGGCCGAGGGCTCGTACAAGAACACCCTGCCGTCAGCCAGCTTCGCCTACGACCTGACCGACAAGCTGATCTGGCGTGGCTCGTGGGGCAAGACGATCACTCGCGCCTCGCTGTCGATCATCGCCGCCAACACCGTGATCCCGAACATCTACGAGACCCGCGCCACGGCCGGTAATCCCAATCTGCTGCCGCAGACGGCGACCAACTACGACACGGGCGTGGAGTGGTACTTCGGCCGCGGCGGCATCCTCAGCGCCGGCTTCTTCTGGAAGGAGCTGAAGGACACCACCGTCTCGACCAACATCAACGTGCCGTTCTCGTCGCTGGGCCTGCCCGACGCGGCCCTGGCGCCGATCTTCCAGAACCCGGCGACCGGCAAGATCGACCCGAACCTGCCGATCACCCTGTCGACCTTCTATAACCAGGGCACGATCAAGCTGGACGGCTACGAGCTGGCCTACCAGCAGTCGTTCGACTTCCTGCCCGGCTTCTGGAGCGGCTTCGGCGCCCTGGCCAGCTTCACCCACGTCAACACGTCGGGCTTCGACTACACGACGACGGGCGGCAAGATCCTGAACGTCAACACGGTGCCCAAGTACTCGTACAGCCTGACCGGCTACTACGAGAAGGGCCCGTTCGGGGTGCGCCTGTCGTACAACTACAAGGCCAAGAACATCATCGAGACGTCCAACAACGGCTCGGACCTGCAGCGCTGGCACTCGGGCGCCGGGTTCCTCGATGGCAACGTGACCTACAAGGTCAATGACAGCATCGAGGTCCGCCTCGACGCCCTGAACCTGGCCAACGCCCTGCAGTACGACTTCTTCGACGACGTCAGCGGTCGCTACGGCAATGGCCGCAAGACCCGCATGGACTACGCCAAGTACAATGGCCGGACCATCAAGTTCGGCGTGCGCGGCAAGTTCTAGGCGCCTCCAGACGGGGGAGCCTCTCCCCCGTCTACCTCCCTGATGTTTGTGAGCACTCCCCCGCACACAGGCATGACTGAAGCCGGTGAGGTCCGCCTCGCCGGCTTTCTTTTAGCGGGCGCTCACCACCAGGACGCCGTCGGCGCGTGGGCGGACCGTGACCGGCAGCGCTGTCGGCAGGTTGGCGACGAAGGCGCGCGACTGGTCGGCGCGGAAGCTGGCGGTCACCCGCAGGTCGGCCACGGCCGGAGCGGCGACCACACGCACGGCCGAGAAGCGGCCGATGTCGCTAGCGACGTCGGTCAGGCGGGCCGAGACATAGCTGAGGCGACCTTGGCGCCAGCCGGCGATCGCGGCCGGATCGGCCAGCTTGGCCGGGTGGGCGCCGGCCGCGTCCAGGGTGACGCTGTCGCCGCGCGCCAGCACGGCGTCAAAGGCGGGGCCGCCCTCGTCGCGGTGCACGGCGACGCGGCCGCGCTCGACCGCCACGCCGATCTCGCCGCTGGGCGCATGGCGGACCTCGAAGCGGGTGCCCAGCACCGTGACTTCCGTTTCGCCGGCCTCGACCTGGAACTTGCGGCCCTGGGCGTGGCGGACGTCGAACAGCGCCTCGCCGCGCTCGAGCACATAGTGGCGGCCGCCAAACAGGCCGACCTTCCGCAGGCGCGTCTCGGGGGCCAGGGTGGCGACGCTGCCATCGCTGAGCGTGGCGGTGCGCACCACGCGGCCGCTCTCCAGGATCTCGGGCGGACGCGTCGCTAGGCCGACGCCGATCGCCAGGCAGGCGGCCAGCGGCAGGCCGGCGGCGGCGACCCAGCGCCAGGCCGGGGCGCGCGCCGGGCGTTGTTCCTGGGCGAGGACATCGACGCTGCTCAGGGCCAGCATCAGTTGCTCGGCCTGGTCATAGGCCTCCGCATGGCGAGGATCGGCGGCCAGCCAGTCGCGCAGGTCGTCGGCGCGTTCGGGCGACAGGCGCTCGCCGAACACGGTCAGGGCCCAGTCGCGGGCCTTTCCCTCGATGTCGTCGTCAGGCGCGACGGTTGCGTTCACGAGACAATCCTCGAAAGTCTATCTGACCGCCCGCGATGGCGCGCTGGCAGGCGGCGACGGCTTCCCCGACCGTTTTCCGCACCAACGCCTCGGACACGCCGTTCTGGCGGGCGATCTCGGCAAAGCTTTGACCGGCCACGCGGTTGGCCGCCAGGAAGCGGCGGTGACGCGGAGGCAGGCCTTCGACAACGCGGCTCAGCACGCCCAGCTCCTGCTTGGCGATGATAGTCCGCTCGGCGTCAGGTTCGGCGTCCGCCTCCAGCGCCGGCGCGGAGGCCGACACCAGGCGGGAAGCCATCTTCTGACGTCGCAAGGCGTCGCGCGCGAGATTGATGGCCACGCGAAACACGAAGGCCCGCGGGCTCTCGTGGTCCTGGTCCGCCGGTCGCTCGCCCAGCTTGACGAAGGCCTGTTGCGCCAGGTCCTCGGGCTCGGGCGGGCCGGGGCCGAACCGCGCCCGCAGAAAGCGGCGCAGGTCCTCCCAGTCATCGCAGTAGCTCTCGCGGAAGGCCGACTGGCCGCTCCACGTTCGCACGTCGTTGTCGGCGCTCGGCCGGTGCGGTTTCGCCACGGCCCCTCCCTATAAGTCACGCGCCGTCTTATGCCGCCGACGATGCGGGTTCGCGGCCGCCGGTTCAATGCGCCAACAAAAAAATCGCCGTTCGGACATCTTTGTTGTGCGGATCGGTTTAGCTCATTCGTTGATCTTGGTTTAGGGCAATTCTAAGCAAGTATTTGCCCTATAAATCGCATGTGACCGGTAACTTTTCTCTTTCCGATTTAAATTCGGCATGTTTATGTCGAAACAAGTGACACCGGTGTCCAACCGGGAAAGCGGCGTTTTCGCCGATTAGGGAAGGGGAGGCGGGCCAATTGCGAGCCCTGAGCCATATCGATCGCCTTGCGCGGATCGCCTCGGATGAGCGGGGCGCCCATGCGCGTTGATGGCGGCTTCGTCCAACCCTTCATGGATTTCTCGCGCATGGATCGCGAGGTCAGCGACGTGCTGGTCCAGGCGCTGTTGAACCGCATGCGCCAGGCGCTGCTGGACGGTCACAGCCTGGACGTGCCGAGCATCGGCGAACTGACCATCCACCAGACCCGGCCTCGCGCCCTCGTCAATCCGACCAGCGGCCAGACCCGCGAGCTGGGCGGCGAGCGCACCGTGCTGTTTCGCCCTGACCGCCAGCTGGTGCGGGAGCTGAACGCCACCCGGAAAGATCACGATGTCGACTGACCGCCACGCACCGCAGGGCGTGAACGCCAGCCGACGGACCACGGCCGACTAGGGGCCATCAACAGGCGAAGGGACGGACAGAGAAACATCCGCCGCCCGGAGTCGAAAGTCAGATTGGGGAGGAAACCTAAATGACCATCCATCGAGACCACCACAAGAAGCGAGCCCTGCTGCTCGCCAGCATCTCCACGGCCGCCTTCGTCGCCGCCGCGCCGAGCTTCGCGGCCGCCCAGGATACGGCCGCCGCGCCGGCCACCACGTCCGACACCGTCACCGAGGTCGTCGTCACGGGCTACCGCGCCGCTCTGCAAAGCGCGCTGAACCTGAAGAAGAACTCGGACGTGATGATGGACGCCATCAACGCCGAGGACATCGCCGACTTCCCCGATTCCAACCTGGCCGAGTCGCTGCAGCGCCTGCCGGGCATCTCGATCGACCGCGACAACGGCGAAGGCCGCACCATCAGCGTGCGCGGCCTGTCGGGCGACTTCAGCCGCGTGCGGATCAACAACATGGAAGCGCTGTCGACCGGCGCGGCCAATGACGCCGGCTCCAGCCCCAACCGCTCGCGCGCCTTCGACTTCAACGCCTTCGCCTCGGAGCTGTTCAGCTCGGTGCGCGTGCGCAAGTCGTCGTCGGCCGAGGCCGACGAAGGCTCGCTGGGCGCGACCGTCGACCTGATCACCGGCCGCCCGTTCGACTACAAGAACAGCGCCGCGGCCTTCTCGGCCGAGGACTCCTACTACCAGAACGGCAAGAAGCACGCGCCGCGCATCACCGGCCTGTTCTCCGACCGCTTCTTCGACGGCAAGCTGGGCGTGCTGGTCTCGGCCGCCTGGGCCAAGCGCAATTCCGAGGACGACAACTACGCCCGCGGCACCGGCTCGTCGGACTATGTCTATCGCGGCAGTACCTGGACCGGTGACGAACTGCCCGGCCGCGCCGGCTTCGCCGCGCCGACCGGCACGGTGTTCAGCGCCCTGATCCCGACCACACTGACGGGCTCGGCCCTGGACGCCTACAAGGCCAACCCGGCCAACTACTACAACCCGATGGCCAATCCGGACGCCTATGCGGCGATGACCGGTTCGGACCCGGTCGCCTACGCCAAGCTCTATCCGGGCTGCGCGGCGGTGACCTCGGCTCCGGTGGCGGGCCTCACCCCCACCAGCCCGGGCTGCAACAACTCGCTGGTCCGCTTCCCGGCCCTGCCGTCGATCCAGCAGCGCAATGTCGAGACCGAGCGTCTGGGCCTGACGGGGTCGTTCCAGCTGCAGCTGGCCGAGCGCACGCGCCTGACGGTGGACGGCCTGTACTCGAAGTTCGAGAGCACCAGCACCAACTACCAGCTGGGTCCGGTCGGCCTGAACCGCAACAACACCAACGCCAGCTATCAGTACGGCGCCAACGTCCCGACGGCCACGGCGCGCGCCGGCACGCCGTTCACCGACGCCCAGCGTCGCGCGCTCTATCCCGGCACCTGCACCGCCGCCGCCGAGACCGAGCTCGCGCCCGGCACCGATTGCGGCCAGGCGCTGAACGGCAATAACCCGCTGCCGGGCTATACCTTCAGCTACAACCCCAACAACCTGGACGCCTACGAGTACTACACCAACCCAGCCTCGCCCGGTTACGCCGGTCCGGCCTCGTCCCTGCCGTTCCGCGGCCAGCTGATCGGCCGCCCGGCGGTCAAGGTGCTGGACGCCGACGTCGTGGGCCAGAACGCCGAGTATCTGAAGCTGGGTAATGTCGACTGGCGTTCGGCCGCCGACCGCGGCGCCTACACCACCGACTTCCGCCAGGTGTCGGCCACGGTCGACCACGAGTTCAGCGACAAGCTGAAGGCCACGGCTTCGCTCGGGACCTCGCGTTCGGAAAACGTCAACGTCGGCACCCTGGTCGAGTTCAACGCCATGGACGTCCAGGGCCCGTTCGTCTTCGACGAGCGCGGCGCGACGGGCATGCCCAAGTTCGACGCCGGCTTCAACGCCGCCGACCCGAAGAACTGGGGCATCATCAAGGGCTTCTCGGGCATGCGCCACTATCGGCGCACGACGATCAACGACTACACGGGCGGCAAGATCGACGTCACCTACGAGCTCGACGATCACTGGACCATCAAGACCGGTATCACCAAGCGTGAGTTCAAGTTCTCGACCGACCAGTACGAGCGCAACAACGACCTGCTGAACCCGACCGAAAAGGAAGCCAAGGTCTCGGTGGCGTCGCTGAGCCAGGTGATCGAGTTCGGTAACGGCCTGGACGTGCCGGCCGGTTCGACGACCAGCTTCATCGTTCCGAACATGGAGGCGTTCAGCAACGTCTTCGGCTTCGACTGCAACTGCATCAACAAGTTCGGCGACTTCACGATCACGCGGAAGCGCAACCGCACCGCCACCTTCGGCGTGACCGAGAAGAACCTGTCGTACTACGCGCAGTTCAACTTCGACTACGAAGTCTGGGGCGGCCGTCGCCTGTTCGGTAACGTCGGCGTGCGTCAGGCCGAGACCGACGTCCTGGCCTATGGCGAGACGACCGCTGGTCGTCGCATCACCGGCGAGAACCACTACACCGACACCCTGCCGTCCGGGAACATCACCTGGGAGGCCTATGACAACCTCTACATCCGCGCCGCGGCGGCCAAGGTCATGGCCCGTCCGCTGCTGGGCAACCTGTCGCCGGCCATCACCGGCATCAGCATCCCGGGCGATGGCTCCAGCATCGGCGGCACCATCACGGTCGGCAACACCAAGCTCTCGCCGTTCCGCGGCGAGGCCTACGACATCGCCGCCGAGTGGTACTTCAACAAGGGCGGCCTGATCAGCCTGGGCTACTTCCGCAAGGATATCTCCAGCTTCCCGCAGACCGTCTTCTACGAAGCGCCGCTGACCCAGTTCCTGGACGCCGACGCGATCGCGGCCCTGAAGCTGCAGTTCCCGGGCGAGACCGGCGCCGACGTCCTGCGTCGCGCCTATATCGACGCCAACAACCCGGTCCTGGCTCGCCAGGTTCGCGACGCGCCCGGTGGCTACCTGCAAGGCTGGGAGTTCAACTTCCAGCAGGACCTGACCTTCCTGCCCTGGTACTTCAAGAACCTGGGCGTCCAGTTCAACATGACCAAGCTGGACACCCAGCTGACCTACATCCTGGACCCGGGCACCGTGGTGGCCGGCGCCGGCACGGTCACCAAGGCCCCGACCTACGGCAAGGGCCCGTGGCTGGGCGCCTCGCCCAAGGGCCTGAACTTCACGCTCTATTACGAGACCGAGAAGTTCAACGCCCGCGTCTCGGTGGCCAAGCGCGACGCCTACAAGACCACCTACCCGCTGACCGCCGGCAACTGCGACCCCGGTCTGCAGTCGAACGGCGCGGCGTGCGACAGCCCGCTGATCAACGAGTTCGGCTCGTCGGCCGCGACCACCAATGTCGACATGTCGGTGCGCTGGTCGCCGCTCAAGAAGGTCAGCATCACCTTCGAGGCGCTGAACATCACCGACGAAAAGGCGACCCGCTACAGCTACACCGATCCGGTGATCCAGTCGTACGGCGCCAGCGGCCCGAACTATCGTCTGGGCGTCCGCTACAAGTTCTAGGCTGACTTCCTCTAGCCCGGACCGCCTCCAACGGTCCGGGTTCCAGAGCGACGCCGGCGATCCCCATCGCCGGCGTCGAGCTTTTTTGGACGGCCCCTTCTCGAGTGGAGTGTGGAATGTTCTCGCGACGCACCTTGCTGGGCTCCGTGGCGGCCCTGCCTTTCCTTGGATCGGCCGCCGAAGCGGCGACGGGGCCGACCCCCGCCGAGGTCAAGGCGACCATGGCCCGGGCCACGCGCTTCATGACCGACAAGGTCGCGGTGCATGGCGGCTATGTCTGGTCCTACCTGCCGGACCTCTCGCGTCGCTGGGGCGAGATGGAGGCTTATCCGTCCATGGTCTGGACCCAGGCGCCGGGCACGCCCGAGATGGGCCAGATCTTCCTCGACGCCTATCACGCCACCGGCGACGAGGCCTACTACAAGGCCGCCGAGCAGTCGGCCGCCGCCCTGATCGCCGGCCAGCATCCGTCGGGCGGCTGGAACTACATCATCGACTTCGCCGGCGAGGCCTCGCTGAAGCGGTGGTACGAGACGATCGGGACCAACGGCTGGCGGCTGGAGGAATTCCAGCACTACTACGGCAACGCCACCTTCGACGACCACGTGACGGTCGAGTGCGGCCGCTTCCTGCTGCGCCTGCACCTGGAGAAGGGCGATCCCAAGTACCGCGCCGCCGTCGACAAGGCTGTCGATTTCGTCCTGAAGAGCCAGTACCCCAGCGGCGGCTGGCCCCAGCGCTGGCCGCGCATGGGCGAGTTCACCAAGCAAGGGCGGCCCGACTACACCGGCTTCATCACGATGAACGACGAGGTCGCCGAGGAGAACATCGACTTCCTGTTGCTCGTCCTGCAGCAGCTGAAGGACGAGCGGGTCCGCGAACCCGTCAAGCGCGGCATGGAGCTGATCATCGCCCTGCAGCAGCCTCAGCCCGCGCCGGGCTGGGCCATGCAGTATTCGCTCGATCTGAAGCCGGCGACCGGCCGTACCTACGAGCCCGTCTCGATCACCCCACACGGCACCGCCGCGGCGGTGGTCCAGCTGCTGAACTACTACCAGCAGACCGGCGAGCGGCGGTACCTGGCCCGTGTGCCCGAGGCGCTGGACTGGCTGGCCGCCGTCGAGATCCCGGCCGACAAGCGCGGGCCCGATGGCCGCAACTTCTACCGCAACTACGATCCTTCGACCGGCAAGCTGCTGGGCGGCCACCGCAGCGGTTCGAACAGCCAGAACGGCAAGTTCTGGGCCGACTTCAACACCGAAGACACGCGGGCGGAGAAGCACATCAACGTCGCGTCCCTGCGCGCCCGCTACGAGCGCGTCGCGGCGATGTCGCCGGAGGAGGCCACGAAGAACTCGACCCTGATGGGCCGCGGACCGTCGCTGTTGCCGCCCTATCTGATCAGCCATGTCGGCGGTTCGGACCTCAACGTCACGGTCGCCGACGGCAAGCGCGCGGCGGCGGTGGCCGAGCTGGTCGGCGGCCTGAACGCCGAGGGTTACTGGCCCGTCGAGCTGCGCACGACCAGCCATCCCTATCAGGGGCCCGGTCCGGACAAGCCGCCGGCCGGCTTCGTCGATGTCGGCCAGGTCGGCGACGCCTGGGACACCTCGCCCTTCACCCTGCCCAGCGGCCCGATGGGTATTTCCACCGGCGCCTATATCAACAACATGGCGCGCCTGATCACCTATCTGCGGACCCAGAAAGCATGACTTTCTCGATGACGCGCCGCGTGGCGCTGGCGGGCATCTCGGCGCTGCCCATGGCGGCGCGGGCCGCGACGCCGGCCCCGGCCACCTACGCCCTCGTCGCCGACATCGTGGTGGCCAAGGACGGCTCGGGGCAGTTCAGCACGATCGCGGCGGCGCTGAAGTCGATCCCGACCGACAACCGCGAACGCAAGGTGATCCTGGTCCGCAACGGCTTCTACGACGAGGCCGTGCGGGTCGACGCGCCGTACGTGACCCTGCGCGGCGAGAGCCGGCTGGGTGTGCGCCTGCAGGCCAATCGTCCCGCCAACGAGACCAAGGACGAGATCGGCCAGGGCGTGGTCAATATCGCCGCCACCGCCCACGACTTCGTCCTCGAGCACATGACGGTGCACAACATCGTCACCGTCGCGGGGCCGCACGCCTTCGCGGTGCTAGGCCGCGCCGACCGCACGATCATCCAGGACGCCGACCTCTTGAGCCTGGGCGCCGACACCCTGGCCCTGTGGCGGACCGGCAAGTCCAAGGCCGAGGACGGCCTGTCGGAAGCGCCGGGCGCGACGCCGCTCAGCCCCGACGGCGGGCGCTACTATCACACGGGCTTGCGGATCACCGGGGCGGTGGACTTCGTCTGTCCGCGCGGCTGGTGCTTCATGGCCGACTCCGAGATTGTCCAGATCTATCCCCGCGCCGAGGCCGCCGTCTGGCACGATGGCAGCGGCAATGCCGACAAGAAGTTCGTCATGAAGGGCTGCACGTTCGACGGCCCGCCGAACTTCTATCTGGGCCGCCATCACCGCGACGCGCAGTTCTACTTCCTCGACTGCGCCTTCTCCGAACGGATGCGCGACAAGCCGACCTATCAGGTGATCTATCCGCTGGACGGCGGGACCCCCAGCCTGGCCGACATCGAGCGCAACCGCGTCGCGGCCGCCGAGACCAAATGGGGTGAGCGCCGCTACTTCAGCAACAGCCACCGCGCGGGCGGCGACTACGCCTGGATGGCCGATAGCTTGAGCAAGGCCCAGGCGGCGAAGATCGACGCGGCCTGGACCTTCGCCGGAACCTGGAATCCCGAGCGCACCGACGGCCCGCGTGTCATCGCCGTCGCTGTCGAGGGCGGCCAGGCGAAGCTGACCTTCGACCGCCTGGTGACGGTCAAGGGCGCGCCGGGGCTGGTCTCGGCCAATGGCCAGGCGGGCAAGTACGTCGAAGGCAGCGGGACCAACACTCTGACCTTCGAAACGGCCGATAAGCCCGCGCGCCTGGACTTCGCGCAAGGCGTGGTGATCGGCACGGAGGCCGTCGCGAAGACGGCCTTCGCGCGGACCAGCCTGCCTATTTCACGTCGATGATCACCCGCTTGTAGCGGGTCAGGCGCGGGGAGCCATGGTCGGTGACGGCCAGGATGATGTGCATCGTTCCCGTGCCCGGCGGCACGACGCGGTTGGTCTTCACGGTCAGCCAGGCCTTGGGCTGGTCGGCATTGTTGATGTCCAGCTTCACGCCCGAGGCCGAGCTGGTCATGCCGCGCGTGCCGGCCTCCTCGTAGCAGAACCACTCGTAGGACAGGGCGTCGCCGTCCGGATCGGACGAGCCGACGGCGCTGAGGTCGACGCGGTCGCCGGGCTTGGCGACGATGTAGTCCGGGGTCTCCAGCTTGGGGACCGGCGGGTGGTTGGCTTCCTTGTAGGGTTTGGTCGTCCAGTCCATGCGGGCGGCGAAGTCGTTCTGGAACGCCTCGCGCCAGCGCCACACGGTGGCCTGGGCGGTGGTGTGCCATTCGCCGTCGCGGCCATAGACCTCGTCCATGGCGTTGGTCCAGATCGGCCGGGTTTCGGGCTCCAGGAACCAGCGCTCCTTGCGCGGGGTGTAGAGCTCATAGCGACCGCCCCAGCCGCCCCATTCGGGGTGGTCGGGATCCGACAGGCCGTTGTCGATCAGGTTCAGGAAGGACGGGGTGTCGCCCTCCATCTGGAACTTCCAGCTGGGATAGGCCGCGCCCAGCGGGCCCTTGGCGCGGATGTTGGCGTTCAGCCACTCGTTGCTGACGAGGTATTCGTTGGCCCCGCCGAAGCGGCCGTGGAAGTTGTCGCCGCCGATGCCGATCCAGGTCGACATGTGGAAGCTGACGCCGGGGCTGACGATGTAGTGCAGGCCCGGAAACTCGCGGCGGATCCAGGGGCCGCTGTCGTCCTGGTCCGAGATCGCATAGACGCGCAGCTTCGAGACGAACTTGGCCAGGGCGGCCTTGGAGCGCGTGTTGCGCACCTTCCACAGGGCCTGGCCCAGCACGGTGGGGCCGCCCCAGACGGTGACCCAGACCGGACGCGGATCATCGCGATCGACGGCCTTGATCAGGAGATCGGAGCCCGGCGAGTCCTTGCCCGCGCCGATCGCGGTCTTGCCGTCCGGAACCAGGGCCTGGGAGATCGTCGCCTTCAGCGCGTCCGCCGTGGGGAAGCCCTTCTCGTGCTGCTCGAGATTGTCGCGGACCTGGCCGTAGGTGTCGACGATGTGGGTGATCAGCTGCGGATTGACCTCACCCTTCACCGTGGTGGCGACCAGGCCCTCGATGTCGACCTGGTTGGCATAGGTCATCAGGCGGACCATCGACTCCTGGTCGTCGGGATCGCCGCCGATGTCGGTCAGCACGAACAGGCGCGGCTTTTCGTGCGCGGCCTTCAGGGGCGATTGTGACGGGGCAGGGGCGGCCGGAGCCTGAGCCGCCATGGCCGGCGAGGCCGTCAGGGCCGCGATGATGGCCAGGCTGACGCCCGTGCGCAGCCCGGCGGCTAGCGAAGCAAATCCCGTCATGCGCGGATCCTTTCCCCGTTCGGACCTTCGTGGTCCCGGCGCTCCGGGATCTGGGTCCTCTTTCTGGCGCTCATGCGCCTTGGCTGGCGCAACAGGTACCGATGGCCAAGGTGGGGGTCAACGCGGATTTCGCGCGGTTCAATCGAAAAGAAAGGAAAACGAAAGTCACTGTTCCCATCATCTGGGAAATAGCCTTTCGCCTTGAAATCCCTTGTCAGAACGCGCCGGGCGACGGCCTCGCATGAGGCCATGAGGCGTCCAAAACCCATTCCTCAGACATATCTTTCGCCATCAATACGTTTTCGATTGATTTCGATTGATGTCCTTTGATAACGCTTTTGTTCAGCGAACAGCGAATACGGTGCCATCCCAGACCTCCTCTCGGGGTTGGGGCCGTGTCTAAGGCGGCGTCGGCTTCCTTTCCGGCCGACGTCGCCGCTTTCCGCCCGGGGCGTGTTTCCGGGCGTCGGACTTCAAGACGACGAGGCGCTCGACAGAAGCGTCACGAGGAAACGCAAACGACCGCGCCGAGAGCGCGCGGCGAAGGGGAAACGGGAAATGATCGACAGGTTCCAAAAACAATTGGCGGGCGGCGTTTCGGGCCTGGCCCTGGTGCTGGCCTTGGGCGGCGTCGCCCACGCCGAGGACGCCATCGCCACGGCGAGCAGCGCGGCCGCGCCGACCGCCATGGCCGCCGCGGCCCTGCAAGACGCAGCCGCGACCCAGGCCGACGACACCGCCGTGACCGAGGTCGTGGTGACCGGCTTCCGCAACAGCCTGGCCAAGGCCCTGGAGCTGAAGCGCACCAACACCGGCGTGGTCGACTCGATCCTGGCCGAGGACATCGCCAAGTTCCCCGACAACAACCTGGCCGAATCCATCCAGCGGATCCCCGGCGTCGCCATCAGCCGCGACCAAGGCGAAGGCCGGGCGCTGTCCGTCCGGGGCCTGGGTCCCGACTTCACCCGCGTGCGCATCAACGGCATGGAGGCCCAGGCCTCGACCGACGGCTACAGCGGCGCCAACCGTGGCCGCGGCTTCGACTTCAACGTCTTCGCCTCGGAGCTCTTCAACCGCATCGACGTGCGCAAGACGCCGTCGGCCGACGTGGAAGAAGGTTCGCTGGGCGCGACGGTCGACCTCGTGACCGGCCATCCGTTCGACTACAAGGGCTTCAAGCTGGCCGCCTCGGCCCAGGCCGGCTACAACGACCAGACCGGCAAGACCCGCCCGCGCATGGCGCTGCTGGTGTCCAACACCTTCGCCGACGACAAGCTGGGCGCGCTGTTCTCGGTGGCCTATTCCAAGACCGCCGTCGACTTCCAGCAGTCCAGCTCGGGCCTGTGGAACCAGGGCAATGGCGACGGCGGCTGGTGCAAGCCGACCACGGGTACGGGCGGCATCTGCGACGTGCCGGCGGCCGACTTCGCCAAGGCCAACTCGATCTACACCCTGGCCAGCTCGCCCACGACCTACTACCCGCGCTTCATGCGCTACGTGCAGGGCCTGGGTAAGACCGAGCGCCTGGGCCTGACTGGCTCGCTGCAATGGCAGCCGACCGACGACACCAAGGTCACGCTGGACGGCTTGTTCTCGCGCTACAAGGTCAGCCGCGATGACTGGCCCCTGGAGGCCATCGGCTTTTCCCGCGGCGCCTCGCAAGGCGGCAAGCCCGAGATGCTGGTCCGGGACATGATCCTGGATAGCAAGAACACCATGCTCTACGGCCTGTTCGACAATGTCGACATGCGCTCGGAGCATAACCGTGACGAGTTCTCGACCGACTTCGGCCAGTGGACCCTGACCGCCGAGCACAAGTTCAACGACAAGTTCAGTATCGACGGCGTCGCCGGTTATTCGTACTCGGACTTCGACAACTTCAACGACATCTCGACCCAGATCGACCGCTTCAACGTCGATGGCTACTCGATCGACATCCGGCCCAAGGGCCAGTACCTGCCGGCGATCAACTACGGCTTCGACGTCACCAACCCGTCGCTGTGGTATTTCGGCCCGACCGTGACCCAGCCCGGCGGCACCGGCCCGACCGGTCCCGAAATCCGCCTGCGCCCGAACTACACCGACAACAAGTACAAGACCGTCCAGGTCAACGGTAAGTACGCCCTCAACGACGGCCTGACGGTCCGCGCCGGCGCCAACTGGAAGCAGTACGACTTCAGCGCCCAGTCCTATCGCTACGCCCTGGGCGAGGCGAACTTCCCGGCCATCCCGGCCGGCTACACCATCCAAAGCCTGACCGAGCAGTTCTGCGGCCTGGCGAAGATGAACGTGCCGACGCCGACCCCGACCTGCTGGACGACGCCGAACATCGACGCCTTCCAGGCCGCCTACAACATCTACTCCAACACCGGCCGCACGGCCCTTTCGCAGACCGTCGCCAGCGTGCGCGGCGAGAACCGCTCGGTGAAAGAAGAGGACAAGACCGGCTACGTCATGGCCAATTTCGACCAGGAGGTCGGAAGCTGGCGGGTGCGCGGCGACGTCGGTGTCCGTTATGTCGAGACCAACCAGACCTCGAACTTCTACACCAACGTCCCGACCTCGGTGAACGCCGCCGGCTTCGTGATGACCACGGTCAAGCGGACCTACACCGACACCCTGCCGTCGCTGAACCTGGTGCTGGAGCCGACCGACAAGCTGCAGGTCCGCTTCTCGGCGGCCAAGGTCATGGCGCGTCCGGCCCTGGGCAACCTGGCGGCGGCGACCAGCGTCTCGGTGGCCGGCGGTTCGCGCTCGGTCTCGACCGGCAACGCCAACCTCGACCCCTACCGCGCCAAGTCGGCCGACTTCTCGATCGAGTGGTATCCGAAGTCGGGGACGATCGTGTCGGCGGGCTTCTTCTACAAGAAGATCAGCACCTACGTTCAGACCATCACCACCGTGGCGCCCTATTCGTCGACGGGCCTGCCGGTCTCGCTGCTGGACGGCACGGGCGTCAATGCCAATGACGACTTCAGCATCACCAACGTCATCAACACCCCCGGCGGTCCGCTGAAGGGCTTCGAGCTGAACTACCAGCAGCCGCTGGACTTCCTGCCCGACATGTTCCGCGGCTTCGGCGTGCTGGCCAACTACACCTATGTCGATAGCAGCATCGACTATTTCGCCACCACGGCGGCGGGCGCGGCCAAGATCAACGCGCCGCTGCTGAACCTGTCGAAGAACGCCGCCAACGCCACGCTCTACTACGAGCGCGGCAAGGTGCAGGCGCGCGTGTCGGTGAACTATCGCGACAAGTACCTGACCGCCGTCCCGGGCCGCTACAACCAAGATGTCCAGGGCAACCTGTCGACCACGTTCTTCGACGCCTCGGCCTCGTACAAGGTCACCGACCAGCTGTCGGTCAGCGTCGACGCGCTGAACCTGAGCAACGAGAAGGACATCTCGTACATCGACTCCACGACCCAGCGTTTCGAGAACTACCGGGTCGGCGGCCGTCAGTTCTACGTGGGCGCGCGCTACACCTTCTAGCCGCCCGCTAGCCTTCACCAACGGTGTGTGCCCTCCTGCGCAAACCGTACTTCGGCGCCGGTCCCCCCGACCGGCGCCGCCTTTGTTTCCCGGCGAGGTTTGAGAACATGGCCCCTCGTATGGCGCTTCGACTGGCGGTTCTGGCGATGTTGGCCCTGCCGGCCGCAGCCCTGGCCGAGGTGCAGGTCAGCCAGGTCGGCGAGGTGGTCGAGGTCCGCAACGGGGCCGATGTCATGCGGCTGTCAGTCTGCGCCGACGGCGTGGTGCGGGTGGTGGCCAGCCCCGACGGCCAGGCGGTGGGCTCGTCGCCGCAGCAGCCGTGGTTCTCCAAACCCTGCATGCCTCAGGCGGTGACCCTGACCGACGCGACGGCGACCGGCACGGGCGTCAACACCGCCGCCGGCGGCGGCACGGCCAAGGCCGTCGCCAAGGTGCTGACGACCGGCGACCTGCGCGTCTCGATCTCGCTGTCCGACGGGACCCTGACCTTCCTGGCCCCCGACGACCGCATCCTGCTGCAGGAGATGGGCGAGCGGCCGCGCATCTACGAACCCCAGGCGCTGTCCGATGGCTCAAAGGCTTACAAGGTCACCGAGCGCTTCCACCCGGCCCTGCGCCAGGGGCTCTACGGCCTGGGCCAGCACCAGTCCGGCCAGTTCAACTACCAGGGCGCGGTGGTGCGCCTGGCCCAGGCCAATACCGACATCGCCCATCCGCTGATGATGTCGACCGAGGGCTTCGGCCTGCTGTGGAACACCGCCTCGGCCTCGACCCTGGACAACCGCTTCCCGACTGAACTGACACTGACCGCTGATGTCGGCCAGGCGATCGACTACGTCTTCGTCTACGGCCCCGAGTTCGACCAGGTCGTCGCCAAGTACCGCGACATGACGGGCGCGGCGCCGCTATTCCCGCGCTGGGCCTATGGCCTGTTCCAGTCGATGGACCGCTATGCCAGCGGCCAGGAGCTGCTGGATGTCACTAAGCGCTATCGCGACGGCGACGCCCCGGTCGACGTCATCGTCCAGGACTGGCGGTGGTGGAGCCGGATGGGCGATCCGGAGTTCCGGCCCGACGGCTATCCCGACGTGCCGGGCCTGCTGAACACCCTGCGTGAGCGCAAGGTCCACACCATGCTCAGCATGTGGCCGCTGCTGTCCAAGTCGTCCCAGCTCTACAAGCTCATGAACAAGCGCGGCTGGCTGATCCCCGGCACGGCGCTGTACGACCCGACCAACCCGGAAGCCGCCGACCTCTACTGGTCGCACCTGGGATCCAAGCTGCTCGACCAGGGCTGGGACGCGTTCTGGCTGGACGGCTCCGAGCCCGAGCTGCACCTGCCGACCATGGCCGAGACCGACCGCACCCTGAACGGCCGCAAACTGGCGATCGGACCGGGCGAGCTCTACGGCAACGCCTTCCCGCTGGCCCACGTGGCGGCGGTGTCGGACCGCTGGCGAAAGCAGCGCGACGACAAGCGGGTGTTCATCCTGTCGCGCTCGTCGTTCGCCGGCGTGCAGCGCTACGGCGCGGCCTCGTGGTCGGGCGACATCCTCAACGGTTTCCCGGTGTTCCAGCGCCAGATGCAGGGCGGGCTGAACTTCGCGCTGTCGGGCATGCCGTACTGGACCACCGACATCGGCGGCTACTACGGCGGCGTGCTGGACAACCCGCCGACGGGGCCGGCGACCACCGACCCGGCGTTCCAGGAGCTGTATGTCCGCTGGTACCAGTTCGGCGTCTTCAACCCGCTGTTCCGCACCCACGGCAAGCGCGAGAACAACCGCAACGACCTGTTCGCCTATGGCGATAAGACGCCGATCCTCCTGGACTACGACCGGCTGCGCTATCGGCTGATGCCCTACATCTACGGCCTGGCCTGGCGGGTGACCGACAAGGCCGACACCATCATGCGGCCGCTGGTCATGGACTGGCGGACCGACGAGCGGACCTGGAACATCGGCGACCAGTTCCTGTTCGGGCCTTCGCTGATGGTCGCGCCGGTGATGAACGCGGGGCAGCGCTCGCGGCAGGTGTTCCTGCCGGGGAGCGCGCCCTGGTACGACTTCTGGACCGGCAAGAAGTTGGCGGGCGGCCAGTGGCTGGACGCCGCCGCGCCGCTGGAGAAGATCCCGCTGTATGCGAAGGCTGGTGCGATACTGCCGCTGGGTGGGGCGGTGACCTATGCCGACCAGGATCCGCAGGGGCCGCTGGAGCTGCGGGTCTATGCCGGCGCGGACGGCCAGTTCGAGCTCTATGACGACGCTGGTGACAGCTACGCCTACGAGCGCGGCGAGCGGGCGGTGACACCGCTGGCGTGGAGCGATGGCGGCCGGAAGCTGACCATCGGCGCGCGGGTGGGGAGCTTCCCGGGGATGGTGCGGGAGCGGACGTTCAAGGTCGTGCTGATCGACGGCGGTCGCGAGCGGGTGAAGACCGTTCGGTACAGCGGCGCACCAATAGACATCGCCTTCTAACCCCCACACCGCTCATCCCCGCGAAAGCGGGGACCCAAGCCGAGTCAGCAATTCTGGCTCGGCCGCGCCCAATCCCGAGAGTCAGCTTGGGTCCCCGCTTTCGCGGGGATGAGCGGAATTTTTGTGGGCGTTAGAGCATCGCCCGGCGCAGGGCATCCTGCCACCGAGCCACAGCCGCCTCGCGGACATCGGCGCTCATGCTCGGCGCGAAGGTCCGCTCCGCCGGCCGCACCGGCGGCGCCTTGATCCCCATGCCCTCGGCCGCCAGCCGCGCCGCGCCCAGGGCGCTGAGTTCGGCGGCATCCGCGCGGATGACCGGGCGGTCGATCAGGTCGGCTAGCAGCTGCATCAGCACGTCGTTGCGCGAGGCGCCGCCGTCGACGTTCAGGGCTGGCAGGTCGCCATGCAAGTCGGCCTGCATGGCCATGAAGACGTCGTGGATCTGCAAGGCCACAGCCTCCAACGCCGCGCGGGCCAGATGGGCGGGGGTGGTCCCGAGGTTCATGCCGCTGACCAGGCCTCGGGCCTCGTCGCGCCAGTGCGGAGCGCCCAGGCCGGCGAGGGCTGGCACCAGGGCGACGCCGCCGCTGTGGGGCACGGTGAGGGCCAGGTCCGTGAGGGCGTGCTCGTCCCGCAGGCCCAGCAGCTTGGTCACGAACGCCACCGTGTGGCCCGAGACCGAGATATTGCCTTCCAGCGCGTGCAAGGCTCCGCTGGCCCGGCTCCAGGCGATGGTGCTGGACAGGCCATGGGCCGACCAGATCCGCTCCTTGGTCACGGTCATCAGCGACGAGCCAGTGCCGCAGGTGGCCTTGATCCGGCCGGGCCCGTCCAGGCCGTGGCCATAGAGCGCGGCATGCGAGTCGCCCATGGCCGCGTGGATTGGGACGCCGGTGGGCAGGGCGGTCGCGCCGCGCGCGGTTTCACCGAACAGGCTGTCGGACGGCCGGATCTGCGGCAGCACCTCCAGCGGGATGTCGAACAGCCGCGCCATCTCCGGGTCCCAGGCCAGGCTGGAGAGGTTCATCAGCTGGGTGCGCGAGGCGTTGCTGTGGTCGGTGGCGTGTTGCGCGCCGCCGGTCAGGTTCCACAGCAGCCAGGCGTCGACCGTGCCGGCCTTGAGTTCACCACGGGCGGCGCGGGCGTGGCCGTCGGGCGCGTGGTCCAGCAGCCAGGCCAGCTTGCCGGCCGAGAACATCGGATTGAGCGTCAGGCCGGTGCGGGCGATAGCGTCCGGCTCGTAGCCCTCGGCCTTCAACGCTTCGCAGCGCGTGGCCGAGCGACCGCATTGCCAGATCACGCAGGGACCGACCGGACGACCGGTGGCGGCGTCCCACAGCACGACGGACTCGCGCTGGTTGGAGAGGCCGATCGCGGCGACCGGCATGCCCATGGCGACGATCTCTTCGATCACGCCAGCGACGCTGGCCCAGATGTCGTCGGCCGAGGACTCCGCCCAGCCGGGTTGCGGATAGCGGACCGCCGTCGGCCGCGAGGCCTGGGCCAGGATCTCGCCCTCGGGGCCGACCAGCACCGCCTTGGTGTTGGTGGTGCCCTGGTCGATCGCCAGGATGTTCATTTGGCCAGCAGGTCGCGGGCGGCGCCCGCGATGCCGTCGGCGGTCAGGCCGTAGCGCTCCATCAGGAACTCGGCCGAGCCGGTGGGCAGGAAGCCGGGGAAGCCCAGAATCCTCATCGGGCAGGGGGCGTTGGTGGCCAACACCTCGGCCACCGCGCCGCCCAGGCCGCCGCGCACCGAGTGTTCCTCGACGGTGATCACCGCGCCGGTCTTGGCGGCGTCCAGGATGGCGGCTTCATCGAGCGGGGTCAGGGTGGCCATGTTGATCACCTTGGCCTCGACGCCCTCGGTCGCCAAGAGCCGGGCGGCGGCCAGGGCGCGATGGACCATGGTGCCGTTGGCGATGATGGCGACGTCGCCGCCCTCGCGCAGGGGCTCGGCCTTGCCGATCTGGAAGGTCTCGGCCGTGTGCTTGAGCGCCGGCACCGGCATGCGGCTGATGCGGACGAAGACCGGACCGTCGAAGGCCGCGGCGGCCTTGATCGCTTCGCTTGTCTCCCACGGATCGGACGGCACGATGACGGTCAGGTGCGGCGCCATCGGCCGCAGCCAGGCCAGGTCCTCGATCGAGTGGTGGGTGGGGCCGAGTTCCCCGTAGGCGATGCCGCTAGAGATGCCGCACAGCTTCACATTGGCTTGCGAGTAGGCGATGTCGGCCTTGATCTGCTCCAGCGCTCGGCCCGTGAGAAAACAGGCAGCGCCGCTGACGAATGGGATCTTGCCGCCGTTGGCCAGGCCCGCGCCGACGCCGATCATGTTCTGCTCGGCGATGCCGACATTGATCAGGCGCTCGGGGAACTTCTTGCGGAAGCCGCCCAGCTTGCTGGAGCCGACGCTGTCATTGACCACGGCGACGATCCGCGCATCAGCTTCCGCCAGGGCTTCCAGCGTGGCGACATAGGCCTCGCGGCAGTCGAACAGGCCTTCGGTCTTTTCGGGATCGTTCACGTCAGGCGAGCTCCGCCAAGGCTTGAGCATACTGTTCGGGGTTCGGGCAGCCATGGTGCCAGCCGGCCTGGTTTTCCATGTACGACACGCCCTTGCCCTTGATGGTCGCGGCGATCACGCACAGCGGCTTGTCGCCGGTGGTTTCCAGGGCGGTGATCAGGGCGGAAGGGTCGTGGCCGTCGATCTCGAGCACGTCCCAGCCGAAGGCGCGCCACTTGTCGGCTAGGGGTTCCAGGCTGACGGTCTCCTCGGTCGGCGCGCCCTGCTGCAGGTGGTTGCGGTCGACGATCAGGGTCAGGTTCGACAGCTTGCGGTGGCCGGCGGTCATGGCCGCTTCCCAGCAGCTGCCCTCCTGCAGTTCGCCGTCGCCGGTCAGCACGAAGACGCGGAAGTCGGCCTTGTCGATCTGACCGGCGATGGCCGCGCCGATCGCGACCGGCAGGCCGTGACCCAGTGGGCCGGTATTGGTCTCGACGCCCGGCAGATAGGTGCGGCTGGGGTGGCCGTTCAGGCGCGACAGCGGTTGCAGGTAGGTCGACAGCTCCTCCTCCGGGAAGAAGCCCGCCCCGGCCAGCACCGAATAGAAGGCGCCCGTGCAGTGGCCCTTGCTCATGATGAAGCGGTCGCGGCCCAGGTCGTTGGGCTGGCTGGCGTCGTAGCGCATGACGTCGAAATAGAGCGCCGCCAGGATGTCGGCCGCCGACAGGTCGCCGCCGGGGTGGCCTTGTTTGGCCTCGAAGATCATCTTCAGCGCGCTGCGACGGATCCAGTTGGCGCGCTGCGCCACATAGGCGGCGCGGCTTTGCAGGTCGTCCGCGCCCTGGCGGTGAACTTGGTTCATCTTCGACGGTCTCACTGGTCGTCGCGGCATGGGTCGAGGGTGCGTGCGACCGCGGAAGAGGCGCGTTTTTCGACCGCGCTCGATTCCGCCTGGTTCCAGGCCTCCCTCGACCCGCAAACTAGGCGGGGCGGTTTGCGAGTGCAACGACGAAATGCGTCGTTTGTTTTCGATTTTCTTCGTTTCTGTTGGTACGGGAAAGCGCGTCGGGCGAGCGGAGTGAGGTCTGGAATGGGCGTAAGTCTATGGCCGTATGGTGGAAATCGCGATCGCCCATGGGCGCTACGCCCTTTGCGGTAAGGGCTGATTGACAGCCCCAATCCGCCATGACACGTTTCGTCCGAATTCGAAATCATTCGAAAGTAGCGCCGAAAATGGCGCACGATCCGGGGAGAGGCTGACGTTGCGGCAGGCGGGCGAGCGAGATCGCGGCGATAGCATGCGACGGACCGGCCTGGCGCTGGTCCTGGTCGCCCTGCTGCCCGTGCTCAGCGCCTGCAAGGTCATCCCCATCGCCGCCGATCGCGCCGCCCGTGAGCGCCAGGCCGGCAGCTTCGATGCTGCGCGTTATGTCGAGGCCGTCTGGGATGCCCAGGCTGCGCCCTACTGGGGCAAGCAGGCCAAACCTCTGAGCGCGCTGGCCAAGAGCATCGACCTGAACCTGGACGCCGCCGGCGCCGCTGATGGCCGCAAGGCCGGCGACGGTTCGCCCTGGACCTTTGTCACCCAAGGCGAGGGCCAGGTCACGGCGGTGAAGACCAATGCTCGCGCCGGCGCGGTCACCGTCATGGTCGACGGCAAGCCGGTCGAGGTGCTGGTCGGGCCGGTGGTCTCGGGCTCGGCCCTGCGCGACAGCCTGCCGTTCGTGACCTTCAACGACTTCTCCAACCAGATCGCCTTCGCCGAGGTCGGCGGAGCCCTGACCAAGCGGGCGCTGCGCCAGGCGCGGCCGGCCGCCGAGAGCCTCAAGCCCGGCGACCGCGTGCGGTTCCAGGGCGTGTTCCAGCTGGGCAAGGCCGACGATCCGGTGGTCGTCACGCCCGTGCGCCTCGAGCGGGTCGGGGCCTGACGCCGTGCTGCGGGCGGAGAAGATCGGCAAGACCTATGGCGGCGTCACGGCGCTGGACGGCGTCGACTTCGATGTCCATGCCGGCGCGGTCAACGTGCTGATCGGCGAGAACGGCGCGGGCAAGTCCACCCTGATGAAGATCCTGGCCGGGGTGGAGCAGCCCACTTCCGGCCGCCTGCTGCTGGACGGCGAGCCGGTGCGCTTCGCCTCGGTGCGCGAGGCCGCCAAGGCCGGTGTCGGCATCGTCTTCCAGGAGCTGAACCTCTGCCCGAACCTGACGGTGACGCAGAACATCTTCCTGGGTCGCGAGCTGACCAAGGTCGGCGCGACCGACCACGCCGCCGAGAACGCCCGCGCCCGCCAAGTGCTGGCCCGCCTGGCCCACGGCATCGATCCGGACGCCCCGGTCGGCGACCTGCGGGTGGGTGAGCAGCAGATCGTCGAGATCGCCAAGGCCCTGGTCGAGGACGCCCGGGTGCTGATCCTGGACGAGCCGACCTCGGCCCTCAGCGCCGCCGAGGTCGAGGTGCTGTTCGGCGTGATCGGCGAGCTGAAGCGGGCCGGGGTGGCGGTGATCTACATCTCCCACCGGCTGGAAGAGCTGATGCGCATCGGCGACTACGTCACCGTGCTGCGCGACGGCCGGCTGATCGCCTCCGAGCCGGCGTCCAAGGTCTCGGTCGCCTGGATCATCGAGAAGATGCTGGGCGACAAGGCCCGCCAGCGGCCGCGCGGCGGGACGCGCCAGGCCGGCGAGGTCGTGCTGTCGGCGCGCGATATCGCCCTGCCGCGTCGGGGCGGCGGCTTCCTGGTCGACCATGTCAGCGCCGACTTCCGGGCTGGCGAAGTCACCGCGGTCTACGGCCTGCTGGGCTCGGGCCGCACCGAGCTGCTGGAAAGCCTGTGCGGCGCGCGCAGCGCCGGCGGGACCGTGATCCTGAACGGCGAGGACGTCTCGGCCCTGAGCCTGGCCGAGCGCTGCCGGAAGCGCATGCGCTTCGTCCCCGAGGACCGCCAGCGCGACGGCCTGTTCCATAATCTGTCCGTGGGCGGAAATCTGGGCCTCTCCAGTCTGCTGGGCTTCCTGCGCGGCGGCCGGATCAGTGAAGGCCAGGAGCGCTCGACCATCGCCGACATGATGGCCCGTCTGGGCGTCAAGGCGGCGGGCGCGGAAGCCGCGATCGGCTCGCTGTCGGGCGGCAACCAGCAGAAAGTGGTGATCGGGCGCGGCCTGATGACCGGGCCGCTGGTTATGCTGCTGGACGAGCCCAGCCGGGGCGTCGACATCGGCGCGCGCGGCGAGGTGTTCGACACCATGCGCGCCCTCGCCGACCAGGGCCTGGCTGTGGTCTTCGCCACCTCCGACCTGTTGGAAGCCCAGGCCGTCGCCGACCGCGTGCTGGTGCTGGCCGCTGGCCGTCTGACCGCCGACCTGACGATCGAACAGGCCACGGAGAGCGCGCTGGTGGCCGCCTCCAATGCCGTCATGGAGACCGCCGCGTAATGGCGACCGAAGTTACTTCCTCGACGGGCCCGAGCGTCGTCGCGTTGCTGCTGAAGCTGCGCGCCCTGATCGCCCTGGCGGTGGTCATCGCCTTCTTCTCGGTGATGGCCCCCAACTTCCTGTCGGCGTCCAACTTCCTGATCATGTTCAAGCACGTGGCGATCACGGCGATCCTGGCGATCGGCATGACCTATGTGATCCTGACCGGCGGCATCGACCTGTCGGTGGGCTCGATCGCGGGCCTGGCCGGCATGGTCGCGGGCGCCCTGATCCTGAACGGCGTGACGTTGCAGCCGCTGGGCGTGGTCGTCTATCCCAGCGTGCCGGTGGTCGTCGTCCTCGTGCTGGTGCTGGGCGGGATCGCGGGCCTGTTCAACGGTGTGCTGGTGGCGCGTTTCCGCATCGCGCCGTTCATTGCCACCCTGGGCGTCCTCTACGTGGCGCGCGGCGCGGCCATGCTGCTGTCGAACGGCGCGACCTTCCCCAACCTGGTCGGCCGTCCGGACCTGGGCAACGAGGGCTTCCCGCTGCTGGGCTCGGCCTCGGTCCTGGGTCTGCCGGTGACGGTGATCCTGCTGGCGCTGATCGCCCTGGTCGCCGCCTTCGTCGCCAAGGACACGCCGTTCGGCCGCTGGGTCTACGCCATCGGCGGCAACGAGCGCGCGGCCATGCTGTCGGGCGTGCGGGTCGAGCGGGTCAAGGTCGCCGTCTATGTGATCTCCGGCGTCTGCGCGGCGCTGGTGGGGCTGATCGTCTCCTCCGAGCTGGTGGCCGCCCATCCGGCCAGCGGCGAGACCTTCGAACTGTCGGCCATCGCGGCCGTCGTGCTGGGCGGCGCGTCGCTGTCGGGCGGGCGCGGCACGGTCGGCGGCGCATTGATCGGCGCCTGCGTGATCGGCGTGCTGGGCGATGGCCTGGTGATGATGGGCGTCAGCGAGTTTTGGCAGATGGTCATCAAAGGACTTGTGATCATCGCCGCTGTCGTGCTCGACCAACTGCAAGGACGCCTCACGGCGGCGGGCAAGGCCTGACCGTGACCAAGGGCGCCGTCACGCAGAGGAGCAAGAGAGCCATGGCCAAGTCCGGTCCGAAGGGCGCTCAGAACGACACCGCGGCCAAGAGCTCGGCCCGCCAGCGCGCCATGGCCACGGCCGGCTCGGGGCTGTTGGCCGAGCCCCGTCGCATGAAGATCCTGGAGTGGCTGCAAGAAGAAGGCAGCGCCCGGGTGCGCGAGCTCTCCGAAGCCTTTGGGGTGTCGGAACCCACCATCCGCCAGGACCTGGAGAAGCTGGAGGTCGAAGGCCACATCGTGCGCGAGCACGGCGGCGCCTTCCTGCGTTCGGTGCCCCAGCAGGTGCGCGACATGGCCCTGCAGCACCGGGTCAATATGGAAGCCAAGCGCCGGATCGGCCGCCTGGCCGCATCCTTGGTCACCGACGGCCAGACCCTGATCCTCGATAGCGGCTCGACCACCACCGAGGTGGCCCTGAACCTGCTGGAGCGGCAGAACCTCAACGTCGTCACCAACGCCCTGAACATCGCCCTGACCCTGGGGGCGCTGCCCTCGTGCACGGTCCACATGCCGGGCGGCCAGTTCAAGGCCCCGACCCTGTCGCTGAGCGGCGAACGCTCGGCGGCCTATTTCGAGGGCCTGTACGCCGAGACCTGCTTCCTGGCGACGGCGGCGATCTCGCTGGAAGCCGGCCTGACCTATCCGTCGCTGGCCGACCTGCCGATCAAGAAGGCGATGATCGCGGCGGCCTCGCATGTCTGCCTGGTGGCGGACTCCACCAAGATCGGCCGCACCTCGTTCTCGTCGCTGGGCGGCGGGGTCGAGGTCATCCAGACCCTGATTACCGACGACGGCATCCGCGACGAGGACCGCAAGGCCCTCGAGGCGCGCGGCATCCGCGTGTTGACCGCCTAAGGAGCGCCATGAAACGCAGCCACCTGATCATCGCGATCGCCGCCGTCGTCGCGGTCGTCCTCGGGATCTCGTGGCTGGCGCCCAAGGGGCGCTCGAACCTGATCGTCATCATCACGCCGTCGATGGACAATCCGTTCTTCGGCCAGGAGGCGGCAGGCGCTGAGGCGCGAGCCAAGGCCCTGGGCTACGAGACCCTGAAGTTCTCGCACGACGACGACGCCTACAAGCAGAGCCAGCTGATCGACACGGCGATCGCCCGCAACGCCGCCGCCATCATCCTCGACAACGCCGGCGCCGACGCAAGCGCCGCGGCGATCGGCAAGGCCAAGGCGGCCAGCGTGCCGGTGTTCCTGATCGATCGCGAGATCAATGTGCGCGGCCTGGCGACGGCCCAGATCGTCTCCAACAACTTCCAGGGCGCGGCCCTGGGGGCCGAGGCCTTCGTCCAGGCGATGGGTGAGAAGGGCGGCTATGTCGAGCTGGTCGGCAAGGAGAGCGACACCAACGCCGCCATCCGCTCGCGCGGCTTCCACGAGGTGATCGACCAGTATCCGGACCTGAAGATGATCGGCCGCCAGTCGGCCAACTGGAGCCAGTCGGAAGCCTTCGCCAAGACCCAGTCGATCCTGCAGGCCCATCCCGAGGTGAAGGGCGTCATCGCCGGCAACGACACCATGGCCATGGGCGCGGTGGCGGCCCTGGAGAGCGCCGGGCGCGGCGACGTGGTGGTGGTCGGCTTCGACGGCAGCAACGACGCCCGCGACGCGATCCTGGCTGGCAAGCTGAAGGCCACCGTGCTGCAGCCGGCCTTCCGCCAGGCCCAGTACGCCGTCGAGCTGGCCGACCGCTTCCTGAAGACCGGCAAGACCGGCCAGCCGGAGAAGCAGCTGATGGACTGCTTCCTGGTCACCGCCGCCAACGCTGGCGACCTGAACAACTTCAATCTCAACCGTCGTTAGTTTCTGGAGTACGCGCTCATGAGCAAGCTGAAGTTCGGAGCCGGCATCTGGCACTTCGCCACCTATGTCGACCGCTACGCCACCGACGGTTACGGCCCGCCCGTCAGCCTGATCGAGGCGATCGATAAGGCCGGGCAGGTGGGCGACCTGTCGGTCGTCGACCTCAACTATCCGTTCGTCGATCCGAACCTCTCACTGGATGAGGTCGAGGTCGCGCTGAAGCGCAACAACCTCGGCGTCATCGGCATCACGCCCGAGATCTATACCCGCCAGTTCTCGAAGGGCGCCTTCACCAATCCCGATCCGGGCATCCGCCGCCTGGCCAACGCGATGTGCAACGACGCGGCCAATGTGGTTCGTCGTTTCGGGGCCGACTACGTCAAGCTGTGGCCGGGCCAGGATGGTTGGGACTACCCCTTCCAGGTCGACCACAAGAAGCTGTGGCAGATGTCGATGGACGGCGTCGGCGAGCTGGCCAGCCAGAACCCCGACCTGAAGTTCGTCATCGAGTACAAGCCGCGCGAGCCGCGCAACCACATGAGCTTCGACTCGGTGGCCCGCACCCTGCTGGGCATCGAGAAGATCGGCCTGCCCAATATCGGCATCCTGCTGGACTTCGGCCACTCGCTGTATGGCGGCGAGTCGCCGGCCGACGCGGCCCAGCTGGCCATCGACCACGGCCGGCTGTTCGGCATGGACGTCAACGACAACCTGCGCAGCTGGGACGACGACATGGTCGCCGGCTCGGTCCACCCGATCGAGCTGTTCGAGTTCTTCTACGTGCTGCGCAAGAACAACTGGGAAGGCGTCTGGCAGCTGGACCAGTTCCCGTTCCGCGAGGACAGCGTCACGGCCGCCAAGCTGGCGATCGACTTCCTGAAGGTCATCGACCGGGCGCTGGACAAGCTGGACTTCGACGCCATGCAGGCCGCCCAGGATCGCCAGGACGCCCTGGAGGCCCAGCGCCTGGCCCGCGCGGCGCTGTTCTCGTCGTACTGACATGGCGCGGCGGTCGCTCCAGCGCCTCAAGCCCCGGGGCGTCGAACGGCGTCCCGCGCAGGCGGGGGCGATCCGCCGCCCGGCTTTCCACCGGGCGCGAGGCTGGGTTCAGATCCACTGGCTGGACTTCGAACCGGCGTTGCTACAGTTTCCGGGAATGGCGCTCCGGAATGCAGACGGAGGGCTGGTCGAGACGCCGATCGCCAAGCGCAAGCTCTCCGACCATGTCCTCGACCGCCTCAAGGCGATGATCACCTCGGGCGAGTACGCGCCGGGCGAGGCGCTGCCGTCCGAACGCGAGCTGATGGTCCGCTATGGTGTGGGCCGGCCGGCGATCCGCGAGGCCATGCAGGCTTTGGCCAACCAGGGCCTGATCACCATCAAGCACGGCGAGCGCGCCCGCGTGCGGCCGCTGACCGCCAAGGCCGCCGTCGGCCAACTGGACCTGGTGGCGCAACTGATGCTGTCGGCCTCGCCGAACATGGTCGAGAACCTCAAGGAAGCCCGCCGCTTCTTCGAACGCGGCATGGTCCGCGAGGCGGCGGTGAAGGCTGAGGCCGCCGACCTGGAGCAGCTGGAGCGCCTGGTCGCCCAGCAACGCCAGGCCCTGGACGACGCCGAGGCCTTCGTCGCCCTGGACCGCGCCTTCCACGGCAAGCTGGCGGCCATCTCACGCAACGCCATCTTCGACGCGGTGGCGGAGGCGATGCTGGGCTGGCTGCCGGTCAATGCCGACGAGCCGGCCGAGCACCGCGCCAGGCTGGTCGCCGAATACGCCCAGATCGTCGAGCGTTTGACGGCCCGCGACCCGGACGGCGCCGAGGCCGCACTGCTGCGCTCGCTGGACCTCTAGTCCGCCGCTGGCGCGACCACGAAGGCGCCAGTTCCCGGAAGTTTCCGGTCCTTGATCCAGTCGGCGGTGATGTCGAACAGGCCCGCCGCATAGGCGCTCTTGCTCCGCTCGATCAGCCCGTGGTCAGCCTTCGGGAAGACGACGACGGCGAGGTCGGGCCGCTTGACCTGCACCTCCTTGAGAATGGCCTGGGTGCGCGCGTTCGGCGCCTGGCGGTCACTGCCGCCCAGCAGCCATAGCTGGCGTGGCCGGATCGTCTCGATCAGCGGACGCGGCTCGTAGCCAAAGCTGAGGCTGTGGGACGCCGCCACGCCGCCCGCCCTGGCGTCGGCGCTGGACACCGTCAGTAGGATGCCCGTGTGCGAGCGCGGCTGGATGACCTTCAGCCAGGGCTCGCCGGCATGCTGCGTCCGGAAGGCGTCCAGCTCGGCGAAGCCGTCGGTGAAGTTGGAGCGGACGACGCGCGCGGTGAGATCGGTCAGCGTCCTGGCCTTGGCGAGGTCCTCGTCCTGGAAGCCCGCTTGGCGCACCTGGGCTTCGACCAGGAGGCGGTCCTGGGCGATTGGGCCCTCGGCCAGGGTGAAGGCGGGGATGACGAAGTCCAGCGGGGTCAAGGTCGCGGTCAGGGGCGCGACCCAGCCGCCTTGGCTGCCGCCGATGACGCCGACTTGGCGCACGCCTGGGGCCAGTCGCCGCGCCGCCTTGACTGCCGCGGCCGTGTCGCGCGCCCGCACATCGAAATTGGCTGACAGCGCGCCGGCGGATCCGCCTGTCCCGCGCTTGTCGTAGACGAACACCGCCACGCCGCGCCGGGCCAGCTCGTACGGCCAGATGGCGTCGTCGGTCGATGGGTCGTTGTTGGAGCCTTCGATCCAGACGGCCAGGGCCTTGGCGCGGCCGCCCTGCGGCATGACCAGCTTGCCATGCATCGCGACGCCGTCGCTGGCGAAGGTCGTCTGCGTCTCGGCCAGCGGCAGGCGGGCGCCTTGCTCCGTGACAACGCCCCGCGTCAGCGTCAGGCGGCCGGTCTCGCAGGGTTCGAAGGCGATCGTCAGCGGCCCGCCGGCATAGACGCCGTCCGGGCGTTCCTGCAGCCGGCCGAAGGCGCCGGTCGAGAGCGTGTATTTCAGGTTCCGGGGATGACCGTCGGCGCCGGTGATGGTCACGACCTGGCCGGCGGGCAGGGCATAGGCGCCCAGCCGGCAGCGCAGGGCCTCATCCAGGCGGGTCTGCGGAACGGCGTCGAGCTGAGGCGAAGCGGCCACGAGGGCTGCGGCGAGGAAGGCGAGCATGGTCGTTCTCGGCGTTGTCGGGCGGCCCAAGTCACCCGTACGGCGCCGCTCCGCCAGCGCCGCTTCGCGAACGGCGCCGGAGCTTCGCGAGCGGCGCCCTAGCGCTTCTCCTCCGCTACGCCGCCCACCCGCACCGGCGAATTGTACTCGCGCGCGGACTTGATCACGTAGGCCTTGAAGGCGTCGGCGGTCTTCAAGGTCGGGCCTTCGCTCCAGGCGGCGGCGATCATGTATTCGAAGCGGTTGTCCTTGGTCGGGGCCACCTTGAAGACGTGGTTGCCCTGGCGGTCGGGGCTGGAGACGTAGGTCGGCTTGTAGGCGTCGCGGACGACCAGGGCCGAGCCGGCGTAGTCGATGCGGAAGCCGTTCTGCACCGCCTCCTTGTCGTCGGGATTGCGCACCAGCTCGCTGCCGCCGGTGATGGCCACGCCGCCCTGCTGGTAGATAATCTCCTCGGGGGCGTGCTTGCGGATGCCCGCCGCCCAGGCCGCACCCGTCTTGGCCTTCGGCGCAAAGGTCTTGAAGGTCACGCGGGCCGTCGAATAGTTCTGGCCGGCATAGGCGGTGTAGAGCTGTTCGACCTCGTAGCGGCCCCGGCCGCTGTCCCAGTTCATGGTCTTGACGCGGATCATGCTGCGCAGCGGGCCGTTGGTGACGACCTCGAAGGCGTAGCGGGTGTCGGTCAGGCCGTTGCCGTTGAAGCGGTTGGCCTGGTCGGACTTGGGCGTGAAGCGCGGGCGCGAGATCGCGTCGGGCTCGGCCGGATCGTCGAACACCCCGATGCCGCCGCCGCCGAAGCTGTCGTCCACCGACATGATGTCCGAGCCCAGCTTGGGATCGATCCGCGACACCGCATAGCCGTCCAGGTTCTCGCCATATAGGCGCGGCGACATCAGCATCGGCGCGCGCTTGCCGTAGACGTCGGCGTCGGTGGGGAACCACAGCTTCCAGCCGACGGCTTCCGACTCCCAGAAGGGCACGGTGTGGCGCATGTAGCTGCCGATGCCGGCGTGGGTGCGATGCGGGTTCCAGCCGCGCTGCTGGAAGCCCCGATAGATGTAGATCGTCTTGGTCTCGCGGGCCTTCAGGTCGACCTGAAGGAAGAGCTCGTCCCACAGGCCGTCGGCGTTCAGGTCGTCCAGCTGGTAGTCGACGGCCCGGCCATTGGCCTCGACCAGGTGGCCATGCGGGCCTTCCATGGCCTGGCGCTCGTGGTCGGGGGCGGGACGCGGCGCGCCGTCGGGATCGACCAGGGTCACGGTCAGGGCCTGGGCGCCGCGCAGCATCGGCAGCTGCTCGGGGGTCAGGGTCACGGGGCTGTTTACGCGATCCTCGTCCAGGGGGTTGGTGACCTGGATGGCGATGCGTTCGGTCGGGGCGAAGGCGCCTTGGGTGTACCAGGGGCGATCAGCGGCATGAGCGCCGCAAGCGAGGGCCAGGAATAGGGCCGAAGTCGCGAAGAGCCGGCGGTCGATAAGCATGCGGAGCCTCCCTGGAACCTGCGGCGCCATCAAAGGCGACGACGTTGGGGAAGGCAAGCTGATATACTCATCATACCAGCTTCCGTTTCAGGGCTCGGACGCTATTGTGCGAGCGGCCGCTTCGGAGCGCCAGCCTTTGAAGGAGAAGCGGCGTGAACAAACGCCCGGTCGCGCTGGGTCTGATCCTGGCTCTGAGCGTCAGCCACGTCGCCCTGGCGGCGGATGCGTTGCGCGACGGCTTCGCGACCCCGCCGGCCGAGGCGCGACCGCAGGTCTTCTGGCAGTGGATCAACGGCAACGTCACCCAGGAGGGGATCCATCTCGACCTGGAATGGATGAAGCGCGCCGGGATCGGCGGCTCGATCCTGTTCGACATCGGTTTCGGCTCGCCGCCGATCCCGCAATATGTCGAGAAGCGTGTCGGCTACGGCTCGCCCGAATGGAAGGCGGCGGTTCGTTATGCGGCGGCCGAGTCCAAGCGCCTGGGCCTGCAGTTCGGCATGCAGGCCGGCGGCGGCTGGAGCGAGACGGGCGGGCCCTGGGTCAAGCCCGAAGAGGCCATGAAGAAACTGGTCTGGAGCGAGACCGTCGTCTCCGGCAAGGGACCGGTCGTCCTGGCCCCGCCGCCCGGCGTCAGCGGACCGTTCCAGGACCTGCCGATCACCGCCCGCTTCGCCGAGCCTAGGCTCTGTCGCGATGTCGCCGTGGTCGCCTGGCGGGAGGACGCCGCGCCAGCGATGGCGGAAGCGACCTCCAGCGCTGGACCGGTCGCGGCCGCGAAGCTGTCGGACGGCGCCTATGCCGCCCCGGCGGTTGAGAAGCTGGCCGGTGACGGCTGGGTGATCCTCCGCTACGCCGCGCCGGTGGAAGCCCGCGCCGTGACGGTGGCCGTGGATGGCGCCATGCCCAATGGCGTGGTCGAGGCCAGCGATGATGGGCAATCGTTCCGTGTTTTGACGATATTGCCGGGCGAGGCTCGCCAGGGCCTGCCGGTCCGCACCTTCGCCTTCGCCAAGACGACCGCTCGCGTCTTCCGCCTGCGCCTGGCCGCCGACACGAAACCGACGGCCGTGACCGAGTTCGCCATCCATGCCGACCCCCGCATCGACCGCTTCCAGGAGAAGGCCGGCTGGGGCGTGCTGACCGACAACTGGGCCTCGGCGACGCCGGCGACCGACGCGGCCATCGCGCCGGCCGGTGTGCTCGACCTGACCAGCCGCCTCAAGCCCGACGGGACGTTGGACTGGACCCCGCCCGCCGGCCGCTGGCGCGTGCTGCGCTACGGCTGGTCGCTGACCGGACGCCGCGACACCCCGGCCGCCGCCGAGAGCCTGGGGCTGGAGGTCGACAAGCTGAACGCCGACCACGTCCGCGCTCACATGAAGGGTCTGCTGGAACCGCTGAAAGCCGAGCTGGGCGATCTTTATGGCAAGGACGGCCTGGGCTTCGTCATCACCGATAGCTGGGAGGTCGGGCAGCAGAACTGGACCGAGGCCATGGCCGCCGAGTTCGCTGCCCGGCGCGGTTATGCCCTGACCCCCTGGCTGCCGGTGCTGGCCGGCCGTGTGGTGCAGAGCGCGGAGGCCTCAGATCGTTTCCTGGCCGACTATCGCCGCACGATCGCCGACCTGCTGACCGAGCGCCACTTCGCCGAGATCACCAAGATCCTGCACGAAGAAGGCATGCGCTACGACGCCGAGGCGCCGGGCGTGGACCTGCCCACCATTGCCGACGGCCTGCAGGCCAAGGGCCGAGTCGACATCCCGATGGGCGAGTTCTGGGTCTATCCGGAGGGCAAGCCGCCGCCGGCCGCGCACCTGGCCGATGTCCGCGAGGCCGCCTCGGCCGCCCACGTCTATGGCAAGCCGCTGGTCGGCGCCGAGGCCCTGACCACCATGGGCGAGGACCCCTGGCGCACGGGCCCCTGGCAGCACAAGCGGATCGTCGATCGCTATATGGCCGAGGGCATCAACCACTTCGTCCTGCACACCTCGGCCCACCAGCCGTTCACCGACCGCAAGCCGGGCATGACCCTGCGCCAGTACGGCCAGCACCTGTCGCGCAACGAGACCTGGGCCGAGGGCGAGATGCGCGCCTGGACCGATTACCTGGCCCGCAGCGGCTGGATGCTGCGCCAGGGCCGTCCGGGGGCGGACATCGCCTACTTCCAGGGCGAGGACGCCGCGACCGCGCTGCCCTATGTCGAGGGCGGCAAGCCGAACCTGCCGGCGGGCTGGGACTTCGACTATCTGGACGCCGAGAGCCTGATCCAGCGGATGAGCGTCCGGGATGGACGCTTGGTCCTGCCCTCGGGCGCCAGCTACGCGGCCCTGGTCATTCCGGCGCGTGTCGAGCGGATCAGCCTGCCGGCGCTGCGCAAGATCGAGGCCCTTGTCGCGGCCGGCGGCCTGGTCATCGGCGAACGCCCGAAGGGCTCGCCGACCCTATCGGGCGGCGCGGCGGCGGATGCCGAGTGGAAGGCGCTGGTCGACAAGCTGTGGAACGGTCCGGTTCGATCGGGACCGGTCGAGGTTGCCCTAGGCGCACCGGCGATCACCGGCCAAGGCCAGGACCTCGTCTGGACCCGGCGCGTGCTGGACGACGGCGAGATCTATTTCCTGGCCAACACCAGCGACCACCCGCTGCAGATCGTGCCGTCCTTCCGCATCGCCGGCAAGGCCCCCGAGCTCTGGCGCGCCGATACCGGACAGGGCGAGCCCACCGCCTTCGCTCAGCGCGACGGTCGTACCGAAGTCCCGCTGGAGTTGGCCCCGTACGATGCGGTGTTCCTAGTCTTCCGCACGCCGACCAACGACCTGGCGCGTACGGAGCTGACAGGCCCCGCGCGGGTCTCGAAGCCCATCGACGGTCCCTGGACCGTGAAGTTCGAACCCGGCTGGGGCGGGCCCGAGAGCGTGACCCTGCCGAAGCTGGCCTCGTGGACCGACAATCCCGATCCCGACGTCCGCTACTATTCCGGCGCGGCGACCTACGAGAAGACGCTCGAGATCTCGCGCGCCTGGCTGAAGGGCCGCGTCCAGCTGGATCTCGGCGAGGTGCGCGAATTCGCCACCGTCACCCTGAACGGCAAGGCCCTGCCCACCCAGTGGAAGCCGCCCTACGCCATGGACGTCACCGACGCCCTAAAGCCCGGCCGCAACACCCTGAGTATCCGGGTGGTGAACTTCTGGGCCAACCGGATGATCGGCGACCAGCAGCCGGGGGCGAAACGCTACACCTTCGCCCCCATCCAGCCCTTCAAGCCCGACGACGCCTTGTCGCCGTCGGGCCTGCTGGGGCCGGTGACGCTGAAGGTCAGGCCGTGAACACCCGCCGTCCGCGCTCGACCGACATCCGGTGCGAGCCGGACAGCGCCGTGGAGCGGGCCTTGATGGTCTGCAGGAACAGCCACTCGCCGCTGACACGCTGGGGCGTGACCTCGATCATCATGTAGCCGCGCTGGCTGGTGTCGGCCCATTTCAGCTCGGGATTGGCGGCCATGAAGCCGCGCGCCACGACCTTGGGATCAGCGCCCATGTCGCCTTCCATGCCGTTGGAGGTCACCGCTTGGCCGGCAAACTCGACGCCGGCGGGCTTGCCGTCCTCGACCAGGCCATAGGCCCAGGCGTTGTGGCTGTCGCCCGACAGCATGACCAGATCGGCGTCGGCGGCTTGGGCCGATTTCAAGAGGCGCGAGCGGGCGGCGGGGTAGCCGTCCCAGCGGTCCATCCACATCGGCAGGCCCTGCTGGGCGGCGCGGATGTTGTTCTTGTAGCCGGCGACCTTCTTCTCGCCCACCTCGGGGCGCAGCCAGTCGACGGCGTCCTTGGGCATGACCGTCCGCCCCAGGATGGTGCCCATGCCGACCAGCTGCCAGGCGCCCTTGGTCGCCTTCATCTGATGGGCCAGCCAGCTCTCCTGGGTCGAACCCATCATGGTCGCCGAGGGATCCTTCCAGACGCCGTCGCGGAACGCCTTCAGGGCCGCATCGGGATCGGCGGCCTTGAAGGTCGCGCCGATGTCGGCCGGCTTGGTGCGGGCCAAGAGGCGTGACTCCGTGCGGTAGAGCGTGGCCAAGGTCCCGATGGCGTAGGATTTCCACGGCTCGTCCGAGACCGGCATCCACTCGCGATAGACCTGCATGGCGGCCGCGCGCCGGATGTTCCAGTCGCCTTCCTTGTCCGGCTGATGGTTCTGGGCGCCGGCTTCATAGCTGTCGTTCGAGGACTCGTGATCGTCCCACAGCGCCACCATCGGAGCCAGCTGGTGCAGGCGTTGCAGGTCGGGATCGGCGCGGTAGCTGGCGTAGCGCAGGCGGTAGTCGGCGATGGCCAGGATCTCGGTGACCGGCAGCAGCTGCTCCTTGCGCCCGACCGCCCAGTCAGCCTCGCGGGTCGAGGCCACGCCGTATTCGTAGATGTAGTCGCCGGTGTGCAGCCACAGGTCCACGTCTTTACGCGCGGCGGCATGGGCGTAGGCGTTGAACAGGCCCTGGGGCAGGTTCGAGCACGAGAAGACCGCCAGGTTGAAGCGGTCGACCTTGCCTTCGGGCAGGGTCTTGGTGCGGCCGACGGGCGAGCGCTCACCGTTCGGGGCGATGAAGCGGTACCAGTAGACGGTGCCGGGCTTCAGCCCATCGACGGTGATCTTGGCCGTCCAATCGCGATAGGCGCCGGTGCGCACGGCGCCGCCGCCGACCACCTTGGCGAAGTCCGGATCCAGGGCCACCTCGGCCTCCAGCCGCGTGACGCCGTCGCTCATCGGGACATAGCGCGTCCACAGCAGCATCGAGTCCGGGCCGGGCTCGCCGCTGGCGACATTGTGGGTGAAGCCGGTGGCGGCAGCCATCTGCCGGGCCAGGGCCTGGCCGGCGGGCAGCATCAGGCCCGAGAGCCCCAGGCCGCCCATGACCAGGCGGCGACGATCGATCCTCAGAACCATGCGAGGTCTCCGTAAAAAGAAAACTCCCGCGGCCGGAGGGCCGCGGGAGGTGAAGTTGCTCAGGGGAAAACTAGAAGGTGCCTTTGAGGCCGATGTTCCACATCGAACCGTAGATGCTGTACTGTTGCACCCGGGTGCGGACGTTCGAATAGACGACGTCCGGTTCGTTGAAGATGTTGCGCCCGGCCAGCATGACCTCGAACTGCTTGTTGATCTTGTAGCTGGCGCTGACGTTCCACAGCTCGCGGGCGGCGCGGTACAGGATGCCGTTGTTGGCGGTGGTCGGGGTGTTGCCCAGCGCGCTGGTGCGGGCCGACGACTGGTAGTTGCCGGTCAGCTGCAGGTCGAACTTGCCGTAGCGATACCGCAGACCCCAGTTGGCCGAGGTCTTGGGCAGGTTCACGCGCTCGCCGTCGGGATCGACCTTGGTGATCGAGCCGCGCAGGCCAAGGCCGCGCAGCGCGCCCGGCAGGAAGGTCAGCTGCTGGTCGTATTCCAGCGTGACGCCCTTGTTGCGGCTGGTGCCCGGCAGGTTCTGGGCGCTGCGGAAGGTGTAGCCCGCATAGTCGGCCGGGTTGTAGCCGACGTCCTCGGGGTTCACGGTCAGGCCGGTGACCTGCATGTCCTGCACGTCCAGCTGATAGGCCGAGAGGCCAATCACGCCCGACGGCTCCAGATAGTACTGCAGGCTGGCGAAGTACTTGGTCGAGTGCTCGGGCTTGAGCAGCGGGTTGGGCACCGTGACGATCAGGTTGTTGTCGTCGACGGCAACCACGCCGCCCAGGTTGCCGTAGTCGGGGCGCAGGATCGACTGGCTGAAGGCCAGCTGGCCGACCAGCTTCTTGTTGAAGTCGTACTTGACGCCGCCGCTCCAGAACCAGTCGTCGTACTCGCCCTCGCGGGTCGTGTAGGTCCCGTTGCGGTATTGGTACATCAGGCCGGCGACGGTGCTGGTCGACAGGCCGGCGGCCGTGACTTCCTTGGCCGGACGGATGTCGGCGACGCGCGCTTCGGTCTTGGTCTTTTCGTAGCGCAGGCCCAGGTCGAACGAGGCCTTGCCGATGCGCGGCTGCACCTCGGCATAGGCGGCGCTGACCTCCTCGCCGATCTTGCGGTTGTTATCCAGCTGGCGCTTCAGGTTGCCCACCGTGTCGGGCACGAAGTACTCGGGGTGCTGGGCGTAGATGTCGTACGTGCCGTAATTGCTGTCGGCGCGCCAGTTCTGGTCGTTGATGTTGCCGGCGTCGAAGCCGTGGATCTTGAAGTCGTAGTTCTTGGTCCAGGGGATGACGGCTTCCGGGGCCTTCTGGGTCAGATCGTTCGTCGGACCGACGTACTGGAACTGCTTGAACGAGCCCTCGACCGTCTTCCAGGCATTGGTGCGGAACGCCGCGCCGCCCAGCAGCTTCATCTGCACATTGCCGAAGGCCAGCTTCTTCTTCAGGTCCAGATTGACGCCGTACATCTGGTTGTTGGCGTTCGACTGCGACGTGCGGATGTTGTTGCCGATGTCGTCGTCGCGGTTGAAGCTGGTCGGGTCGCTCCACGAGCGGCCGGCGGTCTGCTTCAGGGTCCAGGCGTTGCTGTCTTCCGACGCGCGGTCCAGCGTGAAGCCGATGCGGGTCAGGTAGCTGTCGGTGCGGACGAAGAAGCCGCGGTCATTGTCCTCGAAATTGAATTCCGAGCTGGAATAGTTGGCCCGCAGCAGGGCCTCGAACGTGTCGCCGCGATATTCCAGCTTGGGCGCGAACACCCAGGCCGGGGTGCCGGCGTAGCGGTGCGAGTACTGGGTGTGCAGGCGGGTGTTGGTCCCGTTCGGATTGACCACGATGTGGGTGCCGGTCGAGTCCGCCGTGGCCTGCGTCGCCGTCGTCGTGCCGAAGATCAGGTAGGTGTACTGGTTGAAGTACTCGACGTCATAGAACGAGTAGGTCGAGCGCAGGCTCAGGGCCAGCTGGTCGGTGATCTTGTAATCCAGGCTGAGATTGGCCGCCTTGCGGTGGGTCAGCTTCGGACCCGGGCGGTACATGACCTGGTACGGAATGATCCGGCCATTGGCGAGGTACGACCAGTCGGTCTGGATGCGGTCCTGCTGGACGAAGTTGGCGTTGTAGCTGGCGTTGAATGCCACGCCCAGACGACCGTCCAGGAACACGTCCGCATAGCCGACCTGAGCCGACGGATAGATCGTCGAGTGCTTCTTGTCGTCCGGCAGGTACTGACGCGACAACGTGCTGTCGGAGGTGCCGACGCCACCGATCTGGAAGCGCAGCAGGCGGCTGGTGCGCTGGAACGCGTACTTGCTGCGCAGGTTGATGGCGCCGCCGGGGCTGTCGGCGTCCATATTGGCCTGCAGGGTGTTGTTCAGCTCGATCGAGTCGATGCCGGTGATCGACATCTGCTCGAAGGAGTTCTGGCGGCCGGCGTTGTTGTTCGAGGTGGCCGTGGCCATTCGCGCGCCGTCGGTGGTGAAGGTCGAGTATTTCGGGTCCAGGCCGCCGATGCGGACGGCCGTGGCGTCGACCTCGGTATAGTCCAGCGAGATGCCGGGCATGTTCTTCATGAACTCGCCGACGTCGCCCATGGTCAGGGCGCCGAAGTTGTCGGCGGCCACGACGTTCTTGGCGTTGGTCGAGGCGCGGCGCTCCATGATGGCGGCGGCCTGGCCTTCGCGGGCGGCGGTGATGGTCACGGCCTCGACCTCGCCGGCGGCGGCGGTGTGGCTGCCGGGGTTCAGCGAGACCTCGATGACCGAGGGCTGGCCGGGCGTGACGGTCAGGACCGTGCGCGACTCCTGCAGACCGGCATACTTGACCAGGACGCTGACCTCGCCGGTCGGCACGCCGGTCAGGCGGAAGTCGCCGTCGTCTTCCGAGTAGCTGACGATCGGCGTGCCTTCGACGCGGATCTCGGCGTTGCGGACATATTCGCCGGTGGCGGTGTTGAGGACGCGGCCTCGAACGATCCCGCTACCGACGCCGGCCTGGGGGCGCGGCGCGACCGCGCCAGCGTTGGCGCGCAGGGTGATGATCTGGCCGTCGTCGCTGTCGATCGTCAGCGGCGTGCCGGCGATCAGGCGGCGCAGGGCGGTGCGCACGTCCATGGCGCCCTTCACGGCCGGGGTGTTGATGCCTTCCAGCTGACGGGCCGGGGCCACGATCTGCACCTGGCCCTGGCGAGCCAGCTCGGGGATGGCGCGGACGGCCGGCTGGGCCGGAATGTCGAACACGCGCTGCTGGGCGCTGGCCGGCGCGGCGATCGCCATGGCGACGACGGACGCCCCATAGGCGAGGAGGCAATAGCGAGACTTCATGGCTTTCAGAGACCCCGATAGTCGCGTTGGTCGCGACGTTGCCGGTTGAGAGCCGTTGGCCAGGGGCCTTCCGCTATATGTTGCAAAAACTTCTTATTGTGCGGCCGCCTGAGCGGCGTTCGCGCGGGTCAGGACCACCGTGTCCGGGCCCTGTTCCAGCCGGGCGTCGAACACCCGGGCGATGGCCCGGCTGAAGCCCACCGGGTCGTTGGCGGCGAACAGGCCGGTGACCGGTTCGCGAGCCAGCTCGGCGTCGCGCACCTGGATGTGGGTGTCGCTGTAGCGGGCGAACTCGGCGGCGGCCTCGCCCAGGGTCTGGCCCTCGAAGGCCAGCTTGCCCTCGCGCCAGGCCAGCTCGCGAGTGACGATCTGCGGCGGGATCGCCAGTGGGCGCTCGGCCGAGATGTGGGCCGGGTCGGAGAGGGCCAGGCGGGTGTTGGACGTCACGGCGATGATCCTGGCCGAACCGATCAGCGGCGCGGCCGAGACCTCGACCTGGCCCAGATTGACCAACACGTCGACCGGGGCTTCGTCCAGCTTGCGCACGCGGAAGCCGGCCTGGGTGGTGCGCAGCCGGCGGCCGTTGACCTCGACCACGAAGGGCCGCTTCTCGTCGCGGGCCACCGAGAAATAGGCCTCGCCCTTCAGCAGGGTGACGACCCGCTGGTCCTTGTCGTAGCGGACGCGGATGCGGGTGTCGGTGTTCAGGAGGACGGTCGAGCCGTCCTTCAACGGCGCCAGCCGGATCTCGCCGCGGTCGGTGCTGATCACGGTCCCGGCGGCGGCCGAGGTCACGCCCAGGGCGGCCAGCGAGGCGGCCGCCGCGGCGGCGCCCGTCCAGGCCAGCGCTTGCCGGCGCGAGAAACGCGGGCGGCGCGGCGCGGCGAAGATCGCGGGGTCGAAGTCGTCGCCCAGGGCCTGGGCCGACTCGCTCATCATCGCCAGGGCGCTGGCCCGCAGCAGGGCGCCCTTGGCGCGCGGATCGCTGTCCAGCCAAGCCTGGTGCGCCGCCGCCTGCTCCGGAGACAGCGGCCCACGATCCAGCCGCGCCGTCCATTCGGACGCCGCCTGGTCAATGTCGCGACTGGTGTCTCGTTCGGCCATTTATCGGGGTGTTCTCTGCTTCCGCGGTCTTAGAGGTTTGGGGTGGGGTGTTTCCGCTACGACCGAACCAATCAATCAGAAACAGAATGCCTCGGGAGATGTGAGTCTCCACCGTATTTTCCGAAATCCGCATGCGGGCGGCGATCTCGCGCTGGGGCAGGCCCCTGACCCTTCGCAGCACGAAGGCCTCGCGGGTCTTCAGCGGCATGGCCGAGATCGCCTTGGCCAACTGCCGCAGCTCGTCGCGGTCGATGGTCCGCCGCTCGGGCGAGGCCGCCTCGTCGGGATGCTCCAGGCGCTCCAGGTCGTCGACCGCGTGGATGGCCACGATCCGCGCCCGGCGCACATGGCGGGTGATCACCGAGCGGGCCACCTGGAACAGGTAGGCGCGCGGATGGCGGATCTCGTCGACGCTCTCCAGCTCGGCCAGGATCGTATAGGCCTCCTGGATGATGTCGTCGGGATCCACGCCCGTCGGCGCGGCGCGCGACAGCCATCCCTTCAAGGCCGGCTCGTGCGGAAGGATGTTCCGCAGGAACCACCGTGTTCTTTCCCTGTCGGCGCCGCTCATCCCGGACTCGCTGGCTGGACACTGCGTGAGGCCGCATGGCTAGCGGCCGTTTGTGACAGCCCGGTTGGGCCGCACGCGGAGGATTTAGCGGCGGCTATCGTGCAACCTTGGCCAGGTCTTCGGCGGTGGCCGGGACATAGGGCGCGGTCGCGTCGCCGGTCCAGCGCATCAGGGTCAGGTCGGCGGTCTGCTTCCCGTCGACCTTGGTGTTGACCGCCAGATAGGTCAGGCCGTTCCCTACCGGCTGGAGCCCGACATCGGCCTTCTGGTTCCAGCCGCGGATCCCCGTGGCGAGGTCCTTCAGGCCGGCGTCGGCGAGCGTCAGAAGTTGGCCTTTCTCTCCGGGTACGCCGACCAGGTCGGCCGTCACGGGCTTGGTCCGCGCCTCGACCGCGAACAGGCCGTAGTTCGGGAAGCTGGTCTTCTTGCCCAGATAGACGCCCATCAGCCAGCGCTTCTGGGCCTCGTCATAGGCCAGGTTCTGGACGCCGTAGCTGGTGTTGCCAGTGCGCACGAAGACCTTGGCGGTCGGCGCGGCGGGACCGTTGTGGTGCGGCGCGGCCTCGGTCAGCGGGCTGGCGTACTGGGCCCAGTCGGCGACGTCGTACTGCAGCAGCACCTGGTGGTCATTGTCGGCGCGCTCGGTGTTTCCGTAGATCCCGTAGGCCACGGTCAGGTAGCGCGGGCCGTCAGCCTTGCCGAACGCCGGACCGAACGAGACGCCGTCGATGCCGGAGCACCCGTAGCGGTGGTCGGCGGTCTTGCCGACGTCGCCGTCGAACACCCCGTCGCCGTTGATGTCGGCGGCGTAGTCCTTGGCCACTTCAGGCAGGTAGACGGTGCGGAAGAGCTCGGTCTGGCTGGCCTCGACGCCCACCTTGTCCAGGCGGGCCACGTCGATCACCGCGATGTAGAAGGCCTTGTCCTTCTTGTACTCCAGCGAGCCGTAGACCTTGCCGTCGGTCGGGTTGAAGTCGAGGTCGCCCAGGTGCCCGGTCCAGCCGACCAGGGTGCCGACCAGATTGCCCTTCAGGTCGTATTTCGCCAGCAGGTTGGTGAACGAGTAATAGACGTAGCCGCCCTTCACATCGACGGCGACGCCCTGCACGTGGCCGGACGTCCAGGTCCCGCCGTTCTGCTTCAGCGGCAGGTCCGCCAGGGTCGCCGAGACGGCGGGCGGAGCCACGGCGAGCAGGGCGCAGGCCATGAGGAGCGGGAGGCGCATTGTCATGGGGAGCGCCGACTATCCCCGTTACGTGACGGTTTAACGACTGTCCGGGAACGGCGCGGCCGGCCAGGGGCGTTGCGCGGGACGCAGGCGCTCCCAGGCGCGGGACAGGCGCAGGACGCCCAGATCGTCGAACCGCCGGCCCACGATCTGCAGGCCGATCGGCAGTCCTGCGGTCGTATAACCAGCGTTGATCGAGGCCGCCGGCTGCTCGGTCATGTTGAAAGCGACGGTGAAGCCGATGTGCTCGAACGGCCGGCTCGGATCGTTGGTCGGCGAGGGCAGGTGGGCGTCGAAGGCCGGGGCCGGGGCGGTCGGCGACAGCACGAAATCGAACGGCTGGAAGGCCTTGGCGCCGAACTCGCGGATGCGCTGGATCTGGTTGAAACCACGATAGACCGCGACGCCGTCCGCGCCCTCGGCGGCGCGCGCCCACTCCAGAATGTAGGGCAGGGCGCGGTCGGCCTGTCCCGGCGGCAGGGCGTTGAGATCGTTGAGGGATCGGGTGCGCCAGAAGAGGTCCAGGCCGTCCAGCATCTCGCGGGTCAGGAACGGGGCGAACGGCTTGACAATGGCGCCAGCGGCCTCGAAGGCGCGGCCGGCGGCGGTTACCGCTTCGAGGACTTCGGGCTCGACGGGCAGGCCGACGCCGGCGTCCAGCATCAGGCCGATGCGCAGGCCCTTGAGGTCGATGTCGAGGTCATCCCAGGCCAGGGTGTCAGGTGGCAGGCTCATATAGTCCCGCCAGTCGGGAGCGCTCAGCACAGTCATGGCCAGCGCCGCGTCCTCGACCGTGCGGGTCATCGGTCCGGCGCAGCGGCCGATATAGGGCGGGTCGATCGGGATGCGGCCGTTGCTGGGCTTCAGGCCATAGATCCCGCACCAGCCGGCCGGCAGGCGGATCGAGCCGCCGATGTCGGTGCCCAGGTGGATCGGGCCATAACCCGCGGCCGCCGCCGAGCCCGCTCCGGCGCTGGAACCGCCGGGCGTCTTGGCCAGGTCCCAGGGATTGCGCGACAGCTGGTGGAAGCTCGACAGGCCCGACGACAGCATGCCGAAGTCGGGATTGGTGGTCTTGGCCAGGATCACCGCCCCGGCCTCGCGCAGCCGGGCGGCGGGCGGGGCGTCGACGGGCTCGGGGACCAGGGCCGAGGCCGCCGAGCCGATCGGCTTGGGGGTGCCGCGCGTGGCGATCAGCTCCTTGATGGTGACGGGCACGCCGTCCAGCGGTCCTAGGGCCTCGCCGCGTCGCCAGCGCGCGGCCGAAGCGCGGGCGGCCTCCATCGCGGCTTGGGCGTCCAGCGCCCAGGTGGCGGCGAGGTCGGGCTCCCAGGCCTCGATCCGCGCCAGCACGGCCTGGGTGACCTCGACGGGCGACACCTCGCCGTCGCGGTAGAGCCGGGAGAGTTCGGTCGCGGTCAGGTCGGGCAGCTGGCTCATGCATCGAGACTAGGCCCGGCGCGGCCGGCTTCGCTAGAGTGCCGGCGTACCTTGCGAAGGATATCGCCTTGCTTCGACCTGGCCCGCTGAACCTGCTCACCGACGTGCCCGGCCTGACGGTGGGCCACGCCACGGATGAGGCGGTGAAGACGGGCGTCACGGTGGCGCGTTTCCCGGGCGGCTGGGCGGCGGCGGTGGATGTACGCGGCGGCGGGCCTGGTGTCCGGGAGACGGCGGCTCTCTCGCCCGAGAACAGCTTCGCCAAGCTGCATGCCCTGACCCTCAGCGGCGGCTCGGTGTTCGGTCTGGCCGCCGCCGACGCGGTGACCACGGCCCTGTCGCAAACCGGCGAGGGCTTCCAGCTGCGACCCGAAACCCATCCGACCCCGATCGTCGGCGGGGCGGTGCTCTACGACCTGGCCAATGACGGCGACAAGGCCTGGGGCGACGAACCGCCCTATCGGCGTTTGGGGCGTGAGGCTTTCGAGGCCTTGGACACGACCTTCGCCCTGGGCGCGGTCGGAGCGGGGCGCGGCGCCAAGGCCGGCGTCGTGCAGGGTGGTCTCGGCTCAGCTTCGCTGGATCTGGGCGACGGCCTGATCGTGGGCGCCTTGGTCGCCGTGAACTCGGTGGGCTCGGTCTACATGCCCGATGGCCAGACCTTCTGGGCCTGGCCGTTCGAGATCGATGGCGAGTTCGGCGGTCGCACGCCGTCGGGGCCGGCCGGCGCGGTCGAGCCGCTGCCGGACGGCTCGCGCCTGGCGGGCCTGGGCCGCCTGAACCCCGGGACCAACACCACCCTGGCGGTGGTCGCGGTCAATGCCGACCTGACCGTCGGTGAGTGCCAGCGGCTGGCGATCATGGCCCAGGACGGTCTCTCGCGCGCCATCCGCCCGGCCCACACGCCGTTCGACGGCGACGTGGTGTTCGCCGCCGCCTCGGGCGCGGTCGCGCTGGGCGAGGAGGGGCGGCAGATCATCCTGGCCCGGCTGGGCGCGGCGGCCGGCGACTGCCTGGCGCGGGCCATCGCGCGCGGCGTCCACGCGGCAAACACTTAGGTCAGACGGGCTCGGGCCTTGGCGGCTTCGTTTAGCAGACCCAGGCGGTCATAGACCTCGACCAAGGCCCGGTTCAGCGGCACGCCGTCGGGATCGAAACCGCGCCGCAGCTCCAGCGCCTGCTGGGCCTCCGACAGCCGCCCGGCGCGGATCAGGGCGTCCAGGATCAGTTGCTCGAAGAGATCGCGCTGAGCGTGGCTGCCGCCGATTTCGGCCAGACGCGGAAGGGCGGCGCGCAGGCCCCGCAAGGCGCTCTCGAAGTCGCCGCGCGTGTGGGCGACCAGGCCCTCGGCGGCAGGGAGAGCAACCTCGGCCCAGGTCTGGCGGACATGCTCTGGCGCCTCGATCGCCGCTCGGCGCACGGCGGCCAGCAGGCTATCGGCCTCGGGCCGTCCGGCGCGGGCCAGGCCATAGACGTACTGCAAGGTCAAGAACGGCTGCACCACATCATCGGCGCGAACCGCCAGGTGCTCGGCCAGCTCGCTCCAGCGCGTCCCGATATCGACCTCGGCCAGTTCCAGCCGCGCCAGCAGCGACACCGCCCCAACCTGGTCCTGGGAGTAGCCCTTCTCCTGCGCCCAGCAGTGGTCGTCATAGGCGGCCAGCGCCGCCTCGAACCGGCCCTGGCTCAGATAGAACAGGGCCAGGTGCCACCACAGGTGCGTGTCCATGAACGAGTTCAGGCCCGTCCAGGTGTCGCGCGCGCCCTCCAAGAAGGCCACGCCCTCGGCGATACGGCCCTGGGTCAGCATCACATGGGCCAGGGCGTGCTGGGCCCACGGCTCCTTGCGCTTGAGGGCCAGCGCCTGGCGCGCGGAGGCTTCGGCCTCGTCCAGCAGGTGGCACTGCTCATAGGCGAAGGCGATCATGCCGTGGGCGTAGGTGATATCGTCCGTATACGGCAGAATGGCGCTGGCGGCGCGCAACATGGCCGGGAAGTCGCCGCGATTGAAGTCGTGATAGTGCGCAAGCTTCAGCACCAGAAGGTCGCGCGGCCAGGTCGCCAGGATCGTGTCGGCGATGGCCAGAGCGGCGGGGATGTCGTCGGCTGACCAGGCGGTGACGAAGTCGACGAAGGCCTGTTCGCGCGGATGGGCGATGCTTGTCGCCGCCCGAGCGCGGGCCAGATAGGGCGCGGCGCGTTCGGCCGCCTCGGGCGCTTCCAGCAGCAGCCACAGCGTGGCGGCATAGGCGTTCAACAGTACGTTGCCGGGATGGGCCTCGGCGGCGCCGATCACCTCGGCTGCGCGGGTCTCGTAAGCGAGAAAGCCGTCGATGAAGTCGTCGATCGCCGCCAGGGCCGTCACCGACGTCGGCCCCAACGGATTGCCGAAGAGGTCGGCGCCCGACACCCTAGAGCTCGCCGCCGATCCGCTCGACCTCGTCGGCCAGGGCCGCCAGGTCGAGGATCTTCAAGGTTCGGCCGCTCTGGCGGACGATGTTCAGGCTGGCCAGGCGGTTCAGCTCTCGCGTCACCGGCTCGCGCTGACTGCCGACCAGCACGGCCAGCTCGGCGTGGGTGGGGCAGGGCTGGATCACCACCTCGTTGGCGTCGCCGGCCACGGCCGAGCCCATGCGCAACAGCTCGATGTCGACCCGGCAGGCCACCGACACGGCGGTCAGTTCGAACAGGCGGTCGGTCAGGGCGCGGGTCAAGCTGGCCATGTCTTCCAGCAGGGCCCGCATGAAGCGCGGCGAGTCGTCGAACAGGCGCAGCACCAGCCGCTGGGGCAGGCGCACCAGCCGCACGTCCTCCAGCGCTACGATATTGACCGAACGCGGCAGGCCGTCGATGGCGGCGATTTCGCCGAAATAGCCGCCCGGCGGGATGCGGCGATAGCCGACCTCGCGCCCCGAGCGCGCATACAGGTTGGCCAGCAGCGCGCCCTCCAGCAGCAGATAGATGCCGCCGTCCTCGTCACGGCGCTGCAGGATCATCTCGCCCTTGCCGTAGCGCAGGTGCTCGACCTGCGGCCCCAGCGCCTCGATCTCCTCGCGGCGCATGTGGCGGAACAGCTTGTTGGCGCGATAGTCCTCCGGCGGGAACACTGTCGGCGCAAACGTTTGTGCACGCGGGGAGGGTGGTGGAATCACGGTCATCGGGTACGGTCCTGCACAGTCGTGCTGGGGGGCGGCGTATGGAAAATCGACAGCGTTACAAGGCCTTTATCAGCTATAGTCACCATGACCGCCAAGCTGCGGAATGGCTTCATCGCGCTTTGGAGAGCTATCGCGCGCCGCCCAGGTTGTCGGCCAAGAATGGCGCTAGCATCGCGGGTGGCCTGAAGCCGATTTTTCGCGACCGTGACGAGCTGAGTGCGGCGGCTGATCTGGGCGAGACCATCCGCGACGCCCTGGACCGCTCCGACGCCCTGATCGTGCTGTGCTCGCCGACGGCGGCGACCTCGCGCTGGGTCGACCAGGAGCTGGCCTATTTCATCAAGGATCGCGGCCCCGGCGCGGTGCTGTGCGTGATCACCCCTTCGACGCCGGACGAGGCCACGCTGGACGCGGTGATGCCGCCGGCCCTGCGCGCGGCCTTGCCGAAGGACGTCGAGCCGCTGGCCGTCGACCTGCGTCGCGACGCCGACGGTAAACGCCTGGCCCGACTGAAGATCGCCGCCCGTCTTTTGAACGTCAGCCTGGACCAGCTGGTCCAGCGCGACGCTCGCCGCCGCCTGCGGGTGATGGCCGCCTTCACCGGCCTGGCCGCCGTCGTCACCGTCGGCATGGGGGCCATGACCGTCGCCACCCTCAAGTCCCGCCAGATCGCCCGCGAGCAGCGCGACGAGACCGAGGCCCTGGTGGCCTACATGCTGGGCGACCTGCGCCAGCAGCTGGAGCCGGTCGGGCGTCTGGACCTGCTGGACGGGGTCAGCGCCAAGGTGCTGGCCTACTATGCCAAGGACCGCACCGATCGTCTGGACGACAAGGCCCTGGCCCAGCGCGCCAAGGCCCAGACCCTGCTGGGCACGATCCGCGAGCAGCGCGCCGACTATGCCGGGGCCGAGGACGCCTTCCGGCAAGCCGCCGCCACCACCCACATCCTGGTCGAACGCGACCCGACCAACGGCGACCGCATCTTCGACGAGGCCCAGAACGTCTACTGGCTGGGCTATATGGGCTGGCGCAGCGGTGACCTGGCCAGCGCCGAGCGCGGCTTCCGGGGTTATGCCGAGCTGGCCGACAAGCTGGTCAAGCTGGACCCCAAGCGCCCCGAGTGGCGGATGGAGGTCGCCTATGCCGCGACCAATCTGGGCACCCTGTTCTTCGAGCAGGAGCGGATGGACGAGGCGCTGGTCGCCTTCCGCCGGTCGCTGGCCGAAAAGCGGGCCGCCCTGGCGCGCGCGCCGCAGGACAAGGCGCGGATCGCCGACGTCGCCAACACCCAGGCCTGGATCGCCGACACCCTGGGCCGGCTGGGCCGCGTGCGCGAGAGCTATGACGAGCGCGCGGCGGCGACCGCTCTGGTGAACGAAGCCGCGGCCAAGGATCCCAGCGACAAGCGGCTGGCGGCCAAGGCGGTGGGCACGCAGATGGCGTTGGCCCGGCTGGAACTGGACCTGGGGCGGCCCGCGAAGGCCCGCGCCCTGTCCGACACGGCCTTGCGCAAGGTGCGTGAACTGGCGGCCCTGGATCCGACCAATGCGCGCTGGGGCGAGTTCCAGGTCGTCACCCTGCTGGATCGCGTGGACATCGCCTGCTGGTCGGACGATCTGGTCGAGGCGCGCGCCAGCCACGCGGCGGCCAGCGCCAATCTGGCCAAGCTGCACGGCGGCGACGCCAAGAGCTGGCGACCGGACCTGGAAGGGCGTCTGGCCCTGCAGGCCGTGATGCTGGCGCGCCGGGCGGGCGACGCGGCGCTCGAGCGCCGTCTGGCGCAGGATCTGCTGACGGTCCTGGACACCGTGCCGGGGTCGCGCGAACTGCAGGCCGAGCGCATGATCCTGGCGGCGGCGGCGAAATTGTCGGCCGGCCAGGCGTCTGAGACCATCACGATCCTGTCGCCGAAACTGCCGTCGCTGGCCTCTTCAGGACGCGATGTGCTGGCTCGCGCATACCTTGCAGCGGGCCAACGCAACCAAGCCGAGAAGATCGTGCGTGAGTTGAAAAAACACGGCTACGCTCATCCTGGCTTCCTTGCCTTTTGGGCAGATTCCCCCGTAGGTGGAATCTCCGGTCGGGAGGCTATTAAATGACGGAACCAGTACCCGCTAAACTTGTCGAGCTCGTTATCGGCTTGGACAAGAACTTCAACTTCATGAACTTCTTGCATCCGGAGCGGCCCACGCGGCTGAGCCTGGATCTGACCGAGCGTTGCGAGCTTGTCTTCACGCTCAGCGATCAACTGATCAACGCCGGCTGGAAATTCCAGCGTCGTCCGATCGAGTTCGATCGCGACTACGGCGTCAACTTCTCCAGCTTCGTCTGGGTGCCGTATTCGATCGACGGCGGCGATATGCTGCCGCGCGCGCGCTTCAAGGTCATCTACGAAGACGCGCGCATGGGTGAGTACACCTACAGCCTGTTCATGCTGGACAGCCATGACCAGAAGATCGATCTCGATCCCGATATCGACAACGGCTTCGGTCGTCTGCCCTGATCGCGCAAGCGGTGTTCGACCAGGACCAGGTCGCCGCGCTGATCCGGCGCGGCGAGATCCTGGCCGCCTACGACATCGCTCGCGCCGCCCTCGAGGCGGGTGAGACTTCGCGTGACGTCGCCTATGCCGCCGTGCTGTGCCTGGCGCGGTCGGGGGCCATCGACTTCGCGCGCTCCGAATATGTCCGCCTGGGCCTCGACCGGGCGGACGACTCGGACGCCGTCGCCTTGGGGGCGCGGCTTCTGAAGGACGTGGCCCTGGCCGCGCGCGGTCCGCGCCGCGCCGCCTTCGCCCGCGCCTCGATCCGGCGTTACGAGGCCCTGTTCCAGAGGTTCGGCGGCCTGTACGGCGCCATCAACGCCGCGACCATGACCCTGGTGGCCAGCGATCCCGACGGCGCCCGCGCCCGCGCTGCCGCGGCGCTGGAGATCGCCCCCCCGCCCGGCCTGACCGGCGAGGCCGCCTATTACGAAGCCGCCAGCCGGGCCGAGGCCCGTTTCCTGACCGGCGACGTCTTCGCCGCGCGCGAGACCCTGGCCGCCGCCGTGACCTTCGCGCCCCAGGCCTATGCCGCCCACGCCTCGACCCTGCGCCAGCTGGACATGCTGTGCCGCGAGACGCAGGTCGATCCAGCTTGGCTGGCCCCGTTCCGCCCGCCGGTCTGCGCCCACTTTACCGGCCACATCCTGGGACCTGACAAGGACGCGGCGCTGTCCGACTGCGCCCTGCGCCGTCAGGTCGACCAGCTGCTCAAGGACCAGCGGGTCGGCTTCGGCTATGGCAGCCTGGCGGCGGGCGCCGACATCGTCTTCGCCGAGGCCCTGCTGGCGGCCGGGGCCGAGCTGCACGTGGTGCTGCCGGTCAGCCGCGCCTCGTTCATCGAGGTCTCGGTGGCCCCGTTTGGCGCCGACTGGGTCGTCCGGTTCGACGCCTGCATGGCCCGCGCGACCTCGATCCGCTACGCCTCGCGCGACCCCTATCTGGGCGACGAGCAGGTGTTCGCCTATTCCAGCCAGTTCGCCATGGGCTGCGCGGTGTTGCGGGCCCAGACCCTGTCGACCGAGGCGATCCAGCTGGCCGTCTGGGACGGTCATGAGACCGGCGGCCCGGCCGGGGTGTCCTACGACCTGACCTATTGGGCCCGTAGCGGCCGCCGTCGGGCGGTGGTGTCGATCGAGCGCCCGGCGCCGGCCCGCCGGCCGCCGATCAATTCGGACGAGCCGCCCAAGCGGGCCATGAAGGCGATGCTGTTCGCCGACGTCCAGGGCTTTGGCACGCTGCGCGACGACCAGATCCCGCCCTTCATCGAGACGGTGATGGGCCGCATGGCCAAGGCCGTCGAGTGGCTGGCCGCCCCGCCCACCCATGTCGAGACCTGGGGCGACGGCCTGTTCCTGGTCTTCGATCGTCCGATCGACGCGGCCCTGGCGGCCCTGGCCCTGCTGGAGGGGCACAAGGCGCTGGACCTGAAGGCGCTTGGCCTGCCGCGGAGTCTCGGCCTGCGGGTGGCCGGACACTACGGGCCGGTGCACCTGCGCCGCCATCCCTTGACCCACGCCCCGGCGGTGATCGGCACGCACGTGGTCGTCGCCGCCCGCATCGAGCCCGACGTCGCCCCCGGTTCGGCCGGGATCAGCGAGGCCCTGGCCGGGGCGCTGGCCACTTTTCACGGCGACGCCGTCGCTTGCGGTTATGTCGGCCGCACCCAGACCCGCAAGGGCTTCCCGGCCACCCCGATCTTCAGCCTCTCGCGGGCTCCGTAGGCGGTCGAAACATCCTCTAGGCGAAGCGGCAATCGATTGCTCGCTCAGGACGTTTTGTCGACCGGCGGTATGCGATCTGCGGCCGGTGTGCAGATCGGCACATCAGAAACCGCAATTTCTCCCCATGGTCCAGCTGTCGACCGCGACGGGGTCCTCCCCGCCGTCGGCCGCGTGAACCGACTAGAGGGTCCGGCCACCCGCCGGCCGGGCCCTTCTTTTCGAAAGAGCCTTCCCCAGGTCGCGGCGACCCCGCGGCCCCCGCCACGCCAAAGGAGTCGACCATGCTTCTCGAAAAGTCCTTCGACGCACCCAACGCCGTCCTCAACGCCGCGCCGCCGGCCGATGACGCCGCCGCCCGCCTGCTGCGCCACGTGCTGAAGGTCTGGGCCCGCGAGCAGGGCGTGACCGAGGCCGAGGCGCCCGCCTTCATCGACGGCGTGATCCAGTACGCCACCGCGAGCATCCTGGACGGCCGCTACGGACGCACCGGTGCGTAGTCTTCGGCTCTTCGCCGATCGCGGGGGCGATTTCGCCCGCGTCCGGAGCGTGGTCGCCGGCGCCGAGGTCCTGCCTCGGCCGGCGCCGGCTCCGGTCGAGTCGCTGTCGGCGCTGGAGACCGAGGCCTGGCGCCTGTTGTGCCTGATGGCGGCCGAGGGCCGCCGTCGCGCCGCCCCCGCCCAGGACATCGCGCGGGTCACCTGGTTTTCCGACCCGTCGCTGCTGAACGCCTGGACCGACTTCGCCGTCGCCGCCGACGCCTGGGACGGCGAGGGGCGCGGCAAGACCCGCACCCTGGCCGAGGACATCGTCAGCTACGCCAAGGATGCGGCTGAACTCTATCGCCGCCTGGCCGCCCTGATGGCGCCGATGAAGGCGCGGGCGCCGTCGTTGGAGGAGGCCAAGGCCTGCCAGGCGATCCTGGACACCTTGGCCCGCGCCGCCGAGGAGCGCGCCCGTCGGGCCGGCGCACTGGGCGAGTCCGTCGCGCCCCTGGCCAAGGCCGCCACCCGCCTGGGCGCGGTGTTCGCCGGCCGCGAGCGCAACCCGCCTGTTCGCATCATCCTGCCCCACGTGCCGGGCCTGTGCCTGGCCTATGACGACCATTTCGAAGCCTGCGTCAGCGACATGGCCATCTTCGACAAGCGTCAGTTCTGGACGCTGGAGCCTAGCGGAGAGGCCTATGCGCTGGTCAGCGCCGCCGACCCCAGCCTCGTCCTGATCGTCGACCAGGACGAAGAGCTGATCCCGCTGACCCGCACGCCGCCGCCGTTCACCTTCGCCGACCGGGGGCCGCGCCCACGGGTGGCGCGCCGCGAGGCCACGCCGATCGAGGCGATGCGGTTCTTGGTCTCGCTCTCGCCCGACCTCTATCTGCAGAACGTCAGCTATCAGACCCTGGCTCTGGAATGCCCGGGCGATGGCGGCTGGCGGCACGGCGCGCCGGTTGTCACCCGCCTGAAGCGCGGAGGCTCGACCCAGCGCTGGGCGTTCGAGCCGCCGCTGCGCTCGCGCCAGGAACTGATCTTCCACGACGTCGTCGCCCCGGCCGCGATCCACGGGCTTGAGGTCGGCGGCCTGATCCGCCTGGCCGACGACTGGGCCGCCATCGCCGACGACCTGCGGGCCGGCGCCGCCCAGGTCCAGGCCTGCGCCGAGCGCGATCAGGCGTTCGTGGCCAGCGGCTCGGTGGTCGATGTGCTGGAGAGCTGGCGTCGCGTGGCCGGCGAGGCGCGCAACGCCTCGACAGACCTGTCAGGAGAGGACTAGGGCCGATGCTGGACGCCATCCTCACGGGCCTGCTGGCCGGATCGCCCCTGATCGTGACCCTGAAGCTGGCCGCCCTGGTCGCCGGCTTCGGGCTGGGCGTGCGCCTGCTGGCCGGCGGCGGCCGCACGGCCGACGATCGCGACCGCTCGCTGCTGGACGCGGTCCGCCGTCGCCGCCCCAACTAGGGCTATTTCTTCTTTTCGGCCGCCAGCTCTTCGGGCGTCAGCTTGCGCACCTGCGTCACCGGATAGCGCCGCCGGCCGGTCGCGTCCGGCACGATGATCTCGGCGTCATAGCCCGAGCACACCCAAGAGCGGCCGCGCGAATAGATGCCGATGCGCAGCGACCAGTCGATGTCGGGCGACGGCGAGAACAGCGTCAGGCGGTAGACGTTCTTGGGACTGATGCTGACGTCGACGGTGCGATCGTCGATGACGGTGAAGCCGTTGACGTCGTCGGGCCGGAAGCACGCGCTCTTGGGCCGCTCCTTCTTGGCGTCGGCGGCGAGGACGGGACCGGCGGACAACAGCGCCGCCAGCACGATGGATCCGATCAGGACACGCATGATCAAACTCTCCTAGGGGCGCCCGCCGTGAGTATCCTCGCGCGCAAGCGTGGCCGGCTCAAGGCTCGTTCGTTTCAGGCGTCCAACGTTTCGCCGACCAGGGTCGTTGCGCGCATCGACGGCCGTTGCTCGAAGGCGTCCAGCCAGGCGCTCAGGCGCGGATAGGCGGCCAGGTCGTGAACCTCCCGGAAAGCGATCCAGCTGAGGGCTGTGGCGATGGCGATTTCGGCGAGGCCCGGTTGTTCGGCCGGCTGGAAGCGGGCTTCGAGATAGGCGCAAGCGCCGGCGACCTTGGCCAGGTGACCCTCGCCGAGCGGGGGATAGCGCAGGGGTTCCGGGCGACGGGTGGTTTCCCAGCGGACCAGGATGCCAGCCTCGGAAATACCGTCGGCCACGGCCTGCCAGCGCAGGGCGGCGATGCGGTCGGCGGGGATCAAGGTCTGGTCGCTCAGGTCCTCCAGATATTCGCAGATCACGCGGGAGTCGAAGATCGCCTCGCCCTCGTCGGTGATCAGCACCGGCACCTTGCCCAGCGGGTTCAGCGCGAAGACGTCGTCGTTGCGCAGGGTGGGGCTGGTCTCGTGGTGGATGACGTCGACGCGGTCGTCCAGTCCCGCCTCGTGGGCGAAGACCAGGGCCTTGCGGGCGAACGGCGAGTGGGTCTGGTAGAGCAGCTTCACGCGAGCGGTCCTTCGGTCAGGATGATCAGGGGGCGGCTGTCGGCGGGCGGGGCGTCGGCCAGCAGGGCCGCGAAGCCGGCCGCGCCGGAGGGCGTGGTGGGCAGGCCCGCGAAGGCCAGGTGGTCGGCGGCGGTCTGAGCGGCCGCGTCGCTGACGGTGGCGTAGTTGACCTCGCAACGCGCCAGCACCGCGTGGGCCAGGACGGACGGCGCCTTGCAGTCCAGGCGGCCCATCACCGAGTCCGGCCCCTCGACCCGCACCGGCCGGCCCGCGCGAGCGCTGGCGGCGAGGCATGGCGCGGCGTCAGGCTCGACGATGACGAGGCGCGGCTGGATCCGCCAGGTGCTGTGGATCATGTGAGCCATGGCGGCGGCCAGGCCGCCGACGCCGGCTTGCAGATAGACGTCGGTTGGCCAGCGGCCTGAGACCTCGAACACCGCCCGGAGCTCCTCGGCGATGATCGTGTAGCCCTCCATGACCAGGGCCGGCGGGCGGTCGTCCAGGGTGTCAGCGGTGTCGGACAGCAGGATCGCCCCGGTCGTCGCGGCGTCCGCTTGGGCCTCCAGCAAGAGCTCGTCGTAGCGGGCGTCGCTGATCACCACCTCGGCTCCGGCGAGCTGGAGGCGGGCCACGAACGACGCTGGTGTCGAGCGCGACAGGTGGATCCGCGCCTTGGCCCCCAGCAGCCGCGCGCCGGTCGCGACCGCGTAGCCGTGGTTGCCGGCGCTGGCACAGACGAAGGTCGGGACATCGTCGCGCTCGGCCATCAGGGTCGCCACCGCATGGATGCCGCCGACCGCCTTGAAGGCCCCCAGGCCCATGCGGTCGCGCTCGTCCTTGACCAGGATGGTCGGGCCAGTCGGCTGGGCCAGGGTGCGCAACGGCGTGGCGGCGAAGCCGGGCAGGGCGCTCAAGGTGCGCAGCGGGGCGGCGGGATCGGGGTTGAACGTCATGCCGTCAGGCTAGCGAAAGTCGCTGCGCGGTTTGTCTCGCTGATCGGCGGTCATTCGATTAAGTTTCCCGAAACTGAAGCTTGCGATGAGAGAAATCGATCATGGCCGCCGAGCCGCTCGACCAGGCCGACCGCATCCTGCTGGACCAGCTGCAGACCGACGCGACGCAAGGCATCGACGCCCTGGCCCACGCCTGCGGCCTGTCGGTGGCCTCGGTGCAGCGACGGCTGAAACGCCTGCGGGCCAGCGGCGCCATCGCCCGCGAGGCCGCGCAGCTGGAGCCGGCGGCGGTCGGGATGCCGATGACCTTCGTGATCATGGTCGAGCTGGAGCGCGAGCGCCGCGAGCAGCTGGCCGATTTCCGCGCCCGGGTCCGCGGCGAGCCGCAGGTGCAGCAGGCCTATTACGTGACGGGCGAGAGCGACTTTGCTTTGGTCTGCGTGGCCAAGGACATGGCCGACTTCGAGGCCCTGACCCACCGGCTGTTCTTCGAGAACGGCAATGTCCGCCGCTTCCGCACCTCGGTGGTGATGGAGCGGACCAAGGTCGGGCTCAGCGTCCCGGTTTAGCGAGCTTCAGGATCGCCATGCCGACCAGCGCCGAGGCCAGCGAGCCGGCCAGGACGCCGATCTTGGTCTCGTCGATCAGGTGGGGGTCCTTGAAGGCCAGGGCGCCGATGAACAGGCTCATGGTGAAGCCGACGCCGCATAGCACCGCCACGCCGTAGAGCTGGCCGAGGCTGGCCCCGCGCGGCAACCGCGCCCAGCCCAGCTTGATCAAGCCGAAGGCGACGCCGAACACGCCCACCTGCTTGCCCACGAACAGGCCCAAGGCCACGCCCAGCGGAACGGGATCCAGTAGGGCGGCGAGGCCGACACCGGCGAACGATAGTCCGGCATTGGCAAAACCGAAGATGGGCGTGACCACGAAGGCGACCGGCTTGTGCAGGGCGTGCTCCAGCCGGTGCAGCGGCGAGTGGTCGCCTTCGCGCAACGGGATGGTCAGGGCCAGCGCGACGCCGGCCAGGGTGGCGTGGATGCCCGACTTCAGCACCAGGAGCCACAGGACGGCGCCCAGCAGCAGGTAGGGCCACAGGCGCAGCACCTTCAGCCGGTTCAGAGCGACCAGGACCAGTAGCACGACGCCCGCGCCGGCCAGGTACAGCAGGTGCAGTTGGGCGGTGTAGAACAGGGCGATGATCACGATGGCCGCCAGGTCGTCCATGATGGCGATGGCGGTCAGGAACACCTTCAAGCTGGTCGGCACACGCGGCCCCAGCAAGGCCAGCACCCCCAGCGCAAAGGCGATGTCGGTGGCCGACGGGATGGCCCAGCCGGCGATGCTGGCCGGGTGTCCGGCGTTGAAGGCCAGATAGATCACCGCCGGCAGCGCCACTCCGCCCAGGGCCGCCGCGCCGGGCAGGATCACGTCGGCGGGACGCGACAGCTGGCCGTCCAGGACCTCGCGCTTGATCTCCAGCCCCACCAGCAGGAAGAACGCGGCCATCAGCCCGTCATTGATCCAGTGTTGGGCGCTCAAGGGGCCCAGATAGAGGTGCAGCGCCCCGAAATAGGCTTCGGCCAGCGGCGAGTTGGCGACCACCAGGGCCAGGGCCGCGGCGGCCATCAGTACATAGCCGCCGGCCGCCTCGTCCTTCAGGAAATCGGCGAGGGCGCGGCGCGCGCGCAGGCTGATGGTCTTCAGCGCCATGTCAGAGCGTCCTCAGGAACCGGTTGGCGAAGAACAGGCCGACCAGGCCCAGGCCGCAGGCGATATAGGCGCCGCTCGCCAGGAACTGACCCCATTCGATATCGAGCTTGGCGAACGACTTCACCAGCAAGAGCGAGATGCTGCCGATATAGCCGAACGAGTCGGCGACATAGATCAGGAACCCCGCCGTCCCGACCTTGCCGGTGGCGGCGATCATCCGGTCGAACAGCATGGCGTTGAACGGCGTGTAGCCCATGTACAGCCCCGCGCCGGCCAGGATCATCCACCACACCGGCGGCAGCACGTGCAGCTGATAGGCCAGGGTCGAGGCGCCCAGCAGCACGAAACCCAGGGCCACGAAGCCGATGTTGAAGCCGACGGCCCGGCGGTTGTCCTTGACCCCCATCAGGGCGGCCAGGCCGACCAGCACGATGGCGGCCACCGGCAGCTCCGACAGGGTGAAGATCGCGGCGGCGTTCTTGAAGCCCAGCTCGGCCCAGATCTCGGCCGAGAAGTTGTCGCGGAAGTCGCGCAGGGCGGTCAGGATCACATAGACGGCGATCAGCAGGATCAGGGCCGGGGCGTGGGCGGCGAAGAGAGCGATGCGGTCCTGGCGGCTCATCGGCGCGCGCTTGACCCGCTCGGCCTCGTCGGCGGCGTTGGGCGGCGGTAGCTGGGCCAGGGCGACGACCGCGATCAGCATCAGCGGCGCGAAGACAAGGCCCGAGACGGCCGGCATCCACTTCTCATCGACATCGGCCAGCAGCAGCATCTTGCCGACCGACTTGGCCACGCCCGACGACAGGATGAAGCTGGCGCACAGCATGGCCCCCAGCACCTCGGTCAGTCGGCGACCCTCCAGGAAACCGAACACCAGGCCCCAGATCATGCCCAGGCACAGCCCGTTCAGGTACATGGCCATCGGCCCGATCACCGTCGGCAGGGTCCCGAACAGCAGCAGCGACATCTGCGCCCCGAAGATCAGGGTCAGGATGCCCATGGCCCGTTTGCTGCCTGGCATCTCGGAGATCACCTTGACCCCGATGAACTTGGCCGTGGCGTAGCCGGCGACCTGGGCGATGACGAGGGCGATCTTGAAGTCGAAGGCGAACGGCCAGCCTTCCGGGTGGCTGAAGGCGGCGGCCGTGAACGGCTTGCGATAGCCGAACATGGCGAAATAGACGGCGAACGAGGACAGGCCGCCATAGAGGGCGAACAGCCAGGGCGGGGCCGTGGTCAGAAAGCGGGTCACCGCGCCTGGCTTGGCGTGTTCGTTCATGCGCGGTCCCCTTACGAACGATCAGCTAGCCCGCTTCGTTCGCCGGGGGCAACGAGAGACGCCCCCTTAGGCGGCCCGGGCGCCGCCGATGACCACGTTCCAGAGCCTTTCGCGGTCGATCGGCTTGGCCAGGTGCGCGTCGGCGCCGGCGGCCAGGGCGGCCAGCTGGTGCTCGGGACCGATATTGGCGGTCAGCATGACGATCGGGGTGCGGCCCTCGCCCCGCGCGGCCTCGATGGCGCGCAAGCGGCGGGTGGCGGCCAGGCCGTCGACGCGGGGCATCTGCATGTCCATCAGGACGAGGTCGAAGCGGTCGCCCTCGAAGGCCTCGATGCCCTCCTGGCCATCGCACGCCATGACCAGCTCGACGCCCAGCGGGGCCAGCAGCAGTTCGACGACGGCGCGGTTGACCTCGTGGTCCTCGACCAGCAGCACGCGGGCGGGGCGTTCAGGCAATTCATTGGCCGCGACCGGCGCGGCGGCGGTCGCCACCCGCAGCGGCACGGTGAAGCGGAACAGGCTGCCGACGCCGCGCTTGGACCGCGCCTCCAGCGTCCCGCCCAAGAGCTCGACGATCGCCTTGCAGATCGGCAGGCCCAGCCCGCCGCCGCCGTAACGTCGTGACAACGAGCCGTCGGCCTGGGTGAAGGGCTGCAGCAGCTTGGGCAGCAGGGCCTCGTCGAAGCCGACGCCGGTGTCGCGCACCTCGACGGTCAGGCTGCGGGTCGTGGGCGAGGCGGTGGGCAGGGTGGCGATCGAGACCACGACCTCGCCCTCCTCGGTGAACTTCACGGCGTTGGCGGCCAGGTTGCCGACCACCTGGGCCAGCCGGGCCGGATCGCCCTCGAAGCGGCCGTCTGTCTGGGCGTTGAGGTCCAGGCGCAGGGTCAGGCCCTTCTCGGCGGCGCGGGCCCGCAAGGGGGCGATGGCGTCCTCGATGGTCTCGACCAGGTCGAAGGCGGCCAGTTCCAGCTTCAGGTCGCCGGCGTCCAGGCTGGCGACGTCCAGGATATCGGACATCAGCCGCTCGACGTCGCGGCCCGAGGCGCGGATCAGGTCGACCATGCGCCGTTGCTCTTGGCTGAGCGCGGTCTGGGACAGGGCGCTGCTGGCTCCGATCACGCCGTTCAGGGGCGTGCGGATCTCGTGGCTGATATTGGCCAGGAACACCGACTTGGCGCGGTCGGCGGCGGCGGCGTCCTGCTCCAGCTGGGCGCGCTCCAGCTGGCTCTCGCGGAAGGCCACGACGGTCTCGGCGATGCGGCCGAACTCGTTGCGCTGGTCCAGGTGCGGGACCTCGACGTCCAGGTCGCCGGCGATCAGCCGCGACATGGCCGCGATCAGCCCGTCGATCCGCCGGGTGATGCCCCGGTGGATGGCAAAGGCCAAGGCTAGGGCGCCAGCCACCGAGACCGCCACGATCAGCAGGCTGACCCCGAAGCGGATGACCAGCAGGTCCAGCTCCTGCTTGACCGAAGCGTGCAGCTGGCGGGCGCTGACGTCCCAGGCCGCCGTGGCCGCCTTGCGCAGGCGTGCAAGGTCCGGCCGCGCGCCCGCCGCCACGGCCTCGCGCTGCGACAGGGCGTCGGCGCGGGCCAGATTCAGTTCGGCCCGGCGCTTCTCCAGCAAGGCGCCGATGGCGACGTCGGGATGGTTGCCGCCGGCCTTGACCAGAGACTGGTCCAGGATCTCGGCCTGGGCGTTCAGCCGCTCATAGGCCGAGAACACCCGCTGGCGGCGGCCGGTCATCTCGTCCGGCAGGGCGCCGACCTGGTCCAGGCGCGCGATCGCGGTCCACAGGTTCGGCAGGCCGACGGCGGCCGTGTCGCCCAGGTAGAAGCGGGCGAGATCCCGGTCCAAAGTCAGGTTCGAGGCGTCGGCGATCGCGCCGATCAGCACCGCTCCGGCTTCCGCGCGATTGCCGGGCTGGGCGGCGGCGAAGGCGTGCAGCGGGTCGACGACGCCCAGCTTGCGAGCGGGTTCTTCCAGCGTCTGGATCTGACGGTGGGCGGGATCGACCATGCCCGGCCAAGCCTGGCGCAACAGTTTCGCGCCGCGCACCTCGCGCTCGGTGAAGGCGATGTCGCGCAGGGCGTAGACGGTCAGGGTCGACAGCAGGATCGCCAGCGGGACCAGGAACAGGACCGTCAGCAGGCTCAGGCGCTGGGCAAGGGTCGTGGCGCCGTCGAAGCGCTTCAGTGGGCCGAGCTGCACGGGGTCTTGCACTCCGGGCCGCCCTCGACCCCGCCCCCCGGCAGGCGTCCGTGCGACCGCACGCGCATATGAGGGCGGAACGCGGCGGGGAGCAAGCTTGGCCGGGGCTTCAGTCCGCGGGGACGAGGTCGCGCGGGCCGCCGACCGCCCGCACGATCTGGTCCGCCATCACGGCGTGGGCCTGGGCGGTCGGGTGGATGGTGCCGCTGACGGCCTCGTCGCGCCCTTTCTTGTATGCGACATACTGCGTCAGGGCCGCGTCGTTGGCGGTGCGGAACCAGCGGCCGGCCCGTGGCGCGTAGGCGCTCCAGTCGGTCGGGGCGGGGTAATCCGGGTTCCAGCCCTCGGCGGTCCAGCGCGGCCAGCCGAATTCGCGCCAGTAGGTCTGGCCCAGACCATCGCGGGCGCACAAACCGTGCCGCGCGGTGACGGGCGCCTGGTCGACCACCGTCCAGCCGCTCCGGGCCATGACCTCGCCGACGTTGCGGTTCAGATTGGCCCAGGCGCGTTTCTCGAGCACGCAGGCGGAGCGGAGGGCAATCTTCTCGGGCATGCCGACGACGCAATCCTCGCTTCCGGGCAGGTTCGCGATCCCGAAACTCCAGCCGGTGGGCGTGACCAGCGGCACGCGGGTGAACTGGGCCAGCCAGGGTTCTCGCTGCATCTGCAGGCCTGGGTCTTTCTTGCGGTCGGAAGTGGATGTCTTGGTCCAGAGCTCGCCGCACAGCCGCCCGGCGTCGTCGCGCAGGATGCTGGGGTACAGAGTGTGGATCTTGACCTTGGCCTTGGCGCCCAGGCCTGAGAGGTCAAAGGCCTGCGCACCCAGATCCAGCATCTTGGGCAGGTCGACCAGCGCCATGTCCTCGGCCGAGGGCGAGTACTGGCGGACGAAGGGGTTCCACTTTCCGGCTGTGCTCTCGCAACGCCACTGCCCCGGAACCTTGAGCGGGCAGACCAGGCCCATGTCCGGATTGCGGTTGTCTTCCAGCGCGCCATTGATCAGGAACATCAAGCTGAGGGGGTCTTGTCCCGCCGCCGGCATCACGGCCCAGGCGGCGACGCCGGCGAAACCGATGTCGTTGCCGCCCAGGGTGTTCAGCACCACGTCGGGCTGCCGCCGCCAAGACGAGCAGGTGTTGACGACGACCTCCTGCCGGCTTTGTCCGGGCTTCTTGCGGGTCTTGCTGGAAAGCTGGTTCCAGTAGGTCAGGCCTTGGGGAATGAAGAGCTTCTGCTCCGGCCCCTTGGTTTTACACAGCAGGTCCACTGCCTGGTTGATCTGGGACTCCCGGTAGGCGATCGAGTCCCACTCGCCGCCGGCATGGCGCTTGCCGCCCGGCGCCGAGGTGCGCGGCGCGACGAAGCCGTCCAGCATGGTCGCGCCCGAGCAGGCGAACGAGACGAAGGTCACCGATCGCCGCCGGTCCCGCGCCGCCAGGCTGAGGGCCGCCAGGGCGTGCTGCGACAGCAGGGAGCGGTGGCAGGTGTTGTCCCACCAGTCGGCCGAGGCGTCCTTGTCCAGCTTGAGCGACGACCACCAGTCGATCCCGCCTCGCTTGGCGGCCGCACCTTTGGCGGTGAGGTGGGACCAGTCGGTCGGGCGATCAGGATTACCCTCGCCGGCGGCGAACGAGTCGCCCAGGGCCAGGATCAGCGTGTCCTCGACCCTGACGCAGGTTGCGACGGGCGCGCCGCCGGCGATCTCGGCGGTGACGTCGACGTCCGTGGCGGGTTCGACCTCGAGCGCCGTCGCCTCGGCGCAGGCGCGCGGGGCGGTGGTGGTCTCGCCGCTTCGCCAGAGACAGTCGCCCGCCTGGCCCGGCATCCGGACCCAGATCCGGCGGCGCTCCGGCTTCAGGAACGCCTCGCCCTCATAGGTCTCGCGCGACCGGTCGTAGAACGTCGCCTGATAGAGGTGTTGGCCGTCGGGCAGACGGGTTTCCACCAGATGGCGGATGGCGGTCTGATAGGCCTTTTCCATCGAGACCGTGGTCGATCCCGCATTGGCGGCGGCCAGGTCGTCCAGCAGCGCGTCGCCGGCCTGGCGACCGGCCTCGGTCTTGTTGAACAGGGCAAACCCGCCGGCGACCTGCCAGTCGATCCGCGGGTTATCCGCGCAGGCCGCGAAGGCAGGGCCGGCGACGAGGCCGAGGCTGAGCGCCGCCACAACCGCTATCGTCTTCCGCATCTGGCCCCCCGACCGTCTTACGCTATGAGCGAAGTCGGCTCATCCAAGGACTCAAGGTTGACGGCGTCAAGGTGGGAAACCATCGTTCACCCAATCTAAGGGGCTGGGGGCGGCAAGGTGGGTCCTATTCGCAGCGTTTTCGCCGGCGTGAGCCTGGGTCTTGCGCTGCTGGCGGGGCCTGCCGCCGCCGAGCCCCGCCCCGTGACGGAAGGCTGTCCCAAGGACAAGAGCTTGGCCACGGGCGCGCCCGCCGGGCCGCTGAAGATCACCTTTCTCGGCGTCTCGACGCTGCTCTTCGACGACGGTGAAAGCCAGCTGCTGATCGACGGCTACTTCACGCGGCCCGACCTGGGCGACACGCTGTTCGGGCGCATCGGGCCTGACCGCAAGGTGCTGGAGACGCAACTCGACAAGGTCGGCGTCAAGCGCCTGCGCGCCGTGCTCGTGGCGCACGCCCATCACGACCACGCCATGGATGCGCCGATGATCGCGAAGTTGCGCGAGGGGGCGGTCGTGGTCGGTGGAGCCTCGACCGTGAACCTGGGTCTCGCCGCCGATGTGCACGAGACCCAGCTGTGCACGGTCCATGATCGCCAGGCGCTCTATTTCGGACCCTACGAGGTCCAGGTCTTCAAGGCGCCGCACGGCGATACGGGCCGCCTGCTGGGCTGGCTCCTGACCGGCGACACGCCGTCGACCCAGACCCTGCCGGCCCACTTCCGGAAGCTGAAGGACAGGGAGAACTTCTCCTACCGGATCCGCCATGGCGACCGCGCGATCCTGGTCCATCCCAGCGCGGGCTTTACGCCCGACGCCTATGCCAAGGTCAGCGCCCAGGTCGTGTTCCTGGGCGTCGGTCGGCTGGGCAAGCTGTCGCAGGAGAAGATCACGACGTACTGGCGGCAGGTCGGCGGCGCGGTCGGGGCGTCGACCGTGGTCCCGGTCCATTGGGACAACTTCATGCGGCCGATCGACAAGCCGCTGAAGCCGCTGCCCTGGCCGCTGGACCGCTTCGAACGCGGACAACAGAGGCTGGGCAGGGCGATCGCCGCAGACGACCGTCCGGCAACCATCCTGCGGCTGGACGCCCATGACGCGCTGGTCGTCGCGCCGGGCGGGGCGGTGTCGGTCGTCCGCCCGTCCGACCCAAACAAAAACGCCCCCCGCTGAGCGGAGGGCGTCTTCGTGTTTTCGAGGCTTTGAAGACCCGCTTAGGCGGCCTTGACCAGAGACTTGGTCAGGATGCCGATGGCGGCTTCGCGGTCGATGCGCTCGATGGCGGCGACTTCGCGAGCCATGCGGTCCAGGGCCGATTCATACAGCTGGCGTTCCGAATAGGACTGTTCCGGCTGGTTCTCGGCGCGGTGCAGGTCGCGAACGACCTCGGCGATCGAAATCAGGTCGCCCGAGTTGATCTTGGCTTCGTACTCTTGAGCGCGACGCGACCACATGGTGCGCTTCACGCGGGCGCGGCCCTTCAGGGTGGTCAGCGCTTGCGAGACGGTGCCGCCTTCGGCCAGCGGACGCAGGCCGGCCGTCTTGGCCTTCTTGGTCGGGACGCGCAGCGTCATTTTTTCGTGGTCGAAGGTGATGACGTAGACTTCGAGCGACATACCGGCCACTTCCTGGGTCTCGACCGCCTGAATGGTGCCCACGCCATGCGCGGGGTAAACGACGTGATCGCCGACCGAGAATTCCAGACCAGTCTTGCTCATGTTCGTCCTCATGTATGCGGGTCCTCGGGACCCGAACGCCGTAACCCACCCCAAATCAAAAACGACAGGTTCTTGCTCCGCGGAAGAAGGTGCGCGGGGCCAAGCCTGTCAGGATTTGGAATAGATCTCTAAGACACCCTTCGCCTTCGATCGGGCGAGCCGGTTCAAAGTGGTTTGTTGAAACGGCTTCTTCGACAAGACGGACGGTCGCGAATAGCCGCAGCCGTCACGTCGAGGGCGACAATAGCATAAAATTCAGCCCTATGAAAGGGTTGCGTCCCGGCATGCGGGACGAACCGTCAAGCTTTCACGGCCTGACGTCTTTTGACGCTTGAGAAATCGCGGGGGGCCTTACGAGCCCTTGCCCGGCTTTTCGCTGAAGTACTTCTCGAACTTGCCGGTCTCGCGTTCGAACGCCTCGCGGTCGGCGGGCGGCTCGCCCTTCACCGTGATGTTCGGCCAGACCTTGGCGTAGTCGGCGTTGATCTTCAGCCACTTGCCGTCGGCCTCGTCCTCGGTGTCCGGCTTGATGGCGTCGATCGGGCACTCCGGCTCGCAGACGCCGCAGTCGATGCATTCGTCGGGATTGATGACGAGGAAGTTCTCGCCTTCGTAGAAGCAATCGACCGGGCACACCTCCACGCAGTCCATGAACTTGCAGCGGACGCAGGCGTCGGTGACGATGTAGGTCATCGAAAACTCGGATGAGGTCGGACGGAGTTAGGCGCGGGCGTTTTCGAAGTCCCAGGCCCTCTTGTCAATGCGGCTTGGCCGCACGCGGTCCCAGGAATTCTCTAGGCGTGGCCAGGGCGCGACCACTTTCTGCACGTCCTTACGCGTTCTGCAGGAATGCCGCGCGACATCTGGTCGTCTTGGGTTCGTCTGGGCGCAAACCATTTCTTATTGAACGAACGTGATTATGCGGGTCAGGAAACGCCCAATAAAAACAAAGTCGGAAAGCCGACAAATATGAAGATTGACGCCTTGGCTGTCCAACCCACGCTGGAAGCCGACACCGCCACACGCGCCCTGGCCAGGGCGCGTGCGCGCGCGTTCGGTGAGTTCGTCCGCGAGATTCCCTTCGCCGCGGCCTTGCTGGACCGCGATCTGACGCTGGTGGCGGTCAGCCGCGAGTGGGCGCAGCAGGGGATCGCGGCGGGCGTGACCATCGGCGCCGACGCCGGGGCGGGCGGACTGGTGGCGCCTGAGGACGCCGGCGTGCTGCTGGCCTGCGCCGAGGAAGGCGTGCCGTTCTCGCGTTATCTGCCGACCCTCGACGCCGACGGCGTCCAGCACGTCTGGCGCACCGAGTTTTCCGCCTGCGTGGACGCCGGCGAGAACTATGCCGTGATGATCACCGCCCGCGACGTCACCGGCTATGCCGAGAGCGTGCTGCGCGCCGAGCGCGACCAGCAGCGCCTGAAGATGGCGCTGGAGCTGGATGACCTGCTGGTCCGCGAATACGACCTGCGCACGCGGGAGATCTATTTCTCGGGCACCGCGCCCGAGCTGCAGAAGTGGTGCCTGTTCGACAAGGACCCGCTGGAGATCGTGCATCCCGACGACCGCCAGCGCTGCGCCGACGCCGTGGCCACCCGCAAGATCGGCGAGGCCCGGGTCTTCGAGTTCAAGCTGAACCGCGACGACGGGCTCGAGACCTGGGTCCGCTCGGTCGGCAAGGTGTTCGTCGGCGCCGACGGCAAGCCCGAAAAGCTGGTCAACCTGTTCAAGGACATCACCGACCGCCGCCGTCAGACCGAGGCGATCGAGACCCTGGCCTTCAAGGATCCGCTGACGGGCCTGCCCAACCGCGCCCTGTTCCAGCACCGCTTCCAGGAGGCGGTGACGGCGTCCGAAACCCTGGGCGAGATGTTCGGCCTGATCATGATCGACGTCGACCACTTCAAGGACATCAACGACAGCCTGGGCCACGACGCCGGCGACGCCCTGCTCCGGCGCCTGGCGGGCATGCTTGAGCACGCCTTCCGCAGCAACGACACGGTGGCGCGCCTGGGCGGCGACGAGTTCGCGGTGATCCTGCGCGGCCTGCACGGCGAGGCCGACATGCTGCGGCCGATCGGCAAGCTGCAGGACCTGCTGCGCCAGCCCATCGAGCATGGCGGTCGCAGCTTCACCGCCAGCGCCAGCATCGGGGCGGCCCTGCACGGCGATCCGGACGCCGACCCGGCCCACATGATCAAGAACGCCGACATCGCGCTGTATCGCGCCAAGGAGGCCGGCCGGAACCGCAGCATCGTGTTCGAGCCGTCGATGCGGTCCGAGGTCGAGCAGCGGCTGGAGTTGCTGCGCGACGTGCGCATGGCCCTGGCCGACAACGAGTTCACCCTGTTCTACCAGCCGGTGGTCGACATCCGCGAGAACAAGGTCGCCGGCTTCGAGGCCCTGATGCGCTGGGTGCACCCCGAGCAGGGCGTGCTGACCCCGGCCCGCTTCATGGCCGCGTTCGAGGACCAGGACCTCTCCTTGAAGCTGGGCGATGTGGCCTTCGAGGCGGCGCTGCGCCAGATGCGCGAGTGGCTGGACCAGGGCGTCGACTTCGGTCGCGTGGCGGTCAATATCAGCTCGGCCCAGTTCCGCTCGGGTCGCCTGGCCGAGGAGATCCAGGAGCGCCTGGCGCGATGGAACGTGCCGTGCGAGCGGCTCACGATCGAAGTCACCGAAAACGTCTATATGGGCTGGGGCTCGGACTTGGTCAGCGACACCGTGCGCCGCCTGCACGAGGCCGGGGTGATGATCGCCCTGGACGACTTCGGCACCGGCTATGCCTCGCTGGCCAACCTGCGCCAGTTCCCGATCGACCGGCTCAAGATCGACAAGTCCTTCGTCCAGAACACCGAGGACGAGGCGATCGTGAAGGCCGTCATCACCCTGGGCACCTCGATGGGCATGAAGGTGGTGGCCGAGGGCGTCGAGGACGCCGAGCAGCTGAAGGCGCTGGAGCACTATGGCTGCGACCAGGTGCAGGGCTACCATTTCGGCCGTCCGATGCCGGCCGAGGCGGTGGCGGGGTTCCTCAAGGGGTTCGGCGGTTAGCCCTTAGTGGCCTGCGACGCCGCCGATCGTGTAGCGTCGGCCCATGACACTGACGGTGCGCAAAGTGCTGCGGCGATCCCGCGGCTTCGTAGGGCGATCCATCTGGGTGGTGGTCGCCATCGTGCTGGTGCAGCTGACGGCCAGCGTGGCCTTCTACAGCGCCATCGATCGCCAGACCCTGCGCGAGGACCACGCCCGCCGGATCGCCGAGCTGCTGGTCGTCGGCGAGCGGGTCAGCAAGCTGGGCCAGGCCGACTTCGACCAGGTGATGAGCTCGCACTATCTCCAGGCCGAGGTGGTCGCCCTGCCGCCGGAGGGGCCGCCGACCACCCGCGACCAGACCGATGAGGCCAAGGCCATCGCCGACTATGTTCAGCGCTGGGAGCCGGCCCTGGCCAATCGGCCGTTGCGCCTGTGGTCCGAGAGCCGGCCCGAGGGCGGCCGCGACCTGGTCGGCGTCATGGGGCTGAAGGACGGCCGCTGGCTGACCTTCCGCTCGCGCAACTTCCCCCGGCCCTGGCCGATCGCCCTGCGCGCGGTGGCCACGACCCTGGTCTTCTCCCTGGCCTGCGTGGCCCTGGGCGCCTACGCCCTGCGCCAGCTGGGTCAGCCGTTGCGCCGCCTGACCGAGGCTTCGCGCCACGTCGGCGAAAGCCCGCCATCGCCGATCGTGGTCGAGGGCCCCAACGACATCGTCGAGCTGGGCCGGGCCTTTAACGACATGCAGCGCCGCATCGCCAGCCTGATCGAGGACCAGGCCAAGGCCATGGAGGCGCTCAGCCATGACCTGCGCACGCCCCTGGCCCGCCTGACGCTGGCCGCCGACTATATCGAGCCCGACGACATCAAGGCGCTGGTCGCCGACAACACCCACGAACTGGACGCCATGCTGCGCTCCCTGGCCGACTGGCTGCGCGCCCAGCACTCGGCCAGCACGGCCGAGGTCGTCGACCTGCCGTCGCTGATCCAGGGGATCACGGCGCGCTGGCCGGACGCGGTCCGCTACGAGGGTGACAAGGCGCTGCTCGTGACCACCCATCGCGGCCCGCTGGAGCAGGCCCTGATCCGCCTGATCGACAACGCCGTGCGGTTCGGCGGCCAGGCCAAGGTGCGGCTGTCTGATGGTCCGGATGGCCCGCTGATCGAGGTGCTGGACCACGGGCCAGGCCTGACCGACGAGGCCATGGCGCGGATCTACGAACCGTTCTTCCGCGGGGATGCGGCGCGGGCGCGGGACACCGGGGGCTTCGGCCTGGGCATCCCGACGGCCGAACGCCTGATCAAACGCTTCGGCGGCAAGCTGGTGATCGACAACCGCGAGGGCGGTGGGGTGAGTGCGAGGGTGTGGCCGCCCATCCCAAACCCTCTCTCATAGAGAGAGGGAGGGGCCCACGCCGACGGCGTGGGAGGGTGAGAGGTTACACTCTCTCCGAATAAAGCGCGGATTTGGCCGCCTGTGATTTGCCGGTTGGCGGTGAAACCTCTCACCCTCCCACCGCTGCGCGGCGGGCCCCTCCCTCTCTCTATGAGAGAGGGTTTTCGAGGGCCTCATAAAGCCCGCGCGCTTCGGTCGCCGGTCCCCGCCGCTCCCCGCAGTCCAGCACCCGCACGGCGATCAGTCTCCCGCCGAGCCCGAACACCACCACATCGCCCGGTTTCACCGTCCGCGAAGGCTTGTCGATGCGGCTCTCGGTTCCGGCGCGGGTCAGGCGGATGCGGCCTTCGTCGACGAACTTGGCGGCCAGGGAGCGGGTCTTGAAGAAGCGGGCGCGCCAGAGCCAGACGTCGGCGCGGACGCTGTCGCCGTGGGTGTCGGTCATGACGCGACCTGCTTGGGTGCAGCCGGCTTGCGGCGACGCGGTTTCTTTCGTCTCGGCGGCGGCTCGGTGAGCTTGGCCAGCGCGGCGAATGGCGAGTCCGGCCTTGCCTTGACCGGCTTCTGCTCCAGCTTGGCCGCGCCGCGGCGTTTCCAGACGATCGGCTGGTCGGGCTTGGCGCGGATGGCCGGGGTGTAGTCGAGGGCGCGCAGCACGTTGGAGGCCTGCTTGGCGGTCCAGCCCAGCTTTTCCAGGGCCTTGTCGGTCAGGATGACGCCGCCGTGGTGCTGCTCGGCGCGCAGTAGGGCGTCCAGTTCTTCCAGCGCCTCCACGGGCACGCTGAACCCGGCCACGGCGCGCAGGCCGCTGGCCGACAGCTCACGGGCCGAGGGTTCGGGTGAGGGCAGGGCCTCCAGCGTGGTCAGCGCCCCGCGCCAGCCGGTCGGGTTCAAAGCACGCGCGCAGGCGATGGCCTCGGCCTTGATCGCGGCCGGGCAATAGAGGCTGAACGCGCCGATCCGCACGCCCAGGCTCTTGAGCGTCCGGCGCTCGCCTTGGCTGAGGGCCTTCAGCTCCGGATCGACGGGCCGCTTGTCCAGCACGCCGCCGGCCTCCAGCAGGCGGTGGGCCACGCCGCGCGGCAGGCCCCGCAGTTCGCCGCCGCCTAGGGCGCGCTCCAGCTTGCGCAGCGGGGCCAGGTGCTTGTCGACCTCCGAGGCCAGGAACGCGTCCAGGCGTCGTTCGGCCCGCTCGCGTACGGCCGCCGCGCCCAGCTCACCCAGCAGGCGGGCGCGGGGCGACAGCAGGGGGAGGCCCTGGCGCACGGCCCCGGCCGCTTCGCCGCGCCACAGGATCGCGCCGTCCGGCGTCAGGGCGAAGGCGTCGTCGGGCTCGCTGGCCATCACGCCCAGGCGGCGGGCGATCTCGGGGCCGACCGCGCGCTGGGCGGCGTTGCGCAGGGCCTTTTCCTCCAGGGGCGAGGCGGCCTTGACCGGGGTGAAGGCCACGCCCGACAGGTGGCCGACCACGTGGCCCTCGACGGTCACCTCGCCGTCCTGGCCGACGCCGGCGTACAGCGTCTCGCGCTCGCCCAGTTGCTTCATCAGCACGCTGGTGCGCCGGTCGATGAACCGAGCCATCAGCTTTTCGTGCAGGGTGTCGCTGATCCGGTCTTCCAGCTGGCGGGTCAGGCCCTGCCAGTGGGCGGGGTTGGCCACCCAGTCGGGGCGGTTGGCGATGTAGCTGAGCGTGCGCACGCCCGACAGGCGCGCGGCCAGGCTGTCGATCTCGCCGTCGACGCGGTCCAGCGCCTTGAACTGGCCGTTGACCCAATCCTCGGGCAGGCGCTTGCGGCCGGTGGTCAGGTCGTCGAACAGGGTGCGCGCCATGCGCTGATGGTCGTCGTCGGTGGTCTTGCGGAAGTCCGGCGTCTGGCAGACGTCCCACAGGCGCAGCAGGGCCGAGCGGTCAGTCTTGCAGCGCTTGATGACGTCCTCGTCCTTGGCCAGGGCGCGCAGGGTGCGCTCGTCCAAGGCCTCCTGCGACAGCGACAGGCTCTTGCGTCCCGGCGGCTCGTTCAGCGAGCGCAGCAGGCCCGGCAGCGAGCCGAAGTCCAGACGCGCGTTGCGCCACTCGGCCTGGGTGATCGGCTCGAAGGTGTGGCTTTCGACCGCCTCGACCAGGTCCTCGTCGATCTCCTCGCAGTCGCCCGTGACGCCGAAGGTGCCGTCGCGGGTGTAGCGGCCCGCCCGGCCGGCGATCTGGCCGACCTCCTGCGGATAGAGCCAGCGGGTGCGCTTGCCGTCGAACTTGCGCAGGCCGGCGAAGGCCACGTGGTCGACGTCCATGTTCAGGCCCATGCCGATGGCGTCGGTGGCCACCAGGAAGTCGACCTCGCCGGACTGGTAGAGGGCGACCTGGGCGTTGCGGGTGCGGGGGGAGAGGCTGCCCATCACGACCGCCGCGCCGCCGCGCTGACGCCGGATCAGCTCGGCGATGCCGTAGACCGCGTCGGTGGAGAAGGCGACGATGGCGCTGCGGCGGGGCAGGCGGGTCAGTTTCTTGGAGCCGGCATAGGACAGGTTGGAGAACCGCTCGCGCCCGACGATCTCCGCGTCCGGCAGCAGGCGGCGCACCAGCGGACCCATGGTCCCGGCGCCCAGGAACATGGTCTCGAACTTGCCGCGCGCATGCAGCAGGCGGTGGGTGAAGATGTGGCCGCGCTCGGGATCGGCGCACAGCTGGATTTCGTCCACCGCCAGGAAGTCGACCTCGCGGGCCAGCGGCATGGCCTCGACCGTGCAGACGAAATAGGCGGCGCGCGGCGGGGTGATCTTCTCCTCGCCGGTGATCAATGCGACGGCTGCTTTGCCGCGCAGCTTGACGATCCGGTCGTAGATCTCGCGCGCCAGCAGGCGCAGCGGCAGGCCGATCATCCCCGAGGCGTGGCCCAGCATCCGTTCGACGGCCAGATGGGTCTTGCCGGTATTGGTGGGCCCCAGGACCGCGGTCAGCTTCGAAGGGGCCAGGCCGGTCGAACGGTCACTCATATCTGGAAGGTGGGGCGGGAATCGTGGGGAGGCAAGGCGGTGCGTCGATCCAGACCCTCCCCCCAGCGGGGGAGGCGGTCCGAAGGACCGGAGGGGGAAGTGCTGCCGAGCTTGCCTCTTCCCCCTCCGTCGTCTCTTCGAGCCGACACCTCCCCCGCTGGGGAGAGGATCTTTAGCGGCTGAACACCACCTTCCCATCCACCACCGTCAGCGCCGGCTGCGCCGTCAGGATCGCCTTCGGCTCCACCGTCATCAGGTCCCGGTCAAACGCCGTCACGTCCGCCTTCTTCCCCGCCTCCAAGGTCCCCAGCTCCTTCTCGCGGAACACCGCATAGGCCGGCGCCAGGGTCAGCATCTTCAGGGCCTGGGCGCGGGACACCGCCTCTTCCAGGTGCCAGTCCTCGTTGGCGAAGCCGGTCAGGCTGTGGCGATAGACGGCGGCGTAGAATTCGATGCGTGGGTCGCCGACCTCGACGGGAGCGTCCGACCCGGCGGCGACCACGACCCCGGCCTTGAGGAAGTCGTTCCAGCGATAGCCCTCGTGCAGGCGCGCCTTGCCCAGGCGCGCGGGCGCGAAATAAAAGTCGCCGATGGCGTGGCTGGGCTGCATCGAGGCGATGACGCCCAGCTTGGCGAAGCGCGGCACATCGGTGTCGGCGACGATCTGCGCGTGCTCGATGCGCCAGCGGGCGGCGGTGTCTCCCGCCAGGCTCTGTTCGAACCAGTCCAAGGTCATGCGGTTGCCGCGATCGCCGATGGCGTGCATGGCCACCTGGGCGCCGACGGCCTTGGCCTGCTTCATCAAGGCCACGCCCTTGTCCTGCGGGGTCAGCTGCAGGCCCAGGCTCTCGGCGTCGCTATAGGGTTCGAGCAGGGCCGCGCCGCGTGAGCCCAGGGCGCCGTCCATATAGAGCTTGATGCCGCGCACCCGGATCAGGCCCGTCGCGTCGGTCTGAGGCCCCTTGGCCAGCACTTCGGCCGCGCCGCTGGGGTCCATATAGTTGTCGACCCGGATCTTGAAGGCGCCCTTGGCGGCCTCGTCGCGGATCAAAGCCAGCTCGTCGCCCATGACGCTCATATTGTCCATGCCGGTCCAGCCGCGCGAGGCATACAGCGCCCCCGCCTTGCGGACGGCCTCGCGCTTCAGGGCCTCGCTGGGCGGCGGGATGACGCCCTCGACCAGGCTCTGGGCGTGGTCGATCAGCATGCCGTCGGGCGCGCCGTCGGCGCCTTTCAGGATCTGGCCGCCGGCCGGGGCGGCGGTGGTCGCCGTGACGCCCGCCTTGGCCAGGGCGGCGCTGGAGGCGACGCTGGCGTGGCCGTCCGAGCGTTCCAGCACGACGATGCGGCCCGGCGCGGCGGCGTCCAGGTCGGCCTTGGTCGGGAAGCGCTTCTCGGGCCAGTGGGTCTCGATCCAGCCCCGGCCGAAGATCGCGCCCTCGGGATGGGCGGCGGCATAGGCCTTCACCGTGGCGACCAGTTCGGCGATCGACTGGGTCTGGTCGAGATTGAGAGTCAGCTCGCGCAGGCCGATGCCGACCAGGTGGGCGTGGGCGTCGACGAAGCCGGGATAGGCGGCGGCGCCCTTCAGGTCGATATCGCGGACGTCCTTGGCGGCCTTGGCTTTTGCGGCGGCCAGGGCGCCGACGAACAGGATCTTGTCGTCGCGGATCAGCACCGCCTCGGCGGTCGGCGCGGCGTCGACCCCGGTGTGGATCGGACCGCCGTGGATCAGGATATCGGCCGCGTTCGCCGAGGTGATCGAGGTGGCGGCCAGCAGGGCGGCTAAGGGGGCGGCGAGAAGAATCGGGCGCAAGGCCAGCCTCCGAAAACAGCAAGTTCCGGAAATCGTACGGGCCGCACCTCCCAACTCGCAACAGGCCTGCTATTTTTCTCGCATGACCGACCAGGGTTTCACCCTTTTCGACACGGTGATCGGGCGCTGTGGCCTCGCCTGGGGCGATCGCGGCCTGATCGGCGTGCAGTTGCCGGAAAGCTCGCCGGGCGCGGCCTGGGCGCGGCTGCGGCGTCGGTTTCCCGACGCGGTCGAGGCTGAACCCTCGCCGGAGATCGACGCGGTCATCGAACGCATCCGCGATCTCTTGGCCGGCGGCCGCGACGACCTGTCGGACATCCCGCTGGATCTGGACGGTCAGTCGGCCTTCAACCTGCGGGTCTACGAGATCGCCCGGGCCATCACGCCGGGCGACACCTCGACCTATGGCGAGGTGGCCAAGGCCATGGGCGAGCCCGGCGCGGCGCGGGCCGTGGGCAAGGCCCTGGGCGAGAACCCCTGGCCGATCGTGGTGCCCTGCCACCGCGTGCTGGGCTCGTCCGGCAACATGGGCGGCTTCTCGGCGCCGGGCGGGGCGGAGACCAAGGCCAAGCTGCTGACCATCGAGAAGGCCAAGACCAGCGCGGTCCCGACGCTGTTCGACCTGGAATTCTCGGTCGCGCCGCCGCGCGGGGCTTAGTTCCCTTCTCCCCTTGCGGGAGAAGGTGTCAGCGAAGCTGACGGATGAGGGGTCGAAAGGCCTGTCCGGAAAAGGGAGTGCAACCCCTCACCCGACCGCCTTCGGCGGCCACCCTCTCCCGCAAGGGGAGAGGGGCGAAAGCCATCGATGTCAGGAAAGAGAAACCGTCCGACCACGCCTCTTAACGCGCGGTAACGCTTCCTCGAACAGGGGCGAAACGAATCAGGACCGAATCGGCGACGTTCCCCGATTCAGTGTTTGTTCCCTACAAGCTATTGTAGCTTAAAGCGGATTAACCACAAATCGGTTTCAGGAAGCCGGCTGCTTGGCAGGCGTTTCCTCGGCCTTCTTCTCTTCAGGGGGACACTCGGCCGCCAGGCGCTTGGCGGTCAGGCTGCCGGCCAGGGGCATGCCGCTGATGGTCTTGATGTGGATGTCCATCTTGAAGGCCTCGGGCGAATAGACGCCATTGGCGGTGACCGGCGACACGCGGTCCTTCTTGTCGGTCCACGTGCCCTTCAGCGCGATTTTGCCGTCCTTGACCACATTGGTGGTGTACTCGCAGCGATAGCGCTTGGTGCAGATGCCGCGCGAGAACTGCTCGGCGTCGGCGGGCTTGAGGCACTTGGTCTCGCTGCTGACCGGGATCATGCCGATCCGGTAGTCGTACTCCCACTGGCCGGGCAGAATCGTTGAGCGGGCAGGCGCGCGCGTCGTCTGGGCCAGGCTGAAGCCGGCGAGAGCCAGGCCGGCCGACAGGGTGACAGCGGCGGCGACGAGGGCGGTGGAACGCATACGACGGGTCTCCTTCATGCGGTCCCTATATAGAGCGTGATATGAACCGTGCTTGAAGGCGCCGGTGAGGCGTCGGGTTCCTTCGCGGATGCGAGCCGACAGCCTTGACTCATGCATGGGCCTTCGCCTATATCGCCCGCTCTCGCGCGGTCGGCCTGGTCCAATCGCGTGTCCGAATTCATATCTTATCGGAGCCAGGCTCTTCACCGAGCCAGACGGTTTCGCCCAAGCCAAGGTAACCACCATGTCGCGCCGTTGCGAACTTACCGGTATCGGTCCGATGGTCGGCCACAATGTGAGCCACTCGAACATCAAGACCAAGCGCCGCTTCCTGCCGGCCCTGTCGCCGGCGACGCTGGCCTCGGAGTCGCTGGGCCAGACGTTCCGTCTGCGCATCAGCAACGCCGCCCTGCGCACCCTGGACTTCAAGGGCGGCCTGGACGTGTTCCTGCTGGGCGCCAAGGACGAGCAGCTGTCGCCGCGCGCCCTGAAGATCAAGTCGCAGGTCAAGGCCAAGGCCAAGGCCGCCGCGCAAGCCGCCTAAGGCTTACGGTCCTTCAAGGCTGAAACGACAAAGCCCGCCGGGGTCTCCCGGCGGGCTTTTCGTCGTGTGTGCGTGGCTAGCGCATAGAGGCTAGTGGCGGGCCGAGCGCAGGATGCGGCCCAGTTCGCCGATCGAATAGGGCTTCTGCAGGACCGGGAAGCCGTGGTGGGTGTCGTCGGCCAGCACCTGGCTGTAGCCGCTGGTCAGCACCACCGGCAGGCCGGGCCAGCGGCTGCGGATCCGGCGGCCCAACTCCAGCCCGCTGATGCCCGGCATGACCACGTCGGTGAAGACGTAGTCGAAGCCGCCGCCGCGCTCTTCCAGGACGGCGATGGCGCGCTGGCCGTTGGCCACGAGGCAGGTCTCGAAGCCCAGGTCGTCCAGCAATTGCCGCGCGAACTCGCCGACCTCGGCATTGTCCTCGACGATCAGGATGGCCCCGTGCGGATCGGCCGACGGCTCCACGGCGTCCTGAGCGTCGACATGGGCCGGCGCGTCGACGCGCGGCAGGTACAGGGTGAAGGTCGAGCCTGACCCGGCCTGGCTTTCGACGTCCACGTCGCCGCCGGACTGCTTGGCGAAGCCGAACACCTGCGACAGGCCCAGCCCGGTGCCCTTGCCGACGCCCTTGGTGGTGAAGAAGGGTTCGAAGATCTGTTCCAGCACCTGGGGCGACATGCCCGCGCCGGTGTCGGTGATGGAGATGGCGATGAAGGGGCCTTCGTGGCCGCCGTGCCCGCGCAGGGGCGGCAACGACGCCGCCTCATAGGCCCGGATGACCAGGTCGCCTTCACCGTCCATGGCGTCGCGGGCGTTCACGGCCATGTTGACCAGGGCGGTCTCGAACTGGCTGGCGTCGGCCTCGACGAAGCAGGGTGTCGGGCAGGGCTCGACGGCCAGCCGGATGCGTCCGCCGACGACGGTCCCCAGCATGTCGGCGACGCTGGCGATCCGGTCGCCGACATTGAAGGTGGTGGGTTTCAGCGTCTGGCGACGGGCGAAGGCCAAGAGCTGGGCGGTCAGCTTGGCGGCGCGGTCGGCCGTGTCGGAAATCGCGTCCAGATACCGCTCGCGCTTCTCGGCGGGCAGGCTGGGCCGGCGCAGCAGCTCGGCCGAGGAGCGGATCACGGTCAGCAGGTTGTTGAAGTCATGCGCCACGCCGCCGGTCAACTGGCCGATGGCCTCCAGCTTCTGCATCTGGCGAACCTGGCCCTCGGCGGCCAGCAGGGCGTTGGTGCGTTGCTGGACCTGGGTCTCGAGCGTCTCGTTCAGGCTCCGCAGTCGGGTTTCGGCCTCGCGCAGGGCCTCCTCGCCGATCGTGCGCTCCAGCAGGTCGGCGGCCTGGCGGGCCAGGATGTCGAGCAGGCGCAGGTCACGCTGCGAGGGCTGGTGGACCTTGCTCCAGTGGGTCGAGATCATGCCCAGCAGGCGACCGTCGCGGGCGCGCAAGGGCGTGGTCTGGGCCGAGCGGATCCCCGTGCGCCGGAAGGCCATCAGGTCCTCGGTGCCGGCGATTTCGTCCCAGGCCTCATAGTCGGGAATGACGGTGCGGGCGTTGGTCTTCAGCGCCATCGTGCAGCTGCTGTGGGCCGAGGGGCTGACCCACTGCCAGAACGCCACGGCCTCGGGCGGCAGGCGGCGATGGCAGAGCAGCTGCAGCTCGCCGCCATGGCCCGACGGGTCGCCCTGCGGGCACAGCAACTGCATGGTGCCGAACTGCGAGCGGGTGATCGACACCGCGGCGTCTACGATCTTGTTGTACAGCTCCACCCGGTCCTGCTCGCCGATCAGCGCGACGCTGATGCTGTGCAGCAGCTCGATATCGGCGAGGCCGTCATCGGCAGGCGCCGAGCGGTCTGGATCCATCGCGTATTCATGGACGGAATCGAGCATGACCGCTCCTGTGATGCGGGCGACTAGACCATGCTCCAGTTGGCTCGACCGCTCGCTAGACGACATTGTGCCGATAATACTCTCGCTTCAAGCGCTTCAAGCTTCACCGTTCTCTCGTGCGGGCGGTAACGCGTGGAGCGGTCCGGGGTTCCGGACAAGCAAAACCCGCCGCGACCTCTGCCGCGGCGGGTTTTGAACGCTTGGTACTCGTGCTGTCGCTTAGCGAGCGACGACGGCGCCCGACGACGGGTTGGCCGAGTTGTAGGCGGTCAGCGCCGGGTTGTTGATCTTCGACACGGCGTCGTTGACCGAGGCGCGGATGCAGGCCGGGTACAGGTAGCCAGCCAGGGCTTCGCCGCGGATGTCTTGCCAGCAGACGGTCGAGGCGGCCTTGACGATTTCGGCGCGGACTTCAGCGGCCGACTTGCCGGTGACCTTGACGCGGATTTCAGCGGCCGAGGCCGGAGCGGCGGCGGCGAGGACGATGGCCGAAGCGGCCAGAACGATGGAGCGGATCATCTCGAAAGTTCCGAAAGGGGGTTGTGATCAACCACCTCCAGACGCGTTCCCCTGACGGCCCGTACCCGGTCTATCGCCTGCTCAGCCCGTCGCGTTGTTTATAGCAACGTTCTCTTGAGTTATCAACGATTATATTGCATTGCACCCTTAGCTTGAGCGTATCGGTGTTTCGCGTGCGAACAATCGATTTCAGGCGCGAAAAAGCCCGCGAAGCCGAAGCTTCGCGGGCTCGTTCAGTTCAGCAAGCGCTCCGCTGATTAGCGAGCGGCGACTCGCATGAAGTAGACGCTGCGGCCTTGAGCCTTGTCGTAGGCGACCAGCTCGGGGCTCTTGGTGCGCGAGACGGCGTCGCGGGTGATTTCGCGGACGCAGTAGGGGGCCAGGTCGGCGGCGTCGCGGGTGCCGGCGAGGTCTTCTTGGCACAGCTGCTTGGCGGCGTTGATGATGTCGGCGTGGACGGCCGGGGTGGCGCGACCGGCGACCTTGATGGTGATTTCACCAGCGCTGGCCGAGGTGGCGGCGGCGGTGGACATCAGGGCGGCGATGGCGATAGCGAGCAGACGGATCATTTTGATAGTCCCGGAAAGGAGGTTGGATTCAACCGCCTCCAGGTGCGTTCCTCTGACGGCCCAGGTTCTCGCCCTCTCGTCGTCCGTCACTGACACCGGTATCTGGTACCGGTACCTATTGCAAGCGCGAAATCGGATTTTCCGGAAAAAAGTTCAATAGTATCATATAGTTGACAATGAAACCGTCTCGTGTGAAACGAAACCGGTTTAGCGTTTGCGAACAGGACGCCTGACGGGCTTGGGCGGAAGGGGCGCGGGCATGGGCGGCGCGACCCAGTCGAAGGCCAAGAGCAGGGTGCGCTGGCTGTTGCTGACCGCGCCGTCGTCCGAGATCACATAGATCCGCGTGGAGCCGGCCGGCGCGCCCGCTGGCGGGGCGGTCAGGGACACGCCTTCGAAGTTGTCGCGCGGCATGGCGCCTTCGATGTGCAGGGCCGCCGAGGTGCGTTGCTGGGCCAGGGGCTTGGTCGGGTCCGAGATGAACCGCACCACTGAGCGCCAGCCGCGCACGGGGTCATAGCCGCGATGCAGGGTGGCGATGGCCGTGCCCGCGAAGGGCGCGAAGCCCGTCAGGCCCCAGGTGAAGTCCGGACCCGATTGCGGCGGCAGCGCCTTGCAGTCGGACGACAGGCGGCACAGCCACACCTCGCCCTCCTCGCCGCCGACGATATAGGCGTCGGGGCCGGCGGCCGGATAGGCGGTGATCGCCTCCATGCCCTCGTTGTCGGGGAAGATGGTGGCGGGCTTGGGCGCGGGGGCGGGCAGGCTCCACCGGCCATCGGGGCCGACGGCGTAGCGCCAGATGCGATGGTTGCGCTCGAAGCTGACCAGGCGGTCGCCGTTGGGCAGCACGGCGAGGCCCTCGGCGTCCCGGTGCTCCTTGCCTTGCAGGGGCTGGCCGTCGGGACCCTTCAGGGGCCACAGCTTGCCGTCGGTGACGCCGACCAGGCGGCCGGTTGCATCCAGCTGCAGCTTGGCCTCGAACACGTCGCCGTCGTCGCTGATCGCGGTCAGGCGGCCGTCGGGGCTCACGGACAGGTCCGACAGGCCGTGCAGGCGCGTCGTGTCGGTGCTGGTCAGGTGCAGGCCGCCGGCATAGGTGAAGCCGCCGCCGGCGTCGATCTTGGCCGGGTTGGCCGCGTCCAGCGGCACGGGCGTGGCGACGACGCCGATCTCGGGACCGGCCTTGACCGGCGCGGCCGGCGTGGCGACCACCGGCGGGTCGCGGCGCGGCGTGCACTGGGTGGCCATGCCGCCCAGCCCGCCGACCAGACCCAGGATCAGCGCGAACCGCGGACCGATCACGCCGGAACCTTGCCGGTCGCCTTGGCGGCTTGCGGCGTCACGACCGGGGGCGGGGCCAGCAGGCCGCGCGTGCGGGCGATCTGGCGCGGCTCTTCCTCGAACAGGGCGGCCAGCTGCTCGACCAGCACCCCGCCCAGCTGCTCGACGTCGACGATGGTGACGGCGCGGCGGTAATAGCGCGTGACGTCGTGGCCGATGCCGATGGCGATCAGCTCCACGGGGCTCTTGCCCTCGATCTCACCGATGACCTGGCGCAAGTGACGCTCCAGATAGTGGCCCGAATTGACGCTGAGGGTGGAGTCGTCCACCGGCGCGCCATCGGAAATCACCATCAGAATGCGGCGGGCTTCAGGCCGGTTGATGACGCGCTGGTGCGCCCACATCAGGGCCTCGCCGTCGATGTTCTCCTTCAGGAGACCCTCGCGCATCATCAGGCCCAGGTTCTTGCGAGCCCGACGCCAAGGCGCATCGGCGGCCTTGTAGATGATGTGGCGCAGGTCGTTCAGGCGGCCCGGCGCGGCGGGCTTGCCCGACTTGATCCACTCATCGCGGCTGGTGCCGCCCTTCCAGGCGCGGGTGGTGAAGCCCAGCACCTCGGTCTTGACCCCACAGCGCTCCAGCGTGCGCGCCAGAATGTCGGCGCAGATCGCCGCCACCATGATCGGCCGCCCGCGCATCGAGCCGGAATTGTCGATCAGCAGGGTCACGACCGTGTCGCGGAACTCCTGGTCCTCTTCCTGCTTGAAGGAGAGGGGGGCGGTCGGATCGATGATCACCCGCGTCAGGCGGGCGACGTCCAGCATCCCTTCCTCGAGATCGAAGGTCCAGGCGCGGTTCTGCTGGGCCAGCAGGCGGCGCTGCAGCTTGTTGGCCAGGCGCGAGACGACGCTGGAGAGGGCCGACAGCTGCTGGTCCAGATAGGCCCGCAGCCGGGTCAGTTCCTCGGCGTCGCACAGGTCCTCGGCGTCGACGATCTCGTCGTGGGCCGTGGTGAAGATCTTGTACAGCGGCTCGCCGCCCTGGGCGTTGCTGGTGTCGGGCCGCGCGGCCTTGGCGCCGTCGCCCATGTCGGGGGTCTCGTCGGACTCCTCGGGCTCGCCTTCCTGGTCCGACTGGACCATCTCCTCGTCGCCGGCCTCGGTCTCGCGGTCGGAGGCTTCGCTTTCCTGCGGGGAGGAGCCCTCGGGCTGCTCGCCTTCGCCCTCGCCCTGATCCTCGTCGGAATTCTCGGTCGCGCCCTCGTCCTCGCCGTCGTCCTCGTCGGCGCTTTCGGTGGCCTCGGACATGTCTTCGCCCAGGTCCAGGTCGCGCAGGATCTCGCGCGTCACCCGGGCGAAGGCGGCCTGGTCGTCGATGGCGGCGGCCAGGCGGTCCAGGTCCTTGCCGGCCCGCAGCTCGATGTCGTTGCGCAGGATGTCGACCAGGGCCTTGGCGCCGTCGGGCGGGGCGTCGCCGGTCAGGCGCTCGCGCACCATCAGGCCCAGGATCTCGGCCATCGGCGCGGACTGGCGGTCCATGGCCACGGCGCGGGTCAGGCCCTGCTTCTCCAGCCGGGCCTCGAGGGCGGCGGTCAGGTTCTGGCGCACCCCGCCCAGGGCGTTGGCGCCGATCGCTTCCAGGCGGGCCTGCTCGATCGACTCGAACGCCGCCTGGCCGTCGGGCGAGGCCGGACGGGCGCGGGCGTGGGCCATCGGGTCGTGGTGGGCCAGGCGCAGGGCCATCTGGTCGGCCAGGCCCCGGATGCGCGCGGCCTCTTTCGAGGACAGGTCGCGCGGCGGATGCGGCAGCACCGCCCGCTTGCCCAGGAGCTGGGGGCCATCGCCCGAGAACACGACCTCCAGGTCCGGCGTCTCGGCGAGCGAGCGCGCGGCGTGCGCCAGGGCGCGCTTGAAGGGTTCGGTCGGGCTTTCGGGCTTGGAGGCCATGGCTTCGAGTTAGCGGCGCCGGGCGGCGAAAACAAGGAACGGCGTGAACGGAGGAGGCGTTGTTTTCCCAACGGCGCCGCTCGCGCGCCCTTCGAAGGAACTCAGTATGCTCAAGTGGGCCATCATTCTCGCCGTCGTCGCCCTGATCGCCGGGGCCCTGGGCTTCACGGGTATCGCGGGCGCCGCGGCCGGCGTGGCCAAGATCCTGTTCTTCCTGTTCCTGCTCGGCTTCGTGATCGTGATGCTGCTGGGCGTGACCGTGTTCAAGGCGGCGGCCGGCCCGAAAGGCTAGCCGCGCGCCTTGCGCGGGCCGGAGCGGACGTCGACCCCGCCGCCGGCATTCGATGGCGCTAGGGCTCGTGGGTGAGTCCTAGCGTCCCGCGTACGCCTTGGCCTGACGATCGGCCAAGGCCACCAGGTCGCCCATCTCCAGATTGACGTCGATCAGGTGCAGGCCCCAGTCCTTCAGGACGGCGCCGCCCGGCAGCACGATGTCGCCGGTGATCTCGTCGGTGCGCGGATCGGCCGGATCGGCGTTCACCTTTACCGCCAGATAGCTGAAGTCGCCCTCGCTGACGCACCGGGCCGACAGCAGGCCGGGCAGCGACACGAACGGCGTCGTCACCGTCACGTCCTTGGCGAACGGCTTGGGCGGCAGGCTCGACAGGAACGGCTTGCTGCCCAGATAGGCGTGCAAGGTCGCCTCATCCGTCGAGGCCTTGCCGGCCAGCAGGGCGGCGGGGTTCACGCAGCCGGCGCGGCGGCCCTGCTCGTCGGTCTTGCCAAATCGGCTATTGGCCGGCGGCGGGCTCGAGGCGCGGAACGAGACGTAGGTGACGAGGCAACCGGCCTGGTCGGCCTTGGCGCACAGCGGGATCGAGCCGAACTTGCCGTCGGCCACCGGGGTATTCATGCCCAGGACATAGGCCGAGATCATCTGCTTCTGGGCCGGCTTGCCGTCGATCTCATTCTTCAGCAGGTCCAGCAGCATGCGTGAGCCCTGGCTGTGGCCGATCAGGACCACGCCCCGGCCCTTGTTCTCGTTGGCCAGATACCAGCGCCAGGCGTCGCGCACGTCGCCATAGGCCAGCACGCCGTTGCCCGGCGAGGGCTGGCCCATCATCACCGTGCGCAGGGCCGCCAGGGTCACCTGGCGGTACATCGGGGCGAACACCCGGCACTTGGAGCCGAAGCGGGCCAGTTGCTGCTCGACCACGCGGCGCTCGGCCTCGTCGATGACCATGTCGCTGTTGCCGCCCGGATCGGTCGAGACAGTCGGATAGACGTAGAAGCAGTCATAGCTGGGCGCGGTCGCGGCCTTAAAGGCTTCGGTCGAGGTCTTGCCGTCGGCCTGGACGATGGTCGTGGTCTGGTCGACCGCGCAGGCGTCGGCTCGGCCGGGCCAGCACAGCCAGCTGTCCTTATTGCCGTAGTCGTTGGGGGCGACGTTCGCCGGCGCTTGGGCGCAGGCCGCGCCGGTCAGGGCCAGGCCCAAGGTCAGGGCCATCGCGGCCAGGGTTCTCGCCATCGTCTTCTTCCCCTCAAACGCTCGTTTGGCGCGGAGCATGACCACACAGAACGCCGCTCGCCAAGGGGTCTTGGCGCGGGGATTGCGGGATGAGGCGGGAGTCGTCCCGCTCCGGGACGGTCGAGCTTTGCGTACGAGGACGGCGATGTCTCTCCGGACCCTTCTTCTGGTTGGCGCCACGGCCGCCTTTGCTGGCGCGGCGGCGATTTCGCCCGCCCTGGCCGACGGCTTCCCCGGCGCGCCGGTGCGTGGCGAGCATGTGCCGAAACGGGTCGCGCCCCAAAGAGCGCCCAAGGTTCGCACCAAGATCATCTATGTCGACCGCCCGGTCGTCGTGGAGAAGCCGGTCTATGTCGATCGCCCCACCACCCAGGTGATCGAGAAGGTCATCGACCGCCCCGTCATCGTGGAGAAGCGGGTCGAGGTCCCGGTCGTCAAGATCGTGGAAAAGCCCGTCGTCGTGGAAAAACGCATCGAGGTGCCCGTCGAGCGCATCGTCGAAAAGACCGTCTATGTCGACCGCCCCGTCGACCGCGTCATCGAAAGGCCGGTGGTGGTCGAGAAACGCGTTGAGGTGCCGGTCGTGAAGGTCGTGGAAAAGCCGGTCTACGTCGAAAAGCGTATCGAGGTTCCCATCGAGCGGGTCGTCGAGAAGCCGGTCTATATCGAGCGTCCGGTCTATGTGGACCGCTATGTCGAGCGTCCGGCGCCGCGTTATCAGGAGCGCGCGGTCGAGAGCTACGAAGAGACCCGCGAGACCGAGCGTTATGAAGAGAGCTCGTCTTCCTCCAGCTATTCCGGTTCGCGCTACGGCGCGGGCGGCGGCTGGAACGCCTCTTCGGCGCCGACCCAGGCGTGGGGCTATGTCGAGCCTCCGCCGCTGCCGATGGGTTATGTCGGCGCCCAGTCAGGCGGACGTGGGGGCGGCTACGGTGGCTACGGCCTGGTAGGCGGCGGCGGTTGGGCCGGCGGCTACGCCTCGGGCCGCGCTTCGTCCTCGGCCAGCGCCTCGGCTTCGGCCTCGTCGTCGGTCTCGGTGCGTGTCGGCGGACGTGGCGGTGGCGGCGGCTGCAACTGCGGCAGCGGCAAGCGCCACTAGCCTATAGAGACAGCCACCGGCGCGGGTTCTTGTCGCCCAGTGCGCGGGCTTCGCCGGGCTTCAGCCCCAGGTCGCGCATGCGGAAGGCGACGATCTCGCGCAAAGCCTCGACCGGCTCCTTGCCGCCCACGGGGCTGGAGGCCACGGAACCGGCGTTCATCGCCAGGTCCACGGCCGTCCATTCGGCCTGGGCGCGGTCGGCCTTGCCGACGGCGAAGTAGTGGCGGACGGGCGCGCGTTCGCCCGGGACCTCGACCATGACGCCGATGACCCAGCCTTGAACGATCAGATCGGCGTCGGGGCGCTGGCGGAACATGGATGCGCATGTAGCGCTCGCTCAGCGTCGCCGAAAGGGGCTTCAGCCAATCAGCTGAAACGCCGCCTGGCTCAACAGGCCCAGCACCAACCAGGCCGAAAGCGCGACCACGACCAGGGTCGGGCGCGACATGCGACGCCGACGATGGGTGGGAATTTCACGCACGAACGCCATCAACTGCCTCCATGCTCTAGAGCTATGGGGCCGTTAACGCCTGTGGCGAAGTTTGGATGCGGACGATTTTCGCCTCTCACGGGAGTGTGAGAACGCTGTTACGCGAGGTGCGCTTCTGCACAGCCCGGACCAGCCGCCGGGCGCAACGTCCTCCGCACAAACCATCGTGGGGAGGTTGCGATGCCGCAGATACCGGACAACGCCGTGGTGCGTTTTCACGCCTATTCCGACCAGAACTACGTGATCGGACATGTGGACGAATATCAGAACGGCTATGGCGCGGCGGTCCTGCGGCCGTTGAGCCGATACAACGACAACAGCACGCTGTGGCGGACCAAGTACGTGCCGAACGGCTTCTCGCTGCAGTGGGTCGCGGGCGAAGGCCCCAGGCCGCTGCGACTGGGGTTCGGCGATGAGGCGGACGCCCTGCGGTTGAGCGCGGAATTCTACTCGGCCTTCACCACCGACTACCTGGACGACACCTGGTTCGCGCTGAACAACTGGGACCACAGCCAGGTCGCCGACATCGACCGCGAGACCATCGGCGATGGCGTGCGGATCATCAGCTACCCGTGGCACAGCGGCGACAATCAGAAATGGCGCGCCGAGGTCATCGGCTAGCGGTCAAAGAAAAGGGCGGGACCTTTCGATCCCGCCCTCATCCATTTCAGCGAAGCGCTGAACTTCTAAATTAGAAGTCCATGTCGCCCATGCCGCCCGGCATGCCGCCGCCGGCCGGGGCGCCGCCGCCCTTCTTGGGGGCTTCGACGATCGCGGCTTCCGTGGTGATCAGCAGGCCGGCCACCGAGGCGGCGTTCTGCAGAGCGGTGCGGACAACCTTGGCCGGGTCGATGACGCCGTCGACGACCAGGTCGACGTACTGCTCGGTCTGGGCGTTGAAGCCGAACGAGCTCGAGGCGTTTTCCAGGATCTTGCCGACCACGATCGAACCTTCGACGCCGGCGTTCTCGGCGATCTGACGGATCGGCGATTGCAGGGCGCGACGGACGATGGCGATGCCAGCCGTCTGGTCGTCGTTGTCGCCAACCACGCCAGCCAGGGCCTTGGAAGCCCACAGCAGGGCGGTGCCGCCACCCGGGACGATGCCTTCGTCGGCGGCCGCGCGGGTCGCGTTCAGGGCGTCGTCAACGCGGTCCTTCTTTTCCTTCACTTCGACTTCGGTCGAGCCGCCGACGCGGATGACCGCAACGCCGCCGGCCAGCTTGGCCAGGCGCTCTTGCAGCTTTTCCTTGTCGTAGTCCGACGTGGTGTCTTCGATCTGGCGCTTGATCTGGGCGATACGAGCCTCGATGTCGGCCTTCTCACCAACGCCGTCCACGATCGTGGTGTCGTCCTTGGTGATCGAGACCTTCTTGGCGCGGCCGAGCATTTCCAGCGAAACGTTCTCGAGCTTGATGCCCAGGTCTTCCGACACGACTTGCGCGCCGGTCAGGATGGCGATGTCTTCCAGCATGGCCTTGCGGCGGTCGCCGAAGCCCGGAGCCTTGACGGCGGCGACGCGCAGGCCGCCACGCAGCTTGTTGACGACCAGCGTGGCCAGGGCCTCGCCTTCGACGTCTTCAGCGATGATGACCAGCGGGCGGCCCGACTGGACGACGGCTTCCAGCACCGGCAGCAGCGGCTGCAGCGACGACAGCTTCTTTTCGAACAGGAGGATCAGCGGCTCTTCCAGCTGAACTTCCATCTTGTCGGCGTTGGTGATGAAGTACGGCGACAGGTAGCCGCGGTCGAACTGCATGCCTTCGACGACGTCGAGTTCGGTTTCGGCGGTCTTGGCTTCTTCGACGGTGATGACGCCTTCGTTGCCGACCTTGTCCATGGCCTTGGCGATCATCTCGCCAACTTCCTTGTCGCCGTTGGCCGAGATGGTGCCGACCTGAGCGATTTCAGCGTTGGTGGTGACCTTCTTCGACGAAGCCTTGATGTCCTCGACGGCGATCAGGACGGCCTTGTCGATGCCGCGCTTCAGGTCCATCGGGTTCATGCCGGCGGCGACCGACTTGAGGCCTTCCTGGACGATGGCTTGGGCCAGGACCGTGGCGGTCGTGGTGCCGTCGCCGGCCTTGTCGTTGGTCTTCGAGGCGACTTCGCGGATCATCTGCGCGCCGAGGTTCTCGAACTTATCCGACAGTTCGATTTCCTTGGCGACCGAGACGCCGTCCTTGGTGGTGCGCGGGGCGCCGAACGACTTTTCGATGACGACGTTGCGGCCCTTGGGGCCCAGGGTCACCTTCACCGCGTTGGCGAGGATGTTGACGCCGCGCAGCATCTTGTCGCGCGCGTCCGAGCCGAAATAAACGTCTTTAGCGGCCATGGTGGGCGCCTTTCTAAATCTGGAATTCTGGGAGGAAAGAAGCGTCTGGGAAGACGGGAGGGATTAGCCCTCGACCACGCCCAGGACGTCGCTTTCCTTCATGATCAGGAGGTCCTGACCGTCGACCTTCACTTCCGTGCCCGACCACTTGCCGAACAGGATGCGGTCACCGGCCTTGACGTCCAGGGCGACGACTTCGCCCTTGTCGTTGCGTGCGCCGGGGCCGACGGCGACGACTTCGCCTTCCTGCGGCTTTTCCTTGGCGGTGTCGGGGATGATGATCCCGCCCTTGGTCTTGGTTTCTTCTTCGACGCGCTTCACGAGGACGCGGTCGCCCAGGGGACGAAACTTCATGGTGTTCTCCGTCGGAACGGTTTCAAATAAAGGCTGAGTTGGACCGGGGAGCGTTGCTGTTAGCAGTCGCTCCCATCGAGTGCCAACGTCGGGCGTGAGTTAGGCAGGGGGCTCGGGGGAGTCAAGGACGACGCCCGCGAACTTTTCGCGAAGAGTGAATGAGAGGGAGGTTCCGATGATCGATCATATGGGCGTTACGGTCCGTGATCTCCAGGCGGCCAAGACGTTTTATGACGCCGCCTTCGCCCCGCTGGGCATCACCATCGTCATGAGCGTCAGCGCCGAGCAGACCGGCGGCTCGGCCTTCTACGGCTATGGCCCGACGGAGGACCGGCGCGACATCCAGGCGGGCAAGCCCAGCTTCTGGGTCGGCCAGGGCGAGACGGCCACGGGGCCGATGCACGTGGCCTTCCTGGCGGCGAACCGCGCCCAGGTCGACGCCTTCCACGCCGCGGCCCTGGCGGCGGGCGGGACCGACAACGGCGCGCCGGGCGTGCGGCCTCATTATCATCCCAATTACTATGGCGCCTTCGTGCTTGACCCGGACGGCCGAAACGTCGAGGCCGTCTGTCACGCGCCAGTCTGACGTCATCTCCTGACGTGTTCTGAGGATCTTGTATGTCCAGCTATGTCCTGTCGCTGTTCCTGGCGGTCGTGGCCTGCGTCATCGGCGGCACGCTGGGCGGCATGATCCTGGCGCGGCCGCAGGTCATGCTGGGCATGGCCGGCATCGCCGACGAGGACACGCCCAAGCCGCCGCTGTTCGCCGAAGGCCGGGCGGTGGGCGGGGTGCTGATCGCCTCGCACGGGGTGGCGGCGCTGTATCTGGGCTACCAGCCTCGCATCGGCGCGGCCATGGCCCTGGCGCTGGCCGTGGCCTGGCTGGGCGCGGCGGCGGGCCGGGCGGTGTCGGCGGCGCTGGACGGCGCGGCGGGGCGCTACAACAACGGCGCGATGGTGTTCAACGCCCTGATCGGCATCACCCTGAGCCTGCCGTTCTTCCAGATCGGCCGCGTGGCGCTGCGGGGCGTCACGAGTTTCGCTTGAAGCCTTCGTGCTCCAGCAGCCAGCGCTTGCGCTCGATGCCGCCGCCATAGCCGGTGAGCGTACCATCCATGCCGATCACTCGGTGGCAGGGCGCGACGATGCTGAGCGGGTTTGCGCCATTGGCGTGGCCGGCGGCGCGGACCGCGGCCGGGCGGCCGGCGCGGCGGGCCAGTTCGGAATAGGTGATCGTCTCGCCGGCCGGGATTTCGCACAGCGCCGTCCACACGGCATGCTGGAAAGCTGTCCCGTTGGTGGCCCAAGCGATGGTGCTCAGGGTGTCGAGCTGGCCGTCGAAATAGGCGGTGAGGGCCGCGCGGATCGCGGTGGGCGCGGCGCCGACCTCGGGCCGCAGCGGGCCGTAGTGGGTCTTCAGCAGCCGATCGAGCCGGTGCTCGTGGTCATGGAAGTCGACGGCGCGCAGCAGGCCGGCCTCGTCGGTGACGATCAACAGCTCGCCGATCGGCGACGGCGCGCGGTCCAGGAGCAGGCGGGCGGGACGACTCATCGGGCGATCATCGCCGGAGGAGGCGCGGGTGTCCGCCCGGATTTTGCTGTGACGAAGTCTCCCTCCCCCTTGATGGGGGAGGGGCAGGGGCGGGGGTGACTACGGCGGTTGATGCAGCGCAACGCCGCTAGCTCAGCAGATCACCCCCATCCCCAACCCTTCCCCCATCAAGGGGGAAGGGAGCCGATCACCGAATCCCCGGCACCTGCATGGCCGCTTCCTTCTCGGCCTTCTGCTTGAAGACCAGGTCCCCGTACTTGCCGTACTCCATCCGCGCGATCGTGCGCTGGTGCACTTCGTCCGGGCCGTCGGCCAGGCGCAGGGTGCGGATGCCGGCATAGGCCTTGGCGAGCCCAAAGTCGGTGGTCACGCCGCCGCCGCCGTGGGCCTGGATGGCGTCGTCGATGATCTTCAAGGCCAGGCGCGGGGCCGCGACCTTGATCATGGCGATCTCCAGACGGGCCGACTTGTTGCCGGCCTTGTCCATCATGTCGGCGGCTTTCAGGCACAGCAGACGGCACATCTCGATGTCGATGCGGGCGTCGGCGACGCGCTCTTCCCACACCGAGTGGTCCGAGACGTACTTGCCGAAGGCTTTGCGGCTCATCAGGCGCTTGCACATCTTTTCCAGCGCGACTTCCGCCGTGCCGATGGTGCGCATGCAGTGGTGGATGCGGCCGGGGCCCAGGCGACCCTGGGCGATCTCGAAGCCGCGGCCTTCGCCCAGCAACAGGGCGTCCTCGATCGGCACGCGCACGTCCTTGAGGATGACCTCGGCGTGGCCGTGCGGGGCGTCGTCATAGCCGAACACCGGCAGCATGCGGACGATCTCGATGCCCGGCGCGTCCAGCGGCACCAGGACCTGGCTCTGCTGCTGGTGGCGGCTGGCGTTGTCGGGATCGGTCTTGCCCATGACGATGGCGACCTTGCAGCGCGGATCGCCCACGCCCGAGGACCACCACTTGCGGCCGTTGATGACGTAGTGGTCGCCGTCGCGCTCGATGCGGGTCTCGATATTGGTGGCGTCCGAGCTGGCCACCGCCGGCTCGGTCATCAGGAAGGCCGAACGGATCTCGCCGTTCATCAGCGGGCGCAGCCACTTTTCCTTCTGCGCCAGCGTGCCGTAGCGCATCAGCACTTCCATGTTGCCGGTGTCTGGCGCCGAGCAGTTGAAGACTTCCGAGGCGAAGCCGACCTTGCCCAGCTGTTCGGCGATCAGGCTGTATTCCAGGTTGGTCAGTTGCACGCCTTCGAACTGGAAGGTGTCGTCGACGTGGGTCTGGCCGCTGTGCGGCGGCATGAAGAAGTTCCACAGGCCGGCGGCTTTCGCCTTGGCCTTCAGCTCCTCGACGACCTGCACGACCTTCCAGCGCTCGGCGCCGAGGACGTTCATCTCGGCCTCATAGACCGGGATCGCCGGAACGATGTGCTCGTCCATGAACGCGGTGACGCGATCCAGGAAAGCCCGCTGCGTGGGGGAGATATCGAAGTCCATGGCGTTCCCTCTACCCGCTTATCTATGTGTCAAACGCTTGTTTGAAGTGGTTGTAGACCGGCTTTACGCGGGCGGCAAGCGGTCCCGTCGTGGAACTCGGCCTAGAACTCGGCCTAGAACTCGGGTTGTCATCGCGCCGCGTGTGTCGGAAAACGGCAGCCATGCTGACCTTGACCGCCGACACCCTCCAGGGCCGCTACGTCCGGCTCGAACCCATCACCGTCGATCACCGCGACGAGCTGAAGGCCGCCATCGACTGTGACCCCGACAGCTGGGAGATCATGTCGGTCAACGGCTGCGGCGAAGGCTTCGAGGACTTCTGGGGTTCGCTGCAGGGCGAGACCGACCGCGGCGAGCGCATCGGCTATGTCATCCGTCGCCTGTCGGACGGCAAGGTGGTCGGCACCTCCAGCTACATGAACATCCGCCGCCTGCACGGTGGGCTGGAGATCGGCTCGACCTTCCTGAACCCGGAGGCGCGTTCGGGCCCGATCAATCCCGAGAGCAAGCGCCTGATGCTGGGCCACGCCTTCGACAAGGGCGGCGCGATCCGCATCGAGCTGGTCACCGACGTGCGCAACGCCCGCAGCCAGGCGGCGATCCAGAAGCTGGGCGCGACCAAGGAAGGCGTGCTGCGCAATCACAAGGTCACCTGGACGGGCCACGTGCGCGACACCGCCGTGTTCTCGATCACCGACTACGACTGGCCGGCGGTTCGCGAGCGGCTGGAATTCCGGCTGAGCGAAACCTTTGTCTAAACCCTGGCGGGTGCGACGGAACGACGCGCCCTCAGGTCTAGATAAAACGTCGTTATCCCGACGGTTGTAACCAATCGCAAATGAAGGCGCGCTACCGTCAGGCCTCATGACGGCCATCGCCTGCCTTCGAATTTTGTTCACCGCCGATGGCGACAGCCAGCCGGGCGACATCCCCAAGCACAAGGCGCAGGGGGTGGCGGACGCGTTCCTGAAGGCCCGCTGGCGCAAGCCGCGCAAGTGCGGGGCCGTGGCCCCCCTGGCCTTCGTCATCGCCGACCACAATGTCGAGCACCTGGATCCGTCCGAGGTCCAGGGCCTGGCCGCCGAGCTGGAGAAGGTTCTCTTCCCCGGCCGTCCCATCGGCCAGATCGCGCTGATGACCTTCGAGGGCGACGAGCAGGCGGTGCTGAAGTTCGCCGCCCTGACCCAGACCGAACTGCGCGGCCTGATGAACGGCGAGGGTTACGAAGGTGACCCCGGCCGCGTCCACGTGATCACTGCCGACTCCATCGATGGCCCGCTGCCCAGCACTCGCGCGGAAGCCAAGGTCTACGCGGCCGAGAAAGCCGCAGAGAAGAAGGCTTCGGGCGGCCTGGCCACCGCCACCACGATCGAAAAAGAACCCGCGCCGGCCGCCAAGAGCGCCGCGCCGATCTCGACTATCCCGACCGCCGAGGCCCCGAAGGCTGCCGCGATCGCGCCGGAGCCTCCGCCGGTCGTCGAACCCGCCAAGGCGGCGCCCGCGCCGGCTCCCGCCGCCAAGAAGGCCGAGGCCAAGGTCGCGCCGCCGCCGCCGCCCGCCGAGACCGGCTGGTGGGGCGTCTACGACCTGGCGCAAGGCGCCTTCGTCGGCTCGACCATCGGCATGCGTTCCGACCTGCTGGGCCCCGCGCCCGAGGACGACGCCAAGCTGCTGAAGCGTGATCTGGTCTGCCTGACCGACGCCCAGGCCGCCCTGAAGAAGGGCCCCTATGGCGAGATCCACGTGCCGTTCGGCTTCTGGAACCTGACCACGCCGTCGTCGCAGGAGGCCTATAAGGGCCGCCTGTCGCGCTATCCGCTGGACCAGCAGCCGCGCCTGGTCGCCACGATCTACGCCACGCCGCGCGAGGCTTCGATCGGCATGATCCAGCAGATGCGGGCCTTCCTGAAGAGCAGCTTCGCGCGCCTGGACGTGCGGATCAGCGACCCGACCTTCCCGATCCAGGGCCTGCCGCCCGAGCTGGTCGACACCATCACCCTGGTGCTGGACGGCGAGACCGAGCACGATCGCCTCAAGCAGATCCTCAAGTTCGTCGAGCGCAAGTCGGGCTACGCCGCCAAGGGCGTCGTCCAGGCCCTGGCCGGCGTCAGCTCGTCGATGGAGCTGGAAGCAGCCAAGGCCGGCGGCATCGCCCTGGTCCAAGGCCTTGCGGTCACCGAACTGCTGGACAACCCCATCGGCGGCCCCGACGGCGCGCCGCTGGCCCTGGCCCAGAACGCGGCCTAGGCTTTCGGCATCTCGAACGTGAAGACGACGCTGTCGGCCGAGCGTTCGCTGGGGCCGTGGAACACCGCCTCGATATTGTTGCCGTCCGGATCGTACAGGAACGCGGCGTAGTAGCCCGGATGATAGGGCCGCTCGCCCGGTCCGCCGTTGTCGCGCCCGCCGGCCTCGACCCCCGCCTTGTGGAAGCGCTCGACCGTCTCGCGATCCTTGGCCTGGAAGGCCAGATGGATGTGCGTGGCCGGCTCGCCGGCGTCGATCCAGATCTCGTCGCAGTCCAGGTGGGTGTCGTCCTCGTTGTAGGGCACGCCCAGCACGTCCAGCACCGCGCGGTAGAACCGCTTGGTCGCCTCCAGGTCCTTGGCGCGCAGCTGGATGTGGTCGATCAGTCGGCCGCGATGAACTTCCATGGGTAGGCCTCCGGGTTTGGAGGCGAACGTCTGGGCGGAGGCTTGGTTCTAGCGCCGCCCGAACAGCTTCTCGATATCGGCCAGCTTCAGTTCCACATAGGTCGGGCGGCCGTGGTTGCACTGGCCCGAGTGGGGCGTTGCTTCCATCTCGCGGAGCAGGGCGTTCATTTCGGCGCCGTTCAGGCGGCGGCCGGCGCGGACGCTGCCGTGGCAGGCCATGGTCGAGCAGACCTCTTCCAGCCGCTCCTTCAGGGCCAGGGCCTGACCGTTCTCGGCCAGGTCGTCGGCGATGTCGCGGATCAGGGCGGCGGCGTCGGTCTTGCCCAGCAGGGCCGGGGTCTCGCGCACCAGCACCGCGCCGGGGCCGAAGCTTTCGATGACCAAACCGAGGCTGGCCAGTTCCTCGGACCGGGCGATGACACGCTCGGCCTCGGCGGGGTCGAGATCGACCACCTCGGGCAGCAGCAGGGTCTGGCGGGCCACGCCGCCGGCGGCCATTTCGCCCTTCATGCGCTCGTAGACCAGGCGCTCGTGGGCGGCGTGCTGGTCGACGATGACCATGCCGTCGCGGGTCTGGGCGACGATATAGGTCTCGTGCACCTGGGCGCGCGCCGCGCCCAGCGGGAAGTCGACCGGGTCGAACGGCGCGGCCTGCGCGTAGTCCTGCTGCGGACGGTCCTCGAAGGCGACGGAGGTGTAGGCCTCACGCACGACCTCGGCCAGTTCTCCGCCGAAGCTGGGCTCGACCCGCGCCGAGACCTCATTCAGCCCCGGCAGATCCATCGGCCGTTGTGTCGGCGGCGTCCAACCACCCTCGCGCCAGGCCGAGAAGCCGGCGGGGGAGGGACCCGGCTGGTAGCCCGGGAACGGGCTCTGCTGGGCGCGGATGCTGTCCAGGGCCTGGTTGGCGACGGTGGTCGAGGCGCGGTGGCCGGCGCCGGCCAAGGCGTGGCGCAGGGCCCCGACGATCAGGCCGCGCACCAGGGCCGGGTCACGGAAACGCACCTCGGCCTTGGCGGGGTGGACGTTGACGTCGACCTCGGTCGGATCGAGCGTCACGTAAAGCGCCGCCGTCGGGTGGCGGTCGCGGGCCAGGAAATCGGCATAGGCCGCGCGCAGGGCGCCGGTCAGCAGGCGGTCGCGCACCGGTCGGCCGTTGACGAACAGGTACTGGTGGGCCGCGTTGCCGCGATTGTAGGTCGGCAGACCGGCGAAGCCCGACAGCCGCACGCCGTCGCGGACCTGGTCGATCTCGATGGCGTTGTCCTGGAAGTCGCGGCCCAGCACGTTGGCCAGGCGCGCCAGGCGCCCCTGCGGTCCCGGATGCTCGGCCGGCAGGCGCAAAATACGACGACCGTCGATGTCCAGCGAGAAGCCGATGCTCTCATTGGCCATGGCCAGGCGCTTGATCTCTTCGGTGATCGCCAGGGCCTCGGCGCGCTCGGACTTCATGAACTTCAGGCGCGCGGGGGTGGCGTAGAACAGGTCACGCACCTCGATCCGCGCCCCGTGCGGGCCGGGGAAGGCGGCTGGCGCGACGTCGCCGACGCTGCCGCCCTCGACCAGGATCGAGAAGGCGTCATGGCCGCCCTTGGCGCGCGAGCTGATCTGCAGCCGCGCCACCGAGCCGATCGACGGCAGGGCCTCGCCCCGGAAGCCCATGGTGTGGATGCGCAGCAGGTCCCACAGGCCGTCCTCGTCGGGGGCCAGTTTGGAGGTCGCGTGGCGCTCGATGGCCACCGGCAGTTCTTCGGCCGAGAGACCGCAGCCGTCGTCGGCCACCAGGATGCGGGTCAGGCCGCCGCCGTGGGCCTCGACCTCGATCCGCGTGGCGCCGGCGTCGATGGCGTTGTCGACCAGCTCCTTGATGGCGCTCGCGGGCCGTTCGACCACCTCGCCGGCGGCGATGCGGTTCACGGTCTCGGGCGGCAGGCGGCGGATAGGCATCAGACGGACTTTCACGAGGCAGGCCCGGGCCGAAGCTCGAGCATTGCAACTCCTTAAGTTGACCGGACGGTCAGCGACGGAGATCGATGAGTTTAGCTCGATTCCGCGAGCGTTCGAGGATCTGAAGATAGTGACCCTGACCCGTTTCGCCGCCGCCGGCCTGGCGATTTCTCTCCTGTGCGGCGGTTCCGCCCTGGCTCAAGCCCAGGGCAAAAACGAGGTCTCGATCCATCAGACCAAGCCCGTCGCCCTGACGCCGGTCGACAGCCAGGCCAACCTGGTCGAGGAGCTGATCGTCAATGCCCGCCTGCCGGGGCCGGCCTGGTGGAAGGTCACCGACGGCGACACCACGGTCTATGTGATGGGCATGCCGGCCTTCGCGCCGAAGAAGCTGGATTTCGACGACTCGGTGCTGCGCCGCCGGCTGGACGGGGCCAATGTGCTGATCCTGGGCCAGGAGCCGGAGGTCCGCATTCTGAGCCTGCTGGGCCTGATCCCCGGCAAGGGCAAGCAGTTCAAGATGGACAAGCCGATGCGCGACAGCTTGCCGTCCGACCTGCGCGCGCGCCTGGAGACGCGGCTGAAGGCCCAGGGCAAGCCCCTGACCGAATACGACGACCTCAAGCCGGCGCTGGCGGGCTTTGTCATCGCCAACGACCGGGGCAGTGGCGTCACGATCACCCTGGGAAGCCTGAGCGACCGCATCCGCGACCTGGCCAAGGGCAAGACGGTCGCCGTGCAGCCGCGCGTGAAGAAGCTGGACGACTACGACCTGATCGGCATGGTCAAGTCGCTGGCCGAGGCGCCCCAGCCCTTGCAGGAACTCTGCCTGGACGCGGGCCTCAAGGAGGCCGAGAACGGCTTGGCCAGCGTCCGCGAGACCGCCGAGCAGTGGGCGGAAGGGCAGGTGCGCGAGGTCGTTGCCGCCGAGCGCGGCTATCAGCGCTGCCTGGCCTCGACGCCTTGGATCGCCCGCCAGTTCAAGGACGGCCAGGACGACGCCGTCGGCGCCATCACCACGGCCTTGAAGAAGCCCGGCAAGGCCGTGGCGGTGATCGAGCTGCGCTCGCTGCTGACCGAAGGCGGGGTGCTGGATCGCCTGCGCGCCAAGGGTTTCACCGTCACAGCGCCCGAATAAGGCCAAGCTTCCGCCGCATCGGCCCGCGAAGGTTGCGCCTCACACGGGGAATTTGAGATGCGTTCGATACTGGCCGGCCTGGTCTTGGCCTTTGCGACGAGCGCATCCGCCCAGGCGATCGACGACCCGCAGGCCAATGTCGTCGAGGAAATGGTGGTCAGCGCCAAGCTGCCGGGCCCGGCCTGGTGGCGGGTGTCGGACGCCGACACCACGATCTACGTGCTGGGCATGCCGGCTTCCGTGCCCAAGGGCATGGCCTGGGACAAGTCGGTGGTCGAGCGCCGGCTGGATGGAGCCTTCGCGGTGTTGACCCCGCCGGAGTGGCGCGCGGGCCTGACCGACATTCCGGCCCTGCTGAAACTGCGCAAGACGCTGAAGGACGACGGCGACTGGGCGGCGTCCGATCCGGCTCTGGCGGCCCGGACCCAGCGCGCCTGGGCCGCCGCCGACCCCAAGAAGCCGGACGGCTGGAAGGACTGGAAGCCCCTGTTCATCGCCATGCAGCTGGGCGGCAAGGCCGATCGCGCCGCCGGCCTGCTGATGTCCGAGCCGGACCGGACCATCGACGCTCTGACCAAGAAGCGCCGGGTCAAAGGACGCTCGGCCAAGGTCGGCAAGGCCATGCCGATGCTGAAGTCCCTGGCCCGCGAGCACACCGACGAGGCGGGGCGTGTCTGCCTGACCGAGACCCTGGAAACTGTCGAAGCCGGTCCCGCCGCCCGCCGCGCCGCCGCCGAGGCTTGGGCGCGCGGCGACGTGAAGGCCGCCCTGGCCGCGCCCCGCAGCGCAGAGCGCTGCCAACTGCTGCTGCCCGGCGTTCCCGAGCTGATGCGCCAGTCCGTCGATGACGAGGCCGACGCGCTGGCCGACCTGCTCAAGACCCCCGGCCACGCGGTGGCGCTCTATCCGATCCGGGGCCTGGTGGCCGAGAAGGGCGTGCTGGACAAGCTGCGGGCGCGCGGGATCACGGTGCGGACGCCGGGCGACGGGTAGGGCCGTATCGATATCCAGCTTTGAGCTAACCCAACATCCGATCATCCCCGCGAAAGCGGGGATCCAAGCTGAGTCAGAGGGCCACCGCTCGGCCTCACGCCATCCTGAAGGCCAGCTTGGGTCCCCGCTTTCGCGGGGATGATCGGTGATGGGGGAGAAAGGTCGAAGGTCCATCTTGGCGATCACTTGCAAGTGAATCTCATATGCAATACTCGAAGCGCTCCAAAAATGGGTGGAGCGATCGATGTCCGGGACAACTTCTTCAAGGCTGACGTGGGCGCGATCGGCGTCGGTTCTGGCCCTGGTGATGGCGCTGCCTGCCGTGGCGGCCGCACAGGAAACGGCCGCCGCCGAGGACAAGGTCGCGGTCGACGAGCTGCTGGTCTACGGGCGCGGCGCGACCAAGAACACCCTGGCCACGGGCCTGGACCTGACGCCGAAGGAGACGCCCCAGTCCCTCAGCATCATCACCCGCGAGCAGATCCAGGACCAGGCGGCGGCCAAGGTCACCGACGTGCTGGCCTACACCACGGGCGTCTCGGTGAAGGCCGTCGACCGGGGCCGCAACGGCCTGTCGGCGCGCGGCTTCGAGATCACCAACTTCCAGCTGGACGGCGTGCCGTTCGAGACCGGCAATATCGGCCTGGAAGAGACCAGCACCGCGATCTACGAGCGGGTCGAGGTGGTGCGCGGCGCCACTGGCCTGATGCAGGGGGCGGGGGAGCCCTCGGCCTCGATCAACCTGGTGCGCAAGCACGCCGACGCCCGCGAGCTGTCGGGTCAGCTGACCCTGGAGGGCGGCTCCTGGAACCGCTTCGCCGGCACGGTGGACGTCTCGGCCCCGCTGGCCCGCGACGGCGCCGTGCGCGGCCGGTTCGTCGCCGAGATCTATGACGAGGAAGCGTTCGTCGACCTGGAGGCCAACAAGGGCTTCACCCTGTACGGCGTGGTCGACGCCGACCTGGGCGACAAGACCCGCCTCAGCTTCGGCGCCAGCCACCAGCGCGACGAGCGCAGCGGCACCCTGTGGGGCCAGCTGCCCTACTGGTACAGCAACGGCACGCGCACCAACTGGCCGCGCTCGCAGACCAGCGCCGCCAAGTGGAACCAGTGGGACACCACCGAGCAGGCGGCCTTCGTCACGCTGGAGCACCGCCTGAACGACCGCTGGTCGATCCGCGGCGACGCCGCCTATCACCGCCAGAAGGAAGATTCCAAGCTGCTGTGGATGTGGGGCGACCTGGACGAGGCGACCGGCGTCGGCATGAGCGCCTGGCCCTACTGGTACAAGACCGCGCCCAAGCAGTGGAACCTGAACCTGACCGTCAAGGGGACCTACGACCTGTTCGGCCGCGAGCACGAGCTGGTGCTGGGCGCGATGTACAACCGCCTGTCCACCGGCTGGACCAACCAGGACCCGGTCTCGGTGGTGCCGGACTCGGGCGACTTCCGCCGCTGGGACGGCAGCTATCCCGAGCCGACCTGGGGACCGCGCTACGACATGTCGGGCCTGGGGACGACCAAGCAGGGCGCGGTCTATGGCGCGACCCGCCTGCAGCTGCTGGACCGGCTGAAGCTGGTCGCCGGCGTCCGCCTCAGCTACTGGCGGCGCGACGAGGAGGTCGCGACCTACACGCCGGTGGCCTTCACGCTAAAGCAGACCAACGTGCTCACGCCCTATGCCGGGCTGATCTACGACCTCACGCCGAACGTGTCGGCCTATGCCAGCTACACCAGCATCTTCGATCCGCAGACCTACAAGGATCGCAACGGCAAGTACCTGGACCCGCTGGAGGGCGACAACTACGAGGCCGGGCTGAAGGCTGACTTCCTGAACGGGCGGCTGCGCGCGTCGACCGCGATCTTCCGGGTCGAGCAGAACAACTTCCCGGTCGTCGATGCCGGCTTCTTCGTGCCCGGCACGATCGATCCGGCCTATCGCGGCGCTAAAGGAACGGTTTCCAAGGGCTATGAGGCCGAGCTGCAGGGCCAGGTGCTGGAGGGCTGGGACGTCAGCATGGGCTGGAGCCAGTTCACGGCCAAGGACGCCGACGGCGTGGACGTCCAGGCCCACCACCCGCGCCGGGTCTTCCGCCTGTCGACCAAGTACGCGCTGCCGGGCGATCGGATCAGCGTCGGCGGCTCGCTGCGCTGGGAGAGCCGGCCGCCGCAGACGGGGGTGAACCCCGGCACGGGCAAGACCGAACCCGTGGGCCAGCCGGCCTATGTGCTGGTCAACCTGATGGGGCAGTACAAGGTCACCGACCGGACCTCGATCCAGCTCAACGTCGATAACCTGTTCGACAAGACCTACTACAGCAACAATGTCTGGTTCGCCGGCTTCGTGTACGGCGAGCCCCGCCGGGCCCGCGTGACGCTGCGCCACGCTTTCTAGGCGCACGAAAAAGGCCCGGAACCGCAAGGCTCCGGGCCGTTTCGAATCTCAGAAGAGATCAGGCCTTAGAGGCCCGGCAGCTTGATGCCGCCCTTCTTGTCGCGGCTGATGACCACGCCACCCGTGCCGACCAGCTTCTTCAGGCGAGCTTCCTCGGCGGCGGCGTCGACCTCGACCGGGGCGTTGGCGCCCGACTCGGCGGCGGTGGCCACGTTGGTGGTCTTCTGGCCCTTTTTCCAGAACATCACCTTGCTGGCGAAGCTCTCGTCCTTGTGGGCCAGGTCGCCGTTCTCGTCATCGACGACGAAGCGGATCAGCGGATCGGCCTTTTCAGACCCGGCGCGCGAGACCAGCAGCTTTTCGCCTTCCGAACGGTTCGAGGCGTTGCTCTGGCCGATCAGGGCGGCGCGCGCGGCGCTTTCCGGCTGCAGCTCTTGCGGACGCGGCTCGCCGGGCGCCGGCGGGCGCAGGGCGTAGTCCGGCGGCACGGCCAGCGGGGCCTTGCTGACGACGCGGAATTCGTCGGGAACCACCTTGCTCATGCCCAGGGCCTTCTGGGTCGAGGTGCAGCCAGCCATGCCGATCGCGGCCACGGCGGTCAGGGCGCTAATGGTCGCGACCCGATTGAAACTCATCAAACCATGCTCCAGCAGGCCGACCCCCGGCCAAAATTTTGGACGCTCTCGATACGACATCCTCGCGCGGGCGCCAATCTCCCACGCGAATGCGGCGTCATTCAGTCGCCCAAGCTACTCCGTTTCGGCCAGCTTCTTCTCGCCGTACAGGAAGCTGTCCAGCAGCAGCAGGGCCACGCCGATCGAGATGCCCGAGTCGGCGACGTTGAACACCCACGGGAAATACAGCCGCGAGACGTCGATGAAGTCGACGACATAGCCGTACATCACCCGGTCGATCAGGTTGTTGCCGATGGCCCCGCCGATGATCATGCCAATGCCGAGGGTCGGCAGCAGCTTGGTCGCCTTGCGCGCCCACCAGGCCAGGCCGATCACCACGATGATCGAGAAGCCGATCAGCAGCCAGCGGCCCCAGTCGTTGCCGCGCAGCAGGCCAAAGCTCATGCCGTAGTTATGGACCATGGTCAGGTGCAGCGGGCCCAGCAGCGGCAGGGACGAACCCTGCTCACGGCCCAGCAGGCCCAGGACCCACAGCTTTGAGATCTGGTCCAGCACCACAGTGGCGGCGGCGATTGCGTAGGCGGTCCAGCCCAGGCGAGTGATAGACTTCATCTGCTTAGCTAAACCGTCCTACGCCCCAATGCCTAGCCTTGCGCCGCGTCCCAATAGGCCACGGCCTCGGCGTCGCGAAGGCTAAGCTCCGGATAGCGGACATCGGTTCCCACCTCCGGCAGGATGCGCCATGAGCGGGCGCACTTGTTCCCCTCGGCCTTGTTCGATTTGACCCAAACATTCTCAACGTCAGTCGAGAAGCATGCTTCCTTGTCGAACTCTGGCGTGTGGAAACGCGTGTCGGCAGCCCAGTCAGCCACAAATGCTTGGCTCGTGCGGAAAATTTCAGCCGCATCGAGTCCATCAAATGCGTCGAGCAACTCAGGGCGGTTGGCGATGATCACCACCGGCGCCGCCTCCAGCGCCGAGCCGATGCGCTTTTCGCGGCGTTCGACTTCCAGGGCGCCGGTCACGACCGACATCACCGTCTCGACCTTGGCCCAGCGGGCGGCCTCGGCGTCGTTCCGCCACTCGGCCGGCGTCGCCGGGATCACCCGCAGGCTGTTGGAGCCGGCGTCGGGGAAACGCGTCTGCCACGCCTCTTCCATGGTGAAGCTGGTCAGCGGCGACAGCCAGATGGTCAGGCGCTCGAAAACATAGTCCAGCACCGTGCGATAGGCCCGGCGACGGATGGCGTCGGGACGGTCGCAGTACAGGCTGTCCTTGCGGATGTCGAAGAACAGGGTGGAGAGGTCCCCCTGGCAGAACTCGATCAGCGGCCGGACCACGTCGCTGAAGCGATAGGTCTCGTAGGCGGCGCGGACGTCGCGATCCAGCTCCCACAGACGGTGCAGGATGTACTTCTCCAGCGGCGGGAAGTCGGCGTAGTCGGTGACCCGCTCGGCATCATTGAAGCCGGCCAGGGCGCCCAGCAGGTAGCGCGTGGTGTTGCGCAGCTTGCGATAGGCGTCGGTGGTGGTGGCCAGGATCGTCTTGCCGATCCGCTGGTCTTCCGAATAGTCGACCATCGCCGCCCACAGACGCAGGATCTCGGCGCCGCTTTCCTTGGTGATGGTCTGCGGCTCGACGGTGTTGCCCTTGGACTTGGACATCTTCTCGCCGTTCTCATCCTGGGTGAACCCGTGGGTGAGAACCGCCTTGTACGGCGCGCGGCCGCGCGAACCGCAGCCTTCCAGCAGGGACGACTGGAACCAGCCGCGATGCTGGTCGGAGCCTTCGAGATACAGGTCGGCCGGCCAGGCGCTGTCGTCGCGGCCTTCGATGGTGAAAGCGTGGGTGCAGCCGCTGTCGAACCAGACATCGAGGATGTCGGTGATCTTCTCGTACTGGGCCGGGTCGTGCACGCCCAGGAAGTCGGCGTCGGGACGCGTGAACCAGGCGTCGGCGCCGCCCTCGCGGATGGCGTCCAGGATGCGGGCGTTGACCGCCGGATCGTTCAGCGGATGGCCGGTGTGCTTGTCCACGAACATGGCCAGGGGCGTGCCCCAGTTGCGCTGGCGGCTGACCAGCCAGTCGGGACGCGTCTCGACCATCGAGCCGATGCGGTTGCGGCCGGCGTCGGGGTGGAAGGCAGTGTCGGCGATGGCCTGGACGGCCGTCTCGCGCAGGGTCTTGCCGCCCAGGCTGTCGACGGCGTGGTCCATGCGGATGAACCACTGCGGGGTGTTGCGGAAGATCACCGGAGCCTTCGAGCGCCAGCTGTGCGGATAGCTGTGCTCGACGCGGCCGCGCGCCAGCAGGTTGCCGGCCTCGATCAGCTTGTCCATCACCGCGCCGTTGGCGGGACCGAACTTGCCGGTCTTCTTGCCTTCGGTCTCGATAACCTGCAGGCCTGCGAACAGCGGCACGTGCGGATAGTAGGCGCCGTCAGCGTTGACGGTGTCGGGGATGGCGTCGAGGCTATGGCCGCTCTTCAGCCACACCAGATAGTCGTCGGCGCCGTGGCCCGGCGCGGTGTGCACGAAGCCAGTGCCGGCGTCGTCGGTGACATGGTCCCCAGCGAGCAGTGGCACACTAAAGCCGAAGCCCGTCTCTGAATCGGGTGCGAATTTAGCCAGCGGGTGGGCGCAGGAGACGCCATCCGGATTGACGGATTGTAGCTTTTTGAACTTCGCGACCTTGGCGGTGGCAAACACATCGTTCGCAAGCTTTTCGGCGACGATGAATTTGTCGCCCGGCTTTGCCCACGGCTCATACTCAAGATCGCTTTGCATCTCTTCTACTTCGAAGAGTCCGTAGTCGATCTTGGGGTTAAATGAGATCGCGCGATTTGCCGGAATCGTCCAAGGCGTGGTCGTCCAAATCACGACTGACGCGCCAAAAAGTTCGGTTCTCTCGTCGCGGCCCCCTAGTGAGCCTGACATCACGGTCCTGACCGGGAACTTCACCCAGATCGTGGGTGAGACGTGGTCGTGATACTCGATCTCGGCGTCGGCCAGGGCGGTGCGCTCGACCGGGCTCCACATCACCGGCTTGGAGCCGCGATAAAGCTGGCCGGTCTCCAGGAACTTGTGGAACTCGGCGACGATCGTGGCTTCGCTGGTGAAGTCCATGGTGGCGTAGCGGTTCCACCAGTCGCCCAGGATGCCCAGGCGCTGGAACTCGACCTTCTGGGCCTCGATCCAGCCGCCGGCATAGGCGCGGCACTCGCGGCGGAATTCCTCGGCCGGGACCTCGTCCTTGCGGCGGCCCTTGGCGCGGAACTGCTCCTCGATCTTCCACTCGATCGGCAGGCCGTGGCAGTCCCAGCCCGGCACGTAGTCGACGTCGAAGCCCAGCGCGAAGCGCGAGCGGACCACGAAGTCCTTCAGCGTCTTGTTCAGGGCGTGGCCGATGTGGATGGCGCCGTTGGCGTAGGGCGGGCCGTCGTGCAGCACGAACAGCGGCGCGCCGTCGGCCTGACGCTTGGCGCGGACAGCGCCGTACAGGCCCTTGGGCGACAGGGCGGCCCAGCCCTCCAGGATCTCAGGCTCCTTCTTGGGCAAGCCCCCGCGCATCGGGAACGGAGTGTCGGGAAGGAAGACGGTTTCGCGATAGTCGCGGGCGGTCGTGGCGTCGTCGGCCATGGAATAGCTATCCAAGTTGGAAGTTCGGGAGGGGCGCGGACTGAAAACCCGGCGCGCGCGCAAGCCTGACCGGCGGCGTCACGCCGGGCGGATAATTCGCGCTGTATTCCGAACGGAACTCATGGGGAGCGGGGATAGCAGAGGGATGGCGCTGAGCCAATAGATGCTCCCCCGTGATACGGGGGAGCTGTCGCGGAGCGACTGAGGGGGCGAGCTGGGCATATGCCGCGTTAGCCCCCTCCGGCCCTCTGGGCCACCTCCCCCGCATCGCGGGGGAGGATCTCGGCTAAGCCCCAGGCTTCCGCAGCTTCGGCGTCACCGCCACCGTCATCAGCCGCGCGTTGCGGATGACCAGGAAGTCCGTCGGCCGCCCGATACTGTGGTGATCCAGCGCCCGCAGCAGGTCGTCCAGCCCAGTCAGGACCTGGCCGCCCGCCGCGGCCAGCAGGTCGCCCTCCTTGATCCCCGCCTTGGCGGCCGGGCCGCCGGCGTCGACATGGGCGACATAGACCGCATAGGGCTGGTGCAGGCCGGTGGCCTTGGCCAGGGCCGGCGGGATCGGGGCCTGCTGGGCGATCAGGCCGATCGAGCCGCGCCGCACGTGGCCGTGCTCCAGCAGCTCGGCGATCACGAAGCGGGCGGTATTGGCCGCCACCGCGAAACACAGGCCTTGGTAGCCGGCGATGATCGCCGTGGCGATGCCGATCACCTCGCCGGTGGAATTGACCAGCGGCCCGCCGCTGTTGCCGGGATTGAGCGCCGCGTCGGTCTGGATCAGGTCCTCGATCAGCCGGCCGCGCTCGCCGCGCAAGCTGCGGCCCATGGCCGAGACCACGCCGGTGGTCACCGTGGCCTCGAAGCCCAGCGGCGCGCCGACGGCGATGACCAGCTGGCCGCGTCGCAGCTTCTTGGAGTCGCCCAGCTTGGCGACCGGCAGGTTGACGGCCTGGTCGATCTTGATGACGGCCAGGTCGGTGTCGGGGTCGTCGCCGACGCAGCGCGCGGTGAAGCTGCGGCCCTCGGCATTGATCACGATGTAGCGGCTGGCGCCTTGGATCACGTGGCTGTTGGTCAGGATCAAGCCGTCGGACCCGATGACGAAGCCCGAGCCGACGCCGGACATCCGGGGGTCTTCCAGCATCGGATGGATGCGCACGACGCTGGGCCCGATCCGCTCGACGGCGCGGACCACGGCGTTGGAATAAGCGTCCAGCAGATCACCGTCGGGCAGGGCGCAATAGCCGCCCTCGACCTCGACCGCCTTGCCCGTGTCGAACACGAACTGGGCGCCCTCGGGATAGGCGAGGATCTCGTGGCGACGCCTGGTCACCCCGTGTTTCGCCCGCGCGAACTGCTGGTACTTGCGCCCCTTGAGCATCGGTCCCCACCCTGCCGTTAAACAAGGTTAACGGGATAGGCGAGGATCGGAAAGGGTTTCGCTTGCGGCTAGAACCCCGGCGCCACGATCGCCCGGGCCGCCTGCTCGTCCTTGTGGATCTGCTCGATCATCAGCTCCAGGCTGTCGAACTTCAGTTCGGGGCGCAGGAAGGCGATCAGGTCGGTCTCGATGATCTGGCCGTACAGGTCCTCGTCGAAGTCGAACAGCCAGGTCTCCAGCCGCGTCTCGACGATGCCCGTCGTGGGGTTGTTGCCCAGGTTGGCCACGCCCGGAACCTCACGGCCGTCGGGCAGGCGGGTGCGCGTGGCGTAGACGCCTAGGCGCGGCACCACATAGTCCTCGACCTCGACATTGGCGGTCGGGAAGCCCAGCTGGCGGCCCAGCTGCTGGCCCCGGCGCACCACGCCCTCGATGGCGAAGGGGCGTCCGAGAATGCGGGCTGCCTGGTCGGGCTGGCCGTCGCGCAGGGCGTCGCGGACGCCGGTGGACGAGAACTTGTCGCCATCACGGCTGGCGACCGGCTCGGCCACCGAGACGGTGAAGCCATACTCGTCGCCATAGGCCTTCATCAGTTCGGCGCTGCCGCTGCGGCCTCGGCCGAACGAGATGTCGAAGCCGACGGCGACGTGTTTCACGCCCAGGCCCTCGACCAGGACCTTCTCGACGAACTCGCGGTCGCCGAAGCTGGCCATCTCGAAATCGAACGGCAGCAGGTACAGCAAATCAACGCCCAGACCGCCCAGGGCGCGGGCCTGCTGGCCGTGGGTCATCAGCTTGAAGGCCGGCTCGGTCGGGCGGAACAGGCGGCGCGGGTGCGGGTCGAAGGTGACCACGCCCAGCGGCGCATGCTGCGCCAGGGCGGCTTTCGCGGCCTGGGCGATCACCTGCTGGTGGCCGCGATGCACGCCGTCGAAATTGCCCAGGGCCACGGCGGCGCCGCGCTCTTCGGCGGGGAGGTTCTTCCAGGCGTTGATCGTCTTGAGGGGCATCAGGCGGCCTTGCGCGGAACCATGACGGTGGCCTCGCCGTCGACGACGGCCTTGCCATTGACCTTGCAGACGGTCGACAGCGTCACCTGGGCCTTGGCTTCGTTGATCTCGGTGACGGTGACGATCGCGGTGACCTCGTCGCCGATCTTCACGGGGCGGCGGAAGCGCAGGCCTTGGGTCAGATAGACCGCGCCGGGACCGGGCAGCTGCGTGCCCAGCACCGCCGAGATGTAGCCGGCCGACAGCATGCCGTGGGCGATGCGCTGGCCAAAGCTGGTGGTGGCCGCATAGTCGGCGTCCAGGTGCACCGGATTGGTGTCGCCGGTCACTTCGGCGAAGGCGACGATGTCGGCCTCGCCGACGGTGCGGACCAGCTGGGCCGACTGGCCGACGCTGAGCTCTTCGAGAAACTTCCCCTGCATGACGCCCCTCTTACCAGACCAGGTCGCCGATGGCGTGGGTCGCGCCCACGGCCTCGGCGTCCAGCAGGGCGTGGACGGCGTCGGGGACCAGCTGGCCGTCGGGGCCGACGGCCTTTTCGCCGTGGATGCCCTTGGCGACGAACAGGCAGGCCAGCTGCTGGTCGTGAGCGCCCTTCACGTCGGTGATGACGCCGTCGCCGATGCACAGCACGCGGTCGCGATCGACGGGACGGCCCAGCAGATCGGCGGCCTTGGCCAGCGATAGGTCGTAAATCGCGCCGAACGGCTTGCCGGCCATCACGACCTTGCCGCCCAGGCTTTCATAGAGGTCCGCCAGGGCGCCGGCGCAGAAGATCAGGCGATCGCCGCGCTGCACGACGCGGTCGGGATTGGCGCAGATGAACAGCAGGCCCCGGTCGGCGGCGACCTGCAGGCGCGCGCGATAGTCCTCGGGGGCTTCCTTCTCGTCCTCATAGAGGCCGGTGCAAGAGATGAAGTCGGCGTCCTCGCAGCCGCCGTCCGTCAGGGCCATGCCCTCGTACAGCACCTCATCGCGCGCGGGGCCGATCTTCCAGACCTTGCCGGGCGCGCGGGCGCGCAACAGCGCCTGGGTGGCGTCGCCCGAGGTGACGAAACCGCTCCAGGCCGAGCGCGGCACGCCCAGGCTGTCCAGCTGCGCCACCACGTCGGCCGACGGGCGCGGCGAGTTGGAGATCAACACCACCGGCCCCTTGGTCTCGCCCCACTTCGTCAGCGCGTCGCAAGCCTCGGGGAAGCTGGCGACCCCGTTGTGGATGACGCCCCAGACGTCGCACAGCACGACGTCGTAGCGGTCGGAAAGGGCGGAAAGGCCGGCGGGGAAGTCCATCATGGCTTGGGCGGTAACGATCCAGGGGCGAGGCGTCAATGTCGCCAGGGTCTCAGCTATCCCCTGACGTCGCGTATTCAAGGGTCGTGAGGTCAAGCTTTCGGAGACCCGCGTTCCGTGACTATCCTGCGCGCATCAAGGGGAGGGGCCGATGACGATTCTGATCCTGGGTCTGGTGGTGTTCTTAGGCATCCATTCGGTGCGGATCCTGGCCGGACCGTTCCGCGACGCGCAGGTCGCCGCCAATCCCAAACGCTGGAAGGGGCTCTACACCCTGGTCTCGTTCGTGGGGTTGGGGCTGATCATCTGGGGCTGGATCCTGGCCCGGCCGGCCGCGCCGCAGCTCTACGACCCGCCGACCTGGGGCCGCCACGCGACGCTGGCGCTGGTCTGGGTCGCCTTCGTGCTGCTGCCGACCGCCAATGCGCCGACCGGGCGGATCAAGGCGACGGTGCGCCATCCGATGCTGCTGGGGGTGATCTTCTGGTCGGCCGGGCATTTGCTGGCCAACGGGGACCAGGCGTCGGTGACGCTGTTCGGGGCGTTTTTGGTGTGGGCGATTTTGGACCTGATCTCGGCGCTGCGGCGCGGGGAGCCGGCGCCGGTGGTGGTGAAGCCGCGGGCGGATGTGATCGCGGTGTTCGCGGGGACGCTGCTGTGGGCGGTGTTCGTGCTGGTCCTGCACCGGCTGCTGTTCGGGGTTTCGCCGCTGGGGTGATCGAGATGCTCCCCCGCGATGCGGGGGAGCTGTCGCGGAGCGACTGAGGGGGCTAGCTGGATCGAGGCCGAGCTGGCCCCCTCCGGCCCTCTGGGCCACCTCCCCCGCATCGCGGGGGAGGATCTACGTCGCGTCGTGGAAGATGACGCCCAGGGTCCGCCGCCGCCCGCTCCGCACCTCGCTCACCCCGTGCCGCAGCACCCGCCGGTGCACGCCCCGCACCCCCTCCGCCGGCCGCTCGCGCACCGCGAAGATCACCCCTTCGCCCTGCCGCAACGGCACGACCTGCGGCGCACTCTGCTGTCTCGGCCGCTGCTCGACGATCACGAACTCGCCGCCATCGAAATCCCGCCCCGGCTCGTCCAGCAGGAACGCCGCCTGTAGGGGAAAGACGTGCTCGCCGTACAGATCCTGGTGCAGGCAGTTGTAGTCGCCCGCGCCGTAGGTCAGCAGCAACGGCGTCGGCCGCACCTGGCCCGCCTCGCGGCAGCGCGCAAGCATGTCGTCCAGCGCTTCCGGGAACCGCCGCTCCTCGCCCAGCCGCTCGGCCCAGGCATTGGCGATGCCTGACAAAGGCCCATAGAGCCCCTGCCGGAGCCGTTGCACGACCTCCGGCAGGGGATAGCTGAAGTACTTGTACTCACCGCGCCCGAAGCCGTGACGGGCCATGACCACCCGGCTGCGGAAGCCTTCATCCCGCGGATAGAGATCGGCGATGGCCGCGCAGGTCTCGGGCTTCAGCATCGGGCCGGTCAACGCCCAGCCGCGCGCGTCCAGCTCGGCGGCGATACGGGTCCAGTCCAGTGTCACGCCGCCTCCCGCGCCAGCAGGGCCCGCTTGCGCTCGACGCCCCAGCGGTAGCCGGACAGGCCGCCGTCGGCGCGGACCACGCGGTGGCAGGGCGTGATCACCGCCAGCGGATTGGCCCCGCAGGCCTGGGCCACGGCGCGGAAGGCGCTGGGCCGGCCGATGGCCTTGGCGATGTCGGCATAGGACGCGGTCTGGCCAGCCGAGATCTGGCGCAGGGCGGCCCAGACGGCCTTCTGCAGCTCGGTGCCCTGGTCGTCGATCGGCAGGCTGAGCGTGTGGTCGGGATGGTCGACCAGGTCCGCCACCGCCTTCAGGTCGGCGGCCAAGCCCTCCGCGTCCGGTACGATCCGCGCATGCTTGAAGCGCTTCTCCAGGTCCGCCTGCAACGCCGCCGCATCGTCGCCCAGGGTCACCAGCCGCAGGCCGGCTTCGGAGCGGGCCACGAGCGCCAGGCCCAGGCTGGTCTCGCCGACCGCCCAGCGCAGGGTCTCGCGGTTCAGGTCGGGCTTGCAGCGCAGGCAGGCGCGCAGGCCGGCGGCGCGCGCGTCTTCGCGGGTGGCGTAGAAGCTGACGTTCTTGCGCAGCGGACGGCCGCCGCAGCTGGCGACGCAATAGATCCCGGTGGTGTGCACGCCGATATAGAAGGCGCCTTCCGCCGCGCGATCCTTGGCGCGCATGGCGTCCCAGCGGGCGTCGTCGTTCTGGTAGGTCGTCATAGGTTGGTCTCCTTTCGTGCAGAGACCATGCGCCAGCTCGCGCCCAGGATCATTCCGATGCTTGCGGCCGCAGACCCAAAGCTGTCAGCAGTGATGGCGGCTTGCGGCCCCCTGGCGCGGCGCCCTAGCCAGAGATGGCGCTTCGGGGGGAAGACATGCGTTCAGCTGTGTGTGGTTTGGCCTTGGCCTTGATGGCCTCGCCCGCTTTGGCCGGACCCGGCGCCCGAGTGACCCTGACGCCTAACGCCCAAGGGGTGACCGCCGAGGTGGTCCTGCCCGAGGCCGCTACCCGCTTCGCCTTCGAGGAAAATGCCGACGACGTCCGGCAGGACACCTGGCGTCCCACCGCCGACATGGTGCTGAAGGACGGCGTGCTGAGCCGTCGCGACGGCAAGGCTTTCTCCAGCTTCACGATCCAGCTGACCCCCGACACCGCGCCGCGCGACCGGCGCTACCCGGCCCTGACGCGGGTGGGCGAGGGCTGGCAGGTCTACGGTCCTTATTTCACCGGTCAGACGACGCCCGCGCCCACGGCGACGGTGGTCACCGGGAAGGGTTGGCAGGCCCTGCCCAAGGCCAAGACCGGTAAGGTCTCGATAGCCGGCTATGTCTATGTCGGCCCGTCCAGCCAGGTCAGCGACGGCGCGGCGACCTTCGTCGCGGCGCCGAACGTCAGTCCGGACTTGCGCGCCCAGATCGCCAAGGCCGGCCAGGGGACGGCGGCCTACTACCAGCGCCGCCTGGGCGTGGGCCTGCCCGCCAAGCCCGTGCTGATCGCCACGCGCGTGCCCGAATTCGCCGGTGGCGGCTGGCAGGGCGACACGGTCGACGGCCCGATGATGTCGCTGCGCTTCTTCGGTCCCGCCACGCCGGGCTCGGAAGAGGCGGCGGCGGTGTCGGGCTTCGTCGCGCACGAGACCTTCCACTTCTGGAACAGCCGGTTCCTGGCCTCGGGCGACGCCGAGAGCGCGCCGTGGCTGCACGAGGGCGCGGCCGAATATGCGTCGCTGCTGGCCACGCGCGAACTGGGGACCCGCGGCGAGGCGGCGGTGGGCCAGGCCCTGGCCGAACGCCTGACGGCCTGCGCCGCAGCGCTGGGCGACAAGGACCTGGCCGAGCACGGGCCGCGCCGCAACAAGGCCGTCTATGACTGCGGCGTCGTGGTCCAGTGGACGGCGGACCTCAAGCTGCGCGCCGCCTCGGGTGGCAAGCGCGACGTGCTGGACGCCTGGCGCGAGGTCTTCGGCCACGCCGGGACGGGCAACCATCACTATGGGGTCAAGGACTTCATGGCGTCGGCGGGACTGAGCGAGGCGGACGAAGATCCGCTGCGCCTGCTAATGCAGCCGGGACAAGGCGATCGCTGGAGCCGCGTTACGGTGGCCTTGAACGGTCTGGGCGCGACGGTGACGCCAGCGCGTTCGGCTGTCGCCGATCGTGGCGCGCTGATGTTCGCTTTGCTGGGGCCGCTGTGTAAGGGCGAGTATGGCTTCTTCGGCGGCCAGGGCGACCACATCACGCTGGACACCGGCGACCGCTGCGGACCGGCCAACGGCAATCCGAAGGTCGACCAGGTGGCCGGCCACGACATCATCAAGGACGCCTCGGCCGCGTTCGATGCGGTGACCGCGTTGTGCGCCTCGGACACGGGCAAGGTGCCGCTGGGCTATCAGGGCCAGGTCGTCGCGACCCTGCCGTGCCGCAAGCTGCCGTCGGCTCCGAAGGCCTGGACAGTCACGAAATGGCGGTAAAGCTTACCAACCCACCGCGCGGCGGCGCAGAGCCCCGCGCATGAAGTCCTGCGGCGGTTCGGCCTCGGCCAGGACGGCGTCGCGGATGGCGCGGGGTTCGCCGAACAGGTGGCCTTGGCCATAGCCGATGTCGAGATCCAGGATGTCGACGATCTGCTTCTCGGCCTCGACCTTCTCGACGATGACCTCGATGCCGTAACGACGGGTCAGGGCGGCGAAGTCGCTGGCGTTCAGGTCAGGCAGCGAGGCGATGACCAGCTTGCCGTCCTGCTCTTCCAGCTGGTCCAGCATCATCTGGGCGCCGACCTTCAGGTACTTCACGTCGGCGCGGGCCAGGTCCTGGAAATCCAGGTCCAGGTCGTTGACCTTGTCCAGGCTGAAGCTGAAGCCCAGGCTGGCCAGGCGAGCCATGTGGCGGGCCTCGACCGGACCGCGGCGCTCGAACGCCGCCTGACCCAGCTCGAAGATCACCGCGCCGGCCAGGTCCTTGTTGCCCTGCATGAATTCCAGGAACTGCGGGAAGAAGCTCTCGTCGCCCAGGCTGGCCAGCGAGATGTTGCAGAAGATGCCGATCTTGCGGTCCTGCTTGGCCAGGCGGCGCACGATCTGCACGCAGCGGAACAGCAGCAGGTTGTCGATGGCCGTCATCAGGCCTTCGGGCTCGGCCACGGCCAGATACTCGGCCGGCATCATCACGCGGCCGGTCTCGTCGCGCAGGCGCGAGAAGCTTTCGTAGAAGACGGTCCGGCGCTGGGGCAGGCTGACGATCGGCTGCAGGTAGAGGTCGACGCGGTTCTCGGCCAAGGCGTCCTGCACGACCTGCAGCATGTGGCTGGCCTGCGGCGCGCGCTCGCGGCCCATGCTGCCCTGGCTGCGGGCCGAGGCGGCGGCGACCTGGTGGCTGAGCTGCTGCTCCATCCGGTCGCTCATCTGGGAAATCATGTCTTCCAGCTGGTGGACCTCGGTCGACAGCTCCTCGGTGCGGCGCTGGGCGTCGGCGGCGACGGTCTCGACCAGGTCGGAGACGCGGGCGTCGACCTTCTCGATCTGGTCCAGGAGGATGGCGTGGGCTTCGCGCACGGTGTCGATGTCGCCACGCAGGGCGGCGGCCAGGAAGGTCTGGCCCAGCAGGCCGTGGAAGGCGAAGCACAGGCCCAGCGTGCCGATGAAGGCCGAAACGCCGACAGCCGGCGTCGCACCCATCCTCCAGAGGAAGAGGGAGACGATCAGAGCCAGACAAAGATAGGCCCCCGTCAGGAGCCCCAGCATCAGCCTACGCATAATTCGCCCATACGAATCGGAACACGTAATCAGACCGAGCGGCGTTCGAAGAGTCGAATCTATTAACGACCCTGCGCCATTCGGTCCCAACAGCCCTTAAGGCATCAGCATACCCCAAAACGACGGGAACGCTGAATCGACATTGCTCTCTTCGACTGATAATCGTTCGCAATCTAATCGGAGCCATTATGTCCGAAGCGTACGCGTTGTCCTCTGAATTCAACCCGGCCGAGAGCGATCCCGGCGGTCTGCGTCCGCTGGCCTCGGCCCGGCGCGGCGACCGTGGCGTGATCGCCCGCGTGACCGGCGTCTCGGGCGCGGCCGAGGCCGTCGCCGCCGAGGAGCTGGAGCGTCGCCTGCTGGAGATGGGTTTCGTGGAGGGCGCGACGATCGAGGTGCTGCACGAGGGCCTGTTCGGCCGCGACCCGATCGCCGTGCGCGTGGACGACACCCGGGTGGCTTTGCGTCGCCGCGAGGCCGGCGCGGTCTCCGTGAAATTCGACGGACGTTAAGACCTTGGCGCTCGATACCGCTGTCGACGTTTCCGACACCCCCGCTCAGAACACCACCACTCGGATCGCCCTGGTCGGCAATCCCAACTCCGGCAAGACCGCGCTGTTCAACGCCCTGACCGGCAGCCGCCAGAAGGTCGCCAACTATGCCGGCGTCACGGTCGAGCGGAAGGAAGGCTCGCTGACCACGGCTTCTGGCCGCGCGCTGCGCGTGCTGGACCTGCCCGGCACCTATTCCTTGCGCGCCCGCAGCCCGGACGAGGTCGTCACCCGCGACGCGGTGCTGGGCAAGCTGGAAGGCGAGACCGCGCCCGCCTGCCTGGTCTGCGTGGCCGACGCCACCAACCTGCGCATGGTGCTGCGCCTGGTTCTCGAACTGAAGCAGGTGGGCCGCCCGTTCGTGCTGGCGCTCAACATGTTCGACATCGCCCAGCGCCAGGGCCTGCGCATCGACCTGGAGCAGCTGTCCAAGGAGATCGGCGCGCCGATCGTCACCACGGTGGCGACCCGCAAGCGCGGCCTGCCCGAGCTGCTGGAAAAGGTCGAGGCCATCGTCGACGCTCGCGCCGTCGAGGCCGAGAACGTCTGGCACGAGCCGACCGCCGGCGAGATCCGCTCGGCCCACGCCGAGGCCCAACGCATCTTCAAGGCCTGCGTGAAGCCGCCCGAGCGGCCCGACACGGTCACCGGCAAGGTCGACGACGTGCTGCTGCACCCGATCGCCGGCCTGGCCATCCTGTTCACCTTGCTGTTCGTGATGTTCCAGGCGGTGTTCACCTGGGCCACGGTGCCGGCCGACGCCATCGACGGCGCCTTCGCCAGCCTGGCCGGCTGGGTGGGCGAGACCTTGCCGCACGGCCTGCTGGCCAGCTTCATCGCCGACGGCCTGATCGCCGGCGTCGGCAGCGTGCTGGTGTTCCTGCCGCAGATCCTGATCCTGTTCTTCTTCATCCTGCTCTTGGAAGACAGCGGCTACATGGCCCGCGCGGCCTTCCTGATGGACAAGATCATGGGCGGCGCCGGCCTGCACGGGCGGGCGTTCATCCCGCTGCTCAGCAGCTTCGCCTGCGCCATCCCCGGGATCATGTCGACGCGGGTGATCGACAACAAGCACGACCGCCTGACCACCATCCTGGTCGCCCCGCTGATGACCTGCTCGGCGCGGATCCCGGTCTACACCCTGATCATCAGCGCCTTCATCCCGAACCAGACCGTCTGGGGCTTCCTGTCGCTGCAGGGCCTGGTGATGTTCGGCCTCTATGCCGGCGGTATCGTCAGCGCGCTGGCCGTGTCGTTCGTCATCCGCAGCGTGTTCTGGCGCGGCGCGGTCGAGCCCTTCATGATGGAGCTGCCGACCTATCGCTGGCCCGAGCCGCGCAACGTCCTGCTGAACCTGTGGACCCGCGCCCAGATCTTCCTGAACCGCGCCGGCCGCATCATCCTGCCGCTGATGGTGCTGGTCTGGGTGCTGTCGACCTTCCCCTATCCGCCGGAAGGCGCGACGGGGCCGGCCATCGACTACAGCTTCGCCGGCCGGATCGGCCACCTGATCGCGCCGGTCATGGCCCCGATCGGCTTCAACTGGCAGATGACGATCGCCCTGATCCCGGGCTTCGCGGCCCGTGAGGTCGCGGTGGCGGCGCTGGGCACGGTCTATGCGGTCGGCGGCGACGACGACGCCGGGACCAAGCTGGGCGTGCTGCTGGCCGGCAAGTGGTCGCTGGCGACGGCCCTGTCGTTCCTGTCCTGGTACATCTTCGCGCCCCAGTGCGCGGCGACCCTGGGCGTGGTCAAGCGCGAGACCAACGGCTGGACCTGGCCGACCGTGATGTTCCTGTACATGACCGGTCTGGCCTACCTGGCCTCGTTCGCGACCTATCACATCGCGGTGGCGATGGGGGCGGGGTAAGGGCCTTCGAGCTCCAAAGAAAAAGCCCGCTCCGGGAGACCGGAGCGGGCTTTGTCGTATCGGATGCGGAAGACGCCGTTACCGCGTCGGGACCGGAACCTCGCCGCGATAGTCGTAGAAGCCGCGGCCGGTCTTCTTGCCCAGCCAGCCGGCCTCGACATACTTCACCAGCAGCGGACAGGGGCGGTACTTGCTGTCGGCCAGGCCTTCGTAGAGCACGTTCATGATGCTCAGCACGGTGTCCAGGCCGATGAAGTCACCCAGCTCCAGCGGGCCCATCGGATGGTTGGCGCCCAGCTTCATCGCCGTGTCGATGGCGTCGACCGTGCCGACCCCTTCGTACAGCGTGTAGATCGCCTCGTTGATCATCGGCACCAGCACGCGGTTGACGATGAAGGCGGGGAAGTCTTCGGCGTTGGACGTGATCTTGCCCAGCGACTGGGCGAAGGACACGGCGCGCTCGTAGGTCGGGACGTCCGTGGCGATGCCGCGGATGATCTCCACCAGCTTCATGAGCGGCACGGGGTTCATGAAGTGCAGGCCGATGAAGCGCTCGGGGCGGTCCGTGGCCGAGGCCAGGCGCGTGATCGAGATCGACGAGGTGTTCGAGGCCAGGATCGTGGTCGGCGTCAGGTGCGGCTGCAGGCTGCGGAAGATCGACTTCTTGATCTCCTCGTTCTCGGTCGCCGCCTCGATGGCCAGGTCCGTGGCGCCGATCGCCTCCAGGCCTTCGGCCGGCTTGATGCGGGCCAGGGCCGTCTTCATCGCGTCATCGTCGATGATGCCGCGACCGACCTGGCGGGCCAGGTTCTTCTCGATCAAGGCCAGGCCGGCGTCGATCCGCTCGCGCGAGACGTCATGAAGCCACACGTCGTAGCCGCCCAGGGCGACGACATGCGCGATGCCCGACCCCATCTGGCCGGCGCCGATAATGCCGACCGATTTGATTTCACTCATAAAAGCCAAGCCTTCGCTTGAATTCGCGTCGACTGACGCGACCGGATCCTCGGATATGCCGACTTTTCTAGCACGAGAAACACTGCTCTCGTCCAGAATTTGCTGCGATGCAGCGAGAGCGCGGCCGCAAAGCCTTGCCGGGCCTAGGCTTCGGGGGCAGGCGGGTAGGGGTGAGCGGTCCCATTCGGATCCTCGACCGATCCGCCCTCCACATAGCTCGGACCGACCGGCACCTTGCCGTGGCCGCCGGGGATATCCAGCACATAGGTCGGCTGGGCCAGGCCCGAGACCGTGCCGCGCAGGGCCTTCATGATCGCCTGGCCCTCGGCGATCGTGGTGCGCAGGTGGGCGGTGCCGGGCGCGTAGTCGTGGTGGTGCAGGTAGTAGGGCCGGATCCGGGTCTCGACGAAGGCCCGCATCAGGTCGGCCAGCACCGCCGGGTCGTCGTTGACGCCCTTCAGCAGCACGGTCTGGCTCAGCATCGGGATCCCGGCGTCGATGATCCGGGCGCAGGCGGCGCGGGCGGCCGGGGTCAGTTCGCGGACATGGTTGGCGTGCAGGGCGACATAGACGGTCTTGGTGGTGCGCTTCAGGGCCGCGACCAACTCGTCGGTCACGGCGCTCGGATCCACCGCCGGCACGCGGGTGTGGAAGCGGACGATCTTGACGTGCGGGATGGCTTCCAGCCGGTCCATCAGCTCGGCCAGGCGCCGGGGCGACAGCACGAACGGGTCGCCGCCGGTGACGATGACCTCCCAGATCTGAGGGCGGCCGGCGATATAGGCGAAGGCCGCGTCCAGCTGGGCCGGGGTCAGGTTCGACAGCCCCTCGGGTCCGACCATTTCGCGGCGGAAGCAGAACCGGCAATAGACCGCGCAGGTATGGGTCGGCTTCAGCAGCACCCGGTCGGGGTAGCGGTGCACGATTCCATCCACAGGGCTGTGGATATCATCGCCGATCGGGTCGCCGTCCTCGCCGGGGCTGGCGATCAGCTCTTCCGACGAAGGGATGAACTGCCGGGCGATCGGGTCATCGTCGTTCGTGGGATCGATCAGCTCGGCCATCGCCGGGGTGATCGCCACCGCGTAGCGCGCCGCCACCGCCTCCAGCGCCGGCAGGCGCTCGGGCGGGACCAGTCCAGCCTCGGCCAGGGACCGGGCGTCGCGCAGGGTCTTTGCGGTGGGAGCCATGAGGCGCGGGGATATGCGGGATTTCAGGCCCGGAGGCAAATCAGCCCGGATCTCGCGCCAGCGGGATGATCACCGTGAAGGTGCTGCCCTTGTTCAGTCCGGCGCTGGCCACGTCGATGGTCCCGCCGTGCAGGGCGACCAGCTGCTTGCACAAGGCCAGGCCGATGCCGAGGCCGCCCTGCGACTTCGACAGGTGATCCTCCACCTGGGCGAAGATCTCGAAGATGCCCGCCTGCAGCTCGGCCGGGATGCCGACGCCGGTGTCGGACACCCGGATCTCGGCCACCCCGTCGCGGCGATGGGCCGACAGGGTCACCGTGCCGCCGGGCGAGGTGTATTTGGCGGCGTTGTTGAGCAGGTTGCCGATCACCTGGGCCAGGCGGGTGTGGTCGGCGTCCAGCCAGATCGGGCCGGTGGCGATGTCGGTGATCAGCGTGTGGCCGGCCTGGTCCATGTGGTGCTGGCTAGCCTCGATGGCCGAGGTCAGGATCTCGCCCAGCTCGACCCGCGCCTTCTTTAGCGTGATCTTACCCTCGTTGACCCGCGAGACGTCCAAGAGGTCGTCGACCAGGTGCGAGAGGTGCGACAGCATCCGGTCCATGCGGGCGCGGATGTCGGTCGAGCGCTCGACCGGGATGTCCTTGCCCAAGAGGTGCAGGCCGCCGGCCAGGGCGGCGATCGGGTTGCGCAGTTCGTGGGCCAGCACGGCCAGGAAACTGTCCTTGTGGCGGTCGGCGCGGCGCAGGGCCTGGGCGGCGGCCTCCAGCTCGTCGCGCTGGCGCTCCAGCTGCTGGCGCTGGCGATAGAGGTCGAAAAAGACGTTGGCCTTGCTGCGCAGGACGTCCGGCTCGATCGGCTTGTTGATGAAGTCGACGGCCCCGGCCTCATAGCCCCGGAAGCGGCGCTGGGCGTCGGCGGCGGTGCCGGCGGTCAGGAAGATGATCGGCACATGGCGGGTGCGCATGGCCCCGCGCATGAACTCGGCCAGCTCGAAGCCGTCCATGCCGGGCATCTGCACGTCCAGCAGGGCCAGGGCGACGTCGTGGCGCAGGAGCAGCTCCAGCGCTTCCTCGCCCGAGCGGGCCTTCAGCAGGACGAGGTCCTCGCGGCGCAGCAGCGCCTCCAGCGAGACCAGGTTCTCGGCCAGGTCGTCGACCAGCAGGAAATGGACAGGCCGCAAAGCGCTCATCGCTTATTCCCCAAACTCCGCAAATAGACGCCGATCTCTTCCAGCGTCATCACCCGCGCCTCAGGCCAGGCGGCCAGGGCCGCTTCCGGCATCGCCGAGGCCGCCGCGCTGGCGGGATCCTCGACCACGACCACGCCGCCGGCCTGGCCTATGGCTTTCAGGCCGTCGGCGCCATCCTGATTGGCGCCAGTCAGGATGATCCCGACCAGCCCCTCGCCAAATGCGTCGGCGGCGCTCTCGAACAGAACGTCGATCGAGGGCCGCGAGTGCAGGACGGGCTCGTCGGTCGACAGGGCCAAGAGCTCCGGCGTCTCGACCAGCAGGTGATAGTCCGGCGGCGCGAAATAGATCACGCCCGGCTGAAGCGGCTCCTTGTCTTCGGCCTCGCGCACGGTCATGGCGCAGCGGGTCTGGAAGAGCTCGGTCAGGGCGTTGCGGCGGTCGGGCGGCACGTGCACGACCACCATCACCGGCAGCGGATAGTCGGCCGGCAGCGGCGGCAGGATCGCCGACAGCGCCTGCACGGCGCCGGCCGAGGTCCCGATCACGACAGCTTGGATGGGGGAAGCGGTCATGGCTCGCGCTTCTGGTAGATTTTCTCGTCGCGCTCGAACTCGGCGAAGGCGCCGGTATGGGCCGAGAAGCGCAGGCTCTCCTTGGCCCCGAGGCCCAGGAACCCCTTGCGGGCCAGCGAGTCGCGGAACAGGCCGATGGCCCGGTCCTGCAGATCGCGATCGAAATAGATCAGCACGTTGCGGCACGAGATCAGGTGCATCTCGCCGAACACCGCGTCGGTGACCAGGCTGTGGTCGGAGAACACCACCCGCTCGCGCAGGGTCTTGTCGAACACCGCCCCGCCATAGCCGGTGGTGTAGTAGTTCGACAGCGAGGACTTGCCGCCCGAGCGGCGGTGGTTCTCGGTGAACAGCTTCAGGCGATCGATCGGATAGATGCCGCGCGCGGCGGCCTGCAGGGCGTCCGGGTTGATGTCGGTGGCGTAGAACAGGGTCCGGTCTTCCAGCCCCTCCTCGCGGAACAGGATGGCCAGGGAGTACAGCTCCTCGCCCTCGCTGCAGCCGGCCACCCAGACCTTCAGCGACGGATAGGTCTTCAGGTGCGGCAGCACCGTCTCGCGCAGCGCCTTGAAGTAGCTGGGGTCGCGGAACATCTCGCTGACCTGCACGGTCAGATAGCCCAGGAGCTGCTCCAGCATCTCCGGATCGTGCAGCAGGGCGTCCTGCATGGCCGAGTAGCTGGCATAGCCCAGCTGCTCGCGGGCCTGCTTCAGGCGCCGCTTGACCGACGCCTTGGCGTAGCGCCGGAAGTCGTAGTGGTAGCGCTGGTACAGCGCCTCCAGCAGCAGCCTGATCTCGATGTCCTCGACGTCGTCACGCATGGCGGTCAGCGGGGCATCCAGACACGAACGAGCGACAGCAGCTGATCCACGTCCAAGGGCTTGGCCATGTAGTCATTGGCCCCGGCCTCGATGCAGCGGGCCTGGTCGTCGGGCATGGCCTTGGCGGTCAGGGTGATGATCGGCAGCTTCTTGAAGCGGTTGTCCTTGCGGATCTCGGCGGTGGCGGTCAGGCCGTCCATCACCGGCATCATCACGTCCATCAAAACAAGATCGATGGCCGCGCCTTCGTCCTTGGCCGATTTCTCCAGCGCCTCGATGGCTTCCTTGCCGTTGCGGGCGATCTCGATCAGCGCGCCGCGCGGCTCCAGGATGTTGGTGATGGAGTAGACGTTGCGGACGTCGTCCTCGACCACCAGGATCCGGCGGCCCTCCAGGGCGGCGTCGCGGTTGTGGGCCTTCTTGATCATCGACTGCTGCTCGGGCGGCAGGTCGGTGACCACCTGGTGCAGGAACAGCGAGACTTCATCCAGCAAACGTTCTGGTGAACGCGCGCCCTTGACGATGATCGAGTCCGAATAGCGGCGCAGGCGCTGCTCGTCGGCCTGGGACAGGTCGTGGCCGGTATAGACGATGACCGGCGGGAAGGCGTAGCCGCCCTCGTGGCTCAAGGTTTCCAGCAGGCTGAAACCGGAGGCGTCGGGCAGGTTCAAATCCAGGACCATGCAGTCGAAGGTCTCGGTCTTCAGCCGCTCCAGGCACTCGGCGGCAGTGGCCACGCCGACGGTCTCGACATCGCCGGAGGACAAGAGCTTGCCGACCGCCTCGCGCTGGACCTTGTCGTCCTCGACGATCAGCACGCGGCGCGACGAGGCCGACAGGCGCGAGGTCAGGGCGTCCAGCGCGTTGGTCAGCGCCTCGCGCTTCACGGGCTTGACTAGGTAGCCGATGGCGCCCAGCGACAGGGCCGTCTGGGTGTGGTCGGCGGCCGAGACGACGTGGACCGGGATGTGGCGGGTGTCGACGTCGCGCTTCAGGCGTTCCAGCACCGCCAGGCCCGACTGGTCGGGCAGGCCGACGTCCAGCACGATGGCGCTGGGGCGATGCTTGCGGGCCAGGACCAGGGCCTCCTCGGCCGAGGCCGCGACCAGGCACTGGAAGCCCGCCTCGCGCGCGATGTCGCGCAGGATGCCGGCGAAGCTCGAGTCATCCTCGACCACCAGCAGGATGCGCTGGCCACCGGACAGGATCTCGCGGTCGTCGTCGACGCGCGGGCCGGTCGGGACGTAGCGGCGCTCCTCGGTCGCCTTCTTGGTCGGAGCGGCGGCGGCGGGCAGGGGGGCGGGTTCGGCGCGCTGCGGCACCAGGGCCGGATCGTAGTCCAGCGGCATCGACAGGGTGAAGCGGCTGCCCTTGCCGTGCACGCTGGTCAGGCTGAGCGTCGCGCCCAGCAGGCGGGCCAGCTCGCGGCTGATCGATAGCCCCAGGCCCGTACCGCCGTACTTGCGGCTGATCGTGCCGTCGGCCTGGCGGAAGGCTTCGAAGATGGCCGCTTGCTGCTCCTCGGCGATGCCGATGCCGGTGTCGGTCACCGACAAGGCCAGGCGGTCGTCGCCTTCGCGAGCGATCTCCAGCGTCACGCCGCCCTTCTCGGTGAACTTGAAGGCGTTCGACAGCAGGTTCTTCAGCACCTGTTCCAGGCGCAGGCGGTCGCTGACCATCGAGGCCGGGACGTCTTCGGCGACGTTGATCGCGAAATCCAGCTTCCGCTCGGCGGCGAGGGGAGCAAACAGCTGGCGCAGGTCAGTGCCCAGGCGTTTCAGCGACATGGTCTCGGGCCGGATCTCCAGGTGGCCGGCCTCGATCTTGGACAGATCGAGAATGTCATTGATCAGCGTTAGCAGGTCGTTGCCCGACGACTGGATCGTGCGGGCATGCTGGACCTGCTCCTCGGACAGGTTGCCGACCGGGTTGTCGCCCAGCAGCTTGGACAGGATCAACAGCGAGTTCAGCGGCGTACGCAGCTCGTGGCTCATATTGGCCAGGAAGTCGGACTTGTAGCGGCTGGCCTGCTCCAGCTCGCGGGCCTTCAGCTCGACGGCTGCGCCGGTGCGCTCCAGGTCATCGCGCTGGCTTTCCAGCAGCTGGGCCTGTTCCTCCAGCTGGCTGTTGGTCTGTTCCAGCTCGGCCTGCTGCTGCTCCAGGCGGACCTGGGATTCCTTCAGGGCGCGGCCCTGCTCCTCCAGCTCCTCGTTGGAGACGCGCAGCTCCTCGCTCTGGACCTGCAGCTCTTCGGCTTGCGCCTGTGTCTTCTCCAGCAGCTCACGCAGCTCGGCGCGGTAGCGGGCCGAGCGCAGGGCGATGCCGACGGCCTCGGAGGCCTCGTTCAGGAACTCGCGGACGCGATCGTCGACGGCGTTCAGGAAGCCCAGCTCGACCACGCCATGGACGCCGTCCTCGGCGACGGCGGGGAACAGGATCAGGTGGCGCGGCTTGTCGCGGCCCAGGGCCGAGCCGATGGTCAGGTAGCCCTCGGGCACGTCGGCCAGGACCGTGGTCTCGCGGCTGGCGGCGACCTGGCCCAGCAGGCCCTCGCGCAGGCCGAAGCGCTCGACGATCTGGGCGTCGCTCGGCACGCCGTAGCTGGCCACGCGGCTGTAGCGCTCGCCATCGGCGGCGAACACCGCCCCGGCCTGGGCGCCGGCGAACCGAGCCAGGAAGGTCAGGATGTTCTCGCCCAGCTCCTGGCTCTCCTGGTCGCCCAGCATCGCCGAGGCCAGCCCCACCTGGCCCGAGGCCAGCCACTGGCGGCGCTCGTTGGCGACGGCGGCGCGGCGGATCAGGACGCCGACCACCAGGGTCAGGACAATGCCCAGCACGCCCGACATCAGGCCGCTGACCAGGGCCGACTGATAGGCCGCGTCCATCTCGGCCAGGCGTTCGCGGCGCAGGCGCGCCTCTTCCTGCTGCATCGTCGTGAGGCCGCCGCGGATGGCGTCCATCTCGGCCTTGCCGCGATCGGAATTGACGATGGCCAGGGCGGCCGCCGGGCCTTGGGCGCGGCGGACGTCGATGGTGCTCTTCAGCTCGGCCAGCTTGGCGGTCACATGGCGTTGCAGGCTGGTGATGCGGTCCTGCTGGCCGGCGTTGTCGCTGGTCAGGGTCGCCAGCTTCTCGATCTGGCGTTCGACATTGGCCACCGCGGCCTCGTAGGGCTCGAGATAGCGGTCGTTGCCGGTCAGGAGATAGCCGCGCTGGCCGGTCTCGGCGTCCTGGACGCTGGAGCGCAGCTCGCCGATCGCCACGATCACCTCGTGCGAGTGGAAGATCTGCCGGGCGTCGTCGCGCAGGACGTTGGTGTTGCGGTGGGCCACCATGCCGCTGCCGACGAAGAAGGCGATCGCCAGGGCCAGGCCCAGGAAGGTCTTCGGGTCCAGGAACGACGATTTCTTCTGCGTCGAGGCCGCGAGCGCGGCGTTCATCCGGTTAGGCATGGGTATGTTTCCGGCGGTGATTGGCGCGCGCGGCGGCATAGGGGCCAGGATTCGCCAGACCCGACGGTCGGACAGCCGACGTCGCCGGCCCGATCGCGCTACACGCCAAAGACATGAGAAATACGCCCCACTCAGGCGTATCCCACTGATACGCCGCCCCAGCGGGCGTAAACGTCGCCGTAGGCGATCCGTTCCCTGTTAAAATGCTCAGCCCGCGACAGGCGTCCAGACAACGTCTTCGATCCGCCGCGCGCCGGCAGCCAGCAGCACCAGCCGGTCGAAGCCCAACGCGGATCCGGACGCCTCTGGCATGTGCTCCAAAGCGGCCAGGAAATCCTCGTCGATGGGGTATCGCTCGCCGTAGATGCGGGCCTTTTCGTCCATCTCGATCATGAAGCGGCGGCGCTGCTCGGCCGGGTCGGTCAGCTCGCCGAAGGCGTTGGCCAACTCGACCCCGCAGGCATAGAGCTCGAAGCGTTCGGCCACGCGCGGGTCGGCGTCCTTGGGGCGAGCCAGGGCCGCCTCGCTGATCGGGTACTCGCACAGCACCGTGGCGCGACCTTCGCCCAGGCGGGGCTCGACCTTCTCGACGATGATGCGGCTGAAGACGTCGGCCCAGCCGTCGTCCTCGGCCACCCGGATGCCCGCCGCGCGGGCGGCGGCGGCCAGGGCGTCGCGGTCGGTCGAGCCGTCGGCGGCGACGCTGGCCAGCAGGTCGACGCCGGCGTGGCGCTGGAAGGCCTCGGCCACCGACAGGCGCTCGGGCCGCGCGAACGGGTCGCAGCTCATGCCCCGGAAGTCGAAGCTTTTGGTCCCCGCCGTCTCGGCCGCCAGGGCCAGCAAGGTCGCGCAGTCGTCCATCAGGGTCTGGTAGGGCTGCCCGGCGCGGTACCACTCCAGCATCGTGAACTCGGGATGGTGCAGCGGCCCGCGCTCGCGGTTGCGCCACACCTTGCCCAGGCTGAAGATCTTCTCCTCGCCGGCGGCCAGCAGCTTCTTGCAGGCGAACTCCGGCGACGTGTGCAGATAGAGCGGCGAGGCCTCGCCCGAGATCGTCAGGGCTTGCGTGGCGAAGGCGTGCAGATGCGCCTCGTTGCCGGGCGAGACCTGCAGGGCGGCGGCCTCGACCTCCTCGAAACCCTCGGCCTCGAACCAGGCGCGGAAGGCCTTGTTGATGCGGTTGCGGGCCAGCAGGAATGGCCGGCGGTCGGCGTGGACGTCGCTGCGCCACCAGGTCTGGGAAGTATCGGACAAAGGCTAACAACCGAAGAGACTGGAGATTTCGCCCCGATCGCTATACGAGGGCGGGCACAGATCAATAGCATGATCGCGCCCGCGGCCTCGCGCGCGCTTTCTTCCAAGGACGATAACTACGTGAAGGTCGCAGCCAGCTCGCTCCGCAAAGGCGCCGTCGTCGACATGGACGGCAAGCTCTACGTCGTCCTGACGGTCGACAACATCCACCCCGGCAAGGGCACCCCGGTGACCCAACTGAACATGCGCCGCATCTCGGACGGCGTGAAGGTTTCGGAGCGTTACCGCACCACCGAGCAGGTCGAGCGCGCCTTCGTCGACCAGCGCAACCACACCTTCCTGTACCAGGACGGCGACGGCTTCCACTTCATGAACCCGGAAACCTACGACCAGCTCGTGGCCACCGAGGACGTGATCGGCGACGCCGCGCCCTACCTGCAAGAGAACATGACGGTGCAGCTGTCGACGCACAACGACGTGCCGATCGCCATCGAACTGCCGCGCACCGTGGTCCTGGAAATCGTCGACACCGAACCGTCGGTGAAGGGCCAGACCGCCAGCTCGTCGTACAAGCCGGCCGTCCTCAGCAACGGCGTCAAGACCACCGTCCCGCCGTACATCACCGTCGGCACCCGGGTGATCATCCTGACGGAAGACAACAGCTACCAGGAACGCGCCAAGGACTAAGGTCTCAAGTGTTCTGAAAGACGAAGGCCCGGCGGGAAACTGCCGGGCCTTTTTCTTGGCTGGACACGCGCCTCAATCCTGACGACCTGGGGCCCGCTCTGGGCCTATCTCGGGTTGACATCGGTGGACGCTCTAATATGAGTGCGATGGGTTGTTTTCTTAGGGGGTGAGCGCGTGGCGCGTTATATTGACCAAGTTATCACGGGTGATGAGAAGATTCTGTTCGATGCCAAGGTTCATTGGGGCATCTATATTTGGCCGGCATTTTGGACCATCGTTAGCTTCGGTGTTCTGCTTCCGGTTACTTTCGTTTGGTTCATCTTTGCGCTGATGTATCAATTGAATTCGGATTTCGCCGTCACCAACAAGCGCCTGATCGCCAAGTTCGGCTTTATCAACCGCACCACGATCGAGCAGCGCCTGAACAAGGTCGACACCATCATCGTCAACCAGGGCATCCTGGGCCGGATGCTGAACTACGGCCGCATCGTCGTGCGCGGCACGGGCGTCTCGGCCTCGCCGTTCGGCCCGGTCGCCCAGCCGCTGGATTTCAAGCGCGCGATCGAGGAAGCCATCGAGGCCGCCGAAGCCAAGTAGCTTCGCGCCGATCGAAACAACGAAGGCCCGGCGGGAAACCGCCGGGCCTTTTTGTTTGCTCAAATCGTGTCATCCCGGCCGCAGCGAAGCGGAGAGCCGGGACCCAGGGGCAACCGCAGTGCGCCGGCCCCTGGGTCCCGGATCGACCTCTTCGAGGTCGTCCGGGATGACACGGGTAGGTAGGTCCTAGAAGTCCGCCGACACCGTCACGAAGCCCATGCGCGGGGCTTGCGGGAAGGCCGTGTAGCCGCCCGTGTTGCTGGTGACGCCGGCCGTCGAGACGCCCTTCTTGTCGAACAGGTTGGTGACGTTGGCGCTGAGGCGCAGGCCCTTCACGAAGCCCTTGTCGCTCATGTCGAAGGTGTAGCCGGCCTGCAGGTCGACCAGCATCATCGACTTGACGGACAGGTCGTTCAGGTAGGTCACGAAACGCTTGCCGACATAGTCGCCGCTGATCTGGGCGTCGAAGGCGCCGTAGTTGAAGCGGGCGATGGTCTTGTTCATCCACTTGGGCATCAGCGGCACGTACTTGCCGCCGGTGGCCACGGTGACCGGGGTCGAGACGCCGCCGACCAGGGTGGTGCCCGACTGGTAGTCCTGGTCGTACTTGGACTCGTTGTAGGACAGCGCGTTGTAGAGCTGGAAGTGCTCGCCGAACTTCAGCGTGCCGGCGATGTCGACGCCCTTGGTGGTCACGTCGCCGACATTGGCCAAGATGGCCGGCGCCGGGTTGATGAAGTTGTAGGGCGCGATGTTCAGCAGGCGGTTGCTGAACTTCACATTGTAGGCGTTGATCTGGCCGTCGACGCCGGTGATCGGGCCCCAGGCCACGTCGTGACGCGTGCGCAGGCCGACCTCATAGGTCCACGAGGTCTCGGGCTTCACGGTCGTCTTGAACAGCTCGAACGCCGCCTGCGTGCCCAGGCTCCAGGCCGAGAAGCCGTAGAAGCCGCTGCCGGCGCCGTACGGGATGAACTGGCGCATGTTCTGCTGGACGTTGACAAACACCTGCTCGTTCTCGGTGGCGTCCCACAGCAGGCCCGCCTGCGGCAGGAACCACTTGTTGGAGGTGATCGAGCCGGTCGGATAACGCACCGGCACGGCCACGGTCGGCAGGTTGACCTGGTTGACCGGGAACTTGCCGGTGGCGTCCTGCAGGCTGGACTTGAAGCCGGCTTGCAGCAGCAGGTTCGGCATCACGCGCCACTGGTCCTGCAGGTGCAGCTGGATGTCGTTAGTGAAGAACTCGGCCGCGTACTGGGTCAGGGCCTTCTTGCCGCGCGGCACGTCGTACGGCGACAGGTCGTTGTTCTCCTTGGTCATCGGATACCAGGCGCGCTGCTGGGCCGGTTCGTTGTGCTCGAACCAGACGCCGCCCTTGATCTGATGGTCGCCCAGCGTCCACTCGGCCGTCGAGATCAGGCCCGTGCGGTTGATGCGGTACTCGGTGGTGCGCACCGCGTTGCCCGTGCCGCCCATCAGCGCGACGATGTTGGCCAGGGTGCCCGGGCTGGTCGCCGAGCCGCCGACCACCAGGTTCGGATAGTAGGTGGCGAACAGGGCCGGCAGGCCGGCGGTGTTGACCGGGCCCGCCACGATGCCGCGGCCGAAGTTGTAGTGGTGGTAGATCTGGTTGGTCCAGGTGAAGCCCTCGACCGGCTTCCACTCGTACTTGAGGTACGAGAGGATGTCCTCGCGCTGGGCGGCGCTGAAGCAGTTCGAGAAGTTGTTGCCCTGGGCCGGGTTCGGGGTGCCCGGACCGCCGGTCAGCGTGCTCGTGCAGGCCGCCAGGTTCGGATACAGGAACGGACGGCTATAGGGCGTGAAGCCTGCCGCCGCGGCGGTCTGCTGGTTGCCCATGGCGGTGGCGTCTTCGTTCGGCTCCACCTTCATCTGCCAGTCGGCGTAGAAGGTCAGCACGCCCTTGTCGGCTTCCTTGACTAGCTTCAGGTTCACCTGGTGACCGCGCTGGTGACCGTCGAAGTCCCAGGCCTTGGCGTCCTGGCGCAGGTACGAGACATAGCCCTTGAAGCCATTGCCCATGTCGCCGCTGTCGAGGCGCACGAAGGTGCGGCTGGTCTCGTTGCTGCCGACGGTCTGGCGGATGTTCAGGCCACGCTCGGCCGACGGATCACGGCTGAAGGTCTCGATGGCGCCGCCCAGGTTGCTGGTCGAGGCCACGCCCAGCGAGCCGGCGCCCGAGGACAGGGTCACGCGCGAGACGTTTTCCGAGGTGACGGCGCGCGACACCGACAGGCCGTTGTAGTTGCCGTACTGCTGGTCGCCCAGCGGCACGCCGTCCATGGTGAAGCCCAGCTGCTGGGTCGAGAAGCCGTGGACGAACAGCGACAGGTTCTGCTCGTTGTTGCCCCACGGATCGGCGGTCCGATAGACGACGCCCGGCAGGAACTGGATGGCCTTCAGCGGGCTGGCGCCGGGCAGGACCGACTGGATCTGCGACGACTGCATGGTCACCGCCGAGCGCGTCTCGCGCTGGCTGGTGATGATGACCTGCTCGACGCTGGTCGAATCGGTTTCAGCGGCGGCCGGCGTCGCGGCGGCGGTCTCGGCGGCGTGAGCGCTGGCGCCCATCAGCGCCAGCAGCGCGGCGCTGCACCACAGCGCGGCTTGCCGGCTGGTCTTCTTGTCGAATTGCATCTTGTGCCCATCCCTCTTCGCAAATGCGAATTCCCGAAGGCGGGGATAGGGACGCCCCAAGACGGAGCCGCGACAGAAACACGACGCTCGCGTTACGGTGGCGCCGAAGACACAGGTGCTAGAGCCCGATAGCCTCCAGCTGAGCCCTCGACATGGCGTCCAGCTGCGACGAGGTCAGCTTGTTGACCTGGGCGCGCGACAGGCCGCTGAGCTGGCCGGGCGAGAAGGCGGCGATCTGCTGGCTGGTGAAGCCCGGGATCTGGGTGGGCATCAGCTGGCCGATCTGGGTGGCGCTCAGGCTCTGGACCGCCACGGTGGGAATCTGGCCGATCTGGGTGGTGGTCAGGGCTCCCAGCTGGGCGCCCGACAGCCGCGCCAGGCCGTCGGCCCCGAAGGCCGTCAGCTGCTCGCCCGAGAAGCCCCGCACCTGGGTCGCCGAGAGACTGCCGAAATAGTCCGCGCTCATGCCGTTCAGCGCCGTCATCGACAGGGCGCTGATCTGGCCGGCGCTGATGGCGCCCAGCTGGGTCTTGTTGAACTCGCCCATGTCGGTCGCCGACAGGCCACGCACCTGGATCGGCGTCAGGGACTGGATCTGGGCGGCCGACAGGGCGGCGACCTGGGTCACGGTGAAGGCCGAGATGTCGGCGGCCGAGAAGCCTTCCAGCTGCGCCGCGCCCAGGGCCCCGACCTGGCTGACGGTGAAGTCGCCGATGTCCTCGGCGGTGAAGCCCTCGATCTGGGTCGCCGTCAGGCCGCGGATCTGGCTGGTGGTCAGGCGCGCGAACTCCGTGGCGTTCAGGGCCGACAGGATCTCGCCGCGCACCGCGCCGATCTGGGCCGAGGACAGCACCGCCACCTGGCTGGACGACAGCAGGCCGAAGCTGGAGGCGTCCAGGCCGGCTACCTGAGTGGTCGACAGGCCGCCGACCTGGGTGGTGGTCATGCTGGACAGGCGCGAGGTCCCCAGGGCCGCGAAGGCCGAGGACGACAGGGCGCCGATCTGGCTGGGGCTCAGGGCCGCGAACTCGGTGGTGTTCAGGCTGCCGATCAGGGTGGTCGACAGGCCCGCCATCTGGGTGGCGCTGAGCTGGCCCAGGCGGCCGCGGATCAGGCTGTCGGACAGGCCCGACAGCTGGGTCGGCGACAGGCCGGCGAACTGGGTCGCTGACAGGCTGGCGATGGCGGTGGTCGACAGGCTGCCCAGGTTCGTGCCCGACAGGGCGCCCAGCTGCGAGGCGGTCAGATAGCCGACCTGGGTGGCCGACAGCTCGCCGAAGTCCGTGCTGGATAGGCTGCCGACCTGGGTCGTGCTCAGGCTTTGGACCTGGGTGGACGACAGGCGCGCGACCTGGGTCGTGGTCAGGGCCGACAGGGCGGTGGCCGATAGCGACGACAGGAAGGTGGCGTTCAGGCCGCCGACCTGGGTCGTGGCCAGAGCCATCAGCTGGGTCGCGGTCAGCGTCCCGGCCTGGGTCGCCGACAGGCCGGCCAATTGGCCCGAGGTCAGGCCGGCCACCTGGGTGGCGCTCATCGCCGGCAGGACGTCGGCGGCCAGGGCGCTCAGCTGGGCCGAGCTCAGCGCCGCCAGCTGGGCGGCCGACAGGCCTTCCATCTGGGTGGGGCGCAGGGCGGTGATCTGGGCGGCGACCAGGGCCTTGACCTGGGTGGTGCTCAGCGCGCTCAGCTGGGTGGCGCTCAGGGCCGCGACGTCGGTGGCGGGCAGGGCGGCCAGCTGGGTCGGTCCGATCGCGCCGATCTGGGTGGCGCTGAACTCGGCCATGTCGTTGGGCGTCAGCCCGGCCAGCTGGCTGGAGGTCAGGCCCCGGATCTGCTGGGTGCTGAGCGCGCCGATGTGGTCGGCGTCCAGGGCCTGGAAGGTGGTGGGCGACAGGCCCGACAGCTGGGTGGATGACAGCAGGGCCAGGCGCTCGGGCTCCAGCCCGGTCACGGCGGTGATCGACAGGCCGGCGATCTGGGTCGAGCGCAGGGCCTGCCACTGCGCGGTGCTGAGATGGTCCAGGTCGTCGCCGTCCAGGCCGCCGATCTGGACGGCCGACAGGCCCTGGACCTGGGTGGGGGCCAGGCTGGCCCACTGGGTGGCGTCGAGATCGGCGATCAGGGTCGGCGACAGCGCGCCCACCTGAGCGGTGGTCAGGGCCGAGACCTGGGTGGTCGAGAGCAGGCCGAAGGTGGTGGTCGAGAAGCTCTTGATCTGGGTCGCCGTCAGGGCGCGGAGCTGGGCGATGCTCAGCTGGTCCAGGCTCTCGTCGGCCAGCTGGTTCAGGGTGGTGGTCGACAGGGCCGCGATCTGGCTGGGATACAGCGCGCCGACCTGGGTGGCGCTCAGCGCCTCGACCATGGTCGAGGGCAGGTTGGCCATGTGCTCGTTCGTCAGGCTGCGCATCTGCACCGACGTCAGGGCGGCGATCTGCGTCTCGGAGAGCGAGGACAGGGCGCCCACCGGCATGCGACCGATCTGCGTCCCGCTCAGCTTGCCGACCGCGGTGGTCGACAGGTGCGGGATCATCACCGCGATCTGGGTCCCGTCCAGGGCGCCCAGCTGCGCGACGCCCAGCTGGGCGACGTCGGTGTCCGTCAGGCCCTTCAGCTGCGTCGTCGTCAGGGCCTTGATCTGCTGGGTCGTCAGCTTGAGCGACTGGCTCTCGCTCAGGGCCGACAGCGCCTCGGGCGTAAAGCCGTTGATCTGGGCCGGGGCGATGCCGCTCAGCTCGGTCAGGCTGAGGCGCGCCACGTCGGTGGCCGAGAGGGTCTTCAGCTGGGCGGCCGTCACGCCCGTCCACTGGGTGCGGGTCAGTTCGGCCACCCCGCGCAGCGCCGCCAGCTGGGGCCCGGTCAGGGCGCCGATCTGGCCGGCGTTGAATGCCGTGGTCTGCTCCGGCGTCATGGCCGCGATGTCGGTGGTCGACAGCGCCTTCAGCTGCAGCGCCGTCAGGTTCTTGAGCTGGGTGGGGCTGAAGGCCGCGAACTGCTCGTCCGACAGGGCCGCCAGGCGCTCGGGCGCCAGCGTGGCCAGCTGGGCGGCCGTGAAGGCCTTCAGCTGGGCGCGGGTGAACTCGTTGAGGTCGTCGCCGTCCAGCATCCTCAGCTGCTCGGGACGCAGGGTGGCGATCTGGGCGGCGCTGAGCGCGCTGACCTGGGTGGCGTCCAGCGCCGCGAAACCGGTGGGCGGCAGGCCGCCGATGGCGCCGGGCGTCAGGGCGGCCAGCTGTTCGGGGCTGAGGCCGGTAACCGCCGTGATCGACAGGGCGGCGGTCTGGTTGTTGGCCAGGCCCGACAGCTGGGTCGGCGTCAGCGCATCCAGGAAAACCGAGCCGGCCTTGCCCAGCTCGGTGGCCGACAGCGCGCGGATCTGGGTCGGTTGCAGGCTGGCCGAGCGGCTGCCGGCCAGGGCCTTCAGCTGGTCGCTGTTCAGCGCCGACAGCTGCAGGTTGGTGACCTTCGACCACTGCTCCGGCGTGGTCAGGGCGATGTCCTCGGCGCTGAGGGTGCGCAGGATCGGAACGCTCAGGCTGGCGAACTGCGTCGCGGACAGGGCGCGCAGCTGATCCGGCGTCAGGGTCTGGACCTGGGTCTGGCTCAAGGCGGCGACCTGGGAGGGCGTCAGGCCGCTGATCTGCTCGGACGTGAACTCGGCCAGGTCGCTCAGCGGCAGGGCGCGCAGCTGCGACGGCGACAGGGCGCGGACCTGGGCCAGGCTCAGGCTCTGCACCTGGGTCTGATTCAGGGCCGAGAAGCTGGTCGCGCTCAGGGCCGACACCTGGGTCGTGGCCATGGCGTCCAGCGTCTGGGTGCTGAGCGCCGCCATTTGGGTCGTCGACAGCGACTGCACCTGGGCCTGGTTCAGCAGTCCCAGCTGGGAGGGGCTGAAGCTGATCGCGTTCGACAGGCGCGGCAGCTGGGTGGCGGTCAGGCCGGGCAGCTGGTTCTGATTGAACTTGGCGAACTGCTCGGCGGTCAGGCCGCCGATCGCGGTGGCCGAGATGGCCGACACCTGGGCGCGGGTCAGCTTGGCGAATTCCGAAGGCGGGGCGTCGGCCAGCTCGGCGGCCGTCAGCGTCGCGATCTTGGCGGCCGTCAGGGTGGAGAGGGCCGGCGTATCGGAATTGATGGCAACCATGCGCGCACCGAACTCGAAAGCCGCCGCGCGATCCTCTTCGAGGGCGCATGGCGAATGGACCGCCAACTTCCGGGCGGCGATTCTGCAGTCTCCACTCTAGGTGGAAAGATGTTTAGTTCAAACTGTATTTCCTATCTTGGCATACATGGTCAAGCCTGACACCAGGGCGTCGAACACCAATCTCACCCGCCGGACGTCCTTCAGGTCCTCGTGCGTGACGACGAAGGTCTCCAGGTCGAAGCTGAACACCTCGGGCAGGACGCGCTCCAGCATCGGGTCGCGGGCGGCCAGGCCGACCTGGCAGACGCCCAGGCCCAGCCCCGCGCGGATCGCCGCCAGCTGGGCCACGTCGTTGTCGGTGCGGAAGGCGAATTCGTCGACGCGCAAATCCAGGCCCATGGCCTTGACCGCCCGCACCCCGATGGTCTCGCTCTCGTAGCCGATCAGCGGCATCCGGCGGGCTTCCTCCAGATTGGCCGGGCGGCCCCAGGCGTCCAGCATCCGCTTGTGGGCGTGCATGCCCAGCGTGATGTTCCCCACGCGCTTGGCGACCAGCGCCTCCTGGGTGGGGCGAACCATGCGCACGGCGATGTCGGCCTCGCGGCGCAGCAGGTCCTCGCTGCGGTTGGTCAAAGCGAGCTCCAGAACGATGCCCGGATGAGCTTCGCGCAACTGGGCCAGGATCGCCGGCAGCACCTCCATGCCCACCACCTCGCTGGCGGTGATCCGCACCACGCCCGACGCCGCCCCCGCCTCGGCCGAGGCGGCGCGGGCCAGGGACGCCGCCGCGATGGCCATAGCCCGCGCGTGCTGGGCCAGGTCGCGGCCCAGCGGCGTGGGCGACAGGCCCGAGGGCGAGCGGGTGAACAGGGCGACACCCAGCTGGGCCTCCAGGTCCTCGATCCGTCGGCGCACGGTGGGTTGGGCCGCGCCCAGCTCGCGGGCGGCGGCCGACAGGCTGCCGGTGTCGATCACGGCCAGGAAGGCGCGCTGGCGTTCCCAGTCGACGGTGGTCGGAGTGCTCATACATTTTTGATAAGCCGATAGAGCGTTCTGGGCAATTTCTATCGAGGTGGTCGCGCGGCATCTTCGGGTCATCGAATTTTGAGGAGCCCGCCATGACCGCCCAACAATCCCCCATCGCTCTTGTCCTCGGCGCCAATGGCGGCGTGGGCGGCGAGACCGCCGCCGCCCTGGTCCGCCACGGTTGGACCGTCCGCGCCCTGGTGCGTGACACGAGCAAGGCCCGCCTGCCCGGCGTCGCTTACCTGCAAGGCGACGTGATGGACCGCGCCGCCGTGGTCGCCGCCGCGCAAGGCGCATCGATCATCGTCCACGCGGTGAACCCGCCCGGCTACCAGGGCTGGAAGAAGCTGGTGCTGCCGATGATCGACAACACCGTGGCCGCCGCCCGCGCCAGCGGGGCGCGGATCCTGCTGCCGGGCACGATCTACAACTACGACCCCGCCGCCCATGCCGTGATCGACGAGGCCACGCCCCAGCGCGCCTACACCCGCAAGGGCAAGATCCGCATCGAGATGGAGGCTCGCCTCGAAGCTGCTTCCGCCAGCGGGGTGCGGTCGCTAATCCTGCGCGCCGGCGACTATTTCGGCCCGCGCTCGACCGCCAACAGCTGGTTCGCCTCGGGCCTGGTCAAGCCGGGCCAGCCGGTGAAGACCATCCTCTATCCGGGCGACAAGGGCGTCGGCCACGCCTGGGCCTATCTGCCTGACGTCGGCGAGACCTTCGCGAGACTGGCCGATCGGGAAGTGGAACTGCCGGCCTTCGCCCGCTTCCACTTCGCGGGCCACTGGGACGCCGACGGGACCGCCATGATCCGCGCTATCGCCCGCGCTGCCGGCCAAAAGCGCCCCAACGCGCTGCGCCTACCCTGGGGTCTGCTGCCGATCGCCGGCCTGTTCAGCGAGACCCTGCGCGAACTCTCCGAGATGCAGCCGTTCTGGCGCCACCCGGTCCGCCTGGAGAACCGCAAGCTGGAAGCCTTCCTCGGCGAGGAGCCCCGCACGCCGCTAGACCTGGCGGTGACGGCGACCATGCGCGGCCTGAACGTGCCGGTGGCGGACGCCGCGCCGTCGCTGCGCCTGGCGCGGGCGGCCTAGTTTCCCTCTCCCCTTGCGGGAAAGGGGGGGGCTGCGAAGCAGGTCGGGTGAGGGGTTGCACTTCGTTTTCCGGAAAGGCCTTTCGACCCCTCATCCGTCAGCTGCGCTGACACCTTCTCCCACAAGGGGAGAAGGGGCTACGACGCCAGCCGCCGCCTGATATCCAGATAGGCCGCCGCGATCAGCGCGGTCAGCGCCGCCTCGTCCGTGGGCTGGCCCCAGACCACCTTCACGTGCCGCATCAGCTTGCCCGAGCCCTGCAGCAGGCCGGCCGGGTCGGGGAGCTCAGCCCCGTGGAAGAAGCCGATGTTCACATGGGCCTTGAAGGCGTCGACATAGGCGAAGGCGGCGTCGGCGACGCAGGCGGTGGGATGGCCGTCGTGCAGCAGCTCGCGGACGTCGGGGCCGAGGGCGCGGATGGTCTCGAACCACGGCCGGGCCAGTTGGCGCAGCGGATCGGGCGCGGTGAGCCAGGCCTCGACGTCGGGATCGCGGCTGACGGCGCTGGGCAGCAGGAACAGCCGGCTCATCGCCCCCGCTCGCCTTCCGTCTTGGCCAGGAACCAGTCGCGCAGTTTCAGGATCCTGGGCAGCTTGGGGTTATTCTGGCGCCAGACGAAGTTGTGGCCGGTCTCGACGTCGATCTCGCCGGGCAGGGGGCGGACCAGGCGGCCCTCGTCGATGTCGCGCTTGGCGTAGCCGCCTCGGGCCAAGGCGAAGCCCAGGCTCTGGGCCGCGGCGTCCAGCATCATGGCCGAGCCATCGAAGCCCAGGGCGGGGCGCAGCTCGGGCGGCTCGATGCCCATCGCGCGGAACCACATGGACCACGGCAGGTCGGTGTGGCGCAGCAGCGGGGCCGACAGCAGGTCCTCGGGCTTTTCGATCGGGTGACGGGCCAGCAGCGCCGGGCTGCAGACCGGGAAGATGCGCTCGTCCATCAGCCGCACCGACTCCAGGCCGGCCCAGGGCCCGATGCCGTAGCGCAGCGCCACGTCCACGCCGTCGGTGGCCAGGTCCGAGACCCGGTCCTCGACCCGGATGGTCAGGTCCAGTTCGCCCGTCTCGATCGACAGGCGCGCCAGCTGCGGCGACAGCCAGCTGGTGGCGAAGGCTGGGCCGGCGGAGAGGACGATCGGGCCGCTGGCCGCGCGGCGGGCCGAGTCGACCCCTTCGCGCAGGCTGGTGATCGCCTCGCCGATCCGGGCCGCCAAGGCCGCGCCGACGGAGGTGGGCTCCATCTGGTTGCCGCGCCGGGTGAACAGCTGGACTCCCAGCTCTTCCTCCAGCTTGCGGACCTGCTGGCTGACCGCGCCATGGGTCACGAACAGCTCATCGGCCGCCCGGCTGTAGGAGCGGTGGCGGGCGGCGGCCTCCAGGGCGACCAGGGACGAGAAGGGCGGCAGGCGCATGGCGGAGGAGCCAGGTTGTTAGCCAGGCTCACAAGTTCCCGCAAATAGCATCGTTCGTAAAGCCCCGCTGGTCTTGGCATTGTCCTGATCACGGGAGACGCGCTGCCCCGCCCCAACAAACCCGGCGCTCTGAAAAAGGAAGACGACGATGAAGACCCTGCTGCTCGCGGGCGCGATGGTGCTTGCCCTGGCCACTGGCGCCGTTCGCACCCCCTCGACCCTGGACGACCCCCATGCGCAATGGGCCAAGATCATCCACACGGCGCGCTGAGCGCGCGCCACATGACCAGCCCAATAAGAAAGGCCCGGAGTTTCCTCCGGGCCTTTCTCTTATTCGGACTGGGTAGCGAGGCTTACTTGCCCGCCGCCGTCAGGGCGTCCATCAGTTCCGGGACGGCCGTCTTGTAGTCGGCGACCAGGCCGAAATCGGCCACCTGGAAGATCGGGGCGTCGGCGTCCTTGTTGATCGCGACGATCACCTTGGAGTCTTTCATGCCGGCCAGGTGCTGGATGGCGCCCGAGATGCCGATGGCGACGTACAGCGACGGCGCCACGACCTTGCCCGTTTGACCGACTTGGTAGTCGTTCGGCGCATAGCCGGCGTCGACGGCCGCGCGCGAGGCGCCGACGGCGGCGCCCAGCTTGTCGGCCAGCGGCTCGATCACGCGCTGGAACTCTTCGGCCGAACCCATGGCGCGACCGCCCGAGACGACGATCTTGGCCGCGGCCAGTTCCGGACGGTCCGACTTGACCATCTCTTCGCTGACGAAGCGGGTCTTGCCGGCGTCAGCGCCGCCCACGGTTTCCACCGAGGCGCTGCCGCCTTCACCCGCCGCCGCGAAGGCGGTCGGACGGACGGTGATCACCTTCTTGGCGTCCGACGTCTGGATGGTTTCCAGCGCGTTGCCGGCATAGATCGGGCGCGTGAAGGTGTCGGCCGAGACGACCTCGATGATTTCCGAGATCGGGGCGACGTCCAGCTTGGCGGCGACGCGCGGGGCGAAGTTCTTGCCGCCGGCGGTGGCCGGGACCAGGATCGCATCGTAATTGCCGGCCAGGGCCAGCACCGCGTCGGCTTGAGCCTCGGCAATGCCGTGACCCAGGGCGTCGGACTCGGCCAGCAGCACCTTGCGGACGCCGGTGATCTTGGCCGCTTGGTCGGCCACGGCCTTGGCGCCTTTGCCCAGGACCAGCACGTCCACGTCGCCCGAGATCTTCAGGGCGGCGGTGACGGTCTTGTGGGTGCCGTCACGCAGGTGGGCGTTGTCGTTATCGGCGACGACGAGAACAGCCATTACAGCACCCCCGCGGTGTTGAGCTTGGAAACCAGGTCAGCGGCGGTTTCGACCTTGATGCCGGCCGAACGCTTGGCGGGCTCGGTGACCTTCAAGACCTTGAGGCGCGGAGCCACATCGACGCCGTAGTCGGCGACCGCCTTCTGGGCGATCTCCTTCTTCTTGGCCTTCATGATGTTGGGCAGAGACGCATAGCGCGGCTCGTTCAGGCGCAGGTCGGCCGTGACGATGGCCGGCAGGTCGACGTCCAGGGTCTGGAGGCCGCCGTCGACTTCACGGGTGACCTTGGCGGTCGAACCCGAGACTTCCAGCGCCGAGGCGTAGGTGGCTTGCGGCCAGCCCAGCAGGGCCGACAGCATCTGGCCCACGGCGTTGTTGTCGCCGTCGATCGCCTGCTTGCCCATGACCACCAGGTTGGGGTTTTCCTCAGCCACGACGGCCGCCAGCAGCTTGGCCACGGCCAGCGGCTCGAGGTCGGCGTCCGAGGTGATCAGAATGCCGCGGTCGCCGCCCATGGCCAGCGCCGTACGGATCGTTTCCTGAGCTTGCGCCGGACCGATGCTGACGATGACGACCTCGGTCGCCACGCCCTTTTCCTTGAGACGCACGGCTTCTTCGACCGCGATCTCGCAGAAGGGGTTCATCGACATCTTGACGTTCGCAAGGTCGACACCGGTCTGGTCCGCCTTCACGCGGGCCTTGACGTTGTAATCGATAACCCGTTTGACCGGGACTAGGACCTTCATCGGTTTCCACCGCCTCCAGGCTGCTTTTTATCCTGCTTGGCATCCGACTTACCGCTTGTGCGCCGCAATGCAAGTTTCCCTTTGCGTAAGCGTAATGCAGAAACTTGGGTTCCGTTCAAACAGTTGTACGATTTTCGGCGTTTCGCGGTGATCCCACGTCGGTCGAGCCAATTCCCTTAAGGACGGAAAGGCGCTAAGGGGCGGCCATGAACAAGACCTTCACCCGCCTGAAGTACATCTTTCTGGCCCTGTTCCTGCTCGGCAGCGCCGGGGTGCTGGCCTATCACAGCCTGTGGGTGTGGCCGAAAGAGAAGTGCGAAGCCCGCGGCGGCGCCTGGGCCGGCAAGTGGCTGAAGTGTGCGACGGTCTATCCGATCGAGACGATGACGCGCCGGCCGGCGGGGACCCCGCCGATCAATGGGGAGAAGGCTGAGCCGAAGGCTCCTGCTGCGGCTCCCGCTCCGGAAAAGAAGTAGTCCAGCGCCTCGCGTGATCCTCGTCCTTCGACAAGCTCAGGATGAGGATCAGGGTTAAGGCCGTTCAGTAGAAACCTCATCCTGAGCCTGTCGAAGGACGAGGTTTCGGCTCACCGCGTCGCCCCCGGCTTCCACAGCACGTCGGCGCTACCCTTGTCGTTGCTCCACCGCGCGGCGACGAACAGCAGGTCCGACAGCCGGTTCAGGTACTTGATCGCCGGCGCTCCGACGATCTCCCCCTCAGTCCCCGCCAACGCCACGCAGGTCCGCTCCGCCCGGCGGCAGACCGTGCGCGCCACGTGCAGCGCCGCCGCCGCCGGCGACCCAGCGGGGAGCACAAACGACGTCAGCGGCTGCATCTCGCCGTTCAGCAGGTCGATTTCCTGCTCCAGGCGCTCGACCTGGCTGTCGAGGATGCGCAGCGGCTCCCATTCGGGCTTGCCGTGCTGTTCGGGCGTGGCCAGGTCCGCGCCCAGGTCGAAGAGGTCGTTCTGGATCCGCTCCAGGATGGCGTCGAGCACCACGTCGCTCGCCGTATGCTGCCGCGCCATGCCGATGGCGGCGTTGGTCTCGTCGACCCCGCCATAGGCTTCGACGCGCAGCGAGGCCTTGCTGACCGGCGCGCCGGTGGCCAGGCGCGTCGAGCCGCCGTCGCCGGTCCGGGTATAGATGCGGTTCAGCGTGACCATGCTCGCCTCTTAAGCGCCGCCCTTGCGCCACCAGAAGGCCGCGGCGACCAGCACGATGATGGCGATGAACTGCAGCAGCACGCGCAGCCGCATCATCTTGTTGGAATAGGAGCGCCCGAAGTCGCCGCCCCGGAACAGGGCGTACAGGCCCACGCCGAGGGCGATCAGGACCGCCAGCAAAGCGGCGGGAACGAGGAAGTCGAAGAGGTGGCTCATGGGCGCGGAAGATAGGCCGCGCCGCACCGCTTAGCCATACATCCCGGAGCCGTAAGGAAGCTGGGGCGTTACGCGCCTTCAGGTTAGCGACTCAGTTCGGTGACCATCGTCCGTTGAGTCAATTCGGCGAACCTGTTCGGTGAGCCCATTTGTCGCAGTGACGCTTTGAGAGCGCTCCCATATCTATGCCGTACGCCAAAGTTCGGTGATTTGAGTTCGTTTTCGCGGTTGCAATGCGCTTCCCCTGGCGTTATTGCGCCGCCTTCCTATTTTCAGTGCGCGTTCGTTGAACATGATCAACCTCCCCCACCGCGGATCGGTTCGACGCTTTATCACTCACCCCAGCGGGGGTAGGAGCTAACCGCAATGGCCCAGAGCGCTCTGCTCTCGACCAACGCCGGCGTCTCCGCGAACGATCGCGAAGAAGCCATGGCCGAAGTCCGCCAACTGATCACCGACCTGCGCGACGCCGCGCAAGACGGTCGCCAGCTGGCCCGCCGTTATGCCGACGTCCTGCAAAACGTCGTCGACGAGTACTGCATTGAATTCGAGAAGCGCGCCGAGGCCGCTCTCGCCCGTCTGGAGGCCGCCGCATGAGCTTTGTGTCCGTCAATATCGAGCCGGCCACCGACTCGCCCGTGAAGCTGACCCGCCGGGCCCTGGCCAAGCAGCGCACCCGTGAGCGCGTCCTGGCCGCCGCCCGCCGCCTGTTCAGCGAGCGCGGCTACGAAGGCGCCACCATCCGTGACATCGCCCAGGCCGCCGGCATGTCGACCGGCGCCGTGTTCGCCAGCTTCGCCGACAAGTCGGAGCTGTTCGAAGAAATCCTGACCGCCGACTACGAAGTCATCTACGCCCAGATGACCCAGGCCTCGCGCACCGCCAAGACGATCGACGAAGCCCTGATGGGTCTGTTCGGCGTCGCCTACGGCTTCCATGTCGAGCAACTGCCGCTGCTGCGCGCCAGCATCGCCGTGTCGTGGACCCGTTCGGAAGCCGCCGAGCGCCGCGCCCGCACGGATCTGAAGCACATCTTCCGCCTGATCGCCGACGCCCTGCAACGCGGCGTCGAAGAAGGTCAGTTGAAGAAAGATATCGACGCCAAGCTCTTGGCTGAGATCACCTGGGACGTGTATGTCGCCAACTATCGCCGCGCCGTCTACGACGGGTGGTCGGTTGAGGCTCTGCTGGCGCGGCTTTCGGAACAACTGAAAGTCATCTTCGCAGGGGCCCGCGCCTAACCAAGTCCGGAGGTCGCTCCGTTCGGGGGAACGGGGCGGCCTGCGATTGAACAATGACGCTAGCGTGTTCGAGGGGGACGTGCGTGGGCGTAAGAGATGATCAAAAGGCGGCGACCCGGGAACGGGTGCTTGAGGCCGCCCGAGACCTCTTCAACGAGGTTGGCTACGAAGAGACCACCATCCGCGCCATCGCGGAGCGGGCTGGTGTCTCTGTCGGTAGCGTGTTCACCACCTTCGCCTCCAAGGCGGAGGTGCTGAGCCATGTCATGACCCATCGGCTGAGCGAGCTCTATGCCGAGTTCGACCGGGTGGTGCCGTATCTGCGTGGCAGCACGGCCGATCGCCTGTGCTCGATCTTCGCGATCCACTACGAGTTCGAGACCCGGCGGGCCAAGCTGTTCCTGGCCCACATCGCCGCCTCGTATAATCCCAGCAACGACCCGGGCGTCACGCCCTATGGCCGCAATCCGCGCCTGACCCAGATGCTGCTGGACGTCCTGGAAGAGGGTGTGCGCAAGGGCGAGGTGCGGGGCGACCTGGACCTGCGGCTGATCGTCGACACCCTGAAGGCCGCCTATGCCTGGAACTACCGCATGACGGCCGCCGCCGGCGGGACCCTGCCGGCGGCCGAAATGTCGGCGGTGATGGACAAGCAGATCGGCGTGATCGCCGAGGGGTGGCGGCCGCGGTAGGTCCGAAAACCTCGTCCTTCGACAAGCTCAGGATGAGGTTTTCTACTGAACCGCTCTTTGAAGTAGCCCTCATCCTGAGCTTGTCGAAGGACGAGGGCGGGCCTGCAGTGGCTACAGTTGCTCCTCCCACCCGTATTTGCGGTCCAGCTTGGTGATCTGGCTGGTGAAGCCCATGACCGCCATCTTGGTCCAGTGCGGGTCGCGGTGCGGGTGGATGGTGACGACCATGCGGGCCTCTTCGCCCTTGGGGTAGAAGTCGACCTCGATCACGCTCTCATAGGTCTCCATGCCCGGCACGAAGTCGATGTCGTGGGTCAGGACGAGGCGCGTCGTCGGCTTGAACGTGGTGTAGCGGCCGTGGGTGTTGTGCGAGATCGGCTGGCCCATCTGCTTCATGGCCGCGATGGCGTCGGGCGCGTCGGCGATCATGTCATAGGTCAGCTTACCGCCCTCGCGCGGCTCCAGGGCGTGGACCTCGACGCGGAAGCCTTCCGGGCCCCACCACGACTCGAAGCCGTCCTTGGTGGCCCACAGGGCCCACAGGTCCTCGACGCTGGCGCGGTAGGTGCGTTCGACGACCACGATGGCCTGGGGTTCGGCGGTGTCGGTCATGCCTTGGGTTCCTTGGATTGTTGGCGTTTTTCGAGCGCGGCCCCGAAGCGGTCGAGGCGGGCTTCCCACAGCTGTCGGTAGCCGGCCAGCCAGGCCTCGAGTTCCTGGAAGGGCTCGGGCTTGAGGGCGTAGAGGCGGCGCTGGCCGTCGGGGCGCACCGTGACGAACCCCGCCTCGTGCAGGATCCGCAGATGGCGCGAGACGCCCGACTGGTGGATGCCGGCGACCTGGACGATGTCGTTCACCTGGCGCTCACCGTGGCGCAGCGCGTCGATGATGAGGCGACGCTTGGGGTCGGCCAGGGTTTCGAAGGGATCGATCTGCGTCATGATGTATATGTATATAGGTGCATATATGGGGGCGTCAAGAGACCGCCGCGAGCGTGAGCTCACGGCGGTCCTTTTGATCAGCGGGTAGGGAAGTGGACTACAGCGTCGCCATGTCGATCACGAAGCGGTAGCGCACATCGCTCTTGGCCATGCGCTTGTAGGCCTCGTTGATCTGGTCGATCGAGATCACCTCGATGTCGGCGACGATGTTGTTCTCGCCGCAGAAGTCCAGCATCTCCTGGGTCTCCTTGATCGAGCCGATCATCGAGCCGGCCAGGGTGCGGCGGCCGGGGATCAGGGCGAAGGCGTTCAGCGGCACGGGCTCTTCCGGCGCGCCGACCAGGACCATGGTCCCGTCGACCTTCAGGAGGTTCAGGTAGCTGCCCCAGTCGATGCCGGCCGAGACGGTGCAGATCAGCAGGTCGAACTCACCGGCCAGGGTCTCGAAGGTCTTCGCATCGCTGGTGGCGTAGTAGTGGTCCGCGCCCATCTTCAGGCCGTCGGCCTGCTTGGACAGGGTCTGGCTCAGCACCGTGACCTCGGCGCCCATGGCGTGGGCCAGCTTGACGCCCATGTGGCCCAGGCCGCCCATGCCCAGGATCGCGACCTTCTTGCCGGGGCCGGCATTCCAGTGGCGCAGGGGTGAGTACAGGGTGATGCCGGCGCACAGCAGCGGCGCGGCGGCGTCCAGCGGCAGGTTTTCGGGGATCGACAGGACGTAGTCTTCCTTGACCACCATGTGGTCGGAATAGCCGCCATAGGTCGGGGTGTCCGAACCCGGCTCGAAGGCGCTGTAGGTCAGGACGAGGCCCGGCTGGTACTGCTCGCGGTCCAGGTCGCGGGCTTCCTTGCAGGTGACGCAGCTGTCGACGAAGCAGCCGACGCCGACATGGTCGCCTTCCTTGAACTTGGTGACGTTGGAGCCGACGGCGGTGACCACGCCCGCGACCTCGTGGCCGGGGACGATTGGATAGACGCTCTGGCCCCAGCCGTTGTCGACCATGTGGATGTCGGAGTGGCAGACGCCGCAGTACTTGATCGAGATGACGACGTCGTCGGGATTGGGCGCGCGGCGTTCGAAGCTGAACGGCGCCAGGGGCGCGCCGGCGGCGGGGGCCGCATAGCCTTTAGCGGTGGCCATTCGGTATTTTCCTTGGAAAGCGTGGGAAGCGCCGACCGGGGAGGATCGGGCGACCGGAGACTTGCCACGGCCCAGGACGACGGCGTTATGCCGATCCTGCAAAGCTCATGCACGATCCTGCAAAACGCCGCTGGAGCGGTTTTCGCCGAGCGCGCGGAGGCGTAGAGCTGAGCCCGTCCGAAAGCCTTGGAAACCAAGCCCTTGAGCGCTCCCGCCCTTGACGAAGTCTATGCCGAGATCGCCCAGATCGTCGCCCGTTACGCCAAGGAGGACGCGATCGAGTCGCCGATCGACGGCCTGTTCATCGTCAAGCGCAGCTCGCCCACCCAGCCCCTGCACGCCCATCAGCGGCCGTCCTTCTGGCTGGTGGCCCAGGGCCGCAAGTGCGTGAAACTGGGCGAGGACGAGCTGCACTATGGCGTCGGCGACTGCCTGCTGGTGGCGCTGGACATGCCGATGACCTCGCGCATCACCCACGCCACCGAGGAAGAGCCGCACCTGTGTGTCGGGGTCGAGATCAATCCGGCCCGGCTGGCCGAGCTGATGGGCCGCCTGCCGCCCGAGACCGCCGCCCCGATCGACGGGATCCGCGGGGTTGCGGTCACCAAGGCCGCGCCGGCGTTGCTGGACGCCACCTTGCGGTTGCTGCGCCTGCTGGACAGGCCCCAGGACGTCGCGGCCCTGGCGCCGCTGATCGAGCAGGAGATTCTCTATCACCTGCTGAGCGGTCCGTGCGGCGCGCGCCTGCTGCACATCACCCTGGCTGAGGGGCACGGCCACCGCGTCACGCGCGCCGTCGCCTGGCTGCGCGACCACTTCGCCGCCACCCTGCGCATCGAGGCCCTGGCCGAGCATGTGGGCATGAGCGAGAGCTCGCTGCACCACCACTTCAAGGCCGTCACCGGGATGACCCCGATGCAGTACCAGAAGCAGCTGCGGCTCTATGAGGCCCGCCGGCTGATGCTGGTCGAGGGCCTGGACGTCGGGGCGGCCGGCTTCAATGTCGGCTACCAGAGCCCCTCGCAGTTCAGCCGGGAATACCGGAGGCTCTACGGCCTGCCGCCGGCGCGGGACATCGAGGTGCTGCGCACCCCGGTGGCGGCGGAGTAGGGGCCCTAAGCGTCCAGCACCGACCGCACCTTGGCGGCCAGCGATGGCGAGTCATAGGGCTTGTCCAGCATCGGATACTCGTCGGCCCAGTCGATGGCCTCCTCGCCGATGAAGCCGGAGGTCAGCAGCACCTTCAGGTCCGGATTGCCGACGCGAGCCTTGCGGGCCAGGTCGAGGCCGCTGACGCCGCCGGGCATGACCACGTCCGAGAACAGCATCTCGAAGGCCGTGCCGCCCTTCAGCCGGCGCAGGGCGCTGGCGGCGTTGTTGGCGGTGGTGACGCGGTAGCCCAGCGACTCCAGCGTATCGACCGCCAGGGCCAACAGGGCGGGGTCGTCCTCGACCACCAGGATATGTTCCGAACCCGTCGCATCCTCCGAAGGCGTGACGGGAGCGGCCTCGACCGGGGCGGGGGCCGCGATGGCGGGCAGGGTGATCTGGAAGGCCGCGCCTTCGCCGGGGGCGGTGACCACGGTCACCTCGCCGCCGGACTGCTGGACGAAGCCGTAGACCTGCGAGAGGCCCAGGCCCGAACCCTTGCCGACATCCTTGGTGGTGAAGAACGGTTCGAAGATCCGCGAGGCGACGTCCGTGGCCATGCCGGGGCCGGTGTCGCGGACGACCAGGCGGTGGCGGCCGGCCGGGTCGGCCTGGATGCTGATGGTGATGCCGCCGGCGCCGTCCATGGCGTCGCGGGCGTTGACGGCCAGGTTCAGCAGGGCGCTTTCCATCTGGGCCGGGTCGATATGGACGAAGGCCGGGGCCTCGCCCGGCTCCCACTGCACCGACACCGCCTCGCCGACGGCCTGCTTGATCAGGGGCGAGAAGTCGCGGACCAGGTCATTGAGGTCGACGGCGGCCGGGTCCAGGCGTTGACGGCGCGAGAAGGCCAGGAGCTGCCGGGTCAGGGCCGCGCCGCGCTCGGTGGCCTGGCGCACGGCCCGCACCTGGCGGTCGAAGGCGAAGCCCTCGCCGCAGCGCCGCTGGATCAGGTCGACATTGCCCAGGATCACGGTCAGCAGGTTGTTGAAGTCGTGGGCGACGCCGCCGGTCAGCTGGCCGACGGTCTCCATCTTGCGGGCGTGGCCCAGGGCCTCTTCCAGGGCGCGACGCTCGGTGTTGTCCAGCAGGGTGCCGAACACCACGGCCGCGCCGGTGTCGGGGTCCTCGCTGAGAATACCTTGGTCGATCAAGGACTTGTAGGTTCCGTCGGCGCACAGCCAGCGGTACTCGCAGGTGTAGGAGCCGGCCCGGCGGGCCTCTTCCTGGGCGCGGGCGACGATGTGCTGGTCGTCGGGATGGACCTGGCCGTAGCCGAAGTCGGGGTCCTCGGTGAAGTCGGCGGCGTCATAGCCCGTCAGGCCCTTGATGCTGTCGCTGACCGAAATAGCCGCATACGGAGGATCGGCCATCCGCGAGTAAAACACGATCGGCAGGGCGCGCTGGATCGCCTGCTGACGGCGCAAGGAGGCCTGCAAGGAGCGCTCGGCCTCCAGCTTCTCGGCCTGGACGCGGGCGTTCTCTTCCAGCAGGCGTTGGCGGATCTCCAGCTCGTTGGCCAGCTCGACGCGTTTCAGGTGCAGGTCGACCAGCACCTGCACCTTGGAGCGCAGGATGAACGGATCCACCGGCTTGAACACCACGTCGACGGCGCCGGCCGAATAGGCCTTGAAGATGTGGCCTTCGTCGCGGAACACCGCCGTCAGGAACACGATCGGCACGTCGCGGGTGCGGCGCCGCTCGCGGATCAGGGCGGCGGTCTCGTAGCCGTCCATGCCGGGCATGTGCAGGTCCAGGAGGATCACCGCGAAGTCGTCGTGCAGCAGCTTGCGCAGCGCCTCGGGCCCCGAGCGGGCGATGACCAGCTCCTGGCCCAGGGCCTCCAGCGCCTGGCTGGCGGCGAAGGCGTTGCGCTCGTCGTCGTCGACGATCAGCACCTTGGCCCGTGGTCGGTCGACCGGGACAGGCTCTGGCGGGAACTGGACCGCGGGGGTGGAGGTCATCATGTTCACTGGAGCGCGCCGGCCGGGGCGAGGCTGGCCAGGGTCACGATGTTGTCGCCGGCCATCTTGCGGGCGTCGGCGCGCTGCACCGAGACCCGCAGGACCGAGATCAGCTGGTCCAGGTCGACGGGCTTGGACACATAGTCCGAGGCCCCGGCCTGGATGCACTTCTGGCGGTCGCCCTTCATGGCCTTGGCGGTGACGGCCACCACCGGCAGGTCCATGAACCGCGACCGCGAGCGGATCTCGCGCATGGTCTCGTAGCCGTCCATGTCGGGCATCATGATGTCCACCAGGACCATGTCGACCGACGGCAGGCTGTCCAGCAGCTCCAGCCCCGCGCGGCCGCTCTCGGCGTAGCGCAGCTCGATGCCGTACTCCTCCAGGGCGCTGGCCAGGGAGAAGATGTTGCGGATGTCGTCGTCGATGACCACGGCGGTGCGGCCGGTCAGGACCGCGTCAGCGTGCTTGGTCCGGGTCAGCATGGCGCGGGCGGTGTCGGGCAGGCGCTCGACCGGGGCGTGCTGGATCAGGGCCACGTGGTCGATCAGCTGCTCGGCCGTGCGGGCGATACGGGCGGCGCCGGTAAAGACCGACAGGCGCAGGCGGCGCTCGTCCTCGGCGTCCAGGTCGCCGGCGGCGTAGAGCACCGTCGAGCCCGAGACCGCGCCGCGTTGCTTGAGCAGGTCCAGGGTCGCGCCGACCGAACCTCCGCCGACGGCCACGACCAGGCAGCCCTGTTCGCCGGTGAAGGCTTCGGGCGGCAGGGCGTCGAGGGCGGTCTCGGTGCGGACCGTGCCGAACACGGTCTTGAGCAGCTCGGCCGTGGTCTTGTCGCCGCCGACCAGGATCGGGGTGCGCTCAGGCTGGTCGGCCAGGCGGCGCACGCGGTCCAGGGTGGAGACCACCGCCTCCTGCTCGACCGGCTTGCTGGTGAAGCCCAGGGCGCCCATCGAGAGGCTGAGACCCCCGCGATCGTCGGCCGAGATCACCTGCACCGGGATGTGCCGGGTCTCGGGCGTGCGCTTGAGCAAATCGAGCAGGGCCAGGCCGTCCATGTCAGGCAGGCCCACGTCCAGCAGGATGGCCTCGGGGGCGAAACGGCGGGCCAGGGACGGCACCGAGGAGCCCTCGCTGGTCACCACGCCCTTGAAGCCGTTGTCGCGGGCCAGGGCCAGCAGGATCGAGGCGAAGCGCGGATCGTCCTCGACGATCAGAACGGTCGGGTCCTCGGGCGTGACGGTGTCGCGGTCGTCGATGACGCTCTCGACCGGCTCGTACGACGGGGCGTCGGCGGTCGAGAAGGTGAAGGTCGAGGACGGGGCGGACGGCGCGCGCGGCGACAGCAGCGGCGAGGGCTGGGCCGTCGGGCTGAAGTTCAGCGGCAGGTACAGGGTGAAGGTCGAACCCTCGCCCGGGGTCGAGACGACCTTGAGCTCGCCGCCCAGCAAGCGGGTGATCTCGCGGCTGATCGACAGGCCCAGGCCCGTGCCGCCGTACTTGCGGCTGGTGGTGCCGTCGGCCTGCTGGAAGGCCTCGAAGATGATCCGCTGCTTGTCCTCGGGGATGCCGATGCCGGTGTCGGCGACCTCGAAGGCCAGCACCTGGCCGGCCTTGTTCAGGTGGTCGTTGCTCAGCGCCCAGCCGGACTCGGCGCGGCGCACGGCCAGCTTGACCGAGCCGGCCTGGGTGAACTTGAAGGCGTTGGACAGCAGGTTCTTGATGACCTGCTGCAGGCGCTTGTCGTCGGTGTACATGGCCGGCGGCAGGGCCGGGTCGATGTCGATGCCGAAGTCCAGCTTCTTGTCCTGGGCCAGCTGGGCGAAGGTGCGCTGGGTCTGGTCGCGCAGGGACGCGAACGGCATCTGGCCGATATCGAGCGTGACGGTGCCGCTTTCGATCTTCGACAGGTCGAGAATGTCGTTGATCAGGCCCAGCAGGTCGGCGCCGGCCGAGTGGATGTTCTTGGAAAACTCCACCTGCTTGTCGCTCAGATTGCCCTGCGCGTTCTCACTGAGCATCTTCGACAGGATCAGCAGGCTGTTCAGCGGCGTGCGCAGCTCGTGGCTCATATTGGCCAGGAATTCGGACTTGTACTTGGAGGTCAGGGCCAGCTGTTCGGCCTTCTCCTCCAGCGCCGCCTTGGCCTGCTCGACCTCGGCGTTCTTGGCTTCCACCTGCTTGTTCTGGGCGGAGAGGAGGACGGCCTTGTCCTCCAGTTCGGCGTTGGTGGTCTGCAGCTCGTCCTGCTTGGAGCGCAGCAGTTCCTCGGATTGGCGGAGGCTGGTGGCCTGCAGTTCCAGGCGGTCGTTGGTCTTTTTCAGCTCTTCCTGCTGGGCCTGCAGTTCCGAGGTCAGCAGCTGGGACTGTTCCAGCAGGCCTTCGGTCCGCATGTTGGCGGCGATGGTCGACAGCACGATGCCGATGGATTCCATCAGCTGGTCCAGGAACGCCTGCTGGGTCTCGTTGAACTCGCCGAAGCTGGCCAGCTCGATCACCGCCTTCAACTCGCCTTCGAACAGGGCGGGCAGGACGATGATGCTGCGCGGGGCGCTTTCGCCGAGCCCCGAGCTGACCTTGACGTAGTCCTTGGGGACGTTGGTCAGCAGGATGCGTTCCTTCTCGGCCGCGCACTGGCCGATCAGGCCTTCGCGCAGGTGCAGCTGGCCCGCCGGGGGCTTGCGGCGATTGCCGGCATAGCTGGCGGCCAGGTTCAGCACCGCCTCGCCGGCCTCGTTGGTGTCGGAGACGTAGAACACCCCGTGCTGGGCGTTGATCAGCGGGGCCAGCTCGGAGAGGACCAGGTTCGACACGGTCGACAGGTCGCGCTCGCCCTGCAGCATGCGGCTGAACCGGGCCAGGTTGGTCTTCAGCCAGTCCTGCTCGGTGTTCTTCAGAGTCTGATCCTTCAGATTACGGATCATCTCGTTGATGTTGTCCTTGAGCGCGGCCACTTCGCCCGAGGCTTCCACGGTGATCGACCGCGTCAGGTCGCCCTTGGTCACGGCCGTCGACACTTCGGCGATGGCGCGGACCTGGGTGGTCAGGTTGGCGGCCAGCTCGTTGACGTTGTCGGTCAGGTCGCGCCACAGGCCCGCGGCCCCGGGCACGCGGGCCTGGCCGCCCAGCTTGCCTTCCGAACCCACTTCGCGGGCCACGTTGGTCACTTGGTCGGCGAAGGTGGCCAGGGTCTCGATCATGCCGTTGATGGTGTCGGCCAGCGAAGCGATCTCGCCCTTGGCGTCCAGGGTCAGCTTGCGCTTGAGGTTGCCTTGCGCGACCGAGGTCACGACGTCGGCGATGTTCCGGACCTGGCCGGTCAGGTTGGCGGCCATCATGTTGACGTTGTCGGTGAGGTCCTTCCAGGTGCCGGCCACGCCGGGCACCTGGGCCTGGCCGCCCAGCTTGCCTTCCGTACCCACTTCGCGGGCCAGACGGGTCACTTCCGAGGCGAAGCCGTTCAGCTGATCGACCATGACGTTGATGGTCGACTTCAGCTCCAGGATCTCGCCCTTCACGTCGACGGTGATCTTCTTGGACAGGTCGCCCTTGGCGACGGCGGTCGTGACGTCGGCGATGTTCCGCACCTGACCCGTCAGGTTGGCGGCCATGAAGTTGACGTTGTCAGTCAGGTCCTTCCAGGCGCCGGTGACGCCCTTGACCTGGGCCTGGCCGCCCAGCTTGCCTTCGGTGCCGACTTCGCGGGCCACGCGGGTCACTTCTGACGAGAAGCTGTTCAGCTGGTCCACCATGACGTTGATGGTGTTCTTCAGCTCCAGGATCTCGCCCTTCACGTCGACGGTGATCTTCTTGGACAAGTCGCCCATGGCGACGGCGGTGGTCACCTCGGCGATGTTCCGCACCTGGCCGGTCAGGTTGCCGGCCATCAGGTTGACGTTGTCGGTCAGTTCCTTCCAGGCGCCGCCGACGCCCTTCACCTGGGCCTGGCCGCCCAGCTTGCCTTCGGTGCCGACTTCGCGGGCCACGCGGGTCACTTCCGAGGCGAAGGCGTTCAGCTGGTCGACCATGATGTTGATGGTCGACTTCAGCTCCAGGATCTCGCCCTTCACGTCGACGGTGATCTTCTTGGACAAGTCGCCGTTGGCCACGGCGGTGGTGACGTCGGCGATGTTGCGGACCTGGCCGGTCAGGTTGGCGGCCATGAAGTTGACGTTGTCGGTCAGGTCCTTCCAGGCGCCGGTGACGCCCTTCACCTGGGCCTGGCCGCCCAGCTTGCCTTCGGTGCCGACTTCGCGGGCCACGCGGGTCACTTCCGAGCTGAACGAGTTGAGCTGGTCCACCATGGTGTTGATGGTGTTCTTCAGCTCCAGGATCTCGCCCTTCACGTCGACGGTGATCTTCTTGGAGAGGTCGCCCATGGCGACGGCGGTGGTCACCTCGGCGATGTTACGGACCTGGCCGGTCAGGTTGCCGGCCATCAGGTTCACGTTGTCGGTCAGCTCCTTCCAGGTGCCGCCGACGCCGGTGACGTTGGCCTGGCCGCCCAGCTTGCCTTCCGTACCCACTTCCCGCGCTACGCGGGTCACTTCGCTGGCGAAGGCGTTCAGCTGATCGACCATGACGTTGATGGTCGACTTCAGCTCCAGGATCTCGCCCTTCACGTCGACGGTGATCTTCTTGGAGAGGTCGCCATTGGCGACGGCGGTGGTCACCTCGGCGATGTTCCGCACCTGGCCGGTCAGGTTGGCGGCCATGAAGTTGACGTTGTCGGTCAGGTCCTTCCAGGTGCCGGCCACGCCTTCCACGCGCGCCTGGCCGCCCAGCTTGCCTTCGGTGCCGACTTCGCGGGCCACGCGGGTCACTTCCGAGGCGAAGCCGTTCAGCTGGTCCACCATGGTGTTGATGGTGTCCTTCAGCTCCAGGATTTCGCCGCGCACGTCGACGGTGATCTTCTTGGAGAGGTCGCCGCGGGCCACGGCGGTGGTGACCTCGGCGATGTTGCGGACCTGGCCGGTCAGGTTGCCGGCCATCAGGTTCACGTTATCGGTCAGTTCCTTCCAGGCGCCGGTGACGCCCTTGACCTGGGCCTGACCGCCCAGCTTGCCTTCCGTACCCACTTCACGGGCCACGCGGGTGACTTCCGAGGCGAAGCTGTTGAGCTGGTCCACCATGGTGTTGATGGTGTTCTTCAGCTCCAGCACCTCGCCCTTCACGTCGACGGTGATCTTGCGGCTCAAGTCGCCGTTGGCGACGGCGGTGGTCACTTCGGCGATGTTGCGGACCTGGCCGGTCAGGTTGCCGGCCATCAGGTTGACGTTGTCGGTGAGGTCCTTCCAGGCGCCGGTGACGCCCTTGACCTGGGCCTGACCGCCCAGCTTGCCCTCGGTGCCGACTTCGCGGGCCACGCGGGTCACTTCCGAGGCGAAGGAGCCGAGCTGCCCGACCATGGTGTTGACGACCTTGCCGGTGCGCAGGAACTCGCCGCGCAGGGGTCGGTCCTCGTTCTCCAGGTCCATGGTCTGCGACAGGTCGCCATTCGCCACCGCGCCGATCACGCGGGCCATTTCGGCGGTCGGGTGCACCATGTCGGTGATCAGGCTGTTGACGGCCTCGACGCTCTCGGCCCAGGCGCCCACCGCGCCCGGCAGCTGGGCGCGTTGGTTGATCTTGCCCTGGCGGCCGACCACGTCGCGCAGCCGTTCGAACTCTTTCGAGATCCGGTCGTTTAGATCGACAGCATCGTTGAAGGCCTCGGCCAGCTCGCCGTCCAGCCCCGACAGGTCGGTCGGCAGCCGGACCGAGAAGTCGCCGCGGCGGAACGCGCGCAGCGCCGCCAGCAGCTGATGGCCGTCGAGCTCGCGGCCACTGGCGGACCGCTCCATAACGCCTTGCATATGCATGCACCCCCACGTGCGTTGACTGGCGTTTGGGGGTGAGGGGCGGCGGCCGAACCTTGACCGTATCGCCTAGAGCAAACCCACCCCCAAACTCATTCGACAACGCGGCTGTTGGGGGCGAGTTCCGAAGCTTTGCAATTGAGCCGCTAATTGATCTTCGACAGCCGCAGGTCCTGGTAGTCGTAGCTGAAGTCGGCCAGCGGCGAGACCGCCTTGACCAGGGCCGAAACCACCTTGCCGTCCTTCAGGTCGAAGGTCAGGAAGGCGTCCTCCTGGGTGCGGTCGTCGAAGGTCGTCTTGAACATCTCGCCGTCGAAGGGCTCGAGCTTGCCGCGCAGGGCCGGGGTCTTGTCGAACGCGACGTGCAGGCCCTGCTTCTTGCCCTTTCCGACCACGGTGATGGTCACCGTGCCGTACCAGGGATCGCGATAGACGCCGGCATAGGCCGCCAGCGGCAGGCTGGGCTTGGCCCCGCCGGGCGTGGCGGTGGTGGTGGCGCGGGCGGCGTCCTTGATCGTGTCGGCGTCCGCCTGGGCCTGGACCCGCTTGGACGAGGCGATCCAGTCGAAGTCGCTACGGCCCTGCAGCCGGTCGGGACCGCCATAGCGCAGGGTGCGCAGGACCGGCGTCTCCTCGGCGTTGGTCATGATCATGATGCCCGACTTCCGGCCCGGCAGCAGGCCCGTGTACGAGATGAAGCCGGCCAGGCCGCCGGTGTGCCACAGCAGGCGCTCGCCCCGATGGTCCTGGACGAACCAGCCCAGGCCATAGGCCTGCATCGACGGACGCACCGGGTTCTCGTCGCTGGGACCGTCGGCCCAGGCGGTGAGGGTGTGCGGCTTCCACATCTCGCGGGCCGAGGGCTCGCCCCACAGGCGCTTGCCGTTGGGGGTCATGCCCAACCCCAGCTGGACCATCATCCACTGGGCGATGTCCTTAGGCGTGGAGTTGACGCCGCCGGCGGGGGCGGCCGAGGCGAAGCTGTTGTCGAACGGCAGCACCGTCTGCGGGCCCAGGCCCCGGACGGGCGGACCCAGGCGCGCATGCGGCGCGGCCCGGCGGGACTTGTCGACCAGCGAGGGACTGGAGACCGTGCTGGTCATGGCCAGGGGATCGAAGATCCGGGCCTTGATCACCACTTCCCACGACTGGCCGGTGACCGCCTCGATCACCGCCCCGGCGGCGACATAGAGCACGTTGTCATAGGCGTAGCCGCCCCGGAACTGGCCGCTGATCGGCAGGTACTTCAGCCCCGCCACGATGTCGGCGCGGGTATGGGTCGGGTCGGGCCAGATCATCAGGTCGCCCGCGCCGAGGGAGAGGCCGCTGCGGTGGACCAGCAGGTCGCGGACGGTCATCAGCTTGGTGATGACGGGATCGCTCATCTGGAAGGCCGGCAGGTGCTTGGTCACCGGATCGTCCCAGGCCAGCTTGCCCTCCTCGACCAGCATGGCGATCAGGGCCGCGGTCATGGCCTTGGTGTTGGAGGCGATGCCGAAGACGGTGTTCTCGTCGCAGCGGTCCGGCTGGCCCAGCGTCTTGACGCCATAGCCCTTGGCCAGGGTGACCTTGCCCTTCTCGACGACGGTGATCCCCAGGCCCGGCTGGTCGGGGAAGGCGGCCATGACGTCCTGCGCCAGCTGGTCGACGGCGGCGGCGACCGAGCCGGTCTCCTGCGCGAAGGCCCGACTGCCGAACGCCGCCAGACCCGTGGTCGCGAGGGCCGAGACAAGAGCGGTGCGGCGGGTCGTGGCGAGCATGGGCGGTCCTTACGGTGAAGGTACCACGCTATGCCGAGCCCCTATCGGCGGACAAGGGCGCAAGAAACGACCCCGAACGGTTTTGGGTCAGTTGCCCCCGTCCAGCAGCCGCCGCGCGATCACCTGCGCCTGGATCTCGCCCGCGCCCTCGAAGATGTTGAGGATCCGCGCATCGGCCAGCAGCCGGCTGGCCGCATACTCCATCGCGAACCCGTTGCCGCCGTGGATCTGCAGGGCGTTGTCGGCCGCCGCCCAGGCCACGCGCGCCGCGATCAGCTTGGCCATGCCGGCCTCCAGGTCACACCGCTTGCCTTCGTCCTTCTGGCGGGCGGCGTAGTAGGTCAGCTGGCGCACGCCCATGATCTCGGCGGCCATCATGGCCAGCTTGTTGGAGACGCGCGGGAACTCGAAGATCGCCTGGCCGAACTGCTGGCGGTCCAGGGCGTAGGCCAAGCCGGTCTCCAGCGCGGCTTGCGCTACCCCGACCGCGCGGGCGGCGGTCTGGATGCGGGCGCTCTCGAAGGTGGCCATCAGCTGCTTGAAGCCTTGGCCCGTAACGCCACCCAGCAGGTTCTCGGCCGGCACTTCGAAGCCGTCGAAGCCCAGCTCATATTCCTTCATGCCGCGATAGCCGATCACCCCGATCTCGCCGCCGCTCATGCCTTGGGCGGGGAAGTCGTCGCCCTCGACGCCGCGCGGCTTGGGGGCCAGCAGCATGGAGAGGCCACGATAGTCGGTGGTGGCCGGGTCGGTGCGGACCAGCAGGGTCATGACGTCGGCGCGGGCGGCGTGGGTGATCCAGGTCTTGTTGCCGGTCACCACATACTGGTCGCCCTTCAGCTCGGCCCGCGTCCGAAGCGCGCCCAGGTCGCTGCCGGTATTGGGCTCGGTGAAGACGGCGGTCGGCAGGATCTCGGCGCTGGCGATCTTGGGCAGCCAGTATTCTTTCTGCGCATCGGTGCCGCCGGTCAGGATCAGCTCGCCGGCGATCTCCGAGCGGGTGGCTAGCGACCCGACGCCGATCCAGGCGCGGGAGAGCTCTTCGGAGACCACGCACATGGCGGTCTTGCCCATGCCGCTGCCGCCGAACTCTTCGGGGATGGTCAGGCCGAACACACCCAGGGCGCCCAGCTCCTCGACCAGTTCGATCGGGATCAGCTGGTCCTTCAGGTGCCACTCGTGGGCGAAGGGGGTGACCTTCTCCTCGGCGAAGGCGTGGAACTGGTCGCGGATCATCTCGAAGGTTTCGTCGAGACCGGTCTGTTCCAGCGTCGGCTTGCCGCGCGCCTGGGACAGATGCTGGGCGATGCGGGTCTTCACGGCCTGCGTCCCGCCCTCGACCATCAGCTTCATCAGGCCGTTGGAATAGAGCCGGTTCAGCACCGCGCGGTCTTCGACCAGATGCGCCGGCCGGACGATCTCGCCCTGGTTCATCGGCACGCCGCCGACCAGCTGAGCGCAGTATTCGCTGAACAGCAGCTGGGCCAGCAGGGCCTCGATCTCGCCGAACCGGCCCTCGTCCTGCAGCCGCTCGGCCCAGCCGGCGACCTGGTTCAGGAGCTCGGCATAAGCGGCGTACCAGCCATAGCCGTGGACGCGGTGCTGATGGATGTCGGCCAGCTTGCGGTCGACCTTGCCGGTTTCGCCCGAGATGTGGGCCAGCACCTGCGGCTTGGCCTCGGCCACGAACAGGCCGGCGGCGTCGGCCGCTTCACGCAGCAGACCGGTCAGGCCGGGGAGAATGAGGGTCTCGCTTGCCGTATGCGTCATGCTTGCTCCCCGGCTCCAAACGGTTGTTTTCTTCACCCTGGCGCTTTTCGCACCTGCGAGCAATGCCGCAGCGCACAAGGTCGAGGAAGAAACAATGCTGACGGTTCATCACCTCAACGAGTCGCGCTCGCAGCGGATCCTGTGGCTGCTGGAGGAACTGGGCGTCCCGTACGAGATCGTCCAGCACACCCGCGATCCCAAGACCCGCCTGGCCCCGCCGTCACTGCTGGCCGTGCATCCGCTGGGCAAGTCGCCGGTGATCGTGGATGGGGATCTCACCGTCATCGAGTCCGGCGCGATCATCGACTACGTGATCCGCCGCCACGGCGAGGGGCGCCTGGCCCCGGATCCGGCCAGCGCCGACTACGACCGCTACCAGCAGTGGCTGCACTATGCCGAGGGCTCGGCCATGCTGCCGCTGATGCTCAACATGTATGTCGGCCGTCTGGGCGAGGCCGGCGCGCCGTTGCATCCGCGCATCCAGAGCGAGATCGCCAACCACCTGGCGTTCGTGAACGACAGCCTGGCCGGGCGGGCGTTCTTCGTCGGCGAGGCCCTGACCGGCGCCGACATCCAGATGAGCTTCGTGCCCGAGGTGGCCAAGGCCATGGGCAAGCTGGCCGACTATCCGCACATGGCCGCCTGGATCGGCCGCATGCACGCGCGGCCGGCCTGGGCCAAGGCGCTGGAGAAGAGCGGGCCGTACGCGCTCGGCGCCTAGACGATCTCGATCGTCAGCGGCGCGCCGCCGGCGGCGATCTCCAGCAGGCGGTCGACGTTCGGATGCGCGCCGGGACGCTCGCGGGCGTCGGCCGTGTGCTCGCCGAACACGGCCAGGCCGTGCTCGGCCGCACGCGCGTCCAGGGCGCCGAAGGCCTGCTTCAGATACTGATAGACTGCCACCGAGCCCTGCTTGCCCGGCTGGTTCTCGATGCTGGCGACCACGATCCCTTGCGCGTCGACCAGGTCGATGCGCTGCACGCCGTCGATGGCCGGCAGCTGCTGAAGATTGTCCTTGAAGGTCGCGCCAGGTTGGATCATCGCCAGCTTTCTGAAGGTCGTTGCGGGCGGGGCTCGTAACACCCCGGGCGAACTTTTTTCAACATGAACGAAATCTGCTGAACGGGTTCCCGCAACCGTTCAGCTTCGCCCTGTCATGGTCTGTCTCACGGGGTTGCTGACCCCGCAGACTTTGAAAAGGGACAAAGACCATGACCATCTCGATGAAGATCAAGACCACCGCCCTGACCCTGGGCGCCGCCGCCGCGGCCCTGTCGATGGCCGCCGCGCCGCAAGCCAATGCCGGCGTCGTCGGCTGCAAGGCCTCGGGCTCGAAGCAGGAAGTCGGCGCGGTCCTGGGCGGCCTGCTGGGCGGCCTTGCCGGCAACAAGATCGCCGGCAAGGGCGATCGCGGCACGGGCACGGCCATCGGCGCCGTGGTCGGCGCGGGCGCCGGCTCGGCCATCGGCTGCGGCATGCAGAAGACCGAGGCGGCCAAGGACGTCGGCGGCATCTACAAGTCGGGTGGCTATCGCTACGCCCAGACCGTCGAGGCCGCGCCCCTGGTCAAGATGGACAAGAAGTACGTCACCCGCTCGACCGTGAACCTGCGGGCCGAAGCCTCCACCCGCGGCGAGCGCCTGGGTTCGGTCAGCTCGGGCTCGACCTTCCAAGCCCTGGGCCGCACCGGTGACGGCAAGTGGATCCTGGTCGGCCAGAACGGCGTCGGCGTCGGCTACGTCTCGAGCGCCTACGTCTACCGCGCCTAACCCGCGCTAGAGCTTTCGGAGCGCGTCCGCTCCGTCCCTCTGGCCGCGCTTCGAAGAGAGCCCGCCCGGTCCACCCCCTAGGACCGGGCGGGCTTTTTCGTTGTTACGAGAGAGCACTCACCCCGCCCAGCCAGGTCTGCCAGACCACCACCAGCGCCCAGTGCAGGATCACCGCCGGCCAGATCGAGCCGGTCACCCGCTTGGTGATCGCGCAGCCCAGGCCCAGCACCGCGCAGCACAGCAGGAAGTCGGGCCGCAGGAAGATGCCGGCGGCGGACTTCAGGAAGGTCACGGCCTCGAACACGTGCCAGACGGTGTAGAGGGCGGTGGAGACGGCGATCTCCAGCTTGGGGCGCGCGCTCTCGCTGGGGCCGGGGGTGAGCAGGCCTCGGAAGGGGATCTCCTCGCCCAGGGCGGGGATGAAAAACACGATCAGCATGCGCAGGGGCAGGCCGGGCTCGGTCGGCTGGAGCTTGTAGAGCCCGGTGACGAACCCGATGACCATCATCAGCGCCAGGGTGGCGGCGGAGATGGCGGCGCAGAGCAGCCAGCCGCGCGGGGTGGGCAGGGTGCGCAGGCTGGTGAGGAGTCTCGTGCAGTAGACCTGAAGGCTCAGCGCCATCTCCACTCCCCGTCATCCCGCGCTTTATGCGCGGGACCCATGGTTCAGCTTACACGTGAGATCCCTGTCCTGCTCCGCACCTGCGGCGGAGAAATGGGTCCCGCGCATAAAGCGCGGAATGACGGGATATGTTTGGCGGGGGAGGAGACCCCTACGTCCGCCACCGCAGCGTCTGGTCCTTCACCGGATTAACAAACGCCCGGCCTTCTCGCCGGCTGGCCATCCATTCGCGCTTGCACTGGTGGTACCAGCGCGCCTGCTGGTCCGCGTCGCCCACCCACATCAGCGGCGGGTTCTGCTGCAGCCCCGGCGTCTGGGCCGCCACGATTGCCCCGTCCTGGCGCAGGAAGGCCCGGGCGGCCACGCGGATGATCGGATAGAAGGCCGTGAAGGCCCAGTGGTCCGACCACATGATCTGGTTCATCCGGGTCTTGTGGGCGTTGATCGGCGTCATCGCCGACAGGGCCAGCACCTGACGCTCGCCCACCGTCACATGCTCCCAGCGCAGGCCCGGCAGGCGGAAGGTGATCTCGGTCAGGGGCTCGCCGCCCAGGATGGCGTAGGCCTTGGAGTTCTTGGACGGCTCGTGCCGCACCATGGTGAAGCCGGCTTCCGAGGCGCAGAAGGTCTTCTTCTTCTCGTGCTGGCTGGTCTTGGTCCGCCACCACCACTGCTGGTGCACGTAAGGGCCGTGGGCCGGATCGATCAGGCCCAGCACCGCGTGGTCGATATGGATGTCGTAGTCCAGGTGGTCGACCAGCTTGGGCTTGCCGCCCACCACGCCGGGGATGGTCGGCGGCGGCTCCGGCGGTTCGCCGTCGAAGCGCGGGTTCGAGGACATCCAGATCCAGACCATGCCCTGCTGCTCGACGGTCGGATACTTGCGCACCCGCACCTTGGAGATGTCGAAGTCGCTGTCGCCGGTCAGGGACGGGATCGACTTGCAGGCCCCGTCGGGCCCGAAGCGCCAGCCGTGATAGGGGCACTCGATGCTGTCGGTGCCGTCGGCCTCGCGGTGCACGCGGCCGGCCGACAGGGCGGCCGCGCGGTGGGGGCAGATGTCGCGGATGGCGTAGACCTGGCCCGCGCGGGTGCGGCCCAGGAGGATCGGTTCGCCCAGATATTCGCGCTTCTCGGCCTTGCCGGGTTTGATGTCGGGCGACAGGCAGGCGACGTACCAGGCGTCCCAGACGAAGCCCTCGCCGAACTTGTCAGCGATAGGCTTGGCCTTGATCAGCGGGGCGTCGTCGGCGGGCATGGTGCGCTTCTTAGCGGTTGGGAGAACGCTGTAACTTGAGGCCCAGTGTCGCAGGCCTCTGCGACAGCCGTATTCAAGCTCGAGAAAGCGACAGCCAAAGTTGTGGGCGGATTACCTCCGCCAAGTCCCCCGACCGTGTTCCCCCGAACACGCCCCGCCCGAGAGAGACCTCACCGCGACGCGGCCGTCTCCACCAGGCGCTGATAGAAGCGCACCATTCGCGCGACATTGTCCAGGCTGATGTGTTCGTCGGTGCCGTGGATGATCTTGGTCTCCTCGACCTTCAGCACCAGCGGCTGGAAGCGATAGACGTCGCTGGCCACCCCGCCCATGTAGCGGCTGTCGGTGCCGGCGGTGACCAGGCCGGGCACGACCGGGGCCTTGCTCTCGTCGCCCGCCAGGCCGGCGATGGTCTTCCAGGCGTCCGAGCTGGTCGACGAGACGGCCGAGGGCTCGTCCGGCGTCTTGCTCCAGGCCAGCTGGACCGGCAGCTTGCCGACCGCGTCCTTGGCCCGCGCCATCACCGTGGCCGAGCTGTCGCCCGGCGCGATGCGATAGTTGATCCAGGCCGTGGCGTCCTGCGGCAGGACGTTCTCCTTGGGCGAGCCTTTCAACATGGTCGGCGCGATGGTGGTGTGCAGCATGGCCGCGCCGGCCGGGGTCTTGGCGGTGACCTTCACCAGCAGCGGCGAGAACAGCCAGGTGTTGGCGGCGAAGATCTTCACCTCGGGCTTGGCGTACGGGGCGATGGCGCCCAGCATGTCGGCGCCGGGGCCCTGGAACTTCATCGGGAAGGGGTGGTCGTTGATCGCCGCCACCGCCTTGGATAGGGCCACCACGCCGCCGCCGTCCGCGGGCGGGGCCGAGCTGTGGCCGCCGACGGCCGGAGCCGTGACCTTCATGGTGGCGTAGCCCTTCTCGGCCGTGCCGATAATGGCGGCGGGCTTGCCGGTGACGGGGTGGTCGGCGACCACGGCCATGCCCTCGTCCAGCACGAACTGGGCCTTGATGTTGCGCGACTTGAGCAGCGCCGCGGCGGCGCGGGCGCCCACGCCGCGCACCTCCTCGTCATGGCCGCTGACGATGATCACCGTGCGCACGGGCTTGAAGCCGCTGCCCGCCACGCCTTCCAGCGCCTCGAACAGCGTGACCAGCGAGCCCTTGTCGTCGATCGCGCCCCGACCCCAGACCGCGCCGTCGGCGATGACGCCGTCGAACGGCGGATGGCTCCACTGGCCCTCGCTGCCCGGCGTCACCGGCACCACGTCCTGGTGGGCCATCAGCACGATCGGGGGCAGGGCGGGGTTCGATCCGGTCCAGGTGTAGACCAGCGTGTGGTCGGCCACGACCTCGCGGGTCATGACCTTGTGGGCCTGCGGATAGGTCGTTTGCAGCCAGGCGTGCAGCTTGTCCCACTCGGCCGGCTGGTCGTCGGCGCGGTCCTGGTGGCTGATGGTCTGGAAGCGCACGGCCTGCGCCAGGTGGTCGGCGGCCTTGGCGACGTCGACGGGCCGAGCCGAGGCCAGTTTCACCGCCGCGGGATCCACCACGGCCGGCGCCTTGAACGTCGCGGTGCGCACGGCGACCACGGCCGTCACGGCCAGAACCAGACCCACGGCCGTCAGCGCGACCTTACCCCCGACACCCATAATCATCTCCCCGAACACTTGTTGGGGGAGACTGTGCGTTGGATTTCGATACGCGACAATCTCGTTATCGAGCGGCTGCGAAAGTTATCCACAGGGCGCCGCTCAATCCCCGTACTTTTCGGGAGCGCCTCAAACCTATTCAAAGGCTTATCGGAAAACGCACGTTTCTTGTCCCCGGTCCGTCAGACGGCCGCAAGCTAGCGGCATGACACAGACCTCTGCCCAACGCTGGTGCGAAGACACCCAAGCCAAGCTGATGGCGATGCTGGACGCCGTCTGGGCCTCGATCGAGGCCACGGACGACCCCGTCCTGATCCGCAAGGCCCGCGAAAAGGCCAGGGTCTGCGGCGTCATGGCCGCTACCGCCCGCAAGATCGCGGCGATGGTCCCGGAGTGGAAGCCGGCGGCGGCTCCGCGCCCGGCTTTCACCGAGACGCCGGAGCCGCCGCCGCATACGCCCCGCGCCCTGGACCGCCTCAAGGGCGGCCGGCGCGGGCGATTGTGATCTTAGGCCGCGAACACGAACTCGACGCCGCCCGGGCCGCCGTGCTGAGCGATCAGGGCCAGGTCCTTGGCCGTCAGGGCGTCGGTGTGCAGCACGCGCATCCAGGCGCCGTTGCACAGCGCGTCGGCCGCCTTCACCAGCTCGTCCAGGCTGTAGTCGTTGGCGCTGACCTGAAAGCCGCCGCCATAGGTCGCGATGGCCACCAGATCGGCCAAGGTTCTCGTCGTCATGATCAATCCCCCTATCGCCCCACAGTGGGCGTGACGGGGAAGGTGCCAGCCGAAGTTGAGTTTTTGGTAAAGCGTAGTTTGCCATGCGCGTCGAACGTGGCGCTCGACTCCCGGAAAACTTCGCCCTAAGCTTGCCGACGATGACCCTCGCCGCCAGCCAACAGCTGTTTTGGTACTTTAGCTATCCGACGCCTCTGGCGCCGGGAGGGGATCGTTTGGCCTGAGATCAACCAGGACCACAAACATCTTCACCAGCCGCCAGGGGTTCCCCGGGCGGCTTTTTTAATGGCCGCCGGACCTCTCCAAAAGATTTCCCGGAGTACGCCATGCCTTCCTCGACCGCCGCCAATGTCGTCACGATCCCGGTCCCGACCGACGACCTGCGCATCCAGAAACTGCAGACCCTCAGCCCGCCCGCCCAGGTGATCGGCGAGGCCCCGGCCACCTCGCAGGTCGCCGAGGTCGTGGGCGCGGGCCGCCGGGCCGTGCACGAGATCCTGAACGGTCGCGACGACCGCCTGGTGGTGGTGATCGGCCCGTGCTCGATCCACGATCCCAAGGCGGCCCTGGACTACGCCCAGCGCCTGGCCGCCGAGCGCGAACGCCATGCCGGCGAGCTGGAAATCGTCATGCGGGTCTATTTCGAGAAGCCGCGCACGACCGTGGGCTGGAAGGGCCTGATCAACGACCCGGACCTGGACGGCGGCTTCCGGATCAATGACGGCCTGCGCCTGGCGCGGCGCGTGCTGCTGGACGTCTGCGCCCAAGGCCTGCCGGCCGCCTGCGAGTTCCTGGACGTCACCACCCCGCAATACATCGCCGACCTGGTGGCCTGGGGCGCGATCGGCGCGCGCACGACCGAGAGCCAGATCCACCGCGAGATGGCCTCGGGCCTGTCGTGCCCGGTCGGCTTCAAGAACGGCACCAATGGCGACGTCAAGGTGGCGGTCGACGCGGTGATGGCCGCCAGCCAGCCGCACCATTTCCTGGCCGTGACCAAGGAGGGCCGCGCGGCCATCGCCACCACCACCGGCAACAAGGACTGCCACGTGGTGCTGCGCGGCGGCAAGACGCCCAACTACGACGCCGCCAGCGTCGCCGCTGCGGCCGAAGCCGTCGCCAAGGCGGGCATGCCGGCCCGGATCATGGTCGATGTCAGCCACGCCAACAGCGGCAAGAACCACGAGAACCAGCCGGCAGTGGCGGCCGACATCTGCGCCCAGGTGGCCACGGGGTCTTCGCCGGTCATGGGCGTGATGATCGAGAGCAACCTGGTCGCCGGCCGCCAGGACATCGTCCCCGGTCAGGCCCTGACCTACGGCCAGTCGGTCACCGACGCCTGCATCGACTGGGACACCTCGGTGAAGGTGCTGGAGGATCTGGCGGCGGCGGTGAAGGCGGGCAGGGCGGCGCGCTAGCCGAGCTCCCGCGCGCGGCCTAGTCTCCTCCCCAAACCGGGGAGGGGACCATGGACGCCAAGGACAAACCCATCTGGGCGGTGCTGGCCGTCTGCCTCCTGGCCGCCATGCTGGAGGGGTTCGACATCCAGTCGATGGGCGTGGCCGCGCCGCGCATGGTCCCGGCCTTGGGCCTTACGCCGGGCCAGGCCGGCTGGGCGTTCAGCGCCAGCTTGATCGGGCTGATGCTGGGGGCCTCGGCCGGCGGCGCGGTCGCCGACCGGATCGGGCGGCGGCCGGTGCTGGTGTTCTCGGCGGCGGCCTTTGGCCTGTTCTCGTTGGCGACGCCTTTGGCCAAGGACTTCGAGGCCCTGCTGGTCGTGCGCGTCCTGACCGGCGTCGGTCTGGGCGGGGCCATGCCGATGCTGATCGCCTTGGCGTCCGAGCAGGCCGGCCCGGCGCGCAAGACCGTGACGGTGGGCCTGGTCACCGCCGGCCTGCCGCTGGGCGGGGCGGTGGCGGGCCTCTTGGCGCGCTCGCCCCTGGCCGAGGATTGGCGGATGATCTTCGTGGTCGGCGGGATCGCCCCGCTGCTGGCCGCGCCGCTGCTGCATTTCGTCCTGCCGCTACGCCGGCCGCAGGCGATCGAGCAGCAGGGCCGGGCGGCCTTGAGCGCGCTGTTCTCGCCGCGCCGTCTGCCGATTACCGTGAGCCTGTGGCTGGGCGTGGCCCTGACCGCGCTGATCCTGCACCTCTTGCTCAACTGGCTGCCGACCCTGCTGGTGGCGCGCGGCCTGCCCAAGAGCGCCGCGTTCGGGGCGGCGGCGCTGTTCAATCTGGGCGGCGCGGCCGGCGGGGTGCTGCTGGGCCTCTTGGTCGATCGCATCGGGCCGCGCTGGCCGCTGGTCGGGACCTTCGCCGGCCTCGCCTTGGCGCTGCTGGGCCTGGCCAGCGCGGGCAATGGCGGCGAGATCGCCGTGCTGGCCTTCGTCGCCGGCTTCCTGCTGATGGGCGGCCAGTTCACGCTCTACAGCCTGGCGCCGCAGCTCTATGCCGACGCGGTGCGCGGCAGCGGCGTCGGCGCGGCCATCGCCGCCAGCCGGCTGGGCTCGATCCTCGGCCCGCTGGCCGCCGCCCAGCTGATCGGCGCGGGCGCGGCAGGCGGGGCGGTGGTCGGGGCGCTGGTCCCGGTGGCCCTGGCGACGGGTCTCTCGGCCGGCCTGCTGACAGTCTTCGGCGCGCGGGCGGCTAGAGCGGAGACACCCGAAGCTTAAGCCCGCGAGCAAGCCATGCCCACTTCCGTCGGCGACGCCGTCCACGCCTATGCCGCCGCCTGGCGGGCGGGCGACCTGCCGGCCATGGTCGGCGGCTATCACGACGACTTCACCCTGTACTATGCCGGCCGCAACAGCCTGGCTGGCGTCCATGTGGGCAAGGCCAAGGCGCTGGCGGTATTGGCCGAGGTCTCGCGCCGCACCAACCGCCAGCTGGTCGAGATCGTCGACGTCCTGGTCGGCGAGACCCGCGCCGCCATCCTGGCCCGCGAGCGCTTCCGCCGCGACGGCCGCGAGGCGGTGGTCGAGCGCCTGCTGGTCTACACCGCCCGCGACGGCCGGCTGGACGCCTGCTGGGTGCACGAGACCGACCAGGCGCTGGCCGACAGCTTCCTGGACTAGCTCCCGCCGCCCAGCTCCTGCACTTCCTCGAAGGTCCGGAGGCCCGGACGCTGGGCGCAGACCAGCACGGCCATGTTCCCCGGCAGGTGCTGGTTGGCCAGCATCTTCTCGTGGGCAGCCGGGATCTGGTCCCAGGGGAACACCTCCGACAGGCACGGATCGACGCGGCGGTCGATGACCAGCTGGTTGGCGGCGCTGGCCTGCATCAGGTTGGCGAAGTGGCTGCCCTGCACGCGCTTCTGGCGCATCCACAGGAAGCGCGCATCCATGGTCAGGTTGAAGCCCGAGGTGCCGGCGCAGATGGCCACCATGCCGCCGCGCTTCACGACGAACACGCTGACCGGGAAGGTCGACTCGCCGGGGTGCTCGAACACCAAATCCACGTCGCGATTGCCGGTGATCTGCCAGATGGCTTTGCCGAACTTGCGGCTCTCCTTCATGTAGTCGGAGAACTCTGGGCCGTTGACCTTGGGCAACTGGCCCCAGCAGTCGAATTCCTTGCGGTTCAGCACCGCCTTGGCGCCCATCGACAGCACGAACTCGCGCTTGTCGTCGTCGCTGACCACGCCGATGGCATTGGCCCCGGCCACGGCGGCCAGCTGCACGGCGAAGACGCCCAGGCCCCCTGACGCGCCCCAGACCAGCACGTTCTGGCCGGGCTTCAGCTCATGCGGCTTGTGGCCGAACAGCATGCGGTAGGCGGTGGCGAGGGTCAGCGTGTAGCAGGCGGCCTCTTCCCAGGTCAGGTGCCGGGGACGCGGCATCAGCTGGCGCGACTGCACCCGGCAGAACTGGGCGAAACTGCCGTCCGGCGTCTCGTAGCCCCAGATGCGCTGGCTGGACGAGAACATCGGGTCGCCGCCGTTGCACTCCTCATCGTCGCCGTCGTCCTGATTGCAGTGGATGACGACCTCGTCGCCCAGCTTCCATCGCTTCACCTTGGCGCCCACGGCCCAGACAATGCCCGAGGCGTCGGACCCGGCGATGTGGAAAGGCTGCTTGTGACCGTCCAGCGGGCTGATCGGTTCGCCCAGCGCCGCCCAGATGCCGTTGTAATTGACCCCGGCGGCCATCACGAGGACCAGCACCTCGTCCTCGCCGATGTCCCAGGTGGGGACCACCTCGACCTGCATGGCGTCGGAGGGCTTGCCGTGGCGGTCCTTGCGGATGCTCCAGGCGTACATGGACTTGGGCACGTGGAAGGCCGGCGGGATCTCGCCGATCTCGTACAGGTCCTTCAGGACAGGCTCGGCCATGTCACTCTCCCCGTGTTCTCGCATCGCAACAACGCTTGAGGACTAAACTCGGCTATGCGCGCCCGTTTGATTTCGGGTCTTGGAAGCGAGGCTGAGACAACTGTTTGAAAGTGGCAAGGGGAAACTTGTGCGTCGCAGCATAGCGCTGCGGAAGGTTGCTCGCGCTGGTGGGGCGGGCGAGGGTGCAGCCATGATCCACCTGTCGTTTCCTGAACCGTCGATCGCCCTGATCGAACTGGACACCGCCCCCGCCAACGTCCTGGCCATGGCCGAACGCGCAAGGCTGCTGGAGGCCTTCGCCGCCGTGGAAGCCGACCGCGCGGTGCGGGTCGCGATCCTGACCGGCCGCAACGGCGCCTTCTGCACGGGCGACGACCTGGCCGAGTCCCTGTCGCGCGACGTGGAAACCCAGAGCGCGGCGATCCTCCACTTCCTGGCCATGTGCGACACCGTCGCCGCCTGCCGGGTCCCGGTGATCGCGGCGGTGGACGGCTGGTGCATCGGCGGCGGCCTGGAGCTGGCGCTGGCTTGCGACATCCGCCTGGCTAGCGACCGGGCGAGCTTCGCCTGCTCGGCGGTGCGGATGGGGCTCACGGCGTCGGCCGACCGCCTGACGGCGCTGATCGGCCAAAGTCGCGCCAAACCGCATCTGCTGACCGGCGCGCCCTTCGACGCCGCGCGGGCGCTGGCGGATGGGGTAGCGGCCGAGGTTCATCCGGCCGAGGACTTACTGGATGCGGCGCTGGCGATGGCGAAGCTCATCGCCTCCCGCGCGCCGCTCGCCATCGAGGCGACCAAGCGCGTGGCGTCAGGCGTCTCGACGACGGAGGCGGAAACGCCGGGCCTGGCCGCGACGGCCGATCACGCCGAGGCGCGGGCGGCGTTCATCGCCAAGCGGCCAGCGGTGTTCAAGGGGCGCTAGCGGCGCGCCTGGCGAGCGGCGTAGCGCGCGTCGCGTTTGGCCTTGGCGTCGAGCGCGGACAGCGCCTTGCGCTCCTTGCGCTCGCCACGCTTGGCGGTGAGTTCGGCGGCCTGCGCATCGGCGACGGCCTGGGCATCGGCGGCCAGGGTCGCCGCGGCGGCGTCCTGCTTGGCGGTCTTGGCGAGGGCGCGGTCGGCGCGAACCTGGGCCAGCATCACCTTGCGCTCGCTCGTCCTGTCGATGCGCTCCAGCGCGGGACGAGCCTCTTGAGGCTTGAAGCGGGAGAGCAGCGCCTGACGGGCGGCTGCGGCGGTCTTGAGGCGATCTGCGAAGCCGGCGTTGGGCGTGTTCTGCACGAAGTCTTTCTGGATGAAGGAAAAGGCGTTGGCCCCCGAACCTGGCGGATCGAGGGCCTTGAGGCTTAGACCGCTTGAAGCTGGCCGGCCGAGGTCTTGCCGCTGCGCTGGTCCTGCTCGAGCTCGTAGCCGATCTTCTGGCCTTCCTGCAGCGAGCCGAGGCTCGACCGCTCGACGGCCGAAGCGTGGACGAAGACGTCCTGGCCGCCATTGTCAGGTTGAATGAAGCCGAAGCCCTTGGTCGAGTTGAACCACTTCACGGTACCGGTTGCCATGGGAAACACCTTTCAGGTGTGAATGTTCTCACGCCTCGGTCGAGACGTAACGTCAAATTCGAAGAGGAGCGGAGACAGACCCGGAAGCTCAATCCTGAGATTGAAACCTGGAGAGCGACCGTAGCCAAGGCGATATTCGATTTTCAGACACTGGCACGGGCGCGTCTTCATAGCGAGCTATTATTTTATTTTTCCAGTTGTCCGGCGAAGTTTACTTGAGTGCTTCTGCGTCTGAACTGAAGCTTCCGCACCCGCGAACGCCCACATTGCATCGCAGCAAAACCAGGCTCATGATCCTCGATAATCAAGAGCCATAAGCGCCGCCTCGGGAGCTCCGCCATGTCCTCGACGCCGTACCAGCATGCGCCGGATCCGCCGTGGATCTTCCGCACCTATGCCGGCCACTCGACGGCGGAGAAGTCCAACGCGCTGTATCGGGCCAACCTCTCCAAGGGGCAGACGGGGCTGTCGGTGGCGTTCGATCTGCCGACCCAGACCGGCTACGACCCCGACCACATCCTGGCGCGCGGCGAGGTCGGCAAGGTGGGCGTGCCGATCAGCCATCTGGGCGACATGCGCCAGCTCTTCAGCGAGATCCCGCTGGAGAAGATGAACACCTCCATGACCATCAACGCGCCGGCCGCCTGGCTGCTGGCGATGTACGTGGCGCTGGCCGACGAGCAGGGGGCTGACCGGGCCCTGCTGCAGGGCACGACGCAGAATGATCTGATCAAGGAGTATCTGTCGCGCGGGACCTACATCTTCCCGCCGCAGCCGTCGTTGCGGCTGATCGGCGACATGATCGCCTGGTGCTATCGCGAGGTTCCCAAGTGGAACCCGATGAACGTCTGCAGCTACCACCTGCAGGAGGCGGGCGCGACGCCGGAGCAGGAGCTGGCCTTCGCCCTGGCCACGGCGATCTCGGTGCTGGACACGGTGAAGGCGGGCGGCCAGGTGCCGGACGAGGACTTCGAGATCGTCGCCTCGCGGATCAGCTTCTTCGTCAATGCCGGCGTGCGGTTCGTGACCGAGCTGTGCAAGATGCGGTCGTTCACCAAGCTGTGGGACCAGATCCTGCTGGAGCGCTACGGCGTGCAGGACAAGAAGGCGCGGCGGTTCCGCTACGGGGTGCAGGTCAACAGCCTGGGGCTGACCGAGCCGCAGCCCGAGAACAACGTCTACCGCATCTTGATCGAAGCCCTGGCCGTCACGCTCAGCAAGGACGCCCGCTGCCGGGCCCTGCAGCTGCCGGCCTGGAACGAGGCCCTGGGCCTGCCGCGGCCGTGGGACCAGCAGTGGTCGCTGCGGATGCAGCAGGTGCTGGCCTACGAGACCGACCTGCTGGAATACGAGGATCTGTTCGACGGCTCCCACGTGGTCGAAGCCAAGGTCGCCGAGCTGTCGAAGGGCGCGCTGGAACAGCTGGCCTTGATCGACGAGATGGGCGGGGCGTCCAGCGCCATCGACTGGATGAAAGGCCAGCTGGTGGCCTCCAACGCCCAGCGGGTCCGCGCGGTCGAGACCGGCGACCTGACCGTGGTGGGCGTCAACCGCTGGACCGACACCGAGGTCTCGCCGCTGTCGGCGGGGGAGGGGGCGATCGAGACGGTCGACCCGCGCCTCGAGGCCGATGTCGTCACGCGGCTGAAGGCCTGGCGCGAGGCTCGCGACGCCGAGGCGGTGCAGGCCGCGCTCGCCGACTTGCAAGCCGCCGCTCGCGACGGCCGCAACGTCATGGAGCCCTCGATCACCGCCGCCAAGGCCGGCGTCACCACCGGCGAATGGGCCGGCGCCCTGCGCGAGGTGTTCGGCGAATACCGAGGCCCGACCGGCGTGGCGATCGTGGTCTCCACCAACGAGGCCGAGGACGTCGAGGCGGTGAAGGCGGAGGTCGAACGGGTCTCCGAATTGCTGGGCCGCACCCTGACCTATCTGGTCGGCAAGCCGGGCCTCGACGGCCACTCCAACGGCGCCGAACAGATCGCCACCCGCGCCCGCGCCGTCGGCATGGAGGTCGTCTACGATGGCATCCGCTCGACCCCGGAAGAGATCGTCCGCCGCGCCAAGGAAAGCCGCGCCCACGTGGTCGGCCTGTCGATCCTGTCGGGCTCGCACCTGGACCTGGTGCAAGAGGTCATCCGGGTGATGCGCGCCGAGGGCCTGGGGCACATCCCCGTCGTCGCCGGCGGCATTATCCCCGAAGCCGACGCCCTGGTGCTCAAGCAGATGGGCGTGGCGCGGATCTACACGCCCAAGGACTTCCGGATCACCGAGATCATGGGGGATGTGGTGCGGCTGGTGGAGGCGACGGCGCTGGAGCGGGCGTGAGCTGATGGATACCGATCACCACGCAATTCATTCGGTCCTGCGTGAGCGGATCGTCGAGCACGTCTTCCTCGGCGGACTGTTGCAATGGCTGTGGCGCGCGCGCCGCTTCGATGTCGAGGTGCTGCGGGCGGAGTTCGACGCGGGCGGCTACGACTTGGTTATCCGCTGCGGTCCGACCGTGCGGTATATTCAGCTGAAGGTCGCTCGGCGGGGCGGCGCGACGGCTTCGGTGAAGGTCAGCCTCGCGCTCGTGGGACGCCCCGGCGGGTGCGTCATCTGGATCGTCGTTGATGACGATCTGAACCTCGACCATTTTCGCTGGTTTGGAACGGTCCCGGAAATGGCGCTGCCCAGCCTGGAGGCCCTCAAGGTGGCGAGGCACGTGAAGGGCAACGCCAAGGGCGAGAAGCTCGAGCGCGTGAACCATCGTGTGCTTCCCAAAGGAAGGTTCGAACGGATCAACGGTTTCGAGGCTTTGGTCGACCGTCTCTTCCCGATCCGGGATGAAGCTTAGAGCCCTCCTCTCCGCGTGCTATGATCACGCCATGACCCTGGACGAGGCCCTGACCAGACTGCGCGCGGCCAAGCCGCTGCTCGACCGCTACGGCGTCGCGCGGGTGGGCGTGTTCGGCTCGACGGCGCGGGGCGAGGCGGGGCCGGACAGCGATGTGGATGTGCTGGTGGAGTTCGCGCCTGATCAACATCCCGGCCTGGCCTTCTTCCGCTTGCAGGATGACTTGGCTGAGGTTCTGGCAAGTGAGATCGATCTGGTGACGCCTGACGGTCTGCACAGGCTGGTGCGCGATCGTGTCCTGCATGAAGTGGCCTATGTCTAAGGCGGAGCGGGACGCCGAATTGCGGTTGGACGATATCCTGCAGGCTATCGAACGGATCCGATCCTACGTCGCCGATGCTGACTTCGCCCGATTTCAAGCTGAGCTGATGCTGTTCGATGCGGTGTCGATGAATGTTCTCGTCATCGGCGAGTCGATTGGTCGGCTACCCGATCGGCTCAAAGAGCGGCTGGGCGGGTTACCTTGGAAGAGCATCGTCGCCGTCCGAAACCTGGTGGCGCACGGCTATCCGGAGCTAGACCCGAAGATCGTCTGGGACATTGCCACGACCAAGCTCGATGAGTTGGAGGCAGTGATCGCGCCGATGTTCGCCGAAACGCAGAAACCCTAGCTCCGCCCCAACCGCCAAGCCGCCACAAACCCCACGACGGCCAGCGGCAGGAACGCCCCGAACAGCACCAGCCCCTGCGTCGGGGCCAGGGCCAGGTCGATCCCGTGGCTGAAGCCCAGGATGTTGGCCATCGCGCCGGCGCCGGCCGCGCCGACGGCGCCGCCGATCAGTTGGGCAGTGGGCACCGCGCCCGAGGCCATGGCCTGTTCGTCGGCCGGGGCGCCGGCGATGGCGCGGCGGGCGATGAAGGCGTGCGCCAGGCCAAAGCCCGAGCCCATGACCAGGAAGGCGGCGGCGATCTCCCACAGATTGCCGCGCGCCACGGTCCAGGCGCTGAGCGCCGCGCCCAGCAGGATCACGCCGGCCCCGATGCGGACCAGGCGGCCGTCCTTGTCGGCGGGGGTGTGGCCGAAGACCATGGCGCACAGGGTCCAGCCGGCGGCGATGGCGCCGGTGACATAGCCCGCCGTCAGGGGCGAGGCGTGGTGGCGGGCCTGGATGAAGGCGGGGCCGTAGACGGTGAAGCCGATCACCGCCGCCTCGCAGGCGAAGATGATCAGCAGGCCAAGGCCCGTGGCGGTCTTGAGGTCGGCGGCCGACTTGGGCAGCAGGCGGTCGTGGGTGCGGGTGTTGGCGGCCAGCATGGCGGCCATGCCGATGACGCCGCCGACCGCCAGGATCGCCGCCCACTGGGCCGAGGCGACGACGCCGGCGCCGCCGATCAGGCTGACGCCGATGACCAGCAGGATCAGCTGCACGGTGGGGATCCGGCCTCGCCCCGCGTCCTTGTTGCCGACGGGCAGCATGACCATGACGGCGGCCACGAAGATGATCGCCTGGACCACGAACATCCAGAACGCCCCGCGCCAGAAGCCGGCGGCGGCGAACAGGCCGCCCAGCAGCGGGCCCAGCAGGGTCGCCGCGCCCCAGATCCCGGCCACGGCGCCATAGACGCGCGGCCACAGATGCTCGGGGAAGAGCGCGGTGATGGCCACGTAGCACAGGGCGACCACGGCCCCTGCGCCCAGGCCCTGGATCAGCCGGCCCAGGATGAAGGTGACGAACTCGGGCGCCAGGGCGCTCATCGCGCAGCCGATGGCGTAGACGAGGCCGGTCAGGGCGGTGGCGGTGCGTAGGCCGAGCGCCATGGACAGCTTGCCCGAACAGGCCCCGGCGACGATCGAGCCGGTGAGGTAGGCCGCCACCGACCAGCCGAAATACTGGTAGCCGCCGATCTCGCGGGCGACGCTGGGCATGATGGTGGCGGTGACCAGGGTGTCGGCGGCGTTCAGCCAGATGCCGAGACACAGGAGGGCGAAGCGCGGCGCCAGGTCCTTGTCGATCTTCAGTCCGGCGGCCATGGGGTCCCCTCCCTTTGATCCCCCATCTAGGGTGATGCGGGGCCTAAGTGAACCCGGGCGAGGGCGTGACGTTGGTCCGGAGTGAAGCTCGTCTCGCCCCAGACCCTTGCGCTTGCCCAGCTGTGGTCGGTCCTGATCGACCTGGCCCTGGCCGGCATGCTGGCCTTCCTGCTGGTCGATCGCCTGGCGCCGCCGCAGGACCTGCCGTGGAAGCCGTTCTCGCTGAACCAGCCGATCGGCCTGGCGACGGCGGGCAAGCTGGCGGTGATCTCGGCGGACCCGGCCAAGTGTCGCGCGGCGCTGAAGGCCGGCGGGATCGGCTTCGTAGACCAGCCCGCGCGGGAAGAGGGCTTCTGCTCGACTCGCGACACGGTGCGGGCGCCGAGCCTGCTGGCCCCGAAGGCGCCGGTCATGACCTGTCCGCTGGCCCTGCGCTACGCCCTGTGGGAGCGGCAGGTGGCGGCTCCGAAGGCGCGTGAGATCCTGGGCTCGCCGGTGATCCGGATCGACCAGCTGGGGACCTATGCCTGCCGCACGATCTATGGCCGCCCCGGCGAACGGCCCAGCGAGCACGCTCGCGCCAACGCCCTGGACGTGGCCGGTTTCCGCACCGCCGACGGCCGGCGGATCACGGTGCTGAAGGACTTCCGCGCCGACACACAAGAGGGCCGCTTCGTCCGGGCCGCGCGTGACGGCGCCTGCCGGGTGTTCGGGGTGACGCTGAGCCCCGACTACAACGCCGAACACGCCGACCATCTGCACCTGAACCCGGCGGGTTACAGTCTTTGCCGCTGATGACAGTGGGGGAGGTTGAACCCGTCGCCATGGTCGTGCTTGGGTGCGGCGTTAACCTTTTGCTCCCGTAAGGCGCTCCCCCGCTCCATGCGTTATCGCGTACCCCACAACCCGCGCATCGAGCACGAGGTTCGCCACCGCGCGCGCTATGCCCGCTATGCGGGCCTGGTGATCCTGTGGCTGATCGTGCTGCTGATGGCCTTCGTGGCCGAGCGCAAGATCCCCGACCAGCACCTGCCGTGGAAGCCGCTCAGCGTGGTCGATCCCGTCGGCCTGGCCACGCGGGTCAAGGCGGCGCGGGCGGGGGCGGACCCCAAGCTGTGTCGCGGGATCATGAGCCGGGCCGGCGTGACCTATGCCGAGGTCCCCGACCGTTCCGAGGGCGAGTTCTGCCAGCTGCGCGACGCCGTCCAGCTGCAGGCGGGCCTGGCCAGGTTCGAGCCGGCCGAGGCGCCGCTGGTCTGCAAGGAGGCCCTGGCCCTGACCATCTGGGAGCGCCAGGTGGTGCAGCCGGCCGCCGACGAGCTCTTGGGCCAGGGCGTCTCGTCCCTGGTGCACTACGGGTCCTATGCCTGCCGCCGGATGTACGGCCTGCAGGAGGGGCCGGTCAGCGAGCACGCCACCGCCGACGCCATCGACGTGGCCGGTTTCCGGCTGGCCGACGGCTCGGTGATCAGCGTGGCCACCGACTGGACAGATCCGGGCCCGCGCGGCCAGTTCCTGCGGCGCGTGCGGGACGGCGCCTGCAAGGTGTTCCTGACCACGCTGAGCCCGGACTACAACGCCGAGCACCGCGACCACTTCCACCTGGATATGAGCGGGTGGACGAAGTGCGCGTGACGCCGCGCTAGAGCGTCTTGGCCAGCGCTTCGAGCTGGCCGGCGACCGTGCCCCAGCCTTCGTGGAAGCCCATCTGTTCGTGCATGGCCTTGTCCTCGGCGCTCCAGTGGCGGGCCACGGCGCGGTAGCGGGTCTTGCCGTCGCCCAGGTCCTCGAAGGTGACGATGGCGACCATGAACGGCTTGGCCGAGGGCTGCCAGGTTTCGGTGAAGGCGTCGGTGAAGACGATCTTCTTGTTCGGCACGACTTCCAGATAGACGCCCGGCTGCGGCATGACCTCGCCGTTGGGGCCGTGCATTTCCAGATAGGTGTTGCCGCCGGTGCGCACGTCGGTGCGGACGTTCTTGACGGTCCAGGGCTTGGGGCAGAACCACTGCTCCATCAGCTCCGGCGTGGTCCAGCACTTGTAGAGCTTGTCGGCCGGCGCATCGAGGACGCGGTCGAGGACCAGCTCGCGGTCGGCGGGGAATTCAGCAGCGGTGTCGAGGGCCATGGGGGCGTTTCCTATGTTGGGTTGGAGTGAACTCTCGCCTCAAGGACGGGCCGCTTCCACCATCCCCGACACCAGGGCGAAACTTTTTTCGCGGGGGCTCGTTGGCGTCTCACACCAACACCAGGAGCGACCGTCATGCCCGAACGCGAAGACGCTTACGAACCCACCAGCGTCGAGGTCGAACGCAACATCCAGCAAGGCGGCGGCGTCGGCGCCCGTGACCTGGCGCGCCAGGCCGAGCCGTCGGTGATCGTGCCGGAGGACGCGGATGAGGACGATGCGGTCGAGGAGTCGATCGGGCGGGCGCATCCGCACGAGTAGCGGGGCCGCCCTCGTCCTTCGACAGGCTCAGGATGAGGGCTACTTTAGGCGCCGTTTCAGTAGAGACCTCATCCTGAGCTTGTCGAAGGACGAGGTCTCGGCTCCTCAGGCTTGACCCCAACCCCTCCCCGCCGCACTCTCCTTTCAAACAAGTGTTTAGGGAGCGCGCCGTGAACCTCTTCGACCTGACCGGCAAGGTGGCGATCATCACCGGATCCTCGCGCGGGATCGGCAAGGCGATCGCCGAGCGGATGGCGCAGCACGGGGCCAAGGTGGTGATCTCGTCGCGCAAGCTGGAGCCCTGCGAAGAGGTCGCCGCCGCGCTGAACGCCAAGCACGGCGACGGCACGGCCATCGCGGTCCCGGCCAACATCGCCTCCAAGGACGACCTGCAGACCCTGGTCGACGAGACGCTGAAGGCGTTCGGCCAGGTCGACATCTGCGTCTGCAACGCCGCCAGCAATCCTTATTACGGCCCGCTGGCCGGGATCAGCGACGACCAGTTCCGCAAGATCCTGGACAACAACATCATCAGCAATCACTGGCTGATCGGCATGGTCGCGCCGGCGATGCGCGAGCGGAAGGACGGGGCGATCATCATCGTCTCGTCGATCGGTGGCCTGCGCGGCAACGCCATCATCGGGGCCTACAACATCTCAAAGGCCGCCGACTTCCAGCTGGCCCGCAACCTGGCCCACGAGTTCGGCCCCGACAACGTGCGGGTCAACTGCATCGCGCCGGGCTTGATCAAGACCGACTTCGCCAAGGCGCTGTGGGACAATCCCGAGACCCTGGAGCGCTCGACCAAGGGCGTGCCGCTACGCCGAATCGGCGAGCCGGACGAGTTGGCCGGGGCGGCGATCTACCTGGCCTCAAAGGCCGGCAGCTTCATGACTGGACAAGCTCTGGTAGTGGATGGGGGCGCAACGATCTAATCCTTGCAACCTCGGCGGTAAGCTTAACCCTTCCCACATCTATACCCGCGAAATCTGCGGGCCAATGCGACGCTTGCTCACGTCCCTTGCGCTGTTTGTCAGTCTCGCGGCCTCCGCCGCCGGGGCGCAGACCAGTATTCCTCAAACAAGCGCACCCTTGGGCCAGCGCCTGGACCAGCTGAGCCGCGAGATCGGCGCGCACGAGGTCCGCCATCCGCCGCGCGGCAACGAAGACATCGAGCGGGCCGGCCGGCGGTCGATCCAGGAGCACGGCAACGCCCGGCTCTATGGCCTGTGGCGGGTGCTGTACGCCTATAAGAGCAACCAGATCCCCGGCCGCTTCGACGCCTGGGCCAAGGAGGCCCGCGAGGTCGCCGCCCGCGATCACGACACGACCCTGGCGACGCTGGTCGACCTGGAGACCATCGCCTATCGCCACGAGACGCGGGGCTTTCGCGCCTTCACCGAGGCCGACTGGAACCGGTTCATGCTGCGGTCGGGCTCGGACATCCGACTGATGGCCGGGATCGAGCGGGTGCGCCATCTGGGGCAGGTGGGGCGCTGGGCGCAGGCCGCCCGCCTGGCCGCCGACCTGACCACGGATCTCGAGAAACGCGGCCGCATCGCCCAGCCGCTGCTGGCCGAGCTGCATCAGGTGCACAGCTACACGCTGTCGGACATCGGCGACAAGGAAGGGGCCCTGGACCACATGGCCCAGGCCGCGCGGCTGGACGAGCGCGACGTCTTCTACCTGCGCCGGATCGAGCGGATCTACGACATCGCCTACACCGCCGCCGACCTGGGCGAGCTGGACGCGGCCGAGCGCTTCTCGGACCTGCATCACAAGATGACCACGGCCGACGGCGACAAGGACCTGCTGACCTGGGACCGCTTCCTGTGCGCCCGGATCGCCGCCTATCGCAACGCGCCGCAACGGGTGCTGGACTGCGTGGCGCCCGCCGCCGCCAACCTGGCCGCGCCGGACCGCCGGCTGCAGGTGCTGATGCTGGGCCAGCGCGCCCTGGCGCAGGCCCAGCTGGGCCAGGCCGCCGCGGCCCGCGCGGATCTGGCCCGCCTGAAGGCCATCCCGACCACCTTGGCGGCGCGTGACCCGCACCTGGAAAACCTGATCAGCGCCTATATCGACCAGGCCGAGGGTAGGGGCGCCGACGCCTTCCGCAAGCTGGACGCCTGGCGGCGCATCGACGGCGTCGAGGCCGAGCGCGCCCACTCGCGCAGCGTCGCCGAGATGTCGTCGGCCCTGGATAGCGAACTGCGCGCCAAGCGTGACGACAACCGCCGCCTGACCGAGGAGGTGCGCCTGTCGCGCAGCCTGGCGCGCGCCTCGGTGGTCATCGCCCTGCTGCTGGGCGTGCTGGTCGCCGGCGGCGTGGCCTGGGCCGTGCACCAGCGCCGGGCCTCGCGCCGCTTCAAGGACGCGCAGGAGCACGCCGAGGCCGCCAACAAGGCCAAGTCGGCGTTCCTGGCGGTGATGAGCCACGAGCTGCGCACGCCCTTGAACGGCATGCTGGGCGTTGGCCAGGCCCTGCGCGCCGGCAAGCTGACCTCCGAACAGAAAGATCAGGTCGACCTGATCATGGACAGCGGCGACACCCTGCTGGTGCTGCTGAACGACATTCTGGACCTCTCCAAGATCGAGGCCGGCAAGCTGGAGATCGCGCCCACGGTCGGCGACCTGGTCCAGACCTGCTCGCGCCTGGTCAACGGCTACCAGCCCACGGCCCGCGAGAAGGGCGTCTGCCTGACCTTCAAGCTGGAGAGCGAGGCCCCGGGGCCGCTGATGTTCGACGGGGTGCGGGTGCGCCAGTGCCTGACGAACCTCGTTTCCAACGCCCTGAAGTTCACCACCCACGGCAAGGTCGAGGTGGCCCTGGCCTGCTATCCGGAAGACGACGGGCCCAATGGAATGGGAAGGGTGCGCGTGCGCCTGCGCGTGGCCGACACGGGCATCGGCATGAACACGGCCACGGTCGGCAAGCTGTTCCGGCCCTTCGTCCAGGCCGACGCCTCGACCACCCGCAATTTCGGCGGCACGGGCCTGGGGCTGAACATCACCCGCCGCCTGGTCGAGCTTATGCGCGGCGAGATCCGCGTCGAGAGCGAGGAGGGGCTGGGCTCGGTCTTCACCATCGAGATGCTGGTCGACGCCGCCGAGGCCGCCGACGTCCCGGTCTGGGAGGCCGATGCGGGCGACGAGGAGGCCGGCGGCTTCGCGGCGCTGCAAGGGCGCCGGGTGCTGGTGGTCGACGACCATCCGGTCAACCGCCGGGTCATCCGCCTGTTCCTCGAGCCGTTCGACTGCGAGCTGATCGAGGCCGAGAACGGCCAGCAGGCCCTGGACGCCCTGGAAGGCCAGCCGGTCGACATCGTGCTGATGGACGTCAACATGCCGGTGCTGGACGGCCTGGAAGCCACGCGGCGGCTGCGCAAGGATCCGCGGTTCGTACGGTTGCCGGTGATCGCCCTGACGGCCGACGTGATGAGCGCGCAGATCAAGACGTGCCTGGAGGCGGGCTGCGATGCCCACGTGGCCAAGCCGATCGACCTGCGGAATCTGCTGTCGGCGATGGACCGGTGCCTGGCGCGGGGTGTCGCGCGGGAGCTGATGGCGGGGCTGAGCGCGCTTTAGGGCCTTAGATCCTCCCCCGCGATGCGGGGGAGGTGGCCCAGAGGGTCGGAGGGGCCAGCTGGACGCATGCCGCGTTAGCCCCCTCAGTCGCTCCGCGACAGCTCCCCCGTATCACGGGGGAGCATCTGTCAGGCGAAAGCAGCCTTCGCCCTCGCCAACCGCTCCAACGCCGCATCCAGTGTCTCGTCCTTCTTGGCGAAGCACAGCCGCACCACGTTCGTCACCGGATCCTCGGCGAAGAACGCCGACACCGGGATTGCGGCCACCCCGAACTCCACGACACACCGCTCGCAGAACGTCACGTCGTCCAGCGCCACGCCGGACGCCGTCAGGTCGACGTTCAGGAAGTAGGTCCCCTGGCTCTCCAGCACCACATACCCCGCCGCCCTTAGTCCCGCCGTCAGGCGGTCCCGCGACCGCTGCAGATCAGCCGGCATCTCGTCGAACCAGGCGCGGTGGTGCTCCAGCCCCCACGCCACACCCGCCTGCAGGTTCGGCGGCGTCGTGAAGGTCAGGAACTGGTGCGCGGCCGCCAGGGCCTTGGTCAGGGCGGGGGCGGCCATCAGGAAACCAACCTTCCAGCCGGTCATGCCGAACAGCTTGCCGGCCGAGCCGATCTTCACCGTCCGCTCGCGCATGCCGGGGAAGGTGATCAGCGGACTGTGCTTACGGCCGTCGAAGACCACGGCTTCCCAGACCTCGTCACACACCGCGATGGTGTCGTGCTTCACGCAGAACTCGGCGAGCAGCGCCAAGTCCTCGTCGGGCGTGACGACGCCGGCCGGGTTCAGGGGGCTGTTGAGGACGACCATGCGGGTCCTGTCGCTGAACACCGCCTCCAGCATCTCGCGGGTGAAGCGCCAGTCCGGCGGGGTCAGGCGGACCAGTTTCGGCACGCCGCCCGCCCTGCGGACCAGCGGCAGGTAGGCGTCGTACAGCGGCTGGAACAGCACCACCTCGTCGCCGGGCGAGATCAGCGCCGTGAACGCGGCCGCCAGGGCCTCGGTCGCGCCGGAGGTGACGACGATCTCGGTGTCAGGGTCCAGCTGCAGGTCCTGCGTCCGGCCGTAGTGTCCGGCGACGGCGGCGCGCAGCTCGGGCAGGCCGCGCATCGGCGGATACTGGTTGGAGCCCTCGATCAGCGCCCTGGCGGCGGCTTCGCGCACGGGCAGGGGGCCTTGGTCGTCGGGAAAACCCTGGCCCAGATTGATCGCGCCATGCTGGCGGGCCAGGCCGCTCATGCGCTCGAAGATGGTGGTCGGCAGGTTGTCGAAGACGGGGTGAACCATGGGGCGTTGCGTAGCATAGATCCTCCCCCGTGATACGGGGGAGGTGGCCCGGAGGGCCGGAGGGGGCCAGTGCGGCCTCGATCCAGCTAGCCCCCTCAGTCGCTCCGCGACAGCTCCCCCGTATCACGGGGGAGCATCTATCAGCCCGTAACGGCTTCCGCCGCTGGATCCTCATCCGACTCCCGCCGCATCTGCCGCGCCAGGTTCGAGAGCAGGAAGCTCGGAATATCCCCCACCGGCATCGGCCGGCCGTACAGGAAGCCCTGGAACGTGTCGCACTGCATGTCCGACAGCAGCTTGGCCTGGGCCTGGGTCTCGACGCCTTCGGCGGTGACTTCCAGGTTCAGGGTCTGACCCAAGAGGGCGATGGTGCGCAGGATGTCGGCGATGGCCGTGTTGTCCTGCATCTCGGCCACGAACGAGCGGTCGATCTTGATCTTGTCGAACGGGAACCGCCACAGATAGGCCAGGCTGGAATAGCCGGTGCCAAAGTCGTCCATGGCGATCTTGACGCCCAGGGCCTTCAGGGCGGCCAGCTGTTCCAGGGTCTTGGCGCTGTCGTGCAGCAGCAGGCCCTCGGTGATTTCCAGCTCCAGCCGTTGCGGGGCCAGGCCCGAGTCCTTCAGGGCCGCGCGGACCTGGGCCACCAGATCGCCCGAGGCGAACTGATTGGGCGACAGGTTCACCGCCACGGTCAGGTGCGAGGGCCAGGTCGCGGCCGTGCGACAGGCCTCGTGCAGCACCCATTCGCCGATGGCGCCGATCAGGCCCCATTGCTCGGCGCACTCGATGAAGTCGGCCGGCGGCACCAGGCCCCGGCGCGGATGCTGCCAGCGCAGCAGGGCCTCGAAGCCCGTGGTCTCGTGCTCGACGCTGCCGATCAGCGGCTGGAAGAACAGCTTCAGCTCGTGGTTGGCCAGGGCGTCGCGCAGGTCCAGTTCCAGGGCGCGACGCTCTTGCGCCCAGACGTCCATGGCGGTCTCGAAGAACCGGTAGGCGCCCCGGCCGTCGCCCTTGGCGCGGTAGAGGGCGAGATCCGCGTTCTTCAGCAGGCCGTCCGGGTCATCGGCGTCGAACGGGGCGACGGCGATGCCGACGCTGGCCCCGATCAGCACGTGATGGCCGCGCACGTCGTAGGGATCCGACAGGGTGGCGACGATGGCGCGGGCCAGCTCGCCCAGGGCCTCGTGGCCGGGCGAGGGGGCGATGACGACGGCGAACTCGTCGCCGCCCAGGCGCGAGACCAGACCCAGCTCGCCGACCGTGTCACGCAGGCGGGCCGAGGCCTGGATTAGAAGGTCGTCGCCGATCGGATGGCCCAGGCTGTCATTGACGCCCTTGAAGTGGTCGAGGTCCAGGCAGAGGACGGCGCAGCCGGTCTCGCCACGCTTGCCGTGCTCGGTCCAGGCCTTGCTCAGGGCCTGCAGGAACGACAGGCGGTTGGGCAGGGTGGTCAGCACGTCGTAGTGGGCCAGGCGCGAGATGCGGGCCTGGTCCTCGCGGGCCTGGGTGATGTCGGCGCCCACGCCCCGGAAGCCGGTGAAGACGCCGCTCAGGTCGTGGACAGGTTTCGCGGAGAGCGACCACCAGTGCGTCTGGCCGCCGACGCCGATCGAGACGGTCACGTCGCGGAAGGCCTTCTGGTCGAAGAACAGCGGGGCCAGGGCGGCGATCGGGCCCATCGGACCTTCGGCCGCGCCGCACAGCTCCGACATCGGACGACCCAGCAACTGGCTCTTGTCGACCCCGGCCGCGGCGGCCATGCGGTCGGAGACGTAGGTCATGGCGCCGGCGGCGTCGACTTCCCACAGCCAGTCGCTGGCGCCTTCCTCGAAGTCGGACAGCAGCAGGGACACGACCTGGCGCTGCTGCTCCAGCTCCTCGGCGGCGACCAGGCGGTCGGCGAAGATCTTGGCGTGCGACAGGCACGAGACGCTGACCACCATGTGGCAGAAGATCAGCAGGCCCCCCAGGGCGAACAGGATCGGGTCGTTGCTGGTGGCCAGCACCCACAGCGCGCCGACGACCATCGGGGTCGAATAGGCGATGGCGGCCGCCGGCAGGGTCAGCATGGCGAAGCCGCCGCAGCCGATCATGCCGGCCAGCACCGAGGCGACCAGCATCGGCATGGCGCCGGCGAAGCCTTGTTGCTGCGGCATGGTCAGGATCGGCAGCACGCCCCACAGGCAGCCCAGCACGCCGGCCTGCCAGGTGATGCGGCGCACGCCGCGGGCCGAGACGGTCTGTTTCGTGCTCTTGCGGCGCTGCGAGACGACCCAGCCGCGCAGGCCCAGCAGGCCGTAGCTGATGACCAGGGCGGCCCAGACGGTGAGGACGGCGGTGTGGCGGCTGTTGAGGCCGGCCAGGCCGACCAGCAGGGCGATGACGATATTGGCGCCCATCATCACGGGCGTCATGCGCAGGATGCTCTGCACCTGCTCCATGCGGACGCGGCCGGCCATGGCTTCGGGCACGTGCGGAAGCAGGCGGTCGTGCAGCGCGGACGCGCCGCGATTGATCAGCGTGCTGGCGGCGATGCGCACGACGCGTGCCCTCTGGTTCGACGGAGCGGAAGTCCCCCGCGGAAACCATGGTTCGGCCGGGTAAACCTGCGGTTAAGTTCGCGAATTCGCGGAGTAAATTGAGGCGGGAAATGAGTAGGACGAGGGTATTCGCGTATCCCAATACCGGTGACGTTACGTAATCGGGCTTCGCTCATCGTGTCATCCCGGCCGCAGCGAAGCGGAGAGCCGGGACCCAGGGGTGACCGCAGTGCGCCGGCCCCTGGGTCCCGGATCGGCCCTGCGGGCCGTCCGGGATGACACTGAGGCCAAAGAAAAAGGCCGCCGTCCTTGCGAACGGCGGCCCCAATCTCAGCGGTCGTAAACGACTACTCTTCCTTGACGCGACGCTTGCGGAACGACGGGTTCAGGATCTGCTTGCGCAGACGGATGTTCTTCGGGGTCACCTCGACCAGCTCGTCTTCCTCGATATAGGCGATGGCCTGTTCGAGGGTCATCTTGCGCGGCGGGGTCAGGCGGATCGACTCGTCCTTGCCCGAGGCGCGGACGTTGGTCAGCTGCTTGGCCTTCATCGGGTTGACGTCGAGATCGTCCGAACGGGCGTTCTCGCCGATGATCATGCCCAGATAGGTCTTCTCGCCGGCGCCGACGAACATCACGCCGCGCTCTTCCAGGTTCCACAGCGCGTAGGCCGCGGTTTCACCGTCCGAGTTCGAGATCAGCACGCCCTTGCGCTGTTGGTCGATCGCGCCCTTGTAGGCTTCGTAGTGGCTGAACACGCGGTTCAGCACGCCCGAACCGCGCGTGTCGGTCAGGAACTCGCCCTGATAGCCGATCAGCGAGCGCGACGGGGCGGTCAGCTGGATGCGGGTCTTGCCGGCGCCCGACGGACCCATGTCCTTCAGCTCGGCCTTACGCAGCGACAGCTTCTCGATGACGATGCCCGAGAACTCGTCGTCGACGTCGATCATGACGTCTTCCATCGGCTCCAGGCGCTTGCCGGTTTCCGGGTCGGTCTGGAACACGACGCGGGGACGCGAGATCGAGACCTCGAAGCCTTCGCGGCGCATGTTTTCGATCAGGACGCCCAGCTGCAGTTCGCCGCGGCCCGAGACTTCGTAGGCGTCGCCTTCGCTGGTCTCGGTCACCTTGATGGCGACGTTGCTCTCGGCTTCCTTCAGCAGGCGGTCACGGATGACGCGCGACTGGACCTTGTCGCCTTCGCGGCCAGCCAGCGGGCTGTCATTGACCGAGACGGTCATCGAGATGGTCGGCGGATCGATCGGCTGGGCCGGCAGGGCCTCGGTGACGTCCAGGGCGCACAGGGTGTCGGCCACGGTGGCCTTCGACATGCCGGCGATGGCGACGATGTCACCGGCTTCGGCGCCTTCGTCGATCGGCTGGCGCTTCAGGCCGCGGAAGGCCAGCACCTTGGTGATGCGGCCGCGCTCGATTTCCTTGCCGTTGCGGTCCAGGGCCTTGATGGCCATGCCGGGAACGGCCTTGCCGCTCTCGATGCGGCCGGTCAGCAGGCGGCCCAGGAACGGGTCGCTTTCGATCAGCACGTTCAGGATCTGGAAGGGCTGGTCGACCTTGGCGATCTGCTTGGGTTCCGGCACGTGGCGGACGATCAGGTCGAACAGCGGGGCGAGGTTGTCGCTGGGCACGTTCATGTCCAGCGTCGCCCAGCCCGAACGGCCCGAAGCGTAGATGTGCGGGAAGTCCAGCTGCTCGTCCGTGGCGCCGATGGCGGCGAACAGGTCGAAGGCGGCGTTGTGGACGCGGTCCGGATCGGCGTGGGCGCGGTCGACCTTGTTGATGCAGAGGATCGGGCGCAGGCCCATCTTCAGCGCCTTGGTCAGCACGAACTTGGTCTGCGGCATGACGCCTTCCTCGGCGTCGATCAGCAGGACGCAGCCGTCCACCATGCCCAGGATGCGTTCGACTTCACCGCCGAAGTCGGCGTGGCCGGGGGTGTCGATGATGTTGATGCGGGTCTCGCCCGCCTCACCGTTCCACAGCACGCTGGTGCACTTGGCCAGAATGGTGATGCCGCGCTCACGCTCCTGGTCGTTGGAGTCCATGGCGCGCTCGGTCGTGGCTTCGTTGGCGCGGAAGACGCCCGATTGGGCCAGCAGCTGGTCGACGAGGGTGGTCTTGCCATGATCGACGTGCGCGATGATGGCGATATTTCGCATGGACATGGGGACGGACGGACTTTCGGGAGGAATAGGGATGACGCTCTACGCGTCAGGCGCGCGGCTTTTACGCGACTGCGGCCGATTTATCTAGCCCTGACGCTGTGAAACACTTGTCGCAGGTAACCGGTGTCATGGCCAAAGCCTTGCCGCGCTTGGCTTTGCGCGATGTTTGCTCGAGAGACCGTTTCAAACGCAACAAATTGTGCACTGCAACATGCACAATTTTTAGGCTATTTCAAATAGCGACGTTACGTAATCCTTGTGGCGCAAAGGGTTGCATCAATCCCCTGTCAAAAAATCGACATTGAAGCCCAATTTTCTGCTTGCCTAATTTTGCGCCGCACCCTATAAACAATCCTGTGAGGCGGCGCTGCCGCTTCTGCCCTTCCTGGGCGTTTCCTCCCTAATGAACTGGCCCGGTGGTTTCACCGGGCTTTTTTTTGGCCCCAGTGGCTGTGAAGCCGACCCGGAGGTCGCAAGCGGCCATCGCGCTCACCTCAAACGCGCGTGCGTTTGACAGAAAAGCGCCGATCCCTCCCACTGCTGACGATTGCAGAGCGAACCGGGGGGTAAGCTTTGAAACGACGACGCATAACGTTCGGGGCGGCTCTTCTGATCCTGCTTGGTGTCACGGGTGTGACGCCCGCCCAGCAACGCCTGCCGCCGCTGCAGATCCTGAAATCACCGTCGCCGGAAGTCCTGGCCGGCCTGTTCCCCGCCACCGCCCGGCGGGCCGGCGTCGAGGGCGCGGCCACGCTGGAATGCGTGATCCGCCGCGACGGGACGTTCGGCGAGTGCGTGGTGCGAGGCGAGAATCCCGAAGGCCTGGGCTTTGGCGGCGCGGCCCTGATGGCCATGACCTACTACCAGGTCGACGTCACGGGCCCGAACGCGGTGCAGGTCTCGCGCCGCCTACCGGGAATCACGATTCGCTTCGCGCTGCCGCCAAAGGCCCAGGCCGAGCGCTGATCCGCCGACGCCTGGACGCGCGGGAGCGCCTGTCGCAGGGTGAGGCCCGTTGGCGTGGAGACGGCGGCCCCATGGACTTCATGAAGATCCTCAGATCGCTCGAAGAGCTGGTCTTCGAGGTGATGAGCTGGCTGGTCTTCTATCCGCTGGTGTTCTTCCGGACCCTGTTCGTCCCGCGCCGCATGCTGGACCACGCCCATGCCGAGCTGCGCAAGCGCGAGGAGGACCAGTTCGACGACGCCCTGAGCCCGCCGCTGTTCCTGATGCTGAGTCTGTTGATCTCGCACCTGGTCCGCCTGGGGATCGGGCCCCTGGCGCCGACCCACCTGCCGGAGGCTCCGCTCAAGGCGCTGCACTCGCACGAGAACATCGTGCTGTTCCAGTCGCTGCTGTACGGCGTCTTCCCGCTGCTGTTCGCCCTGGAGCGGACCCTGACGGCCAAGGAGCCGCTGACGCGCAAGACGCTGCGCGGCCACGTCTATCCCGAATGTTTCCCCGCCGCCGTCTACGCCCTGGTCGTGGGCGTCGCGGCGATGGCGGGCTCCGGCTGGCCGGACCTGCGCACGGGCGCGGTCCTGGCGTTTGTCGCCATCTCGGGCTGGTACGTGACGGTCGAGGCCCTCTGGCGGCGCCGCAACGGCTACGGAAGGGCCCACGCCGTCGCCGCGGCGATCGGCTGTTTCCTGGTCGCCTGGACCATCGTCACCGGCGTGGCTCTGCTGCTGAGCGTAGTGGGCGGCAAGCCCGCCTAGAACTTGCGATCGCCGTCCAGCGGCGTGCAGGTCCCGCTGAACTTGGTCAGGCCGTCCAGGTTGATATGGCCGGCGCGGCGGTCGATCGACAGCCTGGGCTTGTTCATGCCGTTCAGCCGGAACTCGCCCCGGATCATGTCGCGCGAGACCACGAGATTGGCGATGTCGTACCAGCCGTCGTCGCTGCCCGAGCGGATCGGCGGCAGCATCGACTTGGCCGGCCGGATACGGCCGCGAGCGCCGTCGATCTCGATGGTGACCGAGGTGTCGTATTCCTTGTTGGTCCAGTCGTAGCCGGACCGGGGCTTGTAGCGCCGCTTGTCGGGATCCCACTCGTAGCCCGAGCGGGTCTCGGCGGTCAGTTTCTGGCCCTCGCCGTAGCAGATCAGGGCGATGTGCTCGCGATAGCCGCCGCCGTCGCGTCCATAGCCGAAGGCGGGCGGCTGGAACCGGTCATCGCCGCCGCCGCCACCGCCGCCACTCCGCCGGCAATCGGGGGCGGGCGTGGTGACGATCGAGTCGTAGCGGCCATTGACCGTGGCGACCGACAGGCAGACGCCGCGCTGCCCGTTCCACCAAGTGGTCCATTTGCGATCGTCGCCGGTCTGGACGCCGACATTGACGTAGCCGCGCGCCAGCAACTGGGTCTCGCCGCCGGCGGCGCGGGCCCCGACCAGATCGCGGACGTCGGACGGGGTGTTCTGGGCCAGGGCAGGGGTCGCGAGAAGGGCGGCGGCGAGCGCCGCCAGGCCAAGGGTCGAGGTCTTCATCAGCACATCTCCCGTTGGTGGATAAGGCTACTTCAGCTCCGTGACATCCAGCCCCGCCAGCGCCCGCGTCAGGGCCTCGGCGTCGGCCGTCAGCTTGATCAGCCCCTCGGTCGGCTCGCGCGTGGTCTCGTTCATATAGAGCGCGCGGTTGATCTCGATCTGCAGGGCGTGGGTGCGTTTGGCCGGCCGGCCGTAGTGTTCGGTGGTGTAGCCGCCGGCATAGGGGGCGTTGCGCACGACGCGGTAGCCCAGGGCCTCCAGCTCGCGTTCGACCAGGCCGGTCAGCTTGGGCGAGCAGGCCGCGCCGAAGCGGTCGCCCAGCACGATGTCGCACGGCCCGCCGCCCTTGGCCCGCTGGCCGCGCGCGGCGGCGGCCGGCATCGAGTGCCAGTCGATCAGGATCGCCACGCCGTGCGCCGCCCGCGCCGCCGCCAGCTGACGGTCCAGGGCGTCGTGATAAGGCCGGTGAGCCAGCTCGACCCGATCCTTGGCCTCGGCGAAGGTCAGCTTGCGGGCATAGATCGGCCGGCCCTCGCCGGCGATGCGCGGGATGGTCCCCAGGCCCGCCGCCACCCGAGCGGTGCGGCCGCGGGCGTATTCGGGCAGCTCGCCCTCGAACATCGCCGGGTCCAGCTCCCACGGCTCGCGATTGAGGTCGACATAGGCGCGGGCGAAGCGGGCGCGGATCAGGCTGGCGCCCAGGGCGGGGGTCCCGGCCACGATGCGGTCGACGAAGGCGTCCTCCGAAGCGCGCAGGGTCTCGACCGGCAGGCGGGCGGCCGAGGTCATGTCTTCGGGATAGACATCGCCCGAGTGGGGCGAGGCGAACACCAGGGCCGTCGGCGGCGGGGCGCCGGCCGGGGCGGCGCGCGTGATCTCGAACGCCGGCCCGCTGAGGGTCTCCAGCGGCGTCGTTACCGATTGATCGGTGGAGAGGGGCCGCCAAGCGCTCATGCCGGCATCATCGAAGGCGGGCGGGCCGGGGTCAAACGCGAATAGTTCGCAAGGCTCGGAATGAGGCGATCCGTCCACAAGCCAGATGTCGCCCGCGACGATTAGGTTCATCCCCGATTTACGATGCGCGCGGTAAGGTGGCCTCTCGACCGACGCACATCTTCCGGACACGTGACCTGATGGCCCGCATCCTCCTCGCCGAAGACGACGATTCCCTCCGTGGTTTCCTGGCCCGGGCGCTGGAGCGCGCCGGCTTCGAAGTCCAGGCCTGCGCCGACGGCGAAGAGGCCGTCCAGCACCTGGAAGCCCCCTGGGACCTGCTGCTGACCGACATCGTCATGCCGGGCATGGACGGCATCGAGGTGGCCCGCCAGGCGGCCGCCCGCGATCCCTCCCTGCGCATCATGTTCATCACCGGCTTCGCCGCCGTCGCCCTGTCGGCGCAGGACCGCGCGCCGGCCGGCGCCAAGGTGCTGTCCAAGCCCGTCCACCTGCGCGACCTGGTCGCCGAGGTGGAAAAAATGATGGCCGCTTAAAAATCTGCCTTAAAAAGTTTTGGGGCGGCTTGCGCACCGGCAAAGCCGCCGCTATACCCCCACACCTTCCCGGCCGGGACGCTTCTCGAAGCGCTTCCGGTTCGCTTCGGCGGACGCGTAGCTCAGCGGGAGAGCACTACGTTGACATCGTAGGGGTCACAGGTTCAATCCCTGTCGCGTCCACCATTCCCTTCCTGAAAATCTGAAGACTTGACGATCCTGGTCAGGCGCCGTGCGCTGCCAGGAACACGTCGATCGCCGCCTTCGCATGGGCCCGCAGATCGGCGGCCGATGGAATGGCGCCGTCGCCCAGCAGCATGGCGTCGTGGGTCGGTTCGCCCATGATCAGCCAGTTGAGGAAGGTCGCGGCCTTGCGCGGATCCTCGACCCTGACCTCGCCCTTCGTCCGATAATGCTCCAGCGTGCGGGTCAGCCGGCCGATCGAGCGGGCGGGTCCGCGCGTGTGCAGGGTGCGACCCAGTTCCGGGAAGCGCGCCACCTCGCCGATGACCAGCCGGCGCAGCCGCATCAGCTCGGGCGTCATCACGTTGGTCAGCAGGCGTTCGGCGTATTCGATCAGGTAGGCCTGAATCGGGCGGTCGTCGAAATCCGTGGTCAGCTGGGCCTGGAACGTGTCGCCGGCCCCGCCGGTCATGCTGTCGACCAGCTCCAGGAACAGCCCCTCCTTGGTGTGGAAGTGGGCATAGACCGTCTGCTTGGAGACGCCGGCCGCTGCGGCGATCTCGTCCATGCTGGTGGGCAGGTAGCCGCTCTTCAGGAACAGACCGCGCGCGGCGTCCAGGATGCAGCCTCGCGTGCGCTGCATCCGCGTTTCCTGGGCTTGGCTCATGCGACCTGATTCCTTCCGGCGAGGAGTCTACACGGTCGCGGCTTGACGCATCAAACTAGACCGTCCAGTCTAGTTTCTCAGGAGGAGCGCCTGATGAACAAAGACTCTCGAACGGCCGCGCGATGCCGGTGCGGCCAGGTCGCCCTGGAGCTGACCGGTCGCCCGATCCTGACGGCGACCTGTCATTGCGACAGCTGCCGGCGGGCCGCGGCGGTGCTGGAGGCGCTGCCGGGCGCCGGGCCGGTCCGTAGCGCGGAGGGCGGGACCGACTACGTCCTGTGCCGCAAGGACCGCGCGCGGCCGACGGCGGGCGCCGAGCGACTGCGGGAATTCCGCCTGGGACCGCAGTCGCCGACGCGCCGCGTGGTGGCGACCTGCTGCGCTTCGCCGATGTTCCTGGAGTTCGAGAACGGCCACTGGCTGAGCGTCTATCGCGACCGCCTGGCGCCGGGGGAGCGCCCGCCGATCCAGATGCGGACCATGACCAAGGACCTGGGCGCGGCGGCGGCCGATCTCGACCCGTCCATCCCGTCCGTCGGCATGGCCGCGCCCGCCTTCATGGGGCGGCTCCTGGGCGCCTGGATCGCCATGGGCTTCAAGGTCCCCAAGACGGACTACGTTCAGGGGACGCTGGATGCCGGTTGATCGCATCGAGATCGAGAACTTCACATCGCCCGGCCGGACCTATCGGGTGGAGCGGGCCAAGTACGAGGCGATGCGCGACGCGCTGCTGAAGGTGCTGCCCGCCGCCGGGGCCGGCATGACCGTGGCCGACGCCAAGACCGCCTTGCTGCCGCTGTTGCCCGACGACCTGTTTCCTGGCGGCGAGAAGGCCGGCTGGTGGCTCAAGGCCGCGCAGCTGGACCTGGAGGCCAAGGGCGTGATCCGACGCGGTCCGGGCAGCCCGGTGCGGCTTTCGCGGGTCTGAAGGCGGGGCTGGCGGCGCCAAACGCCCTCTCCAGCGTTGACCTTCAGCAGACGGCTGGAGGCTCACACATGCTGGACGACTTCATCGATGACCTGATTTCGCGGCTGATGACGGGCGCGGGGCTGATCATGGCGGCGGCGATCGCGGCGGTGACCGGGGCGATGGCGGTGTTCGCATTCCTGGCCCCGCATCTGGGCCGGGCCTGGGCCTATGTGGCGGTGACCGCCCTGGCGGGCGTGACGGTCGCGGTGTGGGCCCTGGCGCACAAGCAGCATCGCGCGCGGCATCGCCGGCCCTCGATCGAGCAGCGGATCGTGGATTTGATCCAGGCCCATCCCAGCGGCGCCTTCGTCGCGGGCTTGGCGGCCGGCGTGGCGGTCAAGGGCAAGCCGTGGGAGGCCCTGGCGATCCTCAAGGCCAGGCCGCCGAAGGCGAAGGCCTAGGGGAGGGCCCTACATAGCGTCCAGGAACGTGCCCGGCCCGTAGATGGCGACCAGGTCGACATTGTGCTGGGCCGTGCTGTCCATGAGGTCGAGATAGAAGTTCTCGACCGCGCGGGCATAGGCGCCGACATGGGCCTTCTGGCCCTCGGCGATCAGGTAGCCGACCATGCCGGCCTTCATGGCCAGGTCGCGGTCGAAACCGCTCATGCGCTCGGCGGCCAGGGCGCTGAAATAGCTCTGCGTGGCCACGACGCTGTCGATGGCGGCGGCGACGTTGACGCCGGCGGCCTGGGCGTAGGCCTTGCCGATCACGGTGTCGTAGGCCTTGTCGACCGCCTGCCGGAAGGTGAGGCCCTGATAGGCGCTGGCGAAGGCCGCCTTGCCCTCGCCGACCAGGCCCAGATTGGCGGCGAAGTTGATGTAGCGGTTCTCGGTGTTCATCCCCGCATAGATGCCGCCCGCGTCGTTCAGGTCGCTGGCGTTGTCGGGCGAGTTGACCAGGTACTTCAGGCCGGCCTGGCCCGGGCTCTTGCCGCTGAAGAACTGATAGGCCGTCAGGGCCACCGAGGTGTTGGCCAGGACGAAGGGCTCGATCAGCCGGACATAGTCTCGCCCGGGCGGCGGCCACGTGCCGCTCGGCACGGTGGACATCGCCGCGGCGTCGCCCGGTCGGACGGCATCCAGCAGCGTCAGGTTCTTGTAGGCATAGGTCGGGTTGCCGTACGCGACGCTGAAGCCCTTCTGGTCGTTGTCGACGAGGGTGAGGGTGATGGTGGCCGGGTTCAGCGGGTTGGAGGCGTAGCCCGAGGCGGACGCCGAGATGGCCACCTGCCCCCGCGTGTCCAGATACCCTTCGTCCTCGATGGCGATGACGGCCTGACCCTTGGTCTGACCGGGCTGCAGGGTCACGAAGACCGACCTGCCCGCCGAATTGTTGTCGCTGAGCCGTGTGGGGCTGACGTAGACTTGGACGGTTTCCGTGGACGGCGCCGAGAGGGTCACGTCCACCGTCACCGTGCCGCCCTCCATGACGCTGGTCGCCGCGGTCGATATCGAGACCGAGGCCGGGTAGGGGACGACGCCGGTCTTCATGCCGCCCAGCTGGGCGGTGGTGAACTGGCTGGCGTCGCGACCCAGGATGTAGCCGAAGGTCCGCCACTCGCCGTTGGCGCCCTTGATCTGCAGCATCGCGTCGGCGCCCAGCTGCATGAAGCGCGCATAGCCGGAAGCGAAGGGGTCGGGGCCGGCTGGAAGGCTCAGATATTCGAAGTGGGGCAGGACATCGAGCACGTCGTCGGCCGAGAAGTCGGCGATCCTGAAGGGGAGGCGGCCGGAGTCGTCGGTCAGCTTGAAGATGTCCGCGCCCGCATCGCCATAGACGGTGCCGCCGTAGAACAGCCGGAAGGTGTCGTTGCCCGCGCCGCCGTGAAGGATCGTGGGGCCGTTCGAGATGTCCTTGACCAGGAACAGGTCGTCGCCGTCCCCAGCATCGACCCGCAGCTTCCCGACGCCGAAAGAGGCGCTGATCGCGAACCGGTCGTTGCCCGCGCCGGCGAAGACCTCGTCGTCCTGGTTGGCCGAGAGTAAGAAGTCGTCGTTGCCGGGCGTTCCGTTGATGACGGCCAAGGCGGGCTCCTGTCGCTCTGCGTGCGGGCTATAACCCTCAGGTAGAGCGACAAGGTTGCCATTTCTTGACCGTGGCGGACCTCAGACCAGATTATATTCCGGCTTGGCGTAGGTCCCGAGCAGGTCGACGCCGTAGACATTGTGGCTGGCCTGGTCGGCGAACAGGGCGTCGGCGGACTTGGCGTAGACGCCCAGGTCAGCCTTGGCGGCCTCGGCCATCAGCCAGCCGACCATGGCCGCCTTGGTGCCCTGGCCGTTCAGGCCGTCCTGGCCGTAATAGGCGAAGTACTGGGCGCGGGTCATGGTCTGGCCGCTGAAATTGAAGGTCGCGTCCAGCAGCTCGTGAACCTTGGCGGCGGTCGGGGTCGCGCCGAAGATCCGGGCATAGGCGGCGCTGGTGGTGTCCTCCAGCGAGGCCCCGCCGAAGGTGGCGGCGAAGCTGGCCGCGCCCTCGCCGACCTTGCCCAGGTTGACCGCGAAATTGATGTAGCGGTTCTCGAGATTGAACGACTGGTAGTAGGCGCTGTTGAGGTTGGCGGTGTTCGCGCCATCGGGATTGACCAGATAGTCCATGCCCGCCGCGGTCGGCGTCTTGCCGGTGAAGAACTGGTACGAGAGGACCGCCACCTCGGCGGTCGAGATCGCCGCCTTGGTCACCTGGGCGATGGCGTCCGTATAGCTGGCCCCGCCGGCCATGGCCGCGGCGATGGTCTTGATCGTGGCGTCGCCCGTGACCGAGAAGGGGGCGATGCGCAGCACGTTGGTGATCACCGTGGCCACGCGGCTGTCGACGATCGAGACCGTGCGGTCCGAGAAGGCCAGGCTCTCGATGTTGATGACGCTGTCGGTGCCTTCGCCCAGGCCGCCATTGTCCTTGATCTGCCAGCCGCCGTCGGCCTTGGCGCTGATGGCGTAGCTGCCGAACTTGCCGCCGTAGACGGCCGTGTCGACGCCCAGGCCGCCGTCGATGATGTCGTTGCCCTGGCCGCCGGTGATGCGGTTGGCCACGGCGTTGCCGTTGATGGTGTCGGCCGCCGAGCCGCCGATGGCGTTCTCGATCGTCGCGCCCATGGCGATGGTGACGTTGCCGGTCAGGCCGCCGACGCTGGAGAAATAGCCCGAGCGCAGGTCGATGGTCTGGGCGACCTTGTAGCCGGAGAAGTCGAAGGTGTCGGTGCCGCCGGCGTCCCAGGCGGCGAAGATCAGCTTGGGCGAGGCCAGGGCGCTGAACCAGTCGCGGCCGGCGGTCGAGTTGAAGCCATAGACCGTGTCGCCGGTGCGGGTGCTCATATTGGCGCCATAGGCCAGCTGGGCGGCGGCGATGTCGTCCAGCAGCGGCGAGGAGGCGTAGGCCCCGCTGAACGAGCCGCCCGTATTGCTCTCGCTGAAATAGGACATCACCGTGTACTGGCGGCTGTCCTCGTAATAGCCGGCGTCGGCGGCGTAGGTCAGGGCCTTGCTGCTGTCGGCGTCGTAGTCGGCCGGATGGCCCAGGCCGATGGCGTGGCCGATCTCGTGCACCAGCACCATGCCGCCATAGTTCGAGCCGGTCGGGATGGAATTGTAGCTCAGGCTGGAATTGATCCAGACATCGCCGTCCTCGCTGAAGGTCGCGGGGTTACCCGGAATATAGGCGAACGCCGCCGCGCCGGTCTGGCCGCTGTTGTAGTTGCCGAACAGGATCGTGGCGTTGTTGCTGTAGGCCGCGTCGCCGCTGCCCGTGCCGACGCGGGTGAAGATGACGTTGGCGACGTCGGACCAGGCGGTCAGGGCCTTTTCGGTCTGGGCGATCTGGGCGCCCGAGAACTGGGTGAAGGTCGCCGTGTCGGTGGGCATCTTGGTGGGCGCGGTCGCGCGGAAGGCGTAGCTGACCGTCGCGGCCTTCTGCAGGGCCGGACCCCAGCCCGGCTCGCCACGGATCAGCTGCGAGGCGGCCTGGTCGACCGTCAGGCTGGTCTTGCCGGCCACGATGCCGACCCGGGTGTCGGCGTTGACGAAGGCGTTCGGCTGCCCGCCGCCGGTGATCGCCTCCGCCGTTCCCGAAAATTCGTCCGCCGCCAGAGGGAAGGGTTCAACACTCACGACCGTACTCCACGCGCCACTTCAGACGAGTATGGTGAATCCTGATTTCTCCTGCAATCTCGGCTATTTGCGACAAACGCGCACAGCTTCCAGCCAAGCTTTCCGGCCAAGCTAAGCGCTGCCGGAGCATGGCGCCCTCCGCCACAATTTTCACATTCTGGGCGCCGGTGTGGCTCATTCGACACACCCATTTCCGGACATGACGCGTTTGTCGTCTCGAGCGCCGGGCAAGTCGGGCCCGCGACATTTCGATTGAAGAGGGTACAACATGAAAATGCGGTTGCTGGTCAGCGTCGCGGCGGTTGCGCTGAGCGCCGCCTCGGGCGCCTTGGCCCAGAGCGCCACGAGTGGTTTTTATGTCGCGGGCGACGTCGGCTATCATGAGCCGGACTCGGTCAAGGCGAACTCCACCAACAATTATCAGTGGGACTTCTCGGCCGATAAGGATTGGGCCGCGTTCGGCCGCTTCGGCTACAAGTTCACCCCGAACTTCCGCGTCGAGGCCGAATACGGCTATCGCCCGGGCGACTTCCAGAGCGTGCGTGGCGTCGGCTCCAGCGCCGGCCAGCCGATCGGTCTCTGCACCGCCGGCGTGCAGCGCACCGCCGCCGCCCCGGCCTGCGGTGAGCCGAAAGGTTCGCTGAAGGCCACGACCCTGATGGCCAACGCCATCTACGACTTCGCCCCGAACTCGAGCATCAGCCCGTTCGTCGGCGTCGGCGCCGGTACGGCCTGGGTGCACAACAAGGTCTATGGCCAGCTGTCGGGCGTCCCGGCCGGCGCCGCCATCTACCAGAACACCAGCTTCGACGATGTCGACCAGGCGTTCGCCCTGCAGGGCCTGGTGGGCGTGGCCTGGAACTTCGCCGAGAACTGGTCGATGGACCTGACCGGCCGTTACCTGCGCACGTCCAAGCTGGACTGGGGTTCGGTGACGCAGAACGCCGGCCCGGCCGGTGGTTCGATCACGGACGTCGGCACCTTCTCGGGCCGCTACAAGGACACCTCGGTGACCCTGGGCCTGCGCTACACCTTCGGGTCGGCCCCGCCGCCGCCCCCGCCCCCGCCTCCGCCCCCGCCGCCCCCGCCGCCGGAACCGGCTCCTCCGCCGCCCCCGCCGCCGCCTCCGGCCGCTCCGGCCTACGAGTCGCGTGAGTTCGTGGTCTACTTCCCGTTCGATCAGTACGTGCTGACGACGGAAGCCCAGGCGGTGGTCCAGCAGGCCGCTGAATACGCCAAGGGCGGCGGCGCTTCGAAGATCGTGGTGACGGGTCACACCGACACCTCGGGCTCGAACAAGTACAACGCCAAGCTCTCGGAACGCCGCGCCAAGGCCGTCGCCGATGGCCTGGTCAGCATGGGCGTCAACGCCACGGCCCTGGCGGTCGACTGGAAGGGCGAAAGCGCTCCGGCCGTTGCTACGGGTGACGGCGTGAAGGAACCGCTGAACCGCCGTTCGACGGTTTCGATCAACTTCTAAATATAAAAAGACTGATTGGTGGGGTGACAGGGGGTCGGCCTTCGGGCCGGCCCCCTAGCCTTGTCTGGATAGATCCTCCCCCGCGTTGCGGGGGAGGTGGCCCAGAGGGCCGGAGGGGGCGAGCTCGGCCTGAGCGGTGCTTGCCCCCTCAGTCGCTACGCGACAGCTCCCCCGCATCGCGGTGGAGCATCAAACGAAAAGACGCCCCCGATGGGGCGTCGGGGGCGTCCGATCCGGCGGACCAAGAGGGCGGAGGGCCGCCGTCACGCGAGCCAGCCTGAAGGGGTGGCCGGCCTCGTTTGGAAATGAAGTGGGACGCGGGAAAAGGGGACCGCTTCCGCGCTCCGATAACCATGTTCGACTATACGCCGCTGCTCGTCTCAGGCGAGTCGAAACGGCCAGATTCAACCGGGTGCGACAAAACGCGCGGCAGGGGCGAGGGCAGGTCCAGCAGGCGGGCGACCAGATGCTCGGCCAGCAGCGGCGCCAGGCAGAAGCCGCGCGAGCCCAGGCCCGTCAGCACCAACAGACCGTCCTCGGTGATCCCCGCCAGTGGCATGCGGTCCGGCGTGGTGGCGCGGATCGCCGCCCGGCCTTCGAAGGTCTTGCCCGCAAGAGACGCCGCCAGGTCCGGCAGGCCCTTGGCCAGGGTGTCGAGATTGCGGGCGTGGTCGCCTTCGCGCACGTCGACAGCCGTCTCACCCCGATCATGGGTGGCGCCGAACAGCACGCCGTCACGGGTGGGGACCGCATAGCCGCCGAACGCCGTCGGCGCGGGGGCGGGAGCGTCCGTCCAGCTGGCCTGGCCGCGCACGGGCTTCAGGGGCAAGGGCGCGAGATCGACGGTGGCGACGCCGCCGGCCAGGGCCACGCGGTCGGCGCGCAGGATCAGGTCGCCGGCCTCGTCCAGGAGCTTCCAGCCTTCGCCATCACGCTCCAGGCGGGCGACACGGCGATGCATGACCTCGCCGGACCAGGCGGCGGTGGCGGCGGCGGGCTGGATGACCAGGCTGCTGGTCATGGAGAGACCCGTCTCCGTCGTCTGCATCGCGCCGGGCTCGAACAGGTCCTGCTCGGCGACCTTGGCGAAGCGGGCCGGGTCGCGCTCGCCGGTGGCCAGTTGCGTCACGCCGTGGGCGATCACCGCCCCAGGCTCGGCCTCGTACAGGGCGACGGCGCGGGCCAGGGCCTGGGCGTAGAGCGCCGCGCGCGGACCGCCGCCGGCGTCCAGGGCGGGCGTGACCAGGGCGGCGGGATTGCCGGAGGCCGCTACAGTGTCGGGATCGTCGATGACGGTGACCGTCAGGCCCTCGGCGCGGGCCGCGCGGGCCAGGGACGCGCCGGCGATGCCGCCGCCGATGATGGCGAGGGTCTCCGGGCGGGGCGGGGTCTCACGCTCACCCGGCAGCCAGGCCTCCAGCCGTTCGCGCTTACGGCCAAAGCCCGGGCGCTTGGCGATCTCGAAGCCGGCCGCCTGCAGGCCGCGCCGCACGGCGCCGGCCACGGTGAAGGTCGCGGCCCTCGAACCCGGGGCGGAACGGCTGGCGACGGCGGCGAGTACCTCCTCGCGCCACATGGCCGGGTTCAGGGCGGGCGAGAAGCCGTCCAGGAACCAGGCGTCGGCCGCGCCGTCCCAGGCCTCCAGCGCCTCGACCACGTCCATGACCGCCAGGTCCAGCACGGCGTCGAAGCCGGGCAGGTCCACACGGTGGAAGCCTCGGGCGCGGCCGGGCCAGTGGTCCAGCAGCACCTGCGCGGCCTCGCCCAGCTCCGGCCAGTGGGCCAGGATCCGGGCGGCTTCGTCGCGCGCCAGCGGGTGGGCTTCGATGGAGAAGATGTGGAGCTTGGCGCCTTCGGGTTTCTCGCGCCGCCACAGGTCCAGCAGGGCGGCGATGTTCAGGCCCGAGCCGAAGCCCAGCTCACCGACCGTGAAGTCTCTGGAGAACCGCTCCGGCAGCCCGCAGCCAGCCAGGAACACCGCCCGCGTCTCGGCCAGGCCGTCGACGCTGGAGAAATAGACGTCGCCGTACAGGCTGGACTGCGGCAGGCCGTCCTCGCGCCAGAGCAAGGGACTGGAAGGGGCGGTGGGATCCATGCGGGTCTAGAGCGCGGGCTCGCGCCTACCGTCAACGAAAAAGGGCCGCCCGGTGGGGCGGCCCTTCGTTCTTGCGCGGAGCAAAGCGGCTTAGTGCGCCGCCTTCTTCTCTTCCGGCTTCGGGGCTTCAGCGGCCGGGGCCGAGGTCGCGCCCGTCGCGGCCGCGTCGCTGGCGGTCTGAGCCGCGGCGTCCGCCGGATCGGCCGGAGCGGCAGCGGCGTCGGCGGCGGCCTTGTTGGCGTCGGCGGCGGCTTGGTCCTGAGCCGAGGCGGCGTCGGTCACGGTCGAGGCGTCGGCGGCCGCGGCCTTGGCGGCGGCGTCTTCACCGCCGGCTTCCTCGTGCTTGCCGCCGCAGGCGGCCAGCGACAGGGCCGAGACGGCGATGCCGGCGATCAGCAGTTTGCGAATGGTGCTCATGAGGCTTCCCCTTGCGTCGTTTGTTGACGGCAAGGAATACCGCTTCGAAAGCGCGTGCAAGTTACGACGCGCTAACGTGCGCCTACTCGTTCGGGATTTGCGACAGCGCCTCTTCCAGCTCGGCGAAGCTGGGCTGGGCGGGCGAGGGCACGTTGCCGCGGCCGATCTCGACCGAGATCTGGGCGGCGTTGCCATGCAGGTGGGCGACCAGGACGGCCTGGATGATCTTGTAGAAGGCGCCGTCCTCGTTGACGACGGCCTGCAGGCGCGTGGCCATCGGGCCGACGATGCCATAGGCGATGAACACGCCCAGGAAGGTGCCGACCAGAGCGCCGCCGATCATGCCGCCCAGGACGGCCGGCGGTTCGGTGATCGAGCCCATGGTCTTGATGACGCCCAGCACGGCGGCGACGATACCCAGGGCGGGCAGGGCGTCGGCCATGGCCTGCAGGGCGTGAGCGGGCTCCAGCGCCTCGTGGTGGTGCTTTTCGAGCTGCTTCTCCATCGCGTCCTCGACCTGGTGGGGATCCTCCAGGTTCATGGTCATCATCCGCAGGGTGTCGCAGATGAAGTCGACGGCGAAGTGGTCGTGGGTGACCTTGGGATAACGCGCGAAGATCGTGCTCTCGTGCGGCTTTTCGATGTGGCTTTCCAGGGCGATGACGCCCTTGGACTTCATCGTCTTGGTCAGCAGGAACAGCAGGGACAGCAGGTCGCGATAGTCGGCCGGCTTCCACTTGGGGCCCTTGAAGATCTTGCCGAAGCCGCCAGCCGTGCCCTTGATGACGACCATCGAGTTGGAGATCAGGAAGGCGGCCACGGCCGCGCCCAGAATGGCCATCAGCTCGTGCGGGGCGGCTTCGATGATGACGTCCATCTTGCCGCCACCCATCAGGTAGCTGCCGAACACCATGCCGAAGAGCATTAGGATGCCGATGATCTGGAACATGGTGGTGGAAGCCCGACCCCGAGAATGACGGCGCATCATCCGGATTAATGATTAATCCAACGTTCTCACCCGTTCGGCCAGCCGGTCTGTGACCTGCGACACATTGCGTGTGAAGCTTCGGGTGTCTTACAGTTGTTTGATGAGTGGGGAGATAAAGCCAGCGCCGGACCACCGGCGCGCATTCGCCATCCTCTTCGGCGTGTCGGTCGCGACCGCCCTGGGGAACACCGGCATGCTGTCGGTGCTGCCGGCGATCGGCCGCCAGATCGGCATCCCCGACGCCCTGGTGGCGGGCATCTTCTCGCTGTCGGCCGTGCTGTGGGCGGTGACCTCGCCGATCTGGGCTAGGCAGTCGGACCTGCGAGGCCGCAAGCCGCTGATCCTGCTGGGCCTGGCGGGCTTTTCCATCTCGATGCTGTTGTGCGCCCTGGTCGTCTCGGCGGGCCTGCACCACCTGGCGCCGCCGATGGTGATCTTCGTGCTCTTTTTGCTGTGCCGGGCGCTGTTCGGCGGCTTCGGCTCGGCGGCCAATCCGGCCACCCAGGCCTATATGGCCGAGCGCACGACCCGCGAGGAGCGCACCCAGACCATGGCCACCCTGGCCGGGGCGTTCGGCTTAGGGACGGTGGTCGGGCCGCTGCTGGCCCCGCTGTTCGTGCTGCCGGGCGTGGGCCTGGCCGGGCCGATGTTCGCCTTCGCCATTGTCGCCGCGGTGATGATGGTGGTCGTCCATCGCGGCCTGCCCGAGACCTTCAAGCCCGGACGCGGCGACAGCCCGCCCCGCCATCGCCGCTTCGGCCTGCCCTGGCGCGGCGAGGGGGCGGCGCTGTGGAAGGACCCACGTCTGAAGCCCTTCCTGATCTTCGGGTTCCTGGTCGCCTCGTGTCAGACGGCCCAGACCCAGACCCTGGGCTTTCTGATCATCGACAAGCTGGGGCTCGAGCCTGTGAAGGCCCAGGGCTTCATCACCCTGGCCATGGCCGCCGGCGCCGTGGCGGGCCTGCTGGCCCAGTGGGGCCTGATCCGCATGTTCCAGATGGGTCCGCGCGAGCTGATGCGCTGGGGCGTCGGCTGCGCGGCCCTGGGCAATATCGTGGTCGCCTTCGCCCCGGACTACGCGGCCGTGGCCATCGGCTACGCCATCGCCAGCCTGGGTTACGGTTTTGCCCGGCCGGGCTTCACGGCGGGGGCGTCGCTGTCGGTCGACGCCAAGGACCAGGCCGGCGCGGCCGGGGCCATCGCCGCCATCAACGGCCTGAACGTCGTGGTCGCCCCGCTGTTCGTGCTGCTCTACGAGAAGATCGGCTGGGGCCCGTTCGTGCTGAACGCCCTGATCCTGGCGGCGCTGCTGGGCTACGCCCTGCGCCAGGCCATGCTGCGCGCGGCCGGCGATCGCGACGCGCGCGACGAGGCGACGATCGCGGGGCTGGAGCGGACGGACGAGGGCGGGGTCTAGGCGACCATCCGCTCCAGCGCCCGACGGTCCTTCAGCACCACGTGGCGCACCGTCGGCAGCGCAATCAGCCCTTCATCCTGCAACGCCGTCAGCGTCCGCGACACCGTCTCGATCGTCAGGCCCAGATAGTCGGCCATGTCCTGGCGGCCCATCGGCACGTCCATCTCGGCGGTCGCGTGGGTGCGTTCGGCGATGTCGAGCAGCAGGCCGACGACCCGCTCCTGGGCCGAGCGGCGGCCCAGCATCAGCACGTGGTCCTGGCAGCGCTGCAGGTTCTCGGCGGTCAGGCGAAACAGCGCCCGCGCCGCGTCGCCGCGCCGGGCGGCCAGCTCGCTGAGCGCCCCGCGGCGGATCATGCGGATGCTGGCGTCGGTCATGGCCTCGGCCGTGACCCGGTGGGCCTCGCCCATCTCCAGGCCGAAATAGTCGCCGGCGAAGTGGAACTCGTCGATCTGCCGGCGGCCGTCGCGCAAGATGCGGTAGGTGCGCACCGCGCCCGACACCACCTGATAGACGTGCGAGGCCTCCTCGCCCTCGCCGAAGATCTCTTCGTCGCGGCGGAAATGCGGGCAGGCGCCGGGGATGGCCAGGACGGGATCCAGGGCAATTGGGGCAGCGTCGATGCGGAGCGGAGACAGCATGGAAAGACCCTTCTGTTGCTAAGGTCTTTGCGCCCTTTCCGCGCCGCGTGACAGTCGGGGGCTGCGCCTAAGGAAACCCCCTTACGCGGGGTTGCGGGCGCCCTCCGGTTTTGAGGTGGATCAAGGTTTCGCCGCCTGGGCGCACGCAAGATGGCAAAATGCCCAACCGCCCCCTGATCCTGTTGCTGGTCGACGACGAGCCCCTGCGCGAGGCGCTGCGCTTCTCGCTGGAGACGGAGGGCTACAGGGTGGCCACGCGCCCGGACGGGCGGCCCGTGGCGGCGGTTGTGATCGATGAGGGGGATTGGCGCGGACCGGTAGCGGGCCTGCCGACCATCGTCCTGACGGGCGACGCCGAGCGGCTCATGCGCAGGGGCGTGAGCGGGGTGAGCGTGGTGGAGAAGCCGCTGCTGGACGATGCGCTGGAGCGAAAGCTGTCGACGCTGCTGGGGAAAATACAGCCGGGAGAAACTTGCCCGGGTCGCGCAGGGCGACGTGAGCGGTGAAGTTTTCTCTTTTCAAATCAATGATTTGAAGTTTGGTTGAGTTGGCGCGTTTCCTGCACGCTCCCGGCGAGCCGTCGAGGATGCCGACCATGAACATCACGAACCTGGAGCGGGGCATGGCGATCCGCGCCGAGCTCGCAAGCCGGATCTCCAAGGCCACGCCGACCGACATCAGCCCCGCTGGCCCGGCGCGCCTGGTCGAACTGACGCCGGCGCAGAAGGCCGATATCGCGGAGACGGAAAGGCGCACCTCGGCGGGGGATGCCCAGTCGAAGATCTTGAGGGAGCAGGCGCAGGCGGCCGCGGTGGCGCGCCAGAACTGGCGTCCGTTCCCGTTCGGCGACTTCACCAACTACACGGTCGACCAGGCGAAAACCCAGCTCGCCGCGCTCGAGAAGGTCGCGTCGAGCCCGATGGTGAAGAAGGGGCTCTTCGAGGCGACGATGGGCGACCAGAAGACGACCTCGCCCCAGGTCATGATCGACTGGCTGCGTCAGAAGATCGGCGGCGAGGCCAGTGATCCCGCCAGCGTCAAGCCCGGCGCGCTTGTGAACTTTTCGGCCTAGCCGCCGCGCGCCGACAGCGTCATCCGCACCAGCGCGGCCAGGTTATCCGCCTGCATCTTGGTCATCAGCTTGGCGCGATAGATCTCGACCGTCCGGGGGCTGATGCCCAGTTCCCGCGCGATGACCTTGTTGGCATGCCCCGCCACCACGCCGTCCAGCACCTGGCGCTCGCGTTCGGACAGGGTCTCCAGCCGGTGCAGCACGGCGGCCTGGTCGTCGCTGACGGGCGAGGCTTCTGCGGCCTTCATGGCGCGTTCCAGGGCGTCCAGCATGCGGGCGTCCGAGAACGGTTTTTCGATGAAGTCCACCACGCCCGAGCGCATCGCCTCGACCGCCATCGGGATGTCGCCGTGGCCGGTGATCATGATGATCGGCATGCGGATCTTCTGGGCCGCCAGGCGGGCGACCAGCTCCTGGCCGCTCATCTCGGGCATGCGCACGTCGGTGATGATCACGCCCGGCCTTGCGGCCGGCAGGGCGTCGAGGAAGGCCGGGGCGCTGGCGTAGGAGACGACCTCGAAGTCGGCCGACTCCAGCAGGAAGGCCAGGGACTCGCGGGCGCTTTCGTCGTCGTCGACCACGTGCACGACGTGCTGCGACAAGGGGGCGTCACTCATCGACGGTCTCCTTCTGATGATGCTCGGCGGGCGGCAGGGTGAAGCTAAACAGCGCTCCGCCGCCGGGATTGGCCTGCGCCCAGATGCGGCCGCCATGGGCCTCGATGATCGAGCGCGAGATCGACAGGCCCACGCCCATGCCCTGCGGCTTGGTGGTCATGAACGGCTGGAACAGGCGCTCCAGCACCGCGTCGGCGATGCCCGGACCGGTGTCGGCGACGCTGACCCGCGACCAGCCTTCCTCGGTGACGTCGGTGGTGATCAAGAGGGCGCGGCGGCGGGCCGTCTGGTCCTGCATGGCGTCGATGCCGTTGCGGATCAGGTTCAGCAGCACCTGCTGCACCTGGACGCGGTCGGCGAACACCGCGTCGGCGGCGGGATCCAGCGACAGGCGCACGTCGACCTGGCGGTCCTTCTCGCCGATCAGGGCAAGCGCGCTGGCTTCCTCGATCAGCTTGGACAGGCTCTCGGCCTCGCGCTCGCTGGCGCCCCGGCGGACGAAGTCGCGCATGCGGTGGATCACCTCGCCGGCGCGCAGGGCCTGGTTGGCGGCCTTGTCGATGGCGTCGCGCACCTTGGCCTGGTCGGCCTCGCGGCCCCGGTCGATCAGGCGGCGCGAGCCGGTCAAGAGGTTGGCGATGGCCGACAGCGGCTGGTTCAGCTCGTGGGCCAGGGTCGAGGCCATCTCGCCCATGGCGGTCAGGCGCGAGACGTGGATCAGCTCGTTCTGCAGCTCCTGCAGGCGGGTCTCGGTCTCCTGCGTCTCGGTCAGATCGCGGATGAAGCCGGTGTAGGAGGGCACCTGACCTTGGGTCTCGCCGACCGCCAGCTCCATGGGGAAGGTCGAGCCGTCCTTGCGCATGCCGACCACGACGCGGCCGGCGCCGATGATGCGTTTCTCGCCGGTGCGGTGGTAGCGCTGGATGTAGCCGTCATGGGCGGCGGCGTTCGGCTGGGGCATCAGCAGGCTGACGTTCTTGCCCAACACCTCGGACGCCTTCCAGCCGAACATCCGCTCGGCGGCGGGGCTGAACGAGGTCATGATCCCGGCGCGGTCGATGACCACCACCCCGTCGGGCACGGTGTCGAGGATCGATTGCAGGTGGTCGTTGATCGCCGCCGCCCGCCGCCGCGCGGCGTGGAACCAGCCGCCGCCCACGGCCATGCCGAAGCCCACCGACAGGAAGATCGCCGCGCAGATGCCGCTGACCAGGTTGAACGGGATGGACCGCGTCACCCACCACACCGTGCCCCAGGCGAAGGTGGTGGCGAAGACGCCGGGGCCCAGGCCTCCCAAGGCGGCGGCGATCAGCACGGCCGGCACGAACAGCAGGAACGACGAGGGGGCGGTGAAGGCCTCGGGCAGGTACAGGCGCGCCACCGCCGTCGCCATCACCGCCGCGAAGGCGGCCAGGTAGGCGGTCGGGTGCGGATCGCTGAACAGGGTCGAGGACAGGCCCCGGGCCGGCTTCATGAGTGCTCCAGTCGTGCGGTCCTTATAGCCGCGCCGGTTTGAGCCAGGTCAAGGACGGGCCAATGCGTAGGTCCGATGCTGCTCTCGCCAACACACGGGAGATTTCGATGTCGGGCGGGCAAATGGCGTATCTGGGTCTGGTGATCGCGGCGTTCAGCGTGTTCGCCGTGGTGCTGTTCGTGACCTATATCCGGGTCAACATGAAGTAGCGTTCCGCCCTGTCGTGACTTCCCGGAGTTCAGGCTCTATGCCGGCTTAGGGAAGCTTCGCGGCGGGGTGTCTGGTGAGTGCGTTCGAGTTCTTCTTCAGCTTCTATGGCCTGGTCCTGGGCTTTTCCGCCGCCGAGCTGGTGGGCGGGTTCGCGGGGCTGGTGCAGCGGCGGCGCAAGATCCGCTTTGGCCACCTGACCCTGTTCCTGGCGGCCTTCGTCGCCATCGACATCGCGACCTTCTGGGCCCAGGCCTGGACGATTCTGCGCTTTGCGCCGTTCAACTTTGCCCTGCTGATCCTGGGACTGGTGGTGGCCAGCGTGTTCTACGTCGCCGCCAGCCTGGTGTTCCCCAAGGACGCCGCCGACGGCGCGGCGCTGGACGACCACTTCTGGGAAAACCGCACCATCGTGCTGCTGTGCGTTCTGGCGGCCAACCTGTCGATGGCGGCGGTGCTGACGATCCTTACCCTGGGCACCGGCGAGTTCGGCGCCATCAGCCGGCCGATGCTGTGGATCGGCCTGGCGATCTTCACCGTCTTCACACTGATCGCGGCCCTGGCCAAGAAGAAGGGCGTGGTCGTGGCGGCCCTGCTGATCCTGCTGTTCTACCAAGGCCAGACCATCGGCCGCTCGATCAGCGCCCTGGTCGACGGCGGCGGCTGGACGGTGTTGCAGAGCAAGGCCCCGAAGGAAGATTAGCCCATCCTCACCGTGCGGTCGCAGAGGGCGGCCGGGGCGGGGCGGTGGCTGACGACGATCAGGCCCTGGCCGGTGCGCTGGAGCCTGGCGTCCAGCCGTTCGACCACCAGCGCTTCGGTGGCCGCGTCCAGGCCCTCGGTGGGTTCGTCCAGCAGCAGCCAGGGCGCGTCGCGCAGATAGGCGCGGGCCAGGGCGAGGCGTCTCCGCTCGCCGCCCGAGAGGCGTTCGCCGTCGTCGCCGAGATAGGCGGCCAGGCCCTGCGGCGCGGCGCGGATGCGGTCTGCCAGGGCGGCGGCTTCCAGGACCTCCCAGAGCTGGTCGTCGGTGGCCTTGGGCGCGGCGATGCGGAGGTTCTCGCGCACCGTGCCGGCGATCAGGCCGGCGTCCTGCGGCAGCCAAGCGAAGGCGGCGCGCGGCAGGGAGGTCTCTTCACGCAGGCCAAGAAGCGTCTCGATCGCGGTGGTCTTGCCGCAGCCGGAGGGGCCGACGATGGCTAGGCGTTCGCCGGGGCTCAGGGTCTCGCCGAGGATGGTGAGCGTGGGGGCGGCTTCCAGCTTCGGCGCGGGCTGGGGTTGGTGGCGCAGGATCGTGTCCAACCGCTCGCGCGCCTCTCGCGCCGCGCCGGCCTGGTCGAAGGCGTGGGCCAGGCCCGCCAGGGCGTCGACACCCATGGCGGCGGCCAAGCCGGCCAGCGCGGCGAGCGCCGGTCCCGCTGGGGCGGCGGTCGCGATGGCGGCGGCGACCGCGCTTCCGAGGATCACGGCCTGGCTGGCGACGATCATCCCCTGGGCGCGGGCGGCGGCCAGGCGGGCGCCGTCGAGCTCGGCGGCCTTGGCGTTCAGGGTCTCGCCGGCCCAGGTCTCCAGGCCATAGGCGCGAAGCTCGGCCGAGGCGGCGACCAGGGCGGCGGTGGTGTCCTTCAGCGCCCCGACCTTGGCCTGGATGGCAGCGCGGGCGGGGGTGGAGAAGCGCTTGGCCAGCGCGTGGGCGGCCAGGATCGCAGCCAGGGCAGCGACCAGGATCACGACGGCCGGCGCCGGTCCCGCGAGCGCGGCCATAGCGATCGCCGAGGCCAGGCCCGCGACGGCGCTCCACGGCGCCGAGAGGCGCACGAACCGGGTCTCGATCGCATCGACATCCTGCACCAGCCGGGCCGAGGCCTCGCCGCGCGATAGGCCCAAGGCCTCCGAGGGCGGCGCGGCGGCGAGGCTGGCGAACACCGCCGGACGGATGGCGGCCAGGGCGCGCAGGGCGGCGGTGTGTCCGGACAGGCGCTCGCCGTAGCGGGCGGCGGTGCGGCCGATGGCCAGCAGGCGGATCAGGGCGCTGGGGATCAGCACGTTGAACGTATGGGCGACCGCCAGGCCCGCGGCGCCGGCGATGGCGCTGGCGACGATGAACCAGCCTGAGAGGCCCATCAGCACCGTCGACGCCGCGCCCAGCACCACGGCGCTGGCGATGGCCAGCCGCAGGGCGCCGGCGCGTTCGCGCTTCTGGGCGCGGATCAGGGCGTCGAGGGGGCTCACAGCCGCACCACCTGGTCGGCGAGGGCGGCCACCGCCTCGGAGTGCGTCGCGATCAAGGTCGTGCGCCCTCGCGCGGCTTCGCGGATGGCCTCCAGCAGCGCCGCCTCCGACGCCGCGTCTAGGTTCGCCGTCGGTTCGTCCAGCAGCAGGATCGGGGCGGGTTTGAGCAGGGCGCGGGCCAGGGACAGGCGTCTCCGTTCGCCGCCGGAGAGGCCGCTGCCGCGTTCGTCGAGCACGAAGTCCAGGCCGCCGGGGCGGTCGAGGATCAGGCCCACGGCCTTCGCGGCGGCTTCGATCTCGGCGCGGCTGGCGTCGCGCCTGGCCAGGGCGATGTTGTCGGCGATCGAGGCGGGCAGGATCAGCGGCGACTGGCCGGCCCAGGCGATGTCGCCCTCGGCCTCGATCCGGCCGGCGGAGAGGGGCGCCAGGTCCAGCAAGAGGTTCAGCAGCGAGCTCTTGCCCGCGCCGCTGGGGCCGACCAGCGCGGTGATGGTTCCGGCCTGCGCGGTCAGGGAGAAGTTCTCCAGCGCCGGCGCGTCGGCGTCGGGATAGCGGACCGTGACGTTCTCGAACCGGATCGTCGGGGCCTTGGTCAGCGGCGCCTTCGCGGGGTTAGGCTCAGGCGCTTCAAACGTCGACAGGCTCACGCTCGCCGCCTCCGCCGCCTGGCGGTCGTGATACGCGGCGGCCAGCCGGCGCATCGGGGCGTAGACCTCGGGCGCCAGGGCCAGGACGAAGAAGGCGCGTTTCAGGTCCAGGGTCTCGGGGACCGGGAAGGGCAGCAGCCGCAGCAGGTTGAAGCCGCAATAGACCGCTACCAGCGCCACCGACAGGGCCGCGAAAAACTCCAGCGCCGCCGACGAGATGAAGGCCACGCGCAGCACGCGGATAGTGCGCTCGGCCAACTCTGACGCCGAGCGTTTCAGGGCCGCCGTGGTCGCGCCCTCGGCCTGGAAGGCCAGCACCACGGGCAGGGCGCGGACGCGGTCGAGGAACAGGCCCGACAGGCGTTCCAGGGCCAGGAACTGCGCCCGGCTCTCGGCGGCGGCGGCCGTGCCGGCCAGCACCATGGCGGCGATGAACGGTACGAGGGTGGCCAGCAGGATGCCGGCGCAGATCGGACTGGCGATCGCGGCGACGGCGATCATCACCAGCGGCAGGACGGCGGCCGACAGCCGGGCAGGCAGGAAGCGCGAGAACAGCCCATCCAGCGCCTCGACGCCTTCCACCAGGGCGGTGGTCGCCTCGCCGGCTGGCCGACGCGGGCCGCCGAAGATCGACCGGGCCAGGTCAGCGCGCACGCTCGCCTTGGCCTCAGTCGCCGCCAGCGCCCCGGCGACACCGGTGAGGTTGGCCAGCACGCCCCGAATCGCCATGGCGGTGACCGTCAGGGCCAGCCACGGGGTGAGCGGAGCCTGCCGCGCGATGGCGTCGATCCCGAACGCCAGCCCCGCCGCGAAGGCGATCGCGGCCACGCCATCCAGCAGCGTGAGTCCCCCCGCGCGCCGGCCCGCCTGGCTCGGGGCGCGGGTTATCCCCTCCAACCAGCGCTTGCCCACGGCTATATGATCAATCTGTACTATGCGGGCGCCCATGGGTTGAGTGTAGGGTCGGTTCATCCGGAAGCCTTGATCCCGATCAAGGACCGGGCGGTCGCGAGGGTCTAGGGCTTAGCTCTCGATCGGCGTGATCTTCGGCCGTTCGTCTCGGAGCTGTCCATGGACCCCGCCGTCATCGACCTGTCGCGCCTCCAGTTCGCGCTGACCGCCCTGTACCACTTCCTGTTCGTTCCGCTCACCATCGGGCTCAGCTTCATGCTGGTCATCATGGAGAGCGTCTATGTGATGACCAAGCGCCCGATCTGGCGAACGGTGACGCGTTTCTGGGGCGTGCTGTTCGGGATCAACTTCGCCCTGGGCGTGGCCACCGGCATCACCATGGAATTCCAGTTCGGCATGAACTGGTCCTACTACTCGCACTATGTCGGCGACATCTTCGGCGCCCCGCTGGCGATCGAGGGGCTGATGGCCTTCTTCCTGGAGGCCACCTTCGTCGGGCTGATGTTCTTCGGCTGGGACAAGCTCAAGCCCGTCAGCCACCTGTTCGTGACCTTCATGGTCGCCCTGGGCACCAACCTGTCGGCGCTGTGGATCCTGGTCGCTAACGGCTGGATGCAGAACCCGATCGGCGCGGCCTTCAATCCCGAGACCATGCGCATGGAGGTCTCCAGCTTCCGCGACGTGCTGTTCAACCCGGTGGCCCAGGCCAAGTTCGTGCACACGGTCAGCGCCGGCTATGTCATCGCCTCGGTGTTCGTGCTGGGCGTCTCGGCTTGGTACCTGCTGAAGGGCAAGCACATCGGCGTCGCCAAGCGGTCGATGACCGTGGCCGCCGCCTTCGGCCTGGCGTCCTCGCTGTCGGTCGTCGTGCTGGGCGACGAGAGCGGCTACGCCCTGACCGACAACCAGAAAATGAAGCTGGCCGCCCTGGAAGCCATGTGGGAGACCGAGCCCGCCCCGGCCGGCCTGACCGCCTTCGGCATCCCGGACCTGAAAGCGCGCACGACCCACGCCGAGATCAAGATCCCCTATGTCCTGGGCCTGATCGCCACCCGCAGCTTCGACAAGCCGGTGGAGGGCATCTTCTCGCTGGTCGCCAAGGCCGAGGACCGCATCGAAAGCGGCGTCGTCGCCTACGGCGCGGTCGAGGCGCTGAAGAATAGTCCCAATGACGTCGCCGCCCGCGCCACCTTCGAACAGCACCGCCGCGACCTGGGCTACGCCCTGTTGCTGAAGCGCTATGTCGAGGATCCGCGCACGGCCACGCCCGAGCTGATCAAGAAGACCGCCTGGGACGCGGTGCCCAACGTGCCGGTGATGTTCTGGGCCTTCCGGATCATGGCCGGGATCGGGGTGCTGATGATCGCGATGTTCGCCACCGCCTTCGTGCTGGTGACGATGCGCAAGCATGACACCAAGTGGTTCCTGTGGATCGCTGTGCTGGCCTTGCCGCTGCCGTGGATCTCGACGGAGCTGGGCTGGGTGCTGGCTGAGGTGGGGCGTCAGCCCTGGGCCGTCGACGGCGTGCTGCCGACCTTCCTGTCGGCCTCCAGCCTGTCCGTGCCGCAGCTGCTGACCAGCATCGCGGTGTTCACCCTGCTGTACGGCGCGCTGGCCGTGGTCGAGGTCGGCCTGATCCTGCGCGCCATCAAGAAAGGCCCGTTCGCTCAGCACGACCCCGTCCCCGACGGCGAGCCTGCTGATCCCGAACCGGCCGTCGCTTAAGAGGAGCCCTGAACATGGAACTCCCTATCGACTACGCCACCCTTCGCGTCATCTGGTGGGCCCTGGTGGGCATCCTCCTGATCGGCTTTGCTTTGACCGACGGCTTCGACATGGGCGTGGGGGCCTTGCTGCCCTTCGTCGCCAAGGACGACGCCGAACGGCGCATGGTCATCAACACCGTCGGCCCGACCTGGGAAGGCAACCAGGTGTGGTTCATCCTGGGCGGCGGCGCGATCTTCGCGGCCTGGCCATTCGTCTACGCCATCAGCTTCTCGGGCTTCTATCTGGCCATGTTCGTGGTGCTGGCGGCGATGATCCTGCGGCCGGTCAGCTTCAAGTACCGCTCCAAGCGCGCCGACCCGCGCTGGCGGGCGTTCTGGGACTGGGGCCTGTTCATCGGCGGCTTCGTGCCGGTGCTGGTGTTCGGCGTGGCCATGGGCAACGTGCTGCAAGGCGCGCCCTTCCGCCTGGATAGCGACCTGCGGGCTTTCTATGAGGGCGCCTTCATCGGCCTCTTCTCGCCGTTCGCCCTGCTGTGCGGCCTGCTGTCGGTGTCGATGCTGGTGCTGCACGGCGCGGCCTGGCTGACCGTCAAGGCCGAGGAAGGCCCGGTCACCGAGCGCGCCCGCCGCATCGGCGAGATCGCCGGCCTGGCCAGCATCGTGCTGTTCGCGGCTGGCGGCTTCTGGGTGGCGTTCGGTGGCATGGGCTTCCGGATCGAAGGCCTGGCCGACGCGGCCGGTCCGTCGAACCCTCTCCGAGGCGCTGCCGCGGTTAGGGCACCGGGCGCGTGGCTGGACAACTATGGCCGCCACGGTTGGATGATGATCGCGCCGATCCTGGGCTTCCTGGGCGCGGGCCTGGCCCTCTACGGCATGCGCTTCAACAAAGCCTGGGCGGCGTTCGGCGGTTCGTCGGCCTCGGCCCTGGGCATCGTCGCCACCGTGGGTCTGTCGATGTTCCCGTTCATCCTGCCCAGCTCGTACGACCCGCGCTCGAGCCTGACGGTGTGGAACGCCTCGTCGACGCACCTGACGCTGTTCGTGATGATGATCGTCACGGCGGTCTTCCTGCCGTTGATCCTGCTGTACACCGCGTGGGTCTACAAAGTCCTGTGGGGCAAGAGCACCACCGGCGCCCTCGCCACCAACCCCGACCTGTACTGATTTCATTTGTCGCGTGACGGGCGCCGAAACCGGCATCCACTTTCGGCTGTCACGCTCCTGAGGAGAACGACCCATGTGGTACTTCACCTGGATCCTGGGCCTGGGCCTCGCCGTCGGCTTCGGCGTGCTGAACGGCATCTGGTACGAGTTCAACCTGTCGGACGAAGGCGACGAGGGGCTGGACGCGCCTTAGCCCCCAGTTTGAGGGCCCGCGACATTGCACCGCGCCCCTTCGCGCTCAGCCTTAACGGTTGTTAAAGGCGCTTCGGGCTCTTCTGGCATCCAGCCACGGGAGCGCGCCGAACGCGCCGCTCCGGGCAAGTCATCGATCCGGGGACTACGACCATGACCGACAACACCGCGCCCGCGCTGGAACTGATCTCGTTCTGCATCGGCGAGCAGGAATTCTGCATCGACGTGAAGACGGTCCGCGAAATCCGCGGCTGGACCCCGGCCACCCCGATCCCGCACGCCCCGGCCTACATGCGCGGCGTCATCAACCTGCGCGGCGCGATCATGCCGGTCATCGACCTGCGCAACCGCCTGGGCCTGGGCGTCACCATCCCCGAGACCCGCCACGTGATCGTGGTCGTCGAGTGCCAGGACCGCCTGGCCGGCATCCTGGTCGACGCCGTGTCGGAAACCTTCACCGTGCCGCGCGACAGCCTGCAGCCGGCCCCGGACGTCGGCGTGGAAGAGCTGCGCTACATCCAGGCCATCATCTCGATGGAAAACCGCCTGATCACCTATCTGCGCATGGACGACGTGTTCCCGACCGTGATCCGCGAAGCGGCTTAAGCCTCTTCCGCAGAACAAAGAAAAGGCCGCCGGGGGCAACCCCGGCGGCCTTTTCTGTGCGCGCTGCGTGAGGATCAGCCCTTGCGGACGATCCGGGCCGCGGCGGCGTGGAAGCCGGCTTCGGCGGCGGCCAGGTCGGCCACGGCGCCGTGGCGGTCGCGGGCCACGCCCATGTTGCTGGCGGCGTAGCTTTCCGAGACCTTGCGGGCCTCCTGGGCGCGCAGGGCGGCGTTGGAGGCGGCGGTCTCGTGCCAGGTCGCCAGGCTCTCAGGCGTGACCTCGGCGTCGGCGTCCGGGTGCGGCGCGACTTCGCCAAAGCCGATGGCCACGAAGCCGTGGATCACGCCGCCATAGTCTTCTTCCGACAGCAGGAAGGTGATCTGACGCTCTTCGGTCTGGCCGGTATAGGCGTCGTCTTCCGGATCGAACTCCGACAGCACCAGGATGTCGCCGACCTTGAAGTCGCGGTCGTTGCGGCGGATCTCGAAGCGCTTCTGGCCCGAGCGCACGGCGGCGAAATATTTGGGCCAGGTCTTGAGTTCGTGGCGGGTCATGGCGGGCGGACTTTTCTAGAAAAACAGAAGCGGGCGGTTCTGGCGGAGGGAACCTAGCGCAGGGTTAATGGCGAAAACATATCCCCAAACCGATTTCCCCCGATCCCCAAAAAACCGTTTCCCCGGCGAAAGCCGGGGCCCAGATTCAGCCTGAGCGGTTGGGGATGATCCGAGACGCGCCGTGTCAGATGCAGGGGCGCTCGTGGGTTCGATCTGGGCCCCGGCTTTCGCCGGGGAAACGGATCTAGGCTACTCGTCGATACACAGCCGCACGATTTCCGCGCGCAGCTCCGGCATGCCCAGGCCCTTTTCGGACGAGGTGGCCAGCACGCGGGGGAAGGCGGCGGCGCGCTTGGAGATCGCCTTCAGCGTCTCGGCCACGACCTTGTCGACTTCGTGCGGCTTGATCTTGTCGGCCTTGGTCAGGACGATCTGGTAGCTGACCGCCGCCACGTCCAGGGCGTCCAGCGCCTCCAGGTCGACCTTCTTGAGGCCATGGCGGGCGTCGATCAGGACATAGACGCGCTTCAGGTTCGGCCGGCCACGCAGATAGGCGCGGCCCAGGTCCTGGAACTTGTCGGCGATCGAGCGCGAGACGCGGGCGAAGCCGTAGCCGGGCAGGTCGACCAGGCGCACCTGCTCGGCCAGCAGGAAGAAGTTGATCTCCCGCGTGCGGCCCGGCTCGTTCGAGGCGCGGGCCAGGTACTTCTGCCCCACCAGCCCGTTGATCAGGCTGGACTTGCCGACGTTGGAGCGGCCCGCGAAGGCCACTTCCGGCAGGTCGGGCGCGGGCATGGTGTCCATGCGCACCGCGCCCATCATGAACGAGACGGGCTGGGCGAAGAAAACCCGCGCCGTCTCGATCTGCTCTTCCGTGAACTGGCTCTTGTCCGAGAAGTCCGGGGTGCCAGGAACGGGGATGGTGGGTTCGTCGGTCATCAAGTCGTAGCGTTCGCGGGCTTGCCCTGCAGGCGAGCGATGATCTTGTCGATCGGGTTCTCGACCTGGTAGCGGCGCATGATGATGTACTGCTGGATGATGGTCAGGATGTTCGACCAGCACCAGTAGATCACCAGGCCCACCGCGAACTGCGACAGGGTGAAGGTGAAGATGATCGGGAACAGCTGGAAGATGCGCTGCTGGATGGGGTCGCCGGCCGGCGGGTTCATCGCCGTCGTCAGCCACATCGTGAAGCCGTACAGCAGCGGCCAGACGCCGATGTGCAGGGTGGTGCCCAGGAAGGCGCCGATCAGCGGGGCCGAGGCCGGATCCCACGGGATCGCGCCGAACAGGTTGAAGATCGTCGTCGGATCGCGCGACGACAGGTCGTGGATCCAGCCGAAGAACGGCGCGTGGCGCATTTCGATGGTGACGGTCAGCACCTTGTACAGCGAGTAGAAGACCGGGATCTGCACCAGCATGGGCAGGCAGCCCATCATCGGGTTGATCTTTTCCTTCGCATACAGCTGCATCATTTCCTGCTGCTGCTTGGTCGGGTCGTCCTTGTGCTTGGCCTTGAGCTTCTCGACCTCGGGCTGGATCTTCTTGATCTTGGCCATGCTCTCATAGCTCTTGTCCGCCATCGGATAGAGGACGAGCTTGAGCACGACGGTCAGCAGCATGATGGCCAGACCGAAGTTGCCGACCAGGCGATAGAAGATCTCTAGGATGTTGAAGATCGGACGGGTGAACATGGAGAACATGCCCCAGTCCACGGCCCAGTCGAAGCGCGGGATCTCGGCCTTGCGGTCGTCCCAGAACTTCCACCACTCGGGCGCCTGGCCATTGTACTCGTACTTGCGCAGCAGCGGCACGGTCTTGGCGCCGGCGAACAGGCGGGTCTTCTGGACCAGGGTCGCGCCCGGGTTCAGGGCCTGGGTCGGGCCGACGATGTTGACGTCATAGACATCGGTGCCGCCGACCGCGGTCATGCGGTACTGGGCCTTGATGGCCTGGTCCTGGCTCGGGACCAGGGCCGCCAGCCAGTACTTGTCGGTGATGCCGGCCCAGCCGCCGACCGAGTCGAAGGTCGTGAGCGGCTTGTCCTTCTTCCACTTCCCGTACTTGTTCAGCTCAAGCTTCTGGTCCTTGCCCGAGCCCAGCACGCCGATGGCGCCTTCGTGGACGATCTGGGTCTTGCCCAGGTGGTCGGTGATGCCCTGGCGCTGGACGGTGGCGTAGGGGGCCAGCTGGAAGGCGGCGGTCCCGTTGTTCTTGACGCTGTCGGTGACGGTGAACATCGCGTCGGCGTCGACCGAGATCACGCGGGTGAAGATCAGGCCCGCGCCGTTGTCGAAGGTCAGGGTGACGGGCGTGGTCGGACGCAGCACCTGGCCCGGCGCGGCGGTCCAGACGGTGCGGCTGTCAGGCAGGCCGGGCAGGTTGGCGCCGGCCCAGCCGAAATCGGCGAACCAGGCGTGCTCGGCGCCCTCGGGGCGGAAGAGCTCGACCGGCGGCGAATTCTTGTCGGTGGTCTCGGCGTACTTGCGCAGGAACAGGTCGTCGATGCGGCCGCCCTTCAGGGCGATCGAGCCCGACAGGGCCGGGGTGTCGACGGGAACGCGCGGGCTGGCCGCCTTGGCCACATCACGCGACAGGCGCAGCGGCGCGGGGTTGCCATTGGCGTCCAGGGTCACGCCGGGCTGGCTCGCCACCTGGGCGGCGACCGCCTTCTTGGCGCGCGCCTCGGCCTCGGCCTTACGCTGCTGCGGACCCAGGACGAAGAACTGGTACCCGATCAGGATCGCGAACGCGCTGACGATGAACATCAGCGTGTTTTTGTTGTCGTTCTGCATGGAGCGCTTAACCGGAAACTTTGGGATCGGGTTGTTGGGAAGAGGCGTCTTGAGATGGGGCGCCGGGGCGACGTTGGGGAACCTTGGCTCCTCCGCGATCGTACTCGGCGGCGAGGCTTATCAGCGCGGTTTTGACGTCGTCAAGCAAACGCCCCCATTCACGGGCGGTCGTTCCGCCGCGCGCGATGAACACATAGTCGTGCGAAGGGCGCGCATGAAGGGGCAGGACCAGCCGCGCGGCCTCCCTGAGGCGGCGTTTGGCGCGATTTCGGTCGACGGCCCCGCCGATCTTCTTGGTGGCGGTGAAGCCGACCCGGACGGTGGGGTCTTCGTCGTCGGGGCGCTTGCGCATCTGGATGAAGACCGCGCCGCGCGACAGGGCCGGGGCCTTGGCCGCCAGCAGGAAGTCGGGGCGCTTGCGCAGCCGCTCGAACTTCAGGGCTTCTTGGGCGTCAGGCATGAAAAAAGCCGCCCTTCCGGCGAGAACCTGAAACCAGGTCTGTGGAAAAGGCGGCTTTGATCATCGTCTTGCCTCCCGGGGGAGGAAGAGAAATTAGGCGGTCAGGCGCTTGCGGCCCTTGGCGCGGCGACGCGCGACGATCTTTTGACCGTTCTTGGTGGCCATACGCGCGCGGTAGCCGTGACGGCGAGCACGCACGAGCTTCGACGGCTGGAAGGTGCGCTTCACGACGTGGCTCCGAAATGCATAAACGTTGGACGCGAGGCCTAGGGCTCCGCGAGTGAGGGGCGGTGGATAAAAGAACGGGCGAGGGATGTCAACCTGAGTCGGTTCAGAGGGTTAGGAAGTTTGATCCATCCCCACTCCTCCAATCCGATCATCCCCGCGAAAGCGGGGATCCAAGCCGAGCTTGATCGGCCCTCCGCGTTTCCCAGTTCGACACCGCTTGGATCCCCGCTTTCGCGGGGATGGTCGGTGGAGGGGGCGACTTCACGGAACAATCACCGCCTTGCCCACCACCTTGCGTCCGGCCAGCAGCTCGAAGGCTTCCCGCCAGCGATCCAGCGGTAGCTCGGCGTGGACATGGGGCCTTATGACGCCCGCGTCGGCCATTTTCCAGATCGCCTCGCCGTTCTCGCGGCCCTTGTCCGGAAACTGCCGGCCGTATTCGCCCGCCCGGACGCCCATGACCGAGAAGCCCTTGATCAGCGGCATGTTGACCGAGACCGTCGGGATCCGCCCCGAGGTGAAGCCGATGACCAGCAGCCGTCCGTCGAAGGCGATGCAGCGGACGCTCTCGTCGAACACGTCGCCGCCCACCGGGTCGTAGATCACGTCGGCGCCGTGGCCGCCGGTGATCTCTTTCACCTGCTCGCGGAAGCCTTGGGTGACGTTGACCACGGCGTCAGGGGTGTAGAGCGCCTGGACCTGCGCCAGCTTCTCGTCAGAGGCGGACGCCGCGATGACCCGCGCGCCCAGGGCCTTGGCCAGGTCCACCGCCGCCAGGCCCACCCCGCCGGCCGCGCCGTGGACCAGCACCCACTCACCGGGCTCGAGCCGCGCGCGGCGGACTAGGGCGACATAGGCGGTCAGATAGGCCGCGCCATAGGCGGCCGCCTCGGCGAAGGACAGCCGGGCGGGCTTGGGCTTGAGCGCGTCGGCCGCCAGCACCGCATATTCCGCGAACCCACCCAGCCGCGCCCCGCCAACTACGGCGTCGCCGACTTGCAGGCTGGTGACCCCGTCGCCGAGCACCGCGACCTCGCCGGCGATGTCCAGGCCGGGCGTGAAGGGCAGGGGCGGTTTGAACTGGTACTCCCCGCGCGTCATCAGCAGGTCGGGGAAGTTGACGCTGGCGGCGCGGATGCGGACCAGCACCTCGCCGGCACCCGGAGCGGGCGTCGGGACGTCACGAACGGCGCAACCGGCGAAGTCCGGGGCCAGGTCCTCGACGACGAGGGCGCGCATCGTTGTCATGCTCCCTTCCCCCTTTGATGGGGGAAGGGTTGGGGATGGGGGTGACAGCGTTTCAGGATGTGGCTCGGCCGCGCGAAATCGTCCGGCGGTGTCACCCCCATCCCCGCCCTTCCCCCATCAAAGGGGGAAGGGAGACGGTAAGCGCGCATCGGCCTAGACCTTCGCCTTCTCGAACGTCTCCCGCACCAGCCCCGCGATCTCGCGACACGCGCCATCCGCCGCCGGGATCGCGCCCGTGAACGCCGTGAACCCGTGCGCCAGGCTGTCGTAGCAGCGGTACAGCACCGGAACCCCCGCCGCCTGCAGGCGCTTGGCGTACGCCTCGCCCTGATCCACCAGCGGATCGAAGCCGGCGGTGGCGATCACCGCCGGGGCCAGGCCGGTCAAATCCAAGGTCTTGTCCGGCGATAGGCGCGGATCGGCCGGGTCGGCGTCGGCGCCCATATAGTGGCCCATGAACCAGTCCATGGTCGCGCGGGTCAGGGGATAGGCGTCGGCATAGGTGGTCATGGACGCGGTCTCGCTGGCCACGTCCACGGCCGGATAGATCAGGATCTGGGCCGCCGGTTGCGGCTCGCCCTTGCGGGCCATCTCCTGGGCGATGATGGCGGCGAAGTTGCCGCCCATGCTGTCGCCGCCGATGGCCGGCGGAACCGCCGCCGCGCCGAAGCGCGTCGCGTTGTCCCGCGCCCAGCGATAGGCGGCCAGCACGTCCTCCAGCCCGGCCGGGAACTTGTGATCCGGGGCCAGACGGTAATCGACCGAGATCACCGCCGTGCGCACGATCCGCGCCAGGATCGAGCAGAAGGCGTGGCAGGTCTCGAGATCCCCGATCACCCCGCCGCCCATGTGGGCGTAGACGATCAGGGGCGCGGTCGAGTCCTGGTTCTCCGGCCGATAGGCGCGGGCCGGGATCGACCCGTTTGGGCCCTCGATCGACAGGCTCTCGGTGCGCACGCCCGGCTCCAGCGGACCCTGGACGGCGGCCAGGCCCTTGGCGCTGCCGGCCACGGCCTCGGCGGGCGAGACGCTGCTCATCGGCGGCAGCTTCTTGGCCGCGTGGGCGAAGAACTGGAAGCGGGGGTCCAAGGTGCGGCCGCCCTTATAGACGACCCCGCCGCCCGACATGGCCCGCAGGACCGGGCTGGGCAGCGACAGGATCAGCTTCAGGATGGTCTTCTGGGCGGCGTCGGAGGCCATGTTTTACTCCCCACTCTTTGTTGTTCTTGTTGGTGTTTTTACAGTCTTGGCAGGGCAGGCAGCCCGCCCAGGATCAGCTTGACGGCGAAGTCCGCCGCGCCCTCGGTGTCGACGGGGCGCCGCTCCAGCATCTTGTCGCCGATCTCGCGGGCCACCGCGATACAGGCCGTGGTCAGGTAGTCCAGGTCCACGGGCGGCGCATGGGTGTGTTCCAGCACGCGGGCGAAGGCCTCGCGCACCTCGTCGAACACGGCGGTGACCTCGGGCGTGGGACGAGCGTGCGGGATCTGCTCGCCCGGCGGCCGGTTGATCCGCCAGGCCTCCTGCTCGGTGGCCACGAAGTTGAAATAGGCCAGGATCGCCCCGCGCACGAAGCTTTCGAAGTCGGTCGCCTTCTCGGACTGTTCGCGCAGCAGCGGGCGGAAGCGGCGGGCACCGTCATCGGCGAGGGCGTCGAACACCTCCTCCTTGGACTTGTAGTAGTTGTAGAAGGTGCCCGAGGCCAAACCCGTGCGGCGGATGATGTCGCGCACCGTGGCGGCGTCATAGCCCAGCTCGCCGAACACCTCGCGCGCGGCGTCCAGGATCGCCTGGCGATTGGCGGTCTTGGTGCGTTCCCGCTTGCCCGGTCGCTGGTCGACATGGGGCTTGGGGAAGTAGGCGATATTCGACATGGACCGCGACTCGAAGGCGGAGCGTTCGTGACGCCCCGTCATGATCACAGCCTTACTCTGCGGCAACACGCAAGACCTTCGCTGCCCGCGGTTGAATCGGCAGGGGATTACCTTTGGATTTCGCGCGCTTGATCCCGCGTTTCAGCTCCTTGCGCAGGTCGTAGGCGTACTCCCCGCAATTGATCTGGATCGTGTGCCGGGCCGAGGCGACATAGTGCGACTTCACCGCCTGATGCATCTCGTCGCGTTCGCGGGCCATGGTCGCCGCGTCGGGCATGGCGTAGCGGCCGGTCAGGTAGGCGGCGATCAGTTTCGACTGCTCCTCGGCGATCGGCATCATGGCGCACAACGGCTGGACCAGGGCGACCATGAAGAGGTTGTCGAAGCGCGGGTCGACCATGCGTTTCCACAGGGCGATGTCGTTGTCGGGCGCGTCGATGACCAGGCTGTCGAAGAACGGGAAGGTGATCTTGTAGCCGGTGCACCAGATCACCGCGTCGGCCTCGACGCTGGTGCCGTCCTTGAAGAACACTTGGCGGCCGTCGAACCGCTCGATGTCGGGCTTGATGGTCACGTCGCCCGAGCCGATGCGGTTGTAGAGCTCGTGGCTGATGGCCGGGTGCGAGGCGCCGAAGTCGTGGTCGGGCTTGGGCAGGCCGTGGTCCTCGGGCCGGCCGTGCACGGCGGCGATCTTCTTCTCGATGGCCTTGGCGACCATCTTGCCGGGCAGGATCCGCGCCATCAGCGGCGGGTCCTGGCTCGGGTGGTTGTTGAAGAAGTCCAGCACGTCGGCGCCGAAATAGCGCGGCACCACCCAATAGCCGCGGCGCACCGACAGATAGACGCCGTCGGTGTTCTCGCGCCGACCCAGCTCGCAGGCGAGATCCAGGGCCGAATTGCCGAAGCCGACGATCACCACCTTCTTGCCGCGCAGGTCATGCGGCGTGGCCGGGTCGATATAGTAGTGGCTGTGCATCTCCAGCCCGGTGAAATGCCCGGGCGGCTTGGGCTCGGGCCAGCGGGGATCCCAGTGGTGGCCGTTGGCGACGCACAGGGCGTCGTAGAGCCGCTTCTCGCCGGTCTCCAGGGTGACTTCCCACAGGCCGTCGTCGCGACGCTTGGCCCAGGTCACCGCGCACTGGAAGGTGATCCGGTCGCGGAAGCCGAAGTGGTCGACGTAAGTGTCGAAGTACTTCGCGATGTGGCTGTGGTGCGGATAGTCCGGATAGTCGGCCGGCATCGGAAAGTCCGAATAGGCCATCTTGTCCCGGCTGGTGTTGATGTGCAGCGAGCGATAGGCGCTGCTCATGCCGTTGCGGTTCTGGAACACCCAGTTGCCGCCGACCCGGTCCGAGGCCTCGAAGCAGTCGAACGGTATGCCCGCCCCGTGCAGCTGCTTGCAGGTCGCGATCCCCGAACTGCCCGCGCCGATGACGCAGACGCGGGGCAGGGCGAAGGCGGCGGAGCCGTCGGCCATCGAGCTTCCTCCCGTCGCAGGTGGTCCCGCGACTTGTCGTTGTTCACCGATGATGAACCCGTTGGGAGGGGCGTCAATGTTGACGCTGGGGGAGCCGAAACCTCGTCCTTCGACAAGCTCAGGATGAGGTTTCTACGGAGACGACCAACTAGCCCTCATCCTGAGCCTGTCGAAGGACGAGGGCGGACCCTTAGAGCCCCTTCACCGGCACCTCGATCTCGTAGACCGCCTCGGTGATCGCCTCCAGCTTCTCGCGGTACAGCGCCGAGGCGTCGTGGAGGCCCTGGTTGTAGTAGTAGGGGCCCAGCCGCTCGTTGATGAAGTCCAGCAGGAACTCGGCGTCGAAGCCCTTTACCTCCAGGTCCAGCTCGGTCCGCAGATAGTCCGAGAGGCCCCCGACCAGCTTGGCGCGGGTGTCCTTGTCGAAGGTGATCTTGGGCATTCGCGAATCCGATCAGGAGGCCAGCAGCGGCTCCGTCTTGATCTCAGCCAGGGCCGCGACTGGCAACCGTCCGCCGGCCGCCTTGGCCCGCGCCTCGCCCTTGGCGATCTCCTTCTTGAGATCCGCGCAATAGACATTGAAGTCGACCTGGATCGTGTGCCGGGCCGAGTCATAGAACTGCCCCGTGTGGCGCTCCTCGTCCTTGGCCGTGATGCGGACCATCTCCGCTTCCGACGGCAGCGCGTACTTCCCCGCCAAGTACCCCGCCGCCAGCTTCGCCTGCTGCTCGGCGAAGTTCACCAGGGTCGGCAGCGGCTGGGCCAGGCCCATGAAGAACAGGTTCGGCACGCCCGGCTTCATCATCCGCTTGAACAGCGGCAGGCGGTGGTCAGCGTCCGGCAGCAGGGCCGGGTCGTCGAAGAACGGGAAGCTGATCTTGTACCCCGTCGCGAAGACGATGGCGTCGACCGCCTCGACGGTGTCGTCGGCGAAGCGCACGCGCTTGCCCTCCAGCGCCTTGATCGCCGGCTTGAACTTGATGTCGCCGCAGCCGGCCCGGGTCAGGAACTCGCCCGAGACCGACGGGTGGGCCTCCAGCGGCTCGTGGTCGGGCTTGGGCAGGCCGTAGTCTTCCATCTTGCCGATGGTCTTCTTGATCACCGAGCGGGCCAGCTTCAGGCCCAGCGCCTTGGGCATCCATGCCGGCATGGCGCTCTTATCGGCCGGCTTGCCGTTCAGGTATTTCGGGAACACCCAGACCCCGCGCCGGGCCGAGACCCAGAGATTTTTGGCGATCGGTCGTTGGGCGAGCTCGCTGGCGATGTCCATGGCGGAATTGCCCATGCCGACCACCACGACGTTCTTGCCGCGCATGTCCACGGGATCGAACGGGTCGCTATAGGCGTGGGCGTGGAAGGCGGGGCCGTCGAACTCACCCGGATACTCCGGAATACGCGGGTCCCAGTGGTGACCGTTGCAGACGAACAGCACGTCGTAGAGCCGCGTCTCGCCGGTCGACAGCGTCACCGACCACAGGCCCTCGTCCGTGCGGCGGGCCGTCTCGACGCGGGTGTTGAAGGTGATGGTCTCGCGCAGGCCGAAGTGGTCGACATAGTCCTTGAAGTACTGGAACAGTTGCGCGTGATGCGGGAAGTCCGGCCAGTCCTTCGGCACGGGGAAGTCCTCGAAGGCCAGCCGCCATTTGCTGGTGTCGATATGCAAGCTCTCGTAGCAGGCCGACATGCCGTTGGGGTTCTTGAAGTACCAGTTGCCCCCGACCTCGTCGGACATCTCGAAGCAGTCGTAGGGGACGCCGAAGTCCTTCAGCCGCTTGATCGTGGTGAAGCCGCTGCAGCCCGCGCCGATGACGCACGCCTTGGGGAGCCTGGTCGTCATCGCGCCCTCCTGACTTATCGTTGTTCAGGAGCGTATCAGCGTTATGCGGACCGGCAAGCGGACCTTGGGGAAGCGGAAAAGCGCCCACCCCGCGAGGGGGCGAGCGCTCCGGCCTAGCCTAGCAGCAGGGGCCGCCGTTGCAGCAGGCCGCGCCCAGGGCGCAGCAGGCTTCGACGGCCTTGGTCAGGGCTTCCGGCGCGGCGGCGTAGGCGGCCGTGGCGGAGGCGAGCAGCGTCAGGGCCGCGATCGAGAAGATGCGTTTCATGTTTGAGATTCCGATTTTCAGGTTGGTGTAAGTGGTCCTGGAAATGCGGGTCTCAACGGGGCGGAGGCGACTCCGGCTGGATGTCGCGGCCAATCAGGCGGGGCAGGGCGCCGGGTTCCGGCGGGGCGGCGTCCAAGGCGACCGGCTCGGCCAGCGTCTCTGCGGGCGCGGGAATGGCGGTGCAGGCTGCCGCGCAGGCTTGCGGACACATCGACTTGTCGAGGTCGCGACACGGGGCGTCCGGGCAGCAGTCCATCGGCATGGCCATGGCCGGCGACGGCAGGGGCGCGGCGACCAGCATCACCGCCGCCAGCAGGGACAGCAGTCGGGCCAGGAAACGCGGACGGAACGCCGGGGCGGTCATGGGGTCACGATAGCCGCGCGGCCGGCGGCGGCAAGCTTGGGCGGCTACTTAGGGGGCTCGGCCTTAGCGGAAGCGCGGCGCGGTGTAGGTCGCCTTACACGAGGCGGCGCACTGGGCGTAGAGGCTGCCGCAGCTGCCATCATCGCCGTCGACGCCGCAGAAATACAGCTGCTTGGCGCACGAGGCCCGGCACTGGCCGGCGTCGCCGCCGGGACGCTGCGAGGCCAGCGGGACCAGGGGTTGCAGGACGTAGCTCTGGGTGTCGAGCGGGACCTGCGAGGCCATGACGACCGGCTTGGGCTTGGCCACGACCTTGGCCGCCGGCCCGGCGAGGGCCGGGGTGGCGATCAGGAGCAACAGGGCGAGCAGCGGGCGGCGCATGGTCGGGAGACTAGCGCGAACGTGGTGAAGGGGCGGTTAACCATAATCCCAGCGTGTCATCCCGGCCGTAGCGAAGCGGAGAGCCGGGACCCAGGGGCCACCGCTCGGCCACTCGCCCCTGGGTCCCGGATAGCCTCTACGAGGCTTCCGGGATGACACGGGTGAGCATCTCCCGCCCGGCCCAGACACTATGCGTCCCGCTGCTGAGCTTGTGCGGCAAGGCCACCCGGCAGACGATCTGGAAGCTCTTCGCATCCACGATCGCGCACTCCGACGTTCCCCGGTTCTCGTCGATCAGGAAACTCACCAGATACCCGTCGTCCTCGTCGACCGCGCCCACCTTCGGCGCGAACGGCGCCTCGCTGGCGTAGACGCCTTCGGGCAGCTGGATCTCCCAGCTCTCCCCCGTCTCCAGGTCGTGCTTCACGAAGCCGTTGAACAGGAACCACCCCGGCTTGCTCGTCGTCGAATAAGCATACCGATACGGCTTGCCGGCGTATTTCTGGTTGAACATGCCGAACTCCAGCACCCGGTCGTCCAGGTGCTTCTCGGTCGTCTCGCCGGTCGCCAGGTTGAAGCGCCAGCGGTGCAGTTTCGAACGAAAGCTGTGCTCGTCCAGGTAGGCCATCAGGTGGTTGTGGCCGTCGGGCGCGGTCTCCAGGGGGCGCGGGATCGGGTTCTCCTGGAAGTAGCCGTCCAGCACCACCTCGTCGCCGTCCTCATACGCATTGAGCCAGTGCAGGACGTAGGTCGGCGCAGCCTCGAACCAGCGCGGCTCGCCGCCCTCGCGCGGCACCAAAGCAAAGCGCGACGGCAGGCCCTTGTGCAGGCGCACGGCGTGGATGCCCTTGGCCATCAGGTCCTGGTCCCAGAACACCGGCAGGTCGTTGAGGATCGCGTATTTCGACGAGAAGGTCATGTCGTGCGGCAGGCGCGGGCCGGGCAGGGGCACGCCCTGATAGACGGTGCGCTTGCCGCCTGCGTCCACGACGCCGTAGTGCATGTAGGGCCAGGTCTTGGAGTAGTTGAAGAACATCAGCTGGCCCGTGGCCTCGTCGACCTTGGGGTGGGCCGAGACGCCCTCCAGCGGGGCCCAGGCCGCGACGCCAAGGTTCTCCAGTGTCAGGGGATCCAGGCGATAGGCCTCGCCGCACTGGTAGAAGGTGGCGATGGCCTCGCCGTTGTGGACGACGATGTCGGTGCTGGCGGTGTCCTTCAGGCCCCCGTGGGCGCCGAAACCGGGCAGCTTGGAGGTCCCCGGACCGTCCATCAGCCCGCCCCACAGACCCTCGCCGGCTTCCTGCTCGGCCTCGAAGCACCGTGTACGGATGAAGCGGTTGCGGTAGGTCGCTTCCCCGCCCTTGAACTCGATGGCGTGGACCATGCCGTCGCCGTCGAACGGGTGGTAACGACCGACCGGATCGTGGACCGGGTTCTCGGTATTGCGCAGATAGATGCCGTCCAGGTCGGCCGGAATGGCGCCTTCCAGCACTTCCAGGTCCCAGGCGTTGACCTCCTCGTGCAGCGGCGTCCAGGCGCCGGTCATGTACGGGTGGTTGGTCGGCGACAGCGAGGTCCGCACCTTGGGCAGGCGATCGACTTTCATGGCGGGTCCTCCTTATCGTTGGAGCGACCCTGACCCAGTCAGTCCTGTTGTGCAAGCTTGCCCTTGGGGCCGCCCAGCAGGATCGGCAGGCACAGCAGGCCCAGACCCGCGGCGACCGCCCAGACCAGGCCGGGGAAGACGCCGCGGCTGGCGAAATAGACCTGGGCGATGACCACCGGGCCGATCACCGAGGCCAGGCTGGCCAGGCTGGCCATCACGCCTTGCAGCCGGCCTTGCTGGTCCTCGCCGACCTGGGCCGACAAGAGCGAGGCGATCGCCGCGTGGCCGATGCCGCCCAGGCAGAAGAACGGCAGCAGCGCGAACGCCATCCAGCCCTTGTTGGCCAAAGCGATGGCCCCATAGGCGAAGGCGTCGCAGACGATGGCGATGGCCAGGGTCTTGCGCTCGCCGAACCGCTCGGCGACCGGGCCGGCCACGAAGGCCTGGGCCAGGGCCGTGAAGACCCCGAAGCCGGCCAGCGAGAAGCCGACGGTCCAGGGATCCCAGGCGAACTTGTCCTCGCCGTACAGCACCCAGATCGTGCCGCCGACCTCGCCGACGATGGCCATGATCACGAAGGCGGCCATCAGCGGCAGCAGGGCCGGGAACGCCGTGGCCCAGCGCAGCGAGGCGAACGGGTTGAAGGCCGCGCGGTCGATGACGCCGCCGCGCTTTTCGTGCGACTCCGGCAGCACGAGGACGGCCAGCAGGAAGTTCAGGCCGTTCAGCACGGCCGCCGCCAGGAACGGCGCGCGGGTCCAGACCTCGCCGAGGAACCCGCCCATCACCGGGCCCAGGATGAAGCCCACCCCGAACATGGCGCTGAACAGGCCAAAGCGGCGGGTGCGCTGCGCCTCGGGGGTGATGTCGGCGATATAGGCCTGGGCCACGGCCATGTTGGCCCCGGTGACCCCGGCGATGGCGCGGCCGACGAACAGCCACCACAGCGACGGCGCCAGGGCCATGAACACGTAGTCGATCGCCGCGCCGGCCAGCGAGACCAGCAGCACCGGCCGCCGGCCGACCTTGTCGCTGATCGCCCCCAGCACCGGGGCGCACAGGAACTGCATCAGGGCGTACAGGCCCAGGAACGCCCCGAACCGCCAGCCCAGGTCGCCGGTGTGGCCGACCTCGCGCAGCAGGCGCGGGATGATCGGCATGACCAGGCCGATGCCGACCGCGTCCAGGGCGACGGTGGTCAGGATCAGGCCGAAGGCGGCTTTCGAACGGTAAAACTTTATCATCGATAAATTCCTTTATCGGCGATAAAGTCGAGATCGGCCGTCAGGTCAAGCGATTCATATAGGAAGCTCATGAAGGTCGACCGCCAGCGCATCCTCGACACGGCGCTGGAGCTCTTGAACGAGGTCGGCATCGACGCCCTGTCGACACGGGCCATCGCCCAGCGCCTGGGCGTGCAGCAGCCAGCCCTCTATTGGCACTTCAAGAACAAGCAGGCCCTGCTGGACGCCATCAATGGCGAGATCCTGGCGCGGGCCTCGGACGCGCGTACGCCGCGTCCGGGCGAGACTTGGCAGGACTTCCTGCGCCGTAACGCCAGAAGCTTCCGCGCCGCCCTGCTGTCCTATCGCGACGGCGCGCGGGTCCATGCGGGCACCGAGGCCGCGCCCGACGACCTGGACCATGTCGAGGTCCAGATCCGGTGTCTGACGGCGGCGGGGTTCTCGCCCGGCGAAGCGCTGCAGCTGTTCGTGGCGATCAGCCGCTACGTCGTCGGCTGCGTGCTGGAGGAACAGGCCTCGCCCATCACCGGCTCGGCCGAGCAGGCGCGGCTGGATGAGGCGGCGAGCGCCTATCCGGCCTTGGCGGAGGCGATCGCGTTTTATCGCCGGAGCGACCACGCGGGGCTGTTCGAGCGGGGGTTGGAGTTGATCGTGAAGGGCGCGGAGGCGGAGCTGAGAGGCTAGTGCGTGATCCTCGTCCTTCGACAAGCTCAGGATGAGGATCAAGGTTGGCGCAGCATGAGGATCTAGGTGAGGGCGGTTCAGTAAGAAACCTCATCCTGAGCTTGTCGAAGGACGAGGTTTCGGTCCCGCCGAGCTATTTACTGACCCGCCACACCACGTTCCCCACGTCGTCGGCGACCAGCAGCGCTCCGGCGCCGTCCACGGTCACGCCCACCGGCCGGCCTTGCGCCTTGCCCTCAGCATCCAGGAACCCGGTCAGGAAATCCTCGACCCCACCGGCCGGCTTGCCGCCGGCGAACGGCACGAAGATCACCTTGTAGCCCGCCTGCGGCTTCCTGTTCCAAGACCCGTGCTGGCCGATGAACACCCCGTCCTTGTAGTGGGCCGGGAAGCTGGCCCCCGTATAGAAGGTCAGGCCCAGGGAGGCGGTGTGGGCGCCCAGGGCGTAGTCGGGGACCATGGCGCGCTCGACCATGTCGGGGCGGCGGTCGGCGTCCTTGACCCGCTTGTCGACGTGGCGGCCGAACCAGCTGTAGGGCCAGCCGTAGAAGCCGCCCTCATGCACCGAGGTCATGTAGTCGGGCACCAGGTCGTTGCCCAGCTCGTCACGCTCGTTGACCGTGGTCCACAGCTGCCCGCCCACCGGGTTCCAGCCCATGCCGTTGGGATTGCGCAGGCCGCTGGCGAACAGGCGCTTGCTGCCGGTGGCCAGGTCGACTTCCAGGATGGCGGCGCGGTCGACCTCGTTGGCCATGCCGTTCTCGCCGACATTGCTGTTGGAGCCGACCGTGGCGAACAGCTTCGAGCCGTCCGGACTGGCGATGATGTTCTTGGTCCAGTGGTGGTTGATCGGTCCGCCCGGCAGGTCGGCGACCTTGCGCGGCGCGGCGGTGATGCTGGTGGCGCCCGCCACATAGGGGAAGGCGACGATGGCGTCGGCGTTGGCGACGTACAAAGTGTCGCCGACCAGGGCCATGCCGAACGGGGAATAGAGCCCGGTCAGGAACGGCGTCTTCACCTCGGCCACGCCATCGTGGTCGGCGTCGCGCAGCAGGGTGATGCGGTTGGCGCTGGGCACGCCGGCCCCGGCCTTCTTCATCAGCTTGGCCTCGAAGAAGCCCTTGATCCCCTTGTTCGGCTCCTTCTTGGGCGGAGCGTTGCTTTCGGCGACCAGCACGTCGCCGTTGGGCAGGACGAGCAGCCAGCGCGGATGGTCCAGGCCCGTCGCGAACGGCTGCACGCGGAAGCCGGCCGGGGCGCGGGGCGTAACGCCCGCGGGCCAGCCGACCACCTCAGAGACCTTCACGGTCGGGATCAGGGTGCGGGTCGGCTCGGGCAGGGCGGGGTTGGGGCCGTAGCCCACCGTGCTGTTCTGCTGACTGTTACTCTTGCCGCAGGCGGCGACCGCCGCGACGGCGCCGCCGATAATCAAGATTTCGCGAACTCGGCGATGCATCGGCGGTTCTCCCTTCACCCTGCGTTCAACGCGGATGGACTTTAGTGTGTTCTGGAGATTGATACGGTTCGACCATGGTTAAGTTCCAGTCCCGCGTTTTTGATCGTCGCAGCCTGCTTGGCAGCCTTGTGGCTGTGGCCTTGCCGGGCGGCGCCTTCGCGGCCTCGCGCAAGAAGGCCGCGCCCAAGCCGCCGCCACCCCCTCCGCCGCCGCCCCTGGTGACGGTGCTGGGCGACTCGATCACGGCGGGGCTGGGGCTGAAGAGCGACATGGCCATGCCCGCGCGGCTGCAGGCGGCGCTGGACCGGATGAGCATCAAGTCGCGGGTGCAGGGTTTCGGCGTGCTGGGCGACACCAGCGCCAACGGCCTGGCCCGCGTCGACCGCGTGCCGGCCGAGACGACCGTCTGCGTGATCGCCCTGGGCGGCAACGACCTGCTGCTAGGCCTGGACCCGTCGATGACCAAGGCCAACCTGCGGGCCATCATCCAGCACCTGAAGAACCGCAATGTCCGCGTGGTGCTGGCGGGCGTGACCGCGCCGGCCCTGCTGGGCGTGGCCTATGCCCGGCGCTTCACCGCGCTCTATCCGGACCTGGCGCGCGAGCAGGGGGTGTTCTACGCGCCGGACTTCTTCACCGGGGTGATCGGGGTGTCGCGCTACATGCAGCGGGACGGGATCCATCCCAATGCCGAGGGCGCGCGGATCATCGCCGACCGGCTGGCGCCGGTGGTGGCTCAGGCGCTGAAGGCCTGAGCCACCGTCCGGGTTATTCGACGATCGGCTTCTTCGCCGCCACGTGGTGCTGGCCGCCGAAGATGCGGTGCATCAGCTTGCCCGTCCGCACCGTCAGGCCGTCCATCAGGATGAACACCACCGGGATGTAGAGCAGCGACAGCAGGGTCGAGGTGATCAGGCCGCCGATGACCGCGATGGCCATGGGGGCGCGGAACTCGACCTCGGCGCCCAGGCCGATGGCGGTGGGCAGCATGCCCGCGCCCATGGCCACGGTGGTCATCAGGATCGGCCGCGCCCGCTTGTGGGCGGCGTCCATGATGGCCGTGCGCTTGTCCATGCCCTGTTCCTTCATGGCCATGATCGCGTACTCGACCAGCAGGATCGAGTTCTTGGCCGCGATGCCCATCAGCATCAGGATCCCGATCAGGGTCGAGATCGAGAAGCTGGACTTGGCCAGCACCAGCAGGCCGAAGGCGCCGCCGATGGCCAGCGGCAGGGCCACCATGATGGTGATCGGGTGGGCGAAGCTGCGGAACAGCAGCACCAGCACGACGTACATCAGGAGGATGCCGGTGATCAGCGCGCCCAGGAAGCCGGTGACCATCTCCTGGATGAACTCGGCGTCGCCGGCGGCCACTTCCTTGACGCCCGTGGGCAGTTTCTTGACCGAGGGCAGGGCGTGGACGCGCTTGGCCGCCTCGCCGACGACGATGCCATCGAGCTCGGCGGTGATGGTGGCCACGCGCGAGCGGTCGCGGCGGTCGATCTGAGAGGGACCGGCGCCGAAACGCACGTCGGCGACGGCGTTCAGCGGCACGGGGCCGTTGGCCGACGGCACCTGCAGGGTCTGCAGCACGGCGATGTCGCCGCGGGCGTCGTCGTTCAGGCGCAGGCGGATCGGCACCTGGCGATCACCCAGATTATATTTGGGCAGGTTCTGGTCGACGTCGCCGATGGTGGCCACGCGCACGGCTTGCGAGATGGCGCCGGCCGAGACGCCGGCGCGGGCGGCCTGGTCGGCCTTGGGCGTGACGACGATCTCGGGACGGGCGATCGAGGCGGTGTTGACCACGTGGGCCAGGCCCGGGACCAAGCGCATCTCGGCCTCGACCTTGCGGGCGGCCGCTTCCAGGGCCGGGCCGTTGTCGCTGACCAGGCTCAGGGTGTAGCCGCTGCCGTCCGAAGGACCGCCGCCGTTATTGCCGCCCACGCCGATCCGCGCGCCGGGGATGGCGGCGAACTGGTCGACCATCTGGCGGCTGAACACCTTCTGGCTGATCCGCTGGCTCTTGTCGGTCAGATCGGCGGTCACCGAGCCCTTGTTGACCGCATTGTTGCTGCCGACCGAGCTGTAGACGCTGACGACCTCGGTGCGGGCGCGCAGTTCACGGGTCACGCGCTGCACCACCGCGTCGGTCTCGTCCAGGGTGGCGCCCGGCGGCAGCTCGACCGAGAACTGAGCCCGGCCGCGGTCGGCCTGGGGCTGGAACTCGAACGGCAGGCGGGTGGCCAGGAAGATCGAGATGATGAACATCGGGATGCCCATCAACAGGACCTTCCAGCGATTGTTCAGGCCCCAGCTCAGGCTCTTCAGATAGGGACCCATCCACGGCGGGTCCTTGTCCTCGTGCTTGACGTCGGCCTTGAGCATGTAGGCGCCCATCAGCGGCGTCAGCAGGCGGGCGACCACCAGCGAGAATAGCACCGAGACGCAGGCCGCCAGCGCGAAGGCCTTGAAGAACTGGCCGACGATGCCGGGCATGAAGCCGACCGGCGCGAACACCGCCACGATGGTGAAGGTGGTGGCCACGACGGCCAGGCCGATCTCGTCGGCCGCCTCCATCGCCGCCGCATAGGGGCTTTTGCCCCCGCGCATGTGGCGGACCATGTTCTCGATCTCGACGATGGCGTCGTCCACGAGGATGCCGACGGTCAGCGACAAGGCCAGCAGGGTGATGCCGTTCAGCGACTGGCCCATCGGCGCCAGCACCGCGAAGGTCGGGATCAGCGACATCGGGATAGCCACGGCCGACAGGAAGGTGGCGCGCCAGTCGCGCAGGAACAGCAGCACCACCAGCACGGCCAGGATGGCGCCGATGATCAGCGCCTCCATCGAGGCGATGTAGCTCTCCTCGATATATTTCACGTTCGAGGTGATCTCTTCGATCTGGACCTCGGGGTGTTCCTTGTCGAGCTTCTCGACGGCCTTGCGGACCTTCTCGGCGGTCTGCACTTCCGAGGCGCCGCGCGAGCGGATCATCGAGAAGGTCACGACCTCCTGGCCGTCGTAGCGCGCGCGCGAGCGGGGCTCGGCCCAGTGGTCGGTGACATTGCCCAGGTCGGCCAAGCGCACGGTCTCGCCGCCCGCGACGGGGACGCGGGTCTCGCGCAGCTGCTCGACCGAGCCGGCCGCGCCCAGGGTGCGGATGGCGCGCTCGGCGCCCGAGATGGTCACCCGGCCGCCGGGCAGGTCGGCGTTGGACGAGACCAGGGCCTGGCTGACGGCGGCGGCGGTGACGCCGCGCGCGGCCAGACGGTCGGGGTCGAGAGCGACCTCGATCTCGCGGCTGACGCCGCCCCGGCGGTTGACCTCGCCGATGCCGCGGAGGGCCAGCAGGGTGCGGGACACGTCGTTGTCGACGAACCAGCTGCGCTGCTCGGGCGTCAGGGTCGGGGCCTTGACCACATAGGTGATCAGATCATCGCCCGAGATGTCGACGCGGGTGACGGTCGGCTCCTGCATGTCCTGGGGCAGAGAGCCCCGCAGGTTGGACATGGCGTTGCGCACGTCGTTGGTGACGCGCTCGTGGTCGACGCCCAGTTCGAACTCGATGACCGTGGTCGAGGCGCCGTCGACGACGGTGGAATTGGTGTGGCGCACTTGGCCCAGGCCCGCGATCGAGTCCTCGATCAGGCGGGTGACCTGGGTCTCCAGCTCACTGGGCGCGGCGCCGGGGCGCACGGCCGTGACGACGACGATCGGCAGGTCGACGTCGGGGTTGTTGTTGATCCGCATGCTGTTGAAGCTGGCCACGCCGTAGACGCACAGCAGGACGAACAGCAGGATGACGGGGATCGGGTTCTTGATCGCCCAGGATGAGATGTTGCGCATCGGCCGGTCCTCAGCGCGCCGACTTGGCGGCGCTGATGCGCACCAGGTCGCCTTCGCCCAGGAAGCCGGCGCCGTCGACCACCACGCTGTCGCCGGCGGTCAGGCCGGTGGCGGCGACGCGGTCACCGGTGTTGGTCAGGACGGTGATGCGGCGGAAGTGGACCTTCTTGGCGGCGTCGACCACGAACACGCCGGGGCGGTTCTCGCGGTACAGCACCGAGGCGCTGGGCACGACCAGGGCGGGCTGGTCGCCGGCGTCGATCGTGGCGCGGGCGAACATCCCCGGACGGAAGCCGCCCATGGAATTGAGGGCGACGCGGGCCGTGCCGATGCGGGTCTGGGCGTTGACCTCCGAGGTGACGATACGCACGCGGCCGGTCATCTCGCCCAGCTTCTCGGAATAGATCTTGGCCGGCATGCCGGCCTTCACGGCCGCCAGGTCGGTCTCGGGGATGTCGGCGTCCAGCTCCAGGCGGCCGTCGCGGACGATGCGGAAAAGCTCCGAACCGGCGCTGACGATCTGGCCCTTGGTGACGCTGCGGCGGCTGATCAGCCCTCCGACCGGAGCGCGGACCGAGGTCTGGGCGACGCGGGCGGCGGTCTCGCCTCGGCCGGCTTCGGCGGCGGCCAGGTTGGCGGCGGCCGTGCCCTGGCGAGCAGTGGCCGTGTCGAGGCCGGCTTGGCTCAGATAGCCCTTGGCGTTCAGCTCGCGGGCGCGGTTCAAGGCGGCGCTGGCCTCGGCCAGAGTGGCCTTGGCGCTGGCGACGCTGGCGTCCTGTTGGCGCAGCTGAGCGGCCAGCACGGCGCTGTTCAGCTGGACCAGCACCTGGCCCGCCTGGACGACCTGGCCTTCCTCGGCATTGACCGAGACGGCCGTCAGGCCGCCGGTCTCGGCGCCGACCGGCACCTCTTCCCAGGGCGAGATCGTGCCGGTGGCGTTGATCTGGCGGGCGATCGGCTGGCTGGTCACCGTGACGACGCTGACGGTGGCCGAGGCGGAGGGCGACGCCTTCTCCTTCTTGGCCTTCTTGTCGCCGCAGCCTGACAGAGCGATCGCGCTCACGCCCAGGACCAAGACCAGCGCGCTCAAAGTCGGGCGGCGCCCATTGATCCGGTAAAGCACGATTATCCCCAGCGACAGTTAGAGCCCGACGGCCTTCTAGCCGACAAACCCCGGGTCGCTGAGTTAATTTGCCGTAAGACGATAAAATCAATGACCCCCTTCCCCTTGATGGGGGAGGGGCAGGGGTGGGGGTGACTAGGGCGGTTGTTGCCGCGCACGGCGGCCGGCTCAGCAGGTCACCCCCATCCCCGACCCTTCCCCCATCAAGGGGGAAGGGAGATCAGAGCCGCTCCACGATCGTCACGTTCGCCAGCCCGCCCCCCTCGCACATCGTCTGCAGCCCGTACCGCGCCCCGCGGTCCTGCATCGCATGCACCAGGGTCGTCATCAGCTTGGCCCCCGACCCGCCCAGCGGGTGCCCCAACGCGATCGCGCCACCGTTGACGTTCAGCTTGTCGGGATCGCCGCCGGTGACCTTCAGCCACGCCGTCGGCACCGAGGCGAAGGCTTCGTTGACTTCATAGAGGTCGATGTCGCCGATCTTCAGGCCGGCCCGGTCCAGGGCTTTCAGGGTCGCGGGGATCGGGGCCTCCAGCATGATCACCGGGTCGTGGCCGATCACGGTCATGCTGTGGATCCGAGCCAAGGGCTTCACGCCCAAAGCCTTCAGCCCCCGCTCGTTGACGATCATCACGCCGGCCGCGCCGTCGCAGATCTGGCTGGAGGTGGCGGCGGTGATGCGGCCGTCCTCGGCCAGCAGTTTCACCGAGCCGATCGACTCCAGGGTGGCGTCCCAGCGGATGCCTTCGTCGGCGTCGTGGCGGACGGTGGTCCCGTCCTCCAGCGTCACGTCGATGGGCACGATCTCGGCGGCGAACTTGCCGCCCTTGGTGGCGGCCATGGCGCGCTGGTGGCTCTTCAGGGCGTAGGCGTCGAGTTCGGCCCGCGACAGGTCGTACTTCTTGGCCAGCATCTCGGCGCCGGTGAACTGGCTGAACTGGATGCCGGGATAACGGTCCTCGATGCGCGGGCTCTTGTAGGTGCCGAAACCGTTCTTGTAGGGCAGCTGCGAGGACAGCCCCATCGGCACGCGGCTCATGCTCTCGACGCCGGCGGCGATGACGATGTCCATGGCCCCCGACATCACGGTGGCGGCGGCGAAGTGGATGGCCTGCTGCGACGAGCCGCACTGGCGGTCGACCGAGGTGCCCGGCACGCTCTCGGGCAGGCTGGAGGCGAGGATGGCGTTGCGGGCGATGTTCAGGCCCTGCTCGCCGACCTGGCCCACGCAGCCCATGATCACGTCCTCGATCAGGGCCGGATCGGCGCCGGTGCGCGCCACCAGGGCGTCCAGCACCGCGCCCCCCAGATCGGCCGGATGCCAGCCCGAGACCTTGCCGCCCTTGCGCCCGCCGGCCGTCCGCGCGGCCGCCACGATATAGGCTTCACCCATGGTTTCCTCCTGTCGTTAGGAGGAGTGAAACAGGCGTTCGAGGGGCTGTCAGCCGTGACGCGGCGTCAGGTCGTGCGCCGCTCGCGCGGGGGTCGGCCCAGGGCGCCCAGCAACAGGGCGATCATGACCAGGTAGCTGAAGACCGAGCTGGCGATGAAGTACGACCAGGCCCAGATCTTGGCGTCGGCGATGACGGCCACGTGCAGCACGACGTTCATGGCCTGGAACCCGCAGGCCCACAGCGGCCACCAGCGGTTGGACTTGAGGGCGACATAGAGCAGGGCGGCGAACAGGCCCGCGTCCACGATCATCACGCCCTCCTGCACGCCGAAGCGCTGCAGGCCGTTCTGCACCAGGGGCGTGGCGAACCAGGCGATGATCATCGCGAGAGCGCCGGAGCGCTCGGGCCAGTCGCCGCGCCACAGCGCCATGGTCGCCGTGACGACCAGCGCGATCAGGCTCGCCCATTGATAGAGGAAGTGCAGGAACATCGCGGGCAGCTTGCCGGGGGCGAGGCTCGAAAGCAACGGCCCTCCGGCGAGGCCGGAGGGCCGAGAACCGATCTTTCGATCGACGATCTTTAGGCGGCGTTGCGGTTGTCGGCCGCCAGGGTGAACACGCCCGTCGGCACGCCGGGCTTGTCTTCCGGACCTTGCTTGTAGCCGCCGTCGCCGAACGACACCGCCGCCAGGCCCATGTCGCGCTGGGCGGTGGTCAGGTGGCGGTGGGTGGTGACGATGCCTTCGCGGGCCGCGCCCAGCGCGCCCATGGTCTGGATCGTGGTCATCAGGGCTTCCTGGCCGATCATGGCCGAGAGGTTGGCCTGCTGGCGCTGCTCGGGGATCAGGCCGGCCAGGGCGGCGGTGCTGGCGATGGCGGCGTCGATCGCGCGCTCGGCGGCGAACAGGGCTTCGGCGACGGTTTCGGCGGCCAGGCGACGTTGCTTGAGCATAGCTTCTCTCCTCGCGCCGGAAGGGTCCGTCGGCGCGTCATGGATTGTTCGATTGTCGGGAGGCTTGAGCCCGAGGGCGGGCTTTAGTGCGCGAGGCCTTCGAGGGCGTGGAGCCCCGCCAGGATCGAGCCGAACGCAAAGGCGGTCACGATCATCACGGCGACGATGAAGGCCAGTCGGAGCGGGACGCTCAGCTCATTGGGCCGTCCTCCTCCAAGTCCTGAGACGAGGAGTCGGAGTCCGTCAGGAACGTCTCGTCCATCACCGCGCTGGCGATACACAGGATCTCGCGCATCACCAGCTCGTTCGGCTTGAACGAAGCCTGCTTGCGCGTAGCCGCCACCAGGTCCGGCACCATGGACGCCGCGGTCGGGGTGGCCGCCAGGTTCATGAGCTGGCGCTCGAGCTCGCTCCACGTGAGCGGGGGCAAGAGCTCGGCCGAATTCAGCCTCGGCCACGTGTCCTGGAAGCTCGAGACTTCCCGACGCAGGTGAGCGGCTCGGCCGATCGCGTCCTTCTGATGGGGGGTCAACTCGTTCACTGGGAACTCCTTCCTCAATGCGGTCAGCTGACCGTGAGGAGGGATGTTCGCCTAGCCGGGCCGCGTCGGACCCTGACACGATAGGAGGGGGTGGCGCGATCGGAGGGGGGGTATCGGCTGTCGGAGGGGGGGCGCCCCGATCCCCATTTGGCCGATCAAAGACCCGGCGCGCCGCGTCGTAGCGGTCCGCCGCGCCCAGGCGCTTGCGGGCCTTGTCCAGGTGCCAGTCGACTGTGTGCTTGGAGAGGCCCAGCTCGCGGGCGATCTCCTTGGAGCTCATGTGACGATCGACGAGTCGAAGGCACTCGCGCTCACGCTCGGTGAGGCGGTCGAGACCTATGGCCTCGTCAGACAGGGTAGGGTCGCCCTTATCCATCGCGCAGAACCTTATGCGAACGCGCGCCTTCGACAAGCCGTCGGAACATTAAACCTTGGCTATTATGGTTACGGCAGGTCGCCTGGTGCGAGTTCCGAAGACACCTTCCACAGATCAACGCCGCCTTCCGAGGCATGGGTGTCGATCTCGGTCAGCTCTTCAGCGGTAAAGGCCAGGGTGTTCAGCGCGGCCAGAGAGTCCTCCAGCTGAGCCACCGTGCGGGCGCCGATCAGGGCCGAGGTGACGCGCGGATCACGCAGCACCCACGACAGGGCCAACTGGGCCAGGGTCTGGCCGCGGCGCTTGGCGATGGCGTCCAGCGCGCGGATGCGGGCGATGTTGTCCTCGGTCAGCAGGTGACCGCCGAACGAGCCGCCCTTCGCCGCGCGGGAGTCGGCCGGCGCGCCGTTCAGGTACTTGCTGGTCAGCATGCCCTGGGCCAGCGGCGAGAAGGCGATGCAGCCGACGCCCAGCGCCTCCAGGGTGTCCAGCAACTCGTCCTCGATCCAGCGATTGACCATCGAATAGGACGGCTGGTGGATCAGCAGCGGCACGCCCTCGCTCTTCAGGATGGCGTGGGCCTGGCGGGTCAGCTCGGGCGAGTAGGACGAGATGCCGACATACAGCGCCTTGCCCTGCCGGTGCAGGTGGGCCAGGGCGCCCATGGTCTCTTCCAGCGGCGTCGTGGGATCGACGCGGTGCGAGTAGAAGATGTCGACATAGTCGACGCCCATGCGCTTGAGGCTCTGGTCGCAGCTGGCGATCAGGTACTTCCGCGAGCCGCCGATGCCGCCATAGGGACCCGGCCACATGTCCCAGCCGGCCTTGGTCGAGATCACCAGTTCGTCGCGATGGGCCTTGAAGTCGTCGTTCAGCACCTTGCCGAAGTTCTCTTCCGCCGAGCCGTAGGGCGGGCCGTAGTTGTTGGCGAGATCGAAGTGCGTGACGCCCAGGTCGAACGCCCGGCGCAGGATGGCCCGGCCGGTCTCGAACACGTCGGCCCCGCCGAAGTTCTGCCACAGGCCCAGCGAGATGGCCGGCAGATCCAGGCCGCTGCGGCCCGTGCGGCGATAGGGCATCGACGTGTAGCGATCGGCGGCGGCGACGTAGGGGATTTGCACGGGGACTGTCCTACTTCTTGGAGATCAGAGCGTCGTGAATGGGGGCGTTCCAGGCGTCGGCCTTGATGTCGTAGACCACGAAGTCGCTGTCAAACTGCCAGTAGGCCCAGGCGAAACCATGGGCCTCGGCCGAGCGGGCGACAGCCTGCGTATAGGCGATGCGGGAGTCGATTGGACCTTTGTCGTAGGCCCCGAACTCGCCCAGCAGCACCGGGCGGCCCTCCGCCTTGGCCCAGGCGACGACCGTGTCGAAATCCTTGTCGATGCGGGCATGCTCGTCCGCCGTGCCCCAGCTGACGCCGATCGGCGGAACAGGGCTGGCCCACGACGCGCCCTGGTGGGTGAACGGGAACGGATCGTAGTAGTGGAAGGTCACGATCAGGTGACGATCGGCCTTGGGCAGCTGCAGGTCCGCCAGGCGGTGCAGGCTGTTCCAGTTGGTCGGGCCGACGATGACATTGCGGGTTGGATTGGTCGGGCGGATCGCCGCCAGCAGGTCGGGAATCCAGGCGTTCCACACCGGGTCCATGGCGCGGTTCGGCTCGTTCAGCAGTTCGAACACCACCTGGTCGGACGTATCCTTGTAGCGCTGGGCGATCTGCGTCCAGAAGCCGGTCAGCTTGGGCTTGCAGGCCGCCAGGTCGTCCTGGCAGGCGTTGAAGTCGTGCTCGTCCAGGATGACCGTCAGCTTGGCGGCCAGGGCCTCTTTGACCACCTTGTCCAGGGTCGCCAGCCACTGCGGATCGAGGCGACCCTCGGCGTCCATGTGGGCAAAAGCGTGCAGGTTGACCCGCACCGTGTCGAAGCCGCCGGCCTTGATGATCTTGAAGTGGCGCTCCAGCTGGAAGCGGGCCTTGGCGGGGTCCTTCCACAGCGGGTCGTAGCCGATGATGTTGACGCCGCGCTTCATGGCGGCGACCTGGGCTTCCGGCGAGATCTCGCGGGCGGCGGCGGGCAGGGCCAGCAGGGCGACGAGCGCGCCCAGGCCTAGAACTTTGCGGATCGAGACCATGGCGTGCTCCCAGAGACGGCTCTGACGGCCGCTGCTTGACAACGTTGTCAATTCTCGCCCGAAAAGCAAGCCTTGGACGTCAGGCTTCGCGTCGGGCCGCTTCGCTTTCGGTCGACGGCGAGGCCGCGCGGATCAGCTCCAGCACGTCGACGATGATCTCGCGCATCGCCGCCGAGGCCTTGTCGGCGTCGCGGGCGATGATCGCCTCGGCCACGTCCTCGTGCGAGGGGATCGAGGCGGTGCGGCCCTTGATGCGGTTGGTGAAGCGGATCGAGATGCGCAGGGCCGTGTTCACCAGCTCGTGCAGCTCGCGATAGAACGGGTTCTTGGTCGCGCTGAGGATGGCGATGTGGAAGGCGATGTCGGCGGTGAGGGGATCGTCCTCGCCCTGGGCGGCGGCCTTCATCCGGCGCAGGCCCTTGCGGATCTCCTCCAGCCCCGCCTCGTCGGCGTTGCGGGCTGCCAGGGCCGCGGCGGCGGGCTCGATGCCCAGCCGCATCTCGGTGAAGTCGGCCAGTAGGCGCAGCGAGAACTTGCGCTCCAGCAGCCAGCGCAGCACATCCGGATCCAGCATGTTCCACTCGGCTTCCGGCTCGACCACGGTGCCGTGGCGCGGGCGGGCGCTGAGCAGGCCCTTGGCGGTCAGCATCTTGACCGCCTCGCGAGTGACGGTGCGGCTGGCGCCGAACTGCTTGGAAAGCTCGCCCTCGGTCGGAAAGCCCACCTCGGCATATTCGCCGGTCACGATGGCCTGACCCAGTTGCTCGACCAGACCGTACGTCAAACTCAGGCCGGGCTGCGTGCGCATCGGCGGATCTTCTTTCCTGCGGCGGGGACGAAAAACGCGGTCGCCGCTGTCTAACTTGATTTGCTCCGCTCGCGAATGGAGCGGTTGCGCTGAATACAGCCGCGCCGGGAGCATTCGGCAAGAGCGTTCAGGTCGGAGGTCTGACCAAAACGAAAAAATGGGCGGACCAGAGCCCGCCCATTTGGTCTCACCACCAAGTGGCGTAGAGCGCAATGAGGATCAGGATGACCCCCACCCCGGCGATGTTGAAGCCGGTCGAGGTCTTGTAGCTGACCCCCTCCAGGGTCACGACGCTGACCGGTGTCTTCTGCGGCGCGACCAGCGAGACCAGCACGGCCCCGGCTAGCGACAGCAGGAACACCACGCCGACGCGGTTCATGAACGGCATGGTGTAGATGGCCTGCTCCTGCAGGTACCAGAACACCGCCGACAGCACGGCCGAGCCGATGGCGGCGGTCAGGGCCCCGGCGGTGGTCGCCTTCTTCCAGAACATGCCCAGGATGAAGATCACCACAATGCCCGGCGTGAAGAAGCCGGTGAACTCCTGGATGAACTGGAAGGCCTGCTCGGCCCCGCCCAGCAGCGGCTTGGCGGTCAGGACGCCGATGATCACCGCGACGACGGCGGTGATGCGGCCCACGGCGACCAGCCGGCTTTCGCTCTGGTTGGGGCGAGCCTTGGCGTAGATGTCGAGCGTGAAGATGGTGGCGATCGAATTGATCTTGGCCGCCAGCGACGCGACGATCGCCGCCACCAGGGCCGCGAAGACCAGGCCCAGCAGGCCCGGCGGCAGCAGCTTCATCATCTCCGGATAGGCCTGATCGGGCTTGATGCCTTGCGGGGCGAGGACCAGGGCGGCGATGCCCGGCAGCACCACGATCACCGGCATCAAAAGCTTCAGATAGGCGGCCATGGCGATGCCCTTCTGGGCTTCCTTCAGGTCCTTGGCCCCCAGGGCGCGCTGGATGATGTACTGGTTGAAGCCCCAATAGCTGATGTTCATGATCCACAGGCCACCGACCAGCACGGCGATGCCGGGCAGGTCTTTGTAGTGCGGGTTGTCCTTCGACAGGATCATGTCGAACTTCTCGGGGAACTGGGTCGTCAGGTGGTGGAAGCCGGCCATCACGTCGCCGCCGCCGATCTTGCCCAGCGACAGCCAGGCGATGATCAGGCCGCCGGTGACCAGCAAGGCCACCTGGACGATGTCGGTCAGCGCGACCGCCTTCAGCCCGCCCCAGATCTGATAGGCCAGGGCGAAGGCGCCGATGGCGGCCAGGGCCCACATCTGGTCCAGGCCCGTGACGGTGTGGATGGCGATCGAGCCCAGCCACAGGATCGAGGTCAGGTTCACGAAGACGTACAGGCCCAGCCAGAACACGGCCATCAGGGTGCGCACGCTGGGGCCGTACCGCTGCTCCAGGAACTGCGGCATCGTGTAGACGCCGTTCTTCAGGAACACCGGCAGGAAATACTTCCCGACGATGAGCAAGGTGAGCGCCGCCATCCACTCGTACGAGGCGATGGCCAGGCCGATGGCGTAGCCCGAGCCGCTCATGCCGATGATCTGCTCGGCCGAGATGTTGGCGGCGATCAGCGAGGCGCCGATGGCCCACCAGGGCAGGGCCTTGCCGGCCAGGAAGTAGTCGGTCGAGTCCTTCTGGTGGCCGCCCTTGTCGCGGCTGACCCACTGGGCCAGGCCGAAGATGGCGACGGCGTAGACCGCCAGCACCGCGATATCGATGGCTGCTAGGTTCATGGTCCTCCCCCCGTTCGTTGACGGTTATTGTTGGTTCCAGGCCGCCACGAGAGCGGCGGCCCGTTCGCCGACTTCCTGGGCCGTGAAGCCCGGTTTGTAGAGCTCGCCGCCGACGCCGATGCCGGCCACGCCGGCCGCTTTCCAGACGTCGAGATTGGCCGCGCCCACGCCGCCCACGGCATAGACGGCGATGTCCTTGGGCAGCACGTCCTTGATCGCCTTGATGTGGCCCGGACCGAAGGTGCCGGCCGGGAACAGCTTCAGGGCCTTGGCCCCGGCCTTCACGGCGGCGAAGGCCTCCGAGGGCGTGGCGAAGCCGGGCATGGCGGTGAGGTTCAGGGCGACCGCGCGGGCGATGACCTCGGGGTCGGTGTTGGGCGTGACGATCAGCTTGCCGCCGACCCCGGCGACGTCGTCGACGGCCTGGGGCGACAGCACCGTGCCGGCCCCGCAGAGCGCTTGGTCGCCGAAGGCGTCGCACAGCTTGCCGATGCTCTCCAGCGGATCGGGCGAGTTCAGCGGCACCTCGATGCCCCGGATGCCGGCGGCGACCAGGGCGGCGGCGATGTCGAGGATCTCGGTCGGCTTCACGCCGCGCAGGATGGCCACGATCGGGGGCGGAGCGGCGGTGGTCATAAGCTACTGGTCCTGAATTCTGGAAATCGCCGACAGTCCGGCGAGGACGGCCGCATCGCCGCCGACGGTGTTGGCTTCGACGCCGGCCTTGGCCAGCGCATGGACGTAGAGGTCGCTCAGGGCTCCGGCGCCGATGACGGTGACGGCCTGCATCGGTCCGAACCAGTCGCGCGCGGCGGCCACGTCGGCCCCGATCAACAGGCCGGACAGGAAGCCCATGGCGTCGGCCGAGGACATGTCCTCCAGCAATTGCCGCGCGCGGGTCTCGAACATCAGGTGCGGCAGGCGCTGGGCGCCATGCTCGGCGATCCGGAAGAGGCCTTGGGCGAAGCCTTCCGCCGAGCCTTCAGCCTGCGAGCCGCCGCCGGCCGCCAGGGTCGAGTGCTGCTTCAGCAGGGCGAAGGTCTCCCCGACCGGGGCGGTGACGAAACCCATGATCTTGCCGTCCTCGACCACGGTCCACTTGTTGTGGGTGCCGGGCAAAACGAGCAGGTGGCGGCCGGTGCGCAAGGCTCCGTCCAGAGCCAGGGCGCCGAAGACCTGCGTCTCCTCGCCGCGCATCACGTCGGGACCGCCCAGCGGGTTGGCGCAGGACAGGCCCGGGACCAGGGTCACCGGCAGGCCGTCGGCGGTGAATCGCAGGGCCTTCTCCGCCACATCAGCGGGACCAGCCGGGCAGGCGGCGTAGGGCGCTTCCTTCCAGCCGATGCGCGAGCCGACCATGCCGCACATCAGGGCGCCGGCCGGATGGGCCTCGCGCCAGTCGCCGACCAGGTCGAGGAAGGTCTTCTCCGGCGTGTCGGTCAGGGCCGAGACGCCCGGGCCATCGCGGCGATGGATCACGCTCTTGCCCTGGCGCAGCCACAGCCGCAGGCGCGAGGTGCCCCAGTCGCCGACGATGACGATGTCCTGGTCCATCTAGTGGCTCTCGCGCGTGACGACCGAGCCCGAGGCCCCGACCAGGAAGTCCAGGTCCGCGCCCTGGTCGGCCTGCAGCACGTGGTCGACATAAAGCTTGGCGTAGCCGCGGGTGTATTTCGGAGCCGGCGGATCGGCGCGCCAGGCGGCGAGGCGGCTCTCCAGCTCCTCGGCGCTGATGGCCAGGCTGAGCGAGCGGGCCGGCCCGTCGAACACGATCTCGTCGCCATTGCGCACCACGGCCAGCGGGCCGCCGGCGTCGGACTCGGGCGAGACGTGCAGGATCACCGCGCCATAGGCGGTGCCGCTCATCCGGGCGTCGCTGATCCGCAGCATGTCTTTGACGCCCTTTTCCAGCAGCTTGCGAGGCAGCGGCATGTTGCCGACCTCGGGCATGCCCGGATAGCCCTTGGGGCCACAGCCCTTCAAGACCAGGATCGAGCTGGCGTCGACATCCAGGTCGGGATCGTCGATGCGGGCGCGGAAGTCCTCGATGGTCTCGAACACCACGGCCTTGCCACGGTGGCTGAGCAGTTCTGGTGACGCCGCGCTGGGCTTCATCACCGCGCCGCCGGGGGCGAGGTTGCCGCGCAGCACCCAGATGCCGCTGTCGGGCTTCACCGGATCGGCCATCGTGCGGATGACCTCGGCGTTGAACACCTCGGCGCTCTCATACTGGGCGCCGATGCGGTGGCCGGCCACGGTCGGGGCGTTGGGATCGAGCACCGGCTCCAGTTGCTTCATCACCGCCGGCAGGCCGCCGGCATAGTGCAGGTCCTCCATCAGGAACCGGCCCGAAGGCTGCAGGTCGACCAGCAGCGGCACGTCGCGCGACAGGTGGTCGAAGTCCTCCAGATCCAGCTTCACGCCCAGGCGTCCAGCGAGCGCCAGCAGGTGCACCACGGCGTTGGTCGAGCCGCCGATCGCGGCGTGGACGCGCAGGGCGTTTTCGAAGGCCGCGCGGGTGGCGACCTGGGACAGGGTCCGGTCTTCCTTGACCATCCGCACGATGGTCCGGCCGGTCTCGTGCGACAGGGCGCGGCGGCGGGCGTCCACGGCCGGGATGCTGGCGTTGTAGGGCAGGGACAGGCCCATCGCCTCAATGATCGCGGCCATGGTCGAGGCCGTGCCCATGGTCATGCAGGTGCCCGGCGAGCGGCTCATGCCGCTCTCGGCCGACATGAAGTCCGCCAGGGACATCTCACCGGCGCGGACGGCCTCGGAGAACTTCCAGACGTCGGTGCCCGAGCCGATGTCCTTGCCGCGGAACTTGCCGTTCAGCATCGGCCCGGACGAGACGACGATGGTCGGCAGATCCACGCTGGCCGCGCCCATCAGCTGGCCGGGCGTGGTCTTGTCGCAGCCGCCCAGCAGCACGACGCCGTCGATCGGATTGCCCCGGATCGACTCCTCGACCTCCATGGCCAAGAGGTTGCGGAACAGCATGGCGGTGGGCCGCATCTGGGTCTCGCCCAGCGACATGGCCGGGAACTCCAGCGGCAGGCCGCCGGCCTCCCAGACGCCGCGCTTCACGTGCTCGGCGATCTCGCGCAGGTGGGCGTTGCAGGGGGTGATCTCGGACCAGGTGTTGCAGATGCCGATCACCGGCCGGCCGTCGAACACGTCGTCGGGCAGGCCCTGGCTCTTCATCCACGATCGGTGGATGAACCCGTCCCGATCCAGCTTGCCATAGGTGCCGCCGCTGCGCAGGCGCTTGCCCGCGGTGTCGTCGCTCATGTCCGTCCCTAACGCGGGCTACTGGCCCCGCCCCTCAGAATTATGCGGCCATTTATAGTATAATAATGATCTAAGCAATCGGCCGCCGGAACAGCCGAGCTTTGGAAGCGCTTCCGGATTTCCTGCGGTTGATCGCGGTGTCATTGCCCGCGGTGTGGCCGAAACAACGCTGTCATGTCGGAAATGATAGCGCTATCAATTTCGGCTTGAAGGTAGCAATTATACGATTATAGCTACCGAATATGGAGCAAGCGGCATGTCAGGCCGCACGTCACCGGTCGCTCAAGAACGAACCGGGACGGCTCCCCATAGGGGAAGGGAACAGCGCATGCAGCGCCTCAATTCGTCTCGTCGTAAAATCATGCTGGCTGGCGCTTCGGCCCTGGTTCTGTGCGCCGCCGCGCCCGCGGCCTTCGCCCAGCAGATCGAAAGCACGGCCGTCGACGAGGTCGTCGTCACCGGCCAGCGCGCCGCCATCCAGTCGGCGCAGAAACTGAAACAGAACGCCGAGCAACTGGTCGACTCGATCACCGCCACGGACATCGGCGCCCTGCCGGACCGCTCGGTGACGGAAGCCCTGCAACGGGTCGCCGGCGTCACCATCGGCCGCACCTCGGACGGCCGCGACGCCGACCGCCTGTCGGTCGAGGGCTCGGGCGTGCAGGTGCGCGGCCTAAGCTGGGTGCGCGGGGAACTGAACGGCCGCGACAGCTTCTCGGCCAAGAGCGGCCGCACCCTGAGCTTCGAGGATATCCCGCCCGAGCTGATGGCCGGCGTGGACGTCTACAAGAACCCCTCGGCCGACATCATCGAAGGCGGCGTCGGCGGCACGGTCAACCTGCGCACCCGCCTGCCGTTCGACAGCGCCAAGCGCATCATCGCCTATTCGATCGACGGCTCGTACGGCGACCTGGCCAAGAAGTGGAAGCCCTCGGGCTCGATCCTCTACAGCGACCGCTTCCAGACCGGCATCGGCGAGGTCGGCTTCCTGATCGACCTGTCGGACTCCAAGCTGAAGAGCCGCACCGACACCATCTCGGTCGACCCCTACTTCGTCCGCACCGACCTGGTTCCCGGCAAGACGGTCTATGTCCCCGGGGGCTTTGGCTATCGCAGCCTGGACTTCGACCGCGAGCGCAAGGGCATCGACGCCGCCGTGCAATGGCGCCCGAACGACCAGTGGGAAGCGACCCTGCAGTTCCTGCGCTCGTCGGCCCTGATGGCCTCGTCCGAGCACGCGGTGGGCTTCAACGTCGGCTCGACCAACGGCCCGGCCGCCGGCACCACCTTCACCTATGACAATGGCGGCCACTTCACCAAGGGCACGCTGGCCCAGACGCCGGGCGGAACCAGCCTGGGCTCGTCGACCATCGACACCCGCTACGCCGAGCGCAGCTCGGTGACCTCGGACTACTCGCTGAACCTGAAGTACAATCCCAACGACAAGTGGTCGTTCAGCGGCGACGTCCAGTACATCTACGCCAAGACCAAGACCGTCGACACGACCGCGTTCAACGCGCTGAGTTCCGACGCCTCGCCCGCCAGCCTGGACCTGACGAGCGACCTGCCGACCATCACGATGAACAACAACACGGCGTTCACCTCGAACCCGGCCAGCTACTACCTGCAGGCCGTGATGGACCATCACGACCGCAACGAGGGCAGCGAGCTGGCCACGCGGCTGGACGGCGGCTACGAGTTCGACGACGACGGCTGGCTGAAGTCGCTGAAGTTCGGCGTCCGCAGCACCTATCGCCAGACCACGACCCGTGAGACGGCCTATCGCTGGGACACGGTGGCGCCCAGCTGGTCGGCCCCCTCGATCGACCAGCTGGCCCCGTACAAGGGCCACTACAGCCTCTATCCGTTCGACGACTATTTCCGCGGCGCGGTGCACCTGCCGGCGACCTTCGTCATGCCGAACGCCGAGTTCGTCCACGACTATGCCAGCTTCGCCAAGGCGATCGAGCAGATCGCCATCGCGGGCGGCGGCGGCTGGCGTCCGTTCGCGGGCGACTTCGAAAGCCAGGCCCAGAACGGCGGCAAGGGCAGCACCAACCACCAGAAGGAAAAGACCCTGGCGGGCTACGCCATGCTGCGCTTCGGCCACGACGTCGCGATCGGCGGCGAGGAGCGTGAGCTGGACGGCAATATCGGCGTCCGGATCGTCAAGACCGAGACCACCAGCCAGGGCATCCAGGTCTTCAACACCAACACCCAGACGACCGTCCCGGCGGCCGACCTGGCGTTCGCCAATGGGGCCCGGAGCGCCTTCGTCGGCGGCCGCGACTACGTCAACGTCCTGCCCAGCCTGAACGTGCGCCTGAAGGTGACGCCGGAGATGTTCCTGCGCTTCGCCGCCGCCAAGGCGGTGGTGCGTCCGGACTTCGCCCAGCTGCAGCCGAACTACGCGATCAGCGCCACCAACGGCTTCCTGACCGGCGGGGCCTGCTCCAGCACCATCCCCGGCGGCGCCCAGGCCAACTGCGTGTTCCAGTACACGGCCAACGCCGGCAATCCGAACCTGAAGCCGATCCGCTCCACCCAGTACGACCTGGCCTGGGAGTGGTACTTCGCCCCGACCGGCAGCCTGACGGCCACCGTGTTCTACAAGGACATCTACGGCTTCATCACCAACGGCGCCCAGCCCGTCACCTTCACCAACAACGGGGTGACCCGCACGGTCCAGGTGATCCAGCCGTACAACGCCGGCAAGGGCTCGATCAAAGGCTTCGAGGTCGCCTACCAGCAGTACTACGACTTCCTGCCGGGCCTGCTGAAGGGCTTCGGCGTGCAGGCCAACTTCACCTATGTCGACAGCAAGGGCGCGCGTAACGCCGCGTCCAACCCGTACGACAACAGCCAGCTGACCAACATCACCACGCACGGCGAGGAGATGCCGCTCGAGGGCCTGTCGAAGAAGAGCTACAACCTCGCGGCCCTGTACGATCTGGGCAAGGTGTCGGCCCGCCTGGCCTACAACTGGCGTGAGCGTTACCTGCTGACGACCACGGCGGCGAACATCAACATCCCCGCCTGGTACGACGACTACGGCCAGCTGGACGGCTCGGTGTTCTACACGGTCAACGACAAGATCAAGGTCGGCTTCCAGGCCGTGAACCTGACCAACACCAAGACCAAGATCCTGGTCAGCTATCCGGGGCGTCCGGAAGAGGGCCTGACGGGTCACAACTGGGTGGTGGCCGATCGCCGCTACTCGGTGGTGCTGCGCGGGACGTTCTAGGTCACTGTCATCCCGGCCTGGCGCGCTACGCGCTTGGCCGGGATGACAGCCTTGGTTGAGAGAAGATCATGTATCGCAAGTTCGTGGTGGTCGGCGGCGGCACGGCCGGCTGGATCGCCGCGGCGACCCTGATCCAGGCCATGAAAGGCCGGATCGGCGAGGTCGAGCTGATCGAGTCCGAGGAGATCGGCACGGTCGGCGTCGGCGAGGCCACCATCCCGCCGATCCAGTTCCTGAACGGCCTCCTGGGCATCGACGAGATCGACTTCATCAAGCAGACCCAGGCGACGTTCAAGCTGGGCATCCAGTTCCGCGACTGGGGCCGCCTGGGCGCGGAGTACTTCCACCCCTTCGGCCCTTACGGCCAGGCGATCGAAGGCGTGGGTTTCCATCACTACTGGCTGCGGCTGCGCGAGCAGGGCGAGGGCGGCAGCCTGGACAGCTACGCCCTGGCCACGGTCGCGGCCAAGGCCGGCAAGTTCGCCCTGCCGCCCAAGGACCTGCCGCCCGGCGTGCCGGGCCTGGGCTACGCCTACCACTTCGACGCTGGGCTCTACGCCAAGTACCTGCGCGGTTACGCCGAGGCGCGGGGCGTCAAGCGCACCGAGGGCAAGATCGCCAAGGTCGAGCAGGACCCTGAAAGCGGTTTCGTCACCGGCCTGACGCTAACGGATGGCCGCCGGGTCGAGGGTGACTTCTTCGTCGACTGCTCGGGGTTCCGGGGCCTGCTGATCGAGCAGGCGCTGGAGGCCGGTTACGAGGACTGGTCACACTGGCTGCCCTGCGACCGCGCCCTGGCCGTGCCGTGCGAGAACGCCTATCCGCTGACGCCCTACACCCGCTCGATCGCCCGCGAGGCCGGCTGGCAGTGGCGGATCCCGCTGCAGCACCGCACCGGCAACGGCTATGTCTATTGCAGCAGCCACATCGGCGACGACCAGGCCGCCGATACCCTGCTGGCCAATCTCGACGGCAAGGCCCTGGCCGACCCGCGCCCGCTGCGCTTCACCGCCGGCCGCCGCAAGAAGAGCTGGAGCAAGAACGTGGTGGCCCTGGGCCTGGCCGGCGGCTTCATGGAGCCGCTGGAATCGACCAGCATCCACCTGATCCAGACCGGGGCCATGCGCCTGCTCTCCCTGCTGCCGATCGGCGGCTACGACCCGGCGGCCGAAGCTGAGTTCAACCGGCTGACCCAGATCGAATACGAGCAGATCCGCGACTTCATCGTCCTGCACTACAAGGCCACCGAGCGGGACGACGCCGAGCTGTGGCGCTACTGCCGCGACATGGCGGTCCCCGACAGCCTGGCCCACAAGATCGAGCTCTTCGAAAGCCGCGCCAAGATCGCCCGCTTCGACGAGCAGCTGTTCGCCGAGCCCAGTTGGCTGGCGGTGTTCCTGGGGCAGGGGATCTCGCCCCGCGACTACGACCGCCTGGCCGACGTGCCGGCCTATGACGAGGTGGCCGGCGCGCTGCTCCGGATCGGTCGGATGAACGCCGACATCGTCGCCCGCCTACCCACGCATGACGCCTTTATCGCGGCGGCGTGCAAGGCCGATCCGGTGGCCCTCTGAATGAATGACAACGCTATCAAAACTTCTTGTTGGTCTGAATTATACGACTATAGTCTGACTAGCTTAGGCGGTGCGGCAGAGGGTTTCATGGCCCTGGCCTCGCCTCGCGCGACACCTCTCCCCGAGGTCGCGCGACGTCTTTCCCCGCGCATCGTCACCTGCGGCGGTGCGCGGATTTTTTTGAGCCACGCGGACTTGCTTGCGCCCTCCGGCGGGGCAATGGTCCGACAATAAGATTGATAGCGCTAACATCGATTTGGCGCTCGCGTACGGAGGAGGCGGATGGGGTTTTCACGCTTCGCGGTCGGGCTGGTCTCGGCCCTGGCCTTGTCGACGGCGGCTTTCGCGGCCGATCGCGAGATCCCGCGCCTGGTCGAGAAGGACGGTCGCCACGCCCTGCTGGTCGACGGCGCGCCGTTCCTGATCCTGGGCGCCCAGGTCAACAACTCGTCCGCCTGGCCCTCGCAGATGCCCAAGGTCTGGCCGGCCGTCGCCAAGATGGGCGCCAACACCGTCCAGGTCCCGATCGCCTGGGAGCAGATCGAGCCGGTCGAGGGCAAGTTCGACTTCTCGTACCTGGACCTGCTGCTGAAGCAGGCCCGCGAGCATGACGTCCGCCTGGTCCTCCTCTGGTTCGGCACCTGGAAGAACTCCTCGCCGTCCTACGCCCCCGAGTGGGTCAAGCTGGACGACAAGCGCTTCCCGCGCCTGAAGAAGGAGGACGGTCAGCGGTCCTATTCGATGTCGCCGCTGGCCCCGTCGACGCTGGACGCCGACCGCAAGGCCTTCGTCGCTTTGATGACCCACCTGAAGGCCAAGGACAGCGCCGAGCGCACCGTCATCATGGTCCAGGTCGAGAACGAGACCGGCACCTACGGCACGGTCCGCGACTTCGGTCCTACCGCCCAGAAAGTGTTCGACGGCCCCGCGCCGGCAGCGCTGGTGAAGGCTGTCGGCGCAAAGCCCGGCACATGGAGCCAGGCGTTCGGCAAGGACGCCGACGAGTATTTCCACGCCTGGCATATCGGCCGTTTCGTCGACCAGGTCACGGCGGCCGGCAAGGCCGTCTACCCGCTGCCGATGTACGTCAACGCCGCCCTGCGCGATCCCATCAAGCCGGGCGAGCCTAAGAGCTATTCGGCCGGCGGTCCGACCGACAATGTCATCGGCGTCTGGAAGGCTGCCGCGCCGTCCGTCGACCTGATCGCGCCCGACATCTACATGAAGGAGTCGGTCAAGTATTCGGCCGCCCTGGCCCACTACAAACGGCCCGGCAACGCCCTGTTCGTGGCCGAGACCGGCAATGACCCGGTCTATGCCCGCTACGTCTTTGATGCGCTGGGCCGCCAGGGCATCGGCTTCTCGCCGTTTGGCATGGACTACACCGGCTACGCCAACTACCCGTTGGGCGCGGCCAAGCTGGACGAGGCCACGATCGAAGCCTTCGCGGCCAACTATCGCCTGCTGGGGCCGATGAGCCGCGAGTGGGCGAAGCTGTCGTTCGAGAACAAGGTGTTCGGCGGCTCCGAGCCCGACGACCGCGCCCCGCAGTCGACGGTCATGGGCGCCTGGACCGTCACCCTGCGCTACGGCAAGTGGCAGTTCGGGGCGTCCGACTGGGCCTGGCTCAAGGACCGCCCGGCCGGCCCGCAAGGCCCCGACGGCGGCGGCATCGTCGCCCAGCTGTCGCCCGACGAGTTCCTGGTCACCGGCCGCAACGTCCGCTTCGAGTTCGGCCGGGCGCTGAAGGACAACAAGCCGATGCTGATGGCCCGCGTGGAAGAGGGTCACTTCGAGAACGGCCAATGGGTCTTCGACCGCCTGTGGAACGGCGACCAGACCGACTACGGCCTCAACTTCACCGGCGGCGCGCAGATCCTGCGGGTCAAGCTCGCCACCTACTGACGGGACCAGCCATGCGTATCCTAGCTCTCTCTGCCTTCAGCCTGGCCCTGATGGCCTCCACCTCGGCGCTGGCCTTCGACGGCGGCTTCGAGAAGACCGCCGACGGCGTCATCGTCACCCCCGCCTCGGGGCCGGCCAAGAAGGTTCGTCTGCAGGTGATGAGCGACCGCGCCATCCGCGTCACCGCCTCGCCCACCGACAGGATCGACGCGCCCCAGAGCCTGATGGTGATCGCGCAGCCGAAGACGTCCGGCTTCACGGTCACCGAGGCCGGCGGCAAGGTCGTGCTCAAGGTCGGCAAGGCCACGGCCGAAGTGATGCTGAAGGACGGCCAGGTGTCGTTCAAGGACGCGGCCGGCAAGACCGTCCTGGCCGAGCAGGCGCGCCAAGCGTTCAAGCCGCACACCATCGACGGCAAGGGCTTCTACGCCATCAGCCAGCGTTTCAATCCGTCTACGGATGAAGGCTTCTACGGCCTGGGCCAGCACCAGAACGGCCAGATGAACTACAACGGCCAGGACGTCGAGCTGGCCCAGTACAATCGCGACATCGCCGTTCCGTTCGTGCTGTCCACCCGCAACTACGGCGTCCTGTGGGACAACAACGGCATCACCCGCTTCGGCGACCCCAGCCCCTACGCCCTGGCCTCGCGCGACCTGAAGATCACCGACGCCAGCGGCAAGCCCGGCGGCTTCACGGCCAAGTACTACGTGAAGGGCGAGCTGAAGCTGACCCGGACCGAGAAGGACATCGACTACCAATATCTGGACGACCTGCCCAACTGGCCGGCCGAGCTGCAGACCGCCGACAAGAAGCCGGTGAAGGGCGCGACCGTGGTCTGGGAAGGCTTCGTCGAGCCCAAGGCCAGCGGCGTCCAGAAGTTCAAGCTGTACTCGTCCAGCTACGCCAAGATCTGGGTCGACGGGCAGCTGAAGATCGATCGCTGGCGGCAGAACTGGAACCCGTGGTTCCACAATTTCACCGTCCCGATGAAGGCCGGTACGAAGCACAAGGTCCGCGTCGAGTGGGATCCCAACGACGGTTACGTCGCCCTGCTGCACAACGACCCGATTCCGGCGGCGCAGCAGAAGTCGCTGACCCTGACGTCAGACGTCGCCCATACGATCGACTACTACTTCGTGGCCGGCGACAACCTGGACCAGGTCGTGTCCGGCTATCGTGAGCTGACCGGCAAGGCCCAGGCCCTGCCGCGCTGGTCGTACGGCTTCTGGCAGAGCCGCCAGCGCTACAACACCCAGGACGAGCTGGTCGGGGTGGTCAAGGAGTACCGCAAGCGCCAGGTCCCGCTCGACAACATCGTCCTCGACTGGCGCTACTGGAAGGACGACAGCTGGGGCAGCCACAAGTTCGACGAGACGCGCTTCCCCGACCCCAAGAAGATGCTGAAGGACGTCCACGACCTGGACGCCCACTTCATGATCTCGATCTGGCCCAAGTTCTATCCGACGACCAAGAACTACAAGGAGCTGGACGCCAAGGGCTTCATGTATCGCCGCAACGTCGAGCAGGGCGCGCTGGACTGGGTCGGGCCGGGCTATCTGAACTCGTTCTACGACCCCTATACGCAGGAAGCGCGCGACATCTACTGGCGCCAGGTCAAGGAGAACCTGGGCGGCGTGGGCATCGACGCCTGGTGGATGGACAGCGACGAGCCGGACATGCACTCCAACCTCGACATCCCCGAGCGCACCCTGCGCATGGGGCCGACCGCTAAGGGGCCGGGCGCGGAGTTCTTCAACTCCTACCCGCTGCTGCACACCCAGGCGGTGTTCGACGGTGAGCATCAGCGTAATCCGGACAAGCGCTCGTACATCTTCTCGCGCTCGGGCTTCGGCGGCATCCAGCGCCAGGGCGTGGCCCTGTGGAGCGGCGACGTCGTGGCCCGCTGGGACGACTTCAAGGACCAGATCTCGGCCGGCGTGAACCTGTCGATGTCGGGCATCCCCAACTGGACCACCGACATCGGCGGCTTCTCGGTCGAGGAGCGTTATGAAAAGCGCGATCCCAAGCACTGGGCCGAGTGGCAGGAGCTGAACCTGCGCTGGTTCCAGTTCGGCGCCTTCTCGCCCCTGTTCCGCAGCCACGGCGAGGAGCCCTTCCGCGAGATCTGGAACCTCGCCGACGAGGGGACCGAGGTCTACAAGAGCCTCGTCTGGTACGACGAGCTGCGCTACCGGCTGATGCCCTACACCCTGACCCTGGCGGGCGAGACCTATCACCGCGACGGCAGCATCATGCGCGGCCTGGTCATGGACTATCCCAACGACCTGAAGGCTCGGGACGTCAATGACGAGTACCTGTATGGCTCGGCGTTCCTCGTGGCCCCGGTGACGGAGTTCAAGGCGCGGTCGCGGTCGGTGTACCTGCCGGCCGGGACCACCTGGTACGACTTCGAGACGGGCAAGGCTCACGCGGGTGGGCAGTCGATCAAGGCCGACGCCCCGCTGGGCCGTATGCCGCTGTTCGTGAAGGCCGGCGCGATCGTGCCGACCACCGACGTCCAGCAGTATGTCGGCGAAAAGCCTGACCTGCCGATCACCCTGGTGATCTACACGGGTAAGGACGGCCAGTACGAGCTCTACGAAGACGACGGCCTGACCATGGCCTATCAGCGCGGGGCCTACAGCCGGATCCCGATCAGCTACGACAACGCCTCGGGCCGGGTGGTGATCGGGGCGCGCTCGGGTCGGTTCGACGGCATGGTCGATAAGCGGACGTTCAAGGTGCGGTTCATCGGGGCGGGCGCGAAGCCGACGGACTTCGCCGCGGCGGCCGATGCGACGGTGGACTATGCGGGTGAAGCGGTCGTGGTGACGCGGAAGTAGCGTCCTTCTCCCCTTGCGGGAGAAGGTGTCGGCGGAGCCGACGGATGAGGGGTTTCTCGGCATCGCCGTGCGACCCCTCACCCGGCCTTCGGCCACCCTCTCCCGCAAGGGGAGAGGGGTTAGTTTTCCTGCCCCCTAAACCGCTCGATCAAAAACGCCGTCGCCGGCCCCGGCGGGGTGTCGCTCCGATGCACCGCGTGCAGCGTGTAGTGGGCGCCGGTCATCTCGGCCATCTCCAGCCGCACCAGCCGGCCGGCTTCCAGATCCTCGCGCACCATCGGCTCGGGCATGTTGCCCCAGCCCAGGCCCTCCTTCAGCAGGATGTGCTTGGCCCCCAGGTCCGCCAGCCGCCACGTGTGGGCGCTGGCGACGGCGAAGTCGCGACCTTCGGTCAGGTGCGAGCGGTCGGTCAGCACCAGCTGGGTGTGGTCGCGGCCCGCGCCCGGCGCGTTGGTACCCTTCGCCAGCGGATGGTCCGGCGCGGCCACGGGGATCAGCAGGGTCGCCCCGACCGCGATATAGTCCAGCTCGTCGCCGCCGTGGACGACGTCCAGCGGTCCGGCCACGCCCAGGGTGGCGCGGCGGTCCAGCACCATCTGGGTCACGGCCCCGAGGCCCTCGACATGCAGGCGCAGGGTCACGGTCGGGAAGGCCTCGCGGAAGGCCCGCAGGGCATCGACCACCCGCGCGGTGGGCAGCATGACGTCCAGCACCAGGTGCACCTCGGCCTCGAGGCCCTGCAGCAGGCCCTTGGCTTGCGCCCGAAGGGCCGCCACATCGCCGGCGATCACCCGCGCCCGCGCGAGCATCGCCTTGCCGGCCTCGGTCAGCACCGGGCTCTTGGCGGCGTCGCGGTCGAACAGCGCCAGGCCCAGCTGGGCCTCCAGATTGGCGATGGCGTAGCTGATCACCGAATTGGCCCGGTTCAGCCGCCGTGCCGCGGCCGCGAAGCCGCCTTCCTCGACGATGGTCAGGAACACGGTCAGCTGGTCCAGGGTGGGCGTGCCGGGCTCGTTCATCGCTGTCTCATCGTTCGAAAAAATCGAACGTAATAGACGATTTTATTCGGATATCGCGCAAGCCCAAGCGAGAGCAAAACCTCCGCCAACGACGAGGGCCAGACGCCTTCGCCAAAGCATCAAGGCAAGGGATTAGCCGTCATGGCCAAGGTTCTGGTTCTCTACTATTCGTCCTACGGTCACCTGGAAACGATGGCCAAGGCCGTCGCCGAGGGCGCCCGCGAAGCCGGCGCGAGCGTCGACATCAAGCGCGTGCCGGAAACCGTGCCGCTGGAGATCGCCAAGGGCGCTCACTTCAAGCTGGACCAGGAAGCCCCGGTCGCGGCCGTGGAAGACCTGGCCAACTACGACGCCATCATCGTCGGCGCCCCGACCCGCTTTGGCCGCATGGCCTCGCAGGTCGCGGCCTTCTTCGACGCGGCGGGCGGCCTGTGGGCCCGCGGCGCCCTGCACGGCAAGGTGGCCGGCGCCTTCACCTCGACGGCGACCCAGCACGGCGGTCAGGAAACCACCCTGTTCTCGATCATCACCAACCTGCTGCACTTCGGCACGACGATCGTGGGCCTGGACTACGGCCACGCCGGCCAGATGACGCTGGACGAAGTCACCGGCGGCAGCCCGTACGGCGCCACCACCATCGCCGGCGGCGACGGCTCGCGTCAGCCCAGCGCCAACGAGCTGGATGGCGCCCGCTATCAGGGCCGCAAGATCGCCGAGACCGCGATCAAGCTGCACGGCTGATCGCACTGAGTTTGTAACCGGTCACCCATCCCCCCAGCGGGTGACCGGCAGTCGAGGCCGGCTGGCTCTTTCCCCTCCCAGGGAGCCGGTCGGCCTTTCTTTCGTTGCACTAGGAAAAGGAGTCTCTCCCATGCGCCGTCGCAGCAGCCTTCTTGGCGATCTCTGGAAAGGGTTCGTCTTCGTGATCACCATCCGGGCGATCGCCAAGCACTATCGTTCGCCCCGCCTCTACCTGGCCGATCGTTGATCTCGAGGTGACTATACCTCAAGGTGTACCCAAGTTGAGTTGAAGTTGTGCCATTTTGATACAGGTATAGAAGTAGTCTTCATTTAATAATTAACAAAATAGTTCGAAATCTTAATTGTAGAATACTGAAATCTCAACGAACGCTTAGTCCTATTGTGTGAGGATGCACGTGAGCAAAACGCTCACTGGCCGTCAAAATGACGCCGGAACACCTCGAATAGGAGCTACTTCGTTATGGCGCTGAACAGCATCAACACGAACAGCGGGGCCATGATCGCCCTGCAAAACCTGAACTCGACCAACAACGAACTGCAAGTCACCCAACAGCGCATCAACACCGGCAAGAAGGTGGGCAGCGCCAAGGACAACGGCGCCATCTGGGCCATGTCCAAGAACCAGTCGGCCACGGCTTCGTCGCTGAACGCCGTCAAGGACTCGCTGCAGCGCGGTCAATCGACCATCGACGTGGCTCTGGCGGCCGGTGACACCATCACCGACCTGCTCGGCAAGATGAAGGAAAAGGCCCTGGCCGCTTCCGACACCTCGCTGAACACCTCGTCGTTCAACGCCCTGGTCTCGGACTTCAACTCGCTGAAGGACCAGATCACCAAGGCGGCCTCGAACGCCAAGTTCAACGGCATCAGCATCGCCGACGGCAGCACCGCCAACCTGACCTTCCTGGCCAACACCGATGGCTCGGGCTTCACGGTCAAGGCGCAGTCCCTGACCCTGGGCGGTCTGGGTCTGTCGGGTGTCGCGACCTTCGCCACGGCCAGCGCGGCCAAGTCGATGATCGCTACGATCGACAAGGCCATCGGCACCGCCACCAACAAGCTGGCGACCCTGGGTACGTCTTCGACGGGCCTGGACACCCACCTGACCTTCGTCGGCAAGCTGCAGGACAGCCTGGAAGCCGGCGTGGGCAACTTGGTGGACGCCGACCTGGCCAAGGAAAGCGCCAAGCTGCAGTCGCTGCAAACCAAGCAACAGTTGGGCATCCAGGCCCTGTCGATCGCGAACCAATCCAGTTCGTCGATCCTCAGCCTGTTCCGCTAGAGCTGACTTCGGCGATTTTGGTCGTCGAGAGGGGCGGGCCTTCGGGTCCGCCCTTTTTCTATGCCGCCAGTATTGGTGAAGTAGAATGAGTCTGATCGGACTCATGTTTGAGTCTGGTCAGACTCACCGTTAAAAGTATTTAACGCATTAGTTTGGTTGTTAAGAAAGTAACTACAACTCATAAAGGGTATTGAAAGGTCAGCGTCATAGTGTCGCGGTGGGTAAAATGCCCACCGGTCGTCAAAAAGACGCCGGAACACCTCGAATAGGAGTTGTTTCGTTATGGCGCTGAACAGCATCAACACGAACAGCGGGGCCATGATCGCCCTGCAAAACCTGAACTCGACCAACAGCGAACTGCAGGTCGTCCAGCAGCGCATCAACACCGGCAAGAAGGTCGGTAGCGCCAAGGACAACGGCGCCATCTGGGCCATGTCCAAGAACCAGTCGGCCACCGCCTCGTCGCTGAACGCCGTGAAGGACTCGCTGCAGCGCGGTCAGTCGACCATCGACGTGGCCCTGGCGGCCGGCGACACCATCACCGACCTGCTCGGCAAGATGAAGGAAAAGGCCCTGGCCGCTTCCGACACCTCGCTGAACACCTCGTCGTTCAACGCCCTGGTGTCGGACTTCGACTCGCTGCGCGTGCAGGTCGAGAAGGCCGCCACGAACGCCAAGTTCAACGGCATCAGCATCGCCGACGGCAAGACCAGCAACCTGATGTTCCTGGCCAACACCGACGGCTCGACCTTCACGGTCCAGGCGCAGTCGCTGACCCTGGCGGGTCTGGGCCTGGGCGTGACCGCGGTCCCGACCTTCACCAACGCCAGCGCGGCCAAGACGATGATCACCACCATCGACAAGGCTATCGGCACCGCCACCAACAAGCTGGCGTCGCTGGGCACGGCCTCGACCGGTCTGGACACCCACCTGACCTTCGTCGGCAAGCTGCAGGACAGCCTGGAAGCCGGCGTCGGCAACCTGGTGGACGCCGACCTGGCCAAGGAAAGCGCCAAGCTGCAATCGCTGCAGACCAAGCAACAGCTGGGCATCCAGGCCCTGTCGATCGCGAACCAGTCGTCGTCGTCGATCCTGAGCCTGTTCCGCTAAGCCAAGAACACCGCGCGGCCGCGTAAAAGGTCGCTTGGAAGACTGGGGCGAGCTGCAAGGCTCGCCCCTTTTTCGTGGCTGAGAGGTCGGTATCCACAGATCCGGAGAATCGTCTCAGTATAGCTTGAGTAAATAGAGTTCTGTGCCGTGCGCGTCCGAGCAAATTCGGAGGTTGTCTTGTGGCAAGAGAAGCTGAAATAGAACGCGTCCGCAAAGATGAGGCGGTATGGCGCGCCGAAGTCCGTCGCCTCCTGACCCGGCATGAGGAGAGCTCGTTCACGGACTGGGAGCTGGATTTCCTCGATGGTTTGGATGGGCGAAAGCGCATCGACGAACTGAGCTATCGCCAGTGTGAAGTCATGCTGGGCATTCGCGACGACCTCGCGATCGTTTTTCACTACAAGGATGCGAGCGTCGGGTATTTGCTCAAAGCGGCCTACGAAGGGCGGCTCAACTACGACGATGACGATCGAGATTGGGTTGTGGCGTTGTACGCGGAAAATCCGGTCTCCATTCGCAAGAAGACGGCGCGCAGACTTTGGGCGCTCGCCAAGCAAGCGGCCCAAGCCGAAGGTGAGGAAGACATTCTGGGCGACTAGTTAAACCAGGCCCGGCCCTTCTATCTTCAGCACCGGGGTGAAGGCTGGTCGCCGCTGGGGCAGTTCGACCGTCAGTCCGCTAGCCTCGCGGCGGAAGGGCAGGGGATCGTTCCCGCCCAGCAGGGTCACGCGCCGCACCTCGCCGGGCGCGCCCGCCAGGCTCTCGATCTTCAGCGGCCCCTCCGGCCACGCCATCGGCAGGGCGTAGAGCGCGCCGGCCTTGGTGGTGAAGCGGATGTCGGCGGCCTCGAACGGCTTGGCGCCGCCTTCGTTCTGCATGCCCTCGACCAGCTTGGTCGGACCTTCGCCAAACACGCGCCAGGGGCGGGTGGCGTAGATCGCCTCGCCGTTGACCGCGATCCAGCCGGCCATGTCGGCCAGGACCTTCTCTTCCTTGTCGTCGATCGAGCCGTCACCGCGCTGGGGGATGGAGAGCAGCAGGCAGCCGTTCTTGCTGACCACGTCGATCAGCCGCTGGATCACGTCGCGCCCGGACTTGTAGCCGCCGCGCTCGTACAGCGGCCGGCTGTAGTGCCAGTCGCCGATGCAGGTGTCGGTCTGCCAGGGCTCGGGCCGCAGCCGGTCGGAGAAGCCGCGCTCGACATCCTCGACGATGGCCCGGCGTTGCAGCGGCGACAGCTTCTTGCCGGTCACCACGACGTTCCCGCCGTGGCGATTGTAGTAGTGCGCCGTGGCGTCCAGGCCCGCCTGGCCCAGCGGCAGGCCGTAATTGTCGAAATAAACCAGGTCGGGCCGGTAGCGGTCGACGAGATCGTTCTGGCGGTCGAGCCAGTTCTTCACGAAGGCCGGATTGTTCGGCGGCGGGGTCTCCAGCCATTCGCCGTCGTGCTTGTCGTGCCAGGCGTTGGCGGCCTTGATCGTGTCGATCCCGTCGGGGATCACCATGTTGCGGCCCGTGTAGAGGGCCTGCGGATCCAGCCCTTGCCACCACTGGCCCTGGCCGCCGGCCTTGGTCAGGTTGAAGGCGTCATAGCGCTGGCCCTGGCGCGGGCCTTCGGCGTCGTAGCCATAGGCCGTCTGCCACCAGTGCCAGGCGTGGGCGGCGTGGTTGGAGACCCCGAACTTCAGGCCATGCGCGCGGGCGACCTTGGCCCAGGTCCCGACGATGTCGCGCCTGGGGCCGACCCGCGTGGTGTTCCAGGCGTGGTGGCGGCTGTCGAACATGTCGAGGTTGTCGTGGTGGTTGGCCATCGACATGAAGTATTTCGCGCCGGCGGCGACGTACTTCTTCATCAGGTCCTGCGGATCCCAGCGATCGGCCTTCCAGCGCGGGATGAACTGCATGAAGCCGAAGTCGGCCGGGTGGCCCCAGGTCTTGAGGTGGTGATCGTAGACCTTGTTGCCCTGCTGGTACATCTGCCGGCCGTACCAGTCGCCGAACTCGGGCACGCACTGCGGCCCCCAGTGCGACCAGATGCCGAGCTTGGCGTCGCGGAACCACTCGGGGACCTGGTAGCCGGCGGCCAGCGAGTCCCAGGAGGGCTGGAAGCGCTGGGCGGCGAGGGCGGGGCTGGCGGAGAGCGCGGCGGTCGCCGCCAGCATGTCGCGTCGGGTGAAGGTCATCAGCGCACCGGGCTCAGATGGATGACGCCGCCGCCGCTGGGGGCGAGCGCGAGGCTCAGGGCCGTCTTGCTCGTCACCGCCTGGCTGCGAGTCTTCAGCGCCGTCGGCTCGGCGCCGTCCTCGCGGATCTCGGCTTTAAAGCTTCCCGCGCCCAGGAACCCCAGCGGGACCTTCACGGTCCGACCGGTCTCGTTGGTCATGGCACCGACCCACCAGTCGTCGCCCTTGCGGCGGGCGATGACGATGGACTGGCCGATCTCGCCCGACAGCACGCGGGTCTCGTCCCAGCTGGTTGGCACGGCGGTGATGAAGTCCAAGCCAGCCGGCGAGGCGGCGTAACTCAAGGGGCTGTCGCTGACCATGGTCAGCGGGCTGTCGAACACCACGTACATGGCGAGCGCCTGGCCGCGCGTGGTCTGCACGGTCGGTAGCAGGAACTGATCCTTGAAGTCCTTGGGCGCGACATTGCGGAAGCCGCCGGGCGTGTAGTCCATCGGTCCCAGCAGCATCCGCGTGAAGGGCAGGGTGACGTTGTGGGTGGCGGTGACCCGCGCGCTCCACTTGTTGTACTCCGCCCCCAGCACGCCTTCTTGCGTCACATAGTGCGGATAGGTGCGGATCAGGCCCGTCGGGCGATAGGCGCCGTGCAGGTCGACCATCAGGTGGTGCTGGCCGGCCTTCTCCAGCAGGCGGTGGTAGTAGTCGACGATCTGCTGGTCGTCGCGGTCCATGAAGTCGACCTTGATCCCCATCACGCCCCAGGCCTCGTAGGCCGCGAGGGCCTCGTCCATCTGGACGTCCAGCGCCTTCCAGTGCACCCACAACATGATGCCGACGCCCTTGGCGCGGCCGTAGGCGATCAGGTCCTGGATGTGGATGTCGGGGATGGCGCGAGTAATGTCCGTTCCCGGAAGAACCTGCGGCGCCTGGCCCGAGCCGGCGTACCAGCCGTCGTCGATCAGCATGTACTCCAGCTTGTTGGCGGCGGCGAAGTCGATGAAGCCTTTCATCGTCGCGTCGTTCATGCCTTCCGCGCCGGCGACCTTGGAGCCGTTCCACCAGTCCCAGGCGGCCTTGCCCGGCTTGATCCAGCTGGTGTCGGTGAGCTGCGTCGGTGGGTTGAGGCTGGTCATCAGGTTCGAGCTGACCAGGTCGCCCGGCGTGTCGCCCATCATCACCACCCGCCAGGACGAGACGGTGTCCGTCCCAATCCGCGTGGTCACCGCCTTGGCCGGATCGTCCAGGCGCGGCGACAGCTTGGCTTGCAGCCCGAGGCCCCCGTCCTCGCGGCCGGTCAGGTAAAGGCCGGCCCAGTTCTTGAGATCCGCCTCGGCCAGCGCGAAGGCCGCCTTGCCCGTCTGGCAGACCACCGGCAGCTCATAGAGCGCCTGGGCGCGGAAGCTTCTGGCCGGGATCGGGTCGTACTCACCCTCGTGCGAGGTGCCAAAGCGCCCAAGGTTCAGCGCCCAGCAGCGCTCGTCGCCGGACAGCGCGAACTTGGTCTCCTCGCCACGCACCGCGACCCCGGCCAGATTCGGCTGGTCGGGCAGCACGTAGCGGAAGGCCACCCCGTCGTCATAGGCGCGGGCGACGATTTTCAGCCGCCGCTGCAAGCCCGTCGTTTCGAGAAATTCTACGGTCGTCTCGGCGTAGCGATCCCGCACCGTCCGGGTCTTGCCAACGACCAGGTCATAGGTTTCGTCGACCTTGCGGATGCTGGCCGAAGCGATCTTCACATTGCGCGACAACAGCCCGCCCTTGTCCAGGATCAGTCCCAGCGGCGAGGCGCCGACCAGGGTCTGCCCCTTGAACTTCAACGAGAAATTGGCCTGACCACTTTCATCTGAAATACGAATTTCTGTCTGGCCGCTTGGCGAGGCTAAGACCTGCTCGGCCGCTCCGGCCAAGCCCGCCGCGCCGCTAAACAGGGTCGTCGCTGCTAGCGCTGTCAAAAAGTGGCCGCGAGCCTTCATTTGGAGTTTCCAACCCGATCTTGTTCTGGCTATTTGTCATACAAACTAGGCAAGCTATGGATCGCCGTCCAGGGGTATGACAACGTTGTCCCAGTCGAACTTGGCGACAACGAAAGAAGAGTTGGGGAGTATGAACACCAGGACCCTGTGCGTCGCCTTGTTGGCGTCGACCGTTCTGTCCGGCGTGGCCGCCGCGCAGACGGGCCCGCAGAACACCGCCAATCCCGCCAACTGGCCCGCGGCCAAGAGCCAGGGCCTGGTCGATCCGGCCACCGAGGCCTTCGTCGATAGTCTCCTGACCAAGCTGACCTTGGAAGAGAAGGTCGGCCAGCTGATCCAGGCCGACATCGGCCAGATCAAGCCCGAGGAGCTGAAGACTTATCCGCTGGGCTCGATCCTGGGCGGGGGCAGCTCGCCGCCGCTGGGCGCGCCCGACCGCTCGCCGCAGAAGCCGTGGGTCGACACCGCCAAGGCCTTCCGCGAGGGCGCGGCGCAGCGCGAAGGCGGCACCCACATCCCGCTGATGTTCGGCATCGACGCCGTGCACGGCAACAACAACGTCGTCGGCGCGACCCTCTTCCCGCACAACATCGCCCTGGGCGCGGCGCACGATCCGGAGCTGATCCGCCGCATCGGCAAGGCCACGGCCTATGAGACCTCGGCCGCCGGCTTCGACTGGGCGTTCGGCCCGACCCTGGCCGTGCCGCGCGACGACCGCTGGGGTCGCGCCTATGAGGGCTATTCCGAGGATCCCCTCATCGTCCGCCAATATGCCGGCGAGATGATCCTGGGCCTGCAGGGCGCCGTTTCCCAAGGTGGGGTGATCCAGCAGGGCCACGTGGCGGCCAGCGCCAAGCACTTCCTGGGCGACGGCGGCACCAATAATGGTGTCGATCAGGGTGACACCAAGGTGTCGGAGGCCGACCTCGTCCGCCTGCACGCCCAGGGCTATGTGCCCGCGATCAACGCCGGGACGCTGACGATCATGGCCTCGTTCAACAGCTGGAACGGCGTCAAGATGCACGGCAACAAGAGCCTGCTGACCGACGTGCTGAAGGGCAAGATGGGCTTCGACGGCTTCGTCGTCGGCGACTGGAACGGCCACGGCCAGGTGACGGGCTGCAAGCCCACCGACTGCCCGCAGTCGATCAATGCCGGCCTCGACATGTTCATGGCCCCCGACAGCTGGAAGGCGCTGTACGCCAATACCCTGGCCGAGGTGAAGTCGGGCGTGATCCCGATGGCTCGCCTGGACGACGCCGTGCGCCGCATCCTGCGGGTGAAGGCCAAGATGGGCCTGTTCCAGGCTGCTCGTCCCTATGAGGGCCGTGAGGGCGTGATCGGCAATGCCGAGCACCGCGCCGTCGCCCGCGAGGCGGTGCGCAAGTCGCTGGTGCTGCTGAAGAACAACGGCGTCCTGCCGGTCAAGAGCTCGGCAAATGTGCTGGTCGCCGGCTCTGGCGCGGACGATATCGGCAAGCAGTCGGGCGGCTGGACCCTGTCGTGGCAGGGCACGGGCAACACCAATGCCGACTTCCCCAATGCGGAGTCGATCTATGCCGGCGTGAAGACCGCGGTCGAGGCCGGCGGTGGCAAGGCCACGCTGGCGGTCGATGGTTCGTTCGACAAGAAGCCCGACGTCGCCATCGTCGTCTTCGGTGAAAATCCGTATGCGGAAGGTGTCGGCGACCTGAAGACCACGCTGGAGTACCAGCCGGGCGCCAAGACCGACCTGGCCCTGCTCAAGAGCCTGAAGGCCAAGGGCGTGCCGGTGGTGGCGGTGTTCCTGTCGGGCCGTCCGCTGTGGGTGAACCCGGAGATCAACGCCTCGGACGCCTTCGTCTCGGCGTGGCTGCCGGGCTCGGAAGGCGGCGGCGTGGCCGACGTGATCATCGGCGATGCGGCCGGCAAGCCGCGCACCGACTTCCACGGCAAGCTGTCGTTCAGCTGGCCCAAGACCGCCGCCCAGTTCAGCTTGAACAAGGGCGACAAGGGTTACGACCCGCTGTTCGCCTACGGCTATGGCCTCAGCTACGCGCGTCCGGGCAAGGTCGCCAAGCTGTCGGAAGTCTCGGGCGTCAAGCCGGTGGCCGACAACGCCGTGAACTACTTCGTGGGCGGCAAGACCCCGCCGCCGTTCGAGTTCAAGGCCTCGCCCTCGTCGTCGGTGCAGATCGCGCCGGTCGACGCCGGCAACGTCCAGGAAGCCGGCCGCCAGATCACCTATGCCGGCGACAAGATGGGCCGGGCCACAATCGTCGGCGAGAAGCCGCTGGACCTGACCTTCCAGACCAATGCCGAGATGGCGCTGAGCTTCGAGTACCGCCTGGACGCTCCGGCGACCAAGCCGGTGATCCTGGCCATCGGCGCGGGCAAGCTGGACGTCACCCCGCCAGCCGGCGCGCCGACCGGCCAGTGGGCCAGCGTCAAGATTCCGCTGAAGTGCTTCCAGGCCGCCGGGACCGACGTGACCAAGGTGGTCGCGCCGTTCGACCTGGGCACGGCCGGGACCTTCCAGGTCTCGATCGCCAACGTGAAGCTGACGGCCGACCCGGCCGGGGCGGTCTGTCCGCCGAAAGCGCAGTAAAAGATGGAGCAGGGATGCGGTTGAAAATTCTGGCCCTAGCGGCTGCGTCCCTGCTTTCCAGCCCGGCCCTTGCTGGGCCGTTGGCTTCCGTCTTCAGCGATCATGCGGTGTTGCAGCGCGACCAACCCATCCGGGTGTGGGGGCGTGCGGCGCCGAACGCGGCGGTTAGCATCGACCTTTCCGGTGCGAGCGTCAGCGCCACTACCGGTGCGGACGGCCGCTGGAATGCGGTGCTGCCGGCCCGTCCGGGCGGCGGTACGGCCCTGACCCTGACCGTTCAAGCCGGGGCTGAGCGCCAGGTGGTTTCCGATCTCGTCATGGGCGATGTCTGGCTGTGCTCGGGCCAGTCGAACATGGAATATCCGCTGCGCCGCACTCTGGCCGGCGACAGCGAGGTGGCCGCCGCGGCCGACCCCAATATCCGCCTGCTGCAGACCGGCAAGATCAGCATGCCCGCGCCGCAGGAGGCCTTGCCGGCCGGCGTCGTCTGGAAGGCCGCCACGCCCACGAGCGCGGCCGAGTTCAGCGCCGCCTGCTTCTTCCTGGGCAAGGACCTGCGGAAGTCGACCAATGTCCCGATCGGCCTGATCGACGCCACCTGGGGCGGCTCGGTGATCCAGGACTGGATCAGTCGCGAGGGGCTCGCCGCGCTGAAGACCTATGACGAGGGCCTCAGCGTTCTCGACGACTACGCTCGCGACCCGGCGGTGGGCCAGACCAAGTGGGCGGCGATGCTGGATCGCTGGGCGGCCGCCAAGCTGGGCGCGGCCAATGACGGCATGCGGCCGGACCTGGACGACCGGTCGTGGAAGACCGTGCCGATGGAGAACTTCTGGGAGACCTATCCGGGCCTGGAGGGCTTCGACGGCGTCGTCTGGCTGCGCACCGAGATCACCCTGACCAAGGCCCAGGCGGCGCAGGGTGCGACCCTGGCCCTGGGCCCGGTCGACGACATGGACACCACCTTCGTCAACGGCCGCGAAGTGGGCGCGACGCAGAGCTGGAACGGACCGCGCAACTACAAGATCGCGCCGGGTGTCCTGAAGGCCGGCCGCAACGTCCTGGCCGTCCGCGCCATCGACACGGGCGGCGGCGGCGGGACCTGGGGCAAGGCTGCCGACAAGGGCCTGCGCTTTGACGATGGCAGCGTCGTGCCGCTGAGCGGGACCTGGCGCTATAAGATCGCCGCGCCGCTGTCGCAGACGGCCCTGCCGCCGAACGCGCCGTGGCTCGGCGCCAGCGGCCTCTCTACCTTGCGCAACGGCATGATCGCGCCGCTGGTCCCGTACGGCCTCAAGGGCTTCGCTTGGTACCAGGGCGAGGCCAATGTCACCGAGGCCAATGAGTATGCCCGCCTGATGCCGGCCATGATCGCCGACTGGCGCCAGGCGTTCGGGGCGCAGCCGTTCCTGCTGGTGCAGCTGGCGGCGTTCGGGACGCAGAAGCCGGGTGTGGCCAACTCCGACTGGGCCGCCTTGCGCGACGTCCAGCGCCGGGTGACGGCGGCCGATCCCAAGGTCGGCATGGCCAGCGCGGTCGACATCGGCTCGCCCTACGACATCCACCCGGCGGACAAGACGCGGGTGGGGCAGCGGTTGGCGCTGCTGGCGCGGAGGCTGGCCTATGGCGAGACCATCGTCGCTGCCGGTCCGGCCCCGCTGTCGGCCCGCCGTGATGGTGCGGATGTGGTGGTGACCCTCGACCAGCCGGCGGTCGTCTACGGCGCGGCGCGGCCGATCGGCTTTGAGCTGTGCGACACGACCTGCCGCTTCGTCGACGCGACGTTGGAGGGCGCGACCGTGCGCCTCGTGGGCGGCGCCAGCGCGACCAAGATCCGCTACGCCTGGGCCGACAGCCCGATCATCAACCTGTTCGGCGCGACGGGCCTGCCGGCGACGCCGTTCGAGCTGCTGCTGCCGTAGAAAGCTTCAGCACGATTCCTTGGTTACCCCGCCGTTAACCAGCAACCTCTTGTTAGCACTGACATTTCGCTCTCAGTCAGGAGCGTTTCAGTGACCTTCGAAGAGCGTCAGGCATGGATCGGTTTGTGGGAGGCGGTGTTCGGCGAGCCGCCGCCCATCGAGGCCGCGCCCGACGTGACCGCGAGGATCCTCGTCGAACACCTGCCCCCACTGCCGCCCTTCGAGTTTAAGTCCCGAACTGAGTGAACGGCACGCGGTTGAAGAACTCCCGCTCGGCCCCGCGCGGGTCGTCTTCCAGCCTCGAGGTGTTGTCGAACACCATCGTCTGGCGGCGGGGCAGGGTGTAGGGCTCCCACTTGGGCAGGGTCCCGCCGTTGGGATCGCCCGTGGCGGCGAAGCGCACGAAGGCGTCGCTCATGGTGTTGGACATCGCCACCGACTCCGGACCTGTGCCGACGATCGAGCCCTTGGCGTCCAGCGTGCCGAACACCAGGCCGATATCGATGGTGTGCGGCGCGCCGAAGACGCCGCCGTCCTTGGGCGACTTCCAATTGACCTGGTAGGCGTAGGCGGGCGCGCCGGCCTTGGCCCGTTCCTCGTCCTGGATGATCGCGGCCTTCCATGAGCGGCCGGCGGTCGAGGCGGCGAAATAGACGTCCGACGGCGAATAGTTCGGATAGGTCTGGCGGTAGAAGGCGATCACCGTCTCGGGATCGATGTCGATGCGACCGGCGAACTGGCTGGGCAGCTTGGCCAGCACCTCGTCCCAGGTCTTGGGGAACACCTTGGCGTCGAAGCCGATGAAGCCCTTGGTCTCGTCGTGGGTGTTGCCGCACATCATCGGCACGGACAGGCCCACCGGCGAGGCGTCGGGGAAGAACGGGTGGCGGGTCAGGCTGCGCTCGTCCAGCACGGGGCCCATGTACACCGAGCCCTGGCCGGCGATGGGGTCGGTGGCGCGCAGGCCCTCGACCATCTTGTCGGTCGGCAGGGCGCGCAGGGACGCCAGGTCCTTGGCGCCGGTCTTGTCCATGAACGCCTTGGCGCGCTTGGAGGCGTTGAACGGGCCGCCGGCGGTGACCTGCTGGCCGCTCATGGTGGCGGCGCGATGCAGCAGGCCCTTGGCCGAGGGCATGGCCATCAGGGTGGCGATCTTGGCGCCGCCGCCCGATTGCCCGAACAGCATCACCCGCTCGGGATCGCCGCCGAACTGCGCGATGTTGTCCCGCACCCATTGCAGGGCGAGGACCAGGTCCAGCTGGCCGTTGTTGCCGCTGTCGGCCACCGACGGATCGTTGAACAGGCGGGCCAGGTAGAGGTAGCCGAAGGCGTTCAGGCGGTGGTTCACGGTGACCACCACCACGTCGCTGCGCTTGGCCAGCTTGGTCCCTTCATACCAGGGGCTCGAGCCCGAGCCAGTGTTGTAGGCGCCGCCGTGGATGTAGAACATCACCGGCCGCTTGCCGCCGTCGGCCAGGCTGTCCTTCTTGGCTTTCGCGGGAGTCCAGACGTTCAGGAACAGGCAGTCTTCGGACTGGACCTCGTCCTCGCCCTTACCTTGCGGGCACGAGGCGCCATAGGTCAGGGCGTCCTTCACGTCGGTCCAGGGCTCGGGCTTGATCGGCGGCATGAAGCGGCGCGCGCCGCCGGTGTCCTGGCCGTAGCGCAGGCCCTTGAACACGCTGACCTCGCCGTCGACATAGCCACGCACCTTGCCGGCGGTGGTCTTGATGACCGGCGAGCGCTTCTCGGCCGCCGCATAGCTCGCGCCGGGCAGGGCGGCGAAGGCGGCCAGGGCGGCGGCCCCGGTGATCAGGGTGCGGCGAGTTTGAGCGGTGTCCACGAGGCTTCCTCCGGCGCGTCTAACGCACGATTTGCCGGTAGCGGTAGCATGGGTGACACCGGTGACAATCCACTATTTCAGACGTTTGGGCAGGGATGCCCGCGCAGGCAGCTGACCGAGGCTGGATCACCCTGGGCGACGATCCGGGCGCGCACGGCCGCCCATTCCGGCGCGAGCTCGGCCCACGGAACACGACGCAGGGCCGCGGCCGCCGCCTCGGTGCGAGCCTGCTGCTCGGGTGTCAGCTTGGCCCAGGCCGCCTCGCGACGGGCGGCGAAGCGGACCGGCTGGGTGCGGGCCAGGTCGGCCAGCAGCGCGTAGTTATCCGCAGGGTCGGGCAGGGCGCTGAGCAGCTCCTCGCGGCAGCCATTGCCGCTGGCCCGCAGGCACAAGACGGCCAGCCGCCGGCCCAGGTCCGGGTCGATCGGATACTGGTGCCGGCCGCCGCGGATATAGGTCGCCAGCATCGACAGGCCGCCGACCTCGCCGCGCGCGGCGGCCTGCTCGATCAGGTCCAGGGTCTTGGCGCGATTGCGCTGGATGGTCGCGAAGCTGCCGTCGCCCTTGTCGTGCCAGGTCTCCATCATCAGCTCCAGCTGAGCGCCAGGGTCGCCCAGGGCGGCGGCGCAGTGCATCAGCCGGGTCCACTGGACGGGATCGGCGAAGCCGGAGTCGGCCGACTGGTACTGCCGGGCGAGGGCGAAGATCGCGCTGACATTGCCGTGCTCGGCCAGGGGCTTCAGGGCGACGAAGCGGTCCTGGTGATAGCGGCGTTGCAGGGACAGGAAGGTCTCGCCCGCCGCGCCTTGATCGAGGGCCTTCATCCGAGCGTCGTGGGCGGCGGCGACCGGCGTGACGGCGCGAGCCATCTCCGCTTGGTCGGCGGCCAGGTCGCGCGGAGCGGCCGGCGCGCAGGGCAGGGCCAGCGCGGCGGCCAGGGCAAGGGCGGGGAAGGGCATGGCGCCTTAGGCCTTCGGGTCCTGGAACACGATCGGCAGGCGGATCACCCCGCCGGCGGTCGGTTTGCCGTCGCGATCCTCGGGCGCCATCTGGAAGTGGCGGGCCAGCTTGATGGTGGCCTCGCCAAAGCCGTACTGGGCCGGGTCTTCCTGGCGGACCAGGCAGTTCTCCAGCCGGCCCTCGGCGGTGATCGAGCAGTCGATCAGCACCCGGGCGGCGGTGACGCCGGCCTCGTGCGCGGCTTCGGGATAATAGCGGGCCATGTCCTCGCCGCCCGGACGCTGGGTCCAGACCGGCAGGCGGACGGTCGGCTCGGGCGCATTGGCGGCCCACACCGCGCCGGCGGCGGCCAGACCCAGTGTCCCGACTAGCAGGGCGCCCAGGATCTTGCGGGCGGGGGTCGTGGAGGTGTTCTGCAGCATGGTCAGTCTCTCCTTCAAGGGATGGACGCCGACGGCGGGCCAGTGGCAGCCGAACGGGGCGGATAAGGGTGTCAGGGCGCTGCCGAGCAGGGTCTCGGCATAAAGGCGCGCGGCGTCGGGATGGCGTTCGACCACGGCGGCGTCGCAGGCGATCTCCTGGTCGATCCGCAGCGACTTGGCGGCGACGTGGGCCAGCGGGTTGAACCAGGCCAGGCACCGCACGGCGACGACCAGGGCATTCACGGCCGCGTCGCCGCGCGCCAGGTGGACGCGCTCGTGGGCCAGGACCAGGTCGCGGGCGGGACCCTGGAAACGGGCTTCGAAATCGGCCGGCGCGACGATGCGGGGCCGCAGGGCGCCCAGCAGCATCGGCCCGGCGCCGGTGTGCTGGCCCAGTAGCAAGGCGCGGTCGGTTGGAGAGGGCGCCAGGCGCCCCAGGCTGCGTACGAACCGCGCCTGGCGCAGGGCGAACAGCGCCGCCGCGCCCAGCGCGCCGACGACCCACAGCGCCGTCAGGATCTCCGAGACCTTGTGGACCTGACGGGAGACCGGCCGCACCGACCAGGCGGCGTCGGCGGCCAGGGTGACGACCGGCGCCATGGCCCCTGACGGTACAGGCGCGGGCAGCAGCGCCGCGACCACACACAGCGGCGCGACCAGCCACAGGCGATAGGCCGCCAGCGGACCGAGCGTTCGCCGGACGGGTCGGCGCAGGGCCAGGACCAGCAGCATGCCGACCGTCAGGGCCAGCTCGCCGCGGATCAGCAGGGTGAGCAGCGTGTCGTTCATTTGCCGATCTTCTCGATCAGGGCCTTCAGCTCGGCGACGTCTTGGTCGCTCAGCTTGTCGCTGTCGGAGAAGTGCGCCACCAGCGGCGCCAGCCGGCCGTCGAACAATCGGTCCAAGAGGCCCTGGCTCTCGCTGCCGACATAGGCCTCGCGCGTCACCAGCGGCGAATACAGATAGCGCCGCCCCTCGGCGGTCGCGCCGATCGCCTTCTTCTTCAGGAGGCGGCTGATCAGCACCTTCACGGTGCCCTCGGTCCAGGCGTTGGGCTCGCCGACCTCGGCCATGATGGCCTCGGACGTCAGGGGGCTGCGCCGCCACAGCGCCTCCATCACCACACTCTCGGCCGCGCTGATCTTCATGTCCGCCTCGTCGATGACAAGTGTCAACGAGTCGAACGTTGACACTTGTCATCGTGAGCGTCAAGCGGACCGAAATTGCCCTCTCCCCTTGCGGGAGAGGGTGGCCGCCGAAGGCGGTCGGGTGAGGGGTTGCGCTCCGCTATCCGGACAGGGCTTTCAACCCCTCATCCGTCAGCTTCGCTGACACCTTCTCCCGCAAGGGGAGAAGGGGGTTACAGCGCCGCCACCGCCGCCGCGTGGCCGGCGATCACGGCCTTGGTCGAGGCGTCGTTGTCGAACACCCCGTACAGGCCCTGCTCCTCCTGCGGCGGATCGCCGACGAAGCTCTTGTCGCCGTGTGCGAACCAGGCGTCGGCATGCTGGGCGCGGCCTTCGCCGTTCCAGGCCCAGAAGTTGGTCCCCGCCACCGGGCCGCCGGCCTTCATGTCGTCCAAGGCCAGGCCGTAGATGGTCTTGTAGAACCGGTCCTTGTCGGCCGTGGCCGAGCCGGGGACGAAGGCGCGTTCCTCGCGGATCAGGCCGAACTCCTCGATGACCAGCGGCTTGTTCAGCGACCTGGCCAGGGCGATGTGGCGGGTGACGTACTCGCGGCACTTGGCCTCGCCGTCGGCATAGGTGGCCGGCTGGTTCTTGACGTCGATCCAGCCCCAGTTGTTGGGCCACACATGCAGGGTCAGGTAGTCGATGGTCTCGGGCTTGTGGGCCTCGACCACGCAGGTCTCGCTGTGCAGGCAGCCCATGCTGCCCTCGCTGCCAGTGCTGACCAGGTGCTTGGGATCCAGCGTCTTGATGATCGTCGAGACGTCGCGGATCCACTTGTAATAGGTCGGCAGGTTCTTGTTGCCGAACGCGTCGGTGCCGCCCGGTCGCGGCTCGTTGGCCAGTTGCCAGGCCATGACGGTCGGGTCGTCGCGATAGGCCTTGCCGGTGACGGTGTTCTGGCGACCGACCAGCCCCATCAGGTAACGACGGAACAGAGCGTTGGCCTTCTCGTCGCCGTAGAAGCGGCCGGAATAGTCGGGGAATTCCGGCCACGGGTGGGCCGGGTCGCCCTGCTGGAACCACGGGCCATTGCCGACCCAGTTCAGATAGGCGGGCATGCCGCCCGACCAGTCCCAGAAATTGTTGACGTAGATCACCGCCTTCATGTCGCGCTTGGCCATCTCGGCCAGCAGCACGTCCAGGCCCTTGAGCAGGTCCTGGTCATAGACGCCGGGCTTTTCCTGGAAGGTCGGGGCGACAGCCGCCTTGGCCGGCGAGCGCTCGCCCGCGCCCAGGACCCGCAGGTTTGTGACGCCCAGGGCCTTCAGCCGGTCCAGTTCGCGCTTGAGCCGCGTGTGGTCGCCGGTGGCCCCGGGCGAGCCCAGCCAGGCCCCGTACCACAGGTTCGCGCCGGTGAAGCGGTAGCGCTTGCCGTCCAGCATCAGCCGGCCGTCCTTGACGGTCACGAAGCCTTTGGGCGGGGCGGCGGGTTTCTTGGCGGCTGCCGCCAGGGCCGGGGCGGCGATCAGGCCGGCGGCCGCGCCGGCCAAGAGAAAGCGTCTGCTCAGCATCCTGGTGTTCCCCCGTAACCTTGTTTTGCGGGAGCCTAGCCGAGCGCGCCCCGACGGGGAAGGCGATTAAATAAAGATGATGAAAGAAATGCCGATCTCAGCGAGAGCGGGTGTGGGCGACGGTCCAGTCGACGATCGTGGCCAGCGCGCTCGGGGCGATGGTCTCTTCGATATTGGCGTACTCGCCCGGCGCGCCGGTGCGGGCGGTCTGGAACAGGTGGTTCAGGTCCGGCAACACCAGGGTCGTGGCGTCGGCATTGCCGGCCAGGGCCGCCTTGATCGCCGGGATGTTCACCGCCGCCGAGACCTGCATGTCCTTGGCGCCGTTGATCGCCAGCACCGGCGCGCGGACTTGGGCCAGGGCCTGGGCGGGATCCACCGTCAGGAAGGTGCGGTACCAGGCCGAGTTGATCAGCGCGGAATTGCCCTCGGCGGCCTGCGGATTGCCGCCGCCCGCGAACAGCTTGAGCAGCTGCGGCTTGGCCTTGGCCGCGTCGGGCTCGGCCCGGACGAGGGCGTTGGCGGCCTCGACCAGCTTGGCCTGCTGGGTGGCGGCCTTCTCGCCGGCGCCGGAGGAGACGTAGATGTCGTGATACTGCCGGGGCAGGACCTGGTCGCCGGGCACGCCCGTGCCGGCCATCAGCACGATGAAGGCGATGCGCGGGTCCTTGGCGGCGACCAGCGGCGCGATGACCCCGCCTTCGCTGTGACCGATCAAGCCGACGCGCGCCGGGTCGATGTCCTTGCGACCGCGCAGATAGGCGACCCCGGCGGCGACGTCGGTGGCGAAGTCCAGCGTTGTGGCCTTGGCGAAGTCGCCGGGCTGCGAGCCGCCGACGCCGCGGTCGTCGACGCGCAGCACGGCCACGCCGCGCCGGGTCAGGGCGCCGGCCAGCACCAGGAAGGGCTTATGGTCGAAGATCGTCTCGTCGCGGTCCTGCGGGCCCGAGCCGGTGATCAGCAGGGCCACCGGGAACGGCCCCTCGCCCGGCGGCAGGGTCAGCGTCCCGGCCAGGGTCAGGCCCGAGGCGGGGTTGGCGTAGGCGACGTCCTCGGCGCGATAGGGGAACGGCGGCTTGGGGGTCTGCGGTCGCTTGGGCGCGACGATGGCCTGCGGCGTGCGCTCCAGCCGCAGCGGCAGGCGTGCGCCGTTCTGCGCCCACTCGCCCGCGATCGACTTGCGGTCGGCGGCGACCTTGCCTTCGTAGGTCGCGGCCGGCGTGGTCAGGGTGACGGTCAGCTGGTCGCCGGCCAGGGTCGCGGTCGCCTTCAGGCCGGTCGTCTTCTGGGCTGGGCTGTCGACGCTGGCGGTCCCGTCGGCCTGCAGGTGGAAGACCAGCGGCAGCTTCACCCCGACATCCAGCGTCCCGTACCAATCGCCGGCGATCGGCGCGATCTGGGCGACCGCGACGACCGGCGCGAGCAAGGCGGCGACGAACGCCGCGCGAGGCAGGAAACGCATAGGCCTAGGACTCCCCCGAATGGACGGAGCCTAGACCTCGCGCATGACGGTTGTGAAGCCGTGGAGGGTGTGTGGAGGGGCGATGGAGAAACCCTCTCCCCAAGGGAGAGGTGTCGGCGTAGCCGACGGAGAGGGAAGAAGCCGGCTCAGCAGCACTTCCCCCTCCGGCCTTCGGCCGCCTCCCCCGCTAGGGGGAGGGTCCTGAGTCCTACAGGTTCAGCAGCGCCGGGTCGCCGCCCTGCGCCGTGATGTTGACGCTGACCGCCCGTTCCACCGCGAACCGCAGCAGGGCGTGCGGGCCGCCGGCCTTGGGGCCGGTGCCGGACAGGCCTTCGCCGCCGAACGGCTGGACGCCGACGACGGCGCCGGTCATCGAGCGGTTCACATAGGCGTTGCCGGCCGGGACCAGGCGCTGGACGTCGGCGGCGAAGCTCTCGATCCGCGAGTGGATGCCCAGGGTCAGGCCGTAGCGGCGGGCCGCCAGGGCGCCGGCGACCTCATCGAGGTGCTCGGGCTTGTAGCGGACCACGTGCAGGATCGGGCCGAACACCTCGCGCTCCAGGAAGTCGGCGGCCGGGATCTCGGCCAGGACCGGGGCGAAGAAGGTCCCGCCGGCCGGAGCCGTCAGGGCGTGCAGCACCTTGGCTTCCTTCTTGAGGCGGACATGGTGCTTGTCGAGCGCGTCCTTGGCCTCGGCGTCGATGACCGGGCCGACGTCGGTGACGGCCAGGGCCGGGTCGCCGACCACGAGGGCGTCCATGGCGCCCTTCAGGCCGTCGATGATGTGCTCGGCGGTGTCTTCCGGCAGGAACAGCAGGCGCAGGGCCGAGCAGCGCTGGCCGGCCGACCCGAAGGCCGACAGGATAACGTCGTCGATGACCTGTTCACGCTGGGCGGTGGTGTCGACGAACATGCCGTTCAGCCCGCCGGTCTCGGCGATGAACGGCACGATCGGGCCCTGCCTTTGGGCGAGCGTCTGGTTGATCCGCCAGGCGGTGTCGGTGCCGCCGGTGAAGGCGACGCCGTCCAGGCCTTCATGGCTGGTCAGGGCCGCGCCGACGGTCTCGCCGCGGCCGGGCAGCAGCGCCAGCAGGCGGCTGTCCAGGCCGGCGGCGTGGTACAGCTTCACGGCCTCGAAGGCGATCAGCGGGGTCTGCTCGGCGGGCTTGGCCAGCACGGCGTTACCGGCGGCCAGAGCCGCGGCGATCTGGCCGGTGAAGATGGCCAGCGGGAAGTTCCACGGGCTGATGCAGACGAAGACGCCGCGACCGGCCAGGCGCAGGGTGTTGGTCTCGCCGACCGGGCCCTTCAGCACTTCACCCGCGCCGAACTGATCCTCGGCCAGCACGGCGTAGTAGCGGCAGAAGTCAACGGCCTCGCGGACCTCGGCGATGCCGTCGCTCAGGGTCTTGCCGGCTTCACGGGCCAGGATGGCGATCAGGCGGTCGATGTTGTTTTCCAGCGCGTCGGCCATGGCGCGCAGGGTCTTGGCGCGGGCCGGGCCACCGGCCTGGTCCCAGGCGGGCTGGGCGGCGCGGGCCAGGCGGAAGGCCTCGTCGATCTGCGGGATCTGGGCTTCGGAGACCGCGCCGACCGTCTTGTGCTCGTCGGTGGGGGCGACCACGGCCAGCGGGGGACCGCCGGCGGTGAGCTTGCCGCCGATCAGCGGACCGGCCGACAGGGTGACGCCGTCCAGGGCGGCGACGGCCGCTTCCAGGCGCGTGCGGTCGGTCTTCACGGAGAGGTCGAGACCAGCGGAGTTCTGGCGGCGCGCGCCGTACACGTCGATCGGCGTCGGGATCTTGGCGTGGCGCTCGGGGTGGGCTTCGACGGTGTCGATCGGGTCGGTGACGACCTTCTCGACCGGCACCCGCTCGTCCAGCAGGGCGTGGACGAAGCTGGTGTTGGCGCCGTTCTCCAGCAGGCGGCGCACCAGGTAGGGCAGCAGGTCTTCGTGACCGCCGACGGGCGCGTAGGCCCGCAGGGTGATGCCGTCATAGAGGTCGTCGGCGGCCTTATACAGAGCCTCGCCCATGCCGTGCAGGCGCTGGTGCTCGATCTTGACGCCGGCGTTCTTGGCCATGCGCACCACGGCCGCCAGGGTGTGGGCGTTGTGAGTGGCGAACTGGGCGTAGAGGTGCGGGGCGGCCTCGATCAGCGCCTTGGCGTTGACCAGGTACGACAGGTCGGTGGCGGGCTTGGTCGTATAGACCGGATAGTCCGGACGGCCGGCGACCTGGGCGCGCTTGATCTCACTGTCCCAGTAGGCGCCCTTCACGAGGCGCACCATCAGACGGCGACCGGTCTCTTGGCTGAGCGCCTTCAGGCGGGCAATCACTTCGCCGCAGCGCTTCTGATAGGCCTGGACGGCCAGGCCGAGGCCGGTCCACTGGCCCAGCTCCGGCTCGCGGCACAGGCGGTCCAGCAGCTTCAGCGACAGCGCCAGGCGGTCGGCCTCTTCGGCGTCGATGGTGAAGTTGATGTTGTGGCGGGCGGCGATCTTGGCCAGGCGCAGGGTGCGGGGATAGAGCTCCTCCCACACGCAGTCCTCGTGCGTGGCCTCATAGCGCGGACACAGGGCCGAGAGCTTCACGGACACGCCATGGCCGGCTTCCGGACCGGCGGCCTTGGACAGCTTGCCGACCGTCTCGATGGCGTCGGCGTAGGACTTCTCATAGCGCTCGGCGTCGGCGGCGGTGCGGGCGCCTTCGCCCAGCATGTCGAAGCTGCACATGTCGCCTTCGTTGGCGGCGCGCTTGATGGCGGCCTCGATCGTCCGGCCAAGGACGAACTGCTCGCCCATGATGCGGATGGCCTGGCCGACGGCGGCGCGGATCACCGGTTCGCCGATGCGGCCCGCCAGCTTCTTGATGAAGCCGGGCAGGTCCTTCTGGGCCTCGGTGTCGGGCTCGACGATCTTGCCGGTCAGCATCAGGCCCCAGGTCGAGGCGTTGACGAACAGGCTGTCGCTGCCGCCCAGGTGGCTGGCCCAGTCGGCCGAGCCGATCTTCTCGGCGATCAGCTTGTCGCGGGTGTCGTCGTCGGGGGTGCGCAGCAGGGCCTCGGCCAGGCACATCAGCGCCAGGCCCTCGCGGGTACCCAGGCTGAACTCCTGCAGGAAGCTTTCGACCACGCCTTGCTTGCGGACGCTGCGACGGGCCCCGCGGACCAGGGCCTCGGCCTCGGCGCGGACGGCGGCGCGGTCCTCGGCGGACAGGGGCTTGGCGGCCAGCAGGTCGGCGATCACGGCGGCTTCGTCGCGATACTTGCCGGCGTCGAGCGAGTCCCAATCCGAGTGAGACATGGCGTGCATGGTCGGTCCTTCGTTAGAATATCGTCGGCCTAACTTGGCTTCGACAGAAGGTGCTTCGTTTGTTGAGTGGCGGGTCCGTATGTTCTTCGGTCAAAGCGCGAAAAACGTTCGTCCGCTCCAGCGCGCGCGACCTCGTGACGCGGCAAGGCGCGTGGGCAAGGGACAATGCTCTGGATGTGGGGAGGGAGGAAGGGGCGCGGCTATTGGGGGGAGCGCACACGCCCCTTCCTCTCTTGCGCGACGCCCTATTGGGGGGAGCGGGCGTCGCGTAGGTTCCAGACCACCGGTGGCTGACCGGTCCGCTCGCGCCTTCAGGAGGAGGGGAGCGCAAGCGGCGCTGGAACGATCGGAGGTGTAACGCTAAGCTTGCCGAAGGTGCTACGTTTGTGAGCGCTACTTTTCGAAGCTTCTTCGGTGAAATCGCCCCATGTCCATTTCTGCTCTAGATGACACCGATCGCCGACTGTTGAAGGTTCTGCAGGTCGACGGCCGCATCACCAACGCCGAGCTGGCCAAGCGCTGCAACCTCTCGCCGGCCGCCACCTTCGACCGCGTGCGCCGCCTGCGCGAGCGGGGCTACATCACCGGCTACGCGGCGCTGCTGGATCCGGCCAAGGTCGACCGGGCGCTGCTGATCTTCGTGGAGGTCGTGCTGGAGCGCACCACGGGCGAGGTGTTCGAGGACTTCGCCGCCGCCGTCCGCCGCGCGCCCGAGATCCTGGAGTGCCACATGGTGGCCGGCGGCTTCGACTACCTGATCAAGGCCCGGGTGCGCGACATGGAGGCCTACCGCAACTTCCTGGGCGACATCCTGGTGAAGATGCCGGGCGTGCGCGAGACGCGGACCTATGCGGTGCTCGAGGAAGTGAAGAGCACGGTGCAGCTGCCGCTCTAGAGCGTGACAGCCGAAAGTGTGAGCGGTTTCGGCGACCGTCACGCTCCAAACATTAGGGCTGGAGACCGCGCCAACCGGTGGGGCAGTGGCGCGGTCTTCGCCGAGACGACGCGGCTGGGGCGTCGAAACTGACGGTCGTCGAGGGCGGAGACTTGGGGGACGCCATCCCGCCGACGACAGCCAAGCTCTATCGCAATCGTTTGCGCAGTCACGCAACCTCAGGCGTCAACGACCCCGCTTCGGGTTACCCGGCCCGCTCGCGATCGCGGAAGGCGGCCACCTTGGCGCGATTGCCGCACGCGCTCATCGAGCACCAGCGGCGGTCGCCCTTGCGGGAGGTGTCCAGGAACAGGATGGCGCACACCGGCCCTTGGCATTGGCGAATGCGCGCGCCGTCGGGGCCGCCGAGCAAGTCGATGGCCTCGCGCGCCACGCTGGTCAGGAGGTCGCGCGCCGAGCCCCTCAGGCGCGGGGCGCCCGAGGCGTCTAGCCACGGCGCGGCGGCGGTTCTGGCGGCGAAGGCGTTGAGCGCCTCGCGCGGCGTCTCGGGCAGGGGGCGGTCTTCGGCGCGGGCCAGGGCCAGGGCGTAGAGCGTCTCGCGAAGGTCGCGGGCGGCCGAAAGATCTTCGGTCGAAGCGCCGCTCAAGCTGTCAGCCAGCCCCGCCGCCACTAGCCAGCGGTCGAGATCGCCGGGCGCGGCTAGGGCGTCGCGGTGGTTGCCGCTGACCCGTCCCGCCAGGGTCGCAGGCAAGTCCAAGGGCAAGCGCCCGCCCCGAAAGCGGAAGCCGTCACGGGTCTCTTCGATCTTGGGCGTCACGAACGTCTCATTGGAAACCGGATTGACAGGTTAGCGGCGTTCGTCGAGTTTGCGCCAGTAACCGAATTAACAAGTTACATGGGGTTTCGAGATGCTGACGACCATGACGGTGCTGGCCCTGTTGGCCGCCGACTTCCCCCTGGCCGGGACCTGGACCCTGACCGCCGCCGACCGCATCACCCCGGCGGGCGTGCGCGAGCACGACTATGGCGCCGCGCCCAAGGGCCGGCTGATCGTGGATGCGGCGGGCCGCTACAGCCTGCAGATCTTCAAGAGCGAGCGCACCGGCTTCACCTCGGGCGACAAGAAGCGCGGCACGGCGGAGGAATATGCCGACGCCGCCCTGGGCTCCTCGACCCACTACGGGACGATCGCCATCGACGAGGCGGCGCACCAGCTGGTGTTCAAGATCGAAGGCGCGTCGTTCAAGAACTGGGAGGGGACCACCCAGCGGCGGGCCTACGACCTGACCGGCGACGCGCTGAGCTGGCGGGTGCCGAAGGCTCCGGACGGGAACGTGCCGATCTCGGAATGGCGGCGCGAGCGATAGGGGCGAGCTTGTCGCCTCAGTTGCAACAAGGAGGCAAGAGTTGCTGTGCTTGCTCCAGGGCGGTATGGCGGGCTGTGATTGTTATCGATGTTGGATGCTTCCACACGTTGTGCGAAGCTGCACCTCATGACGAGAAACCGAGAGCGAGTCCTCGCTAGTCTTACAGTTATGGGAGCGGTTCTAGCTGTTAGCCTGCTGCTTCACACCTTTGGTGTGGGAGCGACAAAGGATGGCACTGGCCTTGAGCGGCATCCCGCATTTCTTTCGTTAGTCGGTGCGGTGGTCCAAGCGATTATCGCTGGTTTGGCCATATACATGACGGGCAAGTTTGGTCGCGAGCAACTCGCTTCCGAATGGGCGAATGAGAGGAAGCGGCAAGTCGACGATTTTGCTGAGTTACAGCTTCGTGCTCATCAGCTGGGTTCACTTGCCGTGAGGCGGCTTCGCAGTATCATTGAGACAATGAAAAGTGAGGAGGGAGGGGATTACGCCAAAACTGGAGCGCTTATTGAACTTATGAGAGTGAATGTGAAGGCTCTAGAGCGTATCCCATTTGAGCGTTTCGATGTGGATGAGATGGCAGCGTTTGAAGGGTTGATAATTAACTCCGCCGGTTCCCTACACAATCTGGAGCTTCTTAAGGGGAGCATGAAGGAAATCAGCGATAGCGTTGGGGCCGGCAGCGGGCGAGACAAGGCCATGCGCGAGCAAGTCGATGCTTGTGGTGCAGCGCTTGAAGTCGTGTGCGAATTCATGGTGGATGCACTCAACCGGTTTCACGCGGCTCAAGTGAAGCGGAGCGGGCTGAGCGTTCTCAAGTAGACTTAGCTGACAGCGACGCCGTCCGCTCCAGCCATCGCAGGCAAAGCTCAGTAAACTCCGCACGCCGCGCCTCAACCGCCGCGCTGTCCCTGAACACCATCACCCCGCGATCCGCCGCCGGCCACTTGGCCAACCCAGCGGGGTCCTCGAACACGAACCCCGCCACATCCTTGGCCTTGGTGCCACGATGCAGAACCACGCGCACGCCGCCTTTGCGCTCCAGACCCAGGGTGATGCGGTCGTCGTCGTCTCCGGCGGGTGGGACGGCGAAGCTGGGGGCGTTCCATTTCAGGCGTTCGACGAGGTCGGGGCCGGCCGCGACAATGGCGGCGCGCAGGGCGTCGACCGTCTGACGGGTCTCGGCGTCCAGGCCGTCGAGGAGGGCCGTAAGGCTGGTCACCCCTATCGCGCCTTGATCCACGCCCGCGTATTCGCCAGGTCCAGCGTCACCACCCAGCCCTTGAGCAGCGGCACGCCGATATTGCCGTCGATGACCAGGTCCATGACCAGGCCCTGGGTCGCGACCTTCGGCCCGCCCTGGATCGACAGGCTCAGCGGCTGACGCTCCTTACTGTCGGGGTTCATGGCTAAGAGGGCGGCGTTGTGTTGGGCGACGACGACGGCGCCGTTGCTGCCGCTGTCCAGTTCCATCCAGACCGCGCCCTTGGGGGTCTCGACCGGCACGAACGGGGTCAGGGCCAGGCCGCCGGCGTCGCGGGCGAAGCGGACGGGGACTTCCTGGGCGCCCTTGATGCGGGCCTTGAAGCTGGCGGGGGTCTCGACGACCAGCTTCTGGCCGCCGAGGTCGAGCGTGACGACCTGGCCGGCGAAGGCGTCCAGCGCGACCGAGCCCTCCAGCGTCGGGGCGTCGGGCGGCAGGAGCTTGGAGAAGTCGAAGACGCCGGCGGTCGGCACGGCCAGCTTGGCGCCGGCGGCCTCGATCACGACCTTGTCGCAGCGGGTCAGGTCGACGCGGTCGCCGCGCATGCGGTGGCCGGTGATGCGGCCCCAGGGCTCGCAGCCGATCTTCTTGGCGGTGGCCGGGGTGATGGCGGTGATGCCGCCGGCGGTGTCGAGCAGGTAGCGGCCGCCGTCCTTGGCCTGGAACGACCACAGCACGCCCAGGTAGGGCTCCAGCGGGATGGTCACCTGGGCGGCGGCGGGCGTGGCGGCCAGCAAGGCGGCAGCGATTAGCGAAGACAGAAAACGCATGCGGACCCTCGGCGACACGATCAACCTTCGGTCGCGCAGGGCGGGCGAACTGTAAAGTTACAAAGCGTTTGCACAGGGTGGAACGGGCGGCTCCAGGGATGGGGGGAGGAGCACGCCCGTTCCGTTCGCGAGACCATCGGGGGTGGGGGATGATGGCCAGCGAACTTCCCCGGATGGGCCTCCGGGGAAGGGGATAGACTTACGAGGCGGCCGGAGCGCCGCCGCCGAGGGTCTTGTAGAGGGTCACCAGGTTGGTCGCCCGGGCCAGGCGCGCGGTGATCAGGCCCTGCTGGGCCGAGTACAGCGTGCGCTGGCTGTCCAGCAGGGTCAGGGCGCTGTCGAGGCCGGCGTCGGCGCGTTGCTGCGACAGGCGCTGGCTGTCCGTGGCCGCCGTGACCAGGCGCTCCTGCGAGGTCAGGCGGTCGACGACCGTCTGGCGCACCGACAGGGCGTCGGAGACTTCGCGGAACGCGGTCTGCACCGTCTTCTCGTAGGTCGCCACGGCGATGTCGCGGTTGGCCTTGGAGACGTTCAGATTGGCCACATTGGCCCCGCCGGCGAAGATCGGCAGGGTGATCGAGGGCGTGAAGCTCCAGGCCTTGGTGCCGCCCTTGAACAGGCCGTCCAGGTCGCCGCTGGCCGAGCCGTACGAGCCGGTCAGGGCGATGCGCGGGAAGAAGGCCGCGCGGGCCGCGCCGATATTGGCGTTGGCGCCTTGCAGCTGGTGCTCGGCGGCCAGCACGTCGGGACGACGCGTCAGCACGTCCGAGGGCACGCCCGCCGGCAGGTCGGCCAGGATCTGCGCCTTGGCCAGGTCCGCCGAGGGCAGCATGCTGTCGGGCACATTGCCGCCGGTCAGCAGGGTCAGGGCGTTGAGGTCCTGGGCGACCTGGGCGGTATAGACCGCCACGTCGCTGCGGGCCGTCTCGGCCTGGACCTGGGCGTTGCGCAACGCAGCCAGCGAGCCGACGCCGCCGTCGACCTGCTGCTGGGTCAGGCGCAGGGTGTCTTCCCGCGTGCCCAGGGTGCTCTTGGCCAGGGCCAGGCGCTCCTGGTCGGCGGCCAGGGTCAGCCAGGCGTTGGCCGTCTCGGCGATCAGGCTGACGCGCACCGAGCGGGCGGTGTCCTGCTGGGCGAGGTAGGCTTGCAGCGCCTGGGCGTTCAGGCTGCGGACGCGGCCGAACAGGTCCAGCTCATAGGCCGTGAAGCCGATCGTGGCGGTATAGGCCTCGATCTCCATCGCCGTGCCGATCTGCGAGGTGGCGGCCGGGGTGTGGCTGCGTTGCTCGCTGAGCGTGCCGTTGATGGCCGGGAACAGGTTGGCGCGCTGGATGCCGTACTGGCCGCGGGCCTTCTCGATGTTCAGCACCGCCACGCGCAGGTCGCGGTTCTGCTTGAGGGCCAGGTCGACCACGCCTTGCAGGCGCGGATCGACCAGCACCTGGCGCCAGTCGAGGTCGGCGGCCGACACCGAGCTGGCAGGCTCGGCGCTCGGCGTGGACCAGGTCTGGGCCACCGGCAGGGTCGGACGCTTGTAGTCCGGAGCCATGGTGCAGGCGCTGACCGCCGTGGAGGCCAGCAGGATCAGGGTGAGATTACGGAACATGATCAGTGCGCCTCCGGAGCCGGGTCGCTATGCGCGACGGCCTCGTCGTGGCCTTTGTGCTTGGGTTTGAAGACCCGTTCGACGATCACGAAGAACAGCGGGACGAAGAAGATCGCCAGGATGGTGGCCGACAGCATGCCGCCGATCACGCCGGTGCCGATGGCGTGCTGGCTGCCCGAGCCCGCGCCGTTGGAGATGGCCAGGGGCAGCACGCCGAACACGAAGGCCAGCGAGGTCATGATGATCGGGCGCAGACGGATGCGGACCGCTTCCACCGTCGCCTCGACCAAGCCCATGCCCTTCTCGTACAGGTCCTTGGCGAACTCGACGATCAGGATGGCGTTCTTGGACGCCAGGCCCATGGTCGTCAGCAGGCCGACCTGGAAGTAGATGTCGTTGGACAGGCCGCGCAGGGTGGTGGCCAGCAGGGCGCCGACGATGCCCAGCGGGATGACCATGATCACCGACAGCGGGATCGACCAGCTCTCGTACAGGGCCGCCAGCAGCAGGAACACGACCAGGATCGAGATGCCGTACAGGGCGGGAGCCTGGTTGCCCGACTCCAGTTCCTGGGCCGACAGGCCGGTCCACTCGTAGCCGATGCCCGGAGGCAGCTGAGCCGCGATCTTTTCCATGGCCTTGATCGCGTCGCCCGAGCTCTTGCCCGGGGCCGGCGAGCCCTGGATGTTCAGCGACGACAGGCCGTTATAGCGCTCCAGACGCGGCGAGCCGTAGATCCAGTGCGTCGTCGCGAACGACGAGAACGGGGCCATCGTGCCGCTGCTGGTGCGGACGTACCAGTTGTTCAGGTCTTCCGGACGCATGCGGTAGGGCGCGTCGGCCTGGACATAGACCTTCTTTACGCGACCACGATCGATGAAGTCGTTGACATAGGCCCCGCCCCACGCGGCGCTGAGCGCGGCGTTGATGTCGGCGGTGGTCAGGCCCATCGCCCCGGCCTTGGCCTGGTCGATCTCGATCTTCAGCTGCGGGGTGTCGTCCTGGCCGTTGGGGCGGACGCCGACCAGGGTCGGATCCTTGGCGGCCATGCCCAGCACCTGGTTGCGCGCGGCGACCAGGGCCTCGTGGCCGACGCCGCCGATGTCCTGCAGCTGGAAGTCGAAGCCCGACGAGGTGCCCAGTTCCGGCACGGCCGGCGGCACGATCGCGAAGACCATGGCGTCACGGATCTGCATGAACTTGCCCATGGCGCGACCGGCGACGGCCGGCGCCTTGAGGTTGGCGGCCTTGCGGTGCTCGAAGTCCTTCAGGCGGATGAAGGCCAGGCCGGCGTTTTGACCAGCGCCGGCGAAGCTGAAGCCGGCGACGGTGAAGACGGCCTGCACGGCGTCCTTCTCGTCGTTCAGGAAGTGGTTGCGCACCTCGGTCAGCACGGCTTGCGTACGCTCTTCCGGGGCGCCGGGCGGCAGCTGGACGATGGTGAACATCGTCCCCTGGTCCTCTTCCGGCAGGAAGGCGCTGGGCAGGCGGACGAACAGCAGACCCATGACCAGGATGATCACGCCATAGGCGACCATCCAGCGACCGCTCTTGCCGAGCAGGCCGCGGACGACGCCTTGATAGCGGCCGCTGACGTCGTCGAAGCTGCGGTTGAACCAGCCGAAGAAGCCGGTCTTGTGCTCCTTGTGGCCCTTCTCAACGGGCTTGAGCAGGGTGGCGCACAGGGCCGGCGTCAGGATCAGGGCGACCAGCACCGACAGGGCCATGGCCGAGACGATGGTGATCGAGAACTGACGGTAGATCACGCCCTGCGAGCCGCCGAAGAAGGCCATGGGCACGAACACCGCGGCCAGCACCAGGGCGATGCCGATCAGGGCGCCGGTGATCTCGTTCATCGACTTGCGGGTGGCCTCGACGGGGCTGAGGCCCTCTTCCTCCATCACGCGCTCGACGTTCTCGACCACGACGATGGCGTCGTCGACCAGCAGGCCGATGGCCAGCACCAGGCCGAACATGGTCAGCGTGTTGATCGAGTAGCCGAAGACCGCCAGCACCCCGAAGGTGCCCAAGAGGACGACCGGCACGGCGATGGTCGGGATCAGGGTCGCGCGCCAGTTCTGCAGGAACAGGAACATGACGATGAAGACCAGCACGATGGCTTCGATCAGCGTCTTGACCACTTCCTCGATCGACAGCTTCACGAACGGCGTCGAGTCATAGGGGATCACGTAGCGGAAGCTGGCCGGGAAGTTCTTCTCCAGCTGGGTCATCCGCGACTTGATGGCGTCGGCGGTGTTCAGCGCGTTCGCGCCCGGCGCCAGACGGATGGCCAGGCCCGCGGCCGGCTTGCCATTGTACTTGGCGCCGAAGCCGTAGCTTTCCGCGCCCAGCTCGACACGGGCCACGTCACGCAGGTGGACGATGGCGCCGCCGGGGCTGTTCTTGACGATGATCTCTTGGAACTGAGCCGGCGTGGTCAGGCGCGACTGGGCGGTGATCGTGGCGTTCAGGCCGATGCCCGGCAGGTTGGGCACGCCGCCCAGCTGACCGGCCGAGACCTGGGCGTTCTGGGCCCGGATGGCGGCGATGACGTCGGCGGGGGTCAGGTTGTAGCTGGCCAACTGGTTGGGGTTCAGCCAGATGCGCATGGCGTACTGGGCGCCGAACAGCTGCACTTCACCCACGCCGTCGACGCGGCTCAGGGGGTCCTGCAGGTTGCTGGCGATGTAGTCGGCCAGGTCGGTGTTGGTGGTCTTCGGATCTTCCGAGTACATGCCGACGATCAGCAGGAAGTTCCGCGCCGACTTGGCGACGGTCAGGCCCTGCTGCTGTACTTCCTGCGGCAGGAGGGCGGTGGCCGTCTGCAGCTTGTTCTGGACCTGCACCTGGGCGATGTCGATGTTGGTGCCGGCCTTGAAGCTCAGCGTGGTCGTGGCCGCGCCGGAGCTGTCGCTGGTCGAAGACATGTAGTCCAGGCCGTCCAGGCCCTTCATCTTCTGTTCGATGACCTGGGTGACGCTGTCCTCGACGGTCTTGGCCGAGGCGCCGGGATAGACGGCGCTGATCGAGACCTGGGGCAGGGCGATGTCGGGATACTGGGCGATCGGCAGGCCACGGATGGCCAGGGCGCCCGCCAGCATGATGACGATGGCGACGACCCACGCGAAGATGGGCCTGTCGATGAAGAAACGGGAAAGCATGACGGGCCGCCCTTAGCGTTGCGCTTGCGCGGTGAGGACGACGGGCTTCACGGGCGCGCCGGGGCGCACCTTCTGCAGGCCCTCGACAATGACCTTCTCGCCGGGCTGCAGGCCCGAGGTCACCAGCCACTTGTCGCCCACGGTCTGGGCGGCGACGACCGGACGCGGCGCCACGCCGCCCTTGGCGTCGACGACCATCACGGTGGCGTTGCCCTTGGGGTCGCGGCTGACCGCGGCCTGCGGAATCAGCATGCCGTCATTGGCCGTGCCCTTGCTCAGCTGAGCGCGGACATACATGCCCGGCAGCAGCACGCCGTTCGGGTTCGGGAAGATGGCGCGCAGCACCACCGAGCCCGTGGTCGGGTCGACGGTGACGTCCGAGAATTCCAGGCGGCCCGGGACCGGATAGGTCGAGCCGTCTTCCAGCTTCAGGCTGACCTGGGCCGAGGCCGAGCGGCCCAGCTTGCCGCTGGCGAACTGCTGCTGCAGCTTCAGCATCTCGGCCGAGGACTGGGTCAGGTCGACATAGATGCTGGAGAGATCTTGCACGGTGGCCAGGGCCTGGGCCTGGCTGGCGGTGACCAGCGCGCCCGGCGTGACCGAGCTCTTGCCGATCTTGCCCGAGATCGGGGCGGCGACCTTGGTGTAGTTCAGATTGATGCGGGCATTGTCCAGGTTGGCGCGCTGGACGGCCACGGCGGCGGCGGTCTGGGCGGCGGCGGCCTGGGCGTCGTCATTGTCCTGCTTGGACACCGCCCCGGTCTCGACCAGACCCTTGTAGCGGTCGGCCTTCAGCTTGGCGGCGGTGGCGGTGGCTTGCGCCTGGGCCAGGGCGGCGGCGGCGCTGTTGACGTTGGCTTGGAAGATCGCCGGGTCGATCTGGTACAGCGACTGGCCGGCGCGGACGTACGAGCCTTCCTGGAACAGGCGCGACTTGATCACGCCGCCCACCTGCGGGCGCACTTCCGAGACCAGATAGGCCGAGGTGCGGCCCGACAGCTCGGTGGTCAGGGCCACGGGCTGGGTCTGGGCGACGACGACGCCGACCTCGGCGGGACCGCCCGCGCCCATGCCGCCGCCGGCGCCGCCTTTCTGGCCGCAGGCCGCGAGGGTGAGGGCGATGGCGGCGAGCCCCACGGCGGTGACCGTGGCGGAGCGTTGGAAGTGCATTATCTGACCCCGGATGCGATGGCTGCGTGAGCTATTGCTCTTGACGAAACCAGCATGATGAACAATCTGAGAATGAACGTTCATTCTCAAGCGGGCTGGACATAGGTGCGGTACTGGCGCAAGTCAACCTCTGCACCCCACGGCTCGGCTGACCTAACGGAAATGTAATGCCCACCAGGATTTTCAATGCCTGACGAGACACATTCCAATCGCCCGTCGCCGGAATCGCGCCGCCAGCAGATTCTGGACGCGGCGTGCGAACGTGTGAGGCAGTCGGGCTTCCACGGCGCCAGCATGGCCGACATCGCCAAGGCCGCGGGCCTCAGCGTCGGGCAGATCTACCGCTACTTCGAGAACAAGGAAGCGATCATCGCCGCCATCGTCGCCCAGGATCTGGCCGAGATGCGCGACAAGTTCGCCGAGATGGAAAGCCAGCCGGGCACCCTGCTGGACGCGATCGAGGACCATCTGCCGGAAGGGATCGACAAGTGCTTCGACCCGCGCCGCGCCGCCCTGGCCCTCGAGGTCGTGGCCGAGGCCGCCCGCAATCCCAAGGTCGCCGCCATCGTCCGCGAGGCCGACCACCAGGAACGCGCGCTCGCCAAGACCATGATGGAGCGCGACCGCAAGCCCGAATGGACCGAGGAAGAGTTCCAGGCTCGCTGCGAGGTCGTGGGCCTGATCTTCGACGGCCTGTTGATGCGCGGGGTGAACCACCCGGACCTGAACCGTGGGGCCCTGACGACGGTGCTGCGCGCGACCATTCGTGGGTTGCTGACCTAGGTGCCGATCCGAGGATTGTGTCCAAAATTCGCCAATGAATTCATAGCTTAAGCATGAATTTTCGCGACGTCCGGTCGCATGGCGAAGGCGCGTTAACCAATCCATATCTGCCGGCCACACGCTCACAGCCGGAAAGTCCCCCATGACCGCATCGATCGCGAAGACGCCGGCCGCCCTGCGGTGCGCCCTGGGCCTGGCGGTCGTCTTCGCGCCGATGGTGGTGGCGGCCATGGAGCGTCCGGTCTCGCGCCATCCGACCCCGTCGCCGATCGTCAAGCTGCTGGCCGGCATCGCCCCGGCCAAGGCCGCGCCGCCGCCGGTCATGGAGCTGGTCTGGAAGGGCGCCGACATCGACGGCGACGGGGCCAGCGACTTCGCCAACCCGACCGGCGCGGCCCCGCGCGGCCACGACGACTTCGGCGACGGCTTCTTCGGCGCCCGCCGCGACGGCGGCAGCCGCGCCCACGAGGGCGTCGACTACGTGGCGGAGGCCGGCCAGACCGTCCACGCCCCGATGTCGGGCTACGTCACCAAGATCGGCTACGCCTATGCCGGCGACACCGACCTGAAGTTCGTCGAGATCACCAACCCGGCGCTGGGCTACGCGGCCCGGTCGTTCTACGTGAGCCCGGACGTCGAGGTCGGCCAAGCGGTCCGCCTGGGCGATGCGATCGGCAAGGTCGAGAGCCTGCAGAGCCACTACCCCGGCATCACCGACCACGTGCACCTGGAGATCCTGGCCCACGGCGGGGACCGGGTGAATGCGGCGGGGCTGATCACGCCCAGGATGGTGGCGGTGAATGAGGATACGGGCGCCGACTGACGCCTTGATCTCGCCCTAGGGCCACGCTACGCGACTTGAGGTTGCGATGCGTGGGAGGGGCGCGTGAGGCGATTTTTGATCGGCGCGCTGGCCCTTTGCCTGGCGACCGCGGCCAAGGCCGAGCCCGCGACGGTCCGCTACGCCCTGTCGCCCGTGATCGAGAACGGCGCCCTGAAGGCGCTGACCGTCGATATCGACTTCCAGGCCAATGCCGACGGCGTCACCCGGCTGCGGTTTATCGGCAGCTTCCAGGGTGACACGCATCCGGGCCGTCACGCCGAGGGCCTGGTGGTGACCGGCGCGGACAAGATCACGTCGCTGGACGGCGAGCAGACCGAGATCAGCTCGGCGCCCGGCGCGGCGCTGCACGCGCGCTATCGGATCCGATCGGCCTATGACGCGCCGCCCAACACCCAGGACGCCCGCCAGACCAAGCCCGTCGTCCTGCCCGACTGGTTCTATGCGGCAGGCGAGGTGGTCTTTGCCTTTCCTGCCGGTCGACGCGAGGAGGCGGCGACCTTCACCTGGACCGGCGCGTCCGAAGGCTTCGGCTTCGCCTCCGATCTGACCTTGCCGCGACAGCGGACGGTCGAGGACATCCTGCACAGCATCCTGATGGGCTCGCCGCGCCTGAGGATCATCGAGGGCGCCGGCGCGAACGCCAGAACGCGGATAGCGATGCTGGGGGCCTTCGAGCACTTCGACGACCAGGCCTTCGCCGACGCGGCCTTCCGCGTCATCCAGGTCGAGCGCGACTTCTGGGGCGATGGCTCGAGCCCGTTCCTGGTCACCCTGGCGCCGCTGGTCCCGAAGGTCTTCGAGCACTACAGCGGCACGGGACGCACCGACGCCTTCGCGCTGTGGGTCGGGACCTCGCTGAGCCTGCAGGAGGTTCTTCCCCTGCTGGCCCACGAGCATTTCCACACCTGGAACGGCGGCCAGCTGGGCACGCAGCCGGCGGACCGTTCGACCGCCTGGCTGTCGGAGGGCTTCACCGACTTCTACACCCGGCGCCTGCTGCTGCGGGCGGGGTTGTTCGACCTGGAGGCCTATGCCGCGTCCTGGAACGAGTGGCTGCGCGCCTATGGCGTCTCGCCGGCCCGCAACGCCACGCAGGCCCGGATCGTCGAGGTCTATTGGACCGACCGCGACGCCGAGGACATCGCCTACAAGCGCGGGGCCATGATGGCGGCCCTCTTTGATGCTCAGCTGCGCCGCGACGGCCGGACCCTGGACATGGTCATGCGGCTGATGCGCACGCGAAAGAGTCGTGATCCCAAGAGTGGCCTGCGGGCGAACTTCGAAGCGGCGTTCCAGACGGTCGCGGGCCGCTCGCCCCTGCCTGACATCGAGCGCTACGAGATGCGTGGCGAGACCCTGGTCCTGCCGACCGACGCCTTCGCCTGCCTGAAGCTCGACACGGTGACCCAGCCGGTCTTCGATGTGGGCTTCGACACGGACGCCACCGCCGAGAAGGGGGTCTTCACCGGCGTCGATCCGGCGGGGCCAGCCTATGCCGCCGGCCTACGCGACGGCATGAAGCGCCTCAAGCGGGAAGGCGGGGCGATGAACGACTCCAGCGTGGAGCTGGCCTACACCGTCGCCGACGCGGCTGGGCGCGAGCAGGTCGTTCGCTACAAGCCGGCAGGCAAGACCCGCGTGACCTTCCAGAAGCTGTCCGTTTCCGCGACGCTGACGCCAGAGGACGAGAGGGCCTGCGTGAGGACGCTGAGCGGCCTCTACCCCTAGGGCAGCAACTGCCGCCCCAGCTCCGGCACGGCTTGCGCCAAGGCCTTCGCCACCATCGCCGAGAACACGTCCGCGCCCTCAGGCCCCACGTGGGTGTAGTCGAACACCGGCTTGAAGCTGCCCATCGGGCTCGGCGGCGACGGCGGAGCGGCCGGCGGCCGCGGCGGGACGACGGCGCCGGGGATGGCGGGTTCGTAGAAGGCCGCGCCGGTGGTGGTGCCGGACTTGGCGGCGGCCGCGACCTCGGCGGGCGGCGGGGCTTCGCCCAGCTTCAGGGCCTCGACCGGACCCATCGCCTGGACGGCGTCCTTGGACAGCTTGTGCAGGTCGACTAGCGGCGCGCCCGTCTCGGCGGCGACCTTGCGGATCGCGTCGGCCCAGGGGGCCAGGTCGTCATGGACCTGGCCGTCCTTGAACTGGCGGCGGATCAGCGGGGTGACCAGCACCGGCGTCGCGCCAGCCGCGCGGGCCTCGTCGACGAAGCGCTTGATGTTGACCGGGAACTCGGTGGCCAGGTCCGTCGAGCGCTCGGGCCGGCCCGGCTGGTCGTTGTGGCCCAGCTGGATCAGGACATAGGTCTTGGCGAAGCCGCCCGACGTCATCTCCTTCAGGGCCAGGGCCCACGAGCCCTCCTCGCGATAGGTCCGGCTGGAGCGCCCGCCGCGTCCCAGGTTCACGCAGGCGACGTTCGAGCTGACGTGCTTGGCGCAGAAGCTGCCGCCCCAGCCGCTACTCACGGCCGTGGTGGAGTCGCCCACGAGAACGATCTTCGGGGCCTTGAACATCGGCTCTTGAGCCTGGGCCGCGAACGGCGCTGCGATCAGCGCCGCCGCGAGGAGGGCGGCGCGCATTACGCCAGGGCCCGGTACTTGAAGTTCTTGAACCGCGCCGAGCCCTTGCCGGCCGCATAGAGGCCCGGCTTCAGCATCAGGAAGCCGCCGCGCACATTGTGGTGGTAGCCGCTGACTTCCATGCCGCGGTCGAAGCGCTTCCAGGTCTGGCCGCCGTCGCCGCTGGTGTGGAAGCTGACGATGTGGCGGGTGTTGATCAGCTTCATCAGCATCTTCGAGCCGTGCGGGTTGGCCGGACGCCCGCGCTCGATGCCGTACTGGTGGGTGACGAAGTTCTTCTGATCGAAGCCCAGGCCCACATACAGCTGGCGATCGTAGAACAGGATCAGGCCGGCGCGGGTGTCGGCGTCGACCTCGATCTCGCACTCGATCTCATAGGCCTGGTCGCCGTTGACGAAGATCAGCGGCGCGCCGCTGGACGGGGCCTCGCCGGCGCCCTTCAGGGTCATGACGCCGTTGGCGCGGCTCAGGCGCTGGTGCTCGCCCGGCTTGGGATCGAAGAAGTTCCATTGCACGCCGTACTTGTCGGTCTGGAAGTCGTCCGACAGCGCCATGCCGTGCGGGCCGGCCTTGCCGCCCTTGGGCTTCTTGATGGGCTGGGACAGGTCGCCGCCGCCCACGTCGAACCAGCCGTCGGCGGTCCAGGTGACCGGGGCCAGCAGGGTCTGGCGGCCCAGCGTGTAATAGCCGTTCTCGTAGCCGTGATAGACGGTCCACCAGTCGCCGGGCGTGGGGCCCTCGACCAGGGTGGCGTGGCCGCGCGACCACCACTTCTCGCTGTTGTCGACGGTGCGCACGATCGGGTTGCGCGGATGGTCTTCCCACGGGCCGGCCAGCGACTTCGAACGCGCCACGATGACCATGTGGCCGGTCGGCGGGCCCGCCGTGCCGCCCACGGCGGTGACCAGGTAGAAGTACTCGCCGCGCTTCATGACCTTGGGGCCTTCGGGCGAGAAGCCCTCGACGTCCCAGGTGTCGGGATAGCGCCACGGGTTGTAGACGTGCTCGGGCGCGCCGACCGTCGACAGGCCGTCGGGGGCCAGCTTGATGCGGTCGCCGCCCGAGAGGAACAGCCAGCGGTCGCCCTTCTCGTCGACGATGTGGCCGGGGTCGATATAGCGGGGCAGCTTCAGGTCGACCGGCTCGGACCACGGGCCTTCGATCTTGTCGGCCCAGATCACGTAGCTGGTGTTGTTGTTGGGCATCTTGGCCGGCAGGTAGATGTAGTAGCGGCCCTTGTGCTTGCAGATCTCGGGCGCCCAGATCGAGCCCACGTTCGTCTTCAGCGTCGTGGTGACCGGGGTCCAGTTCACCAGGTCCTTGGAGTGCCAGATCAAGAGACCCGGATACGCGTCGAACGACGAGTGGGTCATGTAGTAGTCGTCGCCGTCCTTCAGGATCGACGGGTCGGGGTGGTCGCCGGCCAGGATCGGATTGAGGAACGTACCGTCGCCCAGGTCGGCCTTGCGCTGACCCTCGACGCCCTTGACCCAGGTCGGGCCGGTGGTGGTCTTGGCGGGCAGCAGGCCCATCTGGCCAGCAGCTTCGGAGGTGGCGGGCAGGGCGGCCAGGCCGGCGCCGGTCAGCAGCGAGCCCAGCGCGCCGCGACGATTGATATCGACCATGGGGTATTCCTCCCGACGAGTACTTTGGTTGCGGTCACTTAGCGGCAAGCGCGCTCCGCTGTCCACCGGTGTCATACTTTGTTGCGTTTGATTTCTATGACGTTTTTCCAAAACGCTACAAAGGGTCGTAACAACGATGCGACCCCGAAAATCCGCACAAAAAAACGCCCGGGAGATGGCCCCCCGGGCGTCTTTGAATCTGCTCCCCCGCTGGGGGAGCTGTCGCGGAGCGACTGAGGGGGCATCGCCGGCATAGGCCTAGTTGCCCCCTCCGGCCCTCCGGGCCACCTCCCCCAGAAGGGGAGGAGAAGGTTTAGCCCTCCATCGCCTCCAGTTCCTTGCCACGGGTCTCGTGGATCAGCTTCTGGACCAGGAAGAACGAGACCACGGCGCTGGCGGCGTAGAAGCCGTAGGTCGCGGCCAGGCTCAGCTTGGCCATGGCCGGGAAGCTGAACGAGATGGCGAAGTTGGCCATCCACTGGGCGAAGCCGGCGACGGCCAGGGCCGAGCCGCGCATCTGGTTGGGGAACATCTCGCCCAGCATGACCCACATGACCGGGCCCCAGGAGAGGTTGAAGAAGATCACGTACAGGTTGGCGGCGATCAGGGCGATCGGGCCAACGCTGGCGTCCAGGTGCAGGGCGCCGTTGACCGTGGTGGCGGTCGAGAAGCACCAGGTCAGGACGCCCAGGGTCACGGCCATGCCGGCCGAGCCGATCAAGAGCAGGGGCTTGCGGCCGATGCGGTCGATCAGGGCGATCGCGGCCAGGCAGGCGATGATCGACAGCGCGCCCGACAGGATGTTGATCTTCAGGCTGTCGTCCTCGGTGAAGCCCACCGACTGCCACAGCACCGAGCCGTAGTAGAAGACGATGTTGATGCCGACGAACTGCTGGAAGATGGCCAGGACCAGGCCGGCCCACAGGATCGGACGGATCTTCTTGGTGGCCGGGTCCAGCAGGTCCGAGAACTTCGGCTTGTGGTCGGCGTTCAGCGAGGCGCGGATTTCGGCGACCTTGGCCGCGCCGGCGCCGGCGCCGAACAGGCGCGACAGCACCTTCTCGGCCTCGGCTTCCTTGCCCTTGGCGACCAGGTAGCGCGGGCTTTCCGGGATGCCCAGCAGGCACACCAGGAACACGCCGGCCGGGATGACCTGCATCCAGAACATCCAGCGCCAGGCGGGCAGGCCCAGCCAGAACTCGGCGGTCGAGCTGCCGGCGGTGTGGGCCAGGATGTAGTTGGCCAGGAACGCGCCGGTCAGGCCGGTGATGATCATGATCTGCTGCACGGACGACAGGCGGCCGCGGATGTTCGCGGGCGTGACTTCCGAGATGTAGACGGGGCAGAGCACGCTGGCCGCGCCGACGCCCAGACCGCCGATCAGGCGGAAGATGACGAAGATGGTCGAGGTGTGGGCCGCGCCGGTGCCCAGGGCGCTGATGATGAACAGGATCGCCGAGATGATCATCACCGTGCGGCGGCCCCACACGTCGGCCAGGCGGCCGGCGGCGAAGGCGCCGATCGCGCAGCCGATCAGGATGGCGGCCACGTTCAGGCCGGTGCCGAAGGCGGTGAGCTTGAAGGCGCTGTTCAGGCCTTCCTGGGTGCCGTTGATGACGCCGCTGTCATAGCCGAACATGAAGCCGCCGATCGTGGCGACGGCGACGATGCCGGCGACGAAGGCCATGTTGACCTTGCCCCCATCGGCGCTCATGCCGGCGCTAGGGCCAGCGTTGGAAACTGAAGCCACAGGTGTCCTCCCCGTTGGGCCCGTCCGGCCCGTTTGATGCCCTATGGTCCTTGTCGGACCTCTAGTTGCCGGCGACATTAGTGTTACCGGTATCAGCGCGCAAGCGGCGGTTCTTCGACCCCCTTCAGCGCACGAGACTCACCCCTGCGGTCCTTCGATAGCAGTTTCCGTGACGTCATGAGTAGGACGCGCGGCGGCGAACATTGCGGAAAAGATATTTGTCTTCCGGGCGAAAGGGGCGCTACACATCGGAAGGCTAAATCTTACACATGTACTTTTTGTAATGTTACCGGTGTCGGCGTTGCAGCGTCGGCGCGTCGGGGCCTTGAGTCTCTGGGGGATACCGTGCGTCTGAAGCTTGCTCTTTTCGCCGCCGCGACGGCGTTGCTGCCGGTCGTTGGCCACGCGCAGACCGCCCCAGCGCCGTCCGCTCAGGCCGCGCCGAAGCCCGCCGCGAAAGAGGGCTCGACCTCGGTTGAAGCCGTGACGATCACGTCGGACTCCACGGCCACCCGCACCTCGATCGACAGCCGCAGCTACAGCGTCGCCAATGACCTGACGGCCAAGACCGGCTCGATCGCCGACGCCCTGCGCAACGTGCCTTCGGTCGAGGTCGATGTGCGCGGCAATGTCAGCCTGCGCGGCGACGCCAATGTCACGATCATGATCGACGGCAAGCCCAGCAACCAGTTCACCGGCGAGGGCAAGGGCGACGCCCTGATGTCGATGCCGGCCGACCAGATCGATCGGGTCGAGGTGATGACCAACCCGTCGGCCGCCTTCCGTCCGGACGGCTCGGCCGGGATCATCAACCTGGTCACCAAGAAGACCATGAAGCCGGGCACGAACGGCACCTTCCGCTTCAATGTCGACACCCTGGGCCGCCACAACGGCGGCGTCAGCGCCACGCGCCGCAACGGCAAGCTGACCCTGAGCGGCGACGCCAGCTATCGCTACGACACCCAGGACGCTCGCCAGCTGATCCAGCGCGAGACCCTGGATACCGCCAGCGGCCGCTTCCTGCCCAGCACCCAGGACGCCGACGTCCAGAACAAGGGCGGCATGGCCAACCTGCGCGGCGGCGTCGACTACGACCTCGACAAGCAGAACCGCATCAGCGGCGAGGTTCGTTATCGCCGCATGCAATTCGACAGCGATATCCACGAGACCTACGCGGCCCAGAACGCCGCCGGCGCGAGCGCTCGCGCCTATGTCCGCGACCTGGACGGCGAGATGACCCGCGACAACGCCGCCGTCAGCGCCGACTGGCGCCGGCAGATGAAGGGCGCCGACCACCTGCTGACCTCGCACCTGGAGTACGAGGTCACCGACTTCCAGCGCGACTTCGACGCCCGCACGGCTAACACGCCGGGCGCGACGGTCTACGAGCATGTCGGCCTGGGCGTCGACCAGGAGCGGGCCAACTGGAAGCTGGACTACGTCAAGCCGCTGCCCAAGGACGTCAAGCTGAAGACCGGCCTGGACTTCGAGCTGTCCAGCAACGACTTCACCAATTTCGGCGCCAGCGGCGCCAGCGCGGGCGGCCTGGTGACCGATCCGGCGCGCACCAACCGCTACCTGTATGACCAGGACGTCTATGCTGGTTACGTCACCTATGAGCGCCCGTTCGGCGACTTCACGGTGCAGGGCGGCCTGCGGGCCGAGCAGGTGCAGATCGACCTGAACGACGTCACCCACGCGGTGAAGGCCGACAACAGCTACTTCAAGGTCTACCCGACCCTGCACACCGGCTATCGCCTGAACGAGAACCAGAACCTCAGCGCCAGCTTCAGCCGCCGCGTCCAGCGGCCGGGCGCCCAGGACCTGCATCCGTATCGGGTCTATATCGACCCCTTCAACTACCGGCAGGGCAATCCGAACCTGAAGCCGCAGATCACCGACTCGTTCGAGCTGGGCTACCAGTACCGCAAGGGGCCGACGACCTATCTGGCCACGGCCTATTTCCGCGACGCCAAGGACGGGGTGACCGACGTGGTCAGCAACCTGGGCAACGGCGTCTTCCTGACCACCCGCGAGAACCTGGGCAAGAGCCGCAGCGGCGGCGTCGAGCTGGTCGCCAATGGCCGCCTGACCAAGACCCTGACCTACAACCTCTCGGGCAACATGTTCTGGAACGAGATCGACGCGGCCAATCTGGGCTTTGCCGGTAACCGTTCGGGCACGACCCTGTCGGGCCGCGCCAACCTGAACTGGCAGGCCACGCCCAAGGACTTCTTCCAGGCCAACGTCTTCACCTCGGGCAAGCGCATCACCCCGCAGGGCTATCGCGAGCCGTTCAAGATGCTGAACCTGGGCTATCGCCGGAAGGTCAACGACAAGCTGTCGTTCGTGGTCACGGCCCAGGACGCGGCGGACTGGTTCCAGGAGGTGGTCGTCACCGAGACGCCGACCCTGCGCGACCGCACTCGCCGCAGCGCCAATGTCCGCTCGGTGTTCTTCGGCTTCAGCTACGCCTTCGGCGGCGGCAAGGCGCGGCCTGAGCAGTTCGACTTCAGCGGCGGCGGGCCGGGCTAGGTCAGGGCCTTCTCGTAGCGCCAGACCTCGAGCGGGAACATGCCCGCCGAGGTCTCGGTGGGCACGACTTCGGTGCGGGCCAGGGTCCAGCCGCTCTTCTCGTAGAAGCGGGCGGCGCGGGCGTTGCCGATGGCGCAGGCCAGCCAGGGCGTGGTGATCCCCAGGTCCAGCAACCGCGCCTCGGCGTCGGCCATCAGGGCGGCGGCCGCGCCGGTGCCGCGCGCCTCGCCGGCCAGGTAGAACTGGTTCAGCTCGTCGGCCTTGATGAAGTGGAAGCCCAGCGGCGCGCCGCCAGAACCAGGGGGCGGTCCCAGCACCCGGACGCCGGGCAGGGCGGCGGCCATGCGGTCGGTGAAGCTGTCCAGCGTGCGCAGGGCGACCAGGGCCTCGGGGACCAGCGTCAGGTGCGCGTCGCGCCAGCCCTGATGCCAGAGGCCGGCCAAGGCGGTCAGTTCGGAAGGTTCGGCGGGACGGAGGTCCATGGCGTCACTCGGTGCAGGCGTTCCTCCGCCTGCGTAGCGCGTTCGGCGGCGCGCCGCGACCCGAACAGCTCTCGCTCCGCGCGGTCCGCCCAGGGCGAGGTCTGGGCCAGCTGTTTTTCGTAGCGCCAGATCTTCAGCGGATACCAGCCGCCGGGGATCTCGGTCGGGATGGTCTGGGGCCGGGCCAGGGTCCAGCCGGTCTTCTGGCAGAAGCGGGCGGCGCGGGTGTTGCCGATCGGACAGGCCAGCCAGGGCGTGTCGATCCCGGCGTCCAGCAGGCGCGCCTCGGCGTCGACGACCAGCATGGTCGCGATGCCCGCGCCCCGGTACTCCTCGTCGACATAGAGCTGGTTCAGCTCGTCGTCCTTGACCAGGTGGAAGCCCAGCGGCGCGCCGACCGGTCCTAGCGTCCGTACGCGCGGCAGGGCCACGGCCATGCGGTCGATGAAGCTGTCCAGGGTGCGCCTTGCAGCCAGGGCCTTGGGGACCAGCGGCAGATAGGCGTCGCGCCAGCCCTGCCACCACAGGCGGGCCAAGGGCGCGAGATCAGGGGCCTGGGCGGGGCGAACGCTCATCGACGGTCCTCCTTGGGAGGCAGGACAGCCGGCGTCTTGCGCAGCGCGCCGCGCACGCTTTTGAAGACCAAGACGGTTAAGGCGGCGATCGCGGCGGGGATCAAGGCCAGGAGCCAGACCACCACGACCAGGCCGAGCTGCAGCGCCGTCACCAAGACCACCAGGGTCGGCGATTCCGGACGTTCAACAGGGGCTCGTGTCACCGACAACATGCTGTCCGCACTAGATAAAACAGCCCCCGATACCGCAACCATAGACCTATTTTGAGTTTCAACCCAGAAGAGAATTTTACAATTCACTGCAGGTTTTTTAGGAAATTCTTAAGCTTCTTTACATGGTCAGGCTCGTTTACTTTTAAGCCTCTTTAACTATGCGCCACGCCGCGATCACCGCGGCGACCGTGATCTCGCCGTCGCGGTCGGTGGTGGCGGCCGACGAGACCGAGACCCGCATCACCCAGCGTCCCCGCCAGGTCGCCGCGCCGATGAAGGCGATGGCGTCGGCCTGGATCTGCTCGACCGTGGCCAGGGTGGCGGCGTCGTCGTCGCCAAAGCGGACCATGAACTGGTTCAGCACCACCTCGGCGACCAGTTCGACACCGGGCTCGGCGGCCAGGGCGCTGGCCATGTCCGACGCGATGCGGCTGCCGCGCTCGACCAGCTCGGCGATGCCGGAGCGGCCGTACTGGCGCAGCATGGCCCAGGTCGAGAGGCCCCGCGCCCGCCGCGACAGCTCGGGCACATAGGCCGAGGGCTCGCGGTCCGCGCCTTGGGCCGGTGGCAGGTAGCTGGCCGAGATGGCCATGGCCCGGCGGTGGGCCTCGGCGTCGCGGACGATGGCGAAGCCGCAGTCATAGGGCGTCTGCAGCCACTTGTGGCCATCGGTGGCCCAGCTGTCGGCCTGGTCGACGCCGGCCAACTGGTCGGCGCGGCCGGGCGCGGCGCGTCCCCACAGGCCAAAGGCGCCGTCGACGTGCAGCCAAGCCCCGGCGGCCTTGGCCATCGGCGCGATCTCGAGGAAGGGATCGCTGGCTCCGGTGTTGATCTGGCCGGCCTGGGCGATGGCGATGACCGGGCCTTCTCCCTTGATCGCCTGCTCGAAGGCCGACGGCAGCATGCGGCCCAGCGCGTCGGTCTCGACCGTGATCACCCGCCTGGCGCCCAGGCCGAGGTACTTCAGCCCAGAGAACACGGTGGCGTGGGCGTCGGCGCCGATCAGCACCCGCACCGGCGGCGCGCCGATCAGGCCGTCGGCCTCGACGTCCCATCCGACGCGGGCCAGCACCTCCGACCGCGCGGCGGCCAGGCAGACGAAGTTGGCCACCGTGGCGCCGGTGACGTAGCCGACCGAGGCCTGGCGCGGCAGGTCCAGGATCTCCAGCAGCCAACTGGCCGCCACCGTCTCGATCGCGGCGGCGGCGGGGGCCGAGGTGAGATTGCCGACGTTCTGGCCCCAGGCCGAGGCCAGCCAGTCGGCGGCGACGCCCGTCGGGTGCGAATTGCCGATCACCCAGCCGAAGAACCGTGGCCCGGTCGCGGCGCGGACGCCCGGCGTGGCGCGGGTGATCAGGTCGTCGATGATCGCGCCCGGCGCGTCCGGGGTCTCGGGCAGGGGCGCATCGAAGACCGCCAGCATGTCGCGATAGGTCGCCACCGGCGTCGTCTCGGCGGCGGCGACGCCCCGTCGATAGGCGATCGCCTCCCGCGCGGCCGCCTCCATGGCCGCCAAGCCGTCTTCGAAGTCCTGCGATGTCATGGGTCCCTCCGTTCACCATGAGGGGATCCACAGGCCAAGCGGTCAAGCTGCCATGCTCTGGCCCAATTGAGGCTCGACGTTGCGTTGAGCGTTTGAGTGGCTGGATGTCCGACCAGAACCGAAATCTTTCCGTGCGCCGCTACGGCGACCGTTGGGCCGTGGCGGTCGGCGACGAGGTCGTGCTGGTCTCGCGCTCGAAGCAGGACGCTGAGTCGGTGGTCGCGATCGCCAACGACGTGCTGGAACAGAGCGGCATCGACGCCGAGCGGCGGTCGTTCGCGGAGGACTAAGAAAAAAGCCCCGGATCGCTCCGGGGCTTTTCTTTTTAGTGGTTATGCCGGGGAAGCTTGGACGCCAGGTCCTGGTACTTCACCGCGAACTCCAGAACCCCGCCGGTTTCCAGCTGGCCCGTGTGGGCGCGGTAGATTTCCTGCCAGGGGGTCATGGTCTCCGGCACGGCCGGAATGCCTTCCTTGCGGCGTTCGGCGATCACGGCGTCATCCACCAGCGCGTCGCAGCGGCCGGTGTTGATGTCGATGCGGATGGTGTCGCCGGTGCGCAGCCACGACAGGCCGCCGCCGATGGCGCTTTCCGGCGAGGCGTTCAGGATCGAGGGGCTGTCGGCGGTGCCCGACTGGCGGCCGTCGCCCAGCGTCGGCAGGGACATGATCCCCTTCTTCAGCAGGTGATCCGGCGGCTGCATGTTAACGACCTCGGCCGAGCCGGGCCAGCCGATCGGACCGGCGCCGCGGATGACGAGAATGCAGCTCTCGTCGATGTTCAGCGCCGGGTCGTTGATCCGGTGATGGTAGTCGTCCGAGCCGTCGAACACGATGGCGCGGGCCTCGAACACGCCTTCCTGGCCCGGCTTGGACAGGTAGCGTTCGCGGAAGTCGGCGCCGATGACGCTGGCCTTCATGATCGCGAAGTCGAACAGGTTGCCCTTCAGCACCAGGAAGCCGGCCTTCTCGGCCAGCGGCTGGGCGTAGGGGAAGATCACCTCGCGGTCGCCGGTCTCGCGGCCCTCGAGGTTCTCGGCCATGGTCTTGCCGGTCACCGTCAGCACGTCGCCGTGCAGGCGGCCTTGCTGCAGCAACTCCCACAGCACGGCGGGCGCGCCGCCGGCCCGGTGGAAGCGTTCGCCCAGATATTTGCCGGCCGGCTGCATGTTGACGATCAGCGGGATGTCGTAGGCCGCGCGCCAGTCGTCGGCGGTGACTTCCAGCCCGGCGTGACGCGCCATGGCCGCGATGTGCGGCTGGGCGTTGGTCGAGCCGCCGGCCGCCGCCACCAGGGCGATGGCGTTCTCGAAGGCCTTCTTGGTGAGGATGTCCTTGGGCTTGATGTCCTCATAGGCCAGGTCGACGATCCGTTGGCCCGTGCGATAGGCCATCTGGCCACGCTCGCGATAGGGGGCCGGGATGGCCGCGCAGCCGGTCAGCGACAGGCCCAGGGCCTCGGCCACGGCATTCATGGTCGAGGCCGTGCCCATGGTGTTGCAGTGGCCGGCCGAGGGGGCCGAGGAGGCCGCGCGCTCGATGAACTCGGCCTCGGTGATCTCGCCGGCCGCCAGCTTGCGGCGCGAGCGCCAGATGACGGTGCCCGAGCCGACCAGCTCGTTCTCGTGCCAGCCGTCCAGCATCGGACCGCCCGACAGCACGATGGCCGGGATGTTGACCGTGGTGGCCGCCATGATCCCGGCCGGGGTGGTCTTGTCGCAGCCGGTGGTCAGGACGACGGCGTCGATCGGATAGCCGTGCAGGGTCTCGACCAGACCCAGGTACGACAGGTTCCGGTCCAGCGCCGCCGTCGGACGACGGCAGTTCTCGAAGATCGGGTGGACCGGGAACTCCATCGGAATGCCGCCGGCGTCGCGGATCCCGTCCCGGACCCGGGTGACCAGGTCCAGGTGGATGCGGTTGCACGGCGAGATGTCGCTGCCGGTCTGGGCGATGCCGATGATCGGCTTGCCGCTGCGCAGCTCCTCCGGCGTGATCCCGTAGTTCATGAAGCGCTCCAGATAGAGCGCGGTCATGTCGATATGGTCCGGATTATCGAACCAATCGCGGGACCGGAACCGGCGGGGCGTGCGATCAGACAAGGCGAACCTCGTGTTGGGGCTGGCCCGCGACGTCGACCCGAACCGCGAACAGGCCGCCGGCCAGCGGATACTGGGCCAGGGTTTCGTCGCTCAGGCCCTTGCGGGCGGTGGTGAAGAACAGGATGTTGAGGTCAGGACCGCCGAAGCAGACCTTGGTGACGTTCGGGGCGGGCAGCTCGATGCGGGCGACCAGTTCGCCTTCCGGCGAGACGCGGATCACGCCGAAGCCGCCCCACAGGGCGATCCACAGGTGGCCTTGGGAATCGACCACCGTGCCGTCCGGATAGACGTCGTCGCCCAGCTTGACGTTCACGAACGCGCGCTTGTTCGACAGCGTCCCGTCCTCGGCCAGGTCATAGGCCCAGACGATCTTTTCCAGGGTGTCGGTGTGGTAGAAGGTCTTGCCGTCCGGCGAGACGCACGGGCCGTTGGTGATGCAGATGTCCTTGTCCATCCGCGCCACGCCGGTCGCGTCCATGCGGTACAGCGAGCCGCTCTTGGTCGCTTCGCCGTCGTGCATGGTGCCGAACCACAGGCGGTGTTGGGCGTCGACGGTGGCGTCGTTGGGGCGATTGTTCAGCGCGGGGTCTTCCACGGTGACCAGCGGCCTGAAGCCCAGCGCCTGGTGGAAGCGGTGCAGACCGCTCTTGAGGCCGACGATGAAGCCGCCTTCCGGCGCCAGCGGAGCCAGGAACGTCACCTGCTCGGGCGCGTCGATGCTCAGCGTCTCGCCGTCGAGGGTGTAGCGGTGGATCTTGTGGCCCTTGATGTCCACGAACCACAGGGCGTCGCCGTGCCAGATAGGGCCTTCGCCCAGGGTGGCCTTCAGATCCCAAACGCAGGTAGCGGCGCTCATGCTCGCATCGTCTCCGTAAAACCGGTGTTGGCCGTTCGATAGGACGGGGAGGGCCTCCAGGGAAGTCCTCCTTTCGTCGAACGGCCTTGCCAGTTAGCGGCTTGGCCGATCAGCGCCAGCCCGCGTCGATCCAGTACTCGTGGCCGGTGCAGAGGCTGGCGTCGTCCGAGGCCAGGAACAGCACCAGCGAGGCGACGTTCTCCGGGACCAGGCGGCCCTTCAGGCACTGGGCCTTGACGATCTCGGCCTCGCCTTCGGGCGTGTACCACTTCTCCTGGCGTTTGGTCTTGACGTTGCCCGGCACCACGCAGGTGACGCGGATGTCGTCGGGGCCCAGCTCACGGGCGAGAGCCCGGGTCATGCCCTCGATGCCGGCCTTGGCGGTTTCGTACAGGACCAGGTCTTCCAGCCCGAGGTGCCAGCTGATCGAACCGAAGTTGATCACCGCCCCGCCGCCACGCTTGGCCATGCCCGGCGCGACGGCCTGGGTGCAGAACAGCATGTGGCGCAGGTTGACGTTGATGCGCTCGTCCCAATAGGCCGGCGTGACATCGCCCAGGCTGTGGCGGTCGTCATTGCCGGCGTTGTTGACCAGCACGTCGACGTCGCCGATCTCGGCGAACACCGCCTTGATCGAGTCTAGGTTCAGCAGGTCGCAGCGCTTGTAGACCGGCGGGATGGCCGAGCCCGAGAGCTCGGCTTCCAGCGCCTTGGAGTCTTCGTCGGCGATGTCCAGGAAGATCACTTCCGCGCCCTGGCGCGCGAAGCCGGCGGTGAGGCCGGCCCCGATCCCCGAGCCGCCGCCGGTGATGACGACGCGCTTGCCCTTCAGGCTGGGGTAGATGGCTGACGACATGCTGCTTACGACCACGAGTAGGAGGTTTTGGTCTGGGTGAAGAACTCGACCGCCGCGAAGCCCTGTTCGCGGGCGCCGTACGAGCTGCTCTTCGTGCCGCCGAACGGCACGTGGTAGTCGACGCCGGCCGTGGCAAGGTTGACCATGGTCATGCCGGCCTTGGCGTGGCGCTGGAAGTGGCGCGCGTATTTCAGCGAGGTCGTGGCGATGCCGGCCGACAGGCCAAACTCGACGCCGTTGGCGATCTCCAGGGCCTCTTCGTACGACCCCACGCGGATGGTCGAGGCGACGGGGCCGAAGACCTCCTCGTTGTTGATCCGCATGCCGGCTTGCGTGTCGGCGATCAGGGTCGGCTGCACGTACCAGCCGGGGTTGTCCAGCTTCAGACGATCACCGCCGGTGACCAGACGGCCGCCTTCGCCCTTGGCGATGTCGATGTACTTGTACGACGTCTCCATCTGGTCTTCGGAGACGGCCGGGCCGATCTGGGTGTTGGGGTCCAGAGCATCGCCGACGCGCAGGGCGGCGACCTTCTCGGCCAGCAGGGCCACGAACTTGTCGTGGATGCCGTCCTGGACGATCAGGCGCGAGCTGGCGGTGCAGCGCTGGCCGGTGGCGTAGAACGAGCCGTCCAGGGCGATGGCGACGGCGCGTTCCAGGTCGGCGTCATCCAGGATGATCAGCGGGTTCTTGCCGCCCATCTCCAGCTGCACACGGGCCTGGCGGGCCACGGCGGCGGCCGCGACCTGCGCGCCCACGCCTTGCGAGCCCGTGAAAGAGACGCCGTCGACGTCCTTGTGCTTGATCAGGGCGTCGCCCATCGCGCCGCGGCCGAACAGCATGTTGAACACGCCGGCCGGAGCGCCGCATTCCTGCATGATGTCGGCCAGCACGTTGGCGGTGGCCGGGGTCGGGCCGGCCGGCTTGATCACCACGGTGTTGCCGAAGGCCAGCGCGGGCGCGGCCTTCCAGGCCGGGATGGCGATCGGGAAGTTCCAGGGGGTCACGAGACCGAAGACGCCGACGGCCTGGCGATAGGTCTGGACCTCGACGCCCGGACGGGTCGATTCTAGGTTCTGGCCGTGGCGGCGCAGGGCCTCGCCGGCGAAGTATTTGAAGATGCGGCCGGCGCGGACGGTCTCGCCGACGCCTTCCGCAACCGTCTTGCCTTCTTCGCGGGCCAGCAGCTTACCGATGTCGGCGCTGCGGGCGATGATGGTGCTGCCGACCTTGTCCAGCAGGTCCGAGCGGACTTCCGGCGAGGCTTCCGACCACGATGGGAAGGCTTTCTTGGCGGCGTCGACGGCGGCGTCGACCTCGGCCGAGCCGCCGTTCGGAACCTGGGCGACGACGTCGTTGGTGTTCGACGGGTTCAGGCTCTGGGTCGGGGCGTCCGAAGCGACGCGTTCGCCGCCGATGTAGTGGCGCAGGGTATCGGTCATCGCGCTTGCTTTCGAATTAGAGGAGGCCGCGGCCGGCCAGGTTGCGGATCAGGGCCGAGATGCCGAACGTCCACGGCTGGGCCTTGTCGCAGGTGGTGACTTCGTTCTCGAGCACGCCCAGCTTGGCGGTCGAGACGCGGACGCGATCGCCGACCTTGTGGGTGAAGCCCTGGCCGGCGGTGTCGCGGTCCTGGATCGGGGCGAACATGGTGCCCAGGAACAGGGCGAAGCCGTCCGGATACTGATGCTGCTTGCCGAACGCCTGGCCCGCGAGGACCGCCGGATCGCGGCTGATCAGGCTCATGTTGCTATGGCCATCCAGCACGAAGTTGTCGCGGCCGGTGATCTTCAGCGTGACCTCGGCCGAGCGGACGTCGTCCAGGCTGAAGGCGTCGTCGAACAGGCGGAAGAACGGGCCGATCGCGCACGAGGCGTTGTTGTCCTTGGCCTTGCTCAGCAGCAGGGCCGAGCGGCCTTCGAAGTCGCGCAGGTTGACGTCGTTGCCCAGCGCGGCGCCGCGGATCTGGCCCGAACCGTCGCACAGCAGCACGACTTCCGGCTCGGGGTTGTTCCAGTGGCTGTCATAGCGGACACCGACATGGTCGCCCCAGCCCATCGACGACAGGGTCGGGCCCTTGGTGAAGATCTCGGCGTCGGGACCGATGGCGACCTCGAGGTACTGCGACCACAGGCCGTCCTTGATCAGGGTCTGCTTTAGGCGCTCGGCGCCCTCCGAGCCCGGGTTCACGCTCTTCAGGTCGCCGCCCATGCTGGCCGACAGCTGTTCGCGGATCTGCAGGGCGGCGGCGGCGTCGCCGCGCGCGCGTTCCTCGATCACCCGCTCCAGGGTCGAGACGGCGAAGGTCACGCCGGCGGCTTTGAGCACCTGCAGGTCGACGGGGGCCAGCAGCTTCACGGCCGCCTGGCCATCGGCGTCTTCCCAGACGGGGCGGATGTCGAGGGCTTCCAGCGGGCCCTTGTCCTCGCCGCGCGGGATCGCCGCGGCGGGGCCGAAGGCGTTCATCAGGTCGGCGACGGTGGGGGCGATTTTCGAGACATCCTCGACACGGCCGCCGCGCACCAGCACGGGCGTCGGGCCATCGCCGAAGTCGATACGACCCAGCAGAGTCGCGTCTTTCCAGTCTTCCGGAAGGAATTCACTCACGCCCACGGCGTCGTCTCCCCTTTGTTCGAGCGTCTCAAGGCTGCCGACAACTATCGGCGGCGCTCGTTCGTCAAATGCTTGGTAGCGCTAACATGTCGAGGCCGCAAGCACGTTGTCTGACCAATTTTGGGAAACCCAGCGGGGAGGGGCCGTCCTCGTCCTTCGACAGGCTCAGGATGAGGACGACTTGTCGCTGCGCTTCAGTCGAAACCTCATCCTGAGCTTGTCGAAGGACGAGGTTTCGAAGCGCCAGTGGCCTATTCGCTGACCGGCCCGCTGGAATCCCGCACGATCAGCGTGTGCGGGTGCATCAGCTGCCTCGGCTCCCCACCCCCATCGCGGTGGCGGCGGATTTCTTCCAGGACCAGGTCGACGGCGGCGCGGGCCATGGCGGCGATCGGCTGGTGGACGGTGGTCAGGGCGGGCCAGATGTTGTCGGCGATCGAGGTGTCGTCGAAGCCGACGATCGAGACGTCGCCCGGCACGTCCAGGCCCAGGCGATGGGCCAGGCCCGCGGCGGCGGCGGCCATGTCGTCATTGGCGGCGAAGATGGCGGTCGGGCGCGGCTCATGGGCCATCAGCTTCTCGGCCGCTTCCAGGCCGGAGCGATAGGTGAAGTAGCCCTGCTCGACCCGGATGTCCTCCATGGGGATCCCGGCGGCCTTCAGGGCGGCCATGAAGCCGTCCAGCCGCTGCTGGCTGACGGTCTGGTTCGGGTGACCCTTGATGAAGCCGAAGCGCTTGTGGCCCAGGTTCAGCAGGTGCTGGGTCAGCTCGTAGGCGGCCGCCTCGTTGTCGATGCGGATGGTGGCCATGTCGGTGCTGGTCGTACCGGGCGCCACGGCCACGGCGGCCGCGCCGGCTGCCTTCACCTCGGCCAGGACCTGGGGCGACTCGCACAGCGGCGGCGGCAGGATCAGGCCGTCGACGCCGGTCTTGAGCAGGCGGGTCAGGGTGGCGCCGGCCAGCTCGGGCTCGGCGCACTTCTCGATGACGATCTGGGCGCCGGTGCGGCTGCTCTCGTCCAGGGCCCCGACCAGGAACTCCGACAGGTAACCGGTCGAGGGGTTGTCGTAGAGCAGGCCGATGCGGAAGGGCGCGCTGCCGGCCAGGCTGCGGGCGGCGGGGTTGGGGGCGTAGTTGAGGTCGGCGATGGCCTTCTCGACCAGGGCCCGGGTCTCTTCCTTGACCGTGCTCTCGCGATTGATGACCCGCGACACGGTCATGGGCGACACGCCCGCCCGCGCGGCGACGTCACGGATCGTGGCGCTCTGGGTCGTGCGACGACGCTGGCGCTCGGCAGGCTGGCTCATTCTTTTTTCCGTCCCTTTGCGGGCCGGACACTAGACCGCTTCGGGCGCAGCTTGGAAGAGGAGTGGAAAATCCTGCTAAGACGCGGGCATGACCATGCTCGGCGCGATCATTCTGTGCGGTGGAGGTTCCCGGCGGATGGGGCGCGACAAGGCCCTGCTTGAGTGGGACGGCGTGCGGGCGGTGGACCGGGTGGCGGCCCTGGCGCGGGCCGTGGGGGCCGAGGCGTTGGTCACGGCCGGGGCGGATCTGGGGCTGCCGTGGGTCGCCGATGACGAGGCCGGGGCCGGGCCGGTCGGCGGAGTGCTGGCCGGGGCGCGGGCGCTGGGCTGCGCGCGGCTGCTGGTGCTGGCCGTGGATGCGCCGACGCTGACGGTTGAGGACCTGGCGCCGTTGCTCGTGGCCGGCGGCTACTACGAAGGCCTGCCGGTGCCGATGGTGTTGGACGCCATCGCGATCCCCACCGATGCGGTGGCGGGCTGGCCGCTGCGGCGGTTCGTGGAGCGGGCGGGGCTGGCGGCCTTGCCGATCCCGGACGGCGCGATGGCGCGGCTGCGCGGGGCCAATACGCCGGAGGAGCGAGAGGCTCTCAACCAAACCGATCATCCCCGCGAAAGCGGGGACCCAAGCTGAGCGAGACGATAGTGCGCAGCGCTTGATGACCAACGCCGCTTGGGTCCCCGCTTTCGCGGGGATGATCGGGTTTTGGGGTTCAGTACACGTCCCGCCGGTAGCGGCCTTCGTCGGCCAGGCGCTCGACCATCTCGGCGCCCAGCACCTCGACCAGCACGGCGTGGACGTCGCGCGACATCCCCTCCAGCGAGCCGCAGACATAGATCGCCGCGCCGTTGGCGACCCAGCGGCGCAGGATGTCGGCAGCCGCGCGCAGGCGGTGCTGGACGTAGATCCGGCTCTCCTGGTCGCGCGAGAAGGCCAGGTCCACGCGATCCAGCAGGCCCGAAGCCTTCCAGCCCTCGATCTCGGCGCGGTGGAAATAGTCGTGGGCCGAGGTGCGTTCGCCAAAGACCAGCCAGTTCCAGCGCACGCCGGCGGCGGCGCGGGCCTTGAGGTGGGCGCGCAGGCCGGCCAGGCCCGTGCCTGAGCCGATCAGGATCAGCGGACGCGAGGCATCCGGGGCGTGGAAGCTGCGGTTGGTCCGCACGCGGGCGTCGATCGTCTGGCCGATCTCCGCCAGGCGGCACAGCCATCCCGAGCCCAGGCCGAGCTGGCCGTCCGCGCGGTTCGTCAGGCGGACGATCAGCTCGACGGCGCCGTCGCTGGGCAGTGAGGCGATCGAATATTCGCGGTGCGGGAGCTCCGGGTCGTTCCGGGGACCGACTTCCAGGATGTCGCCGGCCTGCCAGGTCGTGGCGTCGCCAGAGGGGGGGACGAGGCGGATGTGCCAGGCCTCGCCGCCGGGGCTGCCGGGGTTGAGCAGGGTGCGCTCGGCCAGGGTCCAGCGGCCGTAGGCGGGGCGGGTCCAATCGGGGGCGTCGGTGACGCCGGTGAGCAGGCTGAGCTGTCCTTGCCAGTGGCGCAGGGCGGCCGGATCGCCGTCGTCGACTTCAACGCGGTCAAACAGCGGGGTCGCGCCCGAATGGGCCAGCCAGGCGTCCAGCGAGCGGCCGAAGGCGCAATATTCGGCGTAGGTCGAGTCGCCCAGCGCCAGCACGCCGTAGCGCAGGCCCGAGAGGTCAGCGCCGTCCTTCATCACGTCGCGGATGAAGGCGCGGGCGGGGTCAGGGGCGTCGCCCTCGCCGGTGGTGCTGACCACGAACAGGGCGCGGCCCGTAAGGTCGGCGGCGGTGACGGCCCCGAGTTCGCGCAGGGTGACCGGCGCGCCAGCCTCGGACAGGGCCTTGGCGGTGGCGTTGGCCAGTTCTTCGGCAAAGCCGGTCTGGCTGGCGAAGGCGACCAGCACCGGCTCGCCGGCGCCTTGCGAAAGGGCCTTGGCCGCGCGGCGGACGGCGGCGGCGCGTAGGGCTTCGCGGACCGCGATGCCGGCGCAGAACAGGGCGTAGACGCCGGCCACGGCGCCGGCCTCGATTAGACGGCGGGTCTCGGGCGGGAAGGCGGAGAGATCCAGCATTAGTCCAGCATCGCCCGCAGGGCCGGCGACAGGCGCTCCTCAAGGCCCGCCGGACCTCGGCTGACGATCAGGGCGGCCAGGTCGTGCTCGGCGGCGAAGGCCAGGGCGGCGTCGGGGGGCATGACGGTCAGGGCCGTGGCCCAGGCGTCGGCGCTCATGCAGTCCTTGGCCAGCACGGTGACACTGACGGTCGGGTTGGTGGTCGGCGCGCCGGTGGCCGGGTCCAGGGTGTGGGCGTAGCGCCGGCCGTCATGGTCGAAGAACCGGCGGTAGTCGCCCGAGGTGGCGACGGCCAGGTCGTGCAGGGCGACGACGGTGTGCTCGGCGTCATTGGCGGTCGGCGGCCGTTCCAGCTCGACCCACCAGGGCTGGCCGTCGGGCTTGGCGCCGGCGCCGCGCAGCTCGCCGCCGACCTCGACGAGGTAGCTCTTCACCTGGGCGCGATCGAGCGCGGCGGCGGCCTGGTCGACGCCGAAACCCTTGGCGATGCCGTTGAGGTCGAGGCGGAGGCCACCGGGCTGGAACAGGGCGTCGCCGTCGAGCGTGAGGCGCTTCCAGCCGCCGGCGTCGCGCAGCGGGGCGATGGCCTCGGCGTCGGGCGGACTGCCGGAGAAGGGGCGGGGGCCGAAGCCCCAGAGGTCGGTGAGGGCGCCGAGGGTCGGGTCGAAGGCGCCTTGGCTCTGCTCGGCGACGTCGATCGCGCGGCGCAGGACCGTGGCGGTCGCGGGCGGCAGCTTCGTCCAGGTCCCGGCCGGGCTGCGGTTGTAGCGGCTGAGGTCCGACAGCGGCTCCCACGGGCTCATCTCGGCCACCACGGCGTCGAGGGCGCGCTGGACCATGGCTTCGAGCGCCGGGAGGTCGGTGGTGGCCGGCAATACCGCCTTCACCGACCAGGTCGTGCCCATGGTCGCGCCGCCGAACGCGCGCACGCTGCCGCCGACGGGGCGGGCAGGCGGCGTGGTCAGGGCGGGGACGAGGACGCGGGGCATGGTTCTTCAGCAACAAAAAACCGTGTCATCCCGGGCGGCGTAGCCGACCCGGGACCCAGGGGCCAAGCGCACTGCGGCGACCCCTGGGTCCCGGCTCTCCGCTTCGCTGCGGCCGGGATGACACGGTTGGTTTTACGGCCGTTGGGCTTCGATCACGGCGGTGTAGCTGGCGCTCTGGCCGTTGCCGGCCAGCGGCTGGGCCGGAGCAGGGGCCGCGCCCGGCGCCGGCGGAGCGCCGCCACCCGGACCGCCTTGGCCGCCACCCATGCCGCCGCCGGGGCCGCCCGGACCACGGCCGGTCTCACCCGAGCGGACCGTGGCGTTGACCCAGTACATGCCAGCTTCCGGCAGGGTGAACTTCACCGCGCCGTCGGGACCCGTCTTCAGCTTGATCTCGCCCGGATTAGCGCGCCAGCGGTGGCCGCCGGGGGCGAAGGTGACTTCCAGGTCGGCGGCCGGCTTGCCGTCCAGCACGAACTTGAAGGTCGCCGGCTCGGTGGCCACCACGTCGGTCGGGTGGGTGACGGGGACCAGCTCCAGGCCCTTGCCGGTCGGCTTCAGGGCGTCGGTGTTGGGCTTGTCGCGCGTGACGAAGGTCTCATTGCGGCTGGCCATCTTGATGACCTTCAGGTCGGCGGCGCCGGCCGGGACCTGCTTGGCGAAGTCTTCCGCCGAGCCACGGAAGCGCTTCACCACGCCGCCCTCGGTGTAGCTGGCCATCACCGAGTTGGTGGCGGTGAAGATCTTGTAGGTGCCCGGCTTGCTCAGCTGGACGTCGAACACCGAGCGCAGCTGGCCAGTGACGCTGTTCTGGATCTTGTCCGGCGTCCCGTCCGGCGCCAGCACCTGGACGCCGTCCAGGCGCATCGGGCGGTGGTCGGGGTGGAACAGTTCGTTGGACACGGCCGCATCGATGGTCGCCCACGCGCCTTCGCCCGACAGGTTGGTGAACGACGGAACCATCCAGCCACGGTGGGCCGAGGCCGACATCGGCAGGGCCAGCACGACGCCCAGAGCGGCGACGGCCAGAAGGCGCTTCTTGAAGGTCATGGCTTTTCTCACTTCACGGAAACGGTGACGGCGCCCAGTTCGGTCGCGCCCTTGGCGGTGGCTTTACCCGGCTTGCCCCAGGTGAACGGCACGCGGACGGCCTCGTGGCCGCCGACTTCGCGAGCGGCTTCGACGACCAGGTTGTAGGCGCCGGGCTTGAGGGCCTTCAGGGCGCCCTTCGAGCCGGCGAAGACCACGGTCTGCGGACCCGGCGCGCGGGTGGCGCCGGTGACGCCATCGGCCGGGAAGCTCATCTCGCGGCCGGCCTTGCGCCACCACTGGCGCATGTCCTTCAGCCACTTGGTGCCGTGGTCTTCCTTGGAGTCGGCGTCGTACCAGACCGCCAGGGTGCCGGCGGCGGTGCTGTCGGCCGGGTTCTCGATCCAGATGGCGACGTAGGGCTTGTGGTACTCGGCCACCGTCAGCTTCGGCACCTCGACGGTGACGTTCAGGTCGGCGGCCATGGCCGGGGCGCCAATCGCGGCGCCGGCAAAGGTGAGCAGGGAGATCGAACGCTTCACGGGAGTCTCTGCCTCTAAAGGTGGACGAACAGGATGATGAGAATGAGCGGGGCGGCCAAGCCGAGGCCCACCAGCGGCCAGGTCAGCGGCCGGGCGCGGGCGTGGAACTGCAGCAGGATCAGGCCGGTGACGGTGAAGATCACGCAGGCGGCGGCGAACACGTCGATGAACCAGGCCCAGGCCTTGCCGGTGTTGCGGCCCTTGTGCAGGTCGTTGAGTAGGGACACCGCGCCGCGCGTGGTCTTCTCATGCTCGACGGCGCCGGTCTCGCGGTCGATCGACACCCAGGCGTCGCCGCCGGGACGGGCCAGGGCGACATAGACCTCGTCGGCCGACCACTCGCCCTCGCGACCCGCGACGTCGGCGCCGACGGCCTTGTCGAGGAACGGCTCAAGCTGGACGGGCAGGGGGCGCTTGCCCTCTTCCGGACCCCTGGCCAGCACGGCCAGCAGCTCGGGCGGCAAGGTGGCCTTGCGCGAGACGACGACGGGTTTGCCCTCGATCTGGCCGGCGTGGTTCAGGGTGATGCCGGTGATGGCGAACAGCATCATGCCGATCAGGGACACCGCCGCGCTGATCCAATGCCACTGGTGCAGCTGCTTCAGCCAGAAAGAGCGGCGATGCTGGTCGGCGGCGGATTTCACGGCGTACTGACGAACCTTGGCGTTGGAGGCTCGTCCTTACTTGAGAACGAATTGCAATTTCAAGCCACAACACGCGCCGTGGGGCGGAACGGGCTAAAACGCCTACTGCGCGGGGACCGGCGCCCCTCTGGCGAGCGCGCCCAGCAGGGCGCTGGTCGCCACGGGCTTGCGCAGGATCGGACCGTCGTCGACGTCGGGCTCCTGGTAGCCGGTCAGGTAGACGAACGGGATGCGGCGGCGGCTCAAGGCCAAGGCCACCGGGGTGATCAACCGGCCGCCAAGATTGACGTCCAGCAGGGCGCGGTCGATCGGCTGGTCGTCCAGCAGGTGCAGGGCCTCCTCGATCGTACCGACCGGACCGACGACCTTGGCGCCGGCGGCGGTCAGCACTCGGGTCAGCTCCATGGCCACCACGGCCTCGTCCTCGACCACCAGCACGCGCTGGTCGCGCAGGGCGGGGCTCTCGTCGGCGGAGAGGCCGGGGCGGTAGACCGGCGCGGCTTCCGTCGCGCGGGGCTGGGCGCCCTTCAGGATGTCCAGGCGGACCTTCAGGCCCTGCGGACGCCAGGTCAGCTCGACCTTGCCGCCCACCTGCTTGACCGCGCTCTCGATCAGGGTCGAGCCGAAGCCGCGTCGGGCGGGGGCGACCACGGGCGCGCCGGCGTCCTCGCGCCAGATCAGGCGCAGCACATCGCCGACGTCCCAGATCCAGCTGACGTTCAGGCGGCCCAGCGGCCGGGAGAGCGCGCCGTACTTGCTGGCGTTGGTGGCCAGCTCATGGATGACCAGGGCCAGGGACTGGGCGGCTTGGGCGTCGATCAGGGCCGGCGGGCCGTCGATGACGATCTGGCCCTCGCCATCAATGCCGTAAGGATCCAGCTCCAGCCGCAGAAGGTCGTGCAGGTCGACGCCGGTCCAGCGGGCGGTCGACAGCAGGCTGTGGGCGCGGGCCAGCGAGCCGATGCGGCCCGACAGCGCCTGGACGTACTGGGCCTTGTCCTCGAACGGGGTCAGCTGGGCCAGGGACTGGACCACGGCCAGCACGTTCTTGGCGCGGTGGTCGACCTCGCGGATCAGCAGGCGCTCGGTCTCCTGGGCGCGCTTGAGGGCCAGGTCCGAGCGGGCCCGCTCGCTGGCCGTCCAGATCAGCTCGGCGACGTCGGCGACGAAGGCGACCTCGTCGGGCGGGAACGCGCGCGGCTCCGGGTGGGAGAGATAGACATAGGCCGACAGCACGCCGGCCTTGACCAGGGAGATGGTCATGAAGGACCGCACGCCGAGGCCGGCATAGGCCTCCAGGGCGTCGGGGGCGTTGGTGCGGTGGTCCAGCGCGATGTCTCCGACCGTGACCGCGTGGCCCGCGCGCATGTCGGCGCTCATCGAGGGACCGAAGTCGTCGAGGCGGATCTGCTGTCCCCTCAGCGGTGCGACGCTGCGATCGGCCCCGCCGTCGTCGGCGACGATATCGGCCACCTCATTGACGACGTCCATCTCGGCATAGCCGGCGCGGCCCACGCCCAGCTGCTCGGTCAGCATGCGCGCGGCCTTCTGCGCGATGCAGATCGGATCGGCCTCGTCACGCAGCTTCTGGCCCAGGTCCAGCAGGGCCGTCCGCCGCCGCTCGCCGACCAGCATCCGCTCCAGCTCGGCGGCCTGCTGCTTGCGTTCGGAGATGTCGGTGACCAGCACGTAGTAGCCGGGGATCTCGCCGTTGCGGGCGATGTCGGGCACGTACTGGGCCTCGATGTAGCGGGCGCCGGCCTGGTAGCCGACCTCGCCCTCGAAGGTGACGCTCTCGCCGGCCAGGGCGCGGGTCACGTGGCCGCGCAGGCGGCCATAGGCCTCCTGGCCCAGCACCTCCAGCAGGGTGCGGCCCTCGATCTCCGACCGTTCGATCCCGAACCAGCGCTCATAGGCGCGGTTGACGAAGCGGTAGCGCTGCTCGCGGTCGACATAGCCGATCAGGATCGGAACCGCGTCGGCCATCGCGCTGGAGAACACCGCGCGGCGCTCCAGGGGCGGGTAGGGCGGCAAGGCGTTGTCGTCTCTGGACATGCGCGACGGACGCTCAATCCCTTGGGAAGCGGAACCTCACCGTGGCACGTCGTGATCACAGTCCGCATGCGACAAGCGGTCGCAGCGGCAACCTTGGCGGGTGTTTGGTTAACCGGTTTCTTCGCGGCGGTAGGTCACCACCAGCACATCGCGCACCGCCGGCTGGGCCGGATCCAGCGGCCGGATCGGGGTCACGCCGTGCAGCACGCGGTGGTCGTCCAGGAACACCGCGTCGCCGGGCGCCGTGAGCGTGAACGACCCCAGGCTGGCGCCGTCCGGGGCGAAGATGTCGGTCACGCCGCTGTCGACGTTCTGGCGGTCGACCAGCATGACGATCACCCAGTCGACCCCATCGCGGTGCGCGCCCTCGGGCGTGGGCTGGCCCTCCTCGCCGGCGCGGGCCTCGATGCGGAACTGGTGCAGTTCGACATGCCAGGCGGCCGGGGCCAGCGACGTGATCGGGTGGAAGAGTTCCAGGCCGGCGCGGATCACGCCCTGCGTCACCGGATGCTCGGCGATGGCGTCGGTGACGGGCTCGAACCAGCGCTGCACGCCGCCGTTCAGCGGGTTGTAGTCGCGGCTCTGCCAGTGCGGCTGGTGCGGCTTGCGCTCGACGGATTGGGGCGAGGCCGAGAAGGCCGCGAACCGGCGCCGGCGATACCGCCCGCCGTCGGCCATGAAGCCGTCCAGCGGCAGGTCGTTCCAGCTGTCGGCGAACGACGCCCAGGCGGCTGTGGCCGCCGGACCCAGCAGCGCTTTTGTCTCGTCCGCCTCGAAACGGACGAAGCCCTCTTCGGATAGGGCGCTCAAGCGACCGCATCCGGCTTGAAGAACAGGCCCAGTTTCAGGCTGGCGGCGATGCGTTCGGCCTTCTGGCCGACGATGGCGGCGCGCGGGGCGTCGAACAGCTCGACGCAGGTCTGATGGAACAGGTTCAGCCAGGGCATGAACAGGCCCTCGGTCAGGCCCTCGACATGCTGGTGCACGACCATCGGCTGACCCTTGTAGCGGCCCGTGGTGTTCAGCACCGACGACCAGAAGTCCTTCAGCGTCGCCAAGTGCGCGGGCCAGCCGTCCTCGCCGATCGCGTTCTCGAAGATCGGCCCCAGGCGGTGGTGCCGGCGGATGCGCGCGTAGAAGGTCTCGACCAGCCGGTCGATTTCCTCGTCGGTGAATTGGGGCGGGGGAACAGCCATGGGCGGAACATGGGTCTTTCAGGCCGTGGACTGAACCCCGCGTGGATCAAACTTCACTTCGGATTCTTACTTAAGGGGCGTCCGGACGGATTCCGGCGGCCCCAGATAGCTCGCCGGAACAGGCCCTCGCGACAGCACCAGGCGCTGGAACACCACGCCCGGATCCACCCGCCACAGTCGCACCTTGTGCGGGCCGGCCGAGGGGACGTTCAAGGTCGTGGTTTGCGAGCGGACATTGTCTGCGACCGCCTTGTCCCAGGCCCTGTTCGACGGGTCCGGCTGGCTGTTGACCACCACTGGCGCGCCGTCGTCGATCGAGACGGCGTAGGCCAGGCCCTTGCCGCCCCGGAAGTCCAGGGTGGGCGAGACCAGCACGGTCAGGTCGACGGGCCCGGCCTTCTCGAAGTCGACCAGATAGTCCAGCGACGGCGCCCCCTTGCCCGGCGTCGAAGCTGGCGCGGTCGAGGGATAGCTGGTCACGCCCGACAGGGTGCGGCCCAGGTTCGGGATGACCTTCCAGACGCCGCCGGTCGCCGCCGCATAGTGCTCGGCCTCGATCGCCGTCAGGCCGGCGGCCTCGACGAAGGCGCCCTTGGCCGGCTTGCGGTCGGGGTTGGAGACCTGGACGGCGACCGTCTTGGTCTCGCCGTCGACCACGGTCACGGTGGCGGTGTGGTCTCCCTTCGGGGCCTTGGCCCAGTCGACCGAGACCTCCAGGCGCACGTCGCCCAGGGCGTTGGCGGGGCTCTTGCCGATCTTCAGCCACGGGACGTCGGCCGAGACCTTGGGGCGGATCGGCGCGAACTTGGTGAAGACGTCGATCCAGCGGCTTTGCGCCCCCCAGCGGGTCAGGGGCGGCAAGGTCCCGGCGCCGCCCTCCAGCGCGACGCCGAAGCCGCCGGTCGGATCGGCCCGCTCGGTCTTGGGGATGATGTTCGCATCCGGCTGCTGCCAGATCGTGTAGCCGATGTGGGTCTGGTCCATCATGTGGACCCACTTGCCGCCGTTGATCGCGTCGTGCTGGCGGGTCAGGTCGGCGTCGCGGTCGAACAGGTTCTGCACCAGCGTCGCCTGCGCGTTGGCGGCGATGCGGCCCTGGCTGGCGTAGAGCCGGTTGCGGCCCGTGGCGATGTACAGCCGGTTGAAGTTGGCGCTGGCCTTGATCGGGAACCAGACCAGCTGGAAGAAGGCGCTGTCTTGGTCCTTCGGGATCACCGCGCGCAGGGCGTCGGCGCGTTTCTCCAGCGCGGCCCATTCCGCCTCGACCCGCTCGGCCTCGCGGAAATTGACCAGGCTGAAGGTCGCCTCATTGATCAGCTCGGGCTTACGGCGCGCATTGAGCCTGGTGTAGCCGTCCAGCAGCGCCGCGATCTCGGTCGCACGCTCGGGCCCGAACTGCTGGGCCGCCCAGCCCTTTGTGTACCCCGGCAGCGCCTCGACCGGCATGGCGGCCGGGTTCCAGGCATAGTCCAGGAAGAATTCGGTCGGCAGCTCCATGGGTTTCAGGTCGCCGACATTGACGATCCACAGCTGGTCCGCGCCGTAGTCGGACGCCAGCTTCATCTGCTCCCAGGTGCGCTCGATCTGGTTGGTGTTCAGCCACTTGTAGTTCCGGGGACCGCCCACATAGTCGAAGTGGTAGTAGACCCCGTAGCCGCCGGGCCGCGTCTTACCGACCTCGGGAAGGCGGCGGATGTTGCCCCAGTTGTCGTCGGCGAACAGCAGGGTGACGTCGTCGGGGACCCGCATGCCGGCGTCGTAATAGTCCTGGACCTCCTTGTAGAGCGCCCAGACCTGCGGGGTCTTGGCGGGATCCTTGCCGGTGACTTCGCCGATGATCTTGCGCTGGTCGGCGACGATGGTTTCCAGCAGCTGGGTGGCCGTGCCCTCGCTCATCGGCTCGTCGCCGTCGCCGCGCATGCCGACCGTGACCAGGCTCTCGTTGGCGCCCATCCGGGTGACGCCCTCGCGCCAGAACTGGCGCAGTTTCTCGGGGTTCTTGGCGTAGTCCCAGCGGCCTGATCCGTAGCGCTCCCACTCGACATGGGCGCGGTTCATCGGTTCGTGGTGCGAGGTGCCCAGCACGACGCCCATCTGGTCGGCCAGGGGGGCGCTCATCGGGTCGTCGTCATAGATCGACTTGCCCCACATGGCCGGCCACAGATAGTCGCCCTTCATGCGCAGGATCAGCTCGAACACCCGCTCGTAGAAGGCGTGGTTGAAGCCGCCGAACGTCTTGTTGGCCCAGCCGTACAGGGCCGGGTTCTCGTCGTTCAGGAAGATGCCGCGGTACTTCACCGCCGGCTTCTGGACATTGGCGCCGGGGGCGACGAAGACGTCGGTGCGTTTGGGCACAGGCACGTCGGCCCACCAGGTCCAGGGCGAGACGCCGGCGCGTTCCGACAGGTCATAGGCCCCGAAGATCGTGCCGCGCTTGTCGGAGCCGGCGATGACCAGGGCGCGGGCCACGCCGGGACGGGGGTTCTCGACCACCTGCTGGACGAAGGCCTCCCACTGGCCGGTGACCTTGCTGACGTCGAGTTTGCCCGAGGCGACCAGGGCGTCGATGGCGGGGCTTTTTCCCAGGGTGCCGATGATCACGACCGGCGCGTCCTTGGCCGGGGCGGCGGTTCCCGATAGCGCCGCGAGGTCGTCGCGCAGGCCCTGGATGGCGCGGATCGCGCCGGGGAAGTCGGTCTGGTCGTATTCGATCCGCGCAGGTTTGCCGGCCGCGATCAGCGGGAAGGCGTCGGCGCTGGGCGACAGGGTGACGGCGGCCGGCTCAGCGGCAAAGGCCGGGACCGCGAAGGCCAGGCTGGCGACGAGGGCCAGGGCGGAGACGGCGTGACGCACTACTGAACCCCGATCTCGAACGGCCCCGCCGGCAGGCCCGACGCGTCGAACAGGTTGAAGGTCGGGCTGTCGGCCCAGGCGAAGCGAACCTTGGAGCCCACGCCCGTCAGCACCACCGTGTTGCCGGCGATCTTCCCATCGGCCCAATGACAGGCGCTATCGCACAGCTCGAAGCCGATGACCCGGTCCGAGCCCCGCGCCACCAGGCGTCCGCCGACCTGGGCGAAGGTCACCACCACGGTGTCGCCGCTACGCTTGGCCGAGACCACCTCGGGACCCGTGGTCACGGCCTCGCCGTAGACGCGGCGGGCGGCCAGGGCCAGGCGGCGGCCGACTTCCTGCTTCTCGCTGGGATGGATGTCGTAGGGATTGCCGATGTCGTGGGTGACGGCCAGGCCGGCGTGCTTGTCGGCGACGACCGCTCGGCGCTGGGCGTCGCGCAGGGCGGCGGTGGCGAAGGTCCCCGGCTGCTCGGCGAAGGCGCCGTAGTCGGCCAGCTGCACCACCAGGAACGGAATGTCGGCGGCCTGGCCCTGACGGCGCTCGGCCATGAAGGCGTTCAGCAGCGGGGCGTAGGTCTGGTCGCGGCCCACGTTCGTCTCGCCCTGGTACCAGGCGACGCCGGCATAGGCGTAGGGACCCATCGGCGCGAGCATGCCGTTGTACAGGGTCGAGACGCCGGCCAGGGTGTCCCACGGCGCGCGCGGCTGGTTGGGGCCGGTCTTGGGCTCGATCTGGTAGGTCCAGGCGGTCAGCGGCAGGCGCGTGCCGTCGGCCAGGGTCAGGGCGCGCTTGGCGCCGTCGCCGTACATCCCGCCATTGGCGTAGGTATCGTAGGCCGAGACCACGATGGTGTTCTTGCCGGCCTTCAGCGTTCCGGCGGTCAGCGGATACGTCCGGTCCAGCCACGCGCCCGAGGTCGCGCCGATGCCGACGCCATTGACGTAGGTGGTGTCCATCTCGTCGACCTGGCCGACGGTGAGCACGGCGCCTTGCTTGGCCTGGGCGGCGGTCAGCTCGACCTCGGCCTTGAACCAGACCACGCCGTTGAAGTCGGCCAGGGCCGGGACACCCCAGCGCTCCCAGACGCCGAGGCCGTCAGGCGCTTGCGTCCAGGCGCCGGCGCCGGTCCACGGCGTGGCCGCCGAGCCAGGGTTCTTGGCGCTCCACCAGCCCTTGATGGTCTCGCCCCAGCGGCGGTTGGCGGCGACGGGGTCCTTGATCGACAGGTTCAGGATCTCGATGGCGTCGTCATAACCGCCGACCTTGCGCAGGGCGGTCGGTGTCATCCAGGCCTCGATGCCGGACCCGCCCCACGAGGCGTGGACCAGGCCCAGCGGAACCTTCCGCGTCTTCTGCAGCTCGCGGGCGAAGTAGAAGCAGGCGGCTGAGAAGGCGCCGACCGTGTCCTTGTTGGTCGGCTTCCAGGCCGGCGGCTTCTTGTAGTCGGCGGCGGGCGCGCGGCCGTCGGCCTTCTCGATCGTCGCCATGCGGATGGTGTCGTTGGGCGCGCCGTTGTTGATCTGGTTCCAGGCGTCGCCCGAGGCGCTGACCTGCATCTCCATGTTCGACTGGCCCGAGCACAGCCAGACGTCGCCGACCAGGACGTCGGAGGCAGTGGCTTTGGCCGAAGGGCTGGAGGCGGTGATCTGGTACGGACCGCCGGCGGGCGTCGCCGGGAAGTCGACGCGCCAGACGCCATCGGGGCCGGCCTTGACGGTCAGGGTCTGGCCGGCGAAGGCGGCGGTGACGGTTTCGCCGGGCCTGGCCGTGCCGAACACGGGCAGGGGGCGGTCGCGCTGGACGACGGCGTGGTCGGAGAAGAGGCCGTTGAGGAGGGATTGGGCGGAGGCCGGCGAGGCGGCGAGGGCGGCCAGCAGGATCGGCGCGAAACGGCGCATGGGTGTTCTCCTCCTCCTCATAGATCCTCCCCCGCGATGCGGGGGAGGTGGCCCAGAGGGCCGGAGGGGGCTAGCTGGTCTTAGGCCGCATTTGCCCCCTCAGTCGCTCCGCGACAGCTCCCCCGCATCGCGGGGGAGCATCTGGCTCTAAGCCACCGTCAGCGTCGCCGTCTTCAGGTCCACCGAGTTCGGACCCACCAGGATCTTGAAGTCCCCCGGCTCGACCACGCGCTTCATGTCCAGGTTCCACATCCACAGGTCCGACGGCTTGATCTCGAAGGTCACCGTCGTCTTGGCCCCCGCCGCGAGCGTCACGCGCTTGAAGTGCTTCAGCTCCAGCACCGGACGGGTGACGCTGGCCTCCTCGTCGTGGACGTACAGCTGCACCACCTCGTCGCCGGCGACCTTGCCGGTGTTGGTGACGTCGACCTCGACCTTGACGCTTTCGGTCGTGCCGATCTTGGCCTTGGCCAGGCGCGGGGCCGAGATGTCGAAGCTGGTGTACGACAGGCCGAAGCCGAACGGATACAGCGGGCTGGTGTCGCCCAGCAGATAGCCGCGGCGGGCCGTGGGCTTGCGGTTGTAGTAGATCGGCAGCTGGCCGACGTCGCGGGCGATGCTGACCGGCAGCTTGCCGCCCGGATTGGCGCGGCCGAACAGCACGTCGGCGGCGGCATTGCCGGTCTGCTCGCCCAGGTACCAACCCTCGATGATGGCGTCGGCGCGCTGGGCCAGCAGGTTGATCGACAGCGGACGGCCGTTCAGCAGGAACACCACCGTCGGCTTGCCCAGGTCGAAGATCGCCTTGGCCAGGTCGTTCTGCTGGCCGATCAGGTCCAGGCTGTCGCGGTCGCCCAGGTGAGCGTCGGCCCAGGCCTCGCGGCTGGTCTGTTCGTTGTCGCCCAGCACCATGACCACCACGTCGGCGTTCTTGGCGACCTCGACGGCTTCGGCGATCAGCTTGGCGTTGACGGCCGGGTCGACCAGCTTGACCTCGTCCTGCGCCCAGATCCGCGACTCCGTGATGCGCACGGCCTCGGCATAGTCCAGGGTGAAGCCTTGGGCCTTGGCCTCGGCGGTCAGGCCCTCGTGGATCGAGACCACGTGGCGCGGAATGTCGGAATAGCCGCCGATCGGGGTGTCCTTGGCGTGGGTGCCCAGCAGCGCGACGCGCTTGAGCTTCTTGCCGTCCAGCGGCAGCAGGCCCTTGTCGTTCTTCAGCAGGACCACGGCCTTGCGGGCGGCCTCGCGGGCCAGGGCGACGGCGTCCGGCGTGGCCGTCTTGGCGTCGGCGGTCTTCTCGTCGCAGTAGGGGGTCTCGAACAGGCCGCCCTCGAACTTCATGGTCAGGACGCGGGCCACGGCGGCGTCGACCTCGAACTGCGGGATGCGGCCGTCCTTCACCAGTTGCGGGATCAGCGCGTAGGCCTCGCCGTCGGGCAGCTCGACATCGACGCCGGCATGCATGGCCATCACGGCCGTCTGGCCCAGGTCCGTGGTCAGCTTGTGACGAGCGATCAGCTCCTTGATCGCGAAATAGTCGCTCTGGATCGAGCCCTTGTAGCCCCACTCCTCGCGCAGCACCTTGGTCAGCAGCCAGCGGTTGGCGTGCGAGGGGACGCCGTCGATCTCGTTGTACGACGGCATGACCGCGCGCACCGGCAGCTCGGTCACGGCGCGCTCGAACGGCGGGAAGAAGTTCTCGCGCAGGGTGCGCTCGGCGATCTGGGCCGGGCCGACATTGGTGCCGTTCTCGGGCTGGCCGTGGCCGGTCATGTGCTTGAGGGTGACGAAGACCTTGTCCTTGGCCAGCGGCAGGGTGGTCCCCTGGAAGCCACGGATGGCGGCCAGGCCGATCTCGGCGCAGACGTGCGGGTCTTCGCCATAGGTCTCCTCGATGCGGCCCCAGCGCGGGTCGCGGGCCACGTCGACCACGGGGGCCAGGGCCAGGTTCGAACCCCGGGCGCGCATCTCGCGGGCGGCGACGGCGAAGATCTTCTCGGTCAGCTCGGTGTCGAAGGTCGAGGCCAGGGCGATGGCCTGCGGGAAGCTGGTCGCGTCACGGGCGACATAGCCGTGCAGGGCCTCGTCGTGCATCAGCAGCGGGATGCCCAGGCGGGTCTTTTCGACGGCCCACTTCTGGGCGGCGTTGGTGTAGCGGGCGGTTTCCTTGGCGTTGCGGTTGGTCGCGCCATCATCGGCGCCGGCCGCCGCGTCGACCACCGTGGCGGGTTTCAGACCCTTGCGGTCCGACGGACGCGAGATCTGGCCCAGACCGTTGGGGAAGTTCTTGGCCGCCTGTTCGGCCGAGAACTCGCCGGCGTCGGTCTGGATCTTGGCCTTGGTCAGCCAGATGCCGATCAGCTGGGCGGCCTTCTCTTCCAGCGTCATGCGGCCCAGCAGGTCCTGGACCCGGGCGTCGATCGGCTGGCTGGCGTCCTTGTAGAGCGGCTTGTCGCCCTTCTTCGCGGCCTTGTCGGCGGCTTGCACCAGGCCGGGCATGGCGGCGGCGGACAGCGCCGCGAGGCTCGCGCCGAACAGGCGGCGGGTGAGGGTGGTGGTCATCCTGGTGTTTCCCCGAGGCTGCGCAATGGCTGTAGCGGCTCTGAGCGGCCGCCCGTTGCCTGGCACTATGGGGGTAGTTGTCAGACCACTCAAGACCGAAATGGTACCGGTCTCATTCAATCGCCGGGGCGTCGGGTCCAGTTGGCCGCCAGGGCCTGGGCGCGGGCGATCTCGTCGTCGCTCATCTCGATCGTCAGGGCGTCGAGGGAGGCCAGCGCGGCGTCACGATAGTCGATGGCCGAGTGGTTGTTGGCCTTCAGCGCCAGCGACAGCCACTTGTAGGCCGCGACCGTGTCCTTGGGCACGCCGCGCCCGGCCTGCAGCATCTGGCCCAGCCGCCATTGGGCCAGACCGACGCCGGCGTCGGCCGCCCGTTCGTAGAGGCCGGCGGCCTTGGCCAGGTCGACCGGGGCGCCGCGTCCCAGCGCATAGGCCTCGGCCAGGCCGGTTAGCCCGTCGCGCTCGCCCTGGGCGGCCGAGCGGCTGTACCAGGTGAAGGCCTCGGCGGGGTTGGGTGCGACGCCGCCCTCGCCCAGGACGTACATCTCGCCGACGGCGGCCTGGGCGAAGGCGTAGCCGCTCTCGGCCGAGCGACGGATCAGGGCGAAGCCGGCCGGCCTGTCCTTGGGAACGCCCAGGCCGTCGGCATACAGCAGGCCCAACGCGAACATCGCCTTGGCGTCGCCCTGGTCAGCCGCCATGCGCAGCCAACGCGCGGCCTTGCCATAGACCTTCATGTCGAAGGCCTGGTCGCCTGCCGCCAAGGCGGCGGGCCGGTCGCCGGCCTCCGCCGCCAGGCCCAGCCAGTACAGGGCCTTGGCGTTGTCCACGGGGACGCCGTCGCCGCGCTGATACAGACGCCCCAGGGCGTACATGGCGCGAGGCCAGCCCTTGTCGGCTGCGCTCTGATACAGGGCCTGGGCCTTATCGATATCGCGCGGCACGCCCCAGCCCTGGTAGTACATCAGGCCCAGTCGGGTCTGGGCCTGCGGGTCGCCCGCCTCGGCCGCCGGTCGCAGCAGGGTCAGCATGGTCGCGTAGTCGCGGGTCTGGAAAGCGGCGTCGACCGGATCGGCGGCCTGAATCGGTGTCGATTGCGCCAGGGCCGAGCCCGTCAACGCAGCCGCCAGCATCGTCCCGGCCAGGGACGCGCGCAGCCATTTTGACACGACTTCAGGACGCAACAGTTTACTCCCGCTCAACGGGGGGCTGCTTCGCAAGAAGCCGGCCACTAGGCGCAGGCGGCCTCGTAAGCCTCGCGCAGCTGGCGGAAGACGGTCAGGCCGTCGGGCGGCATGGGCGCGCCCAGGTGCAGGACGCGCAGCTCGTCCATCAGGCCGTTCCACAGCGCCGGACCGCCGTCCTCGAGCAGTTCGGCGCGCACCGACAGTTCATGCGTCACCGGCATGTGCCGCCGGCCCCAGGCGCCCATCACCGCCAGCATCGGCACCAGCTGGATGGCCTTTTCGGTGAGGCTGTAGCGAACCTTCTGCTTGTGGCCGGGCTCGTCGGCCTTCGATAGCAGGCCGCCCTCGACCAGGCTCTTCAGGCGACTGGCCAGGATGTTGGAGGCGATGCCCTCCTGCGAGCCGGCCAGCAGTTCGCGGAAATGGCGTTTGTTGCCGAACATGATGTCGCGAATGACGATCAGGCTCCACCGATCGCCGAGCGCCTCCAGGGTCAGGTTGATCGGGCAGCCCGATCTTTGGTCATCAACCAAAACCACGTCCTCGCAAAAACCGGTTGCAGAATACAATCGGATATGCAGGATGCAACCAGTTTCAAATTGCAATCGGTTTTGCCAATTCGTTCGAGGAGGCCGCCATGGGCAAGGTTCGCGTTCGCAACTTCAGCATCTCGCTGGACGGCTATGCCGCCGGCCCCGACCAGTCGTTGCAGGATCCGCTGGGCGTGGGCGGCGAGGACCTGCATCGGTGGGCCTTCGCAGCGCAGATGGATCCGGTCGACCAGCGCTTCGCCGACGCGATCACCGACGGCGTCGGCGCCTGGATCATGGGTCGCAACATGTTCGGCCACGAGCGGGGCGACTGGTCGAACTTCGACTGGCAGGGCTGGTGGGGTCCGAACCCGCCGTATCACGCGCCGGTCTTCGTCCTGACGCACCACGCGCGGCCGTCATTCGAGATGGAGGGCGGCAACAGCTTCCACTTCGTCACGGGCGGGATCGAGGCGGCGCTGGAGCAGGCCCTTGCGGCGGCGGGCGAGCAGGACGTCGGCATCGGCGGCGGGGCTTCGACCGTCCGGCAGTATCTGGAAAAGCGCCTGATCGACGAACTGCACCTGGTGGTGACGCCGGTGCTGCTGGGCCGGGGCGAGCCGCTGCTGGCGGGGCTGGACCTGCTGGCGCTGGGCTACGAGGTCACCGACTACACGCCCTCGTCGCGGGCGGCGCACATGTCGCTGCGCAGGACGGGCTAATGCAGGGCGGTGGTCTGGGCGGGCGGCGCGATGTGCGCCTCGTCCATCCAGGCCGGCCAGGCGGTCGTCGGCCACTCGCCGGCGACGTACTGATTGCGGACGATGCCCAGCCATTGGCGCAGGGCCTCGGTCGGGAAGGGCAGGCTGGCCAGCGGGGTGTTGTCCTCGGTCTTGAAGACCAAGGTCGCGCCGTCCGCGCGGACACGGATGTCGACCGTGACCACCAGCGCGGTCGTCTCGGAGGCGACGGGGCGCACCGCCGGCTCGGCCGCCAGCGACGCCTCGGCGGCCTGCTGGACGAACTCCTGCAGCGCCTCGCCGCCCGTCCCGCCCTGCTGCTCCAGCCATCCCGTCAGCTGCGGGACCAGCAGGTTCATCATCCTCTGGGACAGCCACAGCACCACGGTCTGGTCGTCGGCCGTCGCGCCCGACAGCCGCAGGCGGTCCTCGACGACCACGTACTCGGTGGTGATGCGCAGCAGTTCCGGACAGTCCGGCATCGTCAGACTCAATCTTTGAACCCACAGCCGACAGATAACCGGCCAGACACCAAAGGACACGCCATGAAGACGCAGATTCTGTTCATCCAGGGCGCCGGCGAAGGCACGCACGCCGATTGGGACAGCAAGCTGGTCGACAGCCTGCGCCGCGAACTGGGCGACGCCTACGTGGTTCAGTATCCGCCGATGCCCGACGAAGGCGAGCCCGACTTCGCCCGCTGGTGCGAGACCATCAGCCAGACGCTGGAGACGATGGGCGAGGGCGTCGTGCTGGTCGGCCACTCGTTCGGCGGCACGGCCACCGCCGGCGCTCTGGCGCGGACGCCGCCGGCCAACCGACCCGCTGCGGCTTTCCTGATCGCCGCGCCGTTCTTCGGCGAAGGCGGCTGGGAGGACGACGACATCGCGATCGCCGACCTGGGCGCCAAGTTGCCGGAAGGCATGCCCGTCCGCCTCTACCAGGGCGACGTCGATGGCGACGTGCCGCCCGAGCATCTGGACCTCTACGCCAAGGCGATCCCCCAGGCCGCGGCCCGCCGGCTGCCCGGCCGCGACCACCAGCTGAACGACGACCTGACCGAGGTGGCGGCCGACATCCGGGCGCTACCCCAAGTTCGGTAGCGCTGCCTGGACTCAACGCCAGCTTGGCCATAAGCCTTGCGAACAACTTCCGGGGGGAACCATGAAAGTTAGATTTGCGGCCGCGCTGGGCGGCCTGGCGCTGCTCGTGTCCACGTCGGCCTTCGCCGCCGAAATCGTCATTCCGGAGGGCACGGAAGTGGCGATGCGTCTCGAGGATTCGCTCTCCAGCTCGGTCGCCAAGGAAGGCGACCGTTTCACCATCAGCCTGGACGATGACGTCAAGCTGCCGGATGGCACGATCCTGCGCGCCGGCTATCGGGGCGTGGGCGAGGTCGTCGAGGCCCGCGACAACGGCATGCTGGGCAAGAACGGCAAGCTGAACGTGCGCCTGCTCTACATGAAGATCGGCGACGACCGCGTTCGTCTGCGGGCCAACCGGGGCGCCAAGGGCGAGACCCGCGTGGGCGCCACGGTGGTCACCACGCTGCTGTTCTGGCCGGCCGCGCCCTTCATCAAGGGCAAGGATGTCGGCATGAAGAAGGGCACTGTCATGACGGCCTATGTCGACCAGGACGTGAAGCTGCCGTCCCCGCTGACGCCGCCGCCCGTCGCCGACTAAGCCCGACTCCAGACGCAAAAAAGGGCCCGCCTTGGGAGAGGGAGCGGGCCCTTTTCGGTACGCGTTCAGAGGGATTGAACAGTCGGGAAGGTGACACACAGGTCGTCTTCCCGCGCTTCCCCAAATCGTCGCAGGCTGCGAACGCTTCGCAACCTGGCGGCGACCTTCTCGTCTTTTACTTGCGCGGCGTCAGGATGTCGTCCAGGCGCGACGGCACGCCGGGGATCTTCTCCAGGCGCGGATAACGCAGGCCGCCGCGATAGTCGATCTTGACCATCCGGTAGCGCGAGCCGTCCTTGACCAGCAGTTCGACCAGCGGGTTCTCCGGCGTCTTGGCGGCGGTGACGGCGGCCTTCAGCTTGTCGCCGTCGAAGGCCTCGCCGTTGACCGCGACCACCGTCAGGCCCTGGGTCAGGCCGGCCTTGAACGCCGGGCCGCCCCACTGCACGTCGGTCAGCACGCCGTCCGAGCCGACCGACAGGCCCAGCGAATAGGGCAGGCCGGTGCTCTTGGCCTTGGTCTCGGCCGTCTTCATGAACTCGGTGGGCGTGTCGGTGTAGACCAGCTTGTAGCCGCCGCGCGCATAGCCATCCAGCGGGGCCTTTTCCTGGACGTCCTGGATGCGGGTCTTCAGGAACGTCGCCCAGTCATAGGCGTAGACGCCGTTCAGGGTGCTGACCACGTCCTCGAACGTGTAGGTGCGCGGCATGTACGAGCCGTTGTCGACGCCGAAGAAGGCCTTGGCGAAGTCGTCCAGTGACTTCTTGCCGGCGGTCTTCTCGCGGATCAGGGTGTCGGCGTCGAGCCAGACCAGCAGGCCTTCGGAATAGTAGTCCTCGCTGCGCTGCCACGACAGCCACGACAGTGGCTTGCGGTTGGCGATGATCGGGTCGTTGGTGGTGTCCTGCACCGGACGCCAGTCGCGGCCGCGACGGTTGTCGTAGGCGGCGGCGGTCGAGGCCAGGCTGTCCAGCGCTTGCTGCTTGGTCAGCAGGCCCGAGCGGGCGGCCAGGACGTTGCCCCAGTACTGGGTCTGGCCCTCATAGACCCACATCATGCTGTCGCGCATCGGCACGTTCAGGTTGGGGGTCCACAGGTCGGCGGCGCGGCGGAACTTGCCATTCCACGAGTGGGTGTATTCGTGGCTGAGCAGGTCGCGGCCGACGAAGCTCTTGTCCCACTCGGTGAAGTACTTGGGCACCACGCGGTTTTCGGACGAGCGGTGGTGCTCCAGGCCGATGCCGCCGATCTTGTCCGACAGGAAGACCAGGAAGTCGTAGTGGTCGTAGTGGTGCGAGCCGTACAGCTTGTAGGCCTGCTGCACGAGGTCCTTGTGGACCTGGATCTGCTCGGGCTTGGCGTCCAGCAGCTCGGGGCTGTCGGCGACCAGGTTCAGGCGCACGGGCGCGGGGCCGGTGGGATCCAGGTCGATCGACTTGAAGTACTTGCCGGCGAAGATCGGCGAGTCGACCAGGGTCTCGACCGTGGTGGTCTTGAAGATGGTGGTGGCGCCGTCGGTCTTGGCGGTTTCCAGCGCCGTGGCCAGCTTCCAGCCGTCGGGCAGCTTGACGCTGGCGTCGATCGGGATCTGGCGGGTGTAGTAGCCGGCCGGGTACATGGTCACCTGCAGCCATTGCAGGTTCAGCATCTCGGGCGTGACTTCCGTGCGGCCGACCTTGGCCTCGACGGCGGTCAGGAACTGGTAGCTGATCGTCAGCTCGGTCGCGCCGGCCGGGACGTCGACGTGGAAGGCGTTCACCGACACGACGTCACGGGTCCAGGGGATGCGCTTGCCGTTGGCCGTGACCACCAGGCCCGCCAGCTTGTCCAGGTCGTTGCGCGGCGAGTGACCGCCCGGGACCCACTGCGGATACAGGAACACGAAGTCGCCGGCCTTGCTGACCGGCATGGTCGTGGTGACGTTCCAGATCTTGCGGTCCAGGTCGGTGGCGTCGACGGCCACCTTCACCGTGCCGGCGAAGGGCACGTCGCGCGGCGCTTCGATCGGCGGGGTGGCGGAGGCCGACTCCGGCATCGGCTGGTTGGCTCCAGGGGTAGGGACCTGAGCCATGGCGGCGGTCGCGACCAGCGACAGGACGGAAACGGAGAAGAACAGCGCTTTCACGAAACACCCCAATGCGGCGCGCGGGCTCCCTCCCGCGGCAAAGAAGCCGGGATGTTTGTGCCGTTAACCTGTGCTTGTCGAGGGTAAGTTCGTCTCCGTATGCAGAACATGGGTACGCGGAGCGTCGTTCCGTTTCCGGACGGAAACAAAGCGACGCGCGCGCAATCGGAAGGCCCGGTTTACAAGGCTTTCGGATATGACATAAAGATATGCATATATCTTTATGTCACGCGGGGCGGGTGATGGAAGCGGTTCTGTTCGTGCTGGCGGCGACGGCCTTGCTGGGCTCGCCCGGACCGGGGATCGCGGCGCTGATCGTGGCCGGGCGGACGCTGGGGCTGACCGGCGGCTTGCGGCTCTATGCCGGAATGCAGGTGGGGCTCGCCCTGGCGGCGGGTTTGAGCGCGGCGGGCCTGGCCTCGCTGCTGGCGGCGGCGCCGATGCTGCGGCTGGCCCTGACGGTGGTGTCGGTCGGCTATCTCGTCTGGCTGGCCTGGAGCGTGGCCACCGCGCCGCCGGAAGGTGAGGTCGGCGGCGGGACCTCGGCCAGCCTGACCTTCGCGGGCGGCTTCGTCCTGGGCGCGGCCAACCCCAAGGCCTATCTCGCCTTCGTCTCGCTGTTCGGCTCGTTCGTGGTGGCGTCGCCGCGCTGGGATGCGGGCGTGAAGTGGGCGCTGTGCGTGGCGGTGATGGTCGTGGTCGACCTGGCCTGGCTGGCGCTGGGCGTGGTGCTGGGCCGGGTGAAGCTGTCGCCGCGCGGCCAGCGCGCCATGAACTGGGCCATGGGCGGCGCGATCCTGGCGGCGGCGGGGATGGCGGTGGTGGGGTAGAAGTGGCGGCGGAAGAGCAGATGCTCCCCCGCGATGCGGGGGAGCTGTCGCGGAGCGACTGAGGGGGCTAGCTGGATCGAGGCCGAGTTGGCCCCCTCCGGCCCTCTGGGCCACCTCCCCCGCAACGCGGGGGAGGATCTAGAAGCCCTACAGCGGATCCGACAGCGGAACCGTCGTCGCCGCAGCCCCGGTCCCGCGATCAATCCGCAGGTTGTTCTGGACGTTATCGACGCCCGTCACGCTCTCCGCGAGCGCCTCGGCGCGCTTCTTGTCCTCGCGCGAGCGGACCGAGCCGGTGAGGGTGACGTCGCCGTCCGAGACCGAGACCTCGACGTCGCTGGCGTTCAGCCAGCTGTCATCGGTCAGGCGGTCGCTGACGTCCTCGCGGATGCGTTCGTCCGAGCGGCGATAGCCCTTGGGACCGCGGCCGCGATGGGCGCCGTCTTCCTGGCGGCGGTGCAGGGCGTCCTGGTCGCCCATCCACGAGGAGACCTCGTCGCGCGCCCGGTCGAACCAGCTGCGATCTTCCTCCTGCCGTCGGCCGGGACCGAACGAGCGGTAGGGGTCATGATTGCCATAGGCGCCGCGATAGCTGCGCTCGCGGGCTTCCTGGTCGCGGTCATGGTGGTCGAAATACCGCTCGTCGCCATAGTCGGCGGTGCGGCTGGAATAGCCGCTGGAGCCGTAGTCGCCGGTCGCGCCGCCGAAGTCGTGGCCGCCCACGCGGCCGTAACCGCCGGGCGACTGGTAGCCGCCAGCGCCACCGCCGTAGTCCGCGCCCGAGCGTATGCGGCCATAGCCGATGTCGCCGCCTTGTTGGGCCGCGCGCAGGAACTCGCTGCCGCCACGACGCGGGCCGCGATAGCTCTCGCGCGGGGCGTCCTGCCCGTACGAGCGATCATAGCCGGAATTGGCGTAGCTGGAGCGTTCCGGGCCGGGGCGGCGCTGGGCGTCGTAGCCGTAGCCGCGATCACGGTCACGGTCCTGGCGGTTGCGGTCGAAATCGCCGTCGGCCTCGACGTCGAAGCGGCCTTCGCGGTCATTCCATCTCTGGGGCATGGGTGTACTCCGTGGCGTTCTGGGAAGCTGTGGGCGCGTCGAGGCGCCCCGGCTCTCAAAACGGACGGTGGGAGTCGGTGTTCCTAGTGCCCAGCTTGTGGATCGCCTCGGTTTGGGACGTGCGCAGCGCACGTCGGGCGCATATGTTAAAGGGCTCGCCCCAACCCTGGTCCCCAATCCCGCCTAGATGCGTTTCGACGATCGTTTCCTCGAAGAACTGAAGTCCCGCCTTCGCCCGTCCGACGTCGTCGGCAAGTCGGTGAAGCTGCGGCGGCAGGGGCGCGAGTATGCGGGGCTGTCGCCGTTCACCAAGGAGAAGAGCCCGTCGTTCTTCGTCAATGACGAGAAGGGCTTCTATCACTGCTTCTCCAGCGGCAAGCACGGCGACATCATCAGCTTCCTGCAGGAGACCGAGCGGCTGACCTTCGCGGAAGCCGTCGAGCGGCTGGCGGCCGAGGCCGGCATGAGCCTGCCCGCCGTCGACCCGCAGATGGCCCGCGAGGAGCAGAAGCGCTCGTCCCTGGGCGACTGGATGGAGCTGGCCAGCGCCTGGTTCGAGGCCGAGCTGCGCCGCCCCGTCGGCCAGGCCGCCCGCGCCTATCTGGAAAAGCGCGGCCTGCCGGAGAAGGAGTGGAGTCGCTTCAGCATCGGCTTCGCGCCCAACAATCGCACGGGGCTGAAGGACTACCTGATCGCCAAGGGCGCCAAGCCGGGCGACCTGGTCGACGCCGGGGTGCTGATCGCGCCCGAGGACGGCGGCCAGCCCTATGACCGTTTCCGCGACCGCATCATCTTCCCGATCACCGACAGCCGGGGGAAGGTGGTGTCGTTCGGCGGCCGGGCCATGGATCCCAACGCCCGCGCCAAATATCTGAACGGTCCCGAGACCGGGCTCTTCCACAAGAGCCGGGTGCTGTACGGCCTGTTCGAGGCCCGCAAGATCCTGCACGCCAACCAGAGCGCAGCGCCCAACGCGCGCACGCCGATGGTGGTGGTCGAGGGCTATATGGACGTCATCGCCTGCCAGCGCGCCAATGTGCCGGCCGTGGCGGCCATGGGCACGGCCCTGACCGAGGAGCAGATGGAGGCCCTGTGGCGCCTGCATCCCGAGCCGACCCTGTGCTTCGACGGCGACAAGGCCGGTCAGCGCGCCGCGCATCGTTCGATCGACCGCGCCCTGCCGCTGCTCAAGCCCGGCCGCTCGTTCCGCTTCTCGATGCCGGTCGGCGGCAAGGATCCCGACGACGTGCTGCGCGACCAGGGTCCCGACGCCCTGCGCGAGCAGCTGGCCGACACCAAGCCCTTCGTGGTCGCCCTGTTCGAGCGCGAGCGGGACCTGGAGGAGCTGGACACGCCCGAGCGCAAGGCGGGCCTCCGCCAGCGCCTGCGTGCGGCGGCCGGGACCATCGCCGACAAGGACCTGGCCCAGGCCTACAAGGACGACCTGCGCGAACGTTATGACGAGCTCTTCCAGCGTCGACGTCCGCCCCAGGACGGTGGCGGCGGCGACTATGGCGGTGGCTACAATGGCGGCGGTGGTGGTGGTTTCCGCGACCGCCCGTTCACGCCCCGCAGCGGCGGCGGGACCTGGAAGAACGGCAAGCGCGAGCCGCCGGATCCGGGCCTGCGTCCGACCGCCCGCGTGCAGATCACCGGCCGCATCAAGCCCTTCCACGCCGCCATCGCCCTGGCCGCCATCGACCACCCGGGCTGGGCGCGGGCCTATGATGAGGCGATCGAGCGGGTCGGCTTCGGCGATCCGCGCCTGAAGCCCCTGTCGCACGAGCTGTTCATGGCCCTGTGCGACGACCACGGCGACGACATCCCGCTGCGCGAGCGCCTGAGCCGCAAGGGCCTCTCCGAACCCCTGGCCGAGATCGAGCGCCTGGCCGTGGCCGACGCGCCGTTCCTGGACGCCCGCTTCGACCCCGCCAAGGCCCGCGCCCTGTGGGCGGCCTGCTACGAGGCGGTTATCGAGATCGCCGATTCCGAGCGCGCCCTGGACGGCCTGCGCCGCGAGGAGATCACCGCCGCCAGCCTGACCGCCACCCGCGACCTGCGCGACCGGATCGCCGTCCTGCAGCGCCAGATCAGCAATCTGGAGTTCTGGCGGGCGCAGTAAATAGCGTTGCAAATTTTGCGATAGTGACCCGTGCCATCTTGACACCGGCGTCACCCAAAGCCACATGCCGACTCAAGGAACTGCCAAGCAACTGACTGACATCGCTCGGGCCGCCGCTGCGCGCGCCCTATACCGAAACAGGATGTCACCCTCGTTGCCGCCCCAGGTCCCCAGCGGTCGTCGACCCGATCAGGGAAGACGCCAGGCCGCGCCCACGCCTTTGGGCCTCCGCCGGGTTTCCCGCGGAGCGTTCGTACATGGCGGAAAGGGCGCGCTTAGGCGACTTCTGACGGGAACGTGATCATTGGGAGTGCGCTGAGTCACAGCGCCGGCCGGCGAGACAGTCCTTTTCGAAACGGATTTTTTCGGCGCCGCTCTTGCTAGAGCCCAGCGGTGTCGATTTCGGAGAGCTTGATGAGCAACAATTCCTCGGCCGAGACGGAAGCGCCCGAAGCCACCGGTGGTGACGGTCCTCTGCTCGACCTGACCGATGCCGGCGTAAAGAAGTTCATCAAGCAGGCGAAGGCCCGCGGCTACGTCACGATGGACGAGCTGAACAAGGTGCTGCCGTCCGAGGAAGTCAGCCCCGACGCCATCGAAGACACCCTCGCCATGCTGAGCGAGATGGGCGTCAACGTGGTCGAGGCCGAAGAAGACGCCGAAGGCTCGGAAGGCGGCGAGGTCGCCACCCGCGACGAGAACACGGCCGTCATCACCAGCGACAAGCCGGCCGCCTATGACCGCACCGACGACCCCGTGCGCATGTATCTGCGCGAAATGGGTTCGGTCGAGCTGCTGTCGCGCGAGGGCGAAATCGCCATCGCCAAGCGCATCGAGGCCGGCCGCGACACCATGATCCGCGGCCTGTGCGAGTCGGCCCTGACCTTCGAAGCCATCATGGTGTGGCGCGAGGAACTGGGCACCGGCCGCATCCTGCTGCGTGAAGTCATCGACCTGGAAGGCACCTACGCCGCCATCAACGGCGTCGCCGCCCAGCCGGCCGCCGACGAGGAGGCCGAGCCGACCGAACCCGTCGACGACGAAGCCGGCGAGGCCAAGCCCGAGGGCGCTGAAGGCGAGGACGAGGACGACTTCGACGATGGCGCCGGTCCGACCGTCAGCGCCATGGAAGGCGAACTGCGCGAAGGCGTCATGGCCATCCTGGACGCCATCGCCAGCGAGTTCGAAAGCTTCCGCAAGCTGCAGGACAAGCTGGTCGGCAGCCGCCTGAAGGGCGAGGACCTGACCGACGCCGATCGTAAGGCCTATGAAGGCCTGTCGCAGACGATCATCCAGCACCTGAAGACGCTGAAGCTGAACAACAATCGTATCGAGGCTCTGGTCGAGCAGCTCTATGCGATCAACAAGCGCCTGATCGGCCTGGAAGGCCGCCTGCTGCGCCTGGCCGACAGCTACGGCATCAGCCGCGGCGAGTTCCTGAAGGCCTATTTCGGTTCGGAGCTGAACCCGAACTGGGGCGATCAGGTCAAGGGCATGGGCGTGCGCTGGACCAAGTTCGTCGAGAACGACAGCCAGTCGGTGACGGACATCCGTGGCGAGATCGCCGCCCTGGCCACCGAGACCGGCGTGCCGATCGACGACTATCGCCGCATCGTCCAGACGGTCCAGAAGGGCGAACGCGAAGCCCGTCAGGCCAAGAAGGAAATGGTCGAGGCCAACCTGCGTCTCGTGATCTCGATCGCCAAGAAGTACACCAACCGCGGCCTGCAGTTCCTGGACCTGATCCAGGAAGGCAATATCGGCCTGATGAAGGCCGTCGATAAGTTCGAATATCGTCGCGGCTACAAGTTCTCGACCTACGCCACCTGGTGGATCCGTCAGGCGATCACCCGCTCGATCGCCGACCAGGCGCGGACCATCCGTATCCCGGTGCACATGATCGAGACGATCAACAAGATCGTCCGCACCAGCCGCCAGATGCTGCACGAGATCGGCCGCGAGCCGACCCCGGAAGAGCTGGCCGAAAAGCTGGCCATGCCGCTGGAAAAGGTCCGCAAGGTCCTGAAGATCGCCAAGGAGCCGATCTCGCTCGAAACGCCGATCGGCGACGAGGAAGACAGCCACCTGGGCGACTTCATCGAGGACAAGAACGCCGTCCTGCCGATCGACGCGGCCATCCAGTCCAACCTGCGCGAAACCACCACCCGCGTGCTGGCCTCGCTGACCCCGCGTGAAGAACGCGTGCTGCGCATGCGCTTCGGCATCGGCATGAACACCGACCACACCCTGGAAGAAGTCGGCCAGCAGTTCTCGGTCACCCGCGAACGCATCCGCCAGATCGAAGCCAAGGCCCTGCGCAAGCTGAAGCACCCGAGCCGGTCGCGGAAGCTGCGGAGCTTCCTGGACTCGTAAGAGCCGGCGAGAGCCACAAACGAAGACGCCCCGGTCGCAGGACCGGGGCGTTTTTTGTTTCGGTGAGAGGTCAGCTTTCGACCCGCTGCTGACGTTCAGCCCAGCATTGTGACCTCGAATAGATCTAGGCTCCAGCCGATGCCGCACGCAGCGAGGACGGCCATTTGGTCGGGGTCAAGCCAGACCCCCTGCTGTTCGTCCGAGACATAAAAGCCACCGCAGATCGAGATGCTTGCGGGCCTGATCGTCTTAGCCATCTCCACAAACAGGTCTTCACGGCCTTTGAGCTGATTGATCAGCGCGCTGAGCGCGCTCGCGTGCTCACGGCCATCGATGAGGGGCGCTTCATGCAGTTCGAGATGCCACATATTGAAATCATGCAACCGCCCGCTCGGTCGAGGCTCACCTCGCCTTGTAACGGATGTCGGCGTTAGACCCAGGATATCAGTGACCGCATCAGGATCAGCATCGAAGCGGGCGATTGTTAGAGCGAGCATGACGCTATGCTTGTCACTTCGCGCCGCAACACGGAAGTCCGCTTCCCACCCATAGGCGACGCTCGCACGGTCAGATACCAAAGACAGATGGATATTGCCCTACCGCACATAAGCGCCGGTCGGATGCGGTTCGCGTGCACAGTGCTACTAGCGACGGCTGTCTTTACGACCATGGCTGCTTGCCACGGTCCATCTCACTTGCCCGCAGGTGTCCCTGTACCAGACTGGCTACGAAAGGAAGTGTCGCGTAGCGGGCGACTACCGTTGATCGAGCAAGTAACTTATCAGGGACAAACTGCCTTTAACATCACGGCGACTGATCGCTTCGACGCGGGAGATGAGCACAGCTTGTTCTCGGCGAACGGCCAGCTCATTTGCCGCTATGGTGGATACGCCGGACGGGTGACTTCTGGCTCATGTGACTTGGACAAGGTTATCTATGTAAAGACGCTCTACGAACCCCCTGAGGGCTAGCGCGTGAAGGTCCCGCTCCACCCTTGGCGGACGTTTTAAGCACTTCTTTTCACTACCCCACCGTCATCCCGCGACTTGTTCGCGGGACCCATGGTTCAGCTTCTCTGTGAGAGCTTTGCTCCGCACCGCATCTGCGGTGGATAGATGGGTCCCGCGCACAAAGCGCGGGATGACGGAGATATGGTGTGGAGCGCGGGTGAAGGGGGCGTCACAAGCCCTCAGCTCATATCCCGAACCTTCTCCGCCAGCCGCTCGGCCTGGCGTTCCAGGTCGTCCGCCTGGCCGGGCAGCTTGCGCGCCACGTCCAGCAGTTCCTCGTCGGTGACCTCGCGGTTGCCGCGGGCGCGGTTCTCGGCGATCTGTTTGGCGCGGTAGGCGGGGTCGCGCAGGCGGGCGGCTTCCTCGCGCATCTGGCGGGCGCCCGAACGCATCTGGCCGACGCCCTTGGTCATCTCGACGCGGGCCACCTGCATGGCCTGGACGCGGATGCGTTCGCCGTTGCGACGGGCTTCCTCACCCGCGCGTCGGGCCTGCTCGCCGGCCTGGCGGGCCTGTTCGCTGATGCGGCGGGCATCCTCGGCGGAGAGGCGGGCCTGGTCGGCGGCGATGCGGGCGGCGGCTTCGATCTCGCCGCGGTGGGACTCGACCTCGCGACGGGCGTCCTCGGCGATGCGGCGCATGTCCTCGGCGCTGAGGCGGGCCAGTTCGGCGTCGGCGCGGGCGTGCTCGGCCTGCTGGCGGGCTTCCTCGATGGCCTTGATGTCGGCGTCGCTCAGCCAGCGGTGCGAGAAGGCGAAGTTCCAGCCCTTGGCCGGCGGCGCGGGCGGGGCCGGCGGAGCAGGGGCCGCTTCGGGCGCGGGCGGGGCGGCTTCGGCGGGCGCGGCGGGAGGCGCGGGCGGAGCCGGCGGCGCCTGTTCGGCGACAGCGGCCGGCGGCGTCGGCGGCACGGGCGGAACCGGGGCGACCTGACGGCTCAGGCCGAAGGCGGCCAGCGGGGTGGCGACGATCGCCAGGGCGGCGACGGTGAGGCCCACGGTCAGCGGACGGCGGCGGTCGGGCGTGTCGGTCATCAGGCAGGCGATCCTTGTCTTGAGCGTCTTGGCGTCGGCGGCCATGGCTGTGGCGCCGTGCGGGACGGGAGAGGCGGCCAGGCGCACCAGGGTGCGGGCGTAGAGGGTGCGGTCCACGCTGCCGACGGCGGCGGCGTCGGCCGCTTCCTCGGTGCGTTCGGCCAGCACCGCGTGCAGGCGCCAGACCAGCGGGTTGAACCAGAAGATGGCCAGGGCCAGGCGCGACAGGATCAGGAAGATCCAGTCGTGGCGGCGCAGGTGGGCCAACTCGTGCGCCATGATGGCGGGCGCGGAGCGAGGCTCGGCCAAGGTAGCGGGATCCAGCAGGATGGCGCCGGGCGCGACGCCCCAGCTGAGCGGGCCGGTGACGCGGTCGCTGGCCACCAGGCCCGGACGGTCGGCGGGCGACAGGTTCTCGATCGGGGCCAGCCAGGCGGGATCCGTGACCGGCTCACCCTTACGGGTCCAGCGCTCCAGGGTGTTGAGGCCCACGGCCAGGCGGCCGCCGATCAGCGCCGCGCCCAGCAGCCACAGGCCGCCGGTGATCGCGCCGGGCGACATCCACCAGGGATTGGGGTCCAGCTGTACCGGCGCCTCGCCCGTGACGGGCGGCAGCACGACCGGCTCGGCCGGCAGCGGCGGCAGCAGGGCCAGCTCCAGCGGCGGCAGCATGTTCATGATCGCCGGCAGAGCCAGCAGCAGGCAGACCGTGCCGCGCAGGATGTCGACCCGCTCGACCGGGCGGCGGGTCATGTGGCGCGAGCAGGCCAGGCCCGCGCCGGCGACCAGGCTGGATTTCACCAGCAGCGAGATCAGCAGGATCCAGGTCACGCCTTATCCTCCACCCGTTCGTCGATGAGGGCTTCCAGGGCCGCCGCCTCTTGCGGCGTCAGGCGCTCGCCCATGCCCAGCAGGGCGGTGGCGGCGCTGGCGGCCGAGCCGGCGAAGAAGGTGTCGATCACCCGGCGCAGGGCGCTGACGGCTACCGTCTCGGTTTCCTGCACGGGGCTGAAGCGCACGCCGTCGGGACCGCTGGCCCGCTCGACCAGGCCTTTGGCCTCCAGGCGCGAGAGCATGGTGCGCACGGCGCTGTCGCTGAGCGGATCCGACAGCGCGCCCCGCACCTCGGCGGTCGTGCCGGCCTCGAGCCGGCACAGGGTCTCGAAGACCTCGCGTTCGCGTCTGGGCAGGGCGTCGATCATGGCGAGTTCCGATCTCTCTTCGCTACAGGTGTAGCGCTACGTTTGTAGCGATGGAAGTGAACTCGGCGTAATGCGTGGATTGCGCTGGTTGGCGGCGGTAGGCTGCTGCTTCAGGCCTTCATTCTTGCGGAAAGCGGCGGACTGGATGGATCGGATCGAGGCGATGCGGGTGTTCGTGGCCGCCCTGGACGAGGGCAGCCTGGCCGGGGCCGGCCGCCGGCTGAACCGCTCGCCGGCCGCCGTCAGCCGGGCCATCGCCTTCCTGGAGCAGCATGTTGGGGCCGAGCTGCTGCATCGCACGACCCGCTCGCTGCGGCTGTCGGAGGCCGGCGACCGCTACGCCGCCGCCTGTCGTCGCATCTTGACCGACCTGGAGGAGGCCGATCTGGCGGCCCTGGGCGAGCGCTCGGCCCCGCGCGGCATGCTGACCATCACCGCCCCGCCGATCAGCGGCGAGGACGTACTGCGGCCGATCGTCGATGCGTATCTGGACGCCTATCCGGCGGTGTCGGTGAACTTGGTCCTGCTGGACCGCCACACCAACCTGGTCGAGGAGGGTTTCGACGTCGCGCTGCGGGTGGGCCAGCTGCCGGACAGTTCGCTAGTGGCCACGCGGGTGGGCGGCGATGTGCGGCGGGTGATCGTCGGGGCGCCGCGCTATCTGGATCAGCATCCGCGCATCGTCGAGCCGGCGGATTTGGCCAAGCACCAGGTCGTCACCACCACCCACTTTGGCCACGACACCTGGGTGTTCCCGCCCGCGCCGGGCCAGACCATCGCCCGGGCGGTGCACTTCAAGCCGCGCCTGGTGGTCAACAGCGTCCGCGCGGCCCTGGCCTCGGCGGTCGAAGGGCGGGGCGTCACGCGGCTCTACACCTATCACGTGGCCGAGCGGGTGCTGGACGGCAGCTTGCGCATCGTCCTGCGTGACGCCGAGCCCGCGCCGTTGCCGGTGCACCTGCTGACGCCCCAGGGCCGCACCGCCACGCCCAAGGTCCGCGCCTTCATCGACTTCGCCGCGCCCCGGCTGCGGGCCATCTTCGCGCGGCTGTCGGCGGACTCCGAGGTGCTGGGTCATTCCGCCGTTTGACGGAAGACTGACTGCCTTGAGGCGCCAATTCACTCGATAGATGATCGATCCGACATTCCTGCTCATGGACAACGCCAAGGAGGCAGTCATGAGCAACGAACGGAAAGTCGCCATTATCACCGGGGCCTCGCAAGGCATCGGCGAGGCGCTGGTGAAAGCCTATCGCGACCGCGATTACCGCGTGGTCGCCACCTCGCGATCGATCAAGCAGGGCAGCGACCCGGACATCCTGGCCGTCGCCGGCGACATCGGCGATCCGGCCACCGCCGAGCGGGTGGTCACCGAAGCCCTGGCGCGCTTCGGCCGCGTCGACACCCTGGTCAACAACGCCGGGATCTTCATGGCCAAGCCGTTCACGGCCTACACGGAAGAGGACTTCCAGACCAAGATCGCCATCAACCTGGCCGGCTTCTTCCACATCACTCAGCGCGCCTCGGCCGAGATGCTGAAGCAGGGCGCGGGACACATCGTCAGCATCACCACCACCCTGACCGACCACGCCCTGGCCGACGTGCCCTCGGTGCTGGCCAGCCTGACCAAGGGCGGCATCAACTCGGCCACCAAGTCGCTGGCTATCGAGTTCGCCAGCAAGGGCGTGAGGGTCAACGCCGTCTCGCCGGGGGTGATCAAGACCCCAATGCACGCGCCCGAGACCCACGCCTTCCTGGCCGGCCTGCATCCGGTGGGGCGCCTGGGCGAGATCCGCGACGTGGTCGAGGCCGTGCTTTATCTGGAAACCGCCGGCTTCGTGACGGGCGAGATCCTGCACGTCGACGGCGGCCAGAGCGCGGGGCACTAGCTATGCCGATGGTCAATATCCAGGTCACCCGCGAAGGCTCCGCCCCCGACCGCTCGGCCGTCACCGCGGACGAGAAGGCCCAACTGATCGCGGGGGTCAGCCAGCTGTTGCTGGACGTGCTGGGCAAGCCGCTGGACTCGACCTTCGTGGTCATCCAGGAGGTCGAGTTGGAGAACTGGGGCTGGGGCGGCATGCCCGTGCCCGAATATCGCCGGCGCGTCGCGGCCGGCGAGTTGTAGGAGGTTCCGCCATGTCCAACCGCGTGCTCGACCTGTTCGGCGTAGAGCTGCCGATCATCCAGGCCCCGATGGCCGGGGCGACCTCGCCGGAGATGGTCATCGCCGCCAGCAACGCAGGGGGCCTCGGCTCCCTGCCCAGCGCGCTCTATTCCGAAGCGCAGCTGCGGGCGGCGCTGGACACGGTGCGGGCGGGCACGAAGAGGCCGATCAACGTCAACTTCTTCAGCCACCAGAACCCCGACGATGAGCCCGCCCGGCAGTCGGCGTGGCGCGAGCGGTTGCGGCCCTACTACATCGAGGAGGGCCTCGACCCCGACCAGCCGATCCCCGCCGCCGGCCGCGCGCCGTTCAACGACGCCTTCGCCAAGGTGGTTGAGGACTACCGCCCCGAGGTGGTCAGCTTCCACTTCGGCCTGCCGTCGCCGGAGCTGGTCGAGCGGGTCCGGCGCACCGGGGCCAAGGTCATCTCGTCGGCGACGACCGTGGCCGAGGCCCAGTGGCTGGAGGCGCGCGGCGTCGATGCGGTGATCGCCATGGGCTTCGACGCCGGCGGCCATCGCGGCAATTTCCTGACGGACGACATGAGCCAGCAGGTCGGGACCTTCTCGCTAGTGCCGAGGATCGTTGATGCGGTCTCGGTCCCGGTGATCGCGGCCGGCGGCATCGCCGACCGGCGCGGCGTGCTGGCGGCTTTCGCGCTGGGGGCCGAGGCCGCTCAAGTCGGCACCGCCTATCTACTGACGCCCGAGGCGGCGATCTCGGAGGTCTACCGGGAAGCGCTGAAATCGGCCGAGGACGTCACCGCCGTGACCAACCTCTTCACCGGCCGCCCCGCACGCGGCATCGTCAACCGGCTAATGGCCGAAGTCGGCCCGCTGTCGGACCTCGCCCCGGCCTTTCCGACCGCAGGGGCGGCCGTGCTGCCCCTCCGCAAAGCCGCCGAAGCCGCCGGCCGCGGCGACTTCAGCTCGCTCTGGGCCGGCCAAGCCTTCCGCGCCAGCCAGCCGATGAGCTCGGCGCAGCTGACGCGAAAGCTGGCTGGGCTCTAGGCGCTTTCCAGCGTCTTCGCCTGCGGCTGGTGATCGACCAGCGCCTGGTTCGGATCGGCCATCTCCGTCACCGCGCCGGCGAAGGTCAGGTACTCGGCGGCGAAGTCCAGCGGCAGGATCTCGACCAGCCAGGTGTTCTCGATCCACACCTCGATGACGTGGAAGTGGCCGCCGCGGTCGCAGACATAGGTCTCCCAGCCCTTGGCCGCGGCCTTGGCCATGACGTCCTCGCGGGACATCGAGACGCTGAGGGCGAAGTGGGTCGGCGAGCGGCGGTCGCTGCCCTCCGGCTGGCGCACGAAGATCGAGCCCGGCTCGCCGTTCGGGACCATGACGGTGCCGGCCGGATAGACCTCGATGGCGGTGCCCATGCCGTCGGCCTTGAACACCATGACGCTGCCGGGATTGGGCGGGAAGTCGACGACGACGCCGCCCATGATGTCGGCGAAGAATTGGCCCGCGCCTTGAGGATCGGCGGCGCTGACGGACAGGTGGTGGATCATTGGAGTGCTGCTCTGTGTGCTGGCGCAACCGTCCGCGCGGCGCGCAACAGCCGTCGCGCGCGGTCCAGATACGCTGATGATGGGAAAACGAACGGCGTTACTTCGCCGAGGCCGCGCGGTGTACGGGCGGCCGAAGTAAGTCTCAACTTACAAGATTGTCATGAGATGGATTTAACCCTGCGAGGCGCGACAGGGCGATGGGTAGTCCCTGCCTTCGCGCCACGTCTCGGACACCGCGACAGGGGCGGCCGCCGACGAGACCAGGCGACGGAAGTTACGCTCGGGCGACGTCCGAACGGGCGTCGGGAGCGGCTTCCAAGGCCCGCGCCACGGTCGCGATCAGCTCCTCGCGGCGGATCGGCTTGGCCACGTGGTCGTCCATGCCGGCGGCGCGGCAGCGGGCGATCTGCTCGGGCAGGACGTCGGCGCTGAGCGCCACGATCGGGATGGCCCCGATCGGAGCGGGCAGGGCGCGGATGGCGCGGGTGGCGGCCAGGCCGTCCATCCCGGGCATGTGGACGTCCATCAAGACGAGGTCGAAGTCGCCCGACTGCACCGCGTCCAGCGCCTGATGGCCATCGTCGGCGGTGACCACCTCGCAGCCGGCCAGGGTCAGCAGGGCCTTGCCCAGCTCGCGGTTCATCGGATGGTCGTCGACCAACAGCACACGGGCGGCGCGCTCGGGCGCCATAGGGGCGGGGCCGTCGGAGGCCAGCGGCAGGACGGCCGGCTCGGCGGCCAGGGTGATCCAGAAGCGCGCGCCTTGGCCTAGCTGGCTCTCGACGCCGATCGCGCCGCCCATGCGGCTGACCAGGGCCTTGCTGATCGCCAGGCCCAGGCCGGTGCCGCCATAGCTGCGGCTGATCGAACTGTCGGCCTGGGAAAAGCGCTGGAACAGGCGCTCTTGCACTTCGGGGGCGATGCCGATGCCGGTGTCGATCACCTCGAACCGCAGCACACCCGGCGCGGGACCGGCGGTCAGGCGCACGGTGACGCCGCCTTCCGAGGTGAACTTCAGGGCGTTGGCCAGCAGGTTCAACAGCACCTGGCGCAGGCGGGTCTCGTCAAGCGACAGCGGCTGATCGACGTCGCCCTCGCCCTCGGCGGTGCAGACGGTGCGGAGGTACAGGCCCTTGGCGGCGGCCTCGGGGGCGATGATGGCGACGGCGTCGCGCAGCAGGGCCGACGGCGAGGCGGGGGTGAGGGTCAGGTCCAGGCGGCCGGCCTCGACCTTGGCGAAGTCCAGAAGGTCGCCGACGATCTCGGCCAGCGAGCGGCCGGCGCGCCCGACCAGGTCCAGGCGGCGGCGGTTCTCGGGCGACAGCTGCGGGTCGTCGGCGACCAGCGAGGCGAAGCCCAGGATGCTGTTCAGCGGCGTGCGGATCTCGTGGCTGATCGTGGCCAGGAAGTCGGACTTGGCCTGGCTGGCGGCCTGGGCGCGGGCCTGGGCGGCGCGGGCGGCGGCCTGGCGGCGCAGCAGCAGGGCCTGCAGGCGCGCCTGGCGGCTCAGGGCCAGGGCGGCGACGAAGCTGACGGCGTACAGCACGACGTGGAACAGCAGGGCGTGGCGCAGCGGACCCAGGGCGACCTTGATGTCGATGCCAGTGCGGTGAAGGACGGCCGGAATGGCCACGGCCAGCGAGGTGGTGACGATCACCGCCACGGCGCGCGGCCCGCCTCGGAACGCGGCCAGCAGGGCGGGGGCGAACAGCAGCACCTGCAGGCTGGCGTCATTGACGAACACCCAGGACGAGGCCCCGATCACCAGCATCAAGGTGGCGGCGGCCTCCAGCGGGCGGACGTGGAAGCCTTCTCGGTGGCGATGGTCGGTCAGGATCAGGATCACGGGCAGGATGACGGCCACGCCCAGCACGTTGGACGCCGTCCAGTCCTCCCAGCCACGGAAGAAGGGCCCGCCACGGCTGGCGGCCAGCACGCCGTGGACCAGGATCGCGCCGATCGCCGTCACCAGCGAGGCCACGATGATGACCTGGAACAGGCTGCGCGGGCCCCGCACCCGGGTCGGCACGCGCATCCAGCGCAGCAGGGCGGCGGTGCCGGCGGTCTGGATCGTGTCCAGCACCGTCACGATCAGCACGAAGCGCAGCGGCGCGCCGATCAGCAGCTCCAGCACGATGTGCAGCACGCCGGTGGCGACCATGAAGGTCAGCGCCTGGCGCCGGTTCAGGACCATGAAGGCGGCGATGGCGACCGCATTGGCCGTCCAGATCGTCGGGATGTTGTGCGTGGCGCCGGCCAGGAACAGGCTGTAGGCGAGGCCGGCGACATAGGCGCAGATCAGGGCGACCGGCTTGGCCGACCCCTGGCCCGAACCCTGCTGCGCAGTCCCCCGCTGTACGCCCACACTCACTTCGCCCCACCTCTCCCCGATGTTCGAAGGCCGCGACTATGCGTCGCAAAACGTCGGTGTTTCGTTAAGGCGAGCACAGGCGCGATCTTGGGCGCTGCAAGGCTTTGCTGACTGTGCAAAGCTGCACCTAGTGAGGGTGAATAGGGCCTTAAGCCCGCCGCGCGAACACGTCCGCCAAGGCCCGGCAGGTCGCCTTGGCCTTGCCGGCCTCGTCGAACAGCAGCGGCTGGTCCTTCGGGCGTTGGCCGGAGTCGCCGCGCAGCCAGGTGTTGTCGTCGCGCAGGCCCCAGATGGTGAAGGCGAAGCGCTGGCGGGCGGGGAGGGCCATGAAGGCTTCCGCGACCTCGGCGTATTTGGCGACCTGGCGTTTGACGCGGTCGCCGGGGAGGGCCGGGACGTAGTGGTCGCCCAGCGAGATATCGAGCTCGGACAGGTGGATCGGCAAGCCGAAGCTGGCCAGGTCCTTCAGCGCCGCCTCGACCGCGCCGGCCGGCAGGTCGTAGTCGATATGGGTCTGGGTTCCGATCCCGCTCAGCGGCGCGCCGCGCTTCAGCAGGCGCTCGATCAGCCGCATGAAGGTGGCGCGTTTGTTGGGCTTCAGTTCCAGGTGGTAGTCGTTGAGGAATAGCACCGCGTTCGGATCGGCCTCGTGGGCGTGCTGCAGCGCCAGGGCGATATGGTCGTCCGAGCCCAGATTGCGTGACCACAGGCTTTCGCGGAGATGGTCGCCGTCGTCGGCCACCGGTTCGTTGACCACGTCCCAGCTGCGGGCCTGGCCGCGATAGCGTCCGACGACCGCCAGGATGTAGTTGCGATAGGCGTCGGCAAAGGGCTTGCCCCGGCCGTCCAGGCGCTTGAAGGCGTCGTTCTCGTTGGCGAACCAGATCAGCGAGTGGCCGTGCAGGGCCATGTCGCGGGCCTTGGCGAACGAGGCGATGCTGTCGGGCCGGTCGAACTGGAAACCGCCATCCTCGCGCAGGATGTATTCCATCTTCATCTCCCACTCGGCGGTGAGTTGGGAGAACTGCTCGCCCAGCAGGTCCATGTATTCGGGCTCGTGCAGCCAGCGTTCCTGCACGCAGCAGCCGATCGGGAAGGGCGTCAGGATCCGCAGCGGCGGAGGGGCGGGCAGAGCGGGCTGGCTCTTGGCCCCCTGGCTGCAGGCGGAGAGGGCGAGCGCCGAAGCGATCGCCGAGCGGCGCGTGAGCCGCTGCATGGTCTTATCGACCGCCCATGGCGGCGCGGCGGATGCTGACCTCGTCCATCTGGGCGGCTTCGAACTGGCCCAGCTTCTTGGCCGCCAGCACCTTGGCCTGCTCGGCGACGTGTTCGTATTTCTTGAGATTCTCGAAGGCCTCGGACAGGGCGTCGCGGGCGCCGACTTCCTCGGCCTGGCACTGGTCGATCTGGACCAGCATGTCGGCGCGGCGGCGCTTATAGCCCTCGCGGTAGCCGATCATGTACCAGCCGGCCGACGCGTCGCCTTCGGCATTCTTGGCTTCGGCTTCGGCTTCGGCGTCCAGCATGGTGACGCGCAGTTCGGCCGCCATGCGGCGCTCGTTGATCTCGGCGAGGCGTTTTTGCAGCGTCTCGACCTCGTGGTTCGAGATGCGGATCAGCGAGGCGGCCCACTTGGTCATCAGTACTCACTCGCCAGGATCTGCCCCAGATGACCGAAAGAGTCGTCCAGAGAGGTTGCTTCTTCCTTATCCTGGCTAAGGAAGGCTTCGATTGCGGGATTGAGGCGGATCGCGCGGTCGACCGTCGGGTCGGCCCCGGCGCGATAGGCGCCGATGCGGATCAGTTCTTCCATGTTGGCGTAGGCGGCCATGACCTGGCGCGCGCCCTTGACGATGTCGCGCTCGTGCGGGTGCTGGCAGCCCGGCATGGTCCGGCTGATCGACTTCAGGACGTTGATCGCCGGGAAGCGGCCGCGCTCGGCGATGGCGCGCTCCATGACGATGTGGCCGTCCAGGATACCGCGCGTGGCGTCGGCGATCGGCTCGTTGTGGTCGTCGCCGTCTACCAGCACGGTGAAGAGGGCGGTGATCGGGGCGGCGGTGGTGCCGTCGGCGCGGATCGGGCCGGGGCCGGCGCGTTCCAGCAGCTTGGGCAGCTCGGTGAAGACGGTGGGCGTGTAGCCCTTGGTGGTCGGCGGCTCGCCGGCGGCTAGGCCGATCTCGCGCTGGGCCATGGCGAAGCGGGTGACCGAGTCCATCAGGCACAGGACCTCTTGATCCTGGTCGCGCATATATTCGCTGATCGCCAGGGTCATGTAGGCGGCCTGGCGGCGGGTCAGCGCGGGCTCGTCCGAGGTGGCGACCACGACGACGGCGCGGCGCAGGCCCTCTTCGCCCAGGGTCTCTTCCACGAACTCGCGGACTTCGCGGCCCCGTTCGCCGATCAGGCCGACCACGACGGCGTCGCAGGTGGCTTCCTTGGCCAGCATCGACAGCAGCACCGACTTACCGACGCCCGAGCCGGCGAAGATGCCCAGGCGCTGGCCGCGGCAGGTGGTGGTGAAGACGTTCATCGAGCGCACGCCCAGGTCCAGGCGCTCGCCCACCCGGCCGCGGGCGTGGGCCGGCGGCGGCGAGGTCTTCAGGGGATAGGGGATCTCGCCCTGGGGCAGCGGGCCCAGGCCGTCGATCGGCTCGCCGAAGGCGTTGATGATGCGGCCCAGCCAGGCCTTGGTCGGGCGCACCACGGCGCCTTCCGGCATGACGCGGATCTCCGCGCCCGGGCCGACGCCTTCGACGGGGCCGAAGGGCATCAGCAGGGCGCGGGCCTCGCGGAAGCCGACGACCTCGGCTGGCAGGGGCTTTTGGCCCAGGCGCTCGATCTCGACGCGGGCGCCGACCGACAGCCGGGTCAGGCCGCCGCGCACCTCGATCAGCAGGCCGTTCACGGCGGCCACGCGGCCGTAGATGGTCAGCGGATCAATACGTTCGACGGCGGCGATGAGGCTACGCAAGACGGCTCCTAAACAGCACGCGCAGACTCGACCATCGTGGTTAATCAGGTGTGAAATTACGGGCGGGCGGGCGACTTCACCGGTGCGACCAATTGGTCGGTGAAGAACCGGGTGACCGCCGCGTTGAAGTCCTTGTGGAAAGCGACCCGGTCGAAGCCGGGGGCGCTGGCGCACAGAATCTCCACGCCCTTGGTGGCGGTGCACGGCGTCAGGAAGTCGAAGTGCCGCGCCCCTTTGACGACGTGGTAGTCGTGCGGCCGGTTCAGGGTCCTGTGGACGAACTCGGCATAGTCGTCGCCGGGCAGCACCTCGTCGTCGCTGGCCTTCCACAGTTGGACCGGGGCCTTGACCCCCTTCAGCCCGTCCTTGCCGAACGCGAAGCCCAGGGCGGGCGCGGCCGAGACCACGGCCTTGATGCGGGCGTCATGCGCCCACTTGGCGGTCAGGATGTCGGCCGGGATCGGGTGTTCGGCGGTCAGCTTGCAGTCGTAGTTGCTCGGGTGGACTTTGCAGTGGCTGGGCACGCGGCCCATGTCCGGCTCGCCCCCGGCCGCCGCCAGAACGGTGAAGCCGCCGGATGAGAAGCCGAACGCCCCGACACGTTCCGGATCAATCCCGGCCTTCAACGGCGAGGCGTCCAGCATCCAGCCGATCAGGTCCGACAGCGCGGCCGGGCGGTCGGCCATGGCGGTGGCGCGGCTCTGGTCCTTGTAGTTGTCGCCGGGGTGGGTGAGGGCGGCCACGACGAAGCCGGCCTCGGCCAGCGCCTGGGCGGTGTCGGCATGACCGCCGAAGAAGCCGCCATTGCCGTGCGACATGACGATCAGCGGCAGACGCTCGCCAACGATCGGCGCACCGGCCGCGACCGTATGGCCCCAGCCGCCCAAGGCCATGAAGCTGGGCGCGGCGTCGGTGGGATACCAGACCCCGACCTCGACCGGCGGCGCGTTCGGGCGAGGCTCCTGCAGCACCATGAAGCCGGCATTGGCGGCGAGGGCGGGGGAGCTGACGGTGGCCGCGAGCAGGGCGGCGGCGAAGAAATGGCGGAGCGACATGGCGGTCCTTCAGCGAGTGACGATGAGGCCGCTGTGGGGCGTGTTCCGGGTCGTCGCCAGCGCTCCTGCGCGAATGGGCGAACGGGTTCGTGGGTGGGCGGATGGGCAGGCTTGCGAGTATCGGAAAGATCTTGTTCTTGTTATGTTCTATTCTTGGTGGTGTATCCAATTGGATGCGAATCCTTGCCATTCTGTATCTATCTGGATACAATCATGATTGAAGTTCTGGAGACGGACGCCTTCAAGGCTTGGCTTTCGGGCCTACGGGATCGGCAAGCGGTATTGACCATCGGCTTGCGGTTGACCCGCCTGGCGCGGGGCTTGCTCGGCGATCATCGGTCGGTAGGTGATGGCGTCAGCGAGCTACGGATCCACGTTGGTCCCGGTTATCGGATCTATGTGGCGCGACGTGGAGACGTTCTGATCGTGCTGCTGCACGGTGGCGATAAGGGCTCGCAAACTCGGGATGTCGAGAAGGCGAAGGCAATCGCGAGGAGTCTAGAATGGTGACGCTTACCCGTTTCGATCCCGTCGAGATGATCGACGATGCCGAGGCTGTGGCCGCTTTTCTGGCTGACGCCTTTGACACGGGCGACGCCGACTACATCCAGCATGTCTTGGGTCTGATTGCGCGCTCCAAAGGCATGGCCGAGGTCGCCGAGAAGGCCGGGCTGGGGCGTGAGAGCCTCTACAAGGCTCTGAAGGATGGCGCCTCTCCTCGGTTTGAGACGATCCTGAAGGTGATCCACGCGCTGGGCCTCAAGCTGGCCCTAGTCGCTGCCACTGAGGCGACTGACGAAGAGGGCGCTGAAGCCGCCGCCTGACCCCTGGCGACTCCGCATAACGGCGATCTATACGAAGGACATGACCGCCGCTGCTTCCAGGCCACCACTGCTGGGGACCGTCCGTGAATGGACGGTGGACCTGACCGTCGGCGTGGGGATCGGGCTGCTGCTGGGGCTGATGGGGCCGTTTGGCAGCTTCTTCAACGACAACCCGCCGCTGAGGATCGCCTACTGGGTCGGGACCATCTCCAGCGGGATGGTGTTCTTCGGGATCGTGACCCGGCTGGCGGCGGCGGGCGCGCACCGGCTTGGCGCGCCGGACTGGGCGGTGGTTCCGCCGGTCATCCTGCTGGGCAGCGCGGTCCAGGGCCTGCCTCTGCGCGCCGTGGCGATCGCCATCTGGCCGCAGATCGAGCACGCCGTGCCGCCGCTGGAGTGGTACGGACAGTGCGTGGCCATCACGACGCCGATCGTGCTGGCCTACTACTTCCTCCGCATACGCACGCATACACGCACGCTCACGCCCGCGCGCGAGGGGCTGGTCCCCGTGGCCGCCCCGGCGCCCGATCCGGGCGCGGTGCTCTATCTGCGGATGGAGGACCACTATGTCCGGATCCGCACCGAGCACGGCTCGCGGCTGGAGATGGGGCCGCTGGCGCGGGTGACCTCCGGCCTGTCCGGGATCGAGGGGCTGCAGGTCCACCGCTCGTGGTGGGTGGCCAGGCGGGCGATCACGGGCGTCGAGAAGGACGGTCGCAATCTTCGTCTGAAGCTTATCGACGGCGAAACCGCCCCGGTCAGCCGCGCCTCGGTGGCCAAGCTTAGAGCCGCCGGCTGGCTGGCCGAAGAAAATCCCGCCTAGGTCCTGCGGCGGGGCGTCGCGGCCTGCCCGGAATGGTCAAGCTTCAACCCTCGGTCAGCCACCCGCGAAGCGCGAGTATGGCGTTCAAATTCCCGCGACGGAACGCCGCAATCTCGCCTCATGAGCGAACGGAAACGCAGCTGAGCCTTAATGGCGTAACGCCGTTCGGATCGTTGCAAGTGCACGGATTTTAGGGATCTTTACCGCCGAATTAGGGGTTTCTGAGGGGCGCCTGCGACGCCTGCGACCAATGTGACCAAGGGGCCGCGGGCCGCTTGCACCCGATTCGCAAATCAGATTAACCATTCGACCAACGGAAACATTCACCATTAACCAGTCTTAAATTAACTCTACGCCACAGTGGCCGCAGGGTTTATCGGCGGACTTCCGCCTAAGACGTTCGAATACGCCAGGATTGGCGTGGAGGGGCTCATGCGCGTACTGTTGATCGAGGATGACAGCGCGACGGCGCAGACCATCGAACTGATGCTGAAGTCTGAAGGCTTCAACGTCTATACGACGGATCTGGGTGAGGAGGGCGTGGATCTGGGTAAGATCTACGACTACGACCTCATTCTGCTCGACCTCAATCTTCCGGATATGAGCGGCATCGATGTTCTGCGCACCCTGCGGGTCGCGAAGATCAACACGCCGATCATGATCCTGTCGGGTTCGTCGGAAATCGATACGAAGGTGAAGACCTTCTCGGGCGGCGCCGACGACTACATGACCAAGCCCTTCCACAAGGACGAGATGATCGCCCGCATCCATGCGGTGGTCCGTCGTTCGAAGGGTCACGCCCAGTCGGTCATCAAGACCGGTGACATCGTGGTCAACCTGGACGCCAAGACGGTCGAAGTGAACAGCAACCGCGTTCACCTGACCGGCAAGGAATACCAGATGCTGGAGCTGCTTTCCCTGCGCAAGGGCACGACCCTGACCAAGGAAATGTTCCTGAACCACCTGTACGGCGGCATGGACGAGCCCGAACTGAAGATCATCGACGTCTTCATCTGCAAGCTGCGCAAGAAGCTGGCGGCCTCGGCCCACGGCAAGCACCACATCGAGACGGTCTGGGGCCGCGGCTACGTGCTGCGCGACCCGAACGAACAGGTCAACGCGGCCTGATCTCGGACAGCTTAGTAAGCGTAACAGTAAAAGCGTACCCAAAGCGCCCACCGGCAACGGTGGGCGTTTTCTTTTATCGATCATATGGTTACGTTTCGGCTGTTAACCGACGTTAACCATGCCGTGACAAAACGACCGAAGCGCCGAATAGTCCTTGCCGCCGAGAGCGCGCCTCGCGCATGTTCCGGCCCGACAGTTGCTGGGGGGCTACCCGGCCGTGTCATTTTGACTTGCGCGGCATCGAACCGACGGGGGCACGATGCAGGAATTTGATCCGCGACGCAGCGCAACGCGCTGGGCGCCGAGGGTTTTCACCGCCGTGGCCGGGCTCGCCGCCCTGAGCCTGGGCTGGAAGCTGACCGCCGACGACGCCAAGACTCCGGGCACGGAGAAGGCCGCGCTGGATCCGGCCGCCCTGGTCGCCCTGCAGCATGTCGCCTTCGCCAGCGCCGAGGCCCAGCCGGGCTTCGAGCGTCCCGAGAACGTCGCCGTCAAGGTGCGTCCGGGCGAGACCCTGCAAGGCGCCGTGCAGCGCGCCGGCGTGGCCCCGGAAGACGCCCAGGCCGTCGTCGCCACCCTGCAAGGCGCGATCGACACCGTGAACATCAAGGCCGGCATGGCCTTCGAGGCCGCCATCGCCCAGCGCCGCGGCCAGCGCGGCCCCGCCCGCCTGATCGGCCTGTCCATGCGGGCCAGCCCGTCCTCGACCCTGACCGTCTCGCGCACCTTCGACGGCGCCATGCGCCTGCGCGAGCTGGAGGAAAAGGTCCGCGACGAGCAGAAGGTCGCTTGCGGGGAAATGAACGGCTCGTTCTACGAGAGCGTGGCCAATGTCGGCGGCACGCCGGCGATCATCAGCCAGGCCGCCAAGCTGTTCTCGCACAAGATCGACTTCTCGCGCGACATCAAGGAAGGCGACCGCTTCTGCCTGGTGTTCGACCGCAAGGTCACCGAGAGCGGCCGCACCATCGAGGCCGGCGACCTGGAATATGCCGAGGTCAAGGGCCAGAAGTTCTACGCCTTCGACCGCAAGGACAGCGACGGCAAGAGCCAGTTCTTCGACGAGTTCGGCAAGAACATCAAAGGCTTCCTGCTGCGCACTCCGGTGGACGGCGCGCGGATCACCTCGGTGTTCGGCACGCGCAAGCACCCGGTCCTAGGCTATACCCGCGCGCACAAGGGCGTCGACTTCGGGGCTGGCACCGGCACCCCGATCCTGGCCGCCGGCGACGGCGTCGTGCTGGAGGCCCGCCGCTGGAGCGGCTACGGCAACTGGCTGCGCATCCGCCACTCGGGCCAGTGGGACACCGGCTACGGCCACATCTCGCGTTACGCCCCCGGCATCCGCGCCGGCACCCGCGTGCGCCAGGGCCAGGTCGTGGCCTATGTCGGTTCGACGGGTCTGGCGACCGGTCCGCACCTGCACTACGAGGTCTGGCTGAAGGGCGAGCGCGTCAATCCGATCGGCGCCAAGGTCCCGCAAGGCACCATCCTGGCCGGCTCTGAACTGGCCTCGTTCAAGTCGCAGAAGTCGCGCATCGACCGCATGCTGGCGGCCGGCGGCGAAGCGGTCAGCGGCGAGGACACGCCGAAGCTGGCGGCGGCGGATCTGGAAAAGGTCAAGCTGCGCTAACCCACCGCCGCCTGGATCCCCGCCAGCAGGTTCGCGGCGGTGATCGGCTTGGACACATGCAGGTCCGCGCCCGCCGCCAGGGTCTGCTCCCGGTGCGCCGTCAACGCGTTGGCGCTCAGCATGATGATCGGGGTGCGGACCGCGCCGGCTTCCAGCTCCAGGGCCCGGATCGTACGGGTGGCCTCCAGGCCGTCCATGCGCGGCATCTGCATGTCCATCAGCACCACGTCGAAGGTCCCGGCCTTGAAGGCGTCGATGGCGTCCAGGCCGTCGCCGACCGTGACGACGTCCGCGCCCTGGGTCGCCAGGATCAGCTGGGCGACACGCTGGTTGGTCGGGTGATCCTCGACCAGCAGCACCCGTAGAGGCGCGTCCGATGGTTCGAGCGGCGCGGCCGGAGTCTCGCGGACCTCCGGCGCCATATCGACCGGCGGCAAGGGCAGGAAGACGGTGAAGCGGCTGCCCGCCCCCGGCGTCGAGACCGCTGAGATCCGTCCGCCCATCATCTCGACCAGCGAGTGGCAGATCGCCAGGCCCAGGCCCGTGCCGCCGAACCGGCGGCTGATCGAGGCGTCGGCCTGGTGGAAGCGGGCGAATAGGCCCGCGGCGTGTTCGGCGTCGAAACCGATGCCGGTGTCTTCGACCTCTAGCGTCAGGCCGGCCGCCGCACGCGTGATGCGCAGGGTGACGCCGCCGGTCTCGGTGAACTTGATGGCGTTGGACAGCAGGTTGCCGACCACCTGGCCGATCCGCGTGCCGTCGCCCAGGTAACGGCCGTCCAGCTCGCCGACGACCTGGAAGGCCAGGCCCCTCTCTTCGGCGCGGTGGCGCATGACCTCGACGCCAGGACGCAGCGCGTGGTCCAGGTCGAAGGCGTGCTCCTCCAGCCGCAGCTGGCCGGCCTCGATCTTGGCGACATCCAGGAAGTCAGAGACCAGCCGCTCCAGGGTCGCGCCGCTATCGCGGATCAGCCCGACCATCTCGGCCTGGTCGGCGCTGAGCGGCGTGCGTGACAGGGCGTCGACGATGCCGATCACCCCGTTCAAGGGCGTGCGGATCTCGTGGCTGATGTTCGCAAGAAAATCGGTCTTGGCGCGGTTGGAGGCCTCGGCCGCCGCCTTGGCCTCGACCAGGGCGCGCTCGGCCGCCACCCGTTCGGTGACGTCGCGAGCCACGCCGTAGATGCGGTCGCCCAGCCGCTGGGCCCGCCATTCGAAGGTCAGGTAGTGGCCGTCCTTGTGGCGGTAGCGGTTGACGTAGCCGACGACCGGGTCGCCGTCCTTGCGGCTCTCGACTTCGATCACGCTGGTCAGGGTGCCGGGCATGTCTTCGGGATGCACCAGGCGCAGCAGCTTCTGGCCCACCATCTCGGCGGGGTCGTGACCCAGCTTGGTGAGCCAGGACCCGCTGGCCTTGAGCACGCGGCCCTCGATGTCGCGGATGATCAAGAGGTCCAGCGAGACGTCGAAGAAGGCGATGATGTCCTCGGACAGGGTCTTGTGGACTGTCGCCTGGGTCATCCCCGCTCAATGCCTCACTGATGCCGAATACCAGAACATCGATATCAGTGACGCTTGGGATGTGGGAACAACCCTGGGGAGATTGTCTGAAAAGACTTGGCTCCTGTGTCGATATGTCTCCCGGATCAGGGGAAATGCCTGAGTGGATAACATCGTTATTCAAATAGAGGCGGCGAATATTTCCGTAAGCGTCAAGCAGAGGCGGTGATTGAAGCGCGGCGCCCCACGCCCTAGAAGCGGCGCTTCACCTTGCGCCGAGACGCCGTTTGTCCAGTTCCAATTCCGATCTCTACTGTGACAAGCGCTTCGTCATCGGCATGGCCGTGCTGTGCTGCCTGCTGTGGGGCAGCGCCTTTCCGGCGGTGAAGGCCGGCTACGCCCTGCTGCACGTCGCCAAGACCGACACGGCGACGCAGATGCTGTTCGCCGGCTGGCGCTTCCTGGCGGCGGGGCTGATCCTGCTGGTCCTGGCGGTGCTGAACCGCAAGCCGGTGGCCATTCCGCGCGCGGAGATTGGGCGGATCATCGGCCTGGGCCTGTTCCAGACCACCGTGCAGTACGTGTTCTTCTATGTCGGCCTGGCCCACGCCACGGGGGTGAAGTCGTCGATCATGAACGCCACTGGCGCGTTCTTCGGCGTGATCCTGGCCCACTTCCTGTTCAAGGACGACCGCCTGACGCCGCGCAAGGTTGCCGGTTGCTTGCTGGGCTTCGCGGGCGTGTTGGCCGTGAACCTGGGCGGCAAGGGCCTGGACTTCGAATTCAGCCTGCTGGGCGAGGGTTTCGTGGTCGTCGCCGCCTTCGTGCTGGCGGCGGCGTCGATCTGGGGCAAGAGCATCTCGCAGAAGATCGACCCGATGGTGATGACCGGCTGGCAGCTGGCCATCGGCGGCACGGCGCTGCTGGCGATCGGCGAGGTCGCCGGCGGCCATCTGGGCGGCTTCGATGCGCGGTCGCTGACCCTGCTGGCCTATATGGCCGCGCTGTCGGCGGCGGCCTTCGCGCTGTGGAGCCTGCTGATCAAGCACAACCCGGTCGGCATGCTGGCGGTGTTCAACTTCCTGATCCCGGTGTTCGGGGTGCTGCTGTCGGCGGTGTTCCTGCACGAGCCGGTGCTGGCCTGGAAGAACGCCGCCGCCCTGGCGCTGGTGTGCGCGGGAATCTGGCTGGTGACGCGGCGGGGCCGTCCTCGTCCTTCGACAAGCTCAGGATGAGGACTACTTTGGGCGCGGCGTAACAGTAGAAACCTCATCCTGAGCTTGTCGAAGGACGAGGTTTCGAACCCTCAGTCCACCCCTGCCACCGCCAGCAGCGCGGCCAGGCCCACCTGCATGCCTTTGAGGCTCTCGCCCTTCTCGACGTCGATCCATTCGTCCAGGGCGTGGGCGCGGCCGGCCTTGCCGCCGGCGCCGATGGTGACGGCGGGGATGCCGAGGCTCATCGGCACGTTGCTGTCGGTCGAGCTGTCCTCGTGCTGGGGCGAAAAGCCCAGGGCGGTGATCGCGCCGGCGGTCAGCTTCACGATCTCGGCCGTCTGCGGCGTGTTCCCGGCCGGCCGCTCGCCGATGACCTTGGCCTCGTAGCTGACCTTGCCGTTGCGGGTGTCGCGCGCGGCGTTCTCGCCTTCGACGGCCTTGTCCAGGATGCCGACCAGGGTCTGGTCCAGCTTGGCCAGTTCGGCGGCGCTTTCCGAGCGCATGTCGAACTCCATGAACACCGCGTTCGGGATCGAGTTCACCGAGGTGCCGCCGCCGGTGACGCTGGCCGAATAGGTGGTCTTGGGTTCTTTCGGCGTCTGCACCGCGTAGAGGTCGGTCACCGCCCGCGCCATGGCCGCCATCGGATTGACGATGCCGAACGCGCCGTAGCTGTGGCCGCCCGGGCCCTTGAACGTAACGCGATAGCGCTTGGAGCCGACGCCCTTGTCGACGATCCGCGACGGGTCCGAGCCGTCCATCGAGAAGAAGGCGGCGATCCGGCCCTTGTACGGACCCTTGTTGAACAGGAACCGCGTGCCGCGCAGGTCGCCGGGGCCTTCTTCGCCGACATTGCCGACGAACAGGATGTCGGCCTTGGTCTTGATGCCGGCGGCGTCGAGGGCGCGGAGGTAGGCGAGCAGGGTGGCGAGAGCCCGAGTGTCGTCGCCGATGCCGGGGGCCATCAGCTTGGTGCCTTCGCGGCGGACCTTCACGTCGGTGCCTTCGGGGAAGACGGTGTCCAGGTGGGCGGCGATGACCACGAACGGGCCTTTGCCCTTGGTCGCCGTGCCGGCGCGCACGCCCATGACATTGCCCTCGGCGTCCATCTCGACGTTCGTCAGGCCGTGGGCCTTCAGCATCTCGAGATAGGCCTTGGCGCGGGCTTCTTCCTTGAACGGCGGGGCCGGGATCTCGGTCAGGGTGACGATGTCGGCGACCGTGCGGTCGTAGTCGGCGTCCAGCTTGGCCACGGCCTTCTTGAACGCCGGCGAGGTCACGAGCTTGGCCGGATCGGTCGCGGCGGCGGGCAGGGCGATCAGCGCGAGCGCCAGGGCGAGCAGGGAGGGGCGGAGCATGGCGGCGAATCCTTGAGTTCGCCGCCAGCCTAACCTTCGTGGGTCACAGCGCCAGTCGCGCCGCCCCGCCCATCAGCGGATCGCTGATCGAGTCCTTGCCCGTCTCGATCCGTCCCGCCAGGCGCCGCACCCAGGTCGCGTCGGCGGCGTCGTGGACGGTCAGGTCGTACCAGCCCTGTTTTGTGGCGAAGGTCTTGGTCTGGGTCACGCCCGCCGCCAGGCTGACGCGCCAGGGCTCGGCGCCCTCGACGAAGACGATGCGTGCTTCCTTGCCGGTGTTGGTCAGGGTCAGCTGCATAGCGTCGCCCTTGGTCCGGGCGCTGAGCTCGACCCCCGTGGCAGTTCCGGCGAAACGGCGGTGAAAGCCGTTCGGGCCTAGCACCCACAGGTCGTGCGGACCGGCCGGCCAGGCGTCTTCCAGCCAGGCCTTGGGGCCAACCGTGTAGCGGCGCGGAACCTGATCCAGCCGCAGCTGGTCATAGACGTGCAGCACCGCCGCCTGGGCGCCGGTATTGGCCAGGGTCAGCGTCATGGCGCCGCTCTTGACCCGGCCGTCCACGGCCAGGGCGTAGGGCAGGGCGCGGGAGGGGCGGGTCCCCTTGTCCTGGATCGGCGCGACCACGGTGGTCGGCGTCGGTGGCTTGGTCTCCGGCAGCTTGGCGGCGCGGGCGGCGGCCTCGGTCACCGAGGGCAGCGGCGCGAACGGCTGGTGGTTGGGGGTCTTGAAGTCGAAGCACGAGGTCAGGTCGCCGCACACCGCCCGCCGCCAGGGCGCGATATTGGGCTCCATCACCCCGAAGCGCGTCTCCAGAAACCGGATCACCGAGGTGTGGTCGAAGACCTGGCTGTTGGCGTAGCCGCCCCGGCTCCAGGGCGAGATCGCATACAGCGGGACGCGCGGTCCCAGGCCATAGGGCCGGTGCATCAGGTCGTCGCGCTCGGCCTTGGCCTCGGTCGGGTTGCGCACGGTGTGGTGCATGCCGGCGACGTCGACGGTCGAGCCGCCGATCAGCTTGCCGTCCGGACCCAGCGAGGGCGGCGACGGCGGCGGCATGTGGTCGAAGAAGCCGTCGTTCTCGTCGAAATTGACGATCAAGACCGTCCGCGCCCAGACCTTGGGATCGGCGGTCAGGGCCTCGATGACCTTGGCGGTATAGGCCGCGCCCTGGGCCGGGCTGGAGGGGCTGGGGTGCTCGCTATCGGCGGCCGGGGCGATGATCCACGACACCTGCGGCAGGCGGCCGGAGGTGACGTCCTCGCGCAGCTTGTCCAGATGCCAGGTGGTCAGGGCCAGGTCCTTCAGACGCTTGTCCGAGCCCGGAACGTCCTTGTGGGCGTCGCGATAGGCCTTGAACCCGACCAGCGGGTTGTCGGTGAAGTTGTCGGCCATGTCCTGGTAGATCCGCCAGGTCACGCCCGCCTGCAGCAGCCGCTCGGGATAGGTCGTCCAGCGGTAGGAGTCAGCCGCGCCGCCCTTCTCCGGGAAGTCGTCGTGCGAGTTGGAGATCGACGGACCGCCCAGGTCGCCGGCCGGGTTGTTGGTGCCGGTCCACAGGAACAGGCGGTTGGTGTTGGTGCCGGTCTGGGTCGAGCAGTGATAGGCGTCGCAGAGGGTGAAGGTCTCGGCCAGGGCGAACTGGAACGGGATGTCGGCCCGCTCGAAATAGCCCATCGACCAAGGCTCCTTGGACTCCGGCCAGCGGTCCATGCGGCCCTGGTCCCAGGCGTCCTGGGCGTTGGTCCAGCTGTGCGGCGTGCTCTCGACCCGCATGTGGGCGAAGGTCTTGGTGGTCTCCAGCGGGAACGGCGCGATCCGCTGGTCCTTGTAGGCCTGGGCGAAGACCGTGCGGCCATCGCGCACGGGCGTCGGGAAGCGATCGCCAAAGCCCTGTACGCCCTTCAGCGTCCCGAAATAGTGGTCGAAGCTGCGGTTCTCCTGCATCAGGATCACTACGTGCTCGACGTCCTTGATCGTGCCCGTGCGCACGTCGGCGTCGATCGCGGCGGCCTTGGCCAGGGCCGGCGGCAGGGCCATGGCGCCGATGGCGGCGAGCAGGCTGCGGCGGTCGAGCTGGGGCATGGGGCGCACTCCGGGAAGAACCTTCGCCGGAGTTAGCACGGGTCATTCGTCAGGGATGTGACAACTGGACTAGACCAGAGTGATCAATCAAACACGATCACCGACCGCGCCAGCTCCCCGCGCTTCAGCTCGTCGAACGCCGAATTGACGTCCTCCAGCTTGATCCGGCGCGAGATCAGTTCGTCCAGCTTCAGCCGGCCCTGCATGTAGAAGTCCACCAGCCGCGGCATGTCGACCGGGAAGCGGTTGGAGCCCATATAGCTGCCCTGGATGCGGCGTTCGCCCAGGAAGTCGACGCCGTGCAGCTCGATCTTGGTGCCGACCGGGATCATGCCGATCACATTGGCCGTACCACCCCGGCGCAGCATCTTGAACGAGGCTTCCGCCGTGGCCTTCAGGCCGATGGCCTCGAAGCTGTGGTGGACGCCGCCGCTGGTCAGCTCGACCACGGCTTTCGCGATATCGTCGACCGCTGAGCCGTCGATGACGTCGGTGGCCCCGAACTGCTTGGCCAGCTCCAGCTTGGAGGCCACGCGGTCGATGGCGATGATCCGGCCCGCGCCGGCGATCGCCGCGCCGTTGATGGTGGCCAGGCCCACGCCGCCGCAGCCGATCACGGCCACGGTCTCGCCCGGCCGGACGTTGGAGGTGTGCATCACCGCGCCCACCCCGGTCATCACCGAGCAGCCGATCAGGGCGGCGCGGTCGAACGGCATGTCCTTGCGGATGGCGACGCAGGCGTGCTCGTGGACCAGCATCATCTCGGCGAAGGACGACAGGTTCAGGAACTGGGCCATCTTGCCGGTCCCGCCGCCAAGGTCCTCCTTGAAGAGGCGCGGCTCGGCGTCCTTGGGACGCTTGGTCTCCGGGCTGATGCAGAGGTTCATATGGCCCGTGAGGCAGACCTCGCAGTGGCCGCAATAGGGATTGAGACAGGTGATGACGTGATCGCCGACCTTGACGGTGCGCACCTCGTCGCCGACCGCCTCGACGATGCCGGCGCTCTCGTGGCCCAGCACGGCCGGCAGGGGATGGCTGTAGGAGCCCTCGATGAAGTGCAGGTCGGAGTGGCAGACACCGGCCGCCTTGGTGCGGATCAGCACCTCGCGCGGGCCGGGCTTGCCGATGGCCACGGTCTCGATCTCGAGGGGCTTGCCCGCCTCGCGCAGAACAGCGGCCTTCATGCGTCTCTCCCTTTGACTTGCCGGGAGACTAGCGGGCTGGGCGGGGCCAGCGGAAGAGGAAATTCGAACAAATGTTTAGTCAGACAACCTCGACCGGATCGGCGACCAGCGCCGTCCGTTCGGCCAGGTCGTTGATACGCGCGAAATAGTCCTGGAAGTGCGGCGTCTGGCGATGGGCGGCCACGGCGGCGTTGTCGACATAGAGCTCGTCCAGCACGAAGCGCGTCGCGTCGGCCTGGTCGCGCCAGATGTCCCAGCGCAGGTTGCCCGGCTCGGCGCGGCTGGGGGCGACCATGCCAGAGAGCAGGGTCCACAAAGCTTCGGCCTTGCCTGGACGGGCGGTCAGGATGGCCACGATCTTCACGGCGTTCGACATCGTTCTATTCCTTTCGAGACCAGGCTCTGGCGGGGCGTAAACACGCCCCGCCAGTCGCCAAGGGATTAGGCTTTGACCAGCGACCGGTCGAGCGCAGCGACCAGCGTCGCGGCCAGCGGATGGTCCGACCGGGGGTTCTGGCCGGTGATCAGCTCGCGGTCCTCGATCACGTTCGGTTCGAAGTTCACCGGGTTGGTGATCACCTTGCCGCCGGCGATCTCCAGCGCGTCGGCCACGTTGAAGAACAGCTTGTCGTGCAGGATGTGCTCTTCGACGACCTTCTCCTCGCTGTTGGAGAAGATAGTCATGTTGTAGCCGGCATAGGGCCAGCCCTTGGCCAGCTGCGCGGCCTTGGCGGTGTCGCCGGCGATCAGGGCGGCGCGGAAGCCGGCGGCGTCGTCGATAGCCGAGGCGATGGCGATCGGGCCGTGGCACAGCAGGGCGGTGGGCTGACCGCGATCGTGGAAGTGGCGCAGGATCACGCCGGTCTCGGCGTCCTGCATCAGGTCGACGCCGGGAGCCTGGCCGCCGGGCACGAACACGCCGACGAAGTTGTCCAGGCCCTCGCCGATCACCGAGCGCAGGGTGCGCGGTTGGTTCATGGCCGGATCGGTCTCGTAGAAGGCCTTGCCGCGCTCATAGGCGGCCTGGTCGTTGTCGAAATGGCCGGCGTCGTCCGAGGCCGGATCGATGTACGGCTTCGTGCCGTTGGGCGTGGCCAGCACGATCTCGTAGCCGGCGGCGACCAGCGCCATGGCCGGCACGACGGTCTCGTTCAGATATTGGCCGGTGGCGCCCGTGCCGCCGCGCACTTCGATCTGCGTGGCGTTCGAGCCGATGATGAGAACCTTACCCTTGGACATGTTGGCCTCCTTGGCCTGTGGTTGGCGTCCCCTCGGGACAGGCCAAACATGCGCCGAGCGCAGGTATTCCAGAACTTTATTGATGTGATTTTAGATATCGGTCAAAGTGATATCTGATGCGGTACGACCTCAACCTGCTGCCGATCTTCGTGGCCCTGATGGAGGAGCGCAGCGTCACCCGCGCCGCCCAGCGCTTGGGTATCACCCAGCCGGCTTTGTCGAACGCCCTCGCAAGATTGCGCGTGACGATGCGCGACCCGCTGTTCATCCGCGAGCGCTACGGCGTGCGGCCCACCCAGATGGCTGAGGAGCTGGCCCCGGTGATCGCCGCGGCCCTGGCCCGGCTGGACGACGCCATACTGGGGCAGCAGGACTTTGATCCGGGCGAGGCCGTGCGCCTCTTCACCATCGCGCCCAACAGCTATGTCGAGTTCGTGCTGGCCCCGGCGATCGTGATGCGGCTGCGCGAGCGGGCGCCGGGCATCAGGCTGCGCCTCATGCCGTTCGGCAACGACCTGACCGAAACGGGGGTGATGTCGGGCGACACGGCCATGGTGCTGGGGCGCATCGTCGACCCGCCGGACAATCTGGTCGTGCAGCACCTGATGGACGAGGGCCTGTCCTGCGTGGTGCGGGCCGACCATCCCGAGATCGGCGAGGCCATCTCACGCGAGCAGTACGAGCGGCTGAAACACGTCAATGTCCTGCCGCCGGGGCGAATGCGGACGGGCCTGTTCCAGGCGTTGGACCAGAGGGGGCTACGGCGCGAGGTGGCCGTGTCGGTCACCCACTTCCTGGCGGTGCCGGAGATGGTGGCGGCCACGGACTACTGCGCGACCTTGCCGAACCTGATCTGCCGCCATCTGACGCGCGATGCGCGGCTCAAGGTGCTTCCGGCCCCCGTCGATCTGGGGACCTTCCCGGTGCAGATGGGCTGGCACGTGCGCTATAGGCAGGATCCGGCGCACCGCTGGTTGCGGGCGCTGATCGCGGAAGTAGCGGCGGAGGTTGCGGCTTAAGCCGCCAGGGCCACTTGGCGCTCGGGCAGGATGCGGCTGACAGCCAGCAGGACCGTCATGTCGCCTTCGCCCGAGGTGATCACGGCCGACACCAGCGGCGAGTCTTCGCCATCGCCCAGGGGCGGGGGCGCATTGATGTGCTCGGCTTCGACGGTGAAGCTGTCGCAGACCGCGTCGACCAGCAGGCCGGCGACGTCGTTCTGGTTCTCGACCACGATGATCACCTGGCGGGCGCCGTCCTGCGCCGCGCCCTTGCCCAGGCGCCACGACAGGTCGATGACCGGCATGACCTGGCCACGCAGGTTGATGACGCCGCGCACATAGGGCGGAGCCTCGGGCAGAGGGGTGGGCGGGGTGACGCCGCGGATCTCGCGAACGGCGCTGACGGGGACGCAATAGGTCTGGGCGCCAACCTCGAACGACAGGACCTGCAGGGCCTGGCCTTGGGCGTACGACACGGTGCTGGACATGGCGATCTCCGTAGCGCGGAGGTCGCTTGGAACCCCCGTTCGACACCACCCTGGCGGAAAAAGGTGAACAAACCGGTTCCGCCATTCGTTGAAAGAATCCGTTCAGGCGCCGTTCAGGCGGGAAGTCCGATCGTCATCTTCGACGCTGGACGACGCGAAGGGCGCCGGGAAGCGAAACTCAAGGAGGCCTCCATGGCCCGCAACCTGTTCAGCACGGTCGGCAAGGTCGCCGCCGGCGCTGCTGCTCTGTCGCTGGTGGTCGCGACGACCGCCTCGGCCGATCCCCGCTATCGCCACCACCGTGGTCACGGCAACGACACCGCCGCTGTAGCGGTCGCCGCCGGCATCGTCGGCCTGGCCGTCGGCGCCGCGATCTCGGACGGCAACCGCAACGACCGCTACTACGACGATCGTTATTACGGCCGCCGCGCCTACGCCCCGCCGCCCCCGCCGCGTTACGGCTATGGCTACGGCTATGCCCCGCGTCCCTACTATGGCGACCGCGAGTGCTGGACCACGCGCGACTACGATCGCTACGAGGGCGTCTACCGCGAGCGGACCGTCTGCCGCTAAGCCCTTCTGAGCATTGGGCGGCCGTTGTGAGCCGGCCGCCTGATATCGCGTAGGTCCGCCCCGACCGCGCAGCCCCGAGGTCTCCGGACCTCGGGGTTTTTCATGTCTCGAAATGGGGACTCGACTCTCTTGCGGAATGCGAACAAAAAAGGAACATTACTGCCGACCGCAGGAGGCTCCCATGTCGCTCGCCGCTGAATATACCGTTTCGCAGAGCCCGTTCGGCGCGGGCCTCGCCCTCGCCGACGACCGCCTGGACATCGCCGAGGCCGTGCTGGCCGGCGCCTGGCGCACTCTGCGCGCGGCCGGCTTCGGCGAGGCCGAGGTCCAGGCCCTGTTCGACCAGATCGCCGACCGGCCCGAAGACCTGGCGCGGCGGCTCAGGAAGATGGCGAACGCGGGGGCGTAGGGCGTCCCGGCTTGGCACAGGGGTCGAAACCTCGTCCTTCGACAGGCTCAGGATGAGGTTTCTAGTGAACCGTCGTCAAAAGTAGTCCTCATCCTGAGCTTGTCGAAGGACGAGGACGGACCCGCTAGTGCAGCCGCTCCAGCAGCGCCCGCAGGATCTCGGCCCGCTGCGCCGTATCCACCCCGATGCGGCCCGCCAGTTCGCGGATGCCGGCCGGATAGGCCTCGCCGCCGTCGGCGATCGTCTTGGCCTGGTCGGCGAGCTTGCGAAGGTCGCGGTCCAGGCGCTCGATCTCTTCGCGGGCCAGCATGCGGGCCTCGTTCTGAAGACGTTTGACGCGCTGGGCGGTGGACTCGGGACCGCGTCCCAGGTCGTAGACTTCCGCCACGCCCGAGACGGGCGGCACGATGTGCAAAGGCTTGCCGGCCATGGATTTGGGCTCCTTGATCCGGGTTGGTTCTCGCCAACCCACACCATAACAAAGCCCGGCTTAGCGTGAGCGTTCCGCCGGTTTTCCCGAAGCTGGAACAGCGTGGCCGCCGCGCCACAGAAGCCGGCGCGGCGCCTGAAAAGCCGTCAAAATCCTAGTGCGAGACGTGGCTGTAGGGCGTCTGCGAGGCCGAAGGGGCCGGTTGCGGCGCGGCTTGCGGGACAGGCGCCTGTTGTGCGTGAGGCTGAGGGGCGTGGGCCTGGGCCTGCGGTTGCGGCTGAGCCGGGCGGCGGAATTTCAGGCTGCGGCCCTGGAACTCGGCGCCGGTTTCCATGGCCAGCTGCTCATGAGTGATGTCGCCGTCCACGCGCGCGGTGCCGTACAGGCGCACGGCCTGGGCGGTGACCGCGCCGATGACCAGGCCATGGATCTCGATGGCCTGGGCGATGATCGAGCCTTCGATACGGGCGTTCGGGCCGACCACCAGCTTGCCCACCTTCACGTCGCCCAGCACCGCGCAGTCGACGTGCACCTCGACGTCGCCGACGATGTCGCCGCGCACGGTCAGGCCTTGCGAGAACAGCGAGGCGGGCTTGGGACGCGCGGGGGCGGCCTGCTGCGGCTGGACCGCGGCCGGCGCGGCCGGGCGCGGTTGTTCCAGCGGAGTCAGGGCCAGCGACGCGGGGGCTTCTTTCTTCTTGGCGAACATCGGCGGCGACCTTGTCTCAAAATGGGCTTCAGGAAGCTTCGTGCCGCAAGATCAGGGCCAATTTCCGAACGCGGCTACTTGGCGTCCTCGACATGGGTCGTGGGGCGATCGTCGCCGGACGCGACCTCGCCGTGCCAGACGGCGTTCTTGTCTTCGTAGACGATGCCTTCGGTCTCGCCGGGCTGGCGCTGCTCAGCGGCAGCGGTCTTGGCCGCCTTCAGCGCCGCGTCGTGCGACGGGAAGGTCTCGGAGAAGGTGTCGCCCACCTTGTAGGCCCAGCCGCCGTCGTGTTCGACGATGGTGTAGGTGATGTCGGTCATGGGGCGTCTCCGGAAAGTGTCGCAGGTCAACGGACCGCCAGTAGAGGCGGTTCCGATGACGCTGTCTTGTCCGAAACGTCCTGGAGCCTAGGCGACCTTCACCCGCGCGGCGCTTTCCGGCAGATCCGTGCCGAACGCGCGCTGGAAGAACTCGGCCACCGTGGGGCGTTCCAGTTCGTCGCACTTGTTCAGGAAGGTCAGGCGGAAGGCGAGGGCCACGTCGTGATCGAAGATCTCGGCGTTCTGGGCCCAGGTGATCACCGTCCGCGGGCTCATGACGGTCGAGATGTCGCCGTTCATGAAGGCGTTGCGGGTCATGTCGGCGACGCGGACCATGGCGGCCAGGGTGCGCTTGCCCTCGGCGGTGTCGTACGACGGGTTCTTGGCCAGCACGATGGCGGCTTCGACGTCGTGCTCCAGATAGTTCAGCGTCGTGACGATCGACCAGCGGTCCATCTGACCTTGGTTGATCTGCTGGGTGCCGTGATAGAGGCCGGTGGTGTCGCCCAGACCGATGGTGTTGGTCGTCGAGAACAGCCGGAAATACGGATTGGCGCGGATGACGCGGTTCTGGTCCAGCAGGGTCAGCTTGCCGCCGGCTTCCAGCACGCGCTGGATCACGAACATCACGTCGGGGCGACCCGCGTCATATTCGTCGAACACCAGGGCGATCGGGCGCTGCAGGGCCCAGGGCAGGATCCCTTCGCGGAATTCGGTGACCTGCTTGCCTTCCTTCAGGACGATGGCGTCCTTGCCGACCAGGTCGATACGCGAGACGTGGCTGTCCAGGTTCACGCGGACCAGCGGCCAGTTCAGGCGCGCGGCGATCTGCTCGATGTGGGTGGACTTGCCGGTGCCGTGATAGCCCTGGACCATCACGCGGCGGTCCTTGGCGAAGCCGGCGCAGATGGCCTTCGTCGTCTGCGGGTCGAACTTGTAGGCCGTGTCGATCTCGGGGACGTGCGCGTCGCGGTGCGAGAAGAACGGGACCTTCATGTCGCTGTCGACGCCGAATGCGTCGCGGAGCGTCACCCACTTGTCGGGGACCAGGGTGATCAGGGGATCGTTGGCGGAGCTGTTATCGGCGAACTCGGGCATGGCACCGAATTAGCCCTTTGACCTAGGGTGAGGGAAGGGGGCGCCGCAGCGCGACACCCCCTCGAGACCCATTTTTTTAGCGGTTGGCGATGATCACCGAAGCGATCAGGCCGGTAGCGACGGCGGCCAGGACGTATTGGTCGTCCACGCGCTGCCAGCGATAGCCGCGCGGCGGGGCGCGCAGACCGCGGGCGCGGTAGTCGCTGACATAGTAGCTGTTGCCGCGATAGCGTTGGTCCAGACGCTGGCCCTTGGCCCAGCGGCGGTATTCACGGCGATCGCGACGGTCTTCGGCGCGGGCCTGGTCGCGGCGGCCGTTTTCATAGGCGCGGTCGCGGCTGTCGTAGCGGCCGTTGTTGTTGTGGTCGCGGCGATAGTCCTGGGCGGAAGCGGCGGAGGCGCCGCCGGCCAGCATCAGAACGGCGAGCGAAGCAGTGATCAGGCGTTTCATGTCGGGTCTCCTTGTTGAGAAGTCGAACCTACGAGGTCCGACATGCTTGGAACCTGAACGGCCCTGGTCAGCTTAAGTTCATGTTTCAAAAGGGAAATATTGTAGCATGAACCCGACGGTCCAGGAGCTATCCGCTTGATCCGTATCGCCTTTCGAGGACTTTTGGACACCGCCCGGCGCGAGCTGGGCGCGACCGCGGCCCTGCTGATCGTGGCCTTCGGGGCCTGGGGTTTCCTGTCGATCGCCGAAGAAGTTGCCGAAGGTGAGACCCGGGCGCTGGACATGGCGGTGCTGCGGGCCTTGCGAGTCGACGGCCTGCCGCACGAGCTGGTCGGGCCCAAGTGGCTGCACCTGGCGGCGACCGACATCACGGCTCTGGGCTCGGTGGCGGTGCTGACCCTGGTGATCGCCCTGGCCTTCGCCCTGTTGGCGTCCTTGCGGCGCTGGACCGAGGCCCTGTTGCTGTTGGCGGGGGCCGGGGGCGGCCTGCTGATCAGTCAGGGGCTGAAGCTGGTCTTCGGGCGCGAGCGGCCGGACCTGGCCTATCGGGCGGTCGAGGCGGTCAATGCCAGCTTCCCGTCCGGCCATGCGATGCTGTCGGCCGTGGTCTTTCTCACCTTGGGCGTGCTGGCCGCGCGCTTCGCCGACAAACGGCGGGTCAAGGTGCTGGCCGTGGGGGCGGGTGTGCTGGTCAGCCTGATGGTGGGCCTTAGCCGCGTCTATCTGGGTGTCCACTGGGCCAGCGACGTGCTGGCCGGCTGGTGCGTCGGCGCGGCCTGGGCCATGGCCTGCTGGTTCGCGGCGTTTCTGGTGCAGAGGCGGTTCAAGCCTTCGGCTTAGGCCGCCAGCGCAGTTCCAGCGTCGTCCACACCGCGCCGACGAAGTCGACCAGGCCCACGGCCAGCCAGGCCTTGGGCAGCCAGTCCAGCAGCACGAACGCGCCGATCACCACCAGCGAGAACACCCGCAGCACCACCGAGGCCCGCATATAGGTGCGCTGCCCGGTCCAGCCGGCGACGTGGTAGCCCATGGCGTAGGCCAGGAGGACGAGGCCCGCGAACCGCACCCAGGGCAGGCCCGACGCGCCGACATCCACGTCCAGCAGGTGCAGCACGACGCGTGGCGCGACGGCCAGGCCCAGGCCGGCGGTCGAGATCAGCCCGCCCCAGAACCAGATGCTCCAGGGCTTGCCGAACGGCACGGGCGTTACCGGCGTCGGCGGATCGGCCGGGGCGCGCCACTCGCGATCGGTGTCGGTCATCGAAGAGTCGTCCCTCGCCCAGTGGCGGCGAAAGATGGCTCAGTCAGCGACTGCTTCGCAAGTTACCTACGCGAAAGGCTTGAACGGCTGGTCTTTCGAGGCGACGACGCGGCCGTCCTTGTCGAATTCGATGGCGATCAGGCCCGGCTTCTCGCGGAAGGGCATCTGGTCGTCATTGCCGAAGAAGGTCTGCCACCAGCGGCCGGTCTTGTCGCGGAACAGGTTGCCGCCGCCGCCGCCCGGCGGGCCCTCGTGACGGTCGGAATAGGGGCCCAGGAGGTTGTCCGACGAGGCGAACCAGAACGAATAGCGGCCCTCGTCCTTGTTGCAGGCCCCGACATAGTACTTGCCGTTGGCCCGGAAGAAGGTCGCGCCCTCGAAACCCACGCGGCGCAGGGGCTTGCCGGCCTTCTGGGCCTTGGGATCGACGCCGTCGTCGGCGAACACCAGGTCCTGCCAGTCGCCGGCGAAGTCGCTGAAGTCGGGCTTGATCTCGCGAATCTTGGTGGCCGCGCCCCACGACAGATAGATCTTGCCGTCGGCGGCCTCGAACAGGGTTGAGTCGATGCCGCCCTTGATCGGTTTGTCCGACAATACGTGAGCATAGGGGCCTTCGGCGCGTCCGGTGGTGCTCTTCAGCACGCCGATGCCGACGCCGCTGATGCAGTGGCAGATGTAGTAGTTCCCGCCCAGGAAGTGGATCTCCGGGGCCCACAGGGCGCGGAACGGCACGCCGGCGCGGGCGGTCCAGTTCTGCTCCCACGTCCCGTCGCGGTCGATGCTCCAGACCAGGCCCAGATAGTCCCAGCTCTTGAGATCGCGAGAGCGCCACAGCTCGACGCCGTCGTTCACCGCCCAGCAGTTATCGCCGGTGGTGCCGGTCATGTAGTAGAAGCCGTCGCCGCCCAGGCAGACGATGGTGTCGCGGATGTGGGCGTCCCAGATCGGGCGGATGGCGGGCAGCTTGCCGCTCTTCACGGCCGAGCCGCTGTCGGCCTGGCCCCAAGGCGCGATGGGGTAGGGGCGCGGCTCGGGCCCCTTGTAGCTGACCTCCGACAGGCCCGACAGCCAGCCGCCGTCCTGCGTGGCCTTGGTGACGGGGCGGCCGGCGCCGCTGATGCGGGCATAGGGCCAGTAGTCCTTGGCGGGCGGATCGATGATCCGGCGGCTGCTGTCGGCGCCTTCCAGTTTGGGCGTGCCCGGCTTGGGATAGGTGGGATAGAACAGAGCCTGGGCGAAGGCTGGCGCTCCCATGAGGCCAAGAGCGGCGGTGCTCAGCCCGGCCAGCAGCGTCCTGCGGTCCGTCGTCTTCCCAAAGCGCGGCATGCTTCCTCACAAGTGTCGTTATTACTCCGACAAATATCGTGAGCAGCGTCTGTGTCAAATCGTCGAGCGGCGCGGTTAGCGAAGACACGATCCGCGTGATAGTAGGCCCGCCCCCCTGAGCCAGATCAGCGCGTTAGGGGAGACTGGACTTTAGGAGAAGCCAAAATGAGCAGGGTGCTGGTTATCGGCGCAGGTGGCGTTGGTTCGGTCGCTGTCCACAAGATGGCGATGAACACGGATATTTTCTCGCACATCACGCTGGCGAGTCGGACGAAGTCGAAGTGCGACGCCATCGCCCAGTCGGTGAAGGACCGCACGGGCGTGACCATCGAGACGGCCGCGATCGACGCCGACGATGTCGCCGCGACGACCGCTCTGATCAAGGCGGCAAAGCCGGGCCTGGTGGTCAATCTGGCGCTGCCCTACCAGGATCTGGCGATCATGGACGCCTGCCTGGCGGCCGGCGTGAACTATCTGGACACGGCCAATTACGAGCCGCGCGACGCGGCCAAGTTCGAATACAGCTGGCAGTGGGCCTATCAGGACCGCTTCAAGGACGCTGGCCTGATGGCGTTGCTGGGCAGCGGCTTTGATCCCGGCGTGACCTCGGTGTTCACGACCTACACCAAGAAGCACCTGCTGGACCGGATCGACACGCTGGACATCCTGGACTGCAACGGCGGCGACACCGGTCTGCCGTTCGCCACCAACTTCAATCCCGAGATCAACCTGCGCGAAGTGACCGCGCCCTCGCGTCACTGGGAAAACGGCCAGTGGGTCGAAGGCCCGGCGCTGAGCCACAAGCAGGTGTTCGACTTCGAGGCCGTCGGACCCAAGAACATGTACCTCATGTACCATGAGGAGCTGGAATCCCTGGCCAAGTTCTACCCGGAGATCCAGCGCATCCGCTTCTGGATGACCTTCGGCGACAGCTATCTCAAGCACCTGGAAGTGCTGGAGAATGTCGGCATGACCCGCATCGAGCCGATGATGTTCCAGGGCCGCGAGATCATCCCCATCGAGTTCCTCAAGGCGCTGCTGCCCGAGCCGTCGTCGCTGGGCCCGATCACCAAGGGCAACACCAATATCGGCACGATCGCCACCGGCCAGAAGGACGGCCAGGCCCGCACGGTCTACGTCAACAACGTCTGCAGCCACGAGGCGGCCTATGCCGAGACGGGCAACCAGGCGGTCAGCTATACCACGGGCGTGCCGGCCATGATCGGCGCGGCCCTGATGCTGACGGGCCAGTGGAAGGGCGAGGGCGTGTTCAACATGGAGCAGCTGGACCCCGATCCGTTCATGGACATGCTGAACCAGCACGGCCTGCCGTGGAAGGTTCAGGACCTGGCGCAACCGCTGGCGTTCTAGGGAAACGGAACAGACCCATGGAAACCAGGGCCGGTGATCCGGGCGCCTTCGCGCATTTCGACCTGAACCGCGTCGCCTCGCCCGCCTTCGTGGTGGACGAGGTGGCGGTGCGGCGCAATCTGGCGGTGCTGAAGGACGTGAAGGACTGCGGTAACGCCCGCGTCCTGCTGGCCCTGAAGGCCTTTTCCATGTGGTCGCTGGCGGACGTCGTCGGGGAGTATCTCGACGGCGTCTGCGCCTCCGGGCTGTGGGAGGCGCGGCTGGCCCGAGAATTCTACAAGGGCGAGCTGACCACCTATTCGCCCGCCTACAAGGCCGAGGACCTGCCGGAAATCCTGCGGTTGTCCGACCACGTGATCTTCAATTCGCCGGACCAGGTGGCGCGCTTCGAAGGCGTGATCGCCAAGGCGCGCGCCGAGGGCGAGGTCTTCGAGATCGGCCTGCGGCTGAACCCCGAACATTCCGAGGGCGAGGTCGCCAAGTACGATCCGGCCCAGCCCTGCTCGCGTCTGGGCTTCCCGGTGTCGCAGCTGCGGCCCGAGCACATGCAAGGCGTCGACGGCCTGCATATCCACGCCTTGTGCGAGCAGGACTTCGAGCCGCTGGCGCGCATCTGGGCGGCGGTGGAGCCAAAGCTGGCCTCGCTGCTGGGCGGGGTGAAGTGGTTGAACCTGGGCGGCGGCCACCACGTGACCCGCGCCGACTATCAGACCGATCGGCTGGTCGATTTCCTGAACGCGGTGGCCCAGCGCCATGGCGTGCAGGTCTATCTGGAGCCGGGCGAGGCCGTGGCGCTGGACGCGGGCATCCTGGTCGGCGAGGTGCTGGACGTCTTCGACAATGGCATGCCCATCGCCATCACCGACATCTCGGCGACCTGCCACATGCCGGACGTGATCGAGGCCCCGTATCGCCCCGCCATGCTGGGCGAGCCGGAGGCCGGCGTCGCCGTCCGCCTGGGCGGCCCGTCGTGCCTGGCCGGCGACGTCATCGGCGACTACGTCTTCGCCGAGCGCCCGACCCCGGGAACGCGCATCGCGTTCCTGGACCAGGCCCACTATTCGATGGTCAAGACCAACACCTTCAACGGCGTGCCGCTGCCGGCGATCGCGCTGTGGAACAGCGACACCGACGCGCTGAAGGTGGTGCGGCAGTTCGACTACGCCGCGTTCCGCGACCGCCTGTCCTGACGGTCGTGCCCAAGGCCAAGCCGGTCTAGCTCTTCACCATCCCGGCCTTTTGCAGGGTCTTGTAGGCCTTGATGACCCGCTGCAGCTTGTGCTCGGCGCTGCGGTCGCCGCCGTTGGCGTCCGGGTGGAAGCGCTTGAGCAGCTCCTTGTACTTGGCCTTGATCGCGGCGCTGTCGACGCCGGCTTCCAGGTCCAGGTCGGCCAGGGCCCCGCGTTCCAGCTTGCCCAGGCTGCGCTCGGCGGCGCTGCGCGCGGACTCGGCCTTGCGCTGCTGGGCGCGGAAGATCCCGAACGGGTCGGCGAAGGCGCGGGCGTCGCGGGCGGCGGCCGCCGCGGCTTCACGCGAATTGGCGTCGGCCTTGAAGCTCCAGGTCGGACGACCGCCGGTCTGGCGTTCGGTCTCCTGGGCGGCGCGGATCTGCGCCTCGCTCATGCCGGCGTAGAAGTTCCAGTTCTTGTTGTACTCGGCCGCGTGGGCCTGACAGAACCAGTAGTGCTGGTTCGGCAGGTCGCGCGACTTCGGCGCCCTGGTCGATCCGGCCAGGCGACAGTCGGGATGGTCACACCGTTTCTCGCCGGGCTTGAGGCCAAGCACGTCGTTGACCGGGTCGTCCTCGCCCTTCTTGGGCGGCCGGACCCGGATGTCGGTGAATTTGGGACGGTATTCGAACTCGCGGCTCATGGCGTCTAGAGTAAGCCCAGGCTATTTCCGTTCAAGGATTGACAAGCAAGAGACCGACATGGGCGCCGTCACGGACACCATCCGCAGCAAGCTGGAGGAGGCTTTTTCGCCCTCGAAGCTGGAGCTTGTGGACGATAGCGACCGCCACCACGGCCACGCTGGGCACACTGGAGCGGGCGAAAGCCACTTCAATCTGCGAATCGAGGCGCAGGCCTTTGCGGGCAAGGCGCGGGTGATGCGCCAGCGCATGGTGATGAAGGTGCTGGCCGAGGAGTTGGCGGGGCCCGTCCACGCCCTGTCGATCATCGCGACGGCGCCCGGCGAGGGGTAAGGCGGCGCTTACTTTTTTGCTTGCGTGGGGAAGCTGCGGCTGATTGCCTCTCTCCCCGGCGCGATCCTCTGCCGGAAGGCAGGAAAGACCATGAGCGCTACCCACCACACCGTTGAACAGGACGCCGCCAAGGTCCTGCCTGGCCTGCTGGAGCGCTCGTACGCCCGCTATTCGAAGTTCACGGTGGCGGCGGCGGTGATCGACGCCGAGGGCCGGGTCCACTACGGCGTCAATGTCGAGAACGCGGCCTATCCGGTCGGGACCTGCGCCGAACAGACGGCGATCGGCGCCATGATCACGGCCGGCGGCTCGCGGGTCATCGACAAGGTGCTGATCGCAGCCGGCTCGGACGCCGTGGTCCAGCCCTGCGGCGCCTGCCGCCAGCGCATCGCCGAGTTCGCCGGCGAGGCTTGCGAGGTGGTTTCGGTGCAGGGCGGAGAGACCACCGAGCGGGTCGATTTCTGGAGCCTGCTGCCCCGTTCGTTCGGCCCGCGCGACCTCGACTGAGGCCGAATTCGGGCAAAAAGGTCAAAATCCTGGACTTTAGAATTCGGGTGTACAGTTCAAACGAATGTTCCGAACTCGATCATCGAATTGTGACGTTCGGTGAAAATTTTTGCCCTAACTGCGTGACATGTACGGAAAAATGGATGTTTTTGCCGCCATTACCGGGTGTGCGGGCAGAACCTATTAACTTCGTGTAATGCAACGTTCCATGTCCAAGCTGGGCCTCTATGGCATTTCTGTGTCCTGGAGGTAACGGTTTGGGCACGAAGTCACAGCGTTCGGCGTATTGGTGGTGTCACCCAACCGACGCTCGCCTACGCTCCCCCACAAGGCTCACTCCGAAGTCCCGCGTTTGGCTGATGCGGGGCTCAGTGGGCCGCTTGTCCAATTCGGGGGTTTTTTCCTTACATGATCAGTCGTTCCCTCCTCCTCGGCACCAGCATGCTGATCGCGCTGGCCAGCGCGAGCACCGCTTTCGCTCAAGCCGAGCAAGCCAGCGCTCCGAAAGAGGATACCGCTGAACTCGAAGCCGTCGTCGTCACCGGTTCGCGCATCCGCCGTCCGGACCTCGTCTCGGCGCAACCGATCCAGGTGCTGAGCTCGGAGTCGATCGACTCGAAGGGCTACACCAACGTCGCCGACGCCCTGAACGACATGCCGTCGGCCGGCGTCCCGATCAATCCGATCGGCGACCAAGGCTCGTTCGGCACGGGTCGTAACTACATCAACCTGTTCAACCTGGGCACCAACCGCACCCTGACCCTGGTGAACGGCCGCCGCTTCGTCGGCAGCAACGTCGCTTCGCTGTTCTCGGGTTCGGGCGCTGGTGGTCAGGTCGACTTCAACGCCATCCCGACCGGTCTGATCGACCGCATCGAAACCATCCAGGCCGGCGGCGCAGCCGTCTACGGCTCGGACGCCATCGCCGGCGTCATCAACGTCATCACCAAGACCCACTACGAAGGCGTCGAAATCGACGGCCAGTACGGCGTCTCGGACCGTAACGACGCCGACGTCTATCGCGGCCGCATCACGGTCGGCCGTAACTTCATGGACGGCCGCCTGAACCTGTCGGGCAGCTACGAGTACAACGAAACCACCCAGCTGGGCTTCAACGATCGTCCGATCACCGCCCGTCAGCTGGCCTTCGTCGTCAACCCGGCCAACCGCACCACGACCGACGGCATCCCGGGCTCGATCATCGCCCTGAACCGCCGCATCCCGGAAGTGACCCTGGGCGGTCTGGCGTTCCGCAACAGCGGTTCGGCCCTGTCGAGCCTGCTGACCATCGCCGACCCGAGCAACCCGGGCCAGCGCATCACGGCCCAGTTCGGTCCGGGCGGCACGCTGATCCCGTACAACACCGGACAGTTCTGGAGCGCCAGCGTCGCCTCGGGCGGCGACGGCATGAACCTGGCCGATCTGTCGTCGCTGATCTCGCCGGTGAAGCGTCACGTCGCGACCTTCTTCGCGCGCTACGACGTCACCGACCACATCCGCTTCAACTCGGAACTGTTCTACAACCACCAGACGTCGGTCGAGCCGTACAACCAGCCGATCTACAACGCCCCGATCTTCGGCGGTAACTCGGCTTCGCTGGCCTTCTCGACGGCCAACCCCTTCCTGCCGGCCGCGACCCGCACCGCTCTGCTGGGTCAGCCGACCCCGCTGACGGCCGACACCGCCAACCCGGGCGAAGGCATCTTCTACCTGAGCCGCGCTTCGGCCGACCTGGGTAACAACAAGACCAGCACCGAAGGCGACCTGCTGCGCACGGTGTTCAACCTGGAAGGCGACTTCGAATTCGCCGACCGCAAGTTCTTCTGGAACGTCGCGGCCAACTTCGGCAAGTCGTGGGGCACCTTCTCCTCGCCGAACATCGACCAGGTGAAGTTCACCAACGCGATTGACGCGGTGCGTGACGGTACGGGCGCCATCGTCTGCCGTAGCGCCGCTGCTCGCGCCGCCGGCTGCGCCCCGCTGAACATGTTCGGTCTGGGCGCTCCGAGCGAAGCGGCCAAGAAGTACATCAGCGTCGATTTCGTCAGCGACTACGCCCTGATCCAAACGGGCTACGAAGCCAACTTCGGCGGTGACATCGTGAAGCTGCCGGCCGGTATGGTCAGCTTCAACGCCGGCTACGAGTACCGTAAGGAAAAGTCGCGCTTCACGCCGAACGACGCCCAGCGTCTGGGCGTGGGCCGTTCGGCCGCCATCTCGTCGCTGAGCGGTTCGTACGAGACCAAGGAAGCCTACATCGAAGGTCTGATCCCGATCTTCGGCGGTGACTTCTCGTTCCCGGGCATGCGTAGCCTGGAACTGGAAGGCGCGCGTCGTCGCGTGGACAACTCGCTGGCCGGCAAGAACGACGCCTGGAGCTATGGCGTTCGTTGGAAGCCGATCAACGACCTGCTGATCCGCGGCACCCGCTCGGGCTCGTTCCGCGCCCCGGCGATCACCGAGCTGTTCCTGCCGAACGCGGTCAGCTTCATGACCGCCACCGACCCCTGCGATGCTCGTAACATCAACTCGGGCCCGAACCCGGCGACCCGCGGCGCCAACTGCCGCGCCGACTTCGCCGCTCTGGGTCTGCCGTCGAACTTCAGCCTGACCTCGAACGTCCAGGCCGCGACCGTCCAAGGCACCACCTCGGGCAACCGCAGCCTGCGCAACGAACTGGCTGACGAATGGTCGGTGGGCTTCGTCTACCAGCCCTCGTTCATCAAGGGCCTGGCGATCAGCTTCGACTGGGTGAACGTCGACATCACCGACGCCATCGCCAACTTCACGCTCAGCTCGATCATGCAGGTCTGCTACGACTCGCCGAGCAAGCCGGCCGACGTTTGCTCGCGCTTCCGTCGTAACTCGACCGGCCAAGTCGTGACCGCCGACCAGACCACCGGTTACACCGGCCCGGCCACCGGCTTCGTCAACGCTGGCTACACCAACTTCCAGGGCGCCACCCTGGGCGTGGACTACAACTTCGAACTGACCGACATCCCGTTCCTGGCTAAGAGCGCCAACGGCGCCGACCTGGGCGGCTTCGGCTTCAACTTCGACCTGTTCCACGTCAACAAGCAGGAGACCTCGGTCACCGGCCTGGGCTTCGACCTGAACGACGACAAGGGCGAAATCGGTAACCCGGACGTCTCCTGGCGCCTGGACACCACCTACAAGCGCGGTCCGCTGGCCGTCACCCTGACGACCAGCTTCACGGGCAAGTCCTACTTCAACAAGGACTTCACCCCGGAAACCCGCGATCCGCTGTGGGTCAAGGACTACTACCTGAACGACCTGGCCATCTCGTACGACCTGACCGAACTGGTCGGTGGTCGTCTGGGTCTGGACCGCGTGAAGGCTCGCCTGAACGTCCGCAACCTGTTCGACGAAGAAGCGCCGTGGGGCACCACGGGCCTGGGCGTCTACGACGTCCTGGGTCGCTACTACCAAGTCGGCCTGAACGCCCGCTTCTAAGCGACGACGGCCGGGAGGTTCGCCTCCCGGCCGCTCTCGCCCCCGGGATTTTCTTGGGGAGCGGCTATTCAGCCAAAAAGAAGGGGCGGCTCCTCGCGGAGCCGCCCCTTTTTTGTCTTCGATCTGGAGACGTTCTAAGCGGTCTGGCTGACCAGGCTCTCCAGCACGCGGCGGAGATCCGCCTCGCGGAAGGGCTTCTGCAGCACCGTGGCGCCCTTGTGGTCCTCGGTCAGGCCCGCCTCGCCATAGCCGCTGGCGAAGGCGAAGGGCACGCCGCGCGCCTTCAGGGCGTCGGCCACCGGGAAGATCGGGCGACCGCCCAGATTGACGTCCAGCAGGGCCGCATCGATGTCGGCCGAGGTGGCCAGCTTCAGGGCTTCCTCGATCTCGGCGGCGGGGCCGACGATCGTGCAGCCGAGATCGGTCAGCATGTCCTCGACCAGCATCGAGACCAGGGCTTCGTCTTCGACGACCAAAACCTTGAGGGCGGAAAGTGCAGTCATGTGTCAGGGCTCCAGCGCGCGCAGGGGCAACGCCATTTGGCAGACGAGTCCCGTCGCATCATAGGTCAGCTCGACCCCGCCGGATAGCTCGGCCGCAAGGCCGCGCTCCAGAAGGCGGACGCCAAAGCCGCGACGGGCCGGTGGGGTGACGGGCGGGCCGCCGCTTTCGGTCCAGATCAGGCGGAGGACGCCGTCCTCCTGCGACCATTGCACGGCCACGCGGCCGTCCGGTGTCGAAAGGGCGCCGTACTTGACCGCATTGGTGGCCAGTTCGTGGATGCCCATGCCCAAGGCCACCGCGGCCTTGGGGTTCAGGCGCACGTCGCCGAGATAGTCGAAGGTCACGCGGTCCTCGCCGGCCATGGCGTGCAGCTCGACGTCGAACACTTCGCGCAGGCTGGCGCCGGCCCAGCTTTCGCGGGTCAGCAGGTCGTGGGTGTGGGACAGGGCGATCAGCCGGGTCTCGAAGGCGTCGCGGAAATATTCCGGCGCGGCCACCGAGCGCAGGGTCTGGGCGGCGATCGACTGCACCGTGGCCAGGCTGTTCTTCACGCGGTGATTCAGCTCGTTGACCAGCAGCTTCTGGCGCTCGTCCGAGCGCTTGCGCTCGGTAATGTCCAGCGAGACCCCGGCCAGGCGGCGCACGCCGCCGTCGTCGGCGGTCTGGGCCGCGCGGCCGCGAGCGTGCAGCCAGCGCAACTCGCCGGTCGGATGGATCACGCGGTACTCGACGTCGTACTCGGCCCCGTCGCGGATGGCGGTCTCGATGGCGCTGAGGATGCGCGGCCGGTCCTCGGGATGGATGGTGGCGATCAGGTCGGCGAAGGTGAAGGCCTCGTCCGGACGGCGGCCGTAATTGGCCTTGCACAGGTCCGAGGCCTCGTAGGCCTTGGTGGCCACGTCCAGGTCCCACGAGCCCATGCCGCCGCTGTCCAGGGCGAACTTCAGCCGCTCCTCGGCCTTGCGGCGATGGTCCAGCTCGGCCCGCGAGCCGGCGTTCAGCTTGATCGACTCGATGGTGGCGGCGACCTGGGCGCCCAGGCCGACCAGCAGGCTCTCGTCGCGCGGCGAGAAGCGGCCCGGCTCGGAATGGCCGAAGAACAGGCCGCCCAGCACCTCGCCCTGGCGGCTGGAGACCGGAATGGCCAGGTAGCTGCGCACCGGCAGGTGGCCCTCGGGCATGCCCTTGCGCGGCGCGTTGCGGCCGTAGCGCGGATCCTGGGTGATGTCGTCCGAGCGGACCACGCCCACCCCGTCGAAGGTCGGGGCGAAGATCTCGGTCTTGCGCGGCATGGGGAAGTTGGCGAAGGCCTCGGGCGGCGCGCCCGACAGCCGGTACAGGGTGTAGGACTCGCCCTCGGCGTCGACCAGATTGTAGAAGAAGGCTCCGAACTGGGCGCCGCTGATCTCGCGCGCTCCGTCGATCACCACCTGCACGCAGCTGTCGATGTCGAGGCTGGAGGCGACGGCCTCGCTGACCCGCGCCAGGGTGTCGGATTTGCGGATTTCATCGGCCAGCGCGCTATCCAGCCGGGCCAGACGCGTACGCAGAACGGCTTCGCCGTCCTCGCGAATGTCCGTCTCAGCCAACTTGACCAACGCGCCCCTCCACGCCGGACCGCCCCTGGTCCGTAAGGACACGAAACGCGTCCTTTCTCATCCGGTTCCCAAGGTGGAACCGGAAACTTGACCGTAGTGATTCAGAGTTCGCTGTCGTCGTCCAGAGGGGCGCTGATCCGCAGGGCGGTGATCTGGTTTCTCTGACGACGGAACACCTGGAAACGGTGGCGGTGGAAGATGAAGGTCTGGCCCGGTTCGGGGATCATCTGGGCCTCGTGGATGACCAGGCCGGCGATGGTCACCGCGTCGCCTTCGGGCAGGCGCCAGTCCATGGCCCGGTTCAGGTCGCGCACCGTGACGTGGCCGTCGACATTGACCGAGCCGTCGCCCTGGCGGCGCACGCCCTCCAGCGCGGTGTCGTGCTCGTCGTCGATCTCGCCGACGATCTCCTCCAGGATGTCCTCCAGCGTCACCAGGCCCTGCAGGGCGCCGTACTCGTCGACGACCAGGGCGAAGTGGCTCTTGCGCTTGAGGAAGGCGTTCAGCTGATCCTTGAGGTTGGTCGTATCGGGGATGAACCACGGCTCGCGGACGATGGCGGCGATGTCCAGGCCCTCGACGCCCGTCGGCGACTGGGCCAGGGCTTTCAGCAGGTCGCGGGCGTGCAGCACGCCGACGATGTTGTCGGGCTCGTCGCGATAGAGGGGCACGCGGGTGTGCTGGGCCTCCAGCACCTCGTCGACCAGCTCGCGGGCCGGCAGGTCGGCGTCCAGCAGCACCATCGACTTGCGGTGGACCATGATCTCCGAGACGTCCATGTCCGACAGGTCCAGCACCCCGCCCAGCATGCGCCGGTCGCCGCTTTCGACCAGGCCTTCGGAGTGGTGGTAGTCGACCGCGCCGCGGATCTCCTCGTGGGCGGCCAGCACGTCGACGGCCATGTCCAGCTTGACGCCGAACAGGCGCAGGGTGCGGCGCACGATCCACTGGATGGCGTAGATGATCGGGCCGAAGGCGCGGACGATGAACAGGGTCGGTCCCGACAGCGTGCGGGCCACGTCGTCCGAGCGGACGATGGCCACGGTCTTGGGCAGCACTTCGGCGAAGACCAGCACCAGCACGGTCATGACGGCGGTGGCGACGGCCACGCCCCACGGGCCGGGGATCAGGGTGGTCAGCACCTGGGTCGTCAGGGCCGAGGCCAGGATGTTGATCAGGTTGTTGCCCAACAACACCGCCCCGATCATCGTCTCCTGGTCGGACAGCAGCTTGTTGACCCGCCGCGCCGGCGCGTCGCCCTCGCGCTCCAGCTGGTGCATGCGGGCGCGGCTGGCCCCGGTCATCGACGTCTCGGCGGCCGAGAAGATCGCCGACAGGGTCAACAGAGCGATGACGACAGGCGCGAGGCCGAGCAGGGCGGTGAGCATGAGGGTGTTTTAGGCCAAGCCGGCGACGTCGGGGAGGGACAAAGACCGCGCCTCCAGGGCGCTCGCGTGCGCCGCGTTGGTCGCCGCAGAAAAATCAACTAGGGATCGAGCGCTGACCGAGCCGGGGGGAGGCCTATGGAATTTATCGTCGAAATGCTCGCGGGATTGGGCAAGTTCGTTTTCCGCCTGACGGTCGGCGCCGCGGGGCTCGTCGTCTTCGTCTACTTGGCCGTGACCCTGGTCAGGTTCCTTCGGGGGCCGCTGAGGCCGGGGGTGCTGAGGCATGGCGCCATCGTGGGGGTGCTGTCCGTCTTCGCCTGGGCTTTCCTCGCCATGGCGTTCGCCTGGAGCTGGATGGGGGTTCCCGGCTGGGAGGCGCGTGGACCCCGGGCCATCGTCTTCTACCTGCTGGTGGCCATGATTTCGTCCGGCGCGCTTTACTTCGCCAACCTGTCGCTCTGGAGGGTCGATTTCTCCGGCGATGAGATCGTGGAGCACCGCACCATCCTGCGGCGCAGGACGGTCAGGTGGCGCGACGTGGTGTCGTGGTCATTGGACGACCGGTCGGCCTGCCTCATGCTCAAGCTCAGGAGCGGGGGAGTATTCGACATCTTCTTTTCGGATGTCGAAGGCGCGCCCGCGCTGTTCGAGGCTCTGGAGGCGCGAGGCTTGTCGCGGGAAGAGCCGGCGACGCCGTAGGTCGCTCCTTGCTCAAGGCCTGGGCTGGTCGCTGACGAACCGCGCGACGGAGTCCCTGAACGCCTGGACGTCCTTGTTCAGCTGCACCAGTTGCGTGACGCTCATGCCGCCGGCGGCGAACAGGGTCTGGCCGAGGCACGTGCTTTTGGCCTGCATGTCGCGGCCGGCGTCGGTCAGGCTGACCACCACCTGGCGCTCGTCGGCGGGGTTGCGCACGCGGCCGACCAGGCCCGCGGCCTCCATGCGCTTGACCAGCGGCGTGACGTTGCTGGAGTCGAGGCCCAGCCGCTCGCCGATCGCGCCCACGCTGAGGCCGTCGTTTTCCCACAGGGCGCTCAGGACCAGGTACTGCGGATAGGTAATCTCCAGCGCGTCCAGCAGCGGCTTGTAGGCGCGGTTGATCGCCAGGCTGGCCCCGTACAGCGAGAAGCACAGCTGCTGGTCGAGGGTGGGGATGAAGTCGGACACGGCGGGTCTCCTGATCGTCGAGGGTTCTTACCGCGAAATTAGATGTCGTGACAAATAATGGCTGGACTCGGCCGGTGCGGCTCTGTAGAGCGGTTTCATATGTCGCGACATATAATGTCTCGGCATGGAAATTTCAGCTTCAGGGAGGCCGTCATGGCCCATGTCGAAGACGTTCAGCGCGACGGTCTCAAGCGCTATTATTTCCTGCGGGCCGGCGTGTCGGTCGCCTGGATCCTCGCCGCCGTGGCGGTGGGGACCAGCAACCCGCTGATCGGCGGCGTGCTGCTGGTGGCCTATCCGGCCTGGGACGCCCTGGCCAATGCGCTGGACGCCCGCTCCAACGGCGGTTTCGCGGTCAACCCGCCGCAGACCTTCAACCTGTTCGTCAGCCTGACGGTCGCTTTCGCCGTGTTGTTCGCCTTGCAGGCCGATCCGCGTCGGGTGCTGACCGTGTTCGGCGTCTGGGCGGCGTTCTCGGGGATCCTGCAGCTGGTGGCGGGCGTGCGCCGCTGGCGCTCGGTGGGCGGTCAGTGGCCGATGGTGCTGAGCGGGGCGCAGTCGGTGCTGGCGGGGGTGTTCATGATCGCCGGGTCGCTCAAGGCCGGCGGGCATCCGCCCGCGCCGGTGGAGATCGCGCCTTATGCCGGGTTCGGGGCGTTTTATTTCCTGGTGGCGGCGATCGCGCTGACGCTGAAGGGGCGCAAGCGGGCTTAGGTCTAATAGATCCTCCCCCGCGATGCGGGGGAGGTGTCGGCGGAGCCGACGGAGGGGGCAAGCTGGAGGTCGGCCGTGCTGGCCCCCTCCGACCCTCCGGGCCACCTCCCCCGCATCGCGGGGGAGGATCTACTCATGGGCTAGCCGGAGCACCAGCTGGCCAGCGGTGAAAACACCAGCGCCTTTTCGGCCTGATAGCGCTCCGCTCCGAAGCCCTCGAAATCCGCATACGGGATGAAGGCGCTGACGCTCTTTCCGGGGCTGACCTTGGCGACGTAGCAGCCGCCGATGCAGTAGCCGCCGTTCCAGTCTTCAAGCGGATAGCGGACCTCGCCGACCTTCAACGCGACATGGTCCCTGGCCCAGTCGATCTTGCCGATGGGGCCGGGCCACTGCTCCGGCAGCAGGCAGAGCTTGCGTTTGGAGCGTGACGTCAGGCTGACGTCGAAACGCTGGGCGGCGGCGTTGTCGTGGACGGTGACGACATAGTCCACGCCGGGAACCGGCGCCTCGGGCCGCCCCAGGACGGCGCATCCTCCGATCAGGGCGGCGACTGCGACGACCCCGATGACCGTCCGCGGCATAGCCGCCTCCTAGACCGCGCCTTCCTCGATCAGGAACGCCTTCAGCGCCTCGCGGTCCACATCTTTCGCTACGAACGCGTCGCCAATCCCGCGCACCAAGACAAAGGTCAACTTGCCGCCCTCGGCCTTCTTGTCCTGGCCGCAGTGGGCGACCAGGGCGTCGGCGTTGAAGGGCTCGGGACGGACATCCGCCATGGTGGTCGGCAGGCCGGCGGCCTTGATCGCGGCTTCGGCCCGGACCGCGTCCTGGCTGGGGCACAGGCCCTGGCGGACCGAGAAGCGGAACGCCAGGGCCATGCCCACGCCCACCGCCTCGCCGTGCTTCAACGCATCGCCAAAGCCCATCTCGGCCTCGATGGCGTGGCCGAAGGTGTGGCCGAGGTTCAGCAGCGCCCGGCGGCCGGCTTCCTTTTCGTCTTCCTCGACGATCTCGGCCTTCATTTCGACGCTGCGGCCGACGGCGTGGACCAGGGCGTCCACATCGCGCTCCAGCACGGCGTGGACGTTCTTTTCCAGCCACTCGAAGAAGGCGAAGTCGCCCAGCAGGCCGTACTTGATGATCTCGGCATAACCGCAGGCCAGCTCGCGGGCGGGCAGGGTGCACAGCACGTCCAGGTCGGCCAGGACGAGGCGCGGCTGGTGGAAGGCGCCGATCAGGTTCTTGCCGCGCGGGGTGTCGATGGCCGTCTTGCCGCCGACCGAGCTGTCGACCTGGGCCAGCAGGGTGGTCGGCACCTGCACGAAGTCGATGCCGCGCTTGTAGATCGCCGCCGCGAAGCCGGCGAGATCGCCGACGACGCCGCCGCCAAAGGCCACGATCTGGTCGCCGCGCTCCAGGCCGAGGGCCAGCAGGCGGTCGGACAGGTCCTGCAGACCTTCGAAGCTCTTGCTCTCCTCGCCCGGCGGGATGGTGATGACGTCGACCGCGACGCCGGCCTTTTCCAGCGACACGGCCAGGCGCTCGCCATGATGCTCGCCGACATTGCTGTCGGTGACGATGGCCACGCGCTTGCGCTTGCCCAGCACCGGCGCGATCCGTTCGCCGGCCTTGTCGATCAGGCCAGGACCGATGACCACGTCATAGGCGCGATCGCCCAGGCCCACGGGAACGGTGCGGATCATGGCGGTACTCCTACTCGGTGGGGGCCGGATGGGCGCGCAGCGCCGCCAGGATGGCCTCGACCGCCACCATGTGCGGCGTGTCGCCGGTCTGGACGTGCACCTGGGCCTCGGCATAGGCGGGGTTGCGGGTCTCGGCCAGCTGGGTCAGCACCTGGACCGGGTCCTTGCCCCGCACCAGCGGCCGGTTGTCCTTGCGCGAGACGCGGCGGGCCAGGAGCTCGACATCGGCCTTCAGCCAGACCGAGACGGCCTTTTCGTTGATCAGGGCGCGGGTCTCGGGATTGACGAAGGCCCCGCCGCCGGTGGCCAGCACGTGCGGCGGCTCGTCCAGCAGGCGGCCGATCACCCGGCGTTCGCCGTCGCGGAAGGCCGACTCGCCCAGCTCGGCGAAGATCTCGGAGATCGAGCGACCGGCGGCGGCCTCGACCTCGTTGTCGGCGTCACGGAACGGCAGGTCCAGCACCCCGGCCAGGCGGCGGCCGACGCTGGATTTCCCCACGCCCATCAGTCCCACCAGGACGATGGTCTTCTCGCGCAGCGCGGCGAGATCTTCAGCGGTGTGAGCGAGTTCGGTCATGATGCGGTCGCGGGTTTACACGAGGCTTGGCCAAACCGCCAAGTTTGCGAGAACTCCGTCATGCGTCATAACCGGTCCATGGTCCTTTCGATGCGTTCTCCGCAAGCGCTCGCGCTGCTCGTCGCCCTGGCTGCCGCCGGCCCCGTCGCCGCCCAGGAAGAGGTCAAGGTCACCAGCCTGGCCGCGCCCGACTACTTCTCGGCGCCCGCCGCCGACACCGGCCTGCCGGGTGACCTGTGGAAGGACGCCGCGCCCGACATCCTGCGCGACGTGATTCCCAAGCTGGGTGGGACGAAGCCGCTGTCGCCGGCCTTCGCCAGCCTGGCCAAGCGCCTGCTGTCGACCGGGGCCAACGGCCCGGCCGGGGTGGGCGACAATGTCGAGATGGGCGCCCAGCGGGCCCTGGCCCTGATCGCTCTGGGCGAGGCCAAGGGCGCCAACACCATCCTGGACCGCGCGACCGGCGCGCCGGGCAGCGCGGCGCTGTCGATGGCCACGGCCGAGGCGGCCCTGATCGCCGGCGACGACGACAAGGCCTGCCGCACCCAGGACGCCCTGACCGTCGATCGCGGCGGCGCCTACTGGCTGCGGCTGCGGGCCTTCTGCCAGCTGAAGGCTGGCCAGAACGATCCCGCCCAGCTGACCTTCCAGTTGGCCCAGAACGCCACGAAAGACGCCGACTACGCCCGCCTGATGGGCGCGGCCCTGAGCGGCACGGCGCCAGGCGCGGCCAACCTGAAGAACGGCGTGAACTACGCCCTGTCGCGCCGCCTGAACCTGGACATCCAGTCGGCCGCCGCCATCGTCTCGGCCTCGCCGGCGCTGAAGCCCCTGATCAAGACCAGCGGCGACATCTCGGGCGTGTCGTCCGGCGCCGACCTGACCGCGCAGGAGGCCTCGAACCTGGCCTTCCTGCGCCAGGCCAAGACCCTGCCGGCCTTCATCGACGCCGCCCGCGCCGCATCGGCCTCGATCGCCGCCCTGGCGGCGGCGGGTGGACCGTTGCAGGACCCAGTGCTGATGGCCCGCGCGGCTCTGGCGGCCGGCGACGTCGCCAGCGCCCAGGCCATCCGTAGCCGTCTGACCGGCGACACCATCCCCGGCGCGACCGCCGCCGACCTCGCCACGCTGGACGCCCTGATCGCCGCCGCCTCCGGCAAGGTCGACAACCAGGTGCTGGGCAATCTGATCTCGCGCGGCGTCTCCGGCGGTGCGAAGGCGCAGGCCGCCGCCGTGCTGCTGTCCAGCCTGGGCGGCAGCCTCGACCCCGACGACCGCGCCCAGTTCGCCGGCTTCGACCTCGCCAAGTCCGTCGCCTCGCCGGCGCGGATGCAGGTGCTGGAGGACGCCGGCGCGGCCAAGCGCAAGGGCGAGGCGGGCCTGCTGGCCCTGTCGATCGCCGTCGACAGCGGCGCGACCGGCCCGATCCCCGCCGACCGCGCCCGCATCGCCCGCGCCCTGAACCATGCCGGCCTCTCCGCCGACGGCCGCGCCATCGTCGTCGAGGGGTTGCTGGGCCTGGCCTTCGTGAAATGAGCACGAAAGGCGCGGGCTGGGTCGACGCCTTCCTCGAGATGATGGCCGTCGAGCGCGCGGCCGCCCGCAACACCTTGACCGCCTATGGCAAGGACCTGGACGACGCCCGGACCTTCCTGGCCGGCAAGGGTTGCGACCTGGACGACGCCGATGCCGAGGTGATCGAGGCCTATTTCCAGGACCTCGCCGCGCGTGGCCTGTCGCCGGCCACCGCCGCCCGCCGCCGCTCGGCCGTGCGCCAGTTCTACCGCTTCGTGCTGGGCGAGACCTGGCGCGCCGACGACCCCTCCCGCCGCGTCGCCGCCCCCAAGGCTGGCCGTCCGCTGCCCAAGGTGCTGGAGCGCGAGGAGATCGAGCGTCTGCTGGCCGCCGCGATCCAGAAGGACGGCGCGCAAGGCCTGCGCCTCTCCTGCATGATCGAGCTGATCTACGCCTCGGGCCTGCGGATCTCCGAGCTCTTGGCCCTGCCGCTGACCGCCCTGGCCCGCGATCCGGCCTATCTGATCGTCAAGGGCAAGGGCGGCAAGGAGCGGCTGGCGCCCCTGAACGACGCCGCCCGCACGGCGGTGAAGGCCTATCTGACCGAGCGTCCGTCATTCCTGCCGAAGGGCGCCAAGGACAGCCCGTGGCTCTTCCCCTCGCGCGGCGCGACCGGCCGCCTGACCGCTCGCCGCGTCGGCCAGCTGCTGGAAGACGCCGCCATCGCCGCCGGGGTCGACCGCGAGAAGGTCAGCCCGCACGTCCTGCGCCACGCCTTCGCCACCCACCTTCTGGAAGGCGGCGCCGACTTAAGGGTCATCCAGACCTTGCTTGGTCACGCTGACATTGCGACCACCCAGATCTACACCCACGTGGCCGGCGAGCACTTGCAGCACGTCGTCCAGACCAAGCATCCGCTTGGCAGAAAGCGCTAGAGAAGACCGATGAGCGAAGAAACCCGCGACTCCAACGGAACCCTGCTGGCCGACGGCGACACCGTCACCCTGATCAAGGACCTGAAGGTCAAGGGCTCGGGCGGCGTGACCCTCAAGCGCGGCACGGTCGTGAAGAAGATCCGCCTGACCGGCGACCCCGACGAGATCGAGGCCAATGTCGACAAGGTGAAGGGCCTGGTTCTGCGCACCGAGTTCGTGAAGAAGGCCTAGCTTAACCTGACTGGACTAGTCTGCCCCACGATCAGGCCAGAAGGCCGGTGGGGCAGAAGCCATGATGACGGCGGCGGGGCAGGCGGGACCGATGGTCCTGGCGACCTATGGCAAGGCGATGGGCGTGACGCCCGTGGCGGCGAAGGACGAGCCGGTGGCCAAGAGCCCCGAGGCCGAGGCGCTGGATCGCCTGAAGGCCAGCCAGCGCAACGATCGCCGCAACGCCATCGGCGACGCCAAGGGCCGGGCCCGCGAGAAGCTGCAGAAGCTGATGGAAAAGCTGAAGCTGCTCAAGAAGCTGTACGCCAACGACCCCAAGATGATGGCCAAGACCCTGGCCGCCGCGGCCAAGGAGCTGCAGGGCGCGGTGAAGGACTACGCCAAGGCCGCCAAAGACAGCGGCGAGATGTTCAAGGCCGACTTCGCCGCCGCGCCGGACGCCTCGCTCACGCCCGACCAGCAGCTGTCGGCCCGCAAGGACCTGGAGGACCAGGCCAAGGCCGAGGCCAGCGGCGACATGGACTTCATCAAGAGCGTGCGCAGCATCGCCAACGCCCTGAAGGACGACCTGACCACGGCCAAGACCAAGGGCATCCTGACCCAGCCGGGCAAGTTCGAGCGCTCGGACGAGGTCAAGGCGGCCGAGGAGAACCTCAAGGACCTCGAGACGATGACCGAGGACCTGGACCAGCAGATCCGTCGCGACATGCCGCCGGGCAGCCTGATGAAGCTGGAAGCCTAGGCGAAGCTGATCTACCTTGGGTGGATTGGAGGCAGCCCATGCTGGACCTGATCTGTGACGCCGCGCCGTTCTGCGTCGCCCGCGACTACGCCCCGGCGGCCGAGACCACCGGCATGTTCCGCAAGGTGGATACGGCCGGCCAGCCGATCCGCGCCGATGAGCAGGCGGTCAAGCGCCTGGGCGTGCGGATCCTGGTCGTGTCCAACGACTTCCTCAACACCGTCCCCGCCAAGGCCTTGCGCCAGACCTGCGCGGAGGGCGCCTGCGTCGTCTTCCGGATGTCGTGCGACGACCTGACCTGCACGTGGCACGCCGCGCTGGCGACGACAGGGCCGGTCTATCTGCGAGAGATCCGCCTGGCCGCGACCAGCGCCGAGGGCCTGACCCGGGCGAAGGCCAAGGTCTTCGTGTCCGCCGGCGGGCATGCGATCAGCCTGGCGCAACTGGACCGCAGCGAGCCGGCGCCGGCGGGCGACTACACCGCGCCGGTCATGGCCGAGGACCAGGCCTCGCGGCGCTAGCGGCATGTCGCCGGATCGGCGGCGACATGCCGCCCGCCTCGCAAGACGGGATCGAGCCGGAGCGGAGACGTCGTACGGGCTACGACGCCTCCGTCCTTTATGCGCCCCACCGCGCGAGCCCTTCGAAGGCCGCCGTTGCTCACCGGCCTTTCGACACAGTCTAGTTGCCGACAGAAGGCGCTCGGAGCAATGTCCGGGGTGTCGCAAGATGTGATGACGTCGTGAGACGAGAGTTCGAGAACGCCTTTTGTTACAAGGGTTTTGTCTCCAGGATCGGTCCGGGAGAACGAGGAAAGCCGAATGAGCATGGAAGCTGCGTCGACGACGCCGCTGAAGGTCGCCCTGGTCGAGGACGACGCCGCGTTCCAGCAGGCGTTTCGCAACGCCCTGGCCGCCGCCCCGGACCTGTCGATGGTCGGCGTCGCCGCCACCGCCGCCGAGGCGCGCGCCATGCTGGGCGAGGCGCCCTGCGACGTCTTGGTCGTGGATCTGGGTCTGCCGGATGGCTCGGGCGTCGACATCATCGGCGAGGCCCACGGCCGCTGGCCGGGCTGCGCCATCATGGTCGCCACCACCTTCGCCGACGAGCGCCACGTCATCGCCTCGATCGAGGCCGGGGCCAGCGGCTACCTGCTCAAGGACAGCCCGCTGCCGACCATCGCCGAGGACATCCGCGTCCTGCACGCCGGTGGCAGCCCGATCAGCCCGCGCATCGCCCGCCAGGTGCTGATGCGCTTCCGCCCCGACGAGAAGCCCGCCGAGGAGGGCGCCGTCGACGCCGAGGCGGCCGAGAAGTCGGGCATTCCCAGCCTGTCCGAGCGCGAGAAGGAGACGCTGCAGCTGATCACCCGCGGCTTCTCGTTCGAGGAGATCGCCGAGCTGATGGGCGTGTCGCGCAACACGGTGCTGACCTTCGTGCGCCGGATCTACGCCAAGCTGGAGGTGCGCTCGAAGACCGAGGCGGTGTTCGAGGCCCGCGCCTATGGCCTCCTCTAGGGCCAAGCTCACCGACTACCGCTGGTTTCCGTGGGTGGCCTGGGTCCTGGCGGGGCTGGTCGTCCTGGGCGTGGCCTTCGTTGTCGAGTCGCGGTCCGGCGGTCATCGCCTGACCGCCGCGCGGATGACCACGATCGACACGACCGGCTATCAGCTGCCGCCGGCGGCCAGCCCGAAGACGCTCCAGGCCAGCGGCCAGGCCGTGACCATGCCGCATGCGCCGCCACCGGTGTTCGCGCCCACGGCCGAGACCTCGCCGCAGAAGATCGCCACCCGCGTCACCTGGTACTCGCTGAGCGTCCCGCCGCTGCCGGACGACGGCCGCCAGCTCTATCTCTACATCCCGCGCTGGAAGTCGGACGGCTCGCTGGCGGTCTATGCCGACGGCCATCTGATCCACCAGTCGCACGCCAACCTGCAATGGAACGGCTCCAATGAGCCCTTGCTGATCAAGGTCCCGCGCACCGACGTCTCACATCCGCCCCGGACGCTGGACATTCGGATGCAGCATGTGCGCGGCATCGGCGGGGCGTTCTCGTCGGTCTGGATCGGGACCTATCGCCAGCTGGCCCCGCGCTACACGATCCGCGAGATCCTGCAGGTGCAGCTGACCTCGTTCTCGTCCTTCGCCTTCCTGGCGACGGGGGTGTTCGCCTTCTTCGTCTGGCTGACCCGGCGCAACGAGCCGATTTATCTGCTGTATTTCCTGACCTCGGCCGTCGTCTTCCTGCGGATGCTGCATACCTTCGTCGGCGTGCATCCGCTGATCATGTCAGACGCCTGGTTCGGCTGGATCACCGTCGTCTCGCCCTACTGGATGATCGTGGTGCTGCATCTGTTCGTGGCCGAGCTGCACGGCAAGCGCCAGCCCATACTGACTGGCGCGGCCCTACTGGTCAGCATCGTGTTGACCATCGCCACCCTGCCGGGCCTGATCGATCCCACCCTGATGTCGGCGCCCGTCTACGCCAACCTGCTGGTGCTGGGCGTGATCGTGGCCGCCAACGGCGTGCTCCAGTCTGTCCGGTTCAAGTCGCGCGACGCCATGCTGCTGTCGATCTGGTGCCTGATCACCGTGCTGTCGGGCATCTACGACCTGGGCCTGCAGCAGAACCTGATCAGCATCGAGAGCGTGTTCGTCAGCAACTTCACGGGCGTCGGGTTCACCCTGCTGTTCTGGTACATCATGTTCGGCCGCTACATCGAGGCGCTGGAGACGGCGACCCGGGCCAAGGCCGACCTGGCCCAGCGCCTGGCCCAGCGCGAGGCCGAGCTGACCGCCAGCCACGCCAAGCTGCGCGAGGTCGAGCGCCGCGAGCTGCTGCACCAGGAACGCCAGCGGCTGATGCAGGACATGCACGACGGCCTGGGCTCGACCCTGGTCGGCGCCCTGCGGGCCTTCGAGGGCGGCAAGGCGGCCGAGCTCGACACCGTCAGCATCCTGCGCGGCTGCATCGACGACCTGAAGCTGACCATCGACTCCATGGAGCCGGTCGAGACCGACCTGCTGCTGCTGCTGGCCACCCTGCGGTTCCGCCTGCAGCCGCGCCTGGAGGCGGCCGGCGTCAAGCTGGTCTGGGACGCCGGCGAGGTCCCGCCGCTGGAGTGGCTGGACCAGCGCCACGCCCTGCACATCCTGCGGATCATGCAGGAGGCCATCGCCAACGTGCTCAAGCACAGCGGCGCGAAGACCCTGACGGTCTCGGTGCGGGCCGAGGGCGACCAGGTGCTGGTGCGCGTGCAGGACGACGGCCGGGGCTTCGAACCGGCCGGCCTGCCGTCGGGAGGGCGCGGCCTGGCCAACCAGCTCAGCCGCGCCGAGGCGATCGGCGGGGCGATCCGCTGGGAGGAGGCCGAACGCGGCAGCAGCCTGGCCCTGGCGCTGCCGGTCAGCAAGCGGCTGGTTCAGCGCCCCTCATAAGCCGCCTGGATCGCCGCGACGTCGATCTTCTTCATGCCCATCATGGCCTGGAAGGCGCGGCCGGCGCCGGCGCGGTCGGGACCGGTGGTGGCCTCGATCAACTGGCGCGGCGTGACCTGCCACGACAGGCCGAAGCGGTCCTTCAGCCAGCCGCACTGGCTCTCCTGCCCACCGTCGGCGGTGAGGGCGTTCCAGTAGTGGTCGACCTCGGCCTGGCCGTCGCAGTCGATGACGAACGAGAAGGCCTCGCTGAGCTTGAAGGTCGGTCCGGCGTTGAGCGCGGTGACCTTCTGGCCGTCGATCTCGAAAGCCACGGTCATCACCTTGCCGGGCTTGCCGCCGCCGGGCGCCTCGCCGGGATAGTAGTCGACGCTGGTGATCTTCGAATTCGGGAACAGCGAGACGTACAGCTTGGCGGCGTCCTCGGCCTGGTTGTCGAACCACAGGAACGGGGTGATCTTGGGCATGGGTCTTCCTCCAATGTTGATCCAAGGACGTGGGCGGCGCCGGCGTTCCGACATGCGCTTGAAGAAAAGATTGGCCGTTGCGCCGCGAAGATTGCCTGATCCTCCACATCGGCGCGCGGCGCCTTACGCTCACGCGTGTCGAGCCCATCTTCGTCGTCACCCCATAGAAGGAGCATCCCCATGAAGACGCGCAAACTCGGCGACGGCCTGGAAGTGTCGGCCATCGGCCTCGGCTGCATGGGCATGGGCCAGGTCTACGGCACGGCGCTGGACACGGCCGACGCCCACAAGCTGCTGGCCCAGGCCGTCGAGCGGGGCGTGACCTTCTTCGACACCGCAGAGGTCTATGGCCCCTATCTGAACGAGGAGCTGGTCGGCGCGGGCCTAAAGCCCTTCCGCGACAAGGTCGTGATCGCCACCAAGTTCGGCTTCGACATCGCCCCTGAAGGCACGGGCGAGGGCTTCACGCGCATGCGCGGCGTCAACAGCCGTCCCGAGCACATCCGCGAGGTCGCCGAAGCCTCGCTCAAGCGCCTGGGCATCGAAGTCATCGACCTCTTCTACCAGCACCGCGTCGACCCGAACGTGCCGATCGAGGATGTGGCCGGCGCGGTCAAGGACCTGATCGCCGAGGGCAAGGTCAAGCACTTCGGCCTCTCGGAAGCCGGCGCCGCCACTATCCGCAAGGCCCACGCCGTCCAGCCCGTCGCGGCCCTGCAGAGCGAATACTCGCTGTGGTTCCGCGAGCTGGAGGCCGAGATCATCCCGACCCTGCGCGAGCTGGGCATCGGCCTGGTGCCCTACAGCCCGCTGGGCCGCGGTTTCCTGACCGGGGCCTTCAAGGACGCCCCGGTGGCCCAGGACGACTTCCGCCGCGGCCTGCCGCGCTTCCAGGGCGAGGCCTTCGCCAAGAACCTGTCGCTGGTCGAGGCCCTGACCGCCATCGCCGCCGCCAAGGGCATCACCCCGGCCCAGCTGGCCCTGGCCTGGATCCTGACCCAGGGAACCGACATCGCCCCGATCCCCGGCACCACCAAGCTGGCGCGGCTGGAGGAGAACATCGGCGCGGTCGATGTCGTGCTGACGCCCGAGGATCTGGCCGCCATCGCCGCGGCGGTGCCGGAGACGGCGATCGAGGGCGAGCGTTATGCGCCGGCCGGGTTGGCGATGGTGGGGCGGTAGGGGAGACTTAGATCCTCCCCCGCGTTGCGGGGGGGGGGGGGCCAGAGGGCCGGAGGGGGCTCGTGCTGACTAGGCCGAGCTCGCCCCCTCAGTCGCTCCGCGACAGCTCCCCCGCATCGCGGGGGAGCATCTTTTCGGCCGGCTCCGCATTTCCCGGTCATGCTCGAACTGATCCTCGACCTCTGCAACATCCTGGGCGGCTTCCTGCTGGCCATCGGCCTGCTGACGTTGCTCCCCCGCGCCGGCGACGACCTTGGCCGGTTCGCCGACCGCCTGGCCCCCTTCCGCTGGATCGTCGGCGTCGCGGCGCTGGTGTGCGGCGGCTATTTCCTGATCGTGCACCTGACCAGCGGACCCAAGGTCTTCCACTTCGAGGTCGTGGGCGTCGTCGTCGGGGTCCTGCTGCTGTGGGATCGCCTGCGGGCCGGGCGCAACCTGCCGGCCAGCGGGTCCAGCGGTCCCGGCCTGCTCCTGGCCGTGTTCGGGGTCATCGCCATGATCGTCGGCCTTCAAGGCATCTTCACGCCTGATTGAAGATTGGCGACTGACGATTGGCGCCCCGGAAACCCCGGGGATTGGCGCCTGACGCCGACAAATCCTGCCTCCCATCTGCAGGCTGCTGACAGAATCCGGTCGTCCATCCGCAAGTTTCGGGCGGAGTGACGTCGGAAGGCGGCCTAAGGCGCAATGACGTCTTTCCGGGGAGGATCCATGTACTCGACCATTCGCGCCGCCGTGATCGCGGCCGCCGCCTGCGTAGCTGCCACGCCCGCCTTCGCCACCATCGACGCCCCGCAGCGCCAGAGCCTGGACGACGCCTGGTGGACCGGGCCGCTCTTGGCCTCGGGCGCCTCGACCCTGCCCAAGGGCCACATCCTGTTCGAGCCCTATCTGTACGACGCCAAGCCGTACGGCAGCTTCGACGCCAGCGGCAAGCGCAAGAGCGCTCCGAACGCCGACAGCATCGGTTCGTCGGCCTACATGCTGTACGGCGTCACCGACACCCTGACGGCGGGCTTCATCCCGCACCTGGGCTACAAGCGCGCGGGCGGGCGCTGGAGCCAGGGGCTGGGCATCGGCGACCTGACCGCCCAGGCCCAGTTCCGGCTGCTGAAGTTCGAGGAGGGCCGCCACGTCCCGACCGTCTCGATCATGCTGCAGGAGAACCTGCCGATCGGTCGCCACGACAAGCTGGACGACCGGCCCAATGACGGCTTCGGCAGCGGAGCCTACGCCACGACCGTCGGCGTCAATTCGCAGTACATATGGTGGGCCCCGAACGGTCGCATCGTCCGCACCCGCCTGAACGCCCAATACACCCGCTCGGACAACACGCGGGTGCGGGGCAGCAGCGTCTATGGCACGCCCAAGGGCTTCGCGGGCAAGGCCCAGCCGGGCGACAGCTTCCTGGTCGACCTGGCCTTCGAGTACAGCATCACCCGTAACTGGGTGGCGGCCATGGACCTGGGCTGGCAGCGCGACGCCTCGACCAAGGTGACGGGCATGCTGGCGGGCTCGCACTTCGAGCGGCGCTATCCGGTCAGCAAGGCGCTGATCCTGGCGCCGGCCGTCGAGTACAATTTCAACAGCCGCGTCGGCGTGATCGTCGGCGCTCGGATCATCCCGGCCGGCCGCAACACCACGGCCTCGGTGACGCCTGCCATCGCCTTCAACTACGTGCGTTGAGATCGTTTGCAGGCCATTCGCGCGAGAGAAAACTAAAACCGTCAGTACCACTTTTGCGACATCCCGTCGCGACTGCCAATGATGGCCATATAGTGACGTTATCTACTATCCATATGAATTAAAAAGAGAAATTATGGCGCGAGGCGTGCGAATAGTCAGGCTTTCGCGCGCCTATGCGACATATTGTACTTTGTCTGTGGTCGCGCATCCGGCCCATGCTCGCCTTGCAGTTGCCGACTGGGGGCATGGAGATGAAAAGAGTATTGGTCGTCGAGAGCCAACCGCTGATGCGCGCGGCCATCGTCCGTCTGCTAGAGACGGCCTGGCCCAAGGCCAGCATCGTCGAGGCCGGGGACCTGGCCGGGGTCGACGCGGCCTGTCGCGCGGGCAATGTCGGCCTGGTGATCCTGGAGCCGGCCCTGCCCGACGCCACGGGCCTGGGCGCCCTGGTCGCGGTGCAGCGTCGCCTGCCGGACGCGCCGGTGGTGGTCTACACCGCGCGCCGCGACGACCAGGTGATCAGCTCCAGCAACGCCCTGGGCGCGGCCGGCTATGTCCACAAGTCCGCCCAGATCGACGAGCTGCTGGCGGTGCTGCAAGCCGCCGCCGCCGGGGCGCGGTCGTTCCCGTCGCTGAACGGCGCGGTATCGGCCGACCAGGAGATCGCCGCCATGCGCAAGCGCCTGAACTCGCTGACCGCCACCCAGATGAAGGTGCTGATGAGCGTCGCCGACGGCCGACTGAACAAGCAGGTGGCCGCCGACTTCAACGTCTCGGAAGCCGCGATCAAGGCCCACCTGACGGGGATCTTCCGCAAGCTGGGCGTCCACAACCGCACCCAGGCCATGCTGGCCCTGCAGCCGGTGCTGGGCGGCCACGCGATGGCCGCCTAGAGCGCCTCGCCGTCTCGTCCGAACCTAGCGCGTAGCGTCTTCACCGCCTCGCGGGCGATCTCCGCCGCATCGCGGGGTCCTGGATCGTCCGTGCCGCTGAAGGTGCCCAGGATCAGGGTCTCGTGTTCCAGCATGCCCAGCAGCTGGCGCGAGGCCATCTCGGCCACGCCGTGGGTGAAGCGGCCTTCGTTGGCCAGCCGCTCGAACAGGGCGACGGCCGACTGGTGGGCCTTCAGCCGCGTATGGGTGTCGAAGAACGCCAGGGCCTCGGGGAACCTGCGACCCTGCTTGCCCATGATGCGGAACAGGGCGCGCAGGTCCGGATCGTTCAGCCGACCCATGATCGCCAGGGCCAGCTTCTCGATCGGATCGCCGTCGGGCGCATGCAGCGCCTCCAGCAGCTCGACCTCGATATTGCCGGCCACCTTCTCGACGACCGCGCGGAACAGATCGTCCTTGCTGGGAAAATAGGCGTAGACGGTCGCGGTGGAGACGCCGGCCTCCGTGGCGATGGCGCTCATCTTGGCCGGGTCGAGGCCTTCGGCGAGCACGATGCGGCTGGCCGCGTCGATGATCGCTTGCAGCTTCTTCCGCCCTGCCAGCCCCCTAGGCTGTCTGAGCATGCTGGCCTCCAAAAAAGCTCGCTAACTGATTGAGTCGGAACTCGTCGTGAACGCTATAGGCGCGAGCATGGCGCACGAAATACAATTGTTGAAGTGTCGGGTAACGCACATTGGGGAGGTCTTGATCCTTTGCGTGTGATCCGAACACACTCCGCTTCATGGAAACCAACCCGCTTCGCACGCTCGATTCCTTCGAACTCCTGAAGCTGGGCAAGGCGTCGGTGACCGTCGGCGGGCTGGCCGCCGGCATCCTGATCGTGGTGGTGGCGATCATCGCCGCGCGGCTGACCTCGGCGGGCCTGCGCAAGCTGCGCGAGAAGGCCGCCGGCAGCGCCGCCTCGCTGTATATCGTCGAGAAGGTCGCGACCTACGGCCTAGTGCTCATCGGCGTGATCGCGGGCCTGTCGACCATGGGCGTCGACCTGACCTCGCTGACCGTCTTCGCCGGCGCCCTGGGCGTCGGCGTCGGCCTGGGCCTGCAGGGCATCATCAAGGACTTCGCGTCCGGGGTCAGCCTGGTGTTCGAGCGGCTGGTGGCGGTGGGCGACTTCGTCGAACTGCCCAATGGCGGCCGGGGCGTGGTGCACGAGATCGGCCCGCGCGCCACCCGCATCCGCACCAATGACAGCACCGACATCATCGTCCCCAACTCGGTGCTGGTGAACGACCAGGTCATCAACTGGACCCTGCGCAACACCAACCGCCGCCTGCGCGTGCCGTTCGTCACCGCCTTCGGGGCCGACAAGGAGAAGGTGCGCGAGGCGGTGCTCAAGGCCGCCAAGGCCGCGCCCTATACCTCGCCCGACGACGCCACCCGCCGGGCCCAGGTCTGGCTGGTCGGCTATGGCGACAGCAGCCTGAAGTTCGAGCTGGTGGTCTGGCCGACCGTCGAGGCCGTGCGCCGCCCGGCGGCGATCTTCGCGGCCTATACCTGGCTGATCGACGACGCCCTGCGCGGGGCCGGCATCGAGATCCCGTACCCGCAGCGCGACGTGCGTCTGCGCGGCCTGTTCGGCGAGGAGGGCGAGGACGCCCTGACCAGCCTGCGCCTGGAGCCCGCCGCCCGTCGCCGCAAGGCCGCCAAGGCCGTCAAGCCCGGCTCCAGCAACGACGCGGCCCTGGATCTGGAGCGCGAGGATCCCGACGAGATGCCACCGCCCGTCGCCAAGCCGCCGCCGGCGAAGACTTAACGGCGATAACCTTGACGGTCCTTCCGCGTCGCCGCATGGTTCTCGCAACTGCGAAACGGTAGCGCGACAGCCGAAAGTGGATGCCGGTTTCGGCGACCGTCGCGCGTCGAATAAAGAACAATCGGGGAGTAGGCGATGAAGACGCCGCGCGGGTTTTTCAAGCCTCTGGCCATCGGCGCGCCCGAACCCTACCGAGAGCTGCCGGCCCGCGTGGAGCGGATGATCCACTTCGTGCCGCCGCACCTGGACAAGGTGCGCGCCAAGGTCCCCGAGATCGCCCCGACCGTCGACGTCATCCTGGCCAACCTGGAAGACGCCATCCCCGCCGACGCCAAGGGCGCGGCCCTGGCCGGGCTGGTGGCGATGTCGCGCGAGGTCGACTTCAAGGCCCTGGGCGTCGGCTTCTGGACGCGGATCAACTGCCTGAATTCGCCCTGGCACCTGGATGAGGTCGCCACCATCGTCGAGAAGGCCGGCGACAAGATCGACGTGATCATGGTCCCCAAGGTCGAGGGGCCGTGGGACATCTTCTACATGGACCAGCTCCTGGCCTCGCTGGAGGCCAAGCACGGCGTCACCCGGCCGATCCTGCTGCACGCCATCCTGGAGACGGCCGAGGGCGTGATGAACGTCGAGGCCATCGCGGCGGCCAGCCCGCGCATGCAGGGGATTTCGCTGGGCCCGGCGGACCTGGCGGCCAGCCGGGCGATGAAGACCACGCGGGTCGGCGGGGGGCATCCCGGCTACCGCGTCATAGAAGATCCGCATGCGGACGGATCGCCGCGCGCTTCGGTGCAGCAGGACCTCTGGCACTACACCTTCGCCAAGATGGTCGACGCCTGCGCCGCCCACGGCATCAAGCCGTTCTACGGTCCGTTCGGGGCGATCGACGACCCGATCGCCTGCGAACAGCAGTTCCGCAACGCCTTCCTGATGGGCTGCGCCGGCGCCTGGAGCCTGCACCCCAGCCAGATCGCCATCGCCAAGCGGGTGTTCAGCCCGGACCCCGCCGAGGTCGCCTTCGCCAAACGGATCCTGGAAGCCATGCCCGACGGCACGGGCGTGGCCATGATCGACGGCAAGATGCAGGACGACGCGACCTGGAAACAGGCCAAGGTGATGGTCGACTGCGCCCGGCAGATCGCGGGCAAGGACCCTGAATACGCGAGCCTCTACCGCCTCTAAAATCCAGGGTCGACTCGCCCGCGTCGCTTATGGCTAAGTTTCGTCCCGAGGGGGACGGGACATGACGATCAGCAACACGCACGCCCGGATCGTGGCGGCCTGCGCGGCAGGTGAGTGGGCGGACCTTAGCAAGCTGCCGGAAGCCGAACGTGAGGTCGAGGCCAGCTTCATCCGCGCGATGATGCTGGGTCTCCACCACGCCAGTTCGGTTCACAAGGAGATCGCCGGCCGCTTCGTGTCCTACAGCCCCCTGGCTGCCGAGGCGCCGGGTGGCGGCGCCTTCTTCGTCGCGCCGCCGGGAGTTCGGATTCGAGGTGCCAGGGTCAAGGGTCTGTTGGACCTGTCCGATTGCGTAGGCGACGGCGGGCAGGGGCTACCCAGGCTGGCTCTGGAAAACTGCTGGTTCGATACTAGTGAAGCTGGAGTATCGATCAATCTCGATGGCGCTCGTCTTATAGGGCTGTCGCTGGAGGGGTCTCACCTATCCGGCCTATTGGCTCGCCATTGCACAATCGAAGGCGGAGTGAAGCTGAAGGGTATTAGCCCTACGGGCGCTTGGCGATCCCAGACCTTTGAGATCGATGGCCCAAAATGGCGGGCCAAGCTTCGCGAGGCGATTGGTGCGCCGCCAGATAAGGCGGTGGCTGTCGAAGAGAAGGCTGAGAGTGATCAGGAGGACTCGTTAATCCTAGGAGCGCCGTGGCCCGACGATACTGCTTCACTTTGTTGGGTAGATTTCGAGTCTGCTTGCATAGGTGGCGTCTTCGACGTGCAAGGGAGTTGTATGAGGGCGAGGCATAGCGGCTGGTATGCTCTAGATCTTGGGGGTGCGCGTCTGGGCGCAGCCGTCTACTTGGATAGGGCCGAGATCGAGGGAGGCGTCCACTCCGCTCATGCGAAAATAGAAGGGGGACTATACGCATTTGATGCGAGGCTTATCGCCAATGGCCGAAATATTGCCCTTAATTCCGAGGGGGCCTGCTTCGAAGGGCCAGTTCTTCTTCGGGGTGGATTTCGAGCGCAAGGAAGACTGATCTTCACCGGTGTTCAATTCAACGACATGTTTGAGATGTCGGATTTTTCTTGTCAGGGATTGCCGCACATCGCGATCTCGGCTGACAGTATCCGTGTAAGTAACGCATTCACAATATCTGAAAACTTCTACTGCTATGGCGGGATAAAATCTAGTGCATCTGTAATATCCGGTAATCTTGAAATCGGAAACGGTGTTTACATAGACGGTGCCGGTGGAGATGCCATTTCTATGGAGGCGGTTCATATTGAGAATGATTGCCTCGCTAGTAGAAGAATTTATTCGAGGGGCACTGCCGCGTTTAGCGGCTCTAGGGTTGATGGGGCGCTCGAGGTTTTTGGGTGGAATATAAGTCATATCGAAAAGGAAAATCATGACGCCTCTGAGGCGGATGATATCTATGATTTGATCCTATCAAATATGATCGTTGGGTCCCATTTTCTATTCTATAACAATAACTTCGAAGGTATTTTATCGCTTAGAGATTTAAAGTGCGTAACGTTGAGAGATTCATCGAGTGGATATAAAGGAGCAAGTAATATAGAGCTTGATGGCTTTAGCTACGATCGACTTGAGGTTGTTGATGGGTGCTGGAGATCGCGCGCACATTGGCTTTCATGGATGTTCTCGCCGGTCAAAATAGAGGATGGGAACTGGCGATCACGACCAGCATTGCCGCAGACGATTGGCGAATACCATCCCCAGCCTTACCTGCACCTGGCTCGCCGCCTTTCTGCTCAAGGCCATGAGACGGATGCCCGCAAAATCCTTAGCTTGCGCCGTACAATTGAGCGCAAAATAGTCTCGCGCTGGTGGGTAAGGCCGCTGTCCTGGTCTTTCTGGGCGTTCTTTGACTACGGCCTGTCAGCGACACGGGCCATGTTCACGATGATCGCCGCCCTCTTGCTCGGCGCTGGCCTGGTGGCCTTTGCCAACCATCGTGGCGCCCTGGTCGTCGACGCTCAGAGCGTCGCGGTGGTCGGCCAGGTCTCAATCCCGGCGGACCCGCCTAAGGCCGTCCCCTGCGGCGACCAGATCAATCCGCCGATCTACGCCATCGACCTGTTCATCCCGCTGATCGACCTGCGCCAGGAATCCAAGTGCGAGGTCGGCGAGGCTCCGGGCGCCAGGTTGGGGCCGGGCGTCGACATCCCTGTCCCCGGTCTGAACTGGACCTGGCGCTCGGCCTTCGCCGAGGTCGAGCTGTGGCGGTGGGGCAAGGCGCTGTACGGGATCTGCGGCTGGATCCTGACCTCGCTAGCCATCCTGACCTTCTCGGGCGTGCTGCGACGCCAGGCCGAGCAGGCCTAGTCGGCGCCCCCCACCGTCGTTACCACCCGCGCCCCGCTCGTCAGCAGCTTGTGGATCGGGCAGCGGTCGGCGATCTCGAACAGGCGCTCCATCTGCTCCTCGTTGAGGTTGCCCTCGATGGTCAGCACGCGCTCGAAGCGGTCGTGCGGGGTCTGGTCGGCGTCGAAGTGGTGGAAGACCTCGACATGCATGGCCGTGACCTCCCAGTTCTTGCGGTTAGCGTAGAGGCGCAGGGTCTGGCTGGTGCAGGCGGCCAGGCCGGCGCAGACCAGCTCGTGCGGGTCGGGACCCAGGTCGAGGCCGCCGTGGGCGACCGAGACGTCGGCGACGATGGTCGAGGGGCCGGCCGTGACGAAGGTCTGCAGGACGCCCGTGCCGGTGTCGGTGGCGGTGGCGAACGGGCGGGTGACGGCGGCTTCGGTCATGGGAGCATCCTCGAGAAGGGTAGGCGCGCCCTTCCTACCGCAACCCTCACACTCGCGCTTGCACGATCGGCGTCAGACGGAAGTCCGGTTCATGATCCGGCCCCAGGGTGATCGAGGCGCGGGGAATGACCGGCCGGTCGCTAGCCATCGCGATCTCGAACCGCTCTAGCAGGCTGGCCAGCACGATCTGCGCCTCGGCCATGGCGAAGCCGGCCCCGATGCAGACGCGGGGGCCCGCGCCGAACGGGATGAAGGCCTCCAGACCCCACGGATGGGCCTGGTCGAGGAAGCGCTCGGGCCGGAAGGCGGTGGGGGCGTCCCACAGCTTGCGGTGCCGGTGCATGACCCACGGGCTGATGGTGATCATGCAGCCGGGGACGACCGGGCAGTCCAGCACCTCATCGGCCTCCAGGGCCTGGCGGGCGATCATCGGGGCGGAGGGATAGAGCCGCAGGGTCTCGAACAGCACCGAGCGCAGCAGCGGCCAGGCCTTCAGGTCGTCCAGGCTGGCGACCCGCTCGGCGGGGAACGCCTGGACCTCGGCCCGGACCCGCGCCTGCGTCGCCGGATCCAGAGCCAGCAGATAGGCGGCCCAGAACAGCAGGCGCGAGGTGGTCTCGAAGCCGGCGGCCAGCATCGAGCTGCACTGGTCGCGGATTTCCTGGTCGGGCAGGGGGCGATCGTCCTCGTCGCGGGCGGCCAGCAGCCGGTCCAGCATGTCGAGGACTTCCGGATGCGGGTTCCGCCGCCGCTCCTCGATCAGGGCGTCCACCGCCCTGAACCAGCGCGCGCCCATCCGCCGCCGCTCGCCGTCCAGGAAGGTCAGGTCGTCGGCGCCCTTGGCCACGAAGTCGAAGAGGTTGAAGTGCGCCGGCCCCTCCATGTAGCGGCGAGCCAGGTCCGCCAGGATCGCGCCTTCCGCGTCGGCGCGGCGCGAGAACAGGGCGCGCAGCACCGCGTCCAGGGTCGCGTGGTGGAAGGCTTGAGCCAGGTTGGCGCGATCTCGTCCCGCCAACGCCTGCGTCAGGCCTTCGCCGGCGGCGACGAAGTGGGGCAGCAGGCCGCCGGTCGCGGCGGGGGTGAAGACGGGGGCCAGGCTCTTGCGCTGGCGTCGCCAGGTCTCGCCCTCGGACATCAGCACGCCCTCGCCGACCAGGGGCTTGAGCGAGCGGGCGGCCTTCACCGGACGGGCGTATTTGGGCGAACTCAGCACCCGGCGCACGCTGGCTGGGTCGTTCAGGAACAGGCCCGGCTGGCCCATGAACATGTAGGGCGCGGCGAGGCTCTCATAGTCCTCTTCGCAATAGGCCCCGATCAGGCTGCGGCCCATCTCCAGGGCCACGCGCAGCTGTCCCAGCGGCGTGACGCCCAAGGGGCGCGGATGGATCTTGGGAGCGGGCGGGATGAGCGGCGCGGTGAGGACGGTGTCCATGGGGCGGCGGCTTTCCGGAAAGCGGAGCCCGTTTTGGGCCCCATCCGGACGCAGACGCTATAACCGCTCAAGTTGCGGCGCAATAATTCATCGCGCCTTGAAATTACTTAAGCAGCGAGAACCAGGGGCGCGACGTCGAACACGCGTTGCGACCCGCGCCAGACTTCCACGAAGTCACAGCGATGATGCATGTCCAGCAACTCGTAAGCTCTCGCGCGCGCCGCAGAGTCGTCAGCGCAGGGCGTGACGTCAAAACGCGGGACCGAGCCGTCAGACTCGACACAGAAAAAGGTAAACACCTGCATGGGAACTGTGCGCTCTCATCAGGCGGGTCCGCGCACATTCGATGGCGGGGCCGCAGGGGCGCAGGTCGTCTTCCGCGACCTGCTACATAAGAACGTAGGACTCTTTGTCGCGATTCACCAGAGGAGAGAGTCTCGATTCGAGACTCACCTGTGAACCGCACCTTCGAGCCTGTGGATAAAACCCGGCTGATTCATGACGGTTCCCGGCCAGAATCTCGCCCCTTTCCCTCGGGGGATTCCGCCACTAGGTTCGCACCCTTTCATCAACGGCGACGTTTAAGAGTCCATGGCCGCCCATTATCTCGATTTCGAACGCCCAATCGCTGACCTGGAAAGCAAAATCGAAGAGCTGTCCCGGCTCTCCGAGACGGCTGGACCAGGCTCGTTCGACACCGAGATCCAGGCCCTGCGTGACCGCGCCCAGGAACTCCGCAAGGAGGCCTACGCCAATCTGGACGCCTGGCAGAAGACCATGGTCGCCCGGCACCCCCAGCGGCCCCATCTGCGCGATTATGTCGCAGGCCTGATCGACGAGTTCGTCGAGCTGCGCGGCGACCGCAAGTTCGCCGACGACCAGGCCATCGTCGGGGGCCTTGGCCGTTTCCGTGGCCAGCCCGTCGTGGTCATGGGCCACGAGAAGGGTCACGACACCACCACGCGCCTGAAGCACAACTTCGGCATGGCCCGCCCGGAAGGCTACCGTAAGGCCGTCCGTCTTATGGACATGGCCGAGCGCTTCAGCCTGCCGGTCATCACCTTCGTCGACACCGCCGGCGCGTATCCTGGCCTCGGCGCCGAGGAGCGCGGCCAGGCCGAGGCTATCGCCCGCTCGACCGAGCGCTGCCTCACGCTGGAAGTCCCGATGGTCGCCACCATCGTCGGCGAAGGCGGCAGCGGCGGGGCCATCGCCCTGGCCGGCGCCAACCGCGTGCTGATCCTGGAACACTCGATCTATTCGGTGATCTCGCCGGAAGGCGCGGCCTCGATCCTGTGGCGCGACGGCGCCCGGGCCAAGGACGCGGCGACCAACATGCGCATCACCGCCCAGGACCTGATCAAGCTGGGCATCGTCGACCGCATCATCGAAGAGCCCGCCGGCGGCGCCCATTCCGACACCGAGACGGCCATCGCGGCCGTTGGCGACGCGGTCGAGGACGAGCTGAAGGCCATGGCGTCGATGAGCGCGGCCGAGCTGAAGAAGCAACGCGCCGAGCGCTTCTACGCCATCGGTCGCGCGGGCCTGCAGTAAGGTTTTTTGACCGGCGGATGTCACGTCCGCCGGTACTGCCTCGTCTTAGCTCTCGAAGGGCCGCTCCCAGGCCCCGAACGGAGCTTACGACCATGGGCGACACCGCCGCCTTCCGCCACGACCAGAACGTTCCCGAGGTCTACAAGGCCTTCCTCGCCGCCGAGATGGCGGTGCGCGCCGCCGGCATTCCGTCGGCCTTGAAGCACCTGATCTATCTGCGCGTCTCGCAGCTGAACGACTGCGCCTACTGCGTGAAGATGCACAGCCACGAGGCCCGCGAGGACGGCGAGACCAACGCCCGCCTGGATCGCCTGGTCGTCTGGCGCCACGTCGAGGACTTCACCGCCGCCGAAAAGGCCGCCCTGGCCTGGGCCGAGGCCCTGACCAAGCTGCCCCAGCCCGAGGGCTTCGCCGCCCTGCGCGGTGAGCTGCGCGAGCACTGGACCGACCAGCAGGCCAGCGCCCTGACGGTGATCGTCGCCCAGATCAACCTCTGGAACCGTCTGGGCGTTTCGAGCCATTAAACAGCGTCGGCGGCGAAGGGCCCCGGCCTGCTGGAGCCTTGCATGATCCGTCTCTTCGCCGCCGCCCTGCTCTTGATCCCCGCCGCCGCCCACGCCGAACCCAAGTTCACCCCGGCCTATCAGAAGTGCCTGGCCGCGCCCTCGGGCCAGAGCACCGCCGGCATGATCGACTGCATCGGCGTCGAGCTGAAGATCCAGGACGCCCGCCTCAACCGCAGCTACCAAGCCGCGCAGAAGCGCATGACCCTGCCGCGCCAGAAGGCGGCCCTGACCAAGGCCCAGCGCGCCTGGATCGCCTTCCGCGACGCCGACTGCGCCAGCCGCTACGACGAGGCCTGGGGTACGCTGAGCCGCATCGAGGCCAACAGCTGCGTGCTCGACCGCACCGCCGAGCGCGCCGACGAACTGGACGCGTTCCAAGGCCAGCAATGACGCGCTAGGGTGGCGCTTCCTGAGGGGGAGCTCCATCCATGATCCGTGTCCTTGCCGTCGCGACGGTGCTTCTGGCCGCGCCCGCCGTCCAGGCTCAGGGCCAGCGCCCGCTCTCGCCGATGGAACGCTGTGACCGCGCCGGCGGCCCGACCATCGAGATCATGAGCTGCGTCGCCGACTATGCCGACAAGCAGGACGTCCGCCTGAACCGCGCCTACCAGGCGGCGATGGGGCGTCTGAAGACGTCTCGCGAGAAGATCCTCCTGCGCAACGCCCAGCGCGCCTGGATCAAGGACCGTGACGCCGAGTGCCGGGCCTATCTGGACGAGGCCGAGTATGGCCGTCAGGGCGGCATCGAGGCCCAGGCCTGCATCCTCGACTGGACGCAGGGCCGCGCCGACGAACTGGAGCGCATGGCCCGTCCGCGCCGGCCGCGATAGGGCTTGCCTGCCGCTAGGGCGACTTCCGCATAGTCCCTCAAAACCAGAGGGAGGCGCCGCGCCATGGCCATCAAGACCCGTTTCACCGAGCTGTTCGGCGTCGAGCACCCGATCGCCCAGGGCGGCATGCAGTGGGTCGGCAAGGCCGAGCTGGTCAGCGCCGTCGCCAATGCCGGGGCGCTGGGCTTCCTGACCGCCCTGACCCAGCCCACGCCCGAGGCGCTCAGCAAAGAGATCGCCCGCTGCCGTGAGATGACCGACAAGCCGTTCGGCGTGAACCTGACCATCCTGCCGGCCATGAAGCCGCCGCCCTATGCCGAGTACCGCGCGGCGATCATCGAGAGCGGGATCAAGATCGTCGAGACCGCCGGCTACAAGCCGCAGGAGCATGTCGACGACCTCAAGGCCCACGGGGTCAAGGTGATCCACAAGTGCACCGCCGTCCGCCATGCGCTCAGCGCCGAGCGGATGGGCGTCGACGCCATCTCGATCGACGGCTTCGAGTGCGCCGGCCATCCGGGCGAGGACGACATTCCCGGCCTGATCCTGATCCCGGTCGCCGCCCAGAAGGTGAAGATCCCGATGATCGCCTCGGGCGGCTTCGGCGACGCCCGCGGCCTGGTCGCGGCCCTGGCCCTGGGCGCCGACGGCGTCAACATGGGCACGCGTTTCTGCGCCACGGTCGAGGCCCCGATCCACGAGAACTTCAAGCAACAGATGGTCGCCAATGACGAGCGCGCCACCGACCTGATCTTCCGCACCCTGCACAACACCGCCCGCGTCGCCCGCAACGCCGTCAGCCAACAGGTGGTGGCCATCGAGCGGGCCGGCGGCGCCAAGTTCGAGGATGTCGCCGACCTGGTGAAGGGCGTGCGGGGCCGCGAGGGGCTCGAGACGGGCGACACGGACCACGGCATCTGGAGCGCCGGCATGGTCCAGGGGCTGATCCACGACGTGCCGACGGTGCGCGAGCTGGTCGACCGCATCGTGGCCGAGGCCGAGGACCTGATCCGCCAGCGGCTGGCGGGGATGGTGAGCTAGGCGCTCAGAGGCCCAGATGCTTGTGCAGATAGGCCGTGATGTCGGCGAAGGTCAGGCCATCGTGCTGCTGGCGGTACAGCAGGTGGTCGCAGGCCTGGAGTTCGATCATCGGTCGCAGCCCGCCGGTGCGGGGATGGATGTTGCACTTGAGGTTCAGCGTCTCGGGATAGCCGGGCAGGCTGTTGGAGAACCAGCCGAACATCGTCGGCGGCGCGATCGCGGGCTGGGTCTCGAAGGCCTCGTGATAGCGCTGGAAACGCTCGCGGCTCAGCGACGTCCAGACGCCGAAATGCAGCACCTCGCCGTCGCGGTCGATGCAGGGGACCTCCAGGCAGGCGCGGATGAAGAAGTGCTCCAGCTTCCAGACGCAGAAGTCGCTGGTCAGCTCGAAGTCGGCCGCTCGTTCGGCGTCGGAGGCGATCTCCCAGGCCAGCGGACCTTCTGAGCTGGCGGCGGGCAGGTCGTGATGGGCCTGGCCGCAGGTGGGGCAGCGCCAATCAGCGGACGTGGCGGCGGGCGCGGGGCGACGGCCGGTCAGTCGATCGAGGAAGCGCTGCACGCTAGACCTTGACCCGGAAATGGAACGCATCCACCGCCAGCCCCTCGCGGAAATAGAAGGCGTGGGCGCGTTCGCGGACGACGTTGGAGATCAGCTCCAGATGCCCGCACCCCTGCCGCCGCGCCTCGTCCTTCAGCCAGTCCAGCAGCGCCTTGCCGTGACCCTTGGAGCGCGTGTCCGGGTCCGAGACCAGGTCGTCGACGCTCAGGAACTTGCCGCAATACAGCATGTCCAGGACCCGCCACCCGGCCACGGCCCGCACCGCGCCGTCCTCGACGACGGCGGTGAGCCGGAAGCCGTCCGAGGCCATCAGCTGCCGGATGCGCGCGACATAGGTCTCGCGGGTGAGGGCAGGGCGCAGGTGGTGCATGACGTCGAAGGTCGCGAGGATCTCGGCGTCGGTGGCGGGGTGGAGGAGGGCGGTCATGCCCCAAAGCTAGGGCTTCCGGCTCGGCGGGAGAAGACTAGATGGCCGGTCCGACAACATGCTCGAACGTTGCCATGTCCTGCTCGAACAGGATCTCGCGATAGTGCGTCAGGCACTCGGCGTCGGACACCATGAGCCGCTTTACGCCCGCCGCACGGAGCTGCTCGTCGATGGCTTGGATGCTGTTGGCCCAGATAGCCATATCGTCCGCGCGGAAGGCCAGTCTGGCCTCGCGTCCATCCGGAAAGCGGACGAGGTAGTCGACATTGTAGCTCGGGTCAGATCGGGAGCGACGGCGGCTTGTGACGCAACCGCCTTCGACCTTGGTCGCCTGCGCCCAGCGCCATCCCTTGAACGGCGCGCCGTTGCGGAGCCATTCGGCGCGATCGATCGTGGCGACGCCGATGTCGCGCCCGCCAAGCAGGCGATAGGCGATCCCGTTCGCGCATATCGCCGCCGCGAGGCCCAGCACCAGCACGGTTCGCCAGCGTCTGCTGAGCTTGGGCATGAGTTGGCGCCACTGCACGCCGAAGGCGCCGGGAACGACCGCGATCGGAGCCATGACGAGCGCGACGCCGAAGCCCATCAGGACGCCGACGTCCTCGCGCCACCAGGTGATCATGCCGGGGAAGTCCTCGGCGAACCCGGCCATGCGCGGCTCGACGGAGGCATCGCCCCAGCCGAAGGCCAGGGCGCCGAAGGCCAGGAGAAAGGCCAGGACCATCCCGATCAGCTTCGTGGTGATGATCTGTTCCGGACTTTCCTCGGTCACGTGGGCTCGGGTTCTGCGGGTTTGGGTGTCTGATACACCTTCTCCGCGAGAAGGGGGCCATCCTTTCATCTCACGGCGAGACGATCGCTGACCTGAACGGGTTGGGCGCGCAGCGCCGCCGCGCGGCGGCCGCCCGGAGGGCGGTCCTTGACCAACCCGTTCAGGTCAGCACGCTGCAGCCTTCGAGAGATGTAAGGCGGGCACCGACCTGGGAGGTCGGGCATGGTTATACAGAGTACAAGTAAGCGCCCGTCCAACGTATCGAGTCCGCTTCCAGGGCTAACGTTGCCGTGGCAAGCTTCACTCTATGAGCACTACAACGATATCTGCTGCGGGCTGTGGCCTGGCCCTTCTATCACTGGCTATTCGCTGGCGATTTCCTTCGGTGCCACATCCAGTTTCAGTAGCTGGAATCGTCGTCGCTCTCTCTTTGGTCGTTATGCCTTTCATCCCATCTCTGAGACTTGGTCCAGCTATCTCAGTTGCAATCGGGTTGGCGATGGTGGCCGCTGGCGTTCAATGGCAGCTTTCGTCTAGGCCCGCTTTAGGCGCACGTGTATTGGCACCGGCGGCAGCAAAGCCGTTAGAGGACGATCGCGTAAGCGAGGGGGAGAAAGTTGAATCGACTGCAGAAATATTGGCGCGGGAACAGTTAGCCGATCTTCGAGAGCGTAGGGCGCAGGAAGCTGCAGCACGAGCTAGCGCGGCGGAAGAAGCCAAAAAATTAGAACGAGATCGCGTTAGCGTTGCACTCGCCAATGATGCCAATCGTACCGTCGATCGTCTTCGTGTGGAATACATCGGAGGGAGGGACGGTATCTCCAATGAGATGATAGCAGGAACAAACCCACTACCGGATGATTGGGTTAATCACCGGCTCAAAGAGCTGAAGGTACCTTACACATATCGGGGGAATCCGAATGGCAGCTACACTCTTGAGCCAACGCCTGATCACCCAATATTCAAAATGAAATGAGTAATTTAGCTTCTAGGCGTTGATTCACCGCCCCAACACCCCCCGCAACCTCACCACATCCTCCGCCGCCAGTCCCCGCCCGTAGTACGCCACGCACCCGGCGTCCGTGCTGACGAACCTCGGTGCTCCCCGCGCGCGCAGCGTCGCGTCGATCACCGCCAGCCTCGCCGTCAGGGTCTTCATGTCCCCCGTCTCGCGCGCCAGGTTCGCCTCGCGGCCGCTCGGGAACGCCACGTCGTAGTTGAGTTTCGGCTCGACCTTGCCGGTGGTCTCGTCCTTCTGGTTGGTGCAGCCGATGCCGACGCTGGTCGCCGTGCCCCAGGACCAGTGCTCGCGGGCCTTGCCGTCATAGAGCCAGGCCGCGCCGAACGGGGTGGCGACGCCGACTTCCTGGCGGCCGGCGATGCCGCCCCAGGCGACGCCGGTGGCGACGCAGGCGGCGGTGGCGGCGACCAGGATCCAGCGGGCGCGGCGGGTGATGGGCGGCATGCCTCGGCTGAGGCCGAAGGCGCCGGGCAGCAGGATCAGCGGGGCGATGGCGATCAGCATCATCGGCAGGAAGGCGTCGCCGCCCTCGCGCCAGGTCACCAGCACGTCGGGAATGGTGCGCAGGATGGCGGTGTCGCGCTGTTCGAACCAGGTCTGGACCAGGGCCAGCCCCGCGAAGCCGCAGCCTACGAGGCCGGCGGTGATCAGCACCCCGGCCAGCTTGTCGGCCATGCCGGTTCCGGCGTTCTCGCTCATGCGGTCGATCCTCGTCCTGGGGACCCTGACTACAGCGAGTTGCGGGGGAAGGGGAGGGGCGTGGAGCAGCGCTCCACCAGAGCGAGAAGATAAGACCACTGCGCTTTACCGAACGCTGGAATGCCAATAGCTGGGACGGCCTCGATTTGTCCGGAGCCGTTTGATGACCCTCAAGACCGACCGCCGATCCCTGCTGCTGGCCGCCGCCGCCCTGGCCGTGCCAGGCGCCGCCTTCGCCGCCGAGGACTGGCGCTGGCTGAACGCCCCCAAGACCTGGTCGTGGACGGACGGGACCCTGGCTTGCGCGGCCGAGCCGGGCTCGGACTTCTGGCGCAAGACGGCCGGCGGGCCGGAGGTCGACAGCGGCCACTTCTTCTTCCGCCGCCAGACGGGCGACTTCGAGATGACCGCCGTGCTGGACGGCGACTACGCCGCCGACGCCGACCAGACCGGCCTGATGCTGCGCCTCGACGAGAAGACCTGGATGAAACACGGCGTGGAGTGGCTGAGCGGCAAGCCGCACGTGGCCAGCGTGTTCACGCGCGACTGGTCGGACGGGACGGCGGCGGAGATCGCGTCGGCTCGGGGTGTGCGGGTGCGGTTGGTGCGGAAGGGGCAGACGCTGGTGTGCTCGCATGCGCTGGGCGCGGGCGAGTGGGTGGTGGATCGGTATGGGTATCTGCCGATGGGGGAGCGCGTGGAGCTGGGGCTGGTGGTCGCGGCGCCGTTGGGGAAGGGGTTTGGGGCGCGGATTTCGAAGGTGGAGATTAAGGGGGCCTGACGGCTGCCAGATCCTCCCCCTAGCGGGGGAGGTGGCGCGAAGCGCCGGAGGGGGAACAAGTCCTGGCTCCGGCTACTTCCCCCCC
>NZ_JBWKNY010000004.1:0-51369 GCF_059415805.1 Caulobacter sp. GW821-FHT10A06
CGGGGGAAAACCCAGGATCAGGTATCTGGTTTGCATAGTATCTTGACGAGTTCCCATCACACTGCAGCCAACCGAAGTCGGCTGCGGTATAAATGGTGTCTTCAAGAGACCGCATTTGTCAGCGTCGAAGGTAGACCTAAAGTCTACCGCCAGAGCGCCGCCGCCTGCGTTTCTCTTTCCAAATCAACAATGTCAAAGACCCGAACCGCCTCAGCGGCCCCACCGTTTAGCGCCCGGTGTCGGCGGAGGCGGCTATCTAGCGAACCTCGAATTCCGTGTCAAATCGTTTTTTTCAAAACTTTCTGACCTCACCACCAACCGACCCGGAGGTCTTCGGCAGAGCCGGCAGCTTCTAAAGAAGTCACCGAAACCAGTCAAGAACTTTTTTCTAAGAAAAGAAGAACCAGACCGGAGAGAAACACTTGGAAGATCCCGAAGGAACCTCTCGGCATTTCTTGGAGGGCGGTTTCTAGAGAAGCCACCCAAGTCAGTCAAGCAGTTATTTTGAAGAAACTTCAAAGCGATTACTTGTCTAACCCTTGCATCGCGCCGCTGATTTCTTGCGAAGTCTTGGCGGCGATGCATCGGAGCGGCGCTTCTAAAGAGGAGCCATTCCGAAGTCAACCAACTCTTTTCGGCTTTTTCGAAGCCCCGGAAACCCGGGATCGAAGAGACAAAAAGAGGATCCTTGGGCCGCCGTGGCCGCCCTTGCGGATCCGTCATCGAGTCGATTGGAGCGCGGTTTCTAACGAAGCGTCTGGAGCGATGCAACACCCTTTCGGGGGCCGCGTCGTCCGGTCGCGATGTCGTTCCGAGCGAGGCGGTGATCTAGTCCTCCCTCGGACGACTGGCAACCCCCTCGCGACAATATAACGACGCTCTTTTGACGGGATGGTTAGCCCCGCCTTTCGGAGCCCACCCAGGCGGGCTCCGAGCCTCTATACTAGTGCTGGCTTTCCGGCAGGCGGACGACCAGGCCGTCCAGCGCGTCGCTCACCTTGATCTGGCACGACAGGCGGCTGTTGGGCTCGACGTTCTCGGCGAAGTCCAGCATCGACTCTTCCATGGCCGACTTGTCGCCGGTCTTATCCAGCCAGGCGTCGTCGACATACACATGGCAGGTCGCGCAGGCGCAGGCGCCGCCGCAGTCGGCGTCGATGCCCGGCACGTTGTTCTTCACGGCGCCTTCCATGACGGTCAGGCCCGGCTTCACGTCGAGCGCGTGCTCAGTGCCGTCGTGTTCGATGTAGGTGATCTTGGCCATGTGGTTCTCTGTTCCCCAGGACTTATGCTTTCGGGGGCGGGTTTAAGCCGCCACCTCTTTCATGGACACATTGGTGTCGGCGAGCTTTTCAGCGCTCACCGGCGTGCGTTTGGCGATCAGCTGCTTGCCTGCCATGAATTCGGGCGGCGCATTGACCGCCTCGACGGCCTGCAGCAGGTCGCCCTTCAGATGGAAGACCGCGAACCTGGCGGCGGCGACGTCGCCGCGCACCACCTGGCGGTCGGCCTCGAACGGCAGGCCGGCGATCTGCAGCTTCAGATCATACTGGTCGGACCAGAACCACGGCACTTCCGGCGACGGGCCCGCGCGACCCAGGATCGCCGAGGCGGCCTGCTTGGCCTGTTCCAGGGCGTTGGGCACGGATTCGAGGCGGAACTGACGCTCATATAAAGGGAGCGGACGGTGGGTGACGTCGCCGATCGCGAAGATCGCCGGGTCGGCGGTGCGCGCCTCCAGGTCGACGACCACGCCATTGGTGGTTTCCAGGCCCGCGTCCTTGGCCAGCTCGTCATTCGGGATCGCGCCGACCCCGACCAGAGCGACATCGCAGGGCAGGACCTTGCCGTCGGTGAACTTCACGCCGGTGACGTGGCCGTTCTCGCCTTCGAAGCCCACGACGCTGGCGTTCAGCTCGAAATCGACGCCGTGCTTGCCGTGATAGTCCTGGAAGAAGGTCGACAGGGTCTCGCACGCGACGCGGGCCAGGACCCGGCTCTCGCGCTCGACGATGGTGGCGTGGCTGCCCAGGGCGCGGGCCGAGGCCGCCGCCTCCAGGCCGACATAACCGCCGCCGATCACGGCCATACGCTTGCCCTCGCCCAGGGCGTGTTTGAGCAGCTCGGCGTCGGCCGCCGTGCGCAGGGCCAGGACGCCGGCCAGGTCCGAACCCGGAATTGGCAGCTCGCGCGCGCGGGCGCCGGTAGCCAGGATGAGGAAGTCGTAGGAGATGACCTCGCCAGACGCGAGGGTCACGGTCTTCTCGGAGCGATTGATCCGCTCGGCCACGCCTTCCAGGCGCAGGAAGACATTATTGTCGGCGTACCACTCGGCCGGCTTCAGCGAGAGCGAGTCGGCGTCGGCCTCGCCCTTCAGCCAGGCTTTCGAGAGCGGCGGACGCTGATAGGGCAGCAGCGGCTCGTCGCCGATCAGGACAATGCGGCCCTCGTGACCGTACTGACGCAGGAACGCCGCGGCCGAGCCGCCGGCATGACCCGCGCCGACGATGACGACGCACGCGTTCTGATTGGCTTCAGCGTTCAAGGACGCCCTCCCATTTCGTCAAAAATGACGCCGGCGTCACCTATTGGCAAGCGCCTTGATCGAGGCGGGATATAGAACGGGGCGGCTCGTTTCCGAAGCCGCCCCGCGTTTGTCTTCTATAGAGAGCTCGTCAGACGACGCGCTCGACCATCATCTTCTTGATCTCGGCGATGGCCTTGGCCGGGTTCAGACCCTTGGGGCAGACCTGGGCGCAGTTCATGATCGTGTGGCAGCGATACAGCTTGAAAGGATCCTCAAGCGCATCCAGGCGGTCGCCGGTCGCTTCGTCACGGCTGTCGATCAGCCAGCGATAGGCGTGCAGCAGGGCCGCCGGGCCCAGATACTTGTCGCCGTTCCACCAGTAGCTGGGGCACGAGGTCGAGCAGCAGGCGCACAGGATGCACTCGTACAGGCCGTCGAGCTTCTCGCGGTCCTTGGGCGACTGCTTCCACTCGGTCTGCGGCTCGGGCGTGTCGGTATGCAGCCAGGGCTCGATCGAGGCGTACTGGGCGTAGAACAGCGTCAGGTCCGGGATCAGGTCCTTGACCACCGGCAGGTGCGGCAGCGGGCTGATCTGGACGGCCTTGCCCGGGACTTCAGCCCAGCCGTGCGTACAGGCCAGGGTGTTGCGGCCGCCGATGTTCATCGAGCACGAGCCGCAGACGCCTTCCCGGCACGACCGGCGGAAGGCCAGGGTCGGGTCGATGGTGTTCTTGATATAGAGCAGGGCGTCCAGGACCATCGGACCCACGGCGTCCATGTCGACGTCGTAGGTGTCCCAACGCGGATTGCCGCCCGCTTCCGGATCGTAGCGGTAGATCTTGAAGGTCTTGACCTTCTTGGCGCCCGCGGGAGCCGGCCAATGCTTGCCCGACTTGACCTGCGAGTTCTTGGGGAGTGCGAGTTCGACCATCGTACCCTCAGTAGACCCGTTGCTTCGGCGGGATGTAAGCGATGTCGTCAGACATCGTGTAGCTGTGGACCGGGCGGTAATCGATCTTCACCTTGCCGGACTCCATGTCGAGCCAGGCCAGGGTGTGCTTCATCCACTCGGCGTCGTCGCGGCTGGAGAAGTCCTCGCGGGCGTGGGCGCCGCGGCTTTCGGTGCGGTTGGCCGCGCCGTTCACCGTGACCACCGCCTGGCTGATCAGGTTGTCGAACTCCAGGGTCTCCATCAGGTCGGTGTTCCACACCAGACCCCGATCGCTGACCTTGACGTCGGCCTTCTTCTTCCAGACCTCGGCCAGGCGGGCGACGCCGCTGTCCAGGCTTTCGCCGGTGCGGAACACCGCGGCGTCTTCCTGCATGGCCTTCTGCATTTCGAGGCGCAGGTCGGCGGTCGGGGTCGAGCCCGAGGCGTTGCGGAACTTGTCGAAGCGGGCGACGTGGGCGTCGGTCCAGGCGTCCTTCAGTTCCGGTTGCTTGGCGCCCGGCTTGAGGATCTCGGCGCAGCGCAGGGCCGCGGCGCGACCGAAGACCACGAGGTCGATCAGCGAGTTCGAGCCCAGGCGGTTGGCGCCGTGCACCGACACACAGGCGGCTTCGCCCACGGCCATCAGGCCCGGGATCACCTGGTCGGGGTTGTCGCCCGACTTGGTGACGACTTCGCCGTGGAAGTTCGTCGGGATGCCGCCCATGTTGTAGTGGACGGTCGGCAGCACCGGGATCGGGGCCTTGGTCACGTCGACGCCGGCGAACACCTTCGCCGTTTCCGAGATGCCCGGCAGGCGCTCGTGCAGGATCTTGGGATCCAGGTGATCCAGGTGCAGGAAGATGTGGTCCTTGTTCGGGCCCACGCCGCGACCTTCGCGGATCTCGATGGTCATCGCGCGGCTGACCATGTCGCGGGGCGCCAGGTCCTTAACCGACGGGGCGTAGCGCTCCATGAAGCGCTCGCCTTCCGAGTTGGTCAGGTAGCCGCCTTCGCCGCGAGCGCCTTCGGTGATCAGGCAGCCGGCGCCGTAGATGCCGGTGGGGTGGAACTGCACGAATTCCATGTCCTGCAGCGGCAAGCCGGCGCGCAGCGCCATGGCGTTGCCGTCGCCCGTGCAGGTGTGGGCCGAGGTGGCCGAGAAGTAGGCGCGGCCGTAACCGCCCGTCGCCAGGATCACTTGCTGCGCCTGGAAGCGGTGCAGGGTGCCGTCGTCGAGCTTCCACGCGGTCACGCCGCGGCAGACGCCAGCCTCGTCCATGATCAGGTCGAGGGCGAAGTACTCGATGAAGAACTCGGTGTCGTGGGCCAGCGACTGGCCGTACATCGTGTGCAGCATGGCGTGACCGGTGCGGTCGGCCGCCGCGCAGGTGCGCTGGATCGGGCCTTCGCCGTAGTTCTTGGTCATGCCGCCGAAAGCGCGCTGATAGATCTTGCCGTCTTCGGTGCGCGAGAAGGGCACGCCCCAGTGCTCGAGCTCATAGACCGCCGCCGGCGCATTGCGGGTCAGGTACTCGATGGCGTCCTGGTCGCCCAGCCAGTCCGAGCCCTTGACGGTGTCGAACATGTGCCAGCGCCAGTCGTCCTGGCCCATATTGCCCAGCGAGGCCGAGATGCCGCCCTGCGCCGCCACGGTATGGCTGCGGGTCGGGAACACCTTGGTGATGCAGGCGGTCTTGAGGCCGGCTTGCGCGCAGCCCAGAGCGGCGCGGAGGCCCGAACCGCCGGCGCCGATGACGACGACGTCGAACTTGTGGTCGATGAACTTATAGGCCGACATCAATGGGCTCCGGTCACGCTCAGGGCGACCTTGAGGATCGAGAAGATCCCCACGGCGCCAGCCAGCACGCAGACGAACAGGTTGCCGATCACCAGGGCGGACTTGGTCGTGAAGCGGTAGATATAGTCTTCGATCACCACCTGGACCGCGCTTTGCAGGTGCACCAGGGCGGAGATCAGCAGCAGGCCCAGCAGCACGGCGTTCAGCGGCTGGCCGATCCAGGTCGCGACCGTGTGCTGGTCGGCGCCGATCAGCTTCAGGGCGCTGTAGACGCCCCAGACGGTCAGCGGCGCGAAGGCCAGGCCCGACACGCGCTCGGTGATGAAGTGGCCGACACCGTGGTGCGACGAGCCCATGCCCCGGGCGCGCGACAGCGGCGTGCGGAACTGGATGGGCTGGAAGAGGTCCTTGTTGCTGCTCATCAGAACGCTCCGTTCGCGCCGGCGATGACCCAGGTGACGATCGTCGCCACGACCGCGAAGGCGATCGCCATGGCGCCGGTCATGTCGGCGATGCGCGGGGCGAAGCCCTTGCCGGTGTCCCAGAAGGTCTGGCGGATGGTGTAGGCGACGTTGAAGAACACCGCGAAGGTCTCACCCAACAGAACCAGCTTGCCGATCGGCGAGCCGATCACGGCCAGGTAGCCCGCGTAAGCGTCGGGACCAGCGGCCAGGGCCGCGGCCCAGCCCGCCAGGATCACGGCGCCGACCCACAGGCCGACGACGCAGCCGCGGTGCAGGATCGAGCAGGCCATGGTGATATGCCAGCGCCACACCTGCAGGTGCGGCGACATCGGGCGCTCAGGCAGCCCCCGGCTCGTGTCGGTCATGGGAGGTCCAACCTCAGTAGCCTTTGTGCGTTGCGGGATGCTTTTAAGCGCGAGGGCGGGGGTGTCAATTAAACGGGGCCGTGTTGAGAAACGTTCTCAGTCCCGCTCCGGGTAGGTTAAGGAACCCCTAATGCCAAGGTTGCGTTAGGATGTGTCGCTTTAGGGGGAAGCATATCCGGCTCATGAGCAGTCCGATCGATTTCAGAGCGGTGTTCGATCGGATATCGACCCCCTACATGCTGATGGATCAGGACCTGATCATCCGCGAGATGAACCAGGCCTATCTCGACGCCACGGGTCGTCCGCGCGAGGAGATGCAGGGGCGCTACGTGTTCGAGGCCTTCCCGTCCGAAGGCGAGAGCCGGCGGCTGCTGGAAGAGTCCCTGAAGCGCACCCGCGACACCGGCGAGACCGACGTCATCGCCGTCCTGCACTACGCCATCCCTCGCCCAGAGGCGGCCGGCGGCGGGTTCGAGGACCGTTACTGGAGCTGCACCCACACCTGGGCGCCAGGGACCGACGGCGGCGGCTTCATCCTGCAGAACACCCAGGACATCACCGACCTGCGCCGCCTCAAGGACGAGGCCTTCCGTCCCGAAGCCCCGCCGACCACCGCCATGCTGGGCGACTCCGTCCTGCGCCGCGTGGAGACCCTGCAGTCGCAGAGCGTCCAGATCCGCCGTCTGTTCATGCAGGCGCCCAGCTTCGTGGCGGTGCTGACGGGACCCGACTACGTGTTCGACTTCGCCAACGAGGCGTACCTGCGCCTGATCGGCCGGCGCGACGTCATCGGCAAGACGCTGGAAGAGGCGCTGCCGGAGATCCGCGAGCAGGGCTTCATCCAGCTGCTGGACGACGTGCGTCGCACGGGCGAGCCCTTCATCGGCCGCGACGTGCCGGTCATGCTGGCGCGCAAGCCTGGCGAGGTTCTGGAGGAACGCTTCCTCGACTTCCTCTACCAGCCGATCGTCGAGGACGACGGCTCGATCTCGGGCGTGTTCGTCGAGGGCTCGGACATGACCGACCGGGTGCTGGCCAACCAGCGCCAGCGCCTGCTGATGGACGAGCTGAACCACCGCGTGAAGAACACCCTGGCGACGGTCCAGGCCATCGCCCAGCAGACCTTGCGCGGCGCGGCGGCGCCCGAGACCTTCGCGGCGGCCTTCGAGGCGCGGCTGCTGGCCCTGTCCCAGACCCACAACGCCCTGACCGACAGCCAATGGGCCGGCGCGGGCCTCAAGCAGATCTTGCTCCAGGAGTTGGGCCCCTACGGCGCCGAGCGCATCCGCATCGACGGGCCAGACGTCCACCTGCCGGCGCGGGTGGCCCTGTCGCTGGGCATGGTGTTCCACGAGCTGGCCACCAACGCCGCCAAGTACGGCGCGCTGTCGACCGGCGGCGGCCGGCTGCTGCTGGACTGGACGCTGCCGGAAGCCGGCGACACCCTGCGGTTCCAATGGCGCGAGACCGGCGGGCCGCCCGCCAGCATCCCCGAGCGCAAGGGCTTCGGCTCCCGCCTGATCGAGCGCAGCATCACCGGCGAGCTGCGCGGCGCGATCGCGGCCGACTATGGTGCGGACGGCCTGGCGGTGCGGTTCGACGTGCCGCTGGCTCGGGACTTCGACTAGCGGAAGACCGTCAGGGCCAGGTGCTGCAGCAGCATGATGGTCTTGGCGTCGCGGATGGCGCCGTCGGCGATCATGGCCAGGGCCTCGTCGATACCCGGCTCCAGCACCTCGATATCCTCGCCCTCGTCGGGATGGCCGCCGCCGTCGCCGATCCGCATGGAGGCGTCGTACTCGGCCACGAAGAAGTGCAGGATCTCGGTCACCGAGCCGGGGCTCATGAAGGCCTCGAACACCTTGCGGACCTCACCCAGGCGATAGCCCAGCTCCTCCTCGACCTCGGCCCGGATCCGAACCTCGGGCGCGGCGTCGTCCAGCAGGCCGGCGGCCGCCTCGATCAGCAGGTCGTCATAGCCGTTGACGAAGGCCGGGTAGCGGAACTGCTTCACCAGCAGCACCGTGCGGTTCTCGAGGTTGTACGGCAGCAGCACCGCCCCGTTACCGCGGTCGTAGTGCTCGCGATGCTGGGTCTGCCAGGTCCCGTCGCGACGCCTCCAGTCGAAGGCCGTCGTCTTCAGGACGTACCAGTTGTCGGAGAGCAGCTTGGTCTCGCGGACGCGGATGCGATCTTTGACGGTCATGTTCGTCGACTAATGGTCGCGCCGGGCGGAAACAAGGCTTACCAAAAGGCGTCGCAAACACCTGGGGAGGAACCATGCGCCGTTATCTGCTGTCGATGATCGCGGTTGGAACGATGATGACCGCCACCGCCGCCCACGCCGTGCAGATGTCCTGTCCGGTCACGCAGAAGGGCAAGCACCTGAGCGCCGTCTCGCTGTTCGACGGCCCGCCCGAGGACAAGGCCGAGCTGCGTCCCGAGGAAGGTCGCGAGAAGAACGGCCTGCTGCGCACCTACTGGATGCTCGAAGACATCCACAAGGCCGGCCGTGTCCCGCATGTGGTCTGCGACTATGACGGCGGCGGCAAGGTCGTCATGAAGCCGGGCAAGACCGTCAAGGCTTGCATCCGCTTCCTGCAGCGCGACCGCAAGGGCGAGTACCGCGTGTTCTCGGTGCGCTGCGAATAGCTAGTCCCTGACGCGGGCGACATAGTCCGCCGACCGCATCTCCTGCAGGCGCGAGACCGTGCGCTCGAACTCGAAGGCGCCGTCGCCCTCGGGATACAGGGCCTCGGGCTCGGCCTCGGCCAGGGCCACCAGCTTGGCGTCGGCCTCGTAGAGGGCGTCGATCAGGGTGTTGAAGCGCTTGGCCGCGTCGCGCCGGGCCGGCGACAGCAGCGGTACGTCTTCCAGGAAGATGGTGTGGAAGCGCTCGGCCACGGCCAGGTAGTCCTGTGGCCCCAGGGCCTGCTGGCACAGGCTGGCGAACGACGAGCGCAGCATCCCGCCGGCGGCGCGCGGCAGGCGCATCTTGCGGCCCAGCACCTCCAGCGTCGCGCCGGTCTCGGCCGCGCCGTCCAGCATGTCGGCCCACAGCCGCTCGAACTCGGCCTGGTTGGCCTTGTCGTTCGGGGCCAGCCAGGTGCGGGCCGCGCGCAGGCGATCCAGGCGGAAGTCGACCGGACCCCGGATGGCGACGACGTCCATCGCCTCCTTCAGCATGGCGATGAACGGCGTGAAGAGCTGACGGTTGAGGCCGTCTTTATACAGGTCGTCCGGCGGTCGGTTCGAGGTGGCCACCAGGGTGACGCCCCGCGCGAACAGGGCCTCGAACAACCGGCCCAGGATCATGGCGTCGGCGATGTCGGTGACCTGCAGCTCGTCGAAGCACAGCAGGCGGGCGTTCTGGGCGATCAGCTCGGCGGTCGGGACGATCGGGTCGTCACCCTTGTGCTGGCCAAAACGCGCCTTGCGGGCCGCCGCATCGCCCTTGCGCCAGGCGTCGATGTCGGCGTGGACCTCGGCCATGAAGGCGTGAAAGTGGATGCGGCGCTTCTTGGTCACCGGCGCGCTGTCGAAGAACAGGTCCATCAGCATGGACTTGCCGCGCCCGACCGGCCCCCACAGATAGACGCCCCGCTGGCTCTTCGGCTTGCGGCCGAACAGCGAGAAGCCGGGTTCGCCGGCATTGTCCAGGTCGGCCTCCAGCCGCGACAGCGCCTCGACGGCGGCGGCTTGCGCCACATCGGGCTTGATCTCGCCCTGGGCCAGGCGCTCGCGATAGGCGGTGCGAAGAGATGTCGGCATCGGGACGTGCGGTTAGCGCGTGAGGCCGCGCAAGGGAAGCCCGCCCATGCGTCACCCTCATGCTGACAGGCCCGGCGACGCGGCCTAAGCTCCCGTCATGGTTCATGTTCCGGCCGTCGGGGTGGTCGGTGCGCGACAGACGCCGCAGCCCCACATCATCGACACCTTGATCGCCGAGCGCGCGCCGCGCCTGACGGGATCGCCGCTCTGGCCGCTGGTCCGTCTGCTCGTCTACCGGATGCTCGACTATCGCAAGGCCCGGCGGATGGCGGAGACCATCTGCCAGCTCGGTGGCCGCGCGGCGCTGGACCATGTCTCGGACCTGCTGGCCCTGAAGGTCGAGGTCTCGGGCCTGGAGAACCTGCCGGCGAGCGGCCGGGTCATCATCGTCTCGAACCATCCGACCGGCATCGGCGACGGGGTGGCGGTCTATGACGCGATCAAGACCCGGCGGCCGGACGTCGTCTTCTACGCCAATGCCGACGCCCACCGGGTCTGCCGCCGCTTCGACGAGGTGCTGATCCCGGTCGAGTGGGTCGAAGAAAAGCGCAGCCGTGAACGCATGCGGCTGACCTTGACCATGACCCGCGAGGCGATGGAGGCCGAACGGGCGCTGATGATCTTCCCGGCCGGTCGCCTGGCCATGGAGGACGACAAGGGCGTGCTGACCGACCCGCCGTGGATGACCTCGGCCGTATCGCTCGCCCGCAAGTACGCCGCGCCGATCGTCCCGATCCATCTGACCGGGCCGCGCTCGCACCTGTTCCACTTCTTCGACAAGCGCTGGAAGGAGATGCGCGACATCACCCTGTTTCATGAGCTCTTGAACAAGAAGGGCCGGCCGTTTTCGCTGATCATCGGGGCGCCGATCGACGCCGAGGCCTTGCCCCACGACGCGGCGGAAGCCACGGAGGCGCTGAAGCGCTATGTGGAGCGCGTGTTGCCGACTGACCCGACGAGCGCCCTGACGTGACCGAAGTTTTCCTCGCCGACGAGGCCGCGACCCAGGACCTGGGCCGCAAGCTGGCTGGCGCATTGCGCCCCGGCGACGCCCTGTGCCTGACCGGGCCGCTGGGGGCCGGCAAGTCGACCCTGGCGCGCGCCCTGATCCGCGCCCTGACGACGCCGGACGAGGAAGTGCCCAGCCCGACCTTCACCCTCGTGCAGTTCTACGAGACGGCCGCGTTCGCCCTGGCGCATTTCGATCTCTACCGCCTGTCGGATCCCGACGAAGCCTATGAGATCGGCCTGGACGAAGCCCTGGACGGCGGCGTCGCGTTGATCGAATGGCCCCAGCGGCTCGAAGGGCGTTTGCCCGCGACTCGGCTCGATATAGACATCGCCCTGGACGGCGACGCGCGACGCGCCGTCATCGTGCGGCACGGCGATTTCGAAGGACGTGATCTTGAGTTCTGAGCGCGAGACGGCGAAGGCCGCGTTCCTGGAAGCCCACGGCTTCGGCGACGTCCGCCGCGAGAGCCTGGGCGGCGACGCCTCGACGCGGTCGTACGAGCGTCTGCATCGCGGCGCTGACAGCTTCATCTTCATGGACCAGCCGCCGTCGGTCGAGACCGCGCCCTGCCCGCCGGACGCTACGCCGGAACAGCGCGCCGCCCTCGGCTACAACGCCCTGGCCCGCCTGGCCGCCGGCCGGGTGGACGCCTTCGTCGCCTGCGCCGGCTGGCTGAACGCCCAGGGCCTGTCGGCCCCCAAGGTGCTGGCCGCCGATCCGCACCAGGGCCTGGCCGTACTGGAAGACCTGGGCGACGACCTCTACGCCCGCCTGATCGAAGCCGGGACCGACGAGGCCCCGCTCTACGACGCCGCCATCGACGGCCTGTTGGCTCTGCACGCGGCGCCAACGCCGAGCGTGCTCGACTTCGACGGCTCGACCTGGCCGCTGCTGGCCTATGACGACCTGGCCCTGAAGACCGCCCACGACATCTTCGTCGAGTGGCAACCCAAGTTCCGCGATGTCCGCTTCGACGATGACGCCCTGGCCGAGTGGGAAGCCATCTGGGCCCCTATCCGCGCCAAGGGCGAAGCCGGCGCGACCGTCTTCTGCCACCGCGACTATCACGCCGAGAACCTGATCTGGCTCCCGGAACGCCAGGGCGCGGCCCGGGTCGGCATGCTGGACTTCCAGGACGCGGTCCTGGCCCACCCGGCCTGGGACCTGTCGATGCTGCTGCACGACGCCCGCCGCACCGTCTCGCCGCAGCGCGAGGCCGCGAGCCTGGACCGCTACCTGGCGGCTCGCTCCGAGCTGGACCGCATCGCCTTCCTGGCCGACTACCATGCGCTGGGCGCGCTCAACATCATCCGGATCCTGGGCATCTTCGCCCGCCTGGTGACCCGCGACGGCAAGCCCCGCTATGCCGACTTCATCCCGCGCCTGTGGGTCTATCTGGACGTCTGCTTCGCCGATCCGGCGCTTGAGGACCTGAAGGCCTGGTTCGACCAGTATGTGCCGGTGGAGACGCGCCGATGAGCGCGCCCAAGATCGCGATGGTGCTGGCCGCCGGCCTGGGCACCCGCATGCGCCCGCTGACCAACGACCGCCCCAAGGCCTTGGTCGAGGTGCACGGCAAGGCCCTGATCGACCACATGCTGGACCGCCTCGCGGCCGCCGGCGTCGAGACGGCCGTGGTCAATGTTCACGCCTTCGCCGACCGTCTCGAAGAGCACCTGAAGACACGCCAGACAGCCCCGAAGATCGTCATCTCCGACGAACGTCCGGAAGCTCTGGAAACCGGCGGCGGCCTCAAGCACGCCCGGCCGCTGCTGGGCGAGGGTCCGGTCTGGGTCGCCAACATCGACTCCGTCTGGATCGAGACCGGCGTCCCGGCGCTGGACGCCATGGCCGCCGCTTGGGATCCGGCCAAGATGGACGTCCTCCTGATGCTGGCCCCGACCGCCACGTCGCTGGGTTTCCACGATAGCGGCGATGTCTTCCTGGAAGACGACGGCGCGATCCGCTTCAAGGCGGCCGGCGAGACCGGGCCGCTGGTCTATGTCGGCGTCCACATCTGTGAACCGGCCATCGTCAAGGACGGTCCCGAAGGTCCGTTCTCCCTGACCCCGCTGTGGAAGACGCTGGCCACCGACCGCCGCGTTCACGGCGTCACCCCCGACGGGCTGTGGATGCACGTCGGCGATCCCGACGCCAAGTTGGCCGCTGAAGCGAAACTCTCAGAAGGATGACCGGACCGGCCCCCTTCTTCGAAAGAGCGGGGCCGCGCTGGTTCTCGATCCCCGCCCATCGCCCGTTCGTCGACGACCTGGCGCGCGGCCTGCTGAACACGCTGGAGCCGCTGGGTCCCGAGGCCTTGCCCCGGGCTACGGTCCTCACGCCCACTCGCCGCGGCGCCCGCGCCCTGGCCGACGCCTTCCTGGCGGTCGGCGGCGGGCGCGCCCTGCTGCTGCCGCAGATTCGCCCCCTCGGCGACCTGGACGAAGGCGAGCCCCCGTTCGAGCCGGGCGAACTGGCCCTGGACCTGCCGCCGGGCGTCTCCTCGCGCCGTCGCCGGTTCGAGCTGGCGCGGCTGGTCGTCGACCATGGCGACAAGCTGTCGTTCAAGCCCGGCCCGGTCCAGGCGCTGGAACTGGCCAAGGCCCTGGCCGAGTTCCTCGACAGCTGCCAGATCGAAGAGATCGAATTCGAGGACAAGCTGGACGGCCTGGCTGAGGGCGACCTCGCCCAACACTGGCAGGTCTCGGCCCGGTTCCTCAAAGCCGTGCTGCGCGCCTGGCCCGAGCGCCTGAAGGACCTGGGCCTGATCGACGTCTCCGAGCGCCGCGTCCGCCTGCTGCGCGCCCTGGAAGCGCAGTGGAAGAACGACCCGCCGACCGAGGTGCTGGTCGCCGCCGGCTCGACCGGCACCGCGCCCGCCACCGCCGACTTGCTGCGTGTCGTCGCCGCCGCGCCCAAGGGCGCCGTGGTCCTGCCCGGCCTGGACGAGGATCTGGCCGACAGCGCCTGGGACCGCATCGAAGGCACGCCCGGCGAGCAGCATCCGCAGGGCGCGATGAAGCGCCTGCTGGACCGCGCCGGCGTCTCGCGCTCGGACGTCCGCGCCTGGGTCCCCGACGTCGACAGCCGGGGCCGCTGGCGGCGACGCATCGTCAACGAGGCCCTGCGCCCGGCCGAGGCCACCGCCGACTGGCTGGCCCAGATCGCCGCCCTGCGCGCCGAGGCCCCGGGCCTGGACCCGATCGCCGAGGGCCTGACCGGCTTCTCGGTCATCGCCGCCCGCGCCGAGGAAGAGGCCGCCGGAGCCTGCGCGCTGCTCCTGCGTGAGGCGCTGGAGACCCCGGACAAGACCGCCGCGCTGGTCACGCCCGACCAGACCCTGGCCCGCCGGGTGATGACCCGCCTGCAGCGCTGGGGCGTCATCCCCGACAGCTCGGCCGGCGCGCCGCTGGCCGCCTCCGGCTCGGCGATCCTGGCCTTGCACCTGGCGCGGCTGGTCGAGGAGCCGCTCAACCCCGTCCGCTTGCTGGCCTTCGCCAAGCATCCGCTAGTCCTCGCCGAGGACGAGGCCCCGGCCGCCGCCATGCTGGAACGCAAGGGCCTGCGCGGCGCGGCGCCCGGTTCCAAGGACGTCCTGCGCGCTCGGCTGAAGGATGCGCCCGAGGCCCTGGCCCTGTGCGACCGCGTCCTGGCCGCCGTCGACCACGCCGCCGCGCCCTATGCCAACGGCTTCGCCCCGCCCTGCCGCGCCGCCCAGGCCATCGTCGAGGCGCTGGAAGGCCTGATCGCCACGAACCGCCTGTGGGCCGGCGGCGCGGGCGAGAGCCTGGGCGGGCTGATGGCGGCCCTGATCCAGGACGGCGAGCCCCTGCCCAACGCCTCGCCCCAGGCCTTTGCCGATATCCTCGACCGGCTGGTCAACGAGGAGACCGTCCGCGTCGGCGGCGCCACCCACCCCCGGCTTCGCATCCTGGGCGCCATAGAGGCCCGCCTGGTGCGCGCCGATCGCCTGGTGCTGGCCGGGCTGGAGGAAGGCGTCTGGCCGCAGGGCGCGCCGATCGATCCGTTTCTGTCGCGGCCTATGCGCTCGCGCCTGGGCCTGCCGCCGCCCGAGCGCCGCGTCGGCTTGACCGCCCACGACTTCGCCCAGGCCGCCAGCGCGCCGGACGTCGTGCTGGTCCACTGCGAACGCCGTGGCGGCGCTCCGGCCGTCGAGTCGCGCTGGCTGTGGCGCCTGAAAACCCTGGCCGCCGGCGCGGGCCTGGCCCTGCCCCGTCGTGACGACGTGCTGGATTGGGTCCGCGCCCTCGACGCCCCCGATCCCTACGCCCCGATCGGCCGCCCGGCCCCGACCCCGCCGGTCGAGGACCGACCGCGCAAGATGGCCGTCACCCGCGTCGAGGCCCTGACCCGCGACCCCTACGCCGTCTGGGCCCGCGACATCCTCAAGCTCTATCCGCTGGAGCGCCCCGACGAGCCGGTCGAGGCTAGAGCGCGCGGCACGGCCATCCACGCCGCCTTCGAGGACTTCGCCGAGCGCTTCCCCGACGCCGTGCCGCTCGACGCGGCCGCCGTGTTCGAGAAGCTCTATGTCGATCACCTGATCCAGGCCGGCATGCCGCCGACCGCCCTGGCCCGCGAAAAGGCCTTGGCCCGCGAGGCCGCCCTGTGGGTCGCCGATTGGGAGCGCTCGCGCCGGACCACGGCCCGCAAGGTCGTGGTCGAGGCGGCCGGCGAGCTCCAGCTCTCCATCAACGGCCGTCCCTTCACCCTGACCGCCAAGGCCGACCGCCTGGAACCGACCGCCGACGGGACCGCCCACATCCTCGATTACAAGACCGGCGCCGCGCCGTCGCAGAAGCAGGTCGACACCGGCTTCTCGCCGCAGCTGACCCTGACGGCGGCGATCCTGATGCACGGCGGCTTCCCGGACCTCGGGCAGCCCACGCCCGGCGACCTGACCTATGTCCGCGTCACCGGAAGACGTCCTGCTGGCGAGGAGCAAGTCCGAGCTCTTGCCGGCGAAGAGTCCAGCGCAGCCGCGACCAAGGCGCTGGAAGGCCTCTCGACCCTGATCGCCCGCTACGATGATCCGGCCGAGCCCTACCGCTCGCGGGTCGCCCCGCAGTTCGTGAAAGAGCACCCCGGCGACTACGCCCATCTGGCCCGCGTGTTCGAATGGTCGACCAGCGGCGACGACGGGGACGGCGAATGAGCGCCTTCGATCCCCAGCGCATCGCGGCCGATCCGGCGATCTCGGCCTTCGTCACCGCCAATGCCGGGTCGGGCAAGACCAAGACCCTGATCGACCGGGTCGCGCGCCTGCTGCTGGCCAAGGTCAAGCCCGAGGCGATCCTGTGCGTGACCTACACCAAGGCCGCCGCCGCCGAGATGCAGCGGCGCCTGTTCGAGCGGCTGGGCAAGTGGTCGGTGACCAGCGACGCGGATCTGCGGGCCGAACTGGTCAAGCTGGTGGGCGAACCGGAGGCGACCTACGACGCCAAGCGCCTGTCCGAGGCCCGCGCCCTGTTCGCCCAGGCGCTGGAGACGCCCGGCGGGCTGAAAATCCAGACCATCCACGCCTTCTGCGAGAAGCTGCTGCGGCGTTTCCCGCTGGAGGCCGGGGTGTCGCCCGGCTTCACGGTGATGGACGACCAGGCCGGCGCCGCCATCGCCCGCGCCGCTCGCCGGGCCACGGCCGCGTGGGTCGACACGCATCAGGACGCCTTTGCCGAGGCCTATGCCCGGTTCTCGGTGGCGCTGGATTTCCTGAGCTTCGAGGCGATGTTCGCCGGGTTCGAGACGCGGCGCGGCCAGATCATGGACTATGTCCGGCGCTGTGGTGGGCTCTCGGAGGCCATTGCCGACGGCTGGGCGCGTTGCGGCTTCGACGAACCGACCTCGGCCGGCGACCTCGCGGCGCAGACGATGGCGCGGCTGGATCTGGGCGCCTGGCGGGCGGCGGCCACCGTGCTGTTCGACGGCGGTGGCAAGGCCGACGCCAAGAACGCCGAGGCGCTGGCGGCCGTGGCCCGCGATCCGGACGCGACGCTGGATCTGGCCCTGCGGGCCCTGTTCACCGAGGGCGGCGAGGGCACGCCGGCGACCTGGCCGGGCAAGACCTCGGGCCTGAAGAGTCGCGAGGACCTGCGCGAAGCCCTGCTGCTGGAACAGGCCAAGCTGGAGGCCGCCCGCGAGCGGGTCCGCGCCGCAAAGGTGGCCGAGGACACCGAAGGCGCCCTGCGGCTGGCGGTGCTGTATGTGGAATCCCATCGGATCGAGAAGGAGGCGCGCGGCGCGCTCGACTTCACCGACCTGATCGACAAGACCCGCGTGCTGCTGACCGAGAAGGTCGAGGCCGCCTGGGTGCTCTACAAACTGGATGGCGGCATCGACCACATCCTGCTGGACGAGGCCCAGGACACCGCCCCCGAGCAGTGGGAGATCCTGCGCGCCCTGACCGCCGACTTCTTCGCCGGCGAGACGGCGCAGGGCTGGGGCGGCGAGCGGCGGGCCGAGCGGACCCTGTTCGTGGTCGGCGACGAGAAGCAGTCGATCTATTCGTTCCAAGGCGCCGACCCGCAGCGGCTGCTGATCGAGACGCAGGGCTATATCGCCCGCATCGAGGCCGTCGGCGCGGTCGGCAAGGGCGTGCCGCTGACGGTGTCGTACCGCTCGACCCGTGAGATCCTCAGCTTCGTCGACGCCCTGTTCTCCGATCCCGAGACCCGCGAGGGCGTGCCGCCGCCGGTGGGTCAGGACCTGGTGCGCCACGAGTTGTTCCGGCACGGCCATCCCGGCTGCGTCGACCTGTGGCAACTGACCCGCGAACGCCCCGGCGAGGAGCGCGAGGCCTGGGAGGCCCCGGTCGACGCTGAAAGCGAGCACAGCGCCAATCGCCGCCTGGCCGAAGCCATCGCCGCCGAGGCCGTTGCGATCCTGCAGCGCGGCGACGCCGTCTTCGACAAGGAGATCGGCCGCCATCGCGCCGCCCATGCCGGCGACATTCTCGTCCTGGTCCGCCGCCGCAAGGTGCTGTTCGAGGAGATCATCCGGGCCCTGAAGCGGCGCGGCGTGCCGGTGGCCGGGGCTGATCGCCTCTCGCTATCCAGCCACATCGCCTTCGAGGACCTGCTGGCGCTGGGGCGGTTCATCCTGTTCCCGGACGATGACCTGACCCTGGCGGCGCTGCTGAAGTCGCCGTTCTGCGCGCTGGCCGACGAAGACGTCTACGCGCTGGCCAAGGGCCGCCGCGCCACGCTGTGGGCCGAGCTGCGGCGTCGGGCCGAGGAGCGTGTTGAGTGGACCGCCGCTCTGACCGTGCTGGACTGGGCGCTGACCGAGGGTCGCAAGCGCCAGCCCTTCGAGTTCTTCGCCGGCTGGCTGGGGCTGACCGACGAGGGCGGCCGCTCGCACCGCGCCAAGGTGCTGACCCGCCTGGGGGCCGAGGCCGAGGAGGCGCTGGACGAGTTCCTGGCCCAGGTGATGGAGGCCGAGCAGCGCGGGGTGCGTGACCTGGAGGCCCTGGTCGCCGACTTCGCGGCGCTGGACATCGTGGTCAAGCGCGAGATGGAAGGCGCTCGCCGCGAGGTGCGAGTGATGACCGCCCACGGCTCCAAGGGCCTGGAGGCGCCGATCGTCTTCCTGCCCGAGACAACGGTAAAGCGCGGGGCCGGCGGCTCGCCGCTGCTGGTCACCGAGGACGGGGCCTTGCTGTGGGCCGCCAGCGGCAAGGGCGACTGCGACGCCTCGGCCAAGGCGCGGAAGCTGCGCGAGGACAAGGAGAGCCAGGAGGCGCTACGCCTGCTGTATGTGGCCCTGACCCGGGCGCGGGAACGGCTGATCCTGTGCGGCCGCATCGACGCCCGCACCAAGGACGACAAGGTCGGCGGCTGGTACGCCGCCGCCCGCGCCGCCTTCGCCCATGCCGATATCGCGCCGGATGTGCGGAGGATCGGCGACGAGGAGACCGGCTTCCTGCGCTACGGCCCCGATCCGGAAAGCGCGCCGCGTGTCGAGGAGGACGTCCGCGCCTCGGCGATCGCACCGGCGTGGATCAAGGCCGTGGCCCCGCCCGAACCGGCCGCCGCACGCTACGCCGCCCCATCGCGGATCGAGGACAATGCCCGCGTCCCGGCCCCCTCGCCGCTGGCGCGGGTCTCGGGCCTGGGTCGTTATCGCCGAGGCGAGATCGTCCACAAGCTGCTGCAGCTCTTGCCCGACGTCGCGCCGGACCAGCGGGCCGTCGCGGCCGGAAGATTGCTCGCCGCCGAGCGCGACCTGACCGACGAGCAGCGCCAAGAGATGGCGACCGCGGCGTTCGGCGTGCTGGACGACGCGCGCTTCGCCGCTGTGTTCGGCCCCGGCTCACGCGCCGAGGTCGCCCTGGCCGGGACCAGCATCCATCTGCCGAAAGGCCTCGCCGTTTCGGGCCGAGTCGACCGGCTGGTGGTGGATGAAGGCCGGGTACTGGTGGTCGATTACAAGACCAATCGCCCCTCGCCCGACCGTATCGAAGACGCCGATTCCGCCTATCTGGCCCAGATGGCGGTCTATGCCACCGTGCTGCGCGAGGTGTTCCCCGGCCGCACCGTGGAAGCCGCTCTGGTGTGGACGGACGGCCCCAAACTGATGCCGGTTCCAGAAAAGGTGATGGTCGAAGCCCTGGCCCGCCTGACCTAATCCCGTTGCCGGACGGCCAACGTCCCCCTACATCTTTGTGCAAGCGCCCGGAACGAATCCGGGAACATCGACCTTATCGCGTCCTCCGCGCTGATCCGCGTGACGCCAGACTGGAGCAGACCATGAGCACCGTTGTGGTGACCGACGCCACCTTCGAATCCGACGTCCTGAAGGCCAGCAAGCCCGTGCTGGTGGACTTCTGGGCCGAGTGGTGCGGTCCCTGTAAGCAGATCGCCCCGGCCCTGGAGCAGATCTCGGAAGAGCTGGCCGACGTCGTCACCGTCGCCAAGGTCAATATCGAGGACAGCCCGACGACCCCGTCGCGCTACGGCGTCCGCGGCATTCCGACCATGATGCTGTTCCGCGATGGCCAGATGACCTCGATGAAGGTCGGCGCCATGCCCAAGCAGAAGATCCTGGAATGGCTGAACGAAGCCGGCGTCCAACCGGCCTAAGCGGCTTTCAGGCTTGAATTGAAGACGCCCGCTCCGGTCTCCGGGGCGGGCGTTTTCGTGCGGGTCACTTCTTTCCAGTGACGATGAAGGGCGAGACCGAGACCGGCGGGGCTTTCTTTTCGGCCTTCGGTTTGCGGACTTCTTTGTTGGACTTCTTCTGACCCTTGGCCATCGGCGGTTCCTGCCAGGGCGGGCGCGCCTGCCGAGGATGTCCAGCGGGCCGTGCCGCCCTATCGGCGTCCGCCAGCCTTACGCGCTTAGACGGGCCAAGTCTCTGGGCTCATCGCCAGCACCTCGCCGGCCAGGTAGAGCGAGCCGCAGATCAGGACGTGCGGCGTCGGCTCCAGCTTGAGGGCGCGGTCCAGGGCGTCCTCGACCGAATCGCAGGCGCAGGCTCGCAGGCCGGCCAGTTCGGCGGCGGCGGCGGTGTCGGCGGCGGTCGCGGTCGCGGCGGCGTGGCCTTCGAAGGTGACGGTGAAGACCTTGGCGGCCACGCCCCGGAAGGCGCCGAAGAAGCCGGTCGCGTCCTTGTTGGCCAGCAGGCCCGAGATCAGCGCCACCGGCCGGCCGTCGCGGGCGGCGAGGTCGGCGACGGCGCGGGAGACAGCGCGGCCGGCATGCGGATTGTGGCCGCCGTCCAGCCAGAGATCCGCGCCGGCCGCCTTGGCGCGTTCGGCCAGCGGCCCGGCGGTCAGGCGCTGGAAGCGGGCCGGCCAGATCGTGCTGGCGATGCCACGGCCCATGGCGGCTTCGTCGATTCGATCATCTCCGAGCGCCAGCAGGGCGGCGACGGCCAGGCCCGCATTGGCGAACTGATGGTCGCCGGGCAACGAAGGCGCGGGCAGGTCGAGCAGACGGTCTTCCATCTGCACCAGCAGCCGGCCGCCCTCGTTCCAGGCGTCGAAGTCTCGGCCCATGAGCGTGAGCGCCACGCCAGCCCGTTCGGCGGCGGCCTCGATCACGGTCTCCGAGTCTTCCTGCTGGCGGGCCGAGACGGCGGGGGCGCCAGGCTTGATGATGCCGGCCTTCTCGACCGCGATCTTGGCGAGGGTGTCGCCGAGGAATTCGCGGTGATCGATGTCGACCGGGGCGATGACGCTGACCTTGGGCGTGACGACGTTGGTCGCATCCAGGATCCCGCCCAGCCCGACCTCGACGATGCAGAGATCGGCCGGGACCTCGGCGAAAGCGACGAAGGCGGCCGCCGTGGTGATCTCGAAGAAGGTGATCGGCAGGCCGGCGTTTGCCTGTTCGACGCGATCCAGCACGTCGGCCAGGTGATCGTCGGTGATCAGGGTCCCGGCCAGGCGGATGCGCTCGGCGAAGCGCACCAGGTGCGGCGAGGTGAAGACGTGGACCTTGAGCCCGGCCGCCTCGGCCATGGCCCGCAGATAGGCGACCGTCGAGCCCTTGCCGTTGGTGCCGGCCACGTGGATCACCGGCGGCAGGCGACCTTGAGGATCGTCCAAGGCGGCGCACAGCCGCCGCATCCGGTCCAGCGACAGGTCGATCAGCTTGGGATGCAGCGCCTGGAGCCGCGCCAGAACGGCGTCATGGGCGCGGAGGTGATCGCTCAAGCGAGGACTCAGGCGGCTTTGCGCTTGCGGCCCATCATCAGCGTGCCCAGCACCGAACCCAGCGTTTCCGGCAGGTCCTTGCGGTGGGTGACGCGGTCGACCATGCCCTTTTCGACCAGGTATTCCGAGCGTTGGAAGCCCGGCGGCAGGGTCTCGCGGATGGTCTGCTCGATGACGCGCGGACCGGCGAAGCCGATCAGGGCGCCCGGCTCGGCCAGGTGGATGTCGCCGAGCATGGCGTAGGAGGCGGTGACGCCGCCGGTGGTCGGGTCGGTGAGGACCACGACGTAGGGCAGGGCCGCGTCCTTCAGCTCGTTGATCGCCAGCGTGGTGCGGGCCATCTGCATCAGCGACAGCGCGCCTTCCTGCATGCGGGCGCCGCCGGCGGCGGTGTAGGCGATCAGCGGAACTTCACGCTCCAGCGCGGCCTTGGCGGCGGCGATGAAGCCTTCACCGGCGGCCATGCCCAGCGAACCGCCCATGAAGGCGAAGTCCTGAACCAGCACCACGGCGTCGACGCCGCCGACCTTGCCGTAGCCGATGGCCATGGCGTCCGGCTCGCCGGTCGCCTTGCGGGCCGCGATCAGGCGGTCCTTGTAGGGCTTGCCGTCCGAGAAGTGCAGCGGGTCTTCCGGCACCGCCGGGGTCGGCAGGGCCTCGTACTGACCGTCATCGAAGGTGAACTTAAAGCGGGCTTCCGGCCCGATCCGCATGTGACGACCGGCCGGCGTGACCCACAGGGCCGCCTCCAGGTCGGCGCGGAAGATCATCTCGCCCGTGTCGGGGCACTTGATCCAGAGGTTTTCCGGCGTCTCGCGCTTGGAAAAAGCGCCGCGCACACCCGGCGCGATCCGCGACAGCCAACCGCCACGGCGGTCGGTCGTCTGTTTCTTGTCGCCCTTTTTCGGGTCCTGGGGTTCAGCCATAGCCATAGCCTTAGAGCCTCACTTCGTCCCGACTCGCGCCGAACGCACAGCCTTAGCCAGCTCCGACGCCTTGAGAAGAACCTTCTCGGTCACGTTTTCGTTCAACTTGGCCGCCGACTCAATCTCGTCGACCAGGGCCGAGCCCACCACGGCCGCGTCGGCCACGCGGGCCACCTCGGCGGCGCGCTCGGGCGTGCGGATGCCGAAACCGACGGCGACAGGCAGGCCCGAGGCCTTGCGGATGCGTTCGACGGCCGGGGCCACCGCGTCGGCGTCGGCCTCTTTCACGCCGGTCACACCCGCGACCGAGACGTAATAGACAAAACCCGAGGTGCGACGGATCACGGCCGGCAGGCGCTTGTCGTCCGTCGTCGGCGAGGCCAGGCGGATCAAAGCGAGGCCTTCGGCTTCCAGAGCGTCCGACAGCGGATCGGCCTCTTCCGGCGGGCAGTCGACCACGATCAGGCCGTCGACGCCGGCGTCGTTGGCCTGTTTCGCGAAGGTCTCGAAGCCGCGGTTCACCAGCGGGTTCAGATAGCCCATCAGGATGATCGGCGTGTCCTGGTCGCCTTCCCGGAACGCCCGGACGATGTCCAGCGTGCCGTTCAGCGTCATCTTTTGGGCCAGGGCGCGCTGGCTGGCGCGCTGGATGGTCGGGCCCTCGGCCATCGGGTCCGAGAACGGGAAGCCCAGCTCGATCAAATCAGCGCCGGCGGCCGGCAGGCCCTTGACGATCTCGAGCGCGGTCGCCGCGTCCGGATCCCCGGCCATGACGTAAGCCACGAAAGCGGCGCGGCCCTCGGCCTTCAGCGCCGCGAAGCGACGGTCGATACGGTCCTTGGTCATGCGGCCTCTAAATCGTCCGCCCGAGCGCGTCGGCGACGGTGAAGATGTCCTTGTCGCCACGGCCTGACAGGCAGAGCACGATCACGCCGCCCTCGCCGATCTCCTTGGCCAGCTGCGGCAGCTTGGCCAGGGCGTGGGCGCTTTCCAGGGCCGGAATGATGCCCTCGAGCTCGGCGCACAGCTGGAAGGCTTCCAGGGCCTCGGCGTCGGTGCAGGTCAGGTATTGGGCCCGGCCGATGTCGTGCAGGAACGAGTGCTCCGGCCCGATGCCCGGATAGTCCAGGCCCGCCGAGATCGAGTGAGCGTCCTGGATCTGGCCGTCCTCGTCCTGCAGCAGGTAGGTCTTGTTGCCGTGCAGAACGCCCGGACGGCCGCCGGTCAGGGACGCGGCGTGCTTGTCGGTCTCCAGCCCGTGGCCCGAGGCCTCGACGCCGTAGATCTTGACGCTCTCGTCGGCCAGGAACGGGTGGAACATGCCGATGGCGTTGCTACCACCGCCCACGCAGGCGACCACGGCGTCCGGCAGACGGCCTTCAGCTTCCTGGATCTGGTCGCGGGTTTCGCTGCCGATCACCGCCTGGAAGTCGCGGACCATGGCCGGATAGGGGTGCGGACCGGCCGCCGTGCCGATCATGTAGTAGGTGTCTTCAACGTTGGTGACCCAGTCACGCATCGCCTCGTTCATGGCGTCCTTCAGCGTCGCCGCGCCCGAGGTCACCGGTCGCACTTCGGCGCCCAGCAGGTTCATGCGGAAGACGTTGGGCTTTTGCCGGGCGACGTCGACAGCGCCCATATAGACCACGCAGGGCAGGCCGAAGCGGGCCGTGACGGTGGCCGAAGCGACGCCGTGCTGGCCGGCGCCGGTCTCGGCGATGATCCGGGTCTTGCCCATGCGCTGGGCCAGCAGGATCTGGCCCATGCAGTTGTTGATCTTGTGCGCGCCGGTGTGGTTCAGCTCTTCGCGCTTGAAATAGATCTTCGCGCCGCCGAGGTGCTTCGAAAGACGCTCGGCGAAATAGAGCGGCGAGGGCCGGCCCACATAGTGGGTCAGGTAGCCCCGGAGCTCCTTCTGGAAGCTCGGATCGTTCTTGGCTTCCGTGTAGGCGCGGTCCAGCTCGAGCACGAGCGGCATCAGCGTCTCGGCCACATAGAGGCCGCCGTAGTCGCCGAAGCGGCCCTTGGCGTCCGGATAGGCGGACCAATCGTTAGGCTTTTGGGGGGCGTTCAAAGGCTCATCCAACAGCTACGCGCGTTTAACGGCGTCGAGAAACGCCGTGATCAGAGCGGGGTCCTTTAGGCCGGGACCGCGCTCCACGCCAGAAGAAACGTCCACAATCGGGGTTCCGGAGGTGGTGATGGCTTCCGCGACGTTCCACGGATCCAGCCCTCCGGCCAGGAAATGCGGGCGAGAAAATCGCCGGCCGGCCAGCAGCCCCCAGTCGAACCGTGCGCCGGTGCCGCCGGGCAGGGCGGAACCTTCCACGGGCTTGGCGTCGAACATCAGGTGCTCGGCGACGGTGTCGAAGGCATTGGCCTGGTCAACATCGGCGCTGGTGGAGACCGAGAAGGCCTTGATGACGCCGACGCCGGCGCGGGCGGCGATCTCGCGGACCCGCGAGGGGGTCTCCTTGCCGTGCACCTGGATCAGGTCGGGGCGCATGGTCGCCATCAGGCGGTCGATCAGGGCGTCGTCGGGATCGACCGTGACGGCGACGGTCTTCACGCCGCGACCGCGAACCGGCTCGATCAGCCGCGCCGCCGTTTCGGGCGCGACGTTGCGCGGGCTCTTCTCGAAGAAGACGAAACCCAGGAACGCCGCCCCGCCGTCGAAAGCGGCTTTCACCGTCTCGGGGGTCGATAATCCGCAGATCTTGGCCGTGGTCATGGTGAGCCGGAGTTACGTGCGGGGAAGGAAAGAGGCAAGCCCAGGGATTCTGATGCCTGCCCCCTTCCCCCTTGATGGGGGAAGGGTCGGGGATGGGGGTGATCTGCTGAGCTGGCGGCTGTGCGCGGCATCAACCGCCGTATTCACCCCCACCCCTGCCCCTCCCCCATCGAGGGGGAGGGAACGCGTTTCATCGTCCTCGCGCCGTGTGGCTGCGAGTGGCTGAAAGGGACCGCGGAGCGCCGGGCTGCGCCCGGAGTGTGAAGTGTGAGTACCGTTTCGACGAAGCCAGACGCCCCGCGCGGCCGTTATCCGAAAGCCTCCGGAGCGCGGGGTTTTAACCCGCTTCCGAGCGCGCCTTCGACGGGCGGAGGGCTTGGCTGCCCTCCGGAACACACAGGCGATTTCAGCCCATGCCTGCCGCGCTCGCCGAAATCTCCGCCGCCAGGGCTTCGTCCCGATGTTTCAGGGAGCCTGCCGCTGGATCCGCCACGAAGACGCCTTCCCGGAGGAAGACCGGCGAGCGCTACCCGCTCGACCACCCCTGACAGCCGCCCAAGTCGCCGGCCGGACGTCCCTTTCGCGCCATCAGGTGAGGATGATTATGCGGGCGCCCCCGAACGCGGATCATTGGCGCGCTGCATTTTTCTGGAAGCCGTTGATCCGGCGCGGCTTTGTCTCGAAAAGAACGGGGATACAGCCGCCTCAGTCCCCGTAGTCGCAGAGTTCCCGATGGCTCCGATCCACGTCGATCCCGCCCACGTCCATGAATTCGTCGACGCCGAGGCCTTCTACGCCTGGCTCGCCAAGAACCACGACAAGGCCCCCGAGGCCTGGATCAAGATCCACAAGGTCGGCTCGGGTCTGCCGTCGATCAACGCCAAGCAGGCCATCGATGTGGTGTTGTGCTGGGGCTGGATCGATGCGGTGCGCAAGGGCTTCGACGAGAAGAGCTTCCTCCAGCGCTACACGCCGCGCGGCAAGAAGAGCATCTGGAGCCAGATCAATGTCGACAATGTCGCCCGCCTGATCGACGAGGGCCGGATGACGCCGCACGGCCTGCGCGAGGTCGAGGCCGCGAAAGCCGACGGCCGCTGGGACCGCGCCTATGGCAGCGGCCAGGACATGAAAATCCAGGACGACCTGCAGGCGGCGATCGACGCCAGCCCCAAGGCCAAGGAGATGATGGAGACGCTGTCGGCCCAGAACCGCTTCGCCCTGGCCTTTCGGGTCCACAACATGAAGACGGAGGCGGGGCGGAAGAAGAAGATCGCCGACCTGGTCGCCATGCTGGACCGAGGCGAGACGCCTTACCCGCAGAAGAAGAAGGGGTAAGGGCCGGCCGGCGCCGCAAGGGAATGGCGCCGACCGGAGGGCTTACGCGTCGGCTTACTGCTGCCGACAGGACTTAGATGGGAGGGTTGGCCGCCCGATAAAGACGGTGCGGCGCCCTGTCGCGGAGGTTGTGCTGAAGCTTACTCCGCCGCCTGCTCGACCGGTTGGTCGTAGGCCGCCATCAGCGCCATGTTCAGGATCTTCGACACCGAGGCCGACAGCGGCGCGATCTGCACCGACTTGGACAGGCCCAGCAGCACCGGCCCGATCACCGTGGCCCCGCCCAGCGACTGCACCAGCTTGGTGGCGATCGAGGCCGAGTGGATGGCCGGCATGATCAGGATGTTGGCGCTGTCGGTCAGGCGCATGAACGGGTAGTTCGCGCGCTTTTCCGGATCGAGAGCCAGCTCCGGCGGCATTTCGCCCTCATATTCGAACTCGACCTCCATATCGTCGAGCATGGCCACGGCCTCGCGGACCTTCTCCGAGCGCAGGCCCATCGGGTTGCCGAAGGTCGAATAGCTCATGAAGGCCACGCGCGGCTTGAAGCCCAGGCGCTTGACGGCGCGGGCGGCCTCGCAGGCGATCTCGACGATCTCGTCGGCTTCCGGCAGTTCGGTGACGTTGGTGTCGGCCACGAAGATCGTCCGGCCCTTGGCCAGCACCACCGACATGCCCATGATCCGGCCGCCCGGGGCCGGGTCGATGACGCGCAGCACCTCTTCCAGGGCCTGGTCGAAGCTGCGGGTCACGCCGGTGACCATGCCGTCGGCCTCGCCCAGCGCCACCATCGAAGCGGCGAAGCTGTTGCGATCCTGGTTGATCAGGCGCTGGACGTCGCGCTTCAGGTAACCCTGGCGCTGCAGGCGGTGATAGAGCGCGTCGACATAGTCCGGATTACGGTCCGACAGGCGAGCGTTGATGATCTCCAGGTCGACGACGGCGGGGTCCAGGCCCACCAGCTTCATGTTCTCGTGCACCAGGTTCTCGCGGCCGCACAGGATGGCCCGGCCGTAGCCGCCGGTCTGGTAGGCATAGGCGGCGCGGATGACGCTGGGGTCCTCGCCTTCCGCGAACACGATGCGCTTGGGCTTGGCCAGGACCGCGTTGGAGATCTTCTGCAGGAAGCCGGCGGTCGGATCCAGACGCTGGGCCAGGCCGGCGCGATAGGCGTCCATGTCGGCGATCGGCTTGCGGGCGACGCCCGTGTCCATGGCCGCCTGGGCCACGAACGGCGGCACGTACCAGATCAGGCGCGGATCGAAGGCCGACGGGATGATGTAGTTGGGGCCGAACTTCAGCTGGCGGCCGTGATAGGCGGCGGCCACTTCATCCGGCACGTCCTCCCGGGCCAGCATGGCCAGGGCCTGGGCGCAGGCGATCTTCATCTCGTGATTGACGCGACGGGCGCGCACGTCGAGGGCGCCACGGAAGATGTAGGGGAAGCCCAGGACGTTGTTGACCTGGTTGGGATAGTCGCTGCGGCCCGTGCCCATGATCGCGTCCTTGCGGATCGCATGGACCTCTTCCGGGGTGATCTCCGGATCGGGATTGGCCATGGCGAAGATGACCGGGTTGGGGGCCATCGAGGCGATCATCTCGGGCGTGAAGGCGCCCTTGGCCGACAGACCCAGCAGCACGTCGGCGCCGGCCACGGCTTCAGCCAGGGTGCGCTTGTCGGTCTTGACCGCGTGGGCGCTCTTCCACTGGTTCATACCCTCGGTGCGGCCCTCGTAGAGCACACCCTTGGAGTCGACCGCGATGACGTTCTGCGGGTGGACGCCCATGGCCTTGATCAGCTCCAGCGAGGCGATGCCCGCCGCGCCGGGACCGTTCAGCACGACCTTCACGTCCTCCAGCTTCTTGCCGGTGATGTGGCAGGCGTTGATCAGGCCGGCGGCGCAGATGATCGCCGTGCCGTGCTGGTCGTCGTGGAACACCGGGATGTCGAGCAGGTCCTGCAGCTCGGTCTCGATGCGGAAGCACTCGGGGCTCTTGATGTCTTCCAGATTGATGCCGCCGAAGGTGATCCCGATGTTCTTGACCACCGTGATGATCTCGTCGGGGTCCTTGGAGCTGACCAGGATGTCGATGCTGTCGACGTCGCCGAAGCGCTTGAAGAGGACGGCCTTGCCTTCCATCACCGGCTTCGAGGCCAGCGCGCCCAGATCGCCCAGGCCCAGGATGGCCGTGCCGTTCGAGATGACGGCGACCATGTTGCCCTTGGAGGTGTACTCGTAGGCCGCGTCCGGGTCGGCGGCGATGGCGTGGACGGGCACGGCGACGCCGGGCGAATAGGCCAGGCTGAGGTCGCGCTGGGTCGCCATCGGCTTGGTCGGGGTCACCGCCAGCTTGCCGGGCTGGGGGTAACGGTGGAAGGCCAAGGCCTCCTCATCCGTGAAGGTCTTGCGTTCCGCGTCGCTCATCCGGCGTTTCCCATTCCTGCTGCGCAAGTCGAAGAAGGGGCGCGCCGTCGATGCGAACACGCCCTTATGTGGGGTCACCGTAGCGACGGGTGCGGAGCGTCACAACCGGCCTTGGACGCGAAAACGCCAGCAAACGCTTGTTGGGATTGGCGTTGCGTCAAGCTTGCTGACCTTCGGGAAGGTCGCGCGAGGTTGACCCGAGGGGGCGGATTGGGCGATCAGCCTGTAGGTTTTATACAGAGGCTTCCCTTGTCCCAGCCCGTGAAGATCGCGATCGCCGGCGCCAACGGCCGCATGGGCCAGGCCGTGGCGAAAGCCCTGGAAGGCCGGGCCGACGCCGTCGTGGCCGCGCGCTTCGAGCGTCCGGGCGTCGAGGGCGGTGAGCTGGTCTCGCGCGACGAGGCCCTGGCCACCGCAGAGGCGGTGATCGACTTCACCCTGCCGGAAGCCTCGGTGCTGCTGGCCGAGGAGGCCGCCGCCAAGGGCGGACCGGCGCTGGTGATCGGCTCGACGGGCTTCTCGATCGAGCAGCTGGCGCGCATCGACGCCGCCGCGACCAAGATCGCCATCGTTCGCTCGGGCAACTACTCGCTGGGCGTCAACATGCTGATGGGCCTGGTGCGCCAGGCCGCCGCCGCCCTGCCGGCGGAAGACTGGGACATCGAGGTCTACGAGGCCCACCACAAGCGCAAGATCGACGCGCCGTCGGGCACGGCCCTCATGCTGGGCGAAGCCGCCGCCGAAGGGCGCAATGTCGGTCTCGGCCAAGTCGCCGACCGGGGTCGCGACGGCGTCACCGGCGCGCGCAAAGAGGGCGCGATCGGCTTTTCGGTGGTCCGTGGGGGCGGCATCATCGGCGAACACAGCGTGATCTTCGCCGGCGAGAGCGAGAGCCTGACCCTGTCGCACTCGGCCATCGACCGGGGCCTGTTCGCCCGCGGCGCCATCGCCGCCGCCGTTTGGGTCAAGGGCAAGCCGCCGGGCCTGTACGACATGCAGGACGTCCTAGGCTTTTCAAAATAGGGATCTAAGCTGAGCCGGGGGCTTTTAGGAAACTAGACTACAGGACCTGATGGCCGACCCCGCGACCGATCCCGCACCGAAGCGCACCGTCTCCCGCCGCGACCGCCTGGTCGATCTCGGCCTGGAAGCCCTGTCGCTGTCGATGCTGGCCTTCATCGCCACGGGCCTGGTCATCTGGTCGGGCCGGCGCGAGATCAGCCGCGAGCTGGCCGAGGCCTGGCTGCGCGACCACGGCATCGAGGCCGCCGTCGAGCTGGACGACCTGGACGCCACCGGCTTCACCGGCAAGGTCCGCCTGGGCGCCCGCGACAATCCCGTCTTCTCCGCCGACCGGCTGGAGGTCGCCTACGACCTGGCCGCGCCCTGGAACGGCGAGAAGTTCGGCATCCAGACCAAGGCCGTGCGCCTGGTCCGACCCCGCGTGCTGGCCAGCATCGACGCCAAGGGCCAGGTCCGCTTCGGCGCCCTGCAGCCGCTGCTCGACGAGTTCCTGAAATCGCCCAAGCAGCCCGGCGTGCCCGGCCCGGCCGTGCTGGTCGAGGACGCGCGCCTGGATCTGGTCACCCCCGGCGGCCGCGCGCGGATCACTGGCGACGCCAGCCTGGACGACGGCCAGCTGCTGCGCTTCGACGGCCGCCTGGCGCCGCTGCACTACGCCGTCCGCGACCTCGTTCTGGACAGCAAGGGCGCGACCGTCTCGGCCCGCAAGCGCGGCGACCGGCTGAGCATCGAGGTGTCGCTGGGCGTCGACAGCCTGGAGAGCGAAACCACCGACCTGTCCGACGCCGCCGCCAAGCTGTCGGCCGACCTGCCCTATCCGGACCTGGCCAAGCTGACCGCCAGCGGCCTGGTCGAAGCGCGCCTGGACCTGCGGGCCGGCGGCGGGCGGATCGGCGACAGTCAGGCCGAAGACCTGGCCGGCGACGTCTCCCTGACCGGACGTCTGGACGGCGGGCTGGAGCGCTTCGCTTTCCTGGGTCGCTCGCGCGGAACCTTCCACGGCGCGCGCCTGTCGGCCCCGACCCTGGACGCCCGCGACGCCGGCGCGACCTTCGACCTCGACCGCGTCACCGCCGGCCGCGCCGACGGCCGGATCACGGCCCGAGGCACCGCCCGCGCCGAGCTGCGGGCCGGCCAGGCCGTCGCCGCCGGAACCGCCGTGCGTGACCTGCGCGCCAAGACGTCTTCCGACAACCTGGCCCTGGCTGTCGACGGACAGGGCGTGGCGCTGAAGGGACCGCTCGCCATCGACGCCGAGGCCGCCCGACTGGCCGGCGGCGCTTTGGCCCTGTCCTCGGCGCGGCTGAACGCCAAGGGCCGGATCGACCAAGGTCCCGGCGGCCTGATCCTGGCCCTGAACGGCTCGGCCGGCGGCAAAAGCGGCATCTCCGGTCCCGACGCCGAGCGCCTGGCGGCCCTGATCCCCAATCCGGCCTACGCCAAACCACTGGCCCAGGCCCTGCGGACCTTCACCTTGTCGCTGCCGGCCGTCGGTCTGGACATCAATGGCGGTCGCACGAAGCTGAACCTCGGCCAGGATGCGCGTCTGTCCGCGCCCAATGGCGTCGTCTTGACCGCCGACGCGTCGATGGACGCCGGCGCCAACGCGGCGCGGGGAACGCTACGCGCCGCGCTGTCGGGCGGCGGCCTGCCGGTCGTGAAGGTCTCCGCGCCGAATTGGCAGGCCAACGGTGGCGTGATGACCTCGCCGCTCTCGATCGCCACCGAGAACTTCGACCTGCCGCCGATCGAGGGCGTCACCGGCCAGATCGATGGCCAGGCCCGCATTGCCGGCGGTCGCTTCACCCTGACCACGGCCAAGTGCGTCCCGATCACCGCCAAGGCCTACGCCCTGGGCGATGCGCCCGTCACCGCCATCAAGGCCCAGCTGTGCCCGGCCAAGAGCCCGCTGGTCACCGCCGGGGCCAACGGCTGGAGCGCGGCCCTGCGCTTCCAGGACGGCGAAGGCGACCTGGCCATGGCCGAGGCCAAGCTGGCCAACATCAAGGGCGAAGCGACCCTCGGCGGGACTGGCGGCTTCGACCGCTCGACCGTCCGGATCGACGGCGCGGCCATCTCCGACGTCGCCGCCAGCAAGCGCTTCAATACCATCTTGGCTAAGGGTGGCCTGACGCTGTCAGGCGGCCTCTGGAGCGGAACCTTCCAGGGCTCGACCCCGGTTGGCACGCCGCTGGGCGAGATCCGCCTGCGCCACGTGGTGGCCACCGGCAAGGGCCAGGCCGATATCGACGCCAGCAAGCTGGCCTTCGCCAAGGGCGGCCTGCAGCCGGCCGAGCTGTCACCGATGGCCGCCTTCGCCCAGAACGCCCAAGGCCCGGCCAGCTTCACCGGCGTCTTCGCCTGGGATGCGCAAGGCGCGACCAGCCGTGGCCGCCTGGTCGCCGACAAGATCGACTTCACCAGCCCGATCGGCTTCGTCGCCACTCTGGATGGCGCGGTCGACTTCACCAGCCTCGCGCCGCTGACCACCGCCCCGAACCAGAGCCTGAAGATCGTCAAGATCGACAGCCTGGTGCCGCTGACCGCCATCGAATCGGTGTTCCAGCTGGGCGCCGACGCCCTGCACGTCTCCAAGGCGAGCTTCGAGGCCGCCAAGGGCCGCATCTCGATCGAGCCCACCGACGTGCCGTTCGAGCCGGGCAAGACCATCAGCGGCGTCATCGTCATCGAGCACCTGGACCTGGGCGAGGTGCTGGCCGCCTCGTCGCTGGGCGACAAGGTCAAGGCCCAGGCCGTGGTCGACGGCCGCCTGCCCTTCACCTTCGGCCCCGAGGGGTTGCGGTTCCAGGACGGCAAGATCCGCGCGATTCAGCCGGGCCGGATCGAGCTGGCCCGCGCCGCCCTGACCGGCGTCGCCGCCAGTCCCGCCGACAGCCCCGGCGCGCCGCCGGCCGCGCCCGCCCAGGTCAACGCCATCCAGGACTTCGCCTACCAGGCCATGGAGAACCTGGCCTTCGACCAGTTGGAAGCGGGCGTAAACAGCACCGACAAGGGGCGTTTGGGCATCCTCTTCCACATCAAGGGCGAGCACGATCCGAAGGTGGCCGAAAAGGCCCGGGTCGGGATCCTGGACCTGCTGCGCGGCAAAGCCTTCGACAAGCGCATCGCCCTGCCGGCCAAGACGCCGGTGGATCTGACCCTCGACACGTCGCTGAACTTCGACGAGCTTCTGGCGGCCTGGCGCCGCTCGTTCGCCGAGGAAGAGGCGAGCGCGACGCAACCTCGTTCAGGTCCGGTTCAACCGTGACCGGCCAACCTGAGTACGAACTGGAGACTACACGCATGACAAAGCGCGCCATCCTGCTGGCTCTCGTCGCGACGGGAGCGCTCGGCGCGGCCGCCTGCACGCCCACCGTCCGCGTGAAGGTCGACCCGATCAACATCTACGCCAAGCTGGACGCCGACGTGCGCGTGCGGCTGGACAAAGAAGTCCAGTCGCTGATCCAGCAGAACCCCAACCTGTTCTAAGAGGAGAACCGACATGATCCGCAAGACGATGACGGTTCTGGCGATGGGCCTCTCCCTCGCCGCCGTGTCCGCCCCCGCCTTCGCCCAATCGGCCGCCGCCAAGGCCGCCGTCGACGCCGCCAAGGCCGCCGGCACGGTCGGCGAGCAGGCCGACGGTTATCTGGGCATCGTGGCCGGCGGCGACGCTGGCCTGCGCGCCTCGGTCGCCGAGATCAACACCGGCCGCGCCGCCGCCTACAAGGACATCGCCGCCAAGACCGGCGTGACCCCCGACGCCGCCGGCCAGGCCACCGCCAAGCAGCTCTACAGCCGCCTGGCGCCCGGCCAGTTCTGGAAGCCGCTGGATGGCGGCTGGGTGAAGAAGTAACAAGCGCTTAGCCACTTAAGACCCTCCCCCTAGCGGGGGAGGTGTCGGCGAAGCCGACGGAGGGGGAAGAGGCCGGATAGCCCGCGACTTCCCCCTCCGGCCTTCGGCCGCCTCCCCCGCTGGGGGGAGGATCTTGGGTGGCGGCCCGCGCCACAGCCCCCTAAACACGGGCGCATGTCCGCCTCCCGTCCGCATCTGCTGCCCTACGCCGCCCTGTTCGGGGCCATCGTCACGCTGTGTGTCGGCACGTCGTTCGCCAAGAGTCTGTTTCCGCTGGTCGGCGCGCAAGGCGTCACGGCCTATCGGGTGTTCTTCGCGGCGCTGATCCTGCTGATCGTCTGGCGGCCGTGGCGGCATCCGATCACGCGAGCGGACCTGGGCAAGGTCGCCCTGTACGGCGCTTCCGTCGGGCTGATGAACCTCGTCTTCTACATGGCCCTGCGCACCATTCCGCTGGGCCTGGCCATCGCCATCGAGTTCTGCGGGCCGCTGGCCCTGGCCGTGGCCAGTTCGCGCAAGCTGATCCACTTCGTCTGGATCGGCCTGGCGGTGCTGGGTCTTGGCCTGCTGCTGCCGATCCATTCGGGCGCCACGCACCTGGACCCCGTGGGCGTTGCCTATGCCTGCGCCGCGGCGGTGCTGTGGGCGCTGTACATCATCCTGGGCAAGCGGATCGGCCACCTGCATGCGGGTCGCTCGGTGGCGCTGGGCATGACGACGGCGGCGCTGATCGTCACACCCGTGGGCCTGTTCACGGCCGGCGCGGCCCTGTTCCAACCGCACCTGATCGCCCTGGGCCTGGTGGTGGCGGTGCTGTCCAGCGCCATCCCCTATTCGCTGGAGATGATCGCCCTGCGCGGCATCCCCAAGCGCAGCTTCGGCGTCATGCTGAGCGCCGAGCCGGCGGTCGGGGCCCTGGCCGGGCTCGTCATCCTGCACGAGCGCCTGGCCGTGACCCAGTGGCTGGCCATCGTCGCTATCGTCGCAGCGTCGGTCGGCACGATCCTGACGACGCCGCCGGAGAAGGCTGAAGAGGTCAGTCCCTCCCCCTAACGGGGGAGGTGTCGGCTCGAAGAGACGACGGAGGGGGAAGAGGCAGGGCATCAAGCACTTCCCCCTCCGGCGCTTCGCGCCCCCTCCCCCGCTGGGGGGAGGATCTAATTAGCTCCTCGCCACGAACCAGCCGTTGCGGAACGCCTGGTCGGCCTTGCCATATAGGAAGGGCGAGCCGTCCGGCTGGGTGAAGCGGCCACCGGCGCCGACCAGCACCGCATGGGCGGCGGCGGTGTCCCACTCGGACGTCGGGCCGTGGCGCGGATAGATGTCGGCCGAGCCCTCGGCGATGCGGCACATCTTGATCGAGCTATCCATGGGGCTGCGCAGGTCGAAGCCGTATTCGGCGGCCAGTTCGGCGGCCTTTTCCTCACGCATGGTGTGGCTGACCAGGCCCAGGGCCTGACCCTTCGGCCAAGGCCGCACGCGGGCCGGAGCCTCGGCGCCGTCGACGCCGGTGCGCTTCATCGTGCCCTCGGCGGTCGTGAACCAGACCTCGCCCGTGGCCGGGGCGCAGACGGCGCCGGCGACCGGGACGCCGTTGTCGATCAGGCCGATATTGACCGTGAAATTGGGGTCACCGCGCACGAAGGCCTTGGTGCCGTCCACCGGGTCGACCAGGAAAAAGCGCGACCCGACCTCGTCGGGCGTGCCGAACTCGCTGGCATGCTCCTCGGAGATCACCGTCACGTCGGGATAGAGCTCGGCCAGGCGCGCCAGGATCAGGCGCTCGCCAGCGCGATCGGCCTCGGTCACGGGGCTCTCGTCGGCCTTCTGGGCCACGGCCAGCTCGGTCTTCCAGAACGGCAGGATGACCACCGCGGCTTCCTCGGTGATTTTCGCGAGGGCGCGGCCCCAATCGGCGAGATTCTCGGTCACTATTCCCCCCGGGGGTCGTCGCCGACATAGACCAGACGCACGCGCGTGGCGTCGATGGTCTGCTTGCCGGCTTCTTCGAAATTGACGGTCACGCGGTGTCCGATCACGGACTGAACCTGCCCCAGACCCCAATCGGGCTGGCCGGGATGGCGCACCAAAACGCCGGGTTCTAGAAACGGATCGATCACGGGCGCTTTCCTTAGAGGACCCACCCGGTTTGCCAAAGCCTCAAATCACGGCAGAGTTCGCCGCCATGACCGACACCGTCTCCGAGACTCCTGCCGCCGCGTCGCCCGAAACCGACGTCCAAGGCCCCGACTTCGCCGCCATGCTGGCCGCGCGCCTGTGCCACGACTTCATCAGTCCGGCCAGCGCCATCGTCTCGGGCCTGGACCTGCTGGACGATCCGGCCGCCCAGGACATGCGCGAGGACGCCATGGGCCTGATCGCCTCGTCGGCCCGCAAGCTGGCGGACCTGCTGCAATTCACCCGCGTGGCGTTCGGCGCCTCGGCCTCGGCCGAGAACTTCGACTCGCGCGAGCTGGAAAAGCTGGCCCAGGGCGTGTTCGCGCATGTGCGCCCGACGCTGGACTGGCAGATCGAGCCGCAGGCGATGAACAAGCCGTCCTCGCGCGCCATCCTCAACATCGCCCAGATCGCCGCCAGCGCCCTGCCGGCCGGCGGCGTGGCGACGGTGAAGGGCGTTGCGGCCGATGGTCGCTTCTCGATCATCGCCGACTCGGTCGGTCCGCGCGCGCGCCTGCGTCCGGAAGTGCTGGCCGGCCTGCGCGGCGAGCCTCTCGCCGAGGGCCTGGGCGGTCCGTGGGTGCAGGCGGCCTATCTCAACGCCCTGGTCCGCGCGGCCGGCGGCCAGATCGCCGTCGAGATCGGCGAGGAACGCGCCAGCATCGCTGCCTGGGTTCCGGCATAAGCTCTGCCATAAAAGTTACATTTGCCGCACCCCGATCCGGGTTGAGGCAAACCGCTCCTTAACCAGACCGCTCGCACGATGGCGGTCTGAATTGGAGCATGCCGTGAAGACCTGTCTGGTGGTCGACGACAGCCGGGTGATCCGCAAGGTCGCCCGCCGAGTCCTCGAGGACATCGGCTTCGAGATCGCCGAGGCCGCCGATGGCATGGAGGCCCTGGCGTGGTGCCGCGCGGCCATGCCAGACGCGGTGCTGCTCGACTGGAACATGCCGGTGATGAACGGCATCGAGTTCCTGCGCCAGCTGCGCGGCGAGCCGGGCGGGACCGCGCCCAAGGTCATCTTCTGCACGGTCGAGAACAGCGTCGACCACATCCGCACGGCCCTGGAAGCCGGGGCGGACGAGTACATCATGAAGCCGTTCGACGGCGACATCATCGAGGCGAAGTTCGCCGAGGCGGGCCTGCTGTGACGCCCGAGGACATGGACCTGCTGGCGGCCCTGGGCCGCGCCCGCGCCGGCGTGCGGGTCGAGACCGAAAAACCTTATCTGGTTGAGAGCCGCCTCTCGCCGCTGGCGAGACGCGAAGGCTACGACTCGATCGACGCCCTGATCGCGGCCCTGCGCGCCAAGCGCGAGGAGCGCCTGATCTGGGCCGTGGTCGAGGCCCTGTGCCGCAGCGAGACCAACTTCTTCCGGGGCCGCGAGGCCTTCGCCCAGCTGCGTGACGCCGTGCTGCCGGCCCTGTCGCAGCGCCGCCGCGAAGCCCCGATCCGCATCTGGAGCGCCGCCTGCGCCACCGGCCAGGAGGTCTATTCGATCGCCATGGCCGCCAACGAGTCGACGGGCCTGGCGACCGGCACGCGCTTCGAGTTCTTCGGGTCCGACCTGTCCGAGCGCTCGCTCGAAAAGGCCCAGGCCGGGATCTACACCCAGTTCGAGGTCCAGCGCGGCCTGCCGATCCGGCTGCTGATCAAGTATTTCGAGAACCACGACGACACCTGGGCGATCTCGCCGCGTATCCGCCAGATGGTGCGCTGGAAACGGATCAACCTGCTGGCCGACCTGTCGGTCATGGGACGCTTCGACGTCATCCTGTTGCGCGGCGTGCTGCGCGGCATGGAGGCCTCGTTGCGGGCCAAGGTGGTGCAGGCCCTGACGGCGCTGCTGCCGAACGACGGTGTGCTGGTGGTCGATCCGGAAGACGATATCGGCGATCAGGACGACATGCTGTCGGCCGCGCCGGGCGGGACCGGGATCTACCTGCGCGATCCGTCCGTGCGGGCCGCCGCGGCCGCATAGGCCCTGGCCGGAGCGCGCCGGGTCACCGCCGCCCCGCCAAACAGACCGCCGACGGCCTCTCCCAGCTTTTTCACGCCGCTGACCGGGGCCGGCGTCACGGCCGCGAAGGCCGGCGCCAGCTTGCGGAACAGGATCGGGTGGGCTTCCTGGCCCACGATCGCGCCGTGCAGGTCCATCAGGTCCACCACCTCACGCGCGGCCTTGCGCCACTGCACCGGCGGGGCGATGCCGTGCGGGGCGGGAGCGCGGCAGTCGGAGAAGTCGGGGCGCAGGCCGCTGCCGGCCTCGATCGCCGCCTCGACCTCGCGGGCATAGGCCTGGTCGCGGGCCAGGCGGTCCACGTCGACCACCAGATCGGCCTCCGGCAGCGCCTTCAGGTACGACCGCAGCCACACCGCCAGGAAAGCCTGGAACGAGACGCTGGCCGGGGCGCGCTTGAGGCGGCTGCGCACGGCGGCCAGGCGCTGGTCCAACGAGCCTTCGCCGGCGAAGTCCTGGCCCAGCAGGGTGCGCGACAGGTCCTCGGCCCCCGCCATCTCGGACAGCAGGACATAGTGGCAGAGCTCGAAATAGGTCGGTCGGGGGCGCTTGCGCAGCGAATAGAACGACAGCCACTGCTGGACGGGATCACGCACCAGCATGACGTGGAAACCGCCAAACCGGCGCTTGAGCCAACCGACCCGGCCCAGCGTGCGACAGCAGGCCAGCACCGGCGTCTCGCCGCGTTCACGGGCCGCGCCGATCAGCCCCTCGACATAGGCCTGCTGGGCCAGGTCGCTGGCCTCGGGCTCGATCCAGAAGCGGTCCATCGCAAAGCCGGCGTTGAAGCCCTTGAGGCCCCCTGCCGGGTCCAGCACGACCTCGAATTCCTTGAGATAAGGATCGGTCCCGCCGGGATGGCGAAGGCCGCTGTTGTCGGGGGTCTCGGCGTAGATGGTTTGCGCGGTCACCCGCGCCAGCTGCTCGTGCCAGGGCTCGTAATAGGCGCGCACGCCGGGCAGCGCCCGGAACCGATGCCAGACATAGGTGCTCGAGCAGCGCCAGCCGCTGTGCACGAAGATGGTGTTGCTGGCGGACAAAGCGTCCCGGTCCCCTCGACGAGGATCGGAGCTTGAGCGCGCTGTTTTTCAGTCCGATGGCGGATAACCGCCCTAAGGTTGCATCACCGAAACACTTCGTCGGCCGCTGAAAGACAAAAGGCCCGCCGGCGGAACCGGCGGGCCTCTCGATCTCAGTAGGGCTTGTGGCCTTACTTGACGTCCTTGGCGGTGTCGCTGACGGCCTTGCCGGCCGACGAGACGTCCTTGCCGGCGCCTTCGACGGTGTTGCAGGCCGCGACCGACAGGGACGCGAGGGCGGCGGCGATAATCACGAGCTTACGCATTGTTTTCTCCGCAATTCGCCCCGGTCCGTGAGCGGGTGGGGCGCGTGTGAATAAGTGCCCCCAGAGAACGTCAGCAGCGAAGCTCGGTTCCGGAAATCAAACCGCGGCCCGAATCTTAAGCTTGGTGGACCACCGCCTGCGGCGTCGGGAAGATCAGCCGCACCGTCAGGCCGCGCGGTTCGTGGCTTTCGAACGTGACCTTGCCGCGCAGCTGGCGGGCAAAGGCGGTCATCAGGGTGCGCCCGACCCCGCCGCCCAGGCTCTCGGCCGCGCCGGGACCATCATCGCTGATCGACAGCTCGGCCTCTTCGCCGCGCACGTGAAAACCGACCTCCAGCTTGCCGCCATTGGGGCCGAAGGCGTGCTTCTGGGCGTTGGTGATCGCCTCGACCGCGAACAGGGCGATCGGGGCCAGACGGTCGGGATCGATGACCAGCGGGTCGGCATGCACCTCGGTCCGCACCAGCGGCGAGGTGGTCATGTCGTTGGCCAGCAGTTGGGCGGTCAGCTCCTCCAGGAACGGCCGCAGGTCCACCCGCTTCAGGTCCGGCCCCTGGTAGAGGGCGCGGTAGATCTGGGCGAGGGCGGTAATCCGCTGGCGGGTGTCGTTCATCGCCGCCTTGGCCGCCGGATCGGCCAGGGCCCGCTGCTGCATGTTGAGCAACGAGGTGATGATCTGCAGGTTGTTCTTCACCCGGTGATGGATCTCGCGCATCAGCGCGTCCTTCTCGGCCAGGCTGTCCATCAGCGAGGCGTCGCGGGTGACGATGGTGCCGGCCATGGCGTCCAGGGTGGCGGCCAGCTCGCGGATCTCGGGCGGCGCGCGCTCGGCCTGCAGCGGCCGGACGGTGAAGCGGCCTCGGGCGTAGATCGCGGCGACGCGCTGCAGATAGACGATCCAGCGCACGACCTCGCGCTCGGTCACCCACAGCACCGCGGCCAGGACCAGGACATAGGCCAGCACCGGCAGCAGGACCCGCGAGATCGGGCTCAGCGACGCCCAGGACACCAGACCCGGCGCGGGGGCCGACAGCACGACGAACACGTCGTCACCGACCAGCGGCGCGGCCGAATAGGTGCGGTCTCGGTTGTCGAGGTCGCGGCCGGTCCACAACGCAGAGCCATCCTTGGCCGCCTCCTCGCGCCAACGGTCCGAGACCGGTTCAAAGGCCTTGGGATCGGTAGCGGCGAAGACCTTGCCGGCGCCGTCGGCCAGAGCCACTTCGGCGCCGTTGGGCATGAAGCGGCTGGCGGTTTCCAGCTTCAGGTTGGTCAGGGTCAGGACGGCGGCCATGGCCCCGTCGAACTTGTCGGGCGTGCCGGCGCGCACGGCCGCCAGCACCGCCGGCTCGTTGGCGTAGGCCGCGCCGGGGGCGCTGGCCACGACGATGGCATCGCCGTTGCGCAGCGCCTGGAACCAGGCCCGCGCGCCGCGTTGGGTGTCGTAGGGCGTGGTCGCCGCCGCGCAGGCCACCCGGCCCCGACTGTCGAAGCGGATCAGGTTGGCGTAGCCCGACAGGCGCGCACGCACGTCGGCCAGGCGCTGGGCGCACTCAAGGCCCACCGAGCCCGGCCCCAGGGTCTGGAGCAGGACGCCGGCGGCCTCGATACGGGCGCGGGCCAGGGTGGCGCTGTGACTGGCGGCCAGCTCCAGGCTCTGGCGGCGCGCGTCGTTCTCGGCCCGGAAGGCGAGCGCCGACTGCGCGATGCCGATCAGCAGCACGGGCAGCAAGGCCAGGAACAACGCCAGGGCCAGGCGGACACGGATGGAGGTTACGGCCTGCGCGGCGCGGCCGGCGAGGGCGTTCACCGTAGAGAGCTCAACCGCTCCGCGTCGGCCAGGATGGCGTGCATGGCGTCACCCGCCGATCCGCCGTCACGATCATAGGCGCCCGCTTCCAGGATGGCCTGAAGCGCCCGACGCGCACGGCTGACCCGGCTCTTCACCGTGCCGACGGCGCAGCCGCAGATCTCGGCCGCCTCCTCGTAGGCGAAGCCGCCGGCCCCAACCAGGATCAGGGCTTCGCGCTGTTCGGCCGGCAGCATGCCCAGGCCCAGGCGCAGCTCGTCCAGAGCCACCGGGGCCTCGGGATCGTCGACGGCCACCAGGGTCCGCTCGGCGGCTTCCTGGTCCAGCTGGCTCTGACGCCAGCTGCGGCGCTTCTCGGAATAGAACTGGTTGCGCAGGATCATGAAGGTCCAGGCCTTCATGTTGGTGCCCAGTTGGAACGACGCGCGCGCGTCCCACGCCTTCATCATGGCGTCCTGCGCCAGGTCGTCGGCGGCGGTGGGATCACCAGTCAGGGTGCGGGCGAAGGCGCGCAGATGCGGAATCAGCGTGACCAGCTCGCGTTTGAACTGGTTGTCGCGGACGGGATCGGGCGGCGAGCGGCCGACTTGCGGTTCGCTCATGCTCAGCGACCTCCCGCGGGCGGCTCGGCCTTGCGCAGGATGTCGAGGAATTCGTCGGGCACCGGCTCGTTGACGACTTCGTCGAACATCTGGCGCAGCTTCACGCCGATCGCCTGCTGGCGCAGACGGGCTTCGTCCAGCGCCGCGGCGCTTTTGCGTTTATCTTCCATGGGTACGTGTTCGATCATGTCCTCGACACCGTAATGCATTTGCATCGGCGTCCGCCCCCTTTGGCCGAATGTCTTTCCGCCAGACGACAACGTGGTTTTCCGTACCGGGTTCCATAAGCTTGGGCATAGGATGTCAAAATTCCGTCGTTCGCGGAACCGCTCAGTTGAGGGGACGTTATCGACCTTCGACGGAACGGCCCAGCTTAGCCGTTCGTTTTGTTGTTTCGAGACACCGCATCGGGAGGGGTCATGAGTCTTCTAGCTCGGCTGGCGCCGCATCTGCCTTACATCCGCCGCTACGCCCGCGCCCTGACCGGCGACCAGCAGACCGGCGATCATTATGTCCGCGTGGCGCTGGAGGCCCTGGCCGCCGGCGAGCGCTCGCTGGACGCCGAACTGTCGCCCCGCGTGGCGCTGTATCGGGTGTTCCACGCCATCTGGCTCAGCTCCGGCGCCCAGCTGGAAGCCCGTCGTGAAGACGGCGCCCCCGGCAGCGACGACGCCTCGCAACGCCTGATGCGCATCGCCCCGCGTTCGCGCCAAGCGTTCCTGCTGACCGCGCTCGAAGGCTTCACCCCCACCGAAGCGGCCCAGATCCTGGATTGCGACTTCGGAGAGGTAGAGAGGCTCATCGCCGACGCCCAGGCCGAAATCGACGCCGAGCTCGCCACCCAGGTCCTGATCATCGAGGACGAGCCGGTCATCGCCGCCGACATCGAAGCCCTGGTCAAGGAACTGGGCCACGAGGTCATCGACATCGCCGCCACCCGTGGCGAAGCGGTCGACGCGGTGGCGCGCGCCACGCCGGGCCTCGTTCTGGCCGACATCCAGTTGGCCGATGGCTCGTCGGGCATCGACGCGGTCAAGGACATCCTGGGCCGGATGGACGTGCCGGTGATCTTCATCACCGCCTTCCCCGAGCGCCTGCTGACCGGCGAGCGCCCGGAACCGACCTTCCTGATCACCAAGCCCTTCCAGCCGGAAACGGTGAAGGCGGCGATCGGTCAGGCCCTGTTCTTCCACCCGCGCCGCAGCCAGACCAAGGCGGCGTAGGGTTTTACGAGACTTTCCCGATGAAGCGGCCTTCCGAAAGGGAGGCCGTTTTCTTTTGTCCTTCTCCCCCTGCGGGAGAAGGTGGCGCGAAGCGCCGGATGAGGGGTCGCACAAACGAAAACCGCCGCGACGGCGGATCAGCCAGTCGCGGCGGTTTCTGTCTTCAACCCCTCACCCGACCCACTGCGTGGGCCACCCTCTCCCGCAAGGGGAGAGGGATGAAGTCCGACTAAGGCGTCTGGCGCGCCGGCTGTTGCGGCGTGTCATACCGCTGCGCCTCGGCGGGCGTCTTCGCCCCGTTATTGACCTCGACCGAAGCCAGGTCATCGGCGCGGTAGGTCCAGGCGCCGAACAGGGCGATGGCGGCGAGGACCGTCGAGACGATCAGCACCCAGAACACATGCTTGCCCCAGCGGCCCTGGCGGGCGCGGGTGGCGTTCAGGCGAGGCGCGTGTTCAGGCGCGGCGTGATGAATGTCGGCGGGCATGATCTCATACCTCCTTAAGGCGTCCACATGGCAGCGGCGCTCGCACGGTCTCGGTCGTTGAACGCCTGGACCATCCCGGCCGAGGCGCCGACCGCGGCGATCACGACCAGGGCCATGATCCGCGAACGCAGCTTTTTTTGACGCTGGCTGGGCGTCGAAACGAAAACCGTACCGCCATGTTCGGCCACATATGTGCGGATCACGACGTTGCTCCCCATCCCAGGCGGACACCGTGTCCGCTTGGGTTTTCAACGTCTTGTCGCGATCGTCGTTCCCTGAATCCGGGGTGTGGGGCCCTCGGAAACCCAGATGCAAAAAAAGTCGCGCAAAGCGGGAACCGTTCGCGCGACTTGTCGTTTTCATCTTTGCGAAGGCGGCGACGCCCCCCCGACTTGAGACTGGCGATAGCCAGTCTGCCGCCTTCGCACCCCCCTTTGTTGATGCGAACTCAGGCGGACCGGGCAACCGGCCCGCCTTTCCTTCGTCTATCCACCACCCACCACGGATGCCTTCCTAGGCCTCGTGCCTAGGACCCATGGGCCGGCCGGGTTCGGCTCATCAGAAACAAAACCGCCAGCGTGGGCGACCTGACGGCCGACACAGCGCTGGCGGGACAATGGGTCCTAGGCACAAGGCCTAGGAAAACACAGTGGGGAAACTCGGGGTTAGTTGGAGGCCGCCGGCGCCTGCAGCTCGAACAGGATATCCGCGCGACGACGCAGCGGGTTGGCCGCGCCCGAAGCGGCCATGGCGCCCGCGTCGCCCGCAGCGGCCGCGTCGATGTCGACCTTGCTGAAGCCGACCTTGCTCAGGGCGCTCGTCACCGACTCTGCGCGACGCTTGGAGAGGGCCAGGTTGGCCTGCGGAGCCCCGACCGCGTCGGCCAGGCCCAGCACCCGCACCGACTTGACCGTGCAGCCCCGCGCCTGGGTCTGGGCGCCGGACAGCACCATGCGGGCTTCCTTGGTCAGGGCCGCGCTGTCCTGCTCGAAATAGACCGAGGACTGGAAGTTGTCGCAGACCGGCGTTGCCGCGGCCACGGGCTTGCGCAGCGTGCGCCAGGGCCCTTGCGTCTCGGCGCAGGCGGCCAAGGCCAGCACGGCGCCGCCCAAGGCGATGATCGTCGTCTTCTTCATTCCACCCTCCGAAGCTTGCGAACACAAGAAAGGCGACCGGCAGGGCCGATCGCCTTCGTTTGGGACGTCGTCGACCGCCGCTGACTAGTAGCGGGGAGCGCCGTCTTCCCAATAGTAGCGACCGCTGCGGGAGTCGTAATAGTAGTAACGGCCCGCACGCTCGTCATAGTACTGGCGCCGGTTGACCGAGGTCGAGCCGCAACCGCCATCTTCCTTACAGCCCTTCACCGCGCCGACGGTGCCGCCGATGGCCGCGCCGACCAGGGCGCCGGTGCCAGCGCTGCCGCTGCCGACATTGTTGCCGATCACCGCGCCCGCGAGCGCGCCCAAGGCGGCGCCGCCAGCGGCGTTGCGTTCGACATTGCCGGTCGAGGTGCAGGCCGAGGCCAGCACGCCCACGCCCATCAGGGCGATCATGGTCATCTTCATGGTGGCTCTCTCCGAATCCGAGCTTCCTGTCCCCGTGCCGGAGCAAACGACTCCCAAGGGCGACGGTTCCGTTTGGCAAGCGGAACCATGGGACGCGGCAAGCCGTTGCCTCCCCAACTCCGAGAGAGGGGCTTTCACGAGAGGGGGACGCTGCGTGAAGCGCATCGACGTCATCGCCAATACGGCTTCGGGCTCGGTCGGCCCCGACGCCCCACAGATCGCCGAGCGGCTGCTGGCCGAGTACGGCGTCTCGGGCGTGGTCCACGCGCCGGCGCCGGGCGAGATCGGCGACTGCCTGCGTTCGGTGATCGACGGCGCGCCGGACGCGGTGCTGGTGCTGGCTGGCGACGGCACCGCGCGGGGCGCGGCCGAACTGGCCGGTCCCGACGGCCCGCTGATCGCGCCCCTGCCCGGCGGCACAATGAACATGCTGCCCCGCGCCCTCTATGGCGAGCGCGACTGGCAGACGGCGATGAGAGCCTGTCTGGAAAGCGGCGAGGCGCGAATGATCTCGGGCGGCGAGGTCGGCGGACGCCTGTTCTTCGTTGCCGCCATCCTGGGCAGCCCGGCCCTGTGGGCCACGGCCCGCGAGGCCGCGCGCGAGGGCAAGGCCGCCATCGCCGTGGCCCGCGCCCGCCGCGCCCTGCGCAACGCCTTCTCGGGCCGACTGCGCTTTACGCTGGATGGTCGTCCCAAGCAGAAGGCCGAGGCCCTGACCCTGATGTGCCCGCTGGTCTCAAGCGCCCTGGACGCCGAGGAACGCGCCCTGGAGGCCGCCGCCATGGACCCGTCCGGGGCGCTGGACATCTTCCGCCTGGGCTTCAACGCCGCGCGGGGGCAGTGGCGCGAGGATCCTTCGGTGTCGGTCGGCCGTTGCCGGGTGGGCAAGGTCTGGGCGCGCGGGCGGATCCCGGCGATCTTCGACGGCGAGCCGGCCAGGCTGGATCCGGAGGTCTCGATCCGCTTTCGGCCCAAAGCCTTCCGCGCACTGGTCCCGCCTGACGAAGCCTGACCCATGAAGCTTATCCAGGTCTCCGACATCCATTTCGGCGGCGAGAACAAGGAAGCCGTCGAGGCCGCCACGGCCTGGATCGTCGCGGCCGCGCCGAACCTGGTGATCGCCGCCGGCGATCTGACCCTGGACGGCAAGATCCCCGAATTCGACGCCGCCGCCGCCTGGTTGAAACGCCTGCCCGATCCCAAGATCGTCTCGCCCGGCAATCACGACACCCCCTTCGTCGGGCCGCGCGAGCTGCTAGCCCGGTTCACGCGCGGCTGGGGCCGGTTCAAGGACCGCTTCGGCGACGAGGACGGCGCATCCTGGAGCGCGCCCGGCATCACGGTCGCCTCGCTGAACAGCGCCCGCGTGGCGCAGGTTCGCTGGAACTGGTCCAAGGGCGCGGTCTCGCACAGCCAGATCCGCCGCGTGGTGCGCGAACTGGAGGCCGCCCCGGCCGGCGACCTGCGCGTGGTGGTCTGCCACCACCCGCTGATGGAGATCCTGGGCGGGCCGATGACCGCCAAGGTGCATGGCGGGGTCGACGCGGCCAACCGCTTCGTCGCCGCCGGGGCCGACGTCATCCTGTCTGGCCACATCCACCTGCCGTTCGTCAGCGCCATTCCGTTCGGCGACGGCAAGACCCAGGCGGTCGGCTCGGGCACTCTGTCCCACCGCGAGCGCGGCGCCGCGCCCGGCTTCAACGTCATCGAGATCGAGCCCCACTGCGTGCGCGTGGCGGCGATGGCCTATGACAAGGGCAAGTTCGACGTCTGGCGCACCTGGGCGTTTGACCGCCGGCCTTAGATACGAAAACGGCGCGACCCGAAGGCCGCGCCGCGCGTCAGTTCGATATCGCTCCCGCCTAGCGTGGCGCGCCGCGCCCTCGGAAGCCGTTGGCGACCAGCGACACCACGAACAGGATCAGGAAGACGAAGAACAGAATCTTGGCGATCCCGATCGCGGTCCCCGCGATGCTGGTGAAGCCCAGCAGGGCGGCGATCAGAGCGATCACCAGGAAGGTCACGGCCCAGTTCAGCATGGGATTTCTCCGAAAAATCCGGCGACGCCGGGGTTGTTGTCTCGCTTGGAAACAACGCACCCGACTCGCCGGACGTTCCGGAAAACCGAAGACCTCTTAGGTCGGCGCCGGATAGGCCCAGCCTTGAGCGCCCGACTTGGCGGCCGCGTACTGGCTGTCGGCCAGGGTCCAGTTGATCAGGTTGTCGAACACCGCTTCCAAGAAGCCCTTACGCAGGTTCTGGTAGTCCAGGTAATAGGCGTGCTCCCAGACGTCGGCGACCACCAGGGCGGTCAGGTCTTGCGTGACCGGGCTCTCGGCGTCGTGGGTCGAGATGATCTTCAGGGCGCCCGAGGCGTCCGAGACCAGCCACACCCAGCCCGAGCCGAAGTGGCCGATGCCTTCGGCGACGAACTTTTCCTTCAGGGCGTCCAGGCCGCCGAAGGTCGAGTCGATGGCGGCGGCCAGGTCGGCGCCCGGCGCGGTCTTGGTCGGCGACAGGCCGTCCCAGAAGAAGGCGTGGTTCCAGGCCTGGGCGGCGTTGTTGAACACCTTGCCAGGGCCGGCGCCCTTGATCACGGCTTCCAGCGAGCCCTTGTCGTCGCCGTTCAGCAGGCCGTTCAGGGCCGTGACATAGGCGGCGTGGTGCTTGTCGTGGTGGAAGCGCAGCGTGTTGGCCGAGATGGTCGGCTCCAGCGCGTCGTAGGCGTAGGGCAGGTCCGGCAGCGAGTACGTCATGATCACTCCATGGGGAAGGCGTTCCCATGGAGAGGAAGGGAACGCGCGACAGGCATCTAGAACGCGCGGAGCCAAAGCGTAAGCTTTTAAAGCAGCCCGGCCCGCTCAACTTTAGTTGAGAAATTCCCTTTGAAACTTGGGGTTTCCAGGAAATCTGAGAACGCGAAAACGCCGCCGAGCGAGCCCGGCGGCGATCGGTGTCTGCATAACGCGCAATCAGCGCTGAGGTGGCTTCGGATCCAGGAAGGCCTTGGCCACGGCGGCGGTCAGGGTCGGGTTCTTCAGGGCGAAAATCCCGGCGGCCAAGCCGATGCCGATCGACATGATCGGGCGGTCGCGGACGATCTCGACGACTTTCGCCGTCATGTCGAAGCCGGCCTGCGGCGGCGCGTTATGGTGAGCATTGCGGCTGCCCTCCACCTTGCGCGCGGCGATCATGCCGGCGACGGCGACGATCAGCGCCGCGACGGCGGCCACGATCGCGGCCGCGCCCGCCGGCGTAACCAGCGGGACCAGCACGGCATAGACCGCGAAGGCGGCGGACACGACGCCGACCGCGGCAGCCGCCGCGATCGCCGCGGCCGCCGCCAGCGTCATCAGGGTTTTTTCGAAGATCACCGGTTGTTGCTACGGCCGCCGGAGAGCAGCAGGCCGATCAGCACGCCCACGCCCAGACCGGCCAGGGTGGCGGTGATCGGACGTTCACGGATGCGCTCGCTGGCGTAACGCTGAGCGTCTTCCAGCTGCTGGCCGGCGGTGTCGGTATAGGTGCGGCTCTGGGCGCGCAGGGTCTCGAAGCCTTCCGAGACCGACTTCTCGACGCGCTTGGCGGCTTCGGTCAGCTGGACGCGAGCGGCGTCGGCGGCCTGCGCGAAGCTGCGCTCGGCGTGCTCGACGGCTTCCAGGGTGGCGCTCTTGGCCTTTTCGGCTTCCTTGGCGGCGGCAGTGGAACTGGCGGGCATGGTCATCTCCTGGTTCGCGACGCGACCGACCTGAAATGAAAGAAGTCTAGGGCGCTGAAGCTGCGCCCCGTCAACGCCGAGCTTAGCGCTGCGGTTCCAAGATACTCAAGGTCGACAAGCTTCACCACTCAGGAATCCGCAATCGATATCAATGGTCGGGCAAAAGTGCGGCCAAACCGGCTCGCGCCAAACGCGAAGCGGGTCTAAGGTCGAATCATGGAGGACGCCCCCATCGTCAGCGACGACAGTCAGGAAGCCGCCCGTCTCAACGCCTTGAAGGCCTTGGACATCCTGGACGGCGCGACGAACGAGCCGCAGTTCCTGCGCTTCGCCCGTCTGGCGGCCAAGCTGTTCGACGCGCCCAAGGCCGCCCTCGTCCTGGTCGACAAGGACCGGGTCTGGCGCAAGGCCTATGTCGGTTACGCCGGTCCCGAAAGCCCGCGCGACGGCGACCTGGCCGCCCAGGTGGTGACCGCCAACGGTCCCGTCGGCCTGGCCGTTCCCCTCCGCGACATCCATGGCCACGCCCTGGGCGCCCTGGTGGTCGAGGGCCCCGGCCTGGCCGGCCCCGCATCGGACGATGACCTGGCCGCCCTCGAGGACCTTGCCGATCTGGCCTCGGCCAGCCTGACGGCCAAGCCCTGCGCGTCGCGCAATCTCGAGAGCGAGCGCCTGGAGCTGGCCATCTCGGCCGCCAATTTCGGCGAGTTCGAGTGGGACATCAAACGCGACATGATCAAGGTCAGCCCCCGCCTGGCCAAGATCTCGAACATCGAGCCCGGCGAGGTGCCCGGCCAGAACGGGCTGGTGCTGTTCGACTACCTGCACCCCGAAGACAAGGAATGGGCGCCGGACTTCATCAACGGCCAGCTGAAGCAGACCGGCCGCTACGACATTGAATATCGCCGCCCCACCAGCCCTGAAGGCCGCGAGACCTGGAACCATGGTTCGGGCGTGATCGTGCTGGGCGCGGACGGCGAGCCGGCCTATCTGATCGGCGTCGTCCAGGACATCACCGAGCGCAAGGCCGAGGAAACCCAGCGCGAGAACCTGGTCGCGGAGCTCGACCACCGCATCAAAAACCTGCTGGCCGTCGTCCAGTCGGTGGCGGCCCAGTCGGCGCGCAAGTCGGCTTCGCTGGACGTGTTCCTCAAGACCTTCGCCGCGCGGCTGAAGTCGATGAGCTCGGCCCACGACCTGCTCAGCGCCGCCCGCTGGCGCGGCGCCACCCTGGCGCGGATCGCCGCCGCCGAACTGGGCGGCCTGTCGCCGACCCAGACCCGCTGGGACGGGCCGGAAATCTTCCTGACGCCCCGCGCCGCGGCCGCCCTGTCGCTGGCCCTGCACGAGCTGGCCGTCAACGCGATGCGCTACGGCTCGCTGTCGTCCGAAAACGGCAAGGTCGAGGTGGTCTGGCGGCGCACGCCCGAGGGCGGCTTCGCCCTGGAATGGCTGGAGACCGGCGGCCCGCCGGCCAACGCGCCGACGACCAAGGGCTTCGGCGCGACCCTGATCGAGGACGTCGCCGGCCGCGAACTGGGCGGCTCGGCCCACATCAACTACAAGCCCAGCGGCGTCACCGCGATGATCCAGGGCGCGGCCGAGGCCCTGGCCGACGCTCCGCTGATGGAAGAGGTCCAGGCCGCCCCCGAGCGCATCGTCGAAACCGTGGTCGCCGCCGACGAGACCGTCCGTCCGGGCGCGATCGCGGGCCTGAAGGTGCTGATCGTCGAGGACTCCTTGCTGCTAGCCCTGGAGCTGGAAGCGGGCCTGGAAGACGCCGGCGTCGAGGTGGTCGGCTGCGCGGCCGAACTGTCCGAAGCGCTGTCGATGGTCGAGATGGACTTCGACGTCGCCGTGCTGGACGCCGACCTCAACGGCCAGTCGGTCGCCCCGGTCGCCGAGATCCTGCGCGGCATGGGCCGTCCGTTCGTGTTCGCCACGGGCTATGCCGACAAGGCCGCCCCGATGGGCTTCGACGCCCCGATCGTGCGCAAGCCCTACAATGTCCACCAGATCGCCCGTGCGGTCGCCGGGGTGACGGGGCGGGCGTGATCGTTCGACCGGTCCGTCCGGAGGACCTCGACGCGTGGGCCGCGCTGCGGTTCGACCTGTGGCCGGACGAGGGCACGGTCGCCGAGCTTCGCGCCGGGGCGGCCGAAACGCTGGAAAAACCCGAGACCTTCGCGACCTTCGTGGCCGAGACGCCGGATGGCGCGATCGCCGGCTTCATCGAGGCCGCCCTGCGCCACGATTACGTCAATGGCTGCGAGACCTCGCCGGTGGCGTTCATCGAGGGGCTCTACGTGCGGCCCGAGCATCGCAAGGCCGAGGTCGGCCGGACGCTGTGCGCGGCGGTCGCCGATTGGGGCCGGGCGATGGGGTGCAGCGAGCTGGCGTCGGATGCGCTGGCGGACAATCTCGAGAGCCACGCCTTCCACCAGGCGGTCGGGTTCGAGGAGACCGAGCGGGTGGTGTATTTCCGGAAGGGGCTGTAGCGCCCAAAGACCCTCCCCCTAGCGGCGAAGCCGACGGAGGGGGAAGTGCTGCTGAGCTTGCCTCTTCCCCCTCCGTCGGC
>NZ_JBWKNY010000004.1:51379-717842 GCF_059415805.1 Caulobacter sp. GW821-FHT10A06
CCCCCGACACCTCCCCCGCTAGGGGGAGGATCTAACCTGACCTCAGACCACGCCCTTCGCCCGCAGCCCCTCGACCGCCTCCGCGCTCATCCCCGCCACCTCGGTCAGCACCGCCTCCGTATGCTCCCCCAGCGTCGGTCCCGGCCACCGCACGCCGCCGGGCGTCTCGGTCAGCTTCGGAAACGCGTTCTGCATCTTCAGCTGCCCAAACACCGGATGCGCCACGGTCACGATCGACTCCCGCGCCACGAACTGCGGGTCGTCGATCATGTCGGGCGCGCGATAGATCCGGCCCGTCGCCAGGCCGGCTTCCTGCAGCTTGGGCAACAGGTCGTCGATGTCCTGATCGAGCGTCCAAGCGGCGATGCGAGCGTCCAGTTCGGTCTGGTTCGCGCCCCGCGCGGCGTGGTCGCGGTAGCGGACGTCCTCGGCCAGATCCGGGCGGCCCATCAGGTCGCACAGGCGTTTGAACAGGGTGTCCTGGTTGGCGCCGATCAGGACGAGTTCGCCGGACTTGGTCGGATAGACGTTCGACGGCGCGATTCCGGGCAGCACGGCGCCGGAACGCTCGCGGACATAGCCGGTCAGGTCGTATTCGGTGATCAGGTTCTCCATCACCGTCAGCACGCTCTCGTAGATCGCCGCGTCGACCACCTGACCGCGCCCCGTGCGCTGGCGGGCGTGCAGGGCCATCATCACGCCCAGGGCGGCGTTCAGGCCCGACAGGCTGTCGCCGATCGAGATGCCGGCGCGGGCCGGGTTGCGGTCGGGCTCGCCGGTGATGTGGCGCAGACCGCCCATGGCCTCGCCAACCAGGGCGTAGCCGGCGCGCTTCGAATAGGGGCCCGTCTGTCCGAACCCGGACACCCGCGCCATGACCAGGCCCGGATTGGTCTTGGCCAGGTCCTCATAGCCCATGTCCCACTTTTCCAGGGTGCCGGGACGGAAGTTCTCGACCACCACGTCGGCCTTGGCGATCAGGGCGCGGGCGATGTCGCGACCTTCGTCCGTGCGCAGATCGACGGTGACGGACTTCTTGTTGCGGCCGATCACCGGCCACCAGGGCGACAGGCCCTTGGGCTTGGAGCGCCCCCACTGACGCATCGGATCGCCGACCTTGGGGTCCTCCAGCTTGATGACCTCGGCGCCGAAGTCGCCCAGCACCTGGCCGCAGAACGGCCCGGCGATCAGCGAACCCATCTCGATCACGCGCAGTCCGGCCAATGGACCCTGGGTCATCGCATTCTCCCCCGCCTGCAACGGAACCGTTCACGGCGCCGTGAGGTTTTGTTGATCACCCGGCGCAGTGCGCCGCCGAGCTTTCAAGAACCTCTAAGAAAAACGCGTAGGGAAAGACAGAGCCATGACCCGTCACATTCTGATCAGCGCCGCCGCCGTCGCCGCGCTCAGCCTCGCCGCCTGCGGCCAGAAGGCCGATGAAACCAAGGGCGCCGCGACCCCGGCCGAACAGGCCGCCACGCCGGACGCCAACCCCGCCGCCACCGTGCCGACCCCGGCGGACGAGACCAAGGCCGACGTCTTTGTCGCCAAGGCCGCTGCCAGCGACATGTTCGAGATCGAAGCCGCCAAGGTCGCCGCCAAGCGCTCGACCAACGCCTCGGTGAAGAAGTTCGCCGCGTCGATGGAAAAAGCCCACATGGCCACCACCGAAGAGCTCAAGGCCGCCATCGCCGCATCGGGCGCCGCCCTGACCCCGCCGACCGCCCTGCCGGAAGACCTGCAAGGCAAGCTGGACGACCTGAACAAGGCCGACGCCAAGGACTTCGACAAGAAGTACGCCGACAGCCAGGTCGACGCCCACCAGGCGGCCCTGAACCTGCTGCAGCGCTACGCCCAGGATGGCGACACCGGCGCCCTGAAGGCCTTCGCCGCCGCCACGGCCCCGAAGGTCCAGGAGCACCTGAACATGGCCGAGGGCCTGAAGAAGGGCTTCGACACCGGCGAGGACGTCGCCAAGGCCAAAGAGGGCCACTAAGCGCATCGGCCCGAAAAGTGGGAACCGGTTTTCGGGTTAGCTGATGCGAAGAAAAGACTAGGGAATGGCGTAGGCGACGGTCGCTTTGGCGGCCGCTCGCTCGCGGCCTTCCGTCCACATCAGGACATCGGCCGTCGCGATGCGGCGGCCGAGCTTGAGCAGCGCAGCCTCGGCATAGAGATCGCCGGGCTGGCAGCCCCTCAGGAAATGAATGTTTAGCGAGGTGGTCACCGCCATGGCCACCTCGCCGATGTGCGCCAGGATCACGGCATAGGCCGCCGTGTCGGCCAGGCCCATCAGGGTCGGTCCCGAGATCACCCCGCCCGGCCGCAGGTGCCGGCTCAAATGCGGCAGCTTCAGCAAAGCTCGCCCCGGCCCAACCTCGACCACCGAGGCGATGTGCTCGGGATCGATATCGGGAAAGGCGCGGCGCAGGAACGCGTTCAGCGCTCCGGCGTCCATCTGGATCGCCGCCTCCGTCACTGAGCGCCGACCTTGACCGTGTTGTCATCGCCGTTGCGGTCGATCACCGTGTTGTAAGGATCGATGCCGGCGAAGGTCGGAGCCTTGGCCACCGTGAAGGTGAAGGTCTGGACGCCCGACCGGATCGGCCGGCGCTGATAGGCCACCACGTTCTTGGCGTCGAAGCCCTTGTCGCCCGGCTTGGCCGTGAACAGGCCGATGTCCATGGTCTCGTTCAGCGACGCGGGCGTCTCCTTGCCCTTGCCGTCGGCATATTTCTTGACGGCATCGATCGTGACCGTGACGTCGAACTTGCCGTCGGCGCGCGTCTTCACCACCGCCGACTTGGTCTTCAGGTCGTACAGGGTGATCTTCTCGAACAGGTCGGTGATCAGCGCCTGCTTGTCGGCCGGCGCCTCGGCGCGGAGGATCGTCAGGAAGTCGGTGGTGATCGGATACGGCGCGCCCTTGAAGGCGTGGTCGGCGATCAGCTTGCGCAGGGCGCGGTTGACCGTCTCCTCGCCCAGCTGGTCCTGCAGGCGATACATGACCAGCGAGCCCTTGCGGTAATAGACATAGGGCTGGGTCTCGACCTTGTAGAGCGGCTGTTCGTCCAGGACGTCGCCGCCGCGCGCGCGCAGATAGCTGTCCAGCTCGAACTTCAGGAACCGGCGGATCTGCGCCTCGCCATAGGTGCGCTTCATGACCATCAGGGCCGAGTACTGGGCGAAGGTCTCGCTCAGCATCGCCCCGCCCTGCTGGTCGGCGCCGATCACCTGGTGGGCCCACCACTGGTGGCCGATTTCGTGGGCGCCAACGTAGGTGACCATGTCGATCTTGGTCGGGTCGCGGTAGTCGGAGATGAAGAACATCCCCTCCGACCACGGAATGGTGTTGGCGAACGACTGGGCGAACTGTTCGTAGTCGGGGAACTCCTGGAAGCGCAGCTGGCGGAACTGATAGGGGCTGAAATTGGTCCCCATATAGTCCAGCGAGCGCTTCATCGACTGCTTCATGCGGTCGATGTTCCAGGTGTGCTGGGGATCGTAATAGACCGCCAGCTGGACGCCCTTGTAGGTCTCCTCGGCCACCTTGTAGCGGGCCGACTGGATCGAGACGAACGGCATGATCGGCGCCTCGGTGACGAAGCGGGCGATGCGGCGGTCACCCTTCACCGTGTCCGAGACCTTGTAGCCCGGCGCGATCGGCGTCTGGTCGGCTTCGGTCGAGACGGTGATGTCGGAGGTGACGAAGTCGGCGTCCTTGCGCAGGCCGTTGAACTGGCGGGAGGCGACATCGCCCAGCTTGGCCATGCGCCGCTCGGGCGGCAGGCCGTACTTGCGGCGCTTGGCGCGGTCCTGCAGCAAACCATCGCGCGACATGCCCAGGATCGGCGCGATCTCCATGTTGTTGACGAAGGTGCCGTTGTCGACGACCCGGTGCTCCTGGCCGCTGTTGGGGAAGCCCAGCTGGCCCCGCTGGGTGATGAAGCTCATCTTGCGCCGCTCGCCCGGCGCCATCGGCGTGTCGAAGGCGAAGATGCGGTAGTTGAACTTCTCGAACGTCTTCTTGGGCCGCGCGCCCTCGATCGACAGACCCTTGACCTTGAGGTCGCGGTCGAAGCGGACGTGGATCTCCTTCAGCGCCGCGCCGGTGCGGTTCTCGAAGATGTACGAGCCCTTGGTCTCGATGCTGGGCGTATGCGGCCGCACGTCGACGTCCAGCGTCATGGACACGATCTTGGGCTGGGGGGTGTTCTCGAACGGCAGCAGGGTCTTTTCGTAGTCGGCCTGCCACTTCTCGCCGTCGATGCGGGTCCGGTACTCGTTCCAGACATTGGTGTTCATATAGATGAAGCCGCCCAAGGCCACGAACACGACCAGAGCGCCGCCGGCCAGGATCCCGGCCCCGCCCTTCAGGCGCAGCGGCAGCCGGCGCAGGCGCGGCAAGAGGCGCGTCTCGGTCCCGCGCCGCCACAGGCCATAGGCGGCCACCAGCAGGATCAGGGCAAAGGCGCTCCAATAGGCGCGCAGCCACCAGGCGCCGATCCAGAACTTGCCCAGGCCATTCATGTCCGAGAACGGCGTGTCGGTGACCGCGCCGTAGTTGTAGAGCTTGTGCTCGAAGCCCAGGTTCACGAACGTGATGGTGGTGACCATGTAGATCACCATCAGGCCCCAGCCGATGAACTTGTGCGGGCTGATCGCCTGCAGGAACACGGCGAACACCGCCAGCAGGATCCAGTCGACGGTCTGGGGCAGGACGTACCACAGCAGGTATTTGTCGAGCTCGAAGTTGAAGTAGCCGTGGAACACCTGGCTGACGATCGCGGCCAGCACGCTGACCAGCAGGGTCGAGACCAGCACCAGGCTGATGGCCAGGGTCTTGGGCGCCACGAAGGCCCAGTCGGGCACGGGCGTGGCGTCGATGATCTCGTGGGTCTTCTTCTCGCGCTCGCGCCAGACCAGCTCGCCCGAATAGTAGATGGCGATGATCATCGGGATCAGGCCGAACGAACCCAACAGCGGCTGCAGCAGCACGCGGGTCACCGGATAGACCACGCCGCCGTAACGGCCGGCCTCGGTGGCGAACCACAGCGAACCCATGGCGTTGGCCAACCCTAAGGCCAGCAGCACGAAATAGGCCGGGCTCTTGAACACCTGGCCCATGTCCAGGCGGGTGCGCATCACCAGCTGAGCCCAGGCGGTCTTGCGGTCGAACACCGGCTGCGGCAGCGAGCCGGTCAAAGCTTGTGGCGCGGCCTCATCCTCGGCCTTGGCCTTCTTGCTTTTCTTGACCTTGCGCTGGCCCGACAGGTCGGCCGACTGGAAGCGGAACAGGCCATAGGCGGCGACCAGGAACACGGCCGACAGCACCAGCACGAAGACGCGATTGAACAGCAGCACGCCGGAGAGCGGCGGCACCAGGCTGTTGCGCTCGCTGGCCGTCCAGTACTTGGCGACCAGGCCATAGGCGGCGGTGCCGAGCGGTTCGAAATTGGCGGCGATCTTCTCGTATTCGGGCCGATCCAGCGCGATGTTGGCGATGATCCACAGCACCATGAAGGCGATGACGCCGACATAGGTCCACATCATCGACCGGGTCACCGTGGCCAGGGCGAAGAACAGCGCTGAGGTCAGCAGGATCGACGGCAGGGCCAGGCCGAAATAGGCGAACAGATAGGCGTGCAGGTCGTTGGGGCCCAGGCGCTCGGGATCGATCCACGGCATGAACGAGCCGATCCAGATGGCCAGCGGCACGACCAGGAACGAGATCGCCGCCGCCAGGAACGCGCCCGTGAAGCGGCCGTACAGATAGTCGAACTTCCTGACCTGGGTGGACCGCAGGATCGGTCCGAAGCCGGTCTCGTCGTCACGCACCACCACATTGGCCACGAAGGCCGTAGTGACGAACATGTAGAAGATCGACAGGATCAAGTGGGTCTGGGCGATCGCGAACGGCGCGTTGCGGTGGATGTTGCCGCCGCCCCCGATCTGGATCTGGTCGATCGTCGCCGCCCCGAAGGTCAGCAGGAAAAAGATGGTCGCCACCACCCAGAAGACGGGCGACTTCAATTGGTAACGGAGCTCGAAGCCCGCGATCTTGCCAAACATCAGACCGCTCCCCGTCAGGCCGCCCGCCGCGTCGTCGAGAGAGTGGAGAAATAGACGTCCTCCAGCCCGCCCTCGACAGGGGTGAAGCCCTCGCCGGGATTGTCGTCCGACAGGATGTGGATGACCGTCCGGCCGGCCAGCAGGCGGGTCGAGATGACCTTGTAGCGGGCCTTGGCGGCCTCCAGCTCGGCCTTGTCGATGATCTTCTTCCAGATCCGGCCCTTCAGCTGGCCGACCAGCTCGGCCGGCGCGCCTTCGCGCACGATACGGCCGTCGCAGATGATGGCCATGGCCGGGCACAGGTCGCTGACGTCCTCGACGATGTGGGTCGAGAGAATCACCACTACGTTCTCGCCGATCTCGGCCAGCAGGTTCAGGAAGCGGTTGCGCTCTTCGGGGTCGAGGCCCGCCGTGGGCTCATCGACGATGATCAGGCGCGGATCGCCGATCAGGGCCTGGGCGATGCCGAAGCGCTGGCGCATGCCGCCCGAGAAGCCGGCGATGGCCTTCTTGCGCACGTTCCACAGGTTCACCTGGTTCAATAGGTGCTCGACCGTGGCCTTGCGTTCCTTGGCCCCGGAGACGCCCTTCAGCACCGCCATGTGGTCCAGCATGTCGTAGGCCGAGACGCGCGGATAGACGCCGAAGTCCTGGGGCAGATAACCCAGGGTCTTGCGCAGTTCCTCGGGCGTCTTCAGCACGTCGATGTCGCCGAAGCGGATGTGGCCCGAGGTCGGGGCCTGCAGCGTGGCGATGGTGCGCATCAGGGTCGACTTGCCCGCGCCGTTCGGGCCCAGCAGCCCGTACATGCCGCGTGGAATCGTCAGGCTGACCTCGTCCAGAGCACGCGTACCGTTGCCATAAACGTGAGTCAGATTTTCGATGATGAGCATGCGCGTCCTAAAGCCCCCAATAAGCCGCCAATATCCCCGACCGTGACATGACGCGACGGCGCGGACCGGAGCAAGTGAAAGAACATTTAGGCGAAGACCTCAACCGCAGGATTTCTGAACGGCGACCACTTTGCGGCCTCGATCCCGGCGGGGGTTTTGGCGTACGGATTTTGGGTCTACAGGAGGCGCCATGACGACCTATGCCTTTCCCCCGCACGCCATTCCGACGGTCCCGGTGGAGGGCCAAGGAGGCGAATCTCATTCGGTCTTCCCGGTGCGTCGCATCCTGTGCGTCGGCCGCAACTACGCCGCCCACGCCCGCGAAATGGGCGCCGATACGCGTGACCCGCCGTTCTTCTTCAGCAAGCCCGCCGACGCGATCGCGCCGCTGAAAGGCGAAATCGCCTATCCGCCGGCGACCAGCGACCTGCATCACGAGATCGAGCTGGTCGTGGCGCTGAAAAGCGGCGGCGCGAACCTGACGCCCGAGCAAGCCTTGGAAGCCGTGTTCGGCTACGCGGTCGGCGTTGATTTGACCCGCCGCGACCTGCAAGGCGCGGCCAAGGCCAAGGGCCAGCCGTGGGAAGCCGGCAAGGCCTTCGACGAAAGCGCCCCGATCACCGCCATCCGGGTGATGGACGCTCCGACGCCGGAAGCCGCCGTCACCCTGTCGGTCAACGGCCAGGAACGCCAGCGCGGCGAGGTCGGCGACATGATCTGGAACGTCGGCGAGGTCATCGCCAAGGCCAGCGAACTGTGGACCCTGGCCGCCGGCGACCTGATCTTCACCGGCACCCCCGAGGGCGTCGGCGCCATCGCGCGCGGCGACAAGGTCGTCGGCGAGGTCGAGGGCGTCGGCCGCCTTGAGTTCACCCTCGTCTAGGAGCGCGCCGTGAAGCTCGTCCTGCACAGCGCCAAGCGCGCCGCCGCGCCCTATCGGGTGCGCATCGGCCTGAACCTGAAGGGCCTGCCCTACGAGCTGCGGCCCGTGGACCTGGTGGCCAACGCCCATCACGAAGACGCCTATCGCGCCCTCAACGCCCAGGCCCTGGTGCCGACGCTCGAGGTCGACGGCCGGCCGCTGACCCAGAGCCTGGCCATCCTGGAATGGCTGGACGAGGTCTCGCACGAGCCCGCCCTGCTGCCGGCCACGGCCTATGAGCGCGCCATCGTGCGGAGCATGGCTGAGATCATCGCCTGCGACATTCACCCGCTGAACAACCTGCGGGTCCAGCGCCAGCTGACGGCCTTGGGCGTCGGCGAGACCGACCGCAACGCCTGGACCGCGCGCTGGATCAGCGACGGCTTTCACGCCCTCGAACCCATGGTCGCCCAGCACTCGGGCGGCTTCGCGTTCGGCGACGCGCCGGGCCTGGTGGACTGCTGCCTGGTGCCGCAGGTGTTCAACGCCGGCCGTTTCAATGTCGACCTTTCCCCCTTCCCGGCGATCCAGGCCGCCGCCGCCCGCGCGGCCAAGCACCCGGCCATCGCCGCCGCCCATCCAGACCATCATCCGGAGCGCTAGATGCTTGAAGACCTGAAAGCCAACAACCGCGCCTGGTCGAAGAGCAAGACCCAGATCGATCCGGAGTTCTTCAAGCGCCTGGAGAACCAGCAGAGCCCCGAATATCTCTGGATCGGCTGCAGCGACAGCCGCGTGCCGGCCAACGAGATCGTCGGCCTGGATCCGGGCGAGCTGTTCGTGCACCGCAACGTCGCCAACCTGGCCCCGCCGCAGGACGCCAACTACCTGTCCGTGCTGCAGTTCGCGGTCGACGTGCTGAAGGTCAAGCACGTGATGGTCGTCGGCCACTATGGCTGCGGCGGCGTGGCGGCGGCCATCGACGGCCAGCGCCGGGGCCTCGTGGACCACTGGCTGCACCCGATCCGCGAGGTCCATGCCGAGCACAAGCACGAGCTGGAAGCGATCCCGGAAAAGCGCGACATGCTCGACCGCCTGACCGAGCTGAACGTCGCCCGCCAGGTGCGCAACGTCGCCGCCGACGTCTTCGTCCAGGACGCCTGGGCGCGCGGCCAGCAGCTGGCCGTGCACGGCTGGGTCTATTCGCTGGCCGACGGCCTGGTGAACGACCTCAACATCGGCATCGCCAGCCGCGAGGACTATGAGCGGACCATCGCCGACACGGTGGTGCAGGATCGTCCGTTCTGGAAGCGGGAAGACGGCTAACCGCCCTTGATCCGCACCTTGGCCGTCACCCGGCGGCCTTGGGCGTCGACCACCGCCAGTTTGTAGAAGCCCGGCGCGCTGGGCTTCCAGATGGCGCGGCCGCTGACCGGATCGGGGTCCAGCGGCTGGCCTTCTACATACCAGGTCAGGCCTTCGCCCTCGGCGGCGAGGACCAGGCCCCGCGCCTTGGCGCCCAAGGCGTCGACCTGCACCGACGCGCCGTCGGGCGGGAAGATCAGGCGGGGGCCGGCGTGCTCGGCCTGCAGCTTCTGCAACGCCAGAGGCGCTGACTTCGGCGCGATCGGGCGGGGGGCCGAGGTCTGGGTCCCGATGGCGTCGGCGACGTCGAACAGCAGGGGCAAGGCCGCGTCGCGTCCGGTGAGGCCACCGCGCGCGCCGCCGTCGGCCCGGCCGGTCCAGACCAGGATCGCATAACCCCCGACCACCCCGGCCGCCACCGCATCCCGGAAGCCGTACGAGGTGCCGGTCTTGAAGGCCATCGACGGCCCGCCGCGGGTCAGGGCCGACGGCGCGCGGCCGCGCGGGGCGGGAGCCTCGCGCAGGATGTCCAGAATCTGCTGCGCCGCCTCGGGCCGCACCAGGCGGTGACCGCTCGATCGCTCGCGGGTCTTGGCCTCGTCTTCGGTCCAGGCCAGCGGCTTGGCGATGCCGCTATCGCCCAAGGCCGCGTAGAGCATGACCAGGTCGCGCCAGGTGATGCCTTCGCCGCCCAGGGCCAGGGCCAGGCCGGCTTCCTTCAGCTGCGCTTTCGGACGCGCCAGGTGCGCCCCGGCGGCCTCGATGCGGCCGGCGAAGGTCTCGGGACCCAGCTTCTCCAGGGTGGCGACAGCCGGGACGTTCAGCGAGTGGGCCAGGGCCTCGCGCACCGTCACCTTGTCGTGGAAGACGCGGTCGAAGTTCTCGGGCTGGTAGTCGGCGAAGCGGGTGGCGCTGTCGGCCAGCTGGGTGTCGGCCGCGACCAGGCCGTCATCCATGGCCATGGCGTAGATGAAGGGCTTCAAGGCCGAGCCGGGCGAGCGCAGGGCGCGGGTCATGTCGACCCAGCCGCCGGCCAGGTCGCGGCCCGCCGAGCCGACGGCGGCGCGGACGGCGCGGCTCTTGATCTCGACCACCAGGATGGCGGCGGTGGCGTCCGGTCCTTGCGCGCCCGCCACGGCAGCGGCCATCGGCTCCAGTCGCGATTGCAGGTCGGCGTCGAGGGTCGAGACCACGCTGGCCTGGCTCTGCGGCGCGTTGCGGGCCAACTCGCCGGCGACGTGCCAGGCCAGGGCCGGGAACGGCGTGCGGCGTGGCAGGGGCTCGTTCTCGGCCTCGTAGGCGGCGGCCTGGCTGAGCGCGCCGGCGTGGACCATCTTCTCCAGCACAACGGTCCGAGCGCGCTTGGCGGCGTCGGGTCGGCGATCGGGACGGCGGGCCTCGGGCGACTGCGGCAGGGCAATCAGCATCGCCTGCTCGCCATCGGTCAGGCTGGACGGCTCATGGCCGAAATAGCTGAGACTGGCCGCCCGCGCGCCCTCCAGGTTGCCGCCATAGGGGGCCAGGGTCAGGTACAGGGCCAGGATCTCGCGCTTGGACAGCCGCGACTCCAGCTGCACGGCGCGGACCATCTCGATCAGCTTGGAGCCCAGGGTGCGCGGACGCGGCTCCAGCAGGCGCGCGGTCTGCATGGTCAGGGTCGAGGCCCCGGACGTCACCCGCCCGTGCGCCACCGCCGAGCCGATCGCCCGCGTCAGCGACAACGGATCGACGCCCAGGTGCCACCAGAACCGCGCGTCCTCGACCTTGATCAGGCGCTTCTGGAAGGTCGGGTCGGTGCGCTCAAGGTCGGCCCGGATCCGCCAGCGCCCGTCCTCGACCGGCAGAGCACGCAGCCACGCGCCGCGCCGATCCAGGGTGACCGGCGAGGAGTGTTTGGCCCGCGTCATGTCAGGCGGAAAGACCGCGCTGAGCGTGAACAGCGCGGTCTCGACGGCGAGGGCGATCACCAGGCCCTTGGTGATCGCCCCGACACTGGGTCGCCTCACTGCCCCGGCGCGATCGTCGCGCGCGAGGCTTCCGAGCGGCCGACCACCGCCGGACGGTACATGTCCTTGGCCACCGCGCCCGGCAGGAAGAAGCTGCCCGGCGTCACCGCCCGCGCCACATAGGCCAGGGCGAACGACTTGCCGCCCTCCAGGTCCAGTGCGGCGATGAAGCGGTCGTCGCGGCTTTCCTGGACGTCGGCGGCGGTCAGGGTCCCGAGGAATTTGAACGGGCCGTTCTGGGCGTCGTCGGCGCCCAGGGTGGTCTCGATCTCGAAGCCGGCGGGCAGGGCGTCGTCGACCACCAGGGCCGTCGAGCGGGACTGCTGGTTGGAACCCGAGACCAGCACGATCACCCGGTCGCCCTGGCGGATCGTGCTCGGATCGATCGCGCCGCCGCCCATCGACAGCAGGCGCTTGGACACCGACAGGCCTTGCGCCGTCGCGCCCGGCGCCGAGGTCGGGGTGCCGCGCACGGAGACCGTCCGCCACAGCGTCCCCTTGCCGGTGTTGACGAACTTGGCGTCGGCCAGCTTGCCCACCGCCCAGCGCGGCGCGCCGCCGGCCGGCGGCAGGGCGTTGGCCCCCTTGGCGTCGATCGACATCGGGCCCGAGGCCTGGATCAGGGCGTTGGCCGCGTGCAGCAGCGCCGCCTGTTCCTGGGTGTTCAAGGCGTCGGGGTCCTTGCTGACGTTCTCGAGGCGCGCCTGCATCTGGCGCGCGATGTCCATCATGTTGGACTCGGCCGCCAGGGCGGTGACCACCGCGGTGTCGCGCAGGGTCGACTGGTACCAATCCTGCTCGTCGCGATAGCCCAGCGAAGAGACCGCCTGGCGCATGGCCGAGCGGGCGCGGGCGTTGTCGCCCATGCGGGCTAGGCCGGCGGCCACGTAAGCCTTGGCGACCGGCTGGCTCTCGTCCTTCATCTGCACGTCGTGCCACCAGCGCAGGCGGGCGAGATCCCCCTTGCCGGCCTTGGCCATCACATAGAGGGCGTAGGCGCTGGCGCGGCGGCGCATGCGTTCGGTGGCCTTCTTGGAGGCGTCTTCGTTCGACGCCCACCAACCCGGATACTCCATGCGATAGGCGACCGAGGCCCAGCCTTCCGGCCGGCTGACCTGACGCATGGCCCCGACGGCCTTGTCGATGGCGTTGTCGGGCACGGCCACGCCCTGGGCGCGGGCCTCCAGCAGGAAGTCGACGACATAGGCCCCCAGCCACGGATCAGCCTCGCCGTCACCGACGCGCCACAGGCCGAACGCGCCGTCCATCGTCTGGCGGTCCAGCAGCTTGCCCACTGCGCCGGCCAGGGCGGCCGGGGTGCGCTTCAGTTTCGGGTCGTTTGAGAAGGTCTGGGCGTACAGCAGCGGATAGGCCGTCGAGACCAGTTGCTCGGTGCAGCCATACGGATAACGCTGCAGCGCCACCGCGATCGCCGAGGGGTCGAAGCCCCGGATCGGCGAGTAGCTGACCTGCATGGTCACGTCGCCCGCCGCCAGGCCCGACAGCAGGCTGTAGGGCGGGGTGTAGGCCTCGCCGGGCTTCTGGATCTCGGTGGTGGTGCGCACCACGTCGCCCCAGCCCAGGCGGGTCTGGATCGGATAGTCCTTGCTGGTCGCGAAGCCCGGGCCGGCGACCTTGAAGCCGATCTTGCCGATGCCCGTGACGTCCGGCGCCAGGAAGGGGATCTTCTCGGCGATGCGCTGGCCCAGGATCAGCTGGAACACCTTCTTGAAGGCGACCTTCAGGCCGTTGGTCGAGAACGCCTCGGCCGTATAGGCGCCCGGCTTGCCCTCCACATTGTGCAGCTCCAGCGTGGCATAGGCCTGGTCGCCCGGCGCCAGGAAGCGCGGCAGGTTCAGGTCGGCCACCACCGGCTGGCGCACGGTCAGGGGCTTGGAGGCCGAGCCGACGGCGGTGTCGGTCCAGGCCACTGCCTGGATGCGCAGCTCACCATTGAAGTCGGCGGCCGGCAGCTTGATCACCGCCTTGCCGTCCAACCCGGTCTCCACGACACCTGACCACAGGGCCACGGTCTTGATCGGGGTGGTCGTCAGGCCCTCGCCGCCGACCTCGTCGCCGCCGAAGTTGACGTTCGCCGGCGCGCCCATGTTCGGGTCGAGCAGGCGGCCGTAGTCGTCGCGATAGTTCAGGGTCAGGGCCCGCTTGCCGAAGTACCACTTCACCGGGTCGGGGCTGTCCTGGTGGGTCAGGCGCAGGATGCCCTCGTCCACCGCCGCGATGGTGATCTTGGCCTTCTGGCCAAAGCCCATGCCGGTCACCTTCACCGGGATCTCGACCGGCGCCTTGCTGTCGATCTTGGTCGGGGTCCCGAGATCCACGGTCAGCTTGCGGCCCTTGGGGTCGAGCGGGACATAGACCAGGCCCAGCGCGCGGCGGGGCTTGGGCGAAGCGACCGGGTCACGCGGCTGGATGACGCTGACCATGATATAGGCCCCGCCGCCCCAGGCGGCCGAGGTCTTCAGGCGCACGGTCGTGCCGTTCTCGCCGACCGTGACGGTCTTCAGATCGATCAGACGATCGGTGGCGACCGCGATCTGGGCCTCACCCGCATAAGGCGGCTTCAGCGTGACCTCGACCGTGTCGCCTTGAGCGTAGGACTTTGTGCCAGCGCTGACACGGACGACATCCGGCGCCTCGCCCTCGCGAGCGGGAGCGCCCCAGCCGGCCGAGAAGCGGGTGACGGTCTTGGCGCCATCCGCGCCCTCGATCTCGAGGCGATAGTCGCCCCAGCCCAGGCGGCGGGTAAACTTGGCGGGCGAACCGGCGCCGATATTGACCTGCGCCTTGGCCACGATCGCGTCGCGGCTGCTGCGCCGCCACTGCCAGCGGCCGTTCTGCTGGAACCAGTCATAGTCCCAGCGCTCGGCCACCAGGGTGTAGGTCGCGGTCGCGCCGATGCGCTGGCCGGCGGCGTTGACCGCAATCATGTCGAGGCTGACGGGCGGATCGCCCTTGCCGGCCTCGCCCTGGTCGACCTTGACGCCGTAGTAGACGGACTTGCCGCGCACCTTCAGGTCCAGGCCCTCGCGGACCGGACGGCCGCCCGGCTCGAACACCGAGGCGGTGACCGAGGCGACCAGCGGCTGGGCGGTGTCGCCCGCGTCCGTGGTCCCGACCGACAGGATCGCCCGGCCCTCGCCGTCGGTGACGGTCGAGCCCAGGTCGATATATTTCTCGTCGAAAGCCTTGGACTGGTCGCCCCACTGGAAGCCCTTATAGGCCGGGAACGGGTCGGTGTCGGCGCGCAGGCGGGCCTCGCCTTGCGTCTGCAGGCCAGCGCCGGGCGCGCCGTAGAGGAAGCGGGCCGAGACGTCGACCTTACGGGTCTCGCCGGCCGCGACCGGGACGGATTCCTGGCCCGTGGCGGTGACCGCCAGGCGTTGCGGCGCGAAGTCCTCGACCGAGAACGACAGGCTGCCGGTCTCGTCCTCGATGCCTTCGATATGCAGCTCGGCGGTCCAGCGGCCGCGCGGAGCCGAGCGGGGCAGGGCGATGTCGGCCAGCACCGCGCCGGCGTTTGCCTGGCTGAACGGATAGCGCTTGAATTCGACGCCCGAGGGCCGCTTGACCAGGATCTCGCCCTTGCGGTCGGTCACGGCCTTGGCCATGCGGTCGCGGACCATGGCGGTCAGGTGGACCGTCTCGCCGGGCCGGTAGATGCCGCGGTCGGCATAGAGGTAGCCGTCGATATCGGCCGCCACGCTGCGCCCATCGACGCCGCCCTCGGTGCGGCCGCCCACGCCCTGCTTGGACAGGTCGACCGGCGAGCGGTCCAGGTCCAGCAGCGCCAGGTCGCCTTGCGGGCCATAGGCCATGACCATCTTGGCGCGCTCAGCGCCTTGGCCCTTCAGCAGCGGACGCAGGAACCGCACGCGGCCGTCGGCGTCGCTGCTCGCTTCCGCAAGCGACTCGCCGTCGGCGGCGACCAGGGCCACGCGCACGCCCGACAAGGTCTTGGCGCTCTTCAGCGAGCGGACCACCACGTCCAGGCTTTCCGAACCGTCGTAGCCCAGCAGGGCCATGTCGGTGAACACGATCCAGCGGCGGGCCTGGGCGGGGTTGTTGTCGCCGTTCTCCTCGTCGGGATCGCGGCCGCCCGAGACGTCGCGCGCCTTGATGACAAAGGCGCCGGCCTTCATGTCCTTCAGCACCGCGCCCAGCGGGAAGACGGTGGTCGCCTTCTGGCCGGTCGCGCCGCCGGTGACCGGCACCGTGCCCTTCCAGACGCGGCGGCCGTCATCGCCCACCGAGTCGTCGCCATAGTCGCCGGCCCAGTCGCCCTCGCCGGTCGGATCAGGGGCGCTGATCGACTTGCGGACCAGGTTGCGGTCCGGCACGCGCCAGACCTCGACGGCCAGGGTCTGGACGTTGATCGTCTCGATGGCGACGCCGTCCGACTCCTCGCGCGGCAGGATCACGCCGTCGCCGGCGAAGCCGACATACGGCGGCTTCTCGCCGAAGGTGAAGTCGACATCGGCATTGGCCGTCAGCGTGTCGCCGCCCTTGGCCGGCAGGCCCTTCAGCAGGGTGATGCGGTGATCGGTGAAGCCGATGCCGCCCAGGCACAGCTCGTCGCCCTTCACCCGCACCGACGGCTGGCGGCCGATGTCGGGCGAGACCAGCACGAAGTCGGCATAGGACTTGGACGGATCCAGGTCCTTGCTCATGCGGATACAGGCCAGGGGATCGGAGCCGCTGCTGTCGACGCGGGTCTGCCAGACCGCGAAACCTTCGGGCTTGGGGATGCCACGACGGGGCGCATTGGCGCCGCGCGGCTTGCCGAACAGCGACCAGGCCTCGCCCTTGACCGACTGGACGCCGGCCGGCTTGCCGCCGCCGAAGAACATTCCGGCCTTGCCGACCGCGAAACCGCCGCCAAACCCGACGACCAGCGCCCCGGCCACGGCGATCGCCACCGGACCCTTCAGGGCCTGCGGCCAACGCTCGGCGACCTGCGCGCGGAAGCCATCCCAACGCGTCTTCAAGGAGGACTGGGTGTCGCGACCGCCTTCCGGCGGCGTCTGGTCCGTCGACATCCGTGTCTTCCCTTGATTTGCGCAGATTCCAGGCGAATTGAGCCTAAGCGCGACCAGGGGTCAACGGCAGTCGAATGACAGTGTTACGCTGAATACTTAAGCTTGATCAGGCGTCGAACGACACGACACCGGTGGCCAGATCATAGCAGGCCGAGACCACCTTCAGACGCCCCTCGTGGATGCGCTCGGCGAGGACGCCGTCGGCGACCTTCAGGCGGCCGGCGATGTCGCGGACGTTGCGGCGGATGGCGGCGTCCTGCAGGTCGGCGGGATGGGTCTCGTCGGCTTCCAACACGGCGGGGATGATCGGCAGCACCATCTCGTGCAGGGCGCCGTGCAGCTCGGCGTGCTTCTTGGCGACGTCCACGGCCGCGCCGACGGCGCCGCATTTGGTGTGGCCCAGCACGACGATCAGCGGCGCGCCCAGGTGCTCGACGGCATAGACGATCGAGCCCAGGCCCTCGCGGCCGACGGTCGAGCCGGCCACGCGGATCACGAACAGTTCGCCGAGATTGCAGTCGAAGACCAGCTCCGGCGCGGTGCGGCTGTCGGCGCAGCCGATGACCACCGCGAACGGCTTCTGACCCTTGGAGAGCTCGGCCACGCGGGCAAGGGTCGGCAGCATCAGGTTGGCGCCGCCGCGGGCGAAGATGGCGTTGCCATGCTTCAGACGGCCCAGGGCTTCTTCGGGCGAGACCTCCTGAGCGGGTGCGGCGGCGGCCGGAGCGTGAGCCGGCTCGGCTTCCATCGGTTTGACGCTGGCCAGGGCCTTGTCGAGCGCGGCCTTGTCGGTGGTCTGATGCTTGAGGGCCGAATGCGTGCGGCGGCCCTTCTTGGTCAGGAGGCTGGGCGAAGGGCCATCGCCCTCGGCGAAGGCCAGGGCCGGCGCGGCCATACCGGCCAGAGCCCCCAGCAGGATCCGTCTCGAAACCATCTCGTCCCCCGACGCGGTTTGAATGTCGGGAAGAAGACTAAGAGATCAACCGCTCAGGATTGGTTAACTACGCCCTCACAGCGGCAATTCGGCGCGCTTAACGACAGTTCGCATGGCGATGCTGCTGCTGACACGGACCACGCCGGGGATACGGGTCAGCTCCTGGGCGTGGACCCGCTCCAGGTCGTCGACGTCGCGCACCACCAGCCGCAGCAGATAGTCCGAGCCGCCGGTCATCAGGTAGCACTCGGCCACCTCACGGACATTGGCGATGGCCTTCTCGAAGGCGCTGAGCGTGCCCTCGGCTTGGGACGACAGGGTGACGGTGACGAAGACGCTGAGCGGCAGGCCCACCGCCCGCTCGTCGATCACCGCCGCATAACGGCTGACGACCCCCGCCTCCTCCAGCGCCTTGACCCGGCGAAGGCAGGCGGATTCGGAAAGATTCACCGCCTCAGCCATTTCCACATAGCTGGCGCGGCCTCGTCGCTGCAGCAGGTGCAGGAGCTTCCGGTCGAAACTATCAAGCTCAACGGCGGTTTTCTTCATGCGAATGACATAGCACGCAGGAATCCTGCACAACAGCGGTCACCGGACACGAAATCACCAGGGAAACTGCGCTCGCCTGAGCGCACAGTCCCGGTCAAAGCGCTTTTGGAGGAAGCATCATGCGCGTTGGCGTCCCTTCCGAGATCAAACCGGGCGAACACCGGGTCGGACTCACCCCCACGGCCGTCCGTGAATATGTCGGTCACGGCCATACCGTCCTCGTCCAGTCGGGCGCGGGCCTCGGCGCCGGCTATGCCGACGAGGTCTACGTCAAGGCGGGCGCGACCATCGCTCCCGACGCCGCCGCGGTCTTCGCCGGCGCGGACATGATCGTGAAGGTCAAGGAACCGCAAAAGGTCGAGTGGGAGAAGCTCGAGCCGCGCCACATCCTCTTCACCTATCTGCACCTGGCGCCCGATCCGGCCCAGACCGAGGGCCTGCTGAAGAGCGGCTGCGCGGCCATCGCCTACGAGACCGTCACCGACGCGCGCGGCGGCCTGCCGCTGCTGGCGCCGATGTCGGAAGTGGCCGGCCGGATCGCCGTGTTCTCGGCGGCCGAGACCCTGCTCAAGCACAATGGCGGCATGGGCCTGCTGCTCTGCGGCGTGCCCGGCGTGCCCCCGGCCCGCGTGGTCGTGCTGGGCGGCGGCGTGGTCGGCTCCAACGCCGCCCGCATGGCCGCCGGCCTGGGCGCCGAGGTCGTGGTGCTGGAACGCTCGATCCCGCGCATGCGTGAATTGGACGACCTGTACCAAGGCCGCATCCTGACCCGCTATTCGACCTTCGCCGCGGTGGAAGAAGAGATTCTCAAGGCCGACGTCATCATCGGCGCGGTGCTGACCGCCGGCGCGGCCGCGCCCAAGCTGGTGCGTCGTGAACACCTGAAGCAGATGAAGCCGGGCTCGGTGCTGGTCGACGTCTCGATCGACCAGGGCGGGTGCTTTGAGACCAGCAAGCCGACCACCCACGCCGAGCCGACCTATACGGTCGACGGCGTCGTCCACTACTGCGTGGCCAACATGCCGGGCGCGGCCCCGCGCACCTCGTCGGAAGCCCTGGGTAATGCGACCCTGCCGTTCGGCCTGGCGCTGGCCGACAAGGGCCTGGACGCGCTGAAGACCAACGTCCACCTGGCGCGGGGCCTCAACGTCCTGAACGGCGAACTGACCCACCCGGCCGTGGCCGAGGCGCTGGGCAAGACGTCGGTGGATCCTTACGGGGCTTGGAAGTAGTCCAGACAGCAGAAGGGCGCCGCGCGGAACCGCTCGGCGCCCTTCTTGTATTCGGATAGGGGCTTTAGGCCGCGAAGCGGGCGATGTCCTGGCGGCTTTCGACCAGGTCCAGCACGTCGCCCATACGGAAGCCCGGATCGACCGGATGCAGGGCGTCGTAAACCGAGCGGGCGAAGGCCAGGTCGGCGGCGGTCTTGACCCGCCAGTCCAGCTTCGACCAGTCACGGGCGGCCTTCAGATGGGCTTGGCTCCAGCGCTGCGGCTGGTTGCGGATCGCGGCGGTCGGCGAGATGCGGGCCTGTGGGTCGCGCTCCTCGGCGGCGGCGTCGCGCAGCACATTGGCCTTGATCACCTCGACCTCGAGACCGGCCGGGAAGGTGCGCTGCACGCGGTTGGAGGTGTAGTCGGCGCCGCTGGACAGGGCCATGCGGATGGCGTCGTCGATAATGCCCGGGTCCATGAACGGCGCGTCGCCCTTCAAGCGGACCACATGGCTGACCGAGCTGATCGCCTCGGCGCAGCGAGCGATGCGCGCCAGGATGTCGGCGCCGGCTCCGCGATGGACGGTGTGACCGCGCGAGACCAGGAAGCCGGCCAGGGCGTCGTCGGCCGCGTCGGTGCTGGTGGCGACAATGATCTTGGAGAGACAGCGCGCGCCGCGCAGGCGCTCCAGCTGGCGCACGATCATCGGCTGGCCCTGGAGGGTGGCCATCGACTTGCCTGGCAGGCGAGACGAACCCATGCGGGCTTGCAGGACAGCGAGGATCATGACGCGTTTCCCTTTGTTGGGATAAAGCTAGACCAGAACCATAAAACTCAAGTGAATCAGAAGCTTACAGGGCCTTAATCGACAAGCTTAATTCGCGCGCAAGACTTCGCGCGGCCTTGCGACCGTCACAGTGTCTCTGGTGATTCCAGGTTTAGATCAGGCGACCCAACGTCGCGGGTCGAGCGCGACCGGATCGTCGATGGCCATCTCGTCCCAGTCGAGGTCCGGCGGCGGGCTCGAGGCGGCGGCCACGACAGCCGACAGCTCGGCGGCCGAGTTGACGCCGACCAGCACGGCCGAGCCTTCCGGACGCGACAGGGCAAAGCCCAGGGCGGCCTGGAGCGGATCCGAGCGGCCCTCGGCGATCATGCGGCGCACGCGCGACAGACGGCCCGAGGCGCCCTTCAGCTGGGCCGGGACACGATCGGGCGGCAGGAACAGCAGGCCGTTCAGGAAGATCGAGCGCAGGTGCACCTCGACGCCCATGCCGGCGATGCGTTGCAGCGAGCCGTCGGCCAGCAGGCGCTGGTCCAGCAGCGAGGCCGGGGCTTGCAGGATATCGGGCTTGAAACGACGGGCGACGCCGACCGGATCGTCGGTGGCGTGGGCCGCGACGCCGATCTTGGCGAACAGGCCCTGGTCCTTCAGGCGGTGCAGACGGTCCCACAGGGCCGCGCCGTGCGGGCCGCACAGTTCCGAGGGCGAGTGGACGATGATCGCATCGGCGCGCTCGACGCCGATGCGGCGCAGCGTGGCGCGGGCCTCGGCCTCGACAAAGTCGGGACCCCGGTCGGCGCGGGCGGTGGCCAGGGTGACGCGGAACGGCACCGGGCGCGGAATCAGGTCGCCCAGCACGGTCTCGGCGCGGCCGAACAGGCCTGAGGCGTCCAGAACCGACAGACCGGCGCGAGCGGCGATGTTCAGGATATCGCGCGTCTCGGCTTCGGGCGAACGACCGCGCGGCGCCGACGAGCTACCGCCGTCGAGACCGAACTGGGCCGCAGCCAGACCGAGTTTTGTGACCGAAATGGACATCGCCATCCGTGCGCGAAAACACCAACAGACGCGAACGGTACGCGCCAAGGTTTGAACATCAGGTTTCTGGAAACTTGCCGAGGCGTTAACATCGCCATGATGACCGACGCCTACTCAGACGACGCCTGGCCGATGCACGGCATGGCCGACGACGCCCGCCCGGCCTTGTCCGCCGCGCTTTCCCGGGGGCCGGCGGCCCTGGCCACCATCACCGCCCTGGGCGGCGGCGGACCGCGTCCGGTCGGCGCCCAGATGGTGTTTGGCGAAAATATTGTTTCGGGCTTCCTCTCCGGAGGTTGCATCGAGGCCGATGTCGAGATGCATGCCGAGGCCTGCCTCGCCGATGGCCAGCCGCGCCGCCTCGTTTATGGCGAGGGTAGCCCCTGGCCGGACATCCGCCTGCTGTGCGGCGCGCGGATCGAGATCCTGGTCGAGAAGATCGAAGCTGACGATCCGGCCGTGGCCGAGCTCTTGGCCCTGAACGACGCGCGCAAGACCGCCCACTGGATGAGCGACGGCCTGCGCCGGGTGTGCTCCGAGGCCGAGATCCTGCCCTGGCCTCAGGCGTTTGGTCGCACCTATCTGCCGCCCCCGCGCCTAGTGGTGCTGGGCGGCGACCCGACGGCCCTGGCCGTGGCCAGCCTGGGGGCGCAGTCGGGCTTCGAGACCTTCCTGGTCCGCCCCAAGGGTCCGGTCGCGCCGCCGCCGCTGGCCGGCGTCGCCTATAGCCGCGAGACGCCTGACGCGGCGCTCTCCGGCATCGCCCTGGACGCCTGGACCGCCGTCGCCGTCTGCGGCCACGACATCGAGCTGGACCACGACGCCCTGATGGCCGCCCTGCCCTCGCCCGCGCCCTATGTCGGCCTCTTGGGCGCGCGCCGCCGCCTGCCCGAGCGGCTGGCGCGGCTGAAGGCGGCCGGGCTCACCGACCGCGATCTCGCCAAGCTGCGCGCCCCGATCGGCCTGGATCTCGGCGGCAAGGCGCCGTTCGAAGTCGCCGTGGCGGTGATCGGCGAGATCATGGCCGCCCGGCATGGGCAGCCGGTGATCGCGCGTAGAGTCGTCGAGGCCTGAGGGGCCGTCCTCGTCCTTCGACAGGCTCAGGATGAGGACTACTTTTAAGGCGGCTCAGTAAGAAACCTCATCCTGAGCTTGTCGAAGGACGAGGTTTCGGTCCCGCTGCCTAGATCGGAGCGCGTTCCGACCCGAACGCGGCGATGTCCTCGAGCAGCGCATTGGCCGCCATGTCGACCAGCTCGCCGCCTTTCTCGGGCGTGGCCTGGGCGGGGTCGGAGCCCATGCGGCCGTCGGCGTAGCGGGCGCGGAAGTCCAGAGCCTCGCGGATCGGGCCGGTAGGAGCGATCTTGGGCTCATAGGCCGTGGTCTTGATCGTCTCCGGATAGGCCCACTGGGTCACGGCGATCTCGGACGGGGTGGCGTGCGACCCGTGACCGATCGGGAATTGGCGGTTGGCCAGGGCGTTGACGCCGGCCAGGTCCCACCAGTTCTTCAGCTTCAGCGCGAACGGCGCGCGGGCCTGGCGGAAGCTGTAGTCGGCATAGATCTCCGAGAACGCCGCCTCGATCGAGGCGACATTGCCGCCGTGGCCGTTCAGGAAATAGATCTTCGTGAAGCCGTGCGCGCCCAACGACCGCACCCAGTCGCCGATCGCGGCGATGAAGGTCGAGGGCCGCAGGAAGATGGTGCCCGGAAACGCCAGGTGATGCTGGGCCATGCCGATATTGAAGGTCGGGGCCACCAGGATCCGATCGCCCGCCCGCTTGCTGGCCTCGTGGGCGATGATCTCCGGACACAGCCAGTCGGTGCCCAGCAGGCCCGTCGGTCCATGCTGCTCGTTGGAGCCGATCGGCACGACCACGGTCTGGCTGGTCTGGATGCGGGCTTCGATTTCGGACCAGGTCGACAGGGCGAGCAGCATAGGAAAACTCCGGGCAACATGAGGAGACGACGCTTTACGCCTCTCATATAGGGCCGTCATCTTCCGGCCGTATCGGGGCGAGAAACCGGAATGGTCTTCTTGCGCCGGGCCGGGAGCTTCGCCTATTCCGGCGGCCAACGAGATAAGGGAGTACGGCTGGTGAGCGACGGACAGGTTTTCCCGGTGCCCGACGACTTGGCGAAGTCGGCGCATATCGACGCCGCTGGCTATGAGGCCGCCGTGGCGCGCGTCGAGGCCGATCCCGAAGGCTACTGGCGCGACATCGCCGCCCGCCTGGACTGGATCAAGGCCCCGACCAAGATCAAGGACGTCTCGTACGCCAAGGACGACTTCCGCATCCGCTGGTACGAGGACGGCGTCCTCAATGTCTCGGCCAACTGCCTGGACCGCCACCTGCCGGCCAAGAAGGACGACGTCGCCCTGATCTTCGAGGGCGACGAGCCGGGGACCTCCAGCACCCTGACCTACGGCCAGCTGCACGAGGAGGTTTGCCGCATGGCCAACGTCCTCAAGGATCTGGGGGTCAAGAAGGGCGACCGGGTCACGATCTATCTGCCGATGGTGCCGCTGGCGGCCGCCGCCATGCTGGCCTGCGCCCGCATCGGCGCGGTGCACTCGGTGGTGTTCGGCGGCTTCTCGCCCGACAGCATCGCCGGCCGCATCAAGGACTGCGAGTCGCGCATCGTCATCACCGCCGACCAGGGCCGTCGCGGCGGCAAGCGCGTGCCGCTGAAGGCCAATGTCGACGAGGCCCTGCTGCAGTGCCCCGAGGTCGAGAAGGTGCTGCTGATCCGCTGGACCGGCGCCGATGTGCCGGTCGTCGAAGGCCGCGACGTGGTCTATGGCGATGTCCGCGACAGCGTCTCGGCCGACTGCCCACCCGAGCCGATGAACGCCGAGGATCCGCTGTTCATCCTCTACACCTCGGGTTCGACGGGTAAGCCCAAGGGCGTGCTGCACACCACCGGCGGCTATCTGGCCTGGGCCTCTTGGACATTCTGGGCGGTGTTCGACTACAAGCCTGGTGAAGTGTTCTGGTGCACGGCCGACGTGGGCTGGGTCACGGGCCACAGCTATGTCGTCTACGGCCCGCTGGCCAATGGCGGGACCAGCCTGATCTTCGAAGGCGTGCCCAACTATCCGACCCCCAGCCGCTTCTGGGAGGTGGTCGACAAGCACAAGGTCGAGATCTTCTACACCGCCCCGACGGCCCTGCGCGCCCTGATGCGCGAGGGCGACGAGCACGTGACCAAGAACGACCTGTCGTCCCTGCGCATCCTCGGCAGCGTCGGCGAGCCGATCAATCCGGAAGCCTGGCTCTGGTACCACCGCGTGGTCGGCAAGGAGCGCCTGCCGATCGTCGACACCTGGTGGCAGACCGAGACCGGCGGCATGCTGATCACCCCGCTGCCGGGCGCCACCGCCCTCAAGCCGGGCTCGGCCTCCAAGCCGCTGCCGGGCGTCAAGCCGCAGCTGGTGGACGCCGAAGGTCTTGTGCTGGGCGGCGCGACCGAGGGCAATCTCGTGATCACCGACAGCTGGCCGGGCCAGATGCGCACGGTCTATGGCGACCACCAGCGCTTCTTCGAGACCTATTTCTCGACCTATCCCGGCAAGTACTTCACCGGCGACGGCTGCCGCCGCGACGCCGACGGCTACTACTGGATCACCGGCCGGGTCGACGACGTGATCAACGTCTCGGGCCACCGCCTGGGCACGGCCGAGATCGAAAGCGCCCTGGTCGCCCACGAAGCCGTCGCCGAGGCCGCCGTGGTCGGCTATCCGCACGACATCAAGGGCCAGGGCGTCTACGCCTACGTCACCCTGAAGGCCGGCGTCGAGGCCACCGGCCAACTGCGCAAGGACCTGATCCTGTGGGTCCGCCACGAGATCGGCCCGTTCGCCGCCCCGGACATCCTGCAATGGGCGCCGGGCCTGCCCAAGACCCGCTCGGGCAAGATCATGCGCCGCATCCTGCGCAAGATCGCCGAGAACGAATTGGGCAGCCTGGGCGACACCTCGACCCTGGCCGATCCGTCGGTGGTGGACGATCTCGTGAAAAATCGCGCGGGCGTGTAACGAACGGCAGGCTGGTTGCGTTAGCTTGAGTGTGATGCGCCGGCTTGCTCCCTTTGTGCTCCTGATCGCCCTGGCGGGTCCCGCCCTCTCCAAGGCTGAGGCGGCTGACGCCGAGTGGGAGATGAAGGGCGACGGCATCACGGTCGACGCCCAGGCCGACAATCGCGGCCGCGGCACGGTGCGGGCCAGCGTCGACATCGACGCGCCGCCCAGCGTGGTGTTCCGCATCATCCTGGACTGCGACCGCGCCGCCCGCATGAGCCCGGGCGTCAAGAGCTGCCGCGTCGTCTCGCGCGCCCCGGACGGGACCGAGATCCGCGAGCACACGGTGCGCTGGAGCTTCTTCCTGCCGACCATGCGCTCGACCTCGCGGGTCACCCTGATCCCCGATCGTGAGATCCACTTCACCTGCATCGGCGGCGACATCCGGGCCTGCGATGGCTCCTGGCGTCTGGAACCGCTGGACGGCGGCCAGCGCACTCGCGTCACCTACGACATGTGGGCCAGCTCGCCCTTCGCCGTCCCAGCCGGCATGATCAGCGCCATGATGCGCAAGGACGTGCCCAGCTCGCTGAGGGCGCTGCGGCGCGAGTGCGAGGGACGATGACTCCGGACGGCCTGATGCTGTTCGACGGCGTCTGCCATCTGTGCGACGGGACGGTGCGGACGGTGCTGCGCTGGGACCACAAGGGCGTGATCCGCTTCACGCCGATTCAGTCGCCGTATGGACGCCAGCTGGCCCTGGCGCACGGCCTGGACCCTGACACGCCCGAAAGCTTCCTGTTCTTCGACCACGGCCAGCCCCTGGCCAAGACCGCCGCCATCGGCGCCCTGCTGCGCCGACTGGACGCCCCCTGGCGCTGGCTGGCCTTCATCGACCGCCTGCCGCGCGGGCCGGCCGACGCGACCTATGACTGGATCGCGCGGAATCGCTACCGGCTGATGGGCAAGAAGGATCGCTGCATGGTCCCGACGGAGGAGCAGCGGGCGCGGTTCCTCTTGGATTAAGAGGCGAGGCGGCCAGCAAGAAGCCAACCAACTCAAGGTCCGCAATGGGTGGTTTTCTGACCTACGCCACAGCGAGCCGGCGAGAGCCTCATGTCTCGCACGGTGATGTTCGGACACGAAACCTCGGCCACCCGCAGGGGTGGAAGTCGAGATATTTCAGCTTAGGATGGTCCGAAACGATAGCGGCGATATAGGCTGGAGACCGCCATGCTTGGAGATCTAGTTAAAATTGTCGAGCTTGCGGGCAAGGCCATAGGTTATGGCGACAAGTTGGATCGTCAATTCTTCTCCGATCATGTCGAACCGATGTTCCGGAGTATAGAGAAGATACATGCAAATATGCTTCCGGCACTTGAGAAGCTCGATAGAGGCCTTTCTTCTTCCAAGAACGTGGCTGTTAGACTGAAAATTGCGAAAAAGGCTGGGCAAGAAACTGCGGATCTTAAAGCGTTGCGTTGGGAAATCTGGGAGGCAACTCAAGTCGCGAAAGAATACGCGGAACGTAAGCGTATGAAATCTGTAGGGCATTTTTTCGAGATAGCCTCGACCTATTTTTGGCCCTCAGGCCCGGTGCCGCTCTCCGTAATCCACCCTTCCCTGTCCAACAGCATATTTGCGGCTGAGCGAGCAGTAGACGATGAAACCATCAAATACATGAACGATGGTTCAGAAGGAACGTACGCAGCTGCGGAAATCAAGCGGCTTGAAACAGTTTGGCGAAAATTGGCATCAACATATGCCAAAGTGCGAATTGATCTACTTCATTGATCAGTCCGCCGCGCCAAGGCCTCACTTTAGAGATGGTAGCCGGTCGAGTATTCGGTTCGGTACTTTTCTCAACCGACACACGCCGTGCCCGTCTCAGGATTGGAAGTGGACGCTCCGAATGTCCGCGACAGGTCGGGAGCAGCCATTGACCTGCAGCCAAACTGCCGACCTTACGTCATTCTGACCGTGCGGCCTGACAGCTAGTCCCTTTGGTTGGCGAAGACTTCGGACGTGCTGAATGTCCAACCAGGGGCGCGCCGACCTTGGGATCCGCCTAGAACAGCGCCCGCACGCTCTCGGCGCTGTACGGCTTCTGCAGCACCGGCGTTTCCTTGAACCGCTCCGGAAACGCCGCGCTGTCGCCAAAGCCCGTGCCGAAGGCGAACGGGATGCCGGCGTCCTGCAGGGCCTCGGCCACCGGGAAGCTGGTCTCCTGGCCCAGATTGACGTCCAGGATCGCGAACGGCGGCTTGTCCTCGGCCAGGGCCTCGAAGGCCTGGGCCACGCTGGAGGCGACCGTGATCTGCTTGACGCCCAGGCGGGTCAGCATGTCCTCGAGATCGAGAGCGATGATCATGTTGTCTTCCAGCACCAGCATCTTCTCGGGCGCGCGCACGGGCGTGTCGGCGCGGCGCGGCTGGTTCACGGTCGCGGTGACGCCTTCGCTGCTGACATAACGACCGGGGATGCGGATGCGGGCCTGGAAACCCTCGGGCCGATAGTCCAGCTCGACCTCGCCGTTCAGATCGTGCGGGATCGAGTGCTCGATGATGGTCGAGCCAAAGCCCCGGCGGGTGGGCGGAATGACCAGCGGACCGTCCTTCTCGCGCCAGTCGATGATCAGGTCGCCCTTGGCGTCGCGGGTCCAGTCGATCGTCACCTGGCCGCGCTGGTCGCACAGGGCGCCGTACTTGGCCGAGTTGGTCATCAGCTCGTGGATGACCAGGGACAGGATCGAGAAGGCGTCGGGCGCCAGGGCGGTCGGCGCGCCGTTCAGCTTCACGCGCTCGGCCTTATTGGAGAGATAGGCCTCGGCTTCGGCGGTGATCAGGTCGGACAGCGCGCCCGGCCCCCACTGGTGGCGGGTGATCTGGTCGTGGGCGCGGGCCAGGGCCTGGACGCGGCCACCCACCACCTCGGCGAATTCCTCGACCGTGGCGACCCCCGACCGGCTCTGGGTGATCAGGCCGCGGATCAGACCCAGGATATTGCGCACCCGGTGGTTCAGCTCGGCGATCAGCAGTTCCTGGCGCTGGTTGGCGCGCTGGCGCTCCTCGTCGGCCAGGTCCGTCAGGCGGAAGACGATCTCCAGCAGGCTGGCGCGCATGCTCTCGGCCAGCGACCGCTCGACGGCGGTCCACGGCCGGCTCTGGCCGCGCACGGTCTCTTCCCAGGCCTCGAAACTCTTGCGTGGGGTCAGGCGGTCGCCCATCGGCCCGACCTGGACCAGCTTGGCCGGCTTGCCCGCCCACACCACCGTCTGGGCCGCTTCCTTGCGGAAGAAGATCAGGTAGTCGCGCGGGGCCCGCGACAGCGGCACGGCCATCATCCCGGCCGCTTTGCCCGCCCAGGCCGCCGCCGAGGGCAGCAGGGTCGCGATCTCGTTGGTGGAGAACACCGAGTGGGTGTCCTTGTCCCGCAGCACCCGGATCAGCGTGTGGACGTCGCTGGCGTCGGGCGTGGAGTCGCGCAGGGTCAGCCGCCCTTCCAGCCACAAGGCCAGGCCGTCGCAGCCGACCAGGCGGCTCAGGTCGTCGAGATAGGGGCTAAGGCCGTCGGCCCCGGTATTGGCCTTGACCACCGCGTTCATCAACCGGTCGTGCAGGTTGCGCGCCTCGGCCATGCGCCGGGTTTCGATCTCGCGCTCGCGGCTTTCCAGGGTCAGGGAAAACAGTTGGCCAAACAGCTCGGCGGCCGTGCGGCGCTCATAGCTGATGTGCTTGGGGGCGTAGTGGTGGCAGGCGAACAGGCCCCACAGCTTGCCGTCGCGCAGGATCGAGATCGACAGCGAGGCGGCCACGCCCATGTTGCGCAGATATTCGATATGGATCGGTGAGACGGCCCGCAGCATGCTCATCGACAGGTCGACGGGCTCGCCGGACGGACTGACCTGCGGGATGATCGGCGAGACCTCGGCGTCGACGTCGGCGATGATCCGCAGCCAACTTCTTTCATACAGCGCCCGAGCCTGCACCGGGATGTCCTGGGCCGGATAACGCTGGCCCAGGAACGAGCCGATGCCGGGCCGCACCGATTCGGCGATCACCTCGCCGGCGCCGTCGTGGGCGAAGCGGTAGACCATGACCCGGTCGAACTCGGTCAGGGCGCGCACCTGGCGGGCGGCCTCGTGGCAGAACTCCTCGAAGGTCGGGCGGGCGGCGATGCGCGTCGTCATCGAACGCACGGCCGAGGCGGCCTCGATCAGGACGTCGGCCCGGCTGGGCTCGCCCTCGACGATCAGCAGGCGGCCGGAATAGTGCAAGGCGAGGTCGAAGTCCTCGCCGCCGTCGACCAGGGGCTGGCCGAACATCCGTTCGACCGCGTCGGCCCCGCGCATGATCTGCAGGCGGCCGCGGATGTTGTGGATGGCGTGGCCGCTCATCACCTGGGTCAGCGGCTTGCCCAGCAAGTCGTCGGGCGACAGGCCCAGGTAGCGCAGGCTGGTGGTCGAGGCGTGGACGATCTGCCAGTCGGAATTGACGGCCAGCAGGAAGCCGAACGGCTGGACCGAGCCCAGGATGTGGATCGGCTCCCGGTCGCAGTTGGTCAGGTCGACCTCAAACCCGGACATGGGCGCCATTTCGGACATTCAGGGCTCCAGACGGGGCGAGCCTCTCGAACGCCTCCGAGAAACATCGGAAGCCATATCGCGCGCCCGCCTCGGCGGCGTCTGTCCGAAACCCGACTTTGGGTATCGCATCCAGCCACGCCAGGAACGATCGCCACAGATCCGGACCCTCGCCGTGCGTTAGATAGGCCAGCGGCAGGCCGGCCCCGGCGGCGCGGACCTGGCGGGCCAGGAACTTGGCGCCCAGGCGAGAGCCTTCCAGCACGTAGAGCAGGCCGGCGACGGCCTCCGGGGACAGGACCTTGGCAGGCTCGAACGACGGGGCTTCCAGGCCCAGCTCCGCCAGGTCGGCGGCCAGGGCGGCGCGGCGGGCGCGCTGGGGCCAGTCCGGCAGCTGCTCGGCGACGCCGGCCGCTTCCAAGGCCAGTTCCAGAGGCGCGAGGGCGGCATAGGAGGCGCTGAGAAAGGCGCCGTAGCCGAGGGGCGTCTCGATCCGCCAGCCGGCCACCACGGCGTCCAGCGCTGCGTGATCTTCGGAAGTGGCCGCGCGCAGGCGGTCGCGGAGCGAGATTTCAGACAAGCATTTCCCCCATACGCGTCGACCCTACGGTCATAGGGGGCGAGACAACCAATTGTAACACTGACGGCGCCATTCGGTTCCGGCCACATGACAGCTCGGTAAGGTTTACCGGCGAGGCGGCGGTGCTAGGGTCGCGCCCACGCCTTTCGGAGACCTTCGCGCATGAACCGCACCGCCAAGCTGGCCCTCGTGGCCGCCGCCCTCTCAACGACGGCGCTTTCGCCCTTGGCCATGGCGGCGACGAAACCGAAGCCGAAGCCGGCGGTCGCCGCGCCCGCGTCCATCGCCGTACCGCCGATCGTCTACCAGCAGCGCGTGCTGCCCAACGGCCTGAAGGTCTACACCTCGCGCGATACGACCACCCCGAACGTCTCGGTGCAGGTCTGGTACGGCGTCGGCTCCAAGGACGACCCGCACGGCCGCTCGGGCTTCGCGCACCTGTTCGAACACCTGATGTTCAAGGCCACGCGCAACATGCCCAACGAGACGCTGGACCGCCTGACCGAGGACGTCGGCGGCTTCAACAACGCCTCCACCTGGGACGACTTCACCAACTATTACGAGGTGGTGCCCGCCAACCACCTGGAGCGCCTGATCTGGGCCGAGGCCGATCGCCTGAAATCCCTGGTCATCGACGAGAGCGTGTTTGCCTCCGAGCGCGACGTCGTGAAGGAAGAGCTGCGCCAGCGCGTCCTGGCCGATCCCTACGGCCGCTTCTTCGCGCTTTCGATCCCACAGCAGTCGTACACGACCCACCCCTACCAGCGCCCGGGCATCGGCTCGATCGAGGAGCTGGACGCTGCGACCGTGGACGACGTGCGGGCCTTCCACCGCACCTACTACCGCCCCGACAATGCGGCGCTGATCATCGTCGGCAACTTCGACCAGGCCAAGCTGGACGCCCTGATCGACCAGTACTTCGCCCCGATCACCAAGCCGACGGGCGACATCCCGAAGGTCACGGCGGTCGAGCCGGCCCGCACCGGCCCCAAGAGCGTCAACACCTACGGCCCCAACGTGCCGCTGCCGGCCCTGGCCATCACCTGGCTGGCCCCGGCTGCCGCCGACAAGGACGTCCCGGCCCTGACCGTGCTGGACGCGGTGCTGTCGGCCGGCAAGTCCTCGCGCCTCTATGACAGCCTGGTCTACGACCAGAAGATCGCCCAGTCGGTGTTCTCCAGCGCCCCGAACAACGCCCAGCCGGGCCTGTTCTATGTCGGCGCGATCATGGCCGGCGGCAAGACGGTCGCCCAAGGCGAAGCCGCGCTTCGCGCACAAGTCGCCCGCGTCCGTGACGGCCTGGTCACCCCCGCCGAACTGGCTGAAGCGAAAGCCGGCCTGCTGGCCGACGCCGTCCGTCGCCGCGAGGAGATCGACGGCCGCGCCTTCGCCATCGGCTACGCTCTGGAGACCGAGGGCGACCCCGCCGCCGCCAACACCAGCCTGGCCAAGCTGCAGGCCGTCACCGCCGCCGACGTCCAGCGCGTGGCCAAGAAATACCTGGCCGACGACCGCCGCACGGTGATCCGCTACCTGGCGGAAAAGGACAAGCCGGCCGGCGAGAAGGACGCCACGCCGCCGATCCCCAAGGTCGCCTCGGTCAAGTACGACGGACCGGTCACCGTCCTGGCGCCCGAGGGCGAGCGCGAGAAAATCCCGGCCGTCGCCGCCCCGATCGATGCGGTGCTGCCGACCCCGGCCGAAAAGACCCTGGCCAACGGCCTGCGGGTCATCGTCGCCAAGTCCAGCGACCTGCCGCTGATCACCGCCGACCTGACCGTCAAGGGCGGCGCCAGCTCGGACCCCACGGGCCTGGCCGGCACGTCCAGCCTGACCTCGGAACTGCTGACCGAAGGCACCACCAGCCGCTCGGCCACCCAGATCGCCCGCGAGACCGAGGCCCTGGGCGCCAATCTGGAAGCCGGCTCGGGCTGGGAGGCCGCCTCGCTGACCCTCAGCGTCACGGCCAACAACGCCGCCCCGGCCATGGCCATCATGGCCGACGTCGCCCAGCACCCGGCCTTCTCGACCGAGGAGCTGGACCGCGTCCGCACCGAGACCCTCGACAGCCTGTCGGTCGCCTATCAGCGCCCCGGCAGCCTGACCAGCTACGCGGTCGGTCCGGTGCTGTACGCCGGCTCGGCCTATGGCCACGTGGCGGGCGGCACGCCCGGCTCGCTGCCCAAGGTCAAGCGCACGGATCTGGCCAAGACTCACGCCGCCTACTGGCGTCCGGACAACGCCGTGCTGGTGCTGACCGGCAACCTGACGCCTCAGGCGGGCTTTGCTCTGGCCGAGAAGGCGTTCGGCGGTTGGAAGAAACCCGCTTCGCCGGCGCCCGCCGCGCCGGCCGCGCCGACGGGCTACAAGCCGCGCAACCTGGTGATCGACCTGCCCGGCACCGGCCAGGCGGCCGTGACCCTGGCCAAGCCGGCCATCACCCGCGCCGATCCCAGCTACTATCAAGGCATCGTCGCCAACACGGTGCTGGGCGTGGGCTATTCCTCGCGCCTGAACCAGGAGATCCGCATCAAGCGCGGCCTGTCGTACGGCGCCGGCTCCAGCCTGACGCCCCAAGGCCGCTTCGGCGGCTTCTCGGCTCGGGTGCAGACCAAGAACCCGTCGGCCGGCGAGGTCGTCACCCTGACCCGCGCCGAGCTGACCCGCCTGGGCGCGCAGCCGGCCTCGGCCGGCGAGCTGGCGGCGCGCAAGTCGGTGCTGGTCGGGGGCTTTGGCCGTGACCTGGGCACCTCGGAGGGCCTGGCCAACATCCTGGGCAACCTGGCCGTCTACGGCGTGCCGCTGACCGAGATCCAGAGCTACGCCGCCAAGGTCGAGGCGGTGAGCCCCGCCGAGGTGCAGGCCTTCGCCAAGACCAACCTGGATCCGGCCCAGATGAGCGTCATCGTCGCCGGCGACGCCAAGGCCATGGGCGAGGACCTGACCAAGGCCGCGCCGGGCGCCACGGTGATCGCCGCCGACAAGCTGGACCTCGACGCGGCCAGCCTGCAAAAGTAGGCGCAGTATTGGTCCCACGATCCGATGAGGTCTCATGGACGAGGTCGACATCGCGATCGTGGGCGCCGGCGCCGCCGGGCTCGCCGCCGCTGAATCCGTGGCCGCCAGCGGCCGCTCCGGAATTCTGCTCGAGGCCCGAGATCGCCTGGGCGGCCGGGCCCATACGATCGACACCTCGCTGGGCCCCATCGACCTGGGCTGCGAGTGGCTGCACTCGGCCGACCAGAACCCGCTGGTGGAACGCGTCGAGGCCCTGGGCCTGACGGTCGACAAGACCCCGCCGCCCTGGGCCAATATCGCCGACAACCCGGTCTTCCCCCGCGAAGAGCGCGCCGCGTTCGGCGAGGCCTTCCAGGCCGTGGACGCCCGCATAGAGGCGGCGGCCCGCGACGGCGGCCCCGATCGCCCGGCCTCGGATCTGCTGGATCCGGGCAGCCCCTGGAACCCGCTGCTGAACGCCTTCAGCGCCTTCTACAACGGGGCCGAGTTCGATCAGGTCTCGCTGCACGACTACGCGGCCTATGAAGACACCGAGGTCAACTGGCGGGTCGCCGAGGGCTACGGGACGGCCATCGCTGGCCTGGGCGGCAAGCTGCCGACGCGCCTGTCGTGCCCGGTCACCATGATCCGCCACGACGGCCCGCGCGTGGAACTGGAGACGGCGCTGGGAACGATCTCCGCCCGCGCGGTCATCATCTGCGTGCCGACCACGATCCTGGCCCAGGGCGCCCTGCGCTTCATGCCCGCTTTGCCCGACAAGCTCGACGCCGCCGCCGGCCTGCCGCTGGGCCTGGCCGACAAGGTGTTCCTGCGGCTGGACGAACCGGAGATGTTCGAAGCCGAAACCCAGCTCTATAGCGACCCGCACACCACGGCGACCGGGGCCTATCACCTGCGGCCGCTGCACAAGCCGATGATCGAGGTGTTCCTGGGCGGCGCTCATGCCCGGTCGCTGGAGGGCCAGGGCGAGGGCGCCGCGGCGGCCTTCGCCGTCGACGGGCTGGTCAACGTCTATGGGTCGGGCATCCGCTCGAAGGTCCACGTCATCGCCGAGACCCATTGGGCTACCGATCCGTTCGCCGGCGGCTCCTATTCCCACGCCCTGCCCGGCCATGCCGGCGCGCGGGCGGTGCTGGCCGCGCCGGTCGAACAGCGCCTGTTCTTCGCCGGCGAGGCCTGCAGCCCCAACTTCTTCTCCACCGCTCACGGCGCCTGGCTGACGGGCCAAGCGGCGGCGCGGGCGGCGATCGCTTCTCTCGTTTGAGGGGGCCTTACTTAGCCGGCTTGGCCAGCAGGTCGCGGATCTCGGTCAGCAGCTTCTCTTCCGGGGTCGGGGCCGGCGGGGCCGAGGGCGCGGGTTCGGCGGCGTCGGCGCGGCGGATGCTGTTGACCGCCTTGACCAGCAGGAACACGACGGCCGCGACGATGAAGAACTGGATCAGGGTGTTGATGAAAGCGCCGTACTGGATCGACACCTTCTCGATCGCCTCGGTCGCCGGATTCTCGGGCTTGAGCACCCATTCCAGCTTGGAGAAGTCGAGGCCGCCGGTCAGCAGGCCGATCGGCGGCATGATCACCTGGTCGACCAGGCTCTTGACGATGCCATTGAAAGCCGCGCCGATGATCACGCCGACGGCCAGGTCGATGACGTTGCCGCGCGAGATGAACTCGCGGAATTCCTTGACGACGCTCATGACAGATCCCTCGCTGCCTTAAAAACAAGGCGCAAAGGCTGAGGGCGTTCGCCTCCCAGGGTCAACCCCGGGATACAATCGTTGTTATTCGTCGCCGTCGGCGTTGAGGCGGGCGCGCAGTTCCTTGCCGCTCTTGAAGAACGGCACGTGCTTGGCGCGGACCTCGACGGCCTCGCCGGTGCGCGGGTTGCGGCCGGTGCGGGCGGGACGCGAGCGGACCGACAGGGCCCCGAAGCCACGCAGCTCCACACGGCCGCCGTCTTCCAACGCGCCGATCATACGCTCCAGGATCACGCCGACTACGCGTTCGACGTCCTTCTGCGTCAGGTGCGGATTTTCATTCGCGAGCCTGGCGATGAGTTCAGACTTGATCATCGATATCCCCGGAACGCCCCTGGAGGAGAAAGGCGCGAGCGGACCTTTGCCCAACGACGGCTGAGTCTTCAAGGGGTTGCGTGTGATTCTCGAACGAGGTTCGGTTAATCGCCACCCTCAAGAAGCCTTCGGCGCGCGGATGATCAGAGGCTGGTCGGCCAGCCGGCGGCGCACCTTGTTGGCCTCTTCGGCCTGGTCGAACGGCAGTTCGCGACCCGCGCTCTGGTCGGCCTCGAGGAAGACCGCCTTGCCGCCCTCCATCTGCGCGACCCGCGTGGTGTCGATATTGGCGACCCGGCCGCTATAGACCGGCCCCTTGACCGTGAAGCCGGCCCCGCCGCCGGGCAGGGTCACTTCGATCAGGGCCTTCTTGAAGCTGGGGAACGGCGTGGCGAACGGCGCGTCGGCATTGGGGCCCGGCTCGCGGCGCGGAAACTGCGCGGCCTTGCCCGAGCCCGACATCGGCAGGCGCCATTCCAAGAGGCCGACATCGTCGTTCAGCCGCCAGTCCATGTCGGCCGTGCCGCTGATGGTCATGGTGACGGCGCCGTCGTCGGCGACCGCCCAGTCCAGGGTCTCGATCTTCAGCCAGCTGTTGGAGGCCGAGAAGCTCTGGCGGAAATTGCGCTCGATGTCGGCGCGCGGCGCGCTTTCGATCAGCCGCGCGATCTGCCGGCCCGAGTCGCCGCGCATGATCATGGTCACGACCGACTTGGCCGGCTTGTCGAGGCCCGCCGAAGCATCCAGGCGCATGGCCGCGTCCAGGTCCGGCCGGCTGGGCGCCTGCTGCACGATCGGCTCCAGCATCGCGCCGGAAGCCTTGATCGGCAGGCCCCACAGGAACGGCGGCGCGGCCAGGCTGCTGAGACCGCCCCGGTCGCCGGTGCGCGTGCCGTCCAGCCAGTAGGGCTTGTCGTCGATGAAGGCGCGTACCAGCACGTGGTTGAACTGGCTGGCAGAAGGCACGCGCTGGTCCAGGCCGTCGGCGGCGGGGCTGGCGAAGACCACGACGGGCTCGGCCCGGATGCCCAAGCCCTTCAGCAGGGCCAGGAGCAGCACCGTCTTGCCCTTGCAGTCGCCGAAGCGTCGCGCCCAGGTCTCGTCGGCCGAGGCGGGCTTGTAGCCGCCGTCGCCCATGGACAGCAGCAGGTAGCGGGTCTTGTCCTCGACCAGCTGCAGAGCCTTGAAGGCGCGGACCTTGGGATCGGGGCTGGCGGCGGCGATGGCGGCGATCTCGGCCTTGATCGGCGAGTCCGGCTTCAGGGTCATGGCCTGCGCGTACAGCGGCGCCATCGGCGCGACGACGTCGGCCCAGCCGCGATAGGTGGTGGCCTGGATCTCGCCCACCCGCTGGAAGCGCAGCGGCGCCCCGGCCGGGGGCTTGGGCGCGATCGTGCCCGTCTGGTCGACCAGCAGCTCATTCAGCTCGCCCGCCTTGCCGATCTTCGGGTCGGGGAAGCCCGGCGTGGCCTTCCAGGTCAGCGGCACGCCGTCGGGCCACAGCATCCGCACGCGATGGCGGCCGATCGCGCCGGCCCAGCCCATGCGCTCGAAGTCGCTGGCGCGCGGCCCCAGGATCGGGTCGCGCCGCTCGATGCTGTAGGACCAGTCGATCATGTCGCCGACCCGCAGGTCCTTGAGCTGGATCGTCGCCGTCATGCGGCCGTCCAGCACCGCCTTCTCCAGGTCCTTCTCGCGACGCAGGACCAGGACGTCTTCGCCGTTCTTCAGGAGGTCGATACGCTGGCCGTCGCGGATCAGCGCCAGGCCGTGCAGGGTGACCTTGTCGCGGCTGGGCTCCCAGGTGATCGAGCGTGAGCCCGACGACAGCCCCTCGGGCTTCAGCACCTTGGCGATGCGGCGGTTGTAGTAGTCCAGCCCGTCCTTGCCGAGCAGGGACTGGCTGTCGTCGAGCACGGCCTGGATGGCCGGGGCCTGGGTCGCGTCCGGCGCGGCCGGGACATCGGCGACGTTCACCCAGGCCGCGGGCGGGCCATAGCTGGGCTTGTCGTCGGCCCACGCGGCGCTGGCCAGCGCCACAACCGACACCGCGGCAAACGCCGCCGTCTTCCAAACCCGCACGCCAAGCCTCCCCAAACTCAACCTCAGGCTAGTCTTGGCAGTCTTTCTCGCAAAAGAAAACGGTGGCTGGATTGCTCCAGCCCCCTTGGCTCGCAAAAGAAAACGGCGGCCGGATTGCTCCGGCCGCCGCTGACTTCAAACTCACAAGGAGCGTGAAGACTATTCCTTGGAAGCGCGCTCGCGGAGAGCGGCGCCCAGGATGTCGCCCAGCGAAGCGCCGGAGTCCGACGAGCCGAACTGCTCGATGGCTTCCTTCTCTTCGGCCATTTCCAGCGACTTGATCGACAGCGACACGCGGCGAGCCGCCTTGTCGATGTTGGTGATCTGAGCGTCGACGCGGTCACCCACGGCGAAGCGCTCCGGACGCTGCTCTTGACGATCGCGCGACAGGTCCGACTTGCGGATGAAGGCGGTCATCGGGGCGTCGTCTTCGCCGAAGCGAACTTCGATGCCGCCCGAGGTGACTTCCGTGACGGTGACGGTCACGGTCTGGTTCTTGCGGTAGGTGTCGCCCGACATCGGATCGCCAGCCAGCTGCTTGATGCCCAGCGAGATGCGTTCCTTCTCGATGTCGACATCCAGGACCTTCGCCTTGACGACGTCGCCCTTCTTGTAGCGCGCCATGGCTTCTTCGCCCGGGACGCTCCAGTCGATGTCCGACAGGTGCACCATGCCGTCGATGTCGTTGTCGAGGCCGATGAACAGACCGAATTCGGTCGCGTTCTTGACTTCGCCTTCGACCGACGAGCCGACCGGGTGAGCTTCCACGAAGGCTTCCCACGGGTTGGCCAGGGCTTGCTTCAGGCCCAGCGAAACGCGGCGCTTGGACGGATCGACGTCCAGCACGACGACGTCGACTTCTTGCGAGGTCGAGACGATCTTGCCGGGGTGGACGTTCTTCTTGGTCCAGGACATTTCCGAGACGTGCACCAGGCCTTCAACGCCGGCTTCCAGCTCCACGAAGGCGCCGTAGTCGGTGATGTTGGTGATGCGGCCCGTGAACTTGGCGCCGACCGGGTACTTGGCTTCAACGCCATCCCACGGATCCGACTGCAGCTGCTTCATGCCGAGGCTGATGCGCTGGGTGTCCGGGTTGATCTTGACGATCTGGACCTTCACGGTGTCGCCCACGGCGAGCACTTGGCTCGGGTGGTTGACGCGCTTCCAGCTCATGTCGGTGACGTGCAGCAGGCCGTCGATGCCGCCCAGGTCAACGAACGCACCGTAGTCGGTGATGTTCTTGACGACGCCTTCGCGGATTTCACCCTCTTGCAGCTGCGACACCAGTTCGGTGCGCTGCTCGGCGCGGGCTTCTTCCAGGATGGCGCGACGCGAGACGACGATGTTGCCGCGCGGACGGTCCATCTTCAGGATGGCGAAGGGCTGTTCCTTGCCCATCAGCGGGCCGACGTCGCGGACCGGACGGATGTCGACTTGCGAGCCCGGCAGGAAGGCCGAAGCGCCGCCCAGGTCGACGGTGAAGCCACCCTTCACGCGGCCGACGATGGCGCCCATGACGGGTTCGTTGCGGGCGTAGACGCCTTCCAGACGGGTCCAGGCTTCTTCGCGCTTGGCCTTTTCGCGGCTGATGACCGCTTCGCCCATCGCGTTTTCGAGGCGTTCCAGGAAGACTTCGACGGTGTCGCCGGTCTTGATGGTGGCCTTGCCGTTCTCGTCGACGCCGAATTCCTTCAGCTGGACGCGACCTTCGGTCTTCAGACCGACGTCGATGATGGCGAAGTCCTTTTCGATCCCGACGACCTTGCCTTTGACGACGGTGCCTTCCGCGAAGTCGCGGCCGCCCATCGAGTCGTTCAGCAGCGCTTCGAAATCGTCGCGCGTCGGGTTGAAGCTCATATCGTCAGCCATGCTGATCTTTAGTCTCTAAGGTTGGGGGAAGCCCTGCGATGAGCGCCGCTGGAGAAAGCGGTTCTCGGGATTCCGGATGAATTGGGTTTTCTGCGATCCCGCGATTTCTCTCTATCGCGGCGAGGTCGGCGGTGGATTTGCCCAGAGCCTGAAGGCTCTTTAGCGGGCGCGCGCGTCCTCGACGATACGGCGGGCCGCATCGAAGGCCTGCTCTATACTCATTTCAGAGGTGTCGAGCAAGACGGCGTCGGCGGCCTGCGTCATCGGCGCGTCCTTGCGGCCGCCGTCGCGTTCATCACGCTTGCGGATATCGGCCAGGATCTCGTCGAAGGTGACGTTTTCGCCCTGGCCGACCAGCTGTTTCCAGCGGCGGTCGGCGCGAACCTGCGGGCTCGCGGTGACATAGAGCTTGGCCGGCGCCTCGGGGGCGATGACCGTGCCGATGTCGCGGCCGTCGATCACCGCGCCGCCCTCTTGGGTGGCGAAGGCGCGCTGCAGGTCGAACAGCGCCTTGCGCACGCCCGGATGCACGGCGCAGCGGCTGGCGGCCTCGCCGGCGGTGCGGGTGCGCACCTCCGGCTTTTCCAGCTCGGCTAGCGTCAGGCCGCGCGCCTGGGCCTCGGCGAAGGCGGGATCGTCCAGATCGCCGCCGGCGGCCAGGATCCGCACCCCGACCGCCCGATAGAGCAGGCCGGTGTCCAGCATCGGCAGGCCATAGGCCGCCGCCAGGCGCGAGGCGATCGTGCCCTTGCCTGAGGCGGCCGGCCCGTCGACGGCGATCACGAAGCCCATGTTCAGGCCTCGCTCAGCGTCGCGCCCAGGCCGCGCATCAGGTCGGAGAACCCCGGGAAGCTGGTGGCGATCATGCCCGGCTCGTCGACCGCGACGGCCTCCTGCGCGGCCATGCCCAGGATCAGGTGGCTCATGGCGATGCGGTGATCGCCGTGGGTGACCACGGTCGCGCCGCCCTTGGGCGGCTGGCCGGTCCCGGTGACGATGAAGCCTTCCGGCTCCTCGACCACCTGGACGCCGCAGGCCTTCAGGCCGTTGGCGGTCAGGGCGATGCGGTCGCTTTCCTTGACGCGCATCTCGCCGACGCCGCGCATCACCGTCTCGCCTTCAGCGAAGGCGGCGGCGACGGCCAGGATTGGATATTCGTCGATCATCGCCGGCGCGCGCTCGGGCGGGACGACCACGCCCTTGAGCTTGGAGTAGCGGGCGGTGATGTCGCCGACCTCCTCGCCGCTGGCGACGCGTTGGTTCGAGATCACCAGGTCCGCGCCCATTTCCTGCAGCGTCGTGAAGAGGCCCGTGCGCAGGTCGTTTAGCATCACGCCCTCGACCGTCACTTCCGAGCCCGGCACGATCAGGCCGGCCACCAGCGGGAAGGCCGCCGACGACGGGTCGCCCGGCACCGCCACGTGGGTCCCGGTCAGCTTCTGGCCCTCGGGCAGGCGGATGTGGCGGAAAGTTTTTTCGCCGACGACGCGGTCCTCGACGATCACCTCGGCCCCGAAGGCGCGCAGCATGCGCTCGGTGTGGTCGCGGGTGGCTTCCGGCTCGATGACCTCGACGCCGCCCTCGGCATGCAGGCCGGCCAGCAGCACGGCCGACTTCACCTGGGCCGAGGCCATGGGCAGGGTGTAGTTCAGGCCGCGCAGGGCGCCGCCCTTCAGCGTCAGGGGCAGACGGCCCTTGTCGCGGCCCAGCCAGGTCGCGCCCATGCGGGCCAGCGGATCCAGCACCCTGCCCATCGGACGGCCACGCAGCGAGCTATCGCCGGTAAAGGTGGCGCACATGGCGAAACCGGCGGCCGCGCCCATGATCAGGCGCACGCCGGTGCCGGCGTTGCCGCAATCGATGACGTCGACGGGCTCCTGGAAGCCGCCATTGCCTTCGATGCGCCAGCGACCGGCGCCTTCCTGCTCAATCCGCGCGCCAAAGGCCTGCATGGCCCGCGCGGTGGCGAGAACGTCGTCGCCTTCCAGCAGGCCTTCCACCGTCGTGGTGCCAGACGCCAGCGCGCCCAGGATCATCGATCGGTGGGAAATGGACTTGTCGCCCGGGGCCCGCACGATCCCTCGCAGAGCGCCTGCGGGTGCGCTCTTTAATCCAGCCGACGACATGCCGAAACCGGCTCCTTAGTACTTGGTGGTTTTCGCGAAGGGGTTTGCTTTTGACAGCGGGCTCACGCCATGGCAAGTGACCGGCCGCTTTTCCCATCCGGATCAAAGGGTCGCCAATTGGCCAATCCCGACCTGGGCGCAAAACAAATCTGCCCCAACTGCCAATCGAAGTTCTACGACCTCAATCGCCGTCCGGCCGTCTGCCCCAAGTGTGGTGAGCAGTTCGACCCGGAAGAGGCGCTGAAGTCCCGTCGTGTCCGCGCGCGTTCGATCACGCCGGATTATGACGCCGAGGACGAAAAGGAAGCCCCCGCTCCGAAGGAGCCGGACGGCTACGAGGACGAAGCCGACGAAACGCCGGAAATCGACGAAGCCGCCGAGGCGGATGTCGTCGAGACCGACGATGAGGACGCTGAACCCGGCGTCACGCCCGCGGGCGGTGACGACCTGGGCGTCGACTTCGCCGAGGACGAAGACCTCGCCGAAGACGAAGCCGACGACGTTCCGTTCCTGGAGGACGAGGACGACGACGACAATCTCGACGACGAGATCGAAGGTCTGCCCGGCGAGGGCGACGAAGACTAATCGTCGGGACTGATCCCTTCGTGGCGGAGCGCGTTAGGCGAAAGTGTTAGCGGTTTCGCCGCATAACGCGCTCCCTCTAAGGATTGAGAGCCTGTTTATCCGGTTCAGGTGTCCCACCTGAACCGGACAGGCTCTCCCGGTTTCGGGCTTCTGAAACCGGCTATCCACAGGGGTTTTCCGGGGTGCGACACTTTTCTCGAAAAAAGTTCGCGAAGGGGGTTGATCCCCGAAAAATCCCGGACTAGTTTCCGCGCCTCTTCGGAGGGCGACGCAAGTCGGAAACGCCGAAGAGACCAATGATTTCCGAGAGTTACCGCAAGGTTCTCGAAGAAATTTTGGGGCTATAGCTCAGCTGGTAGAGCGCTTGAATGGCATTCAAGAGGTCAGCGGTTCGACTCCGCTTAGCTCCACCATCAAGGCCCGGACGGAAACGTCCGGGCCTTGTCCATTTCTGGACTCAAGTTCCCCCATCCTCTTGAACCGTCCGGTCACGGTCGCCATTTCTGGATCCGTGTCGTGGGGATCGGCGCCGGTCCTCGGGCTTTTCTCCGCGAACGAAGTCGCTTGAGCGAGGACTTCGCGATGAACCGGACCATCATGTTCGACAGCCCCTTCCTGCTGGGCTTCGAACACACCCGAGACCTGATCGAGCGCGCCGCCAAGGCCGCCTCGGAAAGCTATCCGCCTTACAATGTCGAGCAGGCCGACCACGGCGGCGTGCGCATCACCCTGGCGGTGGCGGGTTTCTCGCCCGAGCAGCTGCAGGTGACGGTCGAGGGCGGCCAGCTGGTGGTCGCCGGCAAGCGCGATAGCGCCGATGGCCGTTCCGAGGCCGAGCGGGCCTTCCTGCACCGTGGAATAGCCGCCCGAGGCTTCGTGCGCACCTTCGTCCTCGCAGAGGGCATGGAAGTGACCGCCGCGACCCTGGAGCACGGCCTGCTGCACATCGACCTGGCGCGCCCCGAACCCGAGCGTCTCGTTAAAAGAATTCCCATTCGCAGCGCGGGCTGAACGCCGCGCGGAACCCGCCCCTTCCGGCTCGGCGCTGAACCGGCCGGTGAGAGGCGCGTTCCCTAGTCAAGGAGGTGGTCATCATGACGCCCAACACCCACCACAGCCCGCTTTTCACGAGCGAAGCTTTCGCGGCCCTCGGCGCGCCCGATCTCGTCTATGTCCGGCCGATCAAGGCCGCCGAGATCCTGGCCGACGTCCCGGAAGGCGTGGAGGACTTCAACCTGGCGCCTGACCAGACCCTCTACGCCGTCTGCCGCGCCGACGGCGCCCGCCTGGCCGTGATGATTGACCGCGACACGGCGATCGCCGCCGCCCTGGCCCATGAACTGGCCCCGGTGTCGGTGCACTAGAGTATCGCCTCAGCGAGCGCCCTGAAGCCCTTCAGGACGCTCGCCGCCGGCTTCAGCGGATGAAGTAGCCGCCCACGACCCAAGCCGTCCCTTCGCGCGCCAGCACCACGGTTTCGACGGCGTCGGACTTGTTGGCGAAAGCGGTGTCGAACTGCACGATCCTGTAGTCGCCGTCCGGCGCGCCTGGCAGCGTCTTGGCGCTGGACACGCTCTTCAACGAACGGGATGAGACCGGTCCAAGCTGGCCACGCAGCGGCTGGATGGTCGACGCCCAGCCGGCCTCGGTGATCTTGGACCTGAACATGGTCGCCGACGCCTTCCAGCTCTCGCCCCAGCGCTGCCCGTCCAGCAGCTTCGCCCAGGCCTCCGCGGCGCCTGCGCTCGCCTTGTCTGAAGCGCTGGGCGACGTCGCCAGCGCCACCGGCGCGGCGGTCGGCCTCGCCCCGCCATCGCCCTGCAATACCGCCGCTACCGCGACCACCGCGACTATCGCCAACATGACCATCATCCCTCGAAAAAGCCACGCGGAGGTCTGACCCTTCCGTGGCGAGTTATCGGATGCGTCATGGTCTCGGCCTGGGAGCGTCGCGGCGGCGACCCCCAAAAGCTTGTCCCCCAAGAAATTTGGATCTGCGAAATTTGGATCCGCGCCCTCGGCCTGCGCCAGCAACCTGGCGGCTTCCCGGCTGCTGCCGACGCCGAGTTTGCGCCGCGCCTCGCGCAGGCGCTCGTTCACCGTATGGACGGACAGGCCGAGCGCCGTGGCCGCCGACTTGGCGTCATGGCCCCTGAGCAGGAGCCGCAACGTCTCCTTCTCACGCTCACTGAGAGTGTGAACACGCCCCTGCATCGCCGCACGCCCCTCCAACCCAAGGTGGATAGGTTAGGGGCGCAGGCAGGAAACCGCTACAGGTTGAAAGGAGGGACCTAAGCCCCCTACGCCGCCGTGCTGGTCGCTTCGTGGGTCAGCAGCACGTGGAGGGCGTCGGCCGAGCGGGCCTGGCGCAGGGCCGCCCGCATCTCGGGCTGGCGCATCATCCGCGCGACGCGGGCCAGGGCGCGCAGGTGCGCGGCATTGGCTTCGCGGGGGGCGAACAGGGCCACCAGAAGGTCGACAGGCTTGTCGTCGAGGGCGTCGAAGGCCACGGGCGCATCCAGGCGCACCACGACGGCGCGGACACGATCCAGGCCGTCTACACGCGCGTGCGGGATGGCGACGCCTTCGCCCACGCCGGTCGAGCCGGCGGCTTCACGATCAACCAGGCCTTCGAGGACCGCATCGACGTCGAGGCCGAGCACGCGGCCCGCCACGTCGGCGACCATCGAAAGGGCTTGGCGTTTGCCAGGAGCGCCAGCGCGCAGCGCCACCGCTCCGGGGTCCAGAAGATCGCCAATGGTCATGGACTTCTAACGCTCGCTCGTTGTCGACCGCCTTGGCGTCGCCGTCGGGGGTCCGCCGACGACGCCATCCCACCATGCCATGGTCGGATTAGCTCGCGGTTGACCCGTGCCCGTTTAGCGACTTCGTGCGTTCGGGGTCGATCCAGCCGATATTCCCGTCTGGACGCCGGTAGACCACGGACAATCCGCCGTGGGCGGCGTTCCTAAACACGATTGCCGGGTAAGCGGTCAAGTCCAGTTCCATGACAGCCATGGAAACGGTCATCGTCTTCACCGCGGCCTGGGTCTCCGCGATGACCATCGCCGCGGGCGCGCCCGTCGGGTGGTCAGCCTCCACATCCCAGTCGTGTTCTTCGTGCTCTTCGACTTCGGGAGCCTTGAGGACGAACATCGCGGCGTTCTCGACCTGCTTGGCCGTGGCCGCCTCGGAGTGGCTCTTCAGCCGCCTCTTGTAGCGCCTGATGCGCGTATCGATCTTGGACAGGGCGGAGTCGAACGCCGCGTGTGCGTCGCCTCCCGATCCATGACTGATGAGCTGCTGGCCCGAAGCCAATTTTACCGAGCAATCGACACGGAAGGCGTAGCCCTCCTTGCTGACCACGACCTCGGCGTTACCGCCGCGATCGAAGTATTTCCCAATGCTCAGGGCGATTTCGTCGGAGACTCGCACTCGCAGAGCCTCACCAACGTCGACATGCTTGCCGGAGACTTGGACTTGCATATCGATACAACGCGCCTGTCCAAGTCGGGTGTCAAGCGGCGCTTTAAAGGCCTGTGGACGACCTCAGACGAGACCTGAAAACACACCCAGAAGCTTGCGCACGGCCATCACGACAACGTGCGCGCTGACGAACAGCAGAGCCCCGCTGCCCAGCGCCATCAGGTAGCCCAACAGCGCCAGAACGCCGTCCCTCTGCAGCAGAGCGAGCGCCAAAACCGCGACCGTCGCGCCGGGCGCCAGGTTGCCCAAAGGGATGGGCAGGACCAGCACCAGGGCCAGCAAGGTGCAGACCACGCCGATGGCCCGCTCGCCCAAGGGTGCGAACATCGGTCGCAGGCGCGGACGGGTGACCAGCTCCATGCTGCGGACGATCGGACCCAGGCGCTTGAACAGGCCACGCAGGTCGGCGCGCTTCAGGGGCTTTTCCATCAGGCCGCGTGGCAGCCACGGCGTCTCGGCTCCCATGGCGATCTGCGGGGCCAGGAACAGGATCGGCAGGGACAGGAGGGTCGAGGAGCCTGGCGGCAGCGGCAGGCAGTTCAGCAGCCCGAAGACCAGCAGCATGGCCCCGAAGGCGCGGCTCTCGAACGCCTCCAGCATCTGACCGACCGTAAGCGTGGGACGAGCATCCTCGCCGAAGCCCTCGATCACGTCCGCCAGACTTTTTTCGCTCATCACAACTGTTCCCACCGCCACGAAACACGCGGCCCAAAAAAGCGGGAGAGGAGCGTTAGACCGCTTCCTTCATCTGACGACGGCGTTCGACCGACGACGGGATCCGCATGGCTTCGCGGTACTTGGCCACGGTCCGGCGGGCGATGTCGACCCCGGCGGCCTTGAGAATTTCGACGATGGCGTCGTCGGAGTGCACTTGGGCCTCGGTCTTCTCGGCATCGACCAGGCCCTTGATCTTGTGACGGACGCTGGCGGCCGAGTGGGCCTCGCCGCCTTCCGACGACTGGATGGCCGAGGTGAAGAAGAACTTCAGCTCGAACACGCCGCGCGGGGTGGCGATGTACTTGTTCGACGTGACGCGGCTGACGGTGCTCTCGTGCATGCCGATGGCGTCGGCGACGGTCTTCAGGTTCAGCGGGCGCAGGTGCTCGACGCCGAAGGCCAGGAAGCCGTCCTGCTGGCGGACGATCTCGCTGGAGACCTTCAGGATGGTCTTGGCGCGCTGGTCCAGGCTCTTCACCAGCCAGTTGGCCGTGGCCATGCAGTCCGAGACGAAGGTCTTTTCCTGATCCGTGCGCGCACCCTTGGAAATGCGGGCGTGGTAGCGCTGGTCGACCAGCACGCGCGGCAGGGTGTCGGTGTTCAGCTCGACGTGCCACATGCCGCCCAGGCCCTCGCGGACCATGACGTCGGGCACCAGGGTCTCGGCCGGCTCGCTGTGATAGGCCGCGCCGGGACGCGGGTTCAGCGACCGGATCTCGGCGACCATCTCGCGCAGGTCTTCGTCGTCCACGCCGCAGAGGCGGCGCAAGCTCGCCATGTCGCGCTTGGCCAAGAGCTCGAGATTGTCGAGCATGGCAGCCATGCAGGGGTCGTAGCGGTTCAGGTCCTTCAGCTGCAGCGCCAGGCACTCGCGCACGTCGCGGGCGAAGACGCCGACGGGCTCGAAGCCCTGCAGGATGGCCAGGGTCTCCTCGACCATCTCCAGCTTGCAGCCGAGGCGCGCGGCCAGCTCGATGACGTCCAGGCGCAGGTAGCCGCCCTCGTCGACGGCGTCGATCAGGATCTCGGCGATGGCGTTGCGGGCCGGCGACAGCGCCGCCTGGACCAGTTGCGACCGCAGGTGAGCGGAAAGGGTAGGAACGTCGGTCAGGGCGCTCTCATAACCCTCGTCGCCTTCGAACGAACCACCGCCGCCGGCGCGCGACCAGTCGATCTGGCCGCCGGCGTGTTCGGCCTCGGCGCCGTCGCCCGTGGCGCGTTCGCCGGGCGAGACGTCTTCGTGCGGGGCGTCCATCTCGCGGCCGGCCGTCGTGTCGGCCACGGCGTCCAGCTGGGTCAGGCTGACGTCGCGTTCGCTTTCGACCTCTTTGGCCGGTTCGGACTCGCCCTCATCACGTTGCAGAAGCGGGTTACGCTCCAGCTCCTGCTCGACGAAAGCGTCGAGCTCGATGTTCGACAGTTGCAGAAGCTTGATAGCCTGCTGCAGCTGCGGGGTGATGACGAGGCCTTGACCCTGACGGATCTCGAGGCGGTGGCTGAGCGCCAATGCGCCCTCCTGACAAATCGAAAAACTTCGATCGCCATTGAAGGGCCTGTTTGGTTAACGGGTCGCCAACGCCTGCAATATCCGGGCCGGTGCGACGTTCCGTCCCGGAAAATATCATGCCAGAGCTATTAGCCCTTGCGGGACAAGCACTTGATCCGGGTGCGGAGGGGTGACGCAGGCTATTTTTGCCCACCCCTGCGCCAATTAATCCCCGAGGCGCGGCTCGCTGAAGCTGTCGCCCAGATAGACGCGCTTAACTTCCGGATTGTCGACGATCTCGCGCGGCGAGCCTTCGAACAGAACTTCACCGGCGTGGATGATCGAGGCGCGGTCGATGATGTCCAGCGTCTCGCGCACATTGTGGTCGGTGATCAGGATGCCGATGCCGCGACCCTTCAGGTAGCCGACGACCTCGCGGATGTCGGCGATGGCCAGGGGGTCGATGCCGGCGAAGGGCTCGTCCAGCAGCATGAAGGACGGCTCGGACGCCAGGGCGCGGGCGATTTCCACGCGACGACGCTCACCGCCCGACAGGGCGACGGCGGGCGACTTGCGGATGTGGGTGATGCGCAGTTCTTCCAGGATGCTGGTGACCTGCTCACGCGCCTTGCGCTGGTCCTTCTGGCGCATCTCGACCACGGCCATGACGTTCTGCTCGACTGTCATGCCCCGGAAGATCGAGGCTTCCTGCGGCAGGTAGCCGACGCCGAGGCGCGCGCGCTGGAACATCGGCTGGGCGGTGATGTTCTCGCCGTCCAGATAGATCGCGCCGTAGTCGGCGGCGATCAGGCCGGTGACCATGTAGAAGCAGGTCGTCTTGCCGGCGCCGTTGGGACCCAGCAGGCCCGCGACTTCGCCGCGCTTGAGACGCAGGGAGACGTTCTTGACGACCGGACGGTCGCCAAACGACTTACCCACGGAATCGACGAACAGGCCGTCCATGTCGTTGGAGGTCAGGGTCATGAACGGGTCCTAGCGCGGAGCGGCGGGCGTTTCAGCGGCCGGCGCGTTTTTGTTCTCGTCCTGATAGAAGACCGCTCGCACCCGCTTGGGCGCGGCGCGACCCGTGCTGTTGGATTCCAGCTTGGCGTCGTTGGTCTTGGTGTTGACCGTCAGGCGGTCGCCGCGCGCCACGTCCTTGCCCTTGACCAGCACCACGTCGCCCGTGACCACGGCGATGTTGTTGTCGAAGGTGTAGACGGCGCGGTCGCCGCGGGCCTGCTGCTGGTCGCTGACCAGATAGACGCTGCCCTCGGCTTCCATGCGCTGGGCGTTGCCGCAGGCATTGGCGTTGTCGGCCGTGGACTTGCGGGCGCTGTACACCGTCACCTGCCGAGCCCGCAGGCGCGAACGGTTCTGCAGGATCTCCACGTTGCCGCGGAAGATCGTGATGCACTTGCTGTTGATCGTTTCCTGCTGATCAGCGGACACGTCGATCGGCGCGCTCGAGTCGCCCACTTGGGCGCTAGCCGCACCGGCCGAGCTGGCCAGGATCAACGCGGTCATCGCCGCAGCCGTCCATCGCTTCATCAGAACCATGTCCTCATCCGTCGCGGTTCGCGTCACGAGCGAACCTGCGCCATTGATTGTCTTTACTGCCGTTCGAACCGCGCGCGAACCCCGCCCCGGAAAACGATGCGATCGCCCTTGTCATATACGGAGTAGGCGCTGGATTGCACCTGTCCGCTGGGACCTTCGCCGTTCATCGTGGTTTCGCCCGTCACGTCGCCCGTCTGGGTATTCACGAAAGCGCCTTCCGACGCGAAGCGGTAACCCGCTCCGTCGTCCATCCGGACATCCTGTTTCAAGGCCAGGCTGAAGTCGTCCTGGCGATAGACGCCGTGCTTGGCGGTCATCCGCGTCGGCGTCGGCGAGCCCAGGTCCAGGGTCAGGGCCGGGTCGTCCAGAATGATGCGGCGCGGGTCGTTGTCGTCGCGGATCGCCGAGCGCGCGGTGATCATGAAGCTGCGGCCCTCGGTCGACTGACCATAGAAGCGCGGCGTGATCAGGCGGATCTCGGTCTTGGCCTCGGTCGGCGGATGGGTCGCGGCCATGTAGGTGCGCCAGCCGACCTGCGTGGCCACGATCAGGACCAGGCCGCCGATCGCGATCGGCAGGATGATCCGCGCAGCCAGGACGCGGCGCGAACGACGGCGCCAGCGCGCGAGATCGGCGCTCAGCGTTCGTTCGGAAATGGCCGCGGCGGAGTGCATGGCTGGTTATGCGTGAGCGAAGATGTCCATCTCCTCCCAACCGGCCAGGTCCAGCGAGGCGCGGTGGGGGAGATAGTCGAAGGCGGCTTGCGCGTGGCCCATCCGGCCTTCGCGCTCGAGCATGATGTTCAGCTTGTCGCGCAGGGCGTGCAGGTGCAGCACGTCCGAGGCGGCGTAGGCGACCTGGTCGGCGCTCAGCGAGGGCGCGCCCCAGTCCGACGACTGCTGGACCTTGGACAGCTCCACGCCCAGCAGTTCGCGCGTCACGTCCTTCAGGCCGTGGCGGTCCGTATAGGTCCGGGCCAGCTTCGAGGCGATCTTGGTGCAGTAGACGGGCGCGGTCACGACTCCCAGATGGAGTTCGAACATGGCGATATCAAAGCGCCCGAAGTGAAAAAGCTTCAGGACGGCCGGATTCGTCAGCAGGGCCTTCAGGTTAGGACAGTCGTAGGTGGCGCGATTCAGGCGCACCACGTGCGCGTCGCCGTCGCCCGACGACAGCTGGACCACGCACAGCGGGTCACGACCCAGGCGCAGGCCCATGGTCTCCGAATCGATCGCAATGACAGTAGCGCCGGCGAAGACGTCGGCGGGCAGATCGCCCTCGTGAACAAAATTGGCCAAGTCTCAGAAATCTCCGGCGAAGAGTCGGGCGCGTCCGCGCGCGAACGCGACGAACCACGCGCTCGATGAAAGCGCGTGACACTTATACTCACGATGAACGGGATATCTATCCGCCAGACCATCAACCGTCGGCGATATCGCCATCGGGAAGTTTGACGCCACCCCCGCTTCAAATGAAGCTGATAAGGGGTGGTGCCCAGGAGAGGACTCGAACCTCCACGACCTTTCGGTCACTGGCACCTGAAGCCAGCGCGTCTACCAATTCCGCCACCTGGGCCCGCTGCGCAACCGGGTAGGTCGCTGCGAGGCCGGGACGTTTAGGGAAAGCTTCTGACGCCGTCAACAGACAAAAATCGACAAAGCGTGATTTCTTGCGAACAAGCCCCGCGTCGTCTAATTCCCCCTTATCGCGGTGGGGTCACCGCAGGCGACGAGGAATGAAGATGCAAGGTCTGGTCACGGTGTTCGGCGGCTCCGGTTTCGTGGGCGGCCAGGTCGTGCGGGCGCTCGCCAAGGCGGGCCATCGCGTACGGGTGGCCGTGCGCCAGCCCAACCTCGCCTACAAGATGCGCATGCTGGGCGATGTCGGCCAGATCGAAGTGGTCCAGGCCAATGTCCGCAACCCGGCTTCCGTGGCCCGCGCCCTGGACGGCGCCGAGGCCTGCGTGAACCTGGTGGGCGTGCTCTGGGAGAGCGGCCGCCAGAAGTTCCAGTCGCTGCACGTCATGGCCGCCCAGAACGTGGCCCAGGCCGCCGCCAAGGCCGGCGTGAAGCACTTCGTGCAGGTCAGCGCCCTGGGCGCCAACGCCGACAGCCAATCCAAGTACTACCGCACCAAGGCCGAGGGCGAAGCCGCTGTGCGCGCCGCCTTCCCGGGCGCGACCATCGTGCGTCCGTCGCTGGTGTTCGGCGTCGACGACAGGTTCTTCAACAAGTTCGCCCAGATCGCGACCCTCGCGCCGATCATGCCGCTGGTCGGCGGTGAGACCCGCGTCCAGCCGGTGTTCGTCGCCGACGTCGCCGCCGTGATCGCCAAGGCCGCGACCAATCCGGCCGCCGTGGGCGTCACCTACGAGCTGGGCGGTCCGACCGTCTACACGATGCGCGAAGTCCTGCAGCTGATCCTGACCGAGACCGGCCGCAACAAGCCGCTGGCCCCGCTGCCCTGGCCGATCGCCTCGCTGATCGGTTCGCTGGGCGACATCCAGGCCTCGGTGATCCCGTGGGCCCCGCCGCTGACGTCGGACCAGGTCGAGATGCTGAAGACCGACAACGTCGCCGAACACGGCCTGCCGGGCCTGGCCGAGGCCGGCGTGCTCGGCACGGCCGTCGAGGCCGTGGTTCCGACCTACCTCTACCGCTACCGCAAGGGCGGCCAGTACGCCGAGACCCCGGCGGGCGCGTTCTAAGGCTCTAGAGCCGACCGAAACGAAGAAGGGCGGGCGCCTCACGGCGCCCGCCCTTTTCTTTGCCCGCTACGGCTCGACCTTAGTGGTGCAGGTAAAGCACCGCCAGGCCGCCGATCCCGACCACGATCCGCCACCAGGCGAACGGGGCGAAGCCGCGCTTGCCGATGAAGTCGAGCATGTACTTCACGACCACCAGGCCCGACAGGAACGACACGACAAAGCCGATGCCGACGATGCCGATATGGCCGGCGTCCAGGGCGTCGCGGTTCTTGTAGACGTCCAGGGCGAAGGCCCCAACCATGATCGGGATGGCCATGAAGAAGCTGAACTCGGCCGCCGCCCGGCGCTCGATGCCAAACAGCATGGAGCCGACGATGGTCGAACCCGAGCGCGAGACGCCGGGGATCAGCGACAGGCACTGGAACAGGCCGACGATCAGCACCTTGTGCAGCGGCAGGTTCATGGCGTCGTGATCGACGGCCGCCGGGGCCTTGCGGTCGATGAACAGCAGGATCACCCCGCCGATCAGCAACGACCAGCAGATGATCAGCGGGCTCTCGAACAGGAATTTCTTGATCACGTCGTGCAGCAGCAGGCCCGCGACGAAGGCCGGGATCACCGCGACGATGACGCTGAGCGCGAACCGGCGCGCCTCGGGCTTGGTCGGCAGGCCGATCAGCACGCCCCACAGCTTCTGGAAGTACAGGGCCACCACCGCCAGGATCGCCCCCAGCTGGATCAGCACGATGAAGGTGTCCCAGCTGGGATCCTTCAGCCCCATGGCCTCCTTGGCCAGCAGCAGATGGCCAGTGGACGAGACGGGAATGAACTCTGTCAGCCCCTCGACCAGACCCAGAATGATGGCGCTCAACCAGTCAGGCATTTTTCCGCTCCAAACCCGGTCCTGGCGTGCGCCCGACACGGTAAATAGGTCGTAAATCCACAAAGTAGACTATATTGAGACCCTCTTGCGAGTCGATCTCAAAGCCCATGGTCAAAACAGGGATATATCGGTCTACTATTTTGACCACCACATTCTTCTTGCCCCAAAGAGTCCGTATGAGGCCCGCGAGAGCAATTTTTCTCCTTCGGGAGATACGGGGAAAGTCGCATGGCCGAACGCATGCTGAAATTCACGACGGTGGCCCGCAAGACGCCTGAAAAGCGTGCGGCCGCCGAGCGTTCGGGCGACTTCCACGAGATCTACGCCGACTTCATCGACGCCAAGGCCAACGAGCAGGCCTCGCGTTGTTCGCAGTGCGGCGTGCCGTTCTGTCAGACCCACTGCCCGCTGCACAACAACATCCCCGACTGGTTGCGGATGACGGCCGAGGGCCGCCTGGAAGAAGCCTACGCCCTGTCGCAGGCGACCAATTCCATGCCGGAAGTCTGCGGCAGGATCTGCCCCCAGGATCGCCTGTGCGAAGGCAACTGCGTTATCGAGCAATCGGGTCACGGCACCGTGACGATCGGCTCGGTCGAACGCTACCTGACCGACAAGGCCTGGGAAAACGGCTGGGTGAAGCCGCTGGTCGCCGGTCCGACCCTCGGCCAGTCGGTCGGCGTCGTCGGCGCGGGCCCCGCCGGCCTGGCCGCCGCCGAGAAGCTGCGCGAAGCCGGCTACGACGTCACCGTCTATGACCGCCACGACCGCGCCGGCGGCCTGCTGATCTACGGCATTCCCGGCTTCAAGCTGGAAAAGGACGTCGTCGAGCGCCGCACGAAGCGCCTGGCGGACGGCGGCGTCGAGTTCAAGCTTGGGTTTGAAGTCGGCAAGGACGCCTCCCTGGAAGACCTGCGCGCCAAGCACGACGCAGTGCTGATCGCCGTTGGCGTCTATGCCGCGCGCGACCTGACTGTGCCAGGCGGCGGCAGCAAGGGCGTGGTGCCCGCGCTGGACTACCTGATCGCCTCCAACCGCCAGGACCTGGGCGACACCGTGCCGGAAATCGAGTCCGGCCTGCTGAACGCCGACGGCAAGGACGTCGTCGTGGTCGGCGGCGGCGACACCGCCATGGACTGCGTGCGCACGGCCATCCGCCAGGGCGCCAGCTCCGTCACCTGCCTCTATCGCCGCGACAAGGCCAACATGCCCGGCTCGATGCGCGAAGTGGCGAACGCCGAAGAGGAAGGCGTCACCTTCGAATGGCTGGCCGCGCCGCGCGCCCTGTCGGGTGAAGCCGAGGCCGTCACCGGCGTGCGCGCCATCCGCATGCGCTTGGGCGCTCCGGACGCCTCGGGCCGCCAGAGCCCCGAGGAAATCCCCGGCGGCGACTTCGACCGTCCGGCCCAGCTGGTGGTCAAGGCCCTGGGCTTCGAGCCCGAGAACCTGCCGGAATCCTGGTCGGCGCCCGACTTGAAGGTCACCCGCTGGGGCACCGTAAAGGCCGACGTCCGCAACCAGATGACCAATCTGGACGGCGTGTTCGCCGCCGGCGACATCGTGCGCGGCGCTTCGCTGGTGGTCTGGGCGATCAAGGACGGCCGCGACGCCGCCGACGCCATCCACCGTTACCTGCAGGCCAAGGTCAGCTCCGCGCTGATCGCGGCGGAATAAGAGAGAGGATTTAAAGCCATGAACGAGATGGACCTCTATCTGAAGAACCGCCAGGCGCTGATCGACGGTCACGCCTATGACCCGACCACCGAGCGCGACGCCTGTGGCGTCGGCCTGGTCTGCGCCATCGACGGCAAGCCGCGCCGCGAGGTCGTCGAACTGGCGATCAAGGCCCTGAAGGCCCTGTGGCACCGGGGCGCGGTCGACGCCGACGGCAAGACCGGCGACGGCGCCGGCGTGCTGGTCAGCGTTCCGCAGGACTTCTTTATCGATCAGGTGCGCCGCACGGGCCACGCCCTGCGCTCCGGTCCGATCGCCGTCGGCCAGATCTTCCTGCCGCGCACCGACCTGGGCGCCCAGGAGACCTGCCGCACGATCGTCGAGGCGGAAGCCCTGCGGTTCGGCTTCTACATCTATGGCTGGCGCCAGGTGCCGGTCGACACCTCGGTGATCGGCGAGAAGGCCAACGCCACCCGTCCGGAAATCGAGCAGATCATGCTGGCCCCGGCGGCCGGCCTGGAAGGCGAGGCGCTGGAACGCGCCCTGTTCCTGTGCCGCAAGCGCATCGAAAAGCGCGTCCACAGCCAGAACATCACCGACTTCTACATCTGCTCGCTGTCGGCCAAGTCGCTGATCTACAAGGGCATGTTCCTGGCCGAGGCGATCGACGAGTTCTATCCCGACCTGAAGGACGAACGCTTCACGGCCGCCGTGGCGATCTTCCACCAGCGCTATTCGACCAACACCTTCCCGCAGTGGCGCCTGGCCCAGCCCTTCCGGATGCTCGCCCACAACGGCGAGATCAACACGATCAAGGGCAACATCAACTGGATGAAGTCCCACGAGATCAAGATGGCCGCCCAGGCCTTCGGCGAGTTCGGGGACGACGTGAAGCCGGTGATCCAGCCTGGCGCTTCGGACAGCGCCAACCTGGACAACACCTTCGAGGTGCTGGTCCGCGCCGGCCGTGACGCGCCGATGGCCAAGGCCCTGCTGGTGCCGGAAGCCGCCAATCCGAAGATGAAGGAGTCGCACAAGGCGCTCTATTCATACTGCAACGCCGTGATGGAGCCCTGGGACGGTCCTGCCGCCCTGTGCGCCACCGACGGCCGCTGGGTCGTGGCCGGCAAGGACCGCTCGGGCCTGCGCCCGCTGCGCGTGGCCTATACCGACGACGGCCTGGTGATCATGGGCTCGGAAGCGGGCATGTGCGGCGTCGAGGAAAGCCGCATCACCCGCAAGCTGGCCATCGCGCCGGGCCGCATGCTGGCCATCGATCTGGCCGAAGGCCGCCTGTACGGCGAAGACGAGATCATCGACGAACTGGCCGACCGCCACCCCTATACGGACTGGCTGGGCAACATGGTCGATCTCGAAAAGGAGATCGGCCCCGGTCCCGAGCCGCGCAAGTACGGCCGTGAAGAACTGACCCGTCGCCAGGCCGCCGCCGGCTATTCGCTGGAAGACCTGGAAATGATCCTCGCCCCCATGGTCGAGGACGGCAAGGAAGCCGTCGGCTCGATGGGCGACGACACCCCGCTGGCGGTGCTGTCGGAGAAGTACCGTCCGCTGTCGCACTACTTCCGCCAGAACTTCAGCCAGGTGACCAACCCGCCGATCGACCCCCTGCGGGAGACCGGCGTCATGAGCCTGAAGACCCGCTTCAAGAACCTGGGCAACATCCTGGCCCAGGACGCCGCGCAGGCGGATGTGTACGTGCTGGAAAGCCCGGTGCTGACCACCGGCATGTACGAGCGCGTCCACAATCTGCTGGGCGAGAAGAACGTCGCGGTCATCGACTGCACCATGCCCCTGCCGGCCGAAGAGGCCCGAGGCGGCGACGCCCTGCGCGCCAATCTCGACCGCATCCGCGCCGAGGCCGAGGACGCCGTGCTGCGCGGCTGCGGGGCCATCGTCCTGACCGACGAGGCTTCAGCCGAAGACCGCGTCGGCCTGCCGATGATCCTGGCCACCGGCGGCGTCCACGCCCACCTGGTCGCCAAGGGCCTGCGCTCGTACGTCTCGATCATCGTCCGCTCGGCCGAGTGCCTGGACACCCACTATTTCGCGGTGCTGGTCGGCGTCGGGGCCACGGCGGTCAACGCCTACCTCGCCCAGGAAAGCTTCCAGGATCGCCTGGAGCGCGGCCTGCTGGGCGACAAGTCGCTGCGCGACACCTGCATTAACTTCAAGACGGCCATCGAGGGCGGTCTGCTGAAGATCATCTCCAAGATGGGCATCAGCGTCATCTCCTCGTACCGCGGCGGCTACAACTTCGAAGCCGTCGGCCTGTCGCGCGCCATGGCCGCCGAGTTCTTCCCCGGCATGCCCTCGCGCATCTCGGGCATCGGCCTGGCCGGCATCGAGAGCAAGACGGTCGAGCTGCACCGCAAGGCCTGGAACCTGACGGCCGTGACCCTGCCGGTCGGGGGCCTGTACAAGTCGCGCCGCTCGGGCGAGGCCCACGCCTTCGAGGCGCGCCTGATGCACACCCTGCAGAGCGCCTGCGACACCGGCGACTACGAACTCTATCGCCGCTGGAGCAACGGCCTGCGCACGCAGAAGCCGATCCAGCTGCGCGACCTCTTGGACTGGCGCTCGGACCGCAACCCGATCGCCACCGACGACGTCGAGAGCGTCAACGAGATCCGCAAGCGTTTCGTCACGCCCGGCATGAGCCTGGGGGCGCTGAGCCCCGAGGCTCACGGCGCCCTGAACATCGCCATGAACCGCATCGGCGCCCGCTCGGTCTCGGGCGAGGGCGGCGAGGACAGCGCGCGCTACAAGCCGCTGCCCAACGGCGACAATCCCAACAGCGCCATCAAGCAGGTGGCCTCGGGTCGGTTCGGCGTCACCGCCGAATATCTGAACCAGTGCGTCGAGCTGGAGATCAAGGTCGCCCAGGGCGCCAAGCCCGGCGAGGGCGGCCAGCTGCCCGGCTTCAAGGTGACCGAGATGATCGCCCGCCTGCGTCACTCGACGCCCGGCGTGATGCTGATCAGCCCGCCGCCGCACCACGACATCTACTCGATCGAGGATCTGGCCCAGCTCATCTATGACCTGAAGCAGATCAACCCGGTCGCCCGCGTCACGGTGAAGCTGGTCGCCGCCACCGGCATCGGCGCCATCGCCGCCGGCGTTGCGAAAGCGAAAGCGGACGTGATCCTGGTCGCCGGCGGCGTCGGCGGCACGGGCGCCTCGCCCCAGACCTCGGTGAAATATGCCGGCGGTCCGTGGGAGATGGGCCTGTCGGAAGCCAACCAGGTGCTGACCCTGAACAACCTGCGCCACTCCGTCGTCCTGCGGGCCGACGGCGGCATGCGCACGGGTCGCGACGTGGTCATCGCCGCGATGATGGGCGCCGAGGAGTTCGGCATCGGCACCGCCTCGCTGGTGGCGATGGGCTGCATCATGGTGCGCCAGTGCCACTCCAACACCTGCCCCGTCGGCGTCTGCACCCAGGACGAAGCCCTGCGCGCCAAGTTCACCGGCACACCGGACAAGGTTATCAACCTCTTCACCTTCGTGGCTGAAGAGGTGCGCGAGATCCTGGCCGGCCTGGGCTTCAAGAGCCTGCAGGAAATCGTCGGCCGCACCGACCTGCTGGCGCAGGTGTCGCGCGGCGGCGAGCACCTGGACGACCTCGACCTGAACCCGCTGCTGGTCCGCGCCGATCCGGGCGCGAACAAGCCGTACAACACGGTCGTCGGCCGCAACGCGGTGCCCGACACGCTGGACGCCCAGATCGTCCGCGACGCGGCGCCGCTGCTGGAGCGTGGCGAGAAGATGCAGCTGACCTACACGGTCCGCAGCACCGCCCGCACCATCGGCACCCGCACGTCCAGCCACATCGTCCGCAAGTTCGGCATGAAGGGCCTGCCCTCGGGCCACCTGACCGTCCAGCTCAAGGGTTCGGCCGGCCAGAGCCTGGGCGCCTTCGCGGTCCAGGGCCTGCGTATCGAGCTGACCGGCGAGGCCAACGACTATGTCGGCAAGGGCTTGTCGGGCGCGACCATCGTGATCAAGCCGGCACGGGGCCTCGCGGCGCCCGAGACCAACGCCCTGCTCGGCAACACCGTGCTGTTCGGCGCCACCTCGGGCCGGCTGTTCGCGGCAGGCCAGGCGGGTGAGCGCTTCGCGGTCCGCAACTCGGGCGCCACCACGGTGGTCGAGGGCTGCGGCGCCAATGGCTGCGAGTACATGACCGGCGGCCAGGTGGTGATCCTGGGCCCGACGGGCGGCAACTTCGGCGCGGGCATGACCGGCGGCATGGCCTTCGTGCTCGACCAGCACGACCGCTTCGAGGACAATATCAACCCCGACAGCATCGTCGTGCAGCGCCTGGCCTCGCCCTATTGGGAAGGCGTGCTGCGCTCGCTGATCGCCGAGCACGCCCGCGAGACGGACTCGGTGTTCGCGGCCACCCTGCTGCGCGACTGGGACCGCGTGCGGGACCAGTTCTGGCAGGTCTGCCCGAAGGAAATGCTCACCCGCCTGGCCCAGCCGCTGGCGGCCGAGCAGGCGGTGCACGAACGGGCCTAGGCCGCGGCCTTCGCCTCCAGCAGCTTGAAGGTTGCACGGGCGCGCGCGACGGGGACCCCGTCCGCGCGCACCGTCGCCTCAGCAAAGCAGATCGACCGGCCCAGCTTGACGAAGTCCGTGTCGAACTCGAGCCATTGGCCGAGCTTGGCCTGGCCGAGATAGTCGAGCGTCAGGGACACGGTGACTAGACCGCCCGCCGCTTGCCGTGCGGCCGCCAAGTTCACGCCCAGCGACAGGCCCATGGCGTTGTCGGCCAAGGCCGCCAGGAAGCCGCCGTGCGGCATGCTCCGCGAATTGCAGTGCGCCTCGCGGATGCGCGTGCCCAGCACCAGCCGGTCCTCGGCCTTGCGGGCGTAGAGCGGCTCCCACGGGTCGGTGACCGGGCTCTTGCGGACATGCGGTTCGAAGCCTTCGGGGATCTCGTCCATCTTCGCCTCGCTTGAATTCAAACAATTGTTTTAATCTAACAGTGTTCACCCTCTTGCGCGAGAGGTCACGAACCTGCGCTATGAGGCGGCATGGCTCGGGATCGTCAGAAGCTGGACGCGGACAAGGTCGTCGAGACGCTCGACAGTCTGTACGCCCGCGTGGCCGCGCGGTTTCCGGCCTCGGGGCTGGCGGCGGTCTGCGGACGGCTGGCCGACACCGCCCACCGGACGGCCGAGCGCGCTCACCGGATCTCGCGGCCCTATCTGTTCCTGCGCCTGCTGGTGGCCCTGATCGTGCTGGCCGGCATCGGGCTGGAGGCCATGCTCGTCTGGCGGCTGGACTGGAGCGCGGTCGTCCGCGCCAAGGAGGGCTTCGGCCTGGCCCAGGGCCTGGAGTCGGCCGCGAACCTCGCCCTGCTCTCCGGCGCGGCCGCCTGGTTCCTGGCCTCGCTGGAGCGGCGCTGGAAGCAGCAGCGGGTCCAGAAGGCCCTGCACGAACTGCGCTCGTTCTGCCACGTCATCGACATGCACCAGCTGACCAAGGACCCGACCGTCCTGCTGGGCCCTAGGACCGCCGTTTCGCCCAAGCGCGAGATGACCAATTTCCAGCTCTCCCGCTACCTGGACTACTGCGCCGAGATGCTGGCCCTGACCGCCAAGCTGGCCGCGCTTTATGCCGGCGAGAGCGACGACCCGGTGATCGTCGCCGCCGTCAACGACATCGAGACCCTGGCCTCGGACCTGGGCCGCAAGATCTGGCAGAAGATCATGATCCTGGGCCAGTTGGACGAAGCGCGGGCGAGCTAAACACGAGCGGCTGCGTTCCATGTCCATGCGCGCCTTCGCCCACCTGCTCGACCGGCTGTCCCTGACCAGCTCGCGCAACGCCAAGCTGACCCTGATCGCCGACCACCTGCGCCAGACGCCGGACCCCGATCGCGGCTACGCTCTGGCGGCCCTGACCGGGGCGCTGTCGTTCAACGCCGCCAAGCCGGCCTTCATCCGCAAGGCGGTCGAGGCGCGGATGGACGCTCAGCTGTTCGCCTGGTCCTACGACTATGTCGGCGATCTCGCCGAGACCGTCGCCCTGGTCTGGCCGGCCAAGCCCGGCGCCAACCGGCCGCCGGAACTGTCCGAAGTGATCGAGGCCCTGCACTCGGTCTCGCGGACCGAGGTGCAGCGGCTGATCGAGGGCTGGCTGGACGCGCTGGACCCCGACGGCCGCTGGGCGCTGCTGAAGCTGATGACCGGCGGGCTGCGGGTCGGCGTGTCCTCGCGCCTGGCCAAGCAGGCCTGCGCCAATTTCGGCGGCGTCGAGATCGGCGAGATCGAGGAGGTCTGGCATGCGATGGAGCCGCCCTATGGCGATCTCTTCGCCTGGCTGGAGGGCCGCTCCGAACGCCCCTCGCCCGACGCGCCGGGCCGTTTCCGGCCGGTGATGCTGGCCCAGCCGATCGACGAAGCGGTCGACTTCGCCAAGCTGGATCCGGCCGCTTACGTGGCCGAATGGAAGTGGGACGGCATCCGCGTCCAGGCGGTGTCGGAGCGTGGCGAGCGGCGGCTCTATACCCGCACCGGCGACGACATCTCGGCGGCCTTCCCCGACGTGGTCGAGGCGTTGGACTTCGAGGGCGCGATCGACGGCGAGCTCTTGGTGCTGCGCGACGGCGCCCTGGCCCCGTTCGGCGACCTGCAGCAGCGGCTGAACCGCAAGACGGTCGACGGCAAGCAGTTGGCGAGCTTCCCGGCCGGCATCCGCGCCTATGACCTGATGATGGACGGCGAGGAGGACGTTCGCGGCCTGCCCTTCGTCGAGCGCCGCGCGCGGCTGGAGGCGTTCGTGGCGCGGCTGACGACGCCCCGCATCGACCTGTCGCCGTTGCAGCCCTTTACGACCTGGGAGGAGCTGGCCGCCCTGCGCCTGGACCCGCCCGAAGGCGACGCCCGTCTTTCCGAGGGTTTGATGCTGAAGCGCCGCGACAGCGTCTATGAACCCGGTCGCCCCAAGGGTCCGTGGTTCAAGTGGAAGCGCGACCCGCACCTGATCGACGCGGTGCTGATGTACGCCCAGCGCGGCCACGGCAAGCGGTCCAGCTTCTATTCCGACTACACCTTCGGCGTCTGGCGCGAGGATGAGGCGGGCGTTCGCCACCTGACTCCGGTCGGCAAGGCCTATTTCGGCTTCACCGACGAGGAGCTGAAACTGATCGACAAGTTCGTCCGCGACCACACGATCGAACGGTTCGGGCCGGTGCGCTCGGTACGCGCCGACCTGGAACACGGCCTGGTGTTCGAGGTCGCCTTCGAGGGCCTACAGCGCTCGACCCGCCACAAGTCCGGCGTGGCCATGCGCTTCCCGCGCATCAACCGCATCCGCTGGGACAAGCCCGCCCGCGAAGCGGACGAGCTTGCGACCCTGGAGGCGATGCTCGACTAGTGCGCGGCCGCCGGCGCCTGAGCCGACGCGCCGGTCTGGAACAGCTTGCCCTTCTCGGTGGCCAGCACCATCAGCAGGCCCGCCAGGCCAAAACCCGTGAAGCCGATGGTCAGCGGAATGGTGGTCCCGTCGTACATCTGGCCGATCAGGAACCCGAACAGCGCCCCGCCGATCGTGGTGATGAAGCCCTGGATCGAGGCGGCGGCCCCGGCCACGTGGCCCAGCGGCTCCATGGCGATGGCCCCGAAGTTGGACATCACCAGACCGAAGCAGAACATCATCCCGGCCTGCATCAGCGAGAAGCTCAGCAGGGTCTCGTGGCCGGTGATGGCGATCAGCGCGTGGACGGCGGCGAAGGCGATGAAGCCGATGAGCGCCCAGTGCGAGACCTTGCGCATGCCCAGCTTGTCGACGATCCGCGCGTTCAGCAGCGACGACACCGCCATCGTCCCGGCGATGCCCGCGAAGATCAGCGGGAAGATGTCGCCGGCGTGCAGCACCTCGGCGAAGACCTGTTGGGCCGAGTTCAGGAACCCGAACAGGCCGGCCAGCACCAGGGTCGCGGCCAGGGTGTAGCCCATGGCGATGCGGTCGGTCAGGGCGGTCTTGAAGGCCGAACTGACGCCCTTGACCGAGATCGGGATGCGGTCTTCCGGATGCTGGGTCTCGGGCAGCTTGATCGCCGCCCAGGCCATGACGACCAGGCCGAAGATCGACAGGATGCCGAAGATCCAGCGCCACGAGGCGACCATCATCACCGCCATGCCCAGCGACGGGGCGATGATCGGGGTGGCCAGGAAGACGATGAAGGCCAGCGACATCACCCGCGCCATCTGGCGGCCGGCATAGCAGTCGCGGACGATCGACACCGACAGCACCCGCGTTGAGGCCGCGCCCAGGCCGGTCAGGAACCGCGCGATCAGCAGGGTCTCGAACGAGGTCGAGAAGGCGCAGAGGGCGGCGAAGAGCGTGTACAGCGTCAGGCCAACCATCAGCACCGGCTTGCGGCCATAACGATCGGCCAGCGAGCCATAGGCCAGCTGGGCGACGCCGAAGCCGAGCAGATAGGCGGTGATCACCCACTGGCGGGCGTTGGGATCGTGCACGCCCAGCGCCTCGCCGATGTGCGGCAGGGCCGGCAGCATCGAGTCGATGGCGAGAGCGTTGGTCGCCATCATCGCCGCGATCAGGGCGACGAACTGGCCAAAGCCCATGCCGGGATGCGGCGACGGCTTGGTGTCGGACATGGGAGTTCTCGCGATCTGGACGCCCCAGACACGAGACGCGTACGCGGGCCATATAGGCGTCATGCGACAACCCGCCAACCTCAGGGTGATCGCTTCTGGGTCGGAAACGCCTATATAGCCGCCCCATGACCCATAGTACCCCGCCCGGCGCGTTGAGCCGGGGCCTGACCCTGGCGATGGCCGCCGCCACCGGCATCGCCGTCGCCAATATCTATTACAGCCAGCCGACCCTGGGCCTGATGCTGCGCGACATGCCTGGCGGCGCGACGGCCCTGATCCCGACCGCGACCCAGGCCGGCTATGCGGCGGGCCTCTTTTTGCTGGTGCCGCTGGGCGATCTGATCGAACGGCGCAAGCTGATCGCCTTCCAGTTCCTGGCCCTGTCGCTGGCGCTGATCGCCACCGCCCTGGCCCCGACGCCGGGCCTGATGATCATTAGCTCGCTGCTGCTGGGCGCCGCCGCGACCGTGGCCCAGCAGATCGTGCCGTTCGCCGCCCACCTGGCCTCGCCCGAGAAGCGCGGCGCGACGGTGGGGACAGTGATGGCCGGCCTGCTGTGCGGGATCCTCCTGAGCCGGACCCTGGCCGGCTTCGTCGCCGCCCACGCTGGCTGGCGCGCGATCTTCTGGCTGGCCGCGCCGGTGGCCCTGGCGGCCGGCGGCTGGATGTACGCCAAGCTGCCCCGCAGCCACCCGCAGGGCGGCCTGTCCTACGTCACCCTGATGATCTCGCTGGGTCGGCTGTGGAGTGAGTTCGGTTCGCTGCGCCTCGCCGTGGCGACCCAGGCCCTGCTGTTCGCGACCTTCACCTCGTTCTGGACGATCCTGGCCCTGCACCTGCAGAGCTACCACCTGGGCTCGGACATCGCCGGCCTGTTCGGGGTGATCGGCGCTGTGGGGATCCTGGCCGCGCCCCTGGCCGGCCGCATCGCCGACCAGCGCGGCCCGCGCCCGATCATCGCGGCCGGCGCGGCCCTAGCGCTCGTGTCGTGGCTGATCCTGGGCTTCTGGCCGGGCGTGCCGGGGCTGGTCGTCGGGGTGATCCTGCTGGACTTCGCGATCCAGAGCGTCCTCGTCTCCAACCAGCACATCGTCTACGCGCTGCGGCCCGAGGCGCGGGCCCGGCTGAACACCGTCTTCATGGGCGGCATGTTCGTGGGCGGCGCGGCTGGCTCGGCCGTCGCGGTGATGCTGTGGAAGTCGATGGGCTGGACCGGCGTCTGCGCGATGGGCGTGACGCTGACGGCCTCGGCGATGGCGTTGCAGGCGGTGAACCTGATCCGTCGCCGCCGTCTGGCAGCGGCCTAGCCGTTAAAGGCGCGGATCGCGTCGATGATCTTCTGCTGGTCGGCCTCGCCCAGATAGGGGTGCATCGGCAGGGCCAGCACGGTCTCGGCCTTGGCCTCGGTGACCGGCAGACCGCCTTCGCCGCGCGGGAAGTGCGCGTAGGGCGCCTGCACGTGCATCGGGACGGGATAGTAGACCGCCGTCGGGATGCCCTGCGTCTTCAGGTGCGCGGCCAGGCCGTCGCGGTTCTCGTGCTCGATCACGTACTGCGCCCAGACCGAGACGCCGCCGTCGATGACGCCCGGGGTCGACAGCACCGCGCCCTTCAGACCCTCGGCGTAGCGGTTGGCCACCACCTGACGCAGGTCGATCTCTTCCTGGAAGATGGCCAGCTTCTCGATCAGGATCGCCGCCTGGATGGTATCAAGGCGCGAGTTCATGCCGATGCGGGTATTCAGATATTTCGGGTCGTGGTCGAAGGTCTTGCCTTCCAGGTCCGGACCGACCGCCTTGCCGTGGACGCGGTAGCTGTCCATCAGGTCCCACAGCGTGGCGTCATTGGTCAGCACCGCCCCGCCGTCGCCGTAGCAGCCCAGCGGCTTGGCCGGGAAGAAGCTGGTGGTGGCCACATCGGCCCAGTGCAGCGGGTGGTGGCCGTTCAGCGTGCAGCCAAAACCCTGGGCGCTGTCGGAGATCAGCTTCAGGCCTTCGCGATCGCAGATGGCCTTGATGGCCGGATAGTCGGCGGGCTGGCCGAACAGGTCGACGGCGATCACCACCTTCGGGGTCAGGCGACCCTCGGCCTTCACGGCGGCGATGGCGGCGTCCAGCTTGGCGGGGTCGAGGTTGTAGGTTTCCGGCAGCACGTCGACGAACACCGGGGTCGCGTCGACCCACGGCACCACTTCCGGCGTCGCGGCGAAGGTGAAGGACGGGCAGAACACCGCGTCGCCCCGACCCACGCCCCAGGCCATCAGCGGCAGGGCGATGGCGTCGGTGCCGTTGGCGCAGGACAGGGCCAGCTTGGCCTGGCCGAATTCCGCCAGCTTGGCTTCGAACTCGCGGACCTGCGGACCCATGACATAGGCGCCGCTGTCCAGCACCTTGGCGATGGCGGCGTCGATCTTGTCGCGGATCCGGCGCTGTTGCGCGGCGAGGTCGATGAAAGGCATGCTCATGGCGCGGCCTTTATGCGCGGTTCATGACGATTTCGAGCCAATTGATGTAACCGACTGTTTCCCGCTTCAAGCGGAACCGTCAGCTCGCCTTGTCGTTGACCGATGAGCGCGGGGGCGCTTATCGAGACCTTTATGCAGACCAAACCCACCCTCGTACCGGCGGATGCGTCCCTGCCGTCGCTCGCCAATGTGAAGGCCGACGAGACCATGCTCGGACACTTCCTGGACTGGCTGGGCAAGCTGGCGGTGAACCTGGTGGTCGCCGCCCTGATCCTGATCCTGACGTTCTGGATCGCCGGCATGGCCGCGCGGTTCATGCGCCGGACGCTGAACCGTGTGCACCGGAACAATCCCGACCCGACCCTGGAGAGCTTCAGCGCCTCCCTGGCCCGCTACGCCATCGTCGCGGTCGGCCTGGTGGCGGTTCTGCAGCAGCTGGGCGTGCAGGCGACCTCGATCATCGCGGTGCTGGGCGCGGCCTCGCTGGCCATCGGCCTGGCCCTGCAAGGCGCCCTGTCGAACGTGGCGGCCGGCGTGATGATCCTGCTGTTTCGCCCCTACAAGGTCGGCGACGTCATCGAGACCTCGACCCGCAACGGCACCGTCAAGTCGCTGGACCTGTTGTTCACCGAGATCGCCACCCCCGACAACGTCAAGGTGATGATCCCCAACAGCAAGGTGTTCGGCGACGTGATCCTGAACTACTCGACCCACCGCACCCGGCGGGCCGACGTGCTGTTCAAGGTGCCGCTGAAGACCGACCTGGTTCTGGTGCTGAAGCGCCTGCGCGAACGGGCCGAAAGCGATCCGCGCATCCGCAAGGACCCGGCGGTGATGATCGAGGTCACCGACCTGTCGGAAGTCTATGCCCAGGCCGCCATCCGCGCCTGGACCTCGGCCGCCGACTTTGGCCCGGTGAAGACCGACCTGATGCTGGTGGCGCACCTGCTGGCCGAGGATCCGGTCCGCGAGGACCTGCCGCCCCCGCGCAAGTCAAAGGCGGTAGATCCCTCGCCCGCCATGCCGGGCGAGGGCGAACACCATCACCTGCTCAGCCTGATAAAGCCGCGTCGAGGTCGGAAATCAGGTCCCGCGTCGACTCGATCCCGACCGAAAGCCGAATAAGGCCGTCGGTGATGCCCAACGCCGCCCGCTGATCCGCCGGGATCGAGGCATGGGTCATGATCGCCGGATGCTCGATCAGGCTCTCGACCCCGCCCAGGCTTTCCGCGAGCGTGAACAGGCGCGTGCGCTCCAGCATCTTGCGGGCCGGGGCCAGGCCGCCCTTCACGTCGGCCGAGATGATGCCGCCGAAGCCGCCGGTCATCTGGCGCTTGGCCAGGTCGTGCTGCGGATGGCTTTCCAGGCCCGGATAGATCACCCGCTCGATGGCCGGGTGCTTCTCCAGCCAGCGCGCGATCTCGAGCGCGCTGTCGCAGGCCCGCTGCATACGCAGGGCTAGGGTCTTCACGCCGCGCAGGGCCAGAAAGCTGTCGAACGGGCCGAGCACGCTGCCGATGGCGTTCTGCAGGAACTTCATCTGGTCGGCCAAGGCGGCGTTGTCGCCAACCACCGCCACGCCCGCGACCACGTCGGAGTGGCCGTTCAGGTACTTGGTGGCCGAGTGCATGACGACGTCGAAGCCCAGCTCCAGCGGCCGCTGGATGTAGGGGCTGGCGAAGGTGTTGTCGGCGACGGTGATCAGGCCGTGCTTCTTGGCCAGGGCCGAGATGGCCGACAGATCCGCCAGGCGCAGCATCGGATTGGTGGGCGTCTCGACCCAGATCATCTTCGTCGCCGGCGTGATCGCCGCCTCGACCGCCGCCAGATCCGCCATGTCGACGAAGCTGAAGGTCAGGCCGGCCGAGCGCTTGCGCACCTTGTCGAACAGCCGGAACGAGCCGCCATAGAGGTCGTCGCTGGCGATCACGTGCGCGCCGCTATCCAGCGTCTCCAGGATCGTCGAGGCCGCCGCCAGGCCCGAGGCGAAGGCGAAGCCCGCCGTCCCGCTTTCCAGATCGGCGATGCAGCGCTCGAAAGCGAAGCGGGTCGGGTTGTGGCTGCGGCTGTACTCGAAGCCCTTGTGCTCGCCGGGGCTGGTCTGGGCGTAGGTCGAGGTCGCGTAGATCGGGACCATCACCGCTCCGGTCGTCGGGTCGGGATACTGTCCGCCGTGGATGGTCCGCGTGGCGAAGTCCAGGCGGTTCTTGCCGGGGATGTCGGTCATGCAGGTCCTCTAGGCGCTCAGGCGCAGGTGATTGATCAGGTCCACGCGGGTGATGACACCCAGAAATTCTTCACCCTCCACCACCAGGGCCACCTCGTCGCGATCGAAGACTTCCGGCAGGTCGTCGATGCTCTGGTGGGCCTGCAGGGTGTTGACCGCCTTGGTCATGGCCGCGCCGACCAGGGTCTTGAAGCGCGGGGCCTCGTCGCCCGCCTCGACCGCGGCCAAGAGGTCGCTCTCGTCAAGGATGCCGACCAGGCGGCCGCGATCAACGACCGGCAGCTGGCTGATGTCGGACGAGCGCATGCGGTTGTAGGCCGTCAGCAGGGTGTCCTCGGGGCCGATGGCGATCACCCCGCCCTCGGCGTAGCGCTTGGCGATCAGGTCGCGCAGGTCGCCGTGCAGCTCGCGACCGTCGAAGCCGTGGGCCGCCAGCCAGAAGTCGTTGAACATCTTGGTCAGGTATTTCGAACCCGTATCGCAGACGAGCGTGACGACCCGCTTGGGCTCGGTTTGCTCGCGGCAATATTTCAACGCCGCCGCCAGCAGGCAGCCCGAGGACGAGCCGGCCAGGATGCCTTCCTTCTTCAGCAGCAGGCGGGCGGTGTCGACGCTCTCGCGGTCGCTGATCGAATAGGCCTTAGACACCAGGTCCATCTGGGCGTTGTCGGGGATGAAGTCCTCGCCGATGCCTTCGACGATCCAGCTGCCCGCCTCGCCGAAGGTCCCGGTCTCGACATAGTCGCGCAGGATCGAGCCGACCGGATCGGCCAGCACCATCTGGGTCTTGGGCGAATTTGCCTTCATGTAGCGGCCGACACCCGTGAGCGTACCGCCCGAGCCGACGCCGACGACGATGGCGTCGATGTCGCCGTCCATCTGGACCAGGATCTCCGGACCCGTCGTGGTCTCGTGAGCGTGGGGATTGGCCGGGTTCTCGAACTGGTTGGCGTACAGCGCGCCGGGGATCGACTGGGCCAGGCTCTGGGCCATGTCCTGGTAGTATTCCGGATGGCCCTTGCCGACATCGCTGCGGGTCAGGCGCACGTCCACGCCCATGGCCCGCAGGTGCAGGATCTTTTCCCGCGCCATCTTGTCGGGGACGATCAGGATCAGCTTGTAGCCCTTCAGCGTCGCCACCTGGGCCAGGCCCAGGCCCGTATTGCCGGCCGTGGCCTCGATGATCGTGCCGCCGGGCTTCAGCCGGCCGTCGGCCTCGGCTGCCTCGATCATGGCGCGGGCGACGCGGTCCTTGATGGAGCCGCCGGGGTTCTGGTTTTCGAGCTTGAGAAAGAGGCGGCAGGGACCGGTGTCGAGGTTCTTGACCTCCATCATCGGCGTGCGGCCGATGAGGTCGAGGGCAGAGCCGGCAATCGAAGGAAGGCCGGATTTAGGGTCGTTCATGGCGTAGCTCCGCCAGAGGGTGAAACGATTTCCTCTAGGTAGGTACGCTTTGGGGAATATTGGAAGAGGTTAGGCCGCGCCCGTCATCACCGACCACTCGGCGGCGAACTTGCGGCTTAGGCAGACGTCCTCGAACACCACCTTGCGCAGCTGGCCCAGCAACTCGGGCGTGTCGTGGACAATAACGAACGGAAAACCGTTGGCCGACAGGAAACCGTGCAGGAATCGCGAAAAGCGATCGGCCTCTTCGGGGCCGGCGAGGCGAACCTCGGTCTCAGCGGTCATCGAAGCCATGAGCGTGGCCCTCTGTGAACGGACCAAGCCTTAACGCATGAACTCGCATTTGCGAACCAGCTTCGCCAATGCGAAATAAACTGTGATCACCTATTCGCGCCTCGGGCGAGCGATCGCCCGCCCGAGAACACGTAATGCCTACAGGATGGACTGGCCGGTCGAGGCCCAGTCCTTCAGGAACTGTTCCAGACCCTTGTCGGTCAGCGGGTGCTTGTAGAGTTCGGCGAACACCGCCGGCGGGATGGTGACGACGTCGGCGCCGATGATCGCGGCTTCCTTGACGTGGGCGGCGTTGCGCACCGAGGCGGCCAGGATTTCGGTCTCGTAGCCGTAGTTGTCGTAGATCGCGCGGATGTCGCGGATCAGGTCCATGCCGTCGAAGCCGTAGTCGTCCAGGCGGCCGATGAACGGCGAGATGTAGGTCGCGCCGGCCTTGGCGGCCAGCAGGGCCTGGGTCGGCGAGAAGCACAGGGTGACGTTGGTCTTGATCTCTTCGTCGGCGAAAGCGGCGCAGGCGATCAGGCCGTCGCGGGTCAGCGGGATCTTGACCACCACGTTCGGGGCGATCTTGGCCAGCTTCTGGCCCTCGGCGATCATGGCGTCGGCCGTGGTGGCGGCCACTTCGGCGCTGATCGGGCCGGGGACGATGTCGCAGATCTCGGCGATGACTTCGAGCATCGGACGGCCCGACTTGGCGATCAGGGTCGGGTTGGTGGTGACGCCGTCGATCAGGCCGGTGCTGGCCAGGTCGGCGATGACCTTGGTGTCGGTGCTGTCGAGGAAGATCTGCATGGTCGCTCGCGCTGGTTTGTTATGTCGGGAGTTGGCGTCGGTTTAGCCCGAGCGGCGGCGTCACGCCAGACTCGTCATACCAGTCTGTCGGCTGTCCGTTCCACGGCGACGCGCCAGGGCTCGGGGGTGAAACCGAACACGCGCTGCAGCTTGCGGGTGTCGAGCGGCGTGCGCGGCGGGCGTGGCGCGGGCTCGGCGAAGGCGGCCTGGGTAGTCGGCTCGATCCTCGCCTTGCTTTGCGGATCACGATCGATCGCCGCCTTGGCGAAGTCGAAGCGGCTAGTCTCGCCGGCATTGGCGAAGTGGAACAGGCCGAAGACCGGATCGCCGGCCGGCGCGGCGGCCCAGCGCGGGGCGGTCGCGACCAGGAAAGCGGCCAGAGCCTCGCCGTCGGTCGGCGTGCCGAACTGATCGGCCACCACCTTCAGCACCTCACGCTCGCGGGCCAGCTTCAGCATGAAGCTCACATAGTTGCGGCCGTAGCGGGAGAAGACCCACGAGATGCGCAGCACCACCGCCTTGGGATAGGCCAGCACCGCCCGCTCGCCGGCAAGCTTGGAGCGGCCATAGACATTGATCGGCTCGGCCAGATCGGTCTCGACATAGGGACGCTCGGTCAGGCCGTCGAACACCGCGTCGGTCGACAGATGCACGAACGGCAAGCCACGCTCGGCGCAGGCGACGGCCATGACGCCTGGCGCCGTGGCGTTGACCGCGAAGGCTTCATCGGGACGCGCCTCGGCGGGGTCGACATGGGTGAAAGCGGCGGTGTTGAGCACCACGTCGCAGTCGGCCGCCAGGATCACGGCGTGGATCGCCTCGGGGTTCTCCAGGTCGCAGTCAGCGCGGGACAGGGCGACGACTTCGATGCCGTCGCGTGCCGCAGCCTGGACCGCCGTGGCGACCTGACCAGTCTTGCCGAACTGCAGGATCCTCATTTCAGCGCGGGAACCCGATCGCCCAGCACCTGGCCGACAAAGGCTCGCAGGTTGCCACCCTTGAACAGGTAGCCCGGCATGCCTGCCCGGTTGCCAGCCTCGACGTCGATATGGCGGTCGCCGATGATCACCGCCTCCTCCGGCGTCAGGTTCCACTCGGCGAGACCGCGCAGGACCATGCCGGGATTGGGCTTGCGGTCGGGATGATCGGCGACGCGATAAGCTTCGACGATGGCCGCCTCGTGGAACGGCGAGTGGTAGAACGCGTCGATCCGCCCGCCCAGCTGCGCCAGTTGCTCCAGCATGGCGTCGTGGAAACGGTCCATCGCCGCCTCGTCGAAATAGCCTCGGCCGATGCCCGACTGGTTGGTGACCACCAGGACCTTCAGCCCCGCCTGGGTCATCGCCGCCACCGCTTCGCGCGCGCCGTCGATCCAGTTCAGCTTGGCCGGATCGGAGACATAGCCGTGATCGACGTTCAGCACGCCGTCCCGGTCCAGGAACACGGCCTTCAGGGGAGGAAGCGCGGCAGCGTCGGTCATGGCCTGAGCACTACCGCGAGTGCTCGCGAAATACCACGGCTCGCGTCTTGGCCTCGTCGCTTAAGCTCCCTAGAAATGCGGCCCATGACCAACGCCTTCGCCGACGCCGCCCGCCTGCGCGACCGCCTCAAGACCTGGGCGACCGAGGCGGCCTATCCGTTGTGGTGGGAAACCGGCGCCGACCACGTGAAGGGCGGCTTCTTCGAGAAGCTGGACCTGGAGGGCGTCCCCGTCGACGGCCCGCGCCGCGGCCGGGTGCTGCCGCGCCAGATCTTTTCCTACGCCATCGCCGGCGACCTGGGCTGGACGGGTCCGTGGCAAGCGGCGGTCGAGCACGGCCTGAGCTTCTACCTGGACCGCTACCGTCGCCCCGACGGCCTATTCCGTACTCTTGTGGGTCCCAACGGCGAGAGCCTGGACGAGACCGCCGACCTCTACGACCAGGCCTTCGCCATGTTCGCCCTGGCGGCGGTCGCCAAGGTGCTGCCGGCCCGCGCCGAGGAGGCCAAGGCCATCGCCACGGCCGTGCGTGAAAAGCTGATCGCCGAGCGCAAGCATCCCGTCGCCGGCTTCCATAACTTCAACCCGCCGACCGCGCCGCTGCAGTCCAACCCGCACATGCACCTGTTCGAGGCCATGCTGGCCTGGAACGAGATCGACGGCGACCCGGCCTGGCGCGCCCTGGCCGACGAGATCGCCGAACTCGCTCTGAGCAAGTTCATCCAGCCCGAAAGCGGCCAGCTGCGCGAGTTCTTCGACCTCGACTGGAACGCCGCGCCGGGTGTCGAGGGCCGGATCTGCGAGCCGGGTCACCAGTTCGAATGGGGCTGGCTGCTGCTGCGCTGGGGCAAGCTGGCCGGACGTCCGGACGCCACGACCGCCGCCCTACGCATGATCGACGCCGCCGAGACCCACGGCACGGACCTGGCGCGCGGCGTGGCGATCAACGCCCTGCTGGACGACTTGTCCATCCACGACAACGGCGCGCGCCTGTGGCCGCAGACCGAACGGATCAAGGCCGCCGTCCTGGCCGCCGAGATCACCGGCGACGCCAAGTACTGGGACATGGCCGCCGCTGGCGCCGAGGGCCTGATGACCTATCTGCGGACACCGGTCTCGGGCCTGTGGCGCGACAAGTACCAGCCCGACGAGACCTTCGTGGACGAGCCGGCCCCGGCCAGCTCGTTCTATCACATCGTGCTGTCGATCCTGGAGATGGACCGGGCGGTCAGCGCGGCTTCGTAAGCAGCAAGGTAGCGGCCCCGATCGCTCGGGCTCTCACCTCGCCTTCCAACGGGATGATCGCGCCGGCGGCATAGACGTCGCCGTCGATCTCCAGCACGCCTTCCAGCAGTTGCACGGTCGAGACCGGCAGGACCACGGTCTCACCAGCGGGGGCGCGACGCAGCTCGACGTCGAAACCGTCGGTGCTGACCAGGGTCTCGGACCCGCCAGGCGAGGCGCTCTTGCGCGAGGCGATCGAGCGGCCCTTGGCCTTCAGGCCATCGACCAGGACCTTCACCGCCTGGCTGTCCTTGCGGTGGCAGACCAGCACCGCGTCGGGCTCGGCGATGACCACGATATCGCTGACACCGATCACGCCCACATAAGGCCCGGTCGAGCGCACCAGCACGTTGGTGGCTTCGTGCAGATCGACGTCGCCGTCCCGAGCGTTGCCGTCGTCGTCGCGCGTCGAGGCTTCCCAGATCGCATCCCAGGCGCCCAGGTCCGACCAGGCGAACGACGCCGGCGCCACGGCGGCCTTGGTCGTCCGCTCCATCACCGCATAGTCCAGACTGATCTTGGCCGCGCCGGCGAAGGCCTCGCGATCCAGGCGGCCGATCCCGGCTTCCAACTCGAGCTTGGCGACGCAGGCCTTGGCGGCCTCGGCCACCGAAGGCTCGAACGCCTCGAATTCGCCCAGCAGCGTGCTGGCCTTGAAGGCGAAGTTGCCGCTGTTCCAGAGATAGCCTTCCAACAGGTAGCGCTCGGCGGTCTCGCGGTCGGGCTTCTCAACGAAGGCGGCGACCTCGCGCACCGAGCCGTCCAGCAGCGGCGCGCCGGGGCGGATATAGCCAAAGCCCGTCGCCGGCACGGTCGGCTGCACGCCGAAGGTGACGATCAGATCGTGCTCGGCGGCCTTGGCGGCGATGACGGCGGCGTCGCCGAACATCGCGGGGTCGGCGACGTGGTGATCGGCGGCCAGCATCAGCACCACGCCGTCGGCGTCCAGGGTCTGGACATAGGCGGCGGCGGCGGCCACGGCCGGAGCGCTGTCGCGGGCCTCGGGCTCGACCAGGATGGTGACCCAGGTCTCGATCTCGGCGGTCTGCTCGGCGACGAAGCCGACCATGGCCTCGCCGGTGACTACGACGATCTCGGCGACACCCGGTAGGTCGCGCACCCGCAGCACCGTCTCCTGGAAGCTGGAACGGTCGCCGACCAGCTTCAGGAACTGCTTGGGCTGGTCGCTGCGCGAGGCGGGCCACAGGCGCGTGCCCGAACCGCCGCAAAGGATAACCGGATAGATCGCGGCCAAGAGTAACCCCAGACTGACAAGCACCCCTGCTTGGGTCCGGGGATATAGCGAAGCGACCGCAAGGCGAAGGCCTTATTAGTTCGGAACGTTCGCCTTCAGCTCGGCCAGCCAGGTATCTGCGGTCGCGTCCGACGGCATCCGCCAGTCGCCGCGCGGCGACAGCGCCCCGCCCGACGAGATCTTGGGCCCGTTCGGCACGGCCGAGCGCTTGAACTGGTTGGCGAAGAAGCGCTTCAGGAACAATTCCAGCCACTTGCGGATCTCGGCCAGGTCATAGGCGCGACGGCCACTGTCGGGCAGGCCGACCGGCCAGCCGCCCTGCTCCGCGTCGTGCCAGGCGCTCCAGGCCAGGAAGGCGATCTTGGACGGCGCCATGCCGTAGCGGGTCATGTAGAAAAGATTGAAGTCCTGCAGGGCGTAGGGGCCGACGAAGCTCTCGGTGGCCTGGGTGACCTCGCCCGGCACCAGCTCCGGCGAGATCTCGGTGGCCAGGATGTCCTCCAGCAGCGCCGTGGTCGCCGCATCGACATCGCCCGAATGGGCCACGAAACGGATCAGGTGCTGGATCAGCGTCTTGGGCGCCCCGCAGTTGGGGTTGTAGTGGCTCATGTGGTCGCCGACGCCATAAGTGCACCAGCCCAGGGCCAGTTCCGACAGGTCGCCAGTGCCGACGACGAGCGCGGCGTTGTGGTTGGCCAGGCGGAACAGGTAGTCGGTGCGTAAGCCCGCCTGCACGTTCTCGAACGTCACGTCATAGACCGGCTCGCCGCGCCCGAACGGGTGGTCCAGGTCCTTCAGCATCTGGGTCGCGGCCGGACGGATGTCGAGCTCGGCGGCGGCAGCCCCGATGGCTCTCATGAGGGCCCAGGCATTGTCCTTGGTGCGATCCGAGGTGGCGAAGCCCGGCAGGGTGTAGGCCAGGATGTTGGTGCGCGGCAGGCCCAGCTGATCGACGGCCTTGGCCGCCACCAGCAACGCCTGGGTCGAGTCGAGGCCGCCCGAGATACCGATGACCAGCTTCTTCAGGCCCGAGGCCTCGAGCCGCCGCGCCAGGCCCTGGACCTGGATGTTGTAGGCCTCGTAGCAGTTCTCGCGCAGCTTGGCGGGATCCGAGGGCGTGAACGGAAAGCGCTCGATCGGGCGGTGCAGAGCCAGGTCGCCGGCCGGCGCCTCGAAAGCGAAAGGCACGACGCGGAACGGGACCTTGGCCGGGTTCAGCGCCATGGCGTCGCCGAAGCTGCCGACGCGCATGCGCTCCTGACGGATCCGCTCGACGTCGATGTCGGCATAGGTCCAGGCCGGCCCCGTCGAGAAGCGCGGGCTCTCGGCCAGCAGGGCGCCCATCTCGTGGATGTCGACATGGCCGTCCCAGGCCAGGTCCGTCGAGCTCTCGCCCGCCCCGGCGGCGGCGTAGACATAGGCGGCGACCATCCGCGAGGACTGGCTGGCGCACAGCATCCGGCGGGTCTCGGACTTGCCGATGGTGATGTTGCTGGCCGACAGGTTCAGCAGGATCTCGGCCCCGGCCAGGGCCTGGGCGGTGCTAGGCGGGGTGGGCGTCCAGACGTCCTCGCAGATCTCGACACCCACGGTGAACGGCGTCGGGGCGTCGGCCCTGAACAACACGTCGGTCCCGAACGGGACGCTTTGGCCGGCCAGGGTCAGGGTCTTGCCCGTAATCCCCGCGCCCGGCGTGAACCAGCGGCGCTCATAGAATTCGCGGTAGTTGGGCAGGAAGCTCTTGGGAACGACGCCCAGAACCTGGCCGCCCTGGATCGCCACCGCCGTATTGTAGAGCCGGCCGCCGTCACGCAGCGGCGCGCCGACCACGATCATCGGCGAGAGTCCCCTGCTGGCCTCGGCCAAAGTCGCGATCGCCGCTTCGACGGCGTCCAACAGCACTTCCTGCTGCAGCAGGTCGTCGATCGTGTAGCCGGTCAGGCCCAGTTCCGGGAACACGATCACCGCCACGCCAGCCTCATGCGCCTCGCGGGCCAGGGCCAGAACGCTTTTAGCGTTCACGGCCGGATCGGCCAGCTTCACCTTGGGAACGGCGGTGGCCACCCGGACGAAGCCATGGCGATAGGGCGAGAAGAACGACGGACTACCCAAGGAATCGGCCTTTCAGGGTTATGCTGAAATTGAGCATAAGTCTGTCTCCAGCTATAGCGCCTGCGGACGATGTTGCATAGCGGTCAAGAAGCGTGTCCGCGCGGGTTGACCCCCGGGGCCTCGCATGCGAGTGCGCCCCTCGCGCAGCCCTGCAAAACATAACAAAGACGGAAGCTCACATGCCCGTTTCGCCCATCAAGATGGCCGACGCGATCCGCGTCCTTTCCATGGACGCCGTGCACAAGGCCAAGTCCGGTCACCAAGGCATGCCGATGGGCATGGCCGACGTGGCGACCGTCCTGTGGGGCAAGTTCCTGAAGTTCGACGCCAGCCAGCCCAACTGGGCCGACCGCGACCGCTTCGTGCTGTCGGCCGGCCACGGCTCGATGCTGCTGTATTCCCTGCTTCACCTGACCGGCTTCAAGGCCGTGACGATGAAGGAGATCGAGAACTTCCGTCAGTGGGGGTCGCTGACCCCCGGCCACCCGGAAGTGCACCACACCCCTGGCGTCGAGACCACGACCGGCCCGCTGGGCCAGGGCCTGGCCACCGCCGTCGGCATGGCCATGGCCGAAGCCCACCTGGCTGGCCGCTTCGGCTCTGACCTCGTCGACCACCGCACCTGGGTGATCGCCGGCGACGGCTGCCTGATGGAAGGCGTCAGCCACGAAGCCATCAGCATCGCCGGTCGCCTGCGCCTGAAGAAGCTGACGGTGCTGTTCGACGACAACAACACCACCATCGACGGCGTCGCCACCATCGCCGAGACCGGCGACCAGGTCGCCCGCTTCAAGGCCGCCGGCTGGGCCGTGAAGGTCGTCGACGGCCACGACCACGGCAAGATCGCCGCCGCCCTGCGCTGGGCCACCAAGCAGGACCGCCCGACCATGATCGCGTGCAAGACGCTGATCTCGAAGGGCGCGGGTCCGAAAGAAGGCGACCCCCACAGCCACGGCTACACCCTGTTCGACAGCGAGATCGCCGCCTCGCGCGTCGCCATGGGCTGGGACGCCGAGCCCTTCACCGTGCCGGGCGACATCGCCACGGCCTGGAAGAGCGTCGGCCGTCGCGGCGCCAAGGTCCGCAAGGCCTGGGAGGCCAAGCTGGCCGCCTCGACCCACGCCAGCGACTTCAAGCGCGCCATGGTCGGCGAGCTTCCCGCGACCGCCTTCGAGGCCGTCGACGCCCACATCGCCAAGGCCCTGGAGACCAAGCCGGTCAACGCCACCCGCGTCCACTCGGGCTCGGCCCTGGACCAGCTGATCCCGGCCATCCCGGAAATGATCGGCGGCTCGGCCGACCTGACCGGCTCGAACAACACCCTGGTCAAGGGCATGGGCGCGTTCGACGCGCCGGAATATACCGGCCGCTACGTCCACTACGGCGTGCGCGAATTCGGCATGGCCGCGGCCATGAACGGCATGGCCCTGCACGGCGGCGTGATCCCCTATTCGGGCACCTTCCTGGCCTTCGCCGACTACAGCCGCGCGGCCATCCGCCTGGGCGCCCTGATGGAAGCCCGCGTCATCCACGTGATGACCCACGACTCCATCGGTCTGGGCGAAGACGGCCCGACCCACCAGCCGGTGGAACAGGTCGCGTCCTTGCGCGCCATCCCCAACCTGCTGGTCTTCCGTCCGGCCGACGCGGTGGAAGCCGCCGAGTGCTGGAAGGTCGCCCTGCAAAGCGCCCGCACCCCGTCGGTCATGACCCTGTCGCGCCAGAAGACCCCGCACGTGCGCACCGCCGGCGGTGATCTGTCGGCCAAGGGCGCCTACGAACTGCTCGCCGCCGAGGGTGGTGAAGCGGCCGTGACGATCTTCGCCTCGGGCACCGAGGTCGGCGTCGCCGTGGCCGCCCGCGACATCCTGCAGGCCAAGGGCAAGCCCACCCGCGTCGTCTCGACCCCCTGCTGGGAACTGTTCGACAAGCAGGACGCCGCCTACCAGGCTTCGGTCATCGGCCAAGCCCCGGTGCGCGTGGCGGTGGAAGCCGGCATCCGCATGGGCTGGGAGCGCTTCATCGGCGAGGACGGCAAGTTCGTCGGCATGAAGAGCTTTGGCGCCTCGGCCCCGTTCGAGCGCCTCTACAAGGAATTCGGCATCACCGCCGAAGCCGTCGCGGAAGCGGCCGGCGCCTAAGACACTGTGATGGCGTGGAGGTCTAGAACTCCACGCCCACCCGCAGGATCGCCACCAGGGCGTGGCCGACGCCGCCGTCGGCGCCCGGGTCCTTCACATATTGCAGGTCGGGCTGGATCGTCACCGGTCCGATCTTGTCCGAATAGGTCACCTCGATCGCGCTTTCGGCGCGTTGCAGGCGCTGGCCCGCGTCGAAGGCGTTGTCGCGGAACTTGCCCGACAGATAGGCTTGGTTGACCCCCATCGAGAAGGCGCTGTCGGGGCGGCTCTCGAAGACATGCTCCACCAGCACGCCGGCCTGCCAGCCGCCCTTAAAGGCGGTGGTGTCGCCGTCCGAGACGCCCAGGCGCGCGAAGGCCGTGGTCTTGCGCACCGCGTCATCGCCCTCGCCGGTCAGCTGGCGTTCCAGCAGGACATAGGCGCCCTGGGCGGTGGCGTGGACCGGATCGCCGGCGGGCGTGACGCTGCGGATGTCGTCCTGCTTGTCGCTGTAGCGCCAGGTCCCGACGGCCACCTTGCCACGCCCTTGCCAGCCGGCTTCGCCGATCACCAGCACGCCATTGTCGAACGAGGTGTGGACACCGCCGGGATCGCCCAGCACGCCGGCATTGGCGTTCAGCACGGCGGCTTGCGCATAGACGTGCTCATTGGGCGTCCAGCGCGCACGCACGGCCAGGGCCGTGGACGGGAAGATCGACGGGCCGTTCGGCCCGGTGGCCGCCAGCTCCGAACCGATGCCGAAGGCCGGGGCCAGCAGCATGCCGGCGCTGTCGTTGGAATAGAACTCGCTGTTGAGGTCATACAGGCCCGCGCGGATCGAACCCTTGTCGCCGAAACCCTGCTCGACCCAGGCCTCGAACAGGCGGGCGCGCTGGCGGCTGACCTCGATATTGTCGACGCCCTGCAGGGTGCCGGCGTCGTCATTGGGCATGGCGCCGCTATTGTTCAGGAACAGGGCGTGGGCGGTCGCGCCCTTCCAGCCGACGGCCTTGTCCAGGTCGAGATCGGCCGAGATCTGGAAATCGTCCAGCACCCGGCCGCGCTTGGCCAAGCCGCCGCTGACCGTGCCGGTCACGTCCGCCGTGTAGCTGCCGCCCAGCTTCAGGGCCGGTTCGGCATAGGCGTCGGCCGCCATCAGCGCCGCGGCGATGAAGAAGGATCCCGCCGCCAGGCGATAGGCGATCCGGTTGGTTTTCGTCTGGCGCATTCTAGCCCCCGCTGGCCCGACATTCGATCGGACGAGGGCGCAACCTCACCCGGGGCGAGGCGCCATCCGGTAAACCTTGGCTGTGGCGAGTCGTCGCAGACCGTGCGCCGAGACGGCGATTTCTGCCCCATGCGGCGAGATGACGCTGACGGACGCGGAAGGGGCATGAACGTGCACGGTCAAGCTCCCGTCCAGAGAAGCGTTCATTTGCACGTGTCGGGAAGGTCCTTGGTGGAGCCGAGGGGAATCGAACCCCTGACCTCCTCATTGCGAACGAGGCGCTCTACCATCTGAGCTACGGCCCCAAGGAGCGGCGGAGATACGGCCCTTGGGCGCGCACGTCAAGCGGGGTTCTCACCGCGCCTTGCCAGCAACCTCCAGGCGCGGCAAGAAGCTGTGGCATCAGACGGAAATCCCATGGCGCCCATCATCAATCTCGTCTTCTTCATCCTCAACGCGCTGCTGGACCTGCTGTGGTGGGCCATCATCATCTCGGCCGTGTTGAGCTGGCTGTTCGCGTTCGACGTGATCAACCGCCGCAACCAGTTCGTCTATAACGTCGCCTCTTTCCTGGATCGCGTCACCGACCCGATCCTGGCCCCTTTCCGCCGGATCATCCCGTCGATCGGCGGCGTCGATATCAGCCCGATCATCGTGCTGCTGCTGCTGCGCGGCTTGCAGATCTTCATCCTGCCGGCGCTTCAGAACACCCTGCTGAACGTTCTTGGCTGAGGTCCTGGCCGTCCGCCTGACGCCCCGTGGCGGCCGCGATGCGGTTGACGGCTGGGCCAGCGACGCGGACGGCCGCCCTTACTTGAAGGTCCGCGTGGCCAGCCCGCCGGTCGACGGCGCGGCCAACGCGGCCCTGCTGGCCTTCCTGGCCAAGAGCCTGAAGATCCCGCGCTCAGCCGTCCGTCTGGCGGCCGGCGACACGGCCCGGCTCAAGCGCCTGGAGCTGGATGGCGTCACCGCCGACGACCTGGCCAAGGCCTTCGGCGCACGTCCCTAAACTTGACCACAAAAGGCAAATCCTTGCTGAAGCCGGCGCGCTGCGCGCTGGCAAAGCACGATCATGCCCAAACCCGATGATGGTCCAACCCATTGACTAGGCGGCATTCTTTGACTTCCATCTAGGCCATCGCGGCTGGCCTGGCCGTGGTGGGGACCGGGGGGTCTCAGGGGGCGAAGGCGTGACCGAGACGACGATGCAGAAGGACGTGGCTCGCGCCGCCGCCTCACGGCGCGCGAACACCTATCTGCGCATCGGCGCCACCGTGGCCATCGCCGTGCTGCTGCAGGTCTATCTGCATCCGGCCTGGGGCTGGGTGTGGGCCGGCGTCTACACGCTGTGCTACGCCTTCGAGAACTGGGTGCGGGGTCCGACGGGGTCCGCGCCGACCTGGCGACGCCTGGCCGCCGTCGTCGCGCCGTTCGTCACCTCGGCGGCCTTCGGCGCCGTGTCGCTGGCGCTGTTCGCCTCGCACATCCGGTTCGCACCGACCCTGGGCGGCATGCTGCTGGCCGGCGCCCTGCTGAACGTGGTGGTCGTCAACGCCGGCAACCGCCTGGCCACCCTGATGGCCGCCGCCCCGCACGCCCTCTACCTGCTGATCGCACCGTTCGTGGCCAAGGCCGCCAATCCCGGGGCCAACCTGGCCGATGTGCTGTGGTTCGGCGCCATCCTGATGATCGTCTCGGTCACCGTCGCCAGCCGCACCCTCAGCGCCGCCCTGAAGGCCGAGGCCGACGCCAAGGCCGAGGCCGAGCGCCGCCGCCACGAGGCCGAGGAGGCCGTCGCCGCCAAGTCCGCCTTCGTGGCCATGATCAGCCACGAGCTGCGCACCCCGATCAGCGCCATCCTGGCCGGCGCGGCCCGCCTGCACAGCGAGGTTCCCGAGGCCGGCCAGAAGATCCACGCCCAGCTGATCGCCGACGCCGGGGGCCTGATGCGCACCCTGCTGAACGATCTGCTGGACCTCTCGCGCCTGGACGCGGGTCGGATGACGGTCGAGCAGTCGGCCTTCAACCTGCGCCAGGCCTTGTCGGACACCCTGCGCCTGTGGCGGCCCGAAATCGCCCGCAAGGGGCTGAAGCTGCGGATCAAGGGCGCGGCCAGCCTGCCCCGCTGGGTGGCCGGCGACGCCATGCGCCTGAAGCAGGTGCTGAACAACCTGCTCAGCAACGCCATCAAGTTCACCGAGCGCGGCGAGATCACGGTCGTCCTGCACGCCCAGCCCTCGCCCGACCAGGTCCTGCTGTCGATCGAGGTGATCGACACCGGTCCTGGCATTCCCGAGGCCGCCCTGCCGCGCCTGTTCACGCCGTTCGACCAGCTGAACGCCGCCATCGTGCGCCAGCATGGCGGCTCGGGCCTGGGCCTGGCGATCAGCCGCGAGCTGGCCCGGCTGATGGGCGGCGACCTGACCGCCGCCAGCGCACCCGGTCACGGCGCCCACTTCACCCTGACCACCGTCTTCGAGACCGCCGAAGCGCCGCGCGCCGAGGACGAGGGCCGCTCGATCACCGGCCTGCGGGTGCTGGTGGTCGACGACCACGTGGTCAACCGCCGAGCCATCGAGCTGGTGCTCCAGCCCTTCGGCGTCGACGCGACCCTGGCCGAGTCCGGCGAGGAGGCCCTGGAACTGCTGAACGCCGAGGTCTTCGACGCGGTGCTGATGGACGTCTACATGCCCGGCATGGATGGCCGCGAGGCCACCCGGATCCTGCGCGCTGGCGCGGGCCCCAACCGCGACACCCCGGTGATCGCCGTCACCGCCTCGGCTACGCCCAAGGACTGGGACGCCTGCATGGCCGCCGGCATGAATGGCCACGTGGCCAAGCCGATCGACCCTGTGGAGCTGTTCGGAGCCTTGGCTCAGGTGCTGGCGGTCGAGGTGTCCGCCTCGGCCGACGCGGCCTGATCCAGCACGGCCTTGAGGCGCGCCGCCAGGGCCGCCTCGTCCTTCATGTCGCATTCCCAGACGACCTCGACCCGCCAGCCGGCCGCCTTCAGCGCGGCTTGCGAGCGCGCGTCGCGGGCGACGTTGCGGGCCACCTTGGCCAGCCAGTAGTCGCGATTGTTCTTGGGCACCCGCGAGCCTCGCGCGCAGTCGTGACCATGCCAGAAGCAGCCATGGACGAAAAAGGCCAGCTTGCGGCCCGGCATGACCACGTCGGGATTGCCCGGCAGGTCCTTGCGATGCAGGCGATAGCGCGCGCCCAGGCTGGTCAGGATCCGGCGCAGGGCCTTCTCGGGCCTGGTGTCCTTGCTCTTCACGGCGGCCATGACGGCCGAGCGCTTGGCCTTGTCGTAGACGTCCGTCGTCACGGCTTGGTCTCCGGCGGGAAACGGCCCAGGCGCAGGGTCCCGGTCAGCAGCAGCACGCCCAGCTGCTTGAGGCCCGGCCAGCGCGACATTGGGGTGAAGAACCAATCCCTCATGCAAGGCCAGAACGCGCCATGCGCTTGAAAGAGCGGCGTCAGGGCCTTGGAGACCAGCTGATAGATGCCGGTGTGCCGCCGACGATCGCCCTGCCAGGCGCGGACGGCGACAGTGACCCCGCGATGGTCGCGGTCCAGGCGCGCGGCCAGCTCGACGGCGTCCACCAGGGCCAGGTTCGCCCCCTGCCCCAGTTGCGGACTGGTGCCGTGAGCGGCGTCGCCGATCAGCACGCAGGCGTCGCGGTTCCAGCGTCCCACCGAGACGTCGCGATAGAGGGCGCGGGAGAAACCCTCCCAGGCTTCGCGGCCCTCAAGCAGCGCGGCGGCCTCGGGCCACAGTGCCCCTAGCCGCTCGCGCCGCCAGGTTTCGAAGTCGCCGGCCAGGAAGGCGTCCAGGTCCTTGACCGGCACGGACCAGAAGAGGCTGACCTGATCTTGGCCGATGGGCAGGACGCCAGTCATCACCTCGGCGCGGTGATAGACCTGCCGCAAGGCGCCGGCGAAACGGCCCTCGGGATCGCTGGCGTTAGTCCAGACCGCGCCCCACGGATAGACCGGGGCTCGCGCGCCGGGCCGGATCGCCGTCCGCAGGGTCGAGGCCGAGCCGTCGCCGACAATGGCCAGTTCGAACGGGCCGAAACTGCGGCCTTGCTGATCGTGAAGGATAGGGTTCGCGGCGTTCTCGATCCGCACGACGCGGGCGTCGGTGACGACCTCGACCCCGGCCGGCGCTAGCTGCTCGTGCAGAGTGTCGAACAGCACCGCGCGATGGATGCCGACGCCGTGCGCGCCGGGCCGCCAGTCGCCGTAGTCCAGGTCCATGACCCGGCGGCCGCGCGTATCCTTGCCTTCCAGCCGGTCGACACGGGCGCCGGCCTCACGGATCGCTTCGTCGAGACCCAGGGCCCGCAAGGCCGCCAGACCCGTCGGCTGCAACAACAGCCCCGAGCCCAATGGACGCGGGGCCGCGAAGGCCTCCAGCAGGGTGACCCGATGCCCTCGGCGCGCCAGGGCCAGCGCGGCGGCCATGCCGCCGACGCCGCACCCGACGACGCCTACACGAAGGGGGCTCAGAGGCCCTCGAACAGCGCCGTGGACAGATAGCGCTCGGCGAAGCTGGGGATGATCACCACGATCAGCTTGCCGGCGTATTCGTCGCGCAGGGCCAGGTCGAAGGCGGCGGTCAGGGCCGCGCCCGAACTGATGCCGACCGGCAGGCCTTCGGTCGCCGCCGCGCGGCGGGCCATGGCGAAGCTGTCGTCATTGCTGACCTGGACGATGTCGTCGATCACCGAGCGATCGAGGATGCCCGGCACGAAACCGGCCCCGATGCCCTGGATCTTGTGCGGACCCGGCGCGCCGCCCGACAGCACCGGCGAAGCCTCGGGCTCGACGGCGACCATCTTCAGGGACGGCTTGCGGGCCTTCAGCACCTGGCCGACGCCGCTGATCGTGCCACCAGTGCCGACGCCCGAGACCACGGCGTCCACGGCGCCGGCCGTGTCGTTCCAGATCTCCTCGGCGGTCGAGACGCGGTGGATCAGCGGGTTGGCGCCGTTCTCGAACTGTTGCGGCATCACCGCGCCCGGCGTGGCGTCGATCAGTTCCTGGGCGCGCGAGACGGCGCCGCGCATGCCCTTCTCAGCCGGGGTCAGCTCCAGCTTGGCGCCCAGCAGCAGCAGCATCTTGCGGCGCTCGACCGACATGCTTTCGGGCATGACCAGGATCAGCTTGTAGCCCTTGGCGGCGGCCACGAAGGCCAGGGCGATGCCGGTATTGCCCGAGGTGGGCTCGATAATCGTCGCGCCGGGCTTCAGGATGCCCTGGGCTTCCAGCGACTCGATCATGGCCACGCCGATGCGGTCCTTGACCGAACCGATCGGGTTGAAGAATTCGAGTTTGGCGACGACCTCGCCCTTGGGCTTCAGCTCGGCCGTCAGGCGCGGCAGGCGGACGATCGGGGTGTCACCGATCGTGTCGATGATCGAGTCGTAGATCTTGCCGCGACCCGCGCGCTTGAAACGCGAAGCGTCGTAGAGGGAGGAAGCGTCGTCCATCAGAGCACCCTGGAGCCTTTAGGTTGCGGGAAGCGGGCGCACCCTAGACCCGCAAACCCCAGCTGTCAGGGGGTCATTCGGCGGCGAGGCTTGCAGTTTTGCTAATCAGCAGGGGCTCCAGCAGGGTTTGGGCCAGCCAGCGGACGGCCGGGACCGCCACGCCGTCGCCGATCACCTGCAGGCCGGCCGTCTGCGAACGCGGCAGCAGATAGCTGTCGGGCAGGCCCATCAGGCGCGCGCCCTCGCGCGGGGTGACCAGGCGCGAGCGGACTTGGCCGTTCTCGATGACCAGCAAGGTCTGACGCGAGGAGCCGCCGCGCGGGGTGCGCAGACATCCCGCTACGCCGTCGAAGCGCACCTCGGCCCGCTGGTCGCCGCCGCGCATCCGGCGGAACACGGCGCCGACCGCGCGCTCGCCCGACTTCACGCGACGCTCGACCGCCTCGCGGTGGCTGTCGGCCATCAGGGCCAGCAGGGCGTCGGTGCGCTCCTGTGGGTTCCAGGTCACGGCGGCGTCGGGCTCGAGCACGACGGAAAGGTCGGTGTTGCGGGCCGGCGGCGAGGGGACGCCCCACCAGATCCAGCGCTCTTTCAAGTCGTCGGGCAGGCGGGCGGCGGCCTCGCGCACGGCGCGGCTGTGGAAGCCGCTGGTCCCTTCCAGGTCGTCGGTCGGCAGGCGGGTGGCGACGACGAACACACGGGGGCGCGACTGCGGGACGAAGGCGCCGGCGTCGATCTCCAGCGCCCCGAAGCGGTAGCCCTCTTCCGAGAGCGCGCCGCACAGGGCGGTGAAGTCGTCGCCGTGGTGCGAGGTCAGCAAACCCACGACGTTCTCGATGACGATCACCGGCGGGGCGCGGCCCTCGGCCGACATCGCCTTCATCAGCGTCCAGAAGCCGAAGAAGGCCGACGACTTGCCGCCGGCCAGGCCCGCGCGGGCGCCGGCCAGGCTGAAGTCCTGGCAGGGGCTGGAGGCCCAGGCCAGGTCGGCGGTCGGGATCTCGTCCGCCTTGAGGGCGAAGACGTCGCCGGCGTGGAAGTGCTCCCCCGCGTCGGCGAAGTTGGCCCGATAGGTGTCGGCCTTCACCGCGTCGAAGTCGTTGGCGAACGCGCAGCTCCAGCCGTCGCCCAGACCGATCCGGGCCATGCCGCCGCCGGCGAAGAACTCAAGGAAGGAGGGAGAAGCGTTCCGATTCATCGCCGCTGAGTCTAGCCTCACCGGACCTGGAGGGGATAGTCAAAGACATGCGTACCGCCGCCCTGATCGCCGCCGCCCTGTTGATAACGGCCTGCGGACAGTCGCCCATGGGCTCGGCCGAGGAAGCCCCGCCGCCGGCCGATGCGCCGATCACCGTCGGCCCGGACTATTCCGGCGACTTCGACGCGGTCGGGACCGAGCCGTTCTGGAACGTGAAGGTGCGCGCCGACGGCATGACCCTGTCCCGCCCCGACCATGCCGACGTCGTCACCGGCAATTCCGGCGTGCGCATCGACGGCGAGCAGGGCGTGTTCGACACCACCGCCGGCGAGACCCGGCTCGTGCTGCGCCTGACGCCGGGCGAGTGCTCGGACGGCATGTCCGACCGCCGCTACGGCTACCTGGCCGAGGTCTGGATCGACGGCGAGACCCTGAAGGGCTGCGCCTCGAAGACCCAGGACCTGGCGGCCCAGCCCAAGCCCTAGTCGCCCTTGGGTCCCAGATAGTCCGCACCATACACCGCTTCGCGGAAGTCGTGGTGCAGGGTGCCGTCGAAGGGGTAGGTCTGGACGAAGAACACCGCCGTCAGATGGTTGACCGGATCGACCCAGAACAGCGTCGTCTCGCGGCCGTCCCAGAAGAATTCGCCGATCGCGCCGCGATTTTCAGCGGCCGTCTTCGGCGCGCTCTTGCGGACCGCGAAGTCGAGACCGAAGCCGACCGTGCCCTTGCTGGGCAGCCAGAGGCGCTGGGTGACGCGGGGGTCCAGGTGGTCGGTGGCCATCAGGCGCGCGGTCGAGGGTTTCAGGACCCGCACCCCGTCCAGCTCGCCCTCGTTCAGCAGCATGCGCGAGAAGCGGAGGTAGTCGTCGATCGGCGCGACGATGCCGGCCCCGCCCATGGTCAGGCGACGGCTGGGGTCGAAATTGAGCCGGCGGGTCTCGGCGTCGGCCTGGCGGGCCAGCTTGCCGTCGGGGCCCTTGTTGTAGGTGGCGGCCAGGCGAGCGAAGGCGGCCTCGGGCTGGGTCCAGGCCGCTTCCTTCATGCCCAGCGGCTCGAGGATGTGGGCCTTCACATAGGCTTCGAACGGCTGGCCGGTGAGTTTCTCGACCAGCAGGGCCTGGACGTCGACGGCGGCGCTGTAGCTCCACTGCTCGCCCGGATCGAACAGCAGCGGCGCCTTGGCGATGCGATGGCCGAACTCGGTCAGGTCGTTGGCCTGGTTCATCGGATCCAGCGCCGTGAACGCCGCATCGGCCGGGGTGGCCGTCCCGCCGTACGAGAAGCCGGCCGTGTGGCGCAGGATGTCGCGGATCAGGATCGGGCGGGCCGCCGGACGAGTCTGGCCCCGGGCGTCCATCACCTTCATGTCGGCGAAGTCGGGCAAGTAGCGCGACAGCGGGTCGTCCAGGCCAAACTTCCCCTGCTCCCACAGCTGCATCAAAGCCACGCCCGTGACCGGCTTGGTCATCGAGAAGATCTGCACCAGGGTGTCGCGGCGCATCGGCTTACCACCCTCGCGGTCGGCCATGCCGGCGGTCCCGAAATAGCGCTCCTGGCCATCCTTCCAGACCACCGCCGAGACGCCGACGGCGCGGCCGCTGTCAACCATGGCCTTCAGGGCCGCGTCGATGCGTTTCTTGTCGATCTTGACCGGGGCGGGGGCCGAGGCGGCGGGCGTCGCACGCGCCAAGGCGGGGGCGGCCGGCACGGCCAACAGCGTCGCCGCGACGGCGGCGAGGATGATCTTCTTGGACACGGGAGGCTCCCCAACGCTTTTCTTATGACAGCGTTGGACTGTCGCCGAGGCTGAGCTTTTTGGCCAGGGCGTCGAGGTCGTAGACGGCTACTTCAGGCCCAGGCGCTGGCCGTCGTAACGCTCGCGCAGCGGCGCCCACCAGGCCTGGTTATCGAGGTACCACTGGATGGTCTTGCGCAGGCCGGTGTCGAAGGTCTCCTGCGCCTTCCAGCCCAGCTCGGTCTCCAGCTTGGTGGCGTCGATGGCGTAGCGGGCGTCGTGGCCCGGACGGTCGGTGACGAAGGTGATCAGATCGCGGCGGCTCTGGCCGGCGATCGGGCGCAGCTCATCCAGCACGTCGCAGATCGCCTCAACGACCTGCAAGTTGGTGCGCTCGTTGCGGCCGCCGACATTGTAGCTCTCGCCCGGGACGCCCCGGGTGGCGATCAGGTGCAGGGCGCGGGCGTGGTCCTCGACATGCAGCCAGTCGCGGACATTGTCGCCCTTGCCGTAGACCGGCAGCGGCTTGCCCTCGAGGGCATTGAGCGTGACCAGCGGGATCAGCTTCTCGGGGAAGTGATACGGGCCGTAGTTGTTCGAGCAGTTCGAGACCACCACCGGCAGACCGTAGGTGTGATGCCAGGCGCGGGCCAGGTGGTCGGACGAGGCCTTTGACGCCGAATAGGGCGAGCGGGGGTCGTAGGGCGTGGTTTCGCTGAACAGGCCTTCGGCGCCCAGGCTGCCAAATACCTCGTCGGTCGAGATGTGGTGGAAGCGGAAGGCGTCCTTCTCGGCGCCTTCCAGCGTGCGCCAGTGCTCCAGCGCCGCCTGCAGCATCACGTACGTGCCGACGATGTTGGTCTGCACAAAGTCGCCAGGACCGGTGATCGAGCGGTCGACATGGCTCTCGGCGGCCAGATGCATGACCACGTTGGGGCGGAAGGCCTTGATCGTCGCCGAGACGACCGCCGCGTCGGCGACATCGCCCTGCACGAACTGGTAATCGGCCTTGCCGTCCAGCATCGCCAGGCTGGCCGGCGAGGCGGCATAGGTCAGCTTGTCGAAATTGAGGATTGCGACGTCGTTCTGGCCGGCCAGATGGCGGCACACGGCCGAGCCGATGAAGCCCGACCCGCCGGTCACCATCACGCGGAGATTCTGCTGCGACATGCGCGGGTTAGCCTCGGGCTGAAACAGAGCCGGGTCCGTATCCAGTTTTTAGTGTACGCGCAACTTAGTCGGTGAAGACCACCGTCTTGCGGCCGTTCAGCAGCACGCGATCTTCCAAGCGGTAACGCAGGGCGCGGGCCAGGACGCGGCGCTCGATGTCACGGCCCTTGCGGACCAGATCCTCGGGCGTGTCGCGGTGGCTGATGCGCTCGACGTCCTGCTCGATGATCGGACCCTCGTCCAGGTCGCCGGTCACGTAGTGGGCCGAGGCGCCGATCAGCTTCACGCCGCGCGCATGGGCCTGGTGATAGGGCTTGGCGCCCTTGAAGCCCGGCAGGAACGAGTGGTGGATGTTGATGCAGCGACCCTGCAGCTTGGCCGACAGACCGTCCGACAGCACCTGCATGTAGCGGGCGAGGACGACGATGTCGGTCTTGGTCTCCTGGATCAGCTTCCAGAGATCGGCTTCCTGCTCGAATTTGGTCTCCTTGGTCACCGGCATGTGGTGGAAGGGCAGGCCCGAGAGGTCGATGTGTTCGTAGGTTTCGGCGGGATGGTTGGAGACCACGCCGGCGATGTCCATCGGCAGTTCGCCGATCCGCCAGCGATAGACCAGGTCGGCCAGGCAGTGGTCGAACTTGCTGGCCAGCAGCAGCACGCGATAGCGCTCGGCGCGGTCGCGCAGGGACCACTTCATCTTCAGCGGCTCGGCCAGGGCGCCGAACTCGCCGCGCACCGCTGACCGGTCGGCGCCGTCGGCATCGAACACCACGCGCATGAAGAACTGACCGGTCTCCTGGTCGTCGAACTGCTGGGCGTCCAGGATGTTGCAGCCGCGCTCGTAGAGGAAGGCGGACACCTTGGCGACGATGCCGCGCTGGTCGGGGCAGGAGAGGGTCAGGATCATGGTCCGCTCCCTCTAGAGAACTGTATCGCCGAAGAAAAGCGGCTGAACGCGTCAGGCGAGGCCGATTTTCCTCTGGCGTACGGAGTTTTCCTAAACCTGCGGCACGGCCATGCCCCGCTGGACGGCCGGACGGGCCTCGACGGCCATCAGCCAGTTCTCGACCGCCGGAACGCCGGGATCGCGACCCGGCTCGGCCTTGGCCAGGGCGCCCAGCACGGCCTTGGTCCAGCTGTAGCTGGCGATGTCGGCGATGGAATAGTGCTCGCCGGCGATCCACGGATGGTCGTTGAGCCGCCGATCGAGCACGCCCATGAGGCGCGAGACCTCCTCGCCGAAACGGTCGATGGCGGCGGGAACCTTCTCCTCTGCGCGCAGAGCGAAATAGCCGTATTGGCCGGCCATCGGTCCCAGGCCGCCGACCTGCCAGAAGGTCCATTCCAGGGCCGCCCAGCGCTCGGGACCGCTCGGGGCCAGCAGCTTGCCGGTCTTTTCGGCCAGATAGACCAGGATCGCGCCGCTTTCGAACACCTTCTGCGGGCCGCCGGGGGCGTCGTGATCGACGATGGCGGGGATCTTGTTGTTGGGCGAGATGGCCAGGAACTTCGGGTCGAACTGCTCGTCCTTGCCGATGTTCACCGGGTTGACCCGATAGGGCAGGCCGACCTCCTCCAGCATGATCGAGGCCTTGCGGCCGTTCGGCGTGGTCCAGGTGTAGAGATCGATCACGAGGCATCTCCCTGCATTCCGGGGTCAACAACGCGCGGGCGGGTAGATGGCGCCGCGCGAACGGGTCTAGGCTCTGATCATGGTTTCCTCTTCCGAAGTCTTGTCTGATCGCGCGATCGACATCCTGGCCAAGCTGGTGGCGTTCGACACCACCTCGCGCCGGTCGAACCTGGAATTGATCCAGTGGGTCGAGCAGTACCTGGCTCACCTGGACGTCCCGAGCCGCCGGGTGCCGAACGCCGACGGGACCAAGTCGAACCTGATGGCCACCATCGGCCCGGCGGTCGAGGGCGGGGTGGTGCTCTCCGGCCATACCGACGTCGTGCCGGTCGACGGCCAGCCGTGGTCCAGCGATCCGTGGGTGCTGACCGAGCGCGACGGGCGGCTCTATGGGCGCGGGACCTGCGACATGAAGGGCTTCCTGGCCTTGGCGCTGGCCGCCGCGCCGGACCTGGCCCAGGCGACCCTGTCACGGCCGGTGCACCTGGCCTTCTCCTACGATGAGGAAGTCGGCTGCCTCGGCGCGCCCGACATGATCGCGGTGATCGCCACCGAGGTCCCCCGCCCCGCCCTCGTCGTGGTCGGCGAACCCACCGACATGGTCGCCGTGCGTGGCCACAAGGGCATCGCCACCTTCACGGTCACGGTCACCGGCCGCGAGGCCCATTCCAGCCTGACCCACCTGGGCGTCTCGGCCAACACCATGGCGATCAAGCTTATGGCGATGCTGGTCGAACTGTCGGAAAAGCTGGAGCGCGAGGCCGATCCGAACTCGCCGTTCATGCCAAAGGGCGCGACCCTGACCGTCGGCATGGTCCATGGCGGCACGGCCGGCAACATCCTGGCCCGTGAGTGCAAGTTCCTGTTCGATCTGCGCACGCCGGGCAAGATGGATCCGATGGCTCTGCTGGCCGATTTCTTCGCCGCCTGCGAGGCCATGGACGCCGAAATCAAGGCCAAGGCCCCCGAAGGCGGCGTCAAGGTCGAGCGTCGCTCGCTGACCCCGGCCTTCGCGCCCGAGGAAGACGGCGTCGCCGAGGCCTTCGCCCGCAAGCTGGCCGGCGACAACGGCCCGGCCCGCGTGGTGCCCTATGCCGCCGAGGCCGGGCAGTTCCAGGGCGCGGGCTTCTCGACCGTGATCTGCGGTCCCGGCTCGATCGACCAGGCCCACCAGCCCGACGAGTTTGTCGAGATCAGCCAGATGCAGCGCGGCGCGGCCTTCATGCGCCGGCTGATCGAGGACCTTTCCAGCGCCGGATGATGAAACGGCGGCCGATGAACGCCGTCGGATCGAACGACATCACCCGCAGGATCGCGCCCGGCGAGGCCTTGCGCTTGGCCTGGATCGTACGGCGGTCGGCCATGACCTGATCCAGGTCCTCGCGCTTCAGCGCCGCCTTGATGCCCCGGATCGCCGGTTCGACGTCGCCGCGCCGCCAGTGCAGCAGCAGCAGGCCCGACGTCACGGCCACGTGCAGCGGCAGGGTCACCGGGAACAGCCAGCCCGGCGTGTTCTTCAGGAAGGTCCAGACCCGGTTGCGCGAACCGTGGAAGATCGCGAAGTCCGATCGCACGCCGGTGCTGGCCGAGCCCACGTGGGCGACCTTGGCCTTCGGGAGAAGCAGGGTCGGATAGTCGTAGAGGCGCAGGCGGTAGCCCAGGTCGACGTCCTCGCAGTAGCAGAAATAACGCTCGTCGAAGCCGCCGACCTCCAGGAACAGGTCGCGGTCGATCAGCATGGCCGCGCCACAGGCCGAGAACACCTCACCCTCGGGTAGGACCGCCGGTTCCTTGCGGCCATACCCGCCTCGGAACGGTATGCCCGCGCTGGTGACATTGTCGCCGGCCCCGTCCAGCAGGCCCGGTCGATCGGCCGACAGCTGCAGGGAGGCGAAGCTCTTCACGGTCGGATGGCGCTCCACACCGGCCATCAGTTCGGCCAGCCACTCGGGCTCGGCATAGGCGTCGGGGTTCAGCAAAACCAGCCAGCGGCCCTTGGCGCGCCGGGCCGCGAAGTTATTGCCGGCCGCGAAGCCCAGGTTGGCCCCAGCCTCGACGAAATCGACCCACGGATGGGCCTTGGCCGCCGCCTGCGGCGCGCCGTCGGTTGAGGCGTTGTCGATCAGGATGGTCTCGAAGTCGCGGAAGGTCTGGGCGGCCAGCCGCTCCAGGCACGGCGCCAGGGTCGGGCCGCTCTGGTAGGAGACGATGATCACGCTCACCGACGGGCTCTTGTTTTCAGTCGTCTCAGCCGGCATCGGTGGCGAAATTCGTTTCTCTAGGTACGCGTCATGAAGATCACGCCGCTGGCGATCCCCGAAGTGCTGCTTATCACGCCCGCGCGCCATGGCGATGAGCGGGGGTGGTTTTCCGAGACCTTCCGCCAGGCGGCGCTGGAGGAGGCTGGATTTAAGGCCGCTTTCGTCCAGGACAACCACGTGCGCTCGACGACGCGCGGCATCCAGCGCGGCCTGCACTACCAAAAGCCGCCCCATGCCCAGGACAAGCTGCTGCGCTGCGTGGTCGGCGCAATCTTCGACGTGGCGGTCGACATCCGCAAAGGCTCGCCGACCTATGGCCAATGGGTCGGGGCCGAGCTGTCGGCCGAAAATCGCCAGCAGCTGCTGGTGCCCAAGGGCTTCGCCCACGGCTACGTCACCCTGACCGACGCCTGCGAAGTGCTCTACAAGGTCACCGACTACTACGCCCCGGCCGCCGAGGGCGCGGTGCGCTGGAGCGATCCGGCGGTCGGCATCGACTGGCCGATCCCGGTCGCCGAGATCACCGCCAACGACCGCGACAACGCCGCCCCGCTGCTGAGCGAGATCGAAACGCCCTTCGTCTACGAGGCCTGAGCATGAGCTTCACCGACTTCTTCTGGACCTCACACGAAGGCCTGCCGCTGCATGCGCGGGACTACACGCCCGTCGGCGATAGCCAGAAGCTGCCGGTGATCTGCATTCACGGCCTGACCCGCAACGCCCGCGACTTCGAGGACCTGGCGCCGCGCATCGCCGCCACGGGCCGTCGTGTCTTGGCCGTCGACGTGCGGGGCCGGGGCCTGTCGGCGCGGGATCCGAACCCGATGAACTACCATCCGGGGACCTATGCCGCCGACATCGTCTCGCTGCTGCAGGCGGCCGGGATCGAGAAGGCGGTATTTGTCGGCACCAGCATGGGCGGGCTGATCACCATGGTGCTGACCTCGATCCTGCCCCAGGCGATCGCGGCGGTCGTGCTCAACGATGTCGGCCCCGAGCTGTCGCCCGTCGGCCTGGCCCGCATCGCCGGCTATACCGGTATGGCCAGCCGGTTCGAGACCTGGGACGCGGCTGTCGCCTACGCCAAGGCGATCAACGAAGCGGCCTTCCCCGCCTACACGGCCGAGGACTGGGACGTCTTCGCCCGCCGCCTGTTCGACGAGCAGGACGGCGCGTACGTCCTGGCCTACGACCCGGACATCGCCGCGCCGATCAAGGCCGCCACGGAAGCCGCCGCCAAATCCCAGGCCGAAGGCGGCGCGGCCCTGGCGCCGCCGGACATGTATCCGCTGTTCCGGGCCCTGGCGAAGGACCGCCCGCTGCTGCTGGTGCGTGGCGGGATCTCCGACCTGATCGACCCCGCCATCGCCGAACGCATGAAGGCCGCCGCGCCCCACATGGCCTATGCCGAGGTCCCCGGCGTCGGCCATGCGCCGATGCTGACGGAGCCTGAGGCCTGGGCCGCGATAGAAAACCTGCTGGAGACCGCGCCCTAAAGGGGTGTGCCCGGACGGCTTGGCCGTGTTAGAGCCCCGGCAGTTCTCGTGCTGGAGCGCCTATGACCCTCGACCTCGCCGCCATCCAAGCCGCCGCCGGCCGCCTGAAGGGTCAGATCGAGCGCACGCCGTGCCGCCACTCCAAGACGCTGTCGAAGATCACCGGCGCCGAAGTCTGGGTGAAGTTCGAGAACCTGCAATTCACCGCCGCCTACAAGGAGCGCGGCGCGCTGAACAAGCTGATGCTGCTTTCGGAGGCCGAGAAGGCCAAGGGCGTCATTGCCGCCAGCGCCGGCAACCACGCCCAGGGCCTGGCCTATCACGGCGCCCGCCTGGGCGTGCCCGTGACCATCGTCATGCCCAAGACCACGCCGTTCGTGAAGGTGCAGCACACCCGCGACTTCGGGGCCAACGTGGTCATCGAGGGCGAGACCTATGACGACGCCAACGCCCATGCCCGCAAGCTGCGCGAAGAGCAGGGCCTGACCTTCGTCCACCCGTTCGACGACTACGACATCATGGCCGGCCAGGGCACGATCGCCCTGGAAATGCTGGAAGACGTGCCGGACCTGGAGGTCCTGCCCGTACCGATCGGCGGCGGCGGCCTGATCAGCGGCGTGGCCACGGCGGCCAAGGCCCTGAAGAACGACATCCACATCATCGGCTGCGAGCCGGCGATGTATCCGTCGTTCACGGCCAAGATGCGCGGCGTCGCGGCCCATTGCGGCGGCCAGACCATCGCCGAAGGCGTGGCGGTCAAGCAGGTCGGCGAGCTGACCTACAGCGTCGTCCGTCCGCTGATCGACGACGTGCTGCTGCTGGAAGAGCCCTATATCGAGCAGGCCGTGGCCCTGTACTGCAATGTCGAGAAGACCATCGCCGAAGGGGCCGGCGCGGCCTCGCTGGCGGCGCTGCTGGCCTATCCGGAACGCTTCCGGGGCAAGAAGTGTGGCCTGATCCTGTGCGGCGGCAATATCGACACCCGCCTCTTGGCCTCGGTGCTGACCCGCGAACTGGTCCGCGCCCAGCGCCTGGTGTCCCTGCGCATCATCGGCGACGACCGTCCGGGCCTGCTGTCGACCGTGGCCAGCGTGATCGGGACCATGGGCGCCAACATCATCGAAGTGAACCACAACCGCCTGGCCCTGGACGTGCCGGCCAAGGGCGCGGAGTTCGACATCACCATCGAGACCCGCGACGCCCAGCACACCCAGGATGTCATGAACGCCCTGCGCGACAAGGGTTACCCGCCGCGGGTGGTCTAGGCCCTACTGCTTCGGCTTGCCCGGCGCGATGCGGTTCACGTCCAGCAGCTCGATACGGAAGATCATCACGCTGTTGGCCGGGATCGGGCCCTTGTCCTGCGCGCCATAGCCCAGGGCCGGCGGCACGTAGAGGATCCACTCGTCGCCCGCCTTCATGCGTTGCAGGGCGATGACCCAGGCCGGCACCAGGCCGTCCAGCGGGAACACCGCCGGCACGCCGCGCTCGTAGCTGCTATCGAAGATCGTGCCGTCGATCAGCTTGCCTTCGTAGTGGACCTTGACCTCGTCGGCCTTGTTCGGGTGCAGGCCGCCCTGCGGGCCTTCGCGCACGACCTTGTATTGCAGGCCCTGCGGCAGGGTGACGACGCCCGGTTCCTTGGCGTTCTTGGCCATGAAGGCGTCGGCGATCGAGAGGTTCTCCTGGGCCTTCTTGCTGGGACCGCACGCGGCCAGGGTCAGGCCGGCGGCGGCCAGGGTGAGAAGCAGGGCGCGACGATGCATGAAGAACCTCGAACAATCAGGCCGTTCAGCTAGCACGAAGAGCCCGGGATTCCATCTCCGGATGAACACCGACGGGCTGATGCATACTTTTCACGGAACAGTGGTGGCTTTCGTCGACAAGCTTTTCTAGAAACAGCGTCCCAATATTCAGACGAGCTGCTCATGAAACCCGTCCGTAAAGCCGTCCTTCCCGTCGCCGGTCTGGGCACCCGCGTGCTGCCGGGCACCAAGACGACCCCGAAGGAGCTGCTGAACGTCGTCGATCGGCCGATCCTGTCGTACATCGTCGAAGAAGGCCGCAAGGCCGGCATCGAGCACTTCGTCTTCGTCACCGGTCGCAGCAAGGGCGCGATCGAGGACTATTTCGACCACCAGGTCGAGCTGGAAGCCCAGCTGGAAGCCAAGGGCAAGCTCGATATCCTCAAGCAACTGCGCGACGAGCTGCCCAAGCCGGGCGAGATGAGCTTCGTGCGCCAGATGGCCCCGCTGGGCCTGGGCCACGCGGTGTGGTGCGCCCGCGACATCATCGGCGACGAGCCGTTCGCGGTCATGCTGCCCGACGTCATCGTCGACGCTGATCCCTCGGCGCTGGGCCAACTGATCGAGGTCTATGACAAGGTCGGCGGCGGCAATGTCATCGGCGTCGAGGAAGTGCCCGCCAGCGAGACCCACAAGTACGGCATCGTCGCCCCGGGCGAAGTGAACGGCCGCCTGGCCACCATGACCGGCATGGTCGAGAAGCCCGCCCAGGGTACGGCCCCCTCGAACTGGTCGATCGCCGGCCGCTATATCCTGCAACCCGAGATCTTCGACCTGCTGGCCGAGCAGGAAAAGGGCGCGGGCAACGAGATCCAGCTGACGGACTCGATGGCCAAGCTGATGAAGGTCCAGGACTTCCACGCCTATGTCTATGAAGGCGTCACCCACGACTGCGGCGACAAGATCGGCCTGCTGAAGGCCAATGTCGCCCTGGCCCTGAAGCGCGCCGACCTGGGCGCCGCGGCCCGCGTGGCCGTGGAAGCGGCTCTGAAGGCCTAACTAGGCCCACTCGGCCAGAACTTCGGGATCGTCCTCGGCGCGCTTCAGCGCCGAGGCGTCTCCGAGCAGTCGCCGCGCGGCCCAGACCGCCGCGCCGCGCACCACCGGCGCGGGGTCGGCGAGCAACGGCTCGACCACCGCCATCAGGCTCGCATCGCCGCTGTTGCCGATCGCGTAGAGCACGTTGCGGACAAAGCGATCCCGGCCAATGCGCTTGATCGGGTTCTTCGAGAACAACGCCCGAAATTCGGTGTCGTCCAGCACCGCCAGCTCGGCCAGAGACGGCTGCTTCAGCGCCTCGCGGGCCTGGAGTTTGGCTTCGCTGGAGAGCGACGCGAACTTGTTCCACGGGCAGATCGCCAGGCAGTCGTCACAGCCATAGATCCGGTTGCCCATCGGCTCGCGAAACTCCGCCGGGATCGGGCCGGCCAGCTCGATGGTCAGGTAAGAGATGCACCGCCGCGCATCCAGCTGGCGCGGGGCCGGGAAGGCGTTAGTCGGGCAGATGTCGAGACAGGCGCTGCATCGGCCGCAGTGGTCGACCTCGGCCTCGTCCGGCGGCAGGTCCAGCGTCGTCAGCACGCTGCCCAGGAACAGCCATGAGCCGAACTGGCGCGAGACCAGGTTGGTGTGCTTGCCCTGCCAGCCCAGGCCCGCGCGCTGGGCCAGCGGCTTTTCCATCAGCGGCGCGGTGTCGACGAAGACCTTCACGTCCTTGCCGAACCGGCGATGCATCCAGCCGGCCAGCACCTTCAGGCGCTTCTTGATGACGTCGTGATAGTCGTCGCCCTGGGCGTAGACCGAGATGGCCGCATCACTCGTAGATTTGAGCTGCTCCAGCGGATCGATGTCGGGGCCGTAGTTGACCCCCAGCACCACCGCCGACTTGGCCTCGGTCCACATGGCCGTGGGGTGCGAGCGCCGCTCCAGCGTCTCTTCCATCCAGCCCATGTCGCCGTGACGCTCGGCCTCGACAAAGGCCTTCAGCCACTCGCCGTTCGGCCAGGCCGCCGCCGCATCGGCGAAGCCACAGGTCGAGAACCCCAGGCTCAGGGCCTCGGCGCGGATCTCGTCCTTGATCGCTTCGGAAGAGAGGTCAGAAATCGAGGTCGTCATAATGCGCGGCCGGCGCGAGGCCGGGCCAGCGGTCGGCCAGGATCGGACGGAAGGCCGGCCTCGACTTCAGCTTCATGTACCAGGTCTTGGCCGCCTGGAAGTCCTTCCACGGCACGTCGCCGAAATAGTCGATCACCGACAGATGGGCGGCGGCGGCGAAGTCGGCCAGGCTCATGCGGCGACCGGCCAGCCAGTCGCGGGTCTGCAGCAGGCCATCGATGTAGCCCAGGTGATGGCGCAGCGCCTCGCGGCCCTGGCGCAAGGCGGCCAGGTCCGGCGCGCCCATCCGCAGCAGGCGCTTCTCCATCTTCTCGTGCAGGAGGAAGCCGTTGACCTCGTTGTCGAACTTGCGGTCGAACCACTGCAGCAGGCGGCGGGCCTCGGCCCGTTCGCCGGCGTCGCGGCCCAGCAGCGCCGGCTCGCTTTCGGTCTCTTCGATGTGCTCGAGAATGGCCCGCGTCTCGCAGACCACCAGGTTGCGCTGGTTGCGGGTCTCGACCAGCACCGGCGGCAGGCCCGACGGGTTCAGCGAGGTGAACTCGGGCGGCATCTCCCAGTAACGAACCTGGATCTCGACGAACGGCAGCCGCTTCTCGCCCAGCGCCAGACGCACTTGTCGCGAGGCGGGGTCCAGGGGGAAGTGGTGGAGGGTGCGTTCGACGCTCATGCCCAGGTGCGCTCAGGCTGCATCGAAAGAGCGATGCGCCGCTTTGCTTAACAAGAGGTTGCCGAACGGGGTTTACCCAAGAAAAGCAGGCCTTTGTGCGGCGCTTTGACTCAAGTTAGCTGTTCATTCTCGCAATCAGGTTGGTGGTGCTCTGGCCCTGCTTGAGTTCGGCCAACACGACCTTGCCGCCATAGCCGAGCACGACATCCGAGCCGACGACGGTCTCGACCGTGTAGTCGGCGCCCTTGACCAGCACGTCGGGGCGGAAGGCCTTGATCAGCTCCAGCGGGGTGTCCTCGCCGAACAGCACCACGAGGTCGACCGACGACAGCGAGGCCAGCACCGTGGCGCGCCCCGTCTCCTTCTGCACCGGCCGGGTCGGGCCCTTCAGCTTGGAGACCGAGGCGTCGGTGTTGAGGCCGACGATCAGCCGGTCGCAGGCGGCCTTGGCCTGGCTGAGCAGCGAGACGTGGCCGGGGTGCAGAAGGTCGAAGCAGCCGTTGGTGAAGCCGACCTTCAGGCCCCGCGCCCGCCAGCCCTCGACGATCTGCCGCGCCTGGTCGCGGTCGGCGATCTTGATCTCACCGGGCTCGCCCAGGGCCGAGGCGGCGACGGCGGTCAGCTCCGCGGCGGTGACGACGTCCGTGCCCAGCTTGGCGACCACCAGGCCGCCGGCCAGGTTGGCCAGGTGCGCGGCGTCGGGGAGGCTCGCGCCGGCCGCCACGGCCAGGGCCAGGGTCGCGGCCACGGTGTCGCCGGCGCCGGAGACGTCGAACACCTCGATGGCGGTGGCCGGCAGATGCACCGGAGCCTCGCCGCGCACGGAGAGCGTCATACCCGCGCCGCCGCGGGTGATCAGGGCCGCTTCCAGCCCCGGCGCCATGGCCAGGATCGCCGCGCCGGCGTCTTCGGAAGCCTCGTCGGAATTGTCGGTGATGCCCGTGGCCTCGGCGGCCTCCTTGCGGTTGGGCTTGATCAGGGTCGCGCCGTCATAGCGGGCGAAGTCGCGGCTCTTGGGGTCGACGATCACCGGCTTGCCGGCGGCGCGGGCCGCGTCGATCGCCCCGCGCACGACCTCGGCGGTCAGCACGCCCTTGGCATAGTCGGACAGCACCACGACGTCGGCGGCGGCCAGGCGGGCCTTGAAGGCGGCCAGCAGGGTGGCAGCGTCGCCAGGACCGCGGTCCTCGCGGTCGACGCGCAGCATCTGGTGCGAGCCGGAGATGTAGCGAACCTTCTCAGTCGTACGGCGCTTGGGATCGGCGACCAGCTCGGCCTCCAGACCGGGCTCGGCGTCGATCATGCCGCGCAGGGCCGCGCCGGCGTCGTCCTGGCCGACCAGGCCGATCAGCACTGCCTTGGCGCCCAGCGCGGCGACATTGCGCGCGACATTGCCCGCCCCACCCAGCATGGCGGTTTCCTTCTCGACCGCGATCACCGGCACCGGCGCCTCGGGCGAGATGCGGTCAACCGCGCCATAAATGAAGCGGTCCAGCATCACGTCGCCAAGGACCAGCACGGTCTTGCCGGAAAAGGCGCGGGGGAGATGGGAGAGAGCGTCGTTCATGCGGTTCCGTACTCTCACACGCTCGGAGAACTCAACCCTCGACGGGTTGGGCGAAGAGGCCGCCGTGCGGCTCGGCCTTACCGCGCGGATCCGGGTGGATCAGGATATCGGCCGCCGGGAAGGCCTCCAGCAGGCGGTTCTCGGCCTCGACCATGATGGTGTGGGCGTCGGCCAGGGAGATGTCGGCGGCCAGATCGGCGTGCATCTGCATGTGGACATAGGGTCCCGAAGCGCGGGTGCGCAGCTGGTGGACGCCCAGGATGCGCGGGTCGGCGGTGGCCAGGGCCAGGATCCTGGCGCGGTCCTCCTCGGGCAGTTCGGTGTCCATCAACTGGCCCGAGGCCTCGCGGAACACGCCGATCGCGCCCCAGATCAGCCACAGCGCCACGACCAGGCCCGCCGCCGCATCGACCCACGACAGGCCCAGCCACGAGGCCGCCGCGACGCCCACCAGGGCCACGGCGTTCGAGCCCAGGTCGGCGGCGTAGTGGGCGCGATCGCCGGCGATGGCGATCGAGCCGCTGGCCTTCAGCACGCGCGTCTGGGCGGTGATCAAACCCAGGGTCAGGACGATCGAGATGATCATCACGATCACCCCGGCCAGGCCGTGTTCGACCGGACGCGGATGGAGGAAGGCGTTGAAGGCCTCGCGCCCGATCAGCGCGCCAGATGCGAAGACCAGGCCGCCCTGCACCAGGCTGGAGAAGGCCTCGGCCTTGCCATGGCCGAAGCGGTGCTCGGCATCCGGCGGGGCGGCGGCGTAGCGGACCGCGAACAGGGTGACCAGCGAGGCCACCAGGTCCAGCGCCGAGTCCGACAACGAGGCCAGGATCGCCACGCTGTCGCTGGCCCGCCAGGCGATCGCCTTGACGATGATCAGGACGGTCGCCGTCGCCACGGACAGCAGGGCGACATTGCGGGTGGCCTTGGGATCGGCGGCGGCGGACAGGGACATGAGCCCTATCTACCGCAACCGATGCGGAAACCTAAGCCGCCGCACGCACCTCTGGCCCGACATAGACCGACTGCGGCCGGATCAGCCGTCCGCCGGCCAGTTGCTCGCGGGCGTGGGCCAGCCACCCGGACACGCGCCCCATGGCGAACACGCAGGTGAAGCTGGCCGGCGGCAGGCCCAGGGCCTCGAGCAACAGCGCCGTGTAGAACTCGACATTGGTGTCCAGTGGTCGGTCAGGCTTGTGCTCGCGCAGGATCTCCAGCGCCGCCTGCTCGACGGCCTCGGCGAAGGCGACGCGGCCGGGCAGGCTGGGCGAGGCGTCGGCCAGCTTGCGCACGGCCGCTTTCAGGGCGTCGGCGCGGGGGTCGCGGACCCGGTAGATGCGGTGGCCGAACCCCATCAGCCGATCGCCGCGCGCCAGGGCCTTCTCCAGCCAGGGGCGAGCGTTCTCCGGCGTGCCGATCTCGTCCAGCATCTCGATCACCGGGCCTGGCGCACCGCCGTGCAGCGGACCCTTCAGCGCCGACAGCCCGGCCAGCACCGCCGAGGTCAGGCCCGCGCGGGTGGAAGCCACCACGCGGGCGGCGAAGGTCGAGGCGTTGAGGCCGTGGTCGCAGACCGTGACCAGATAGGCGTCCAGCGCGGCGGCCTCGGCGTCGGTGGCGGGCGCGCCGCGCGTCATGCGCAGGATGTCGGCGGCGTGCGACAGGGCTGGATCGGGCGCGACCGGGCTCTCGCCCTTGGCCACGCGCAGCACGGCGGGCGTGAAGACTGCCGGGGCGGCGATCAGCAGCAGCGCGGTCTTCAGGTCGTCGCCGTCGGGCAGGCGGGCCAGCAGGGCGCGCATGGACTCGACCGGATCGCGACGGGCCAGGCCCTCGTCCAGGGCGGCGACCTCGGCGAAGGCGCGGACGCGGGCCTCGCCCAGGGCCGGCGCCAGGTCGGACGGCGCATCCTCGAAGAAGCCGTCGAACAGCAAGTGCGCGGCCTCCTCGTAGCGGGTGCGGCCCGACAGATCCTCGACGGCGTAACCCCGGATCACCAGGCGGCCCTTGGCCCCGTCGACATCGGACAGAACGGTGCGGGCGGCGATGACGCCCTCAAGACCATCAGACATGTGCGGTCTCCTTTCGTGTCGATGAAAAGCGCCCGCGAGACTTGATCGTCAATCTTGATCAATATAATCAATCTATATGGCGGATTGGCTGGACGCGGATCAGGTTCTGGAGCGGCTGGGGATCCGGCCGCAGACCCTCTACGCCTATGTCAGTCGGGGCCGGATCGAGGCCGCCGCCCATCCTCACGACCCGCGCCGGAGCCTCTATCGCGCCTCGGACGTCGCCGCCCTGGCGCAGAAGAAGGCGCGCGGCCGCCGCGCCGCCGACGTCGCCGCCGAAGCCATCGCCTGGGGCGAACCCGTTCTGCCCTCGGCGATCACCACCGTCGCTGGAGGCCGCCTCTGGTACCGAGGCCGCGACGCCGTCGAACTGGCAGAGCAGGGCCTGACGCTGGAGAATGTCGGCCGGCTGCTGCGCGGCGGCCATGGCGCGGCGCTGAAGTCGTCGCGTCGGCCCGAGCCGCCAGTCGCCGACAGTGCGCGAGGTCGGCTGTTCCTCACCCTCGCCGCCCGCGCCGGTCGCGAACCGCCCGCTCGAGGCCGTGCGCCCCTCGCGCTCGCCATGGAAGCCGCCGACCTGCTGGAAGCCGTGGTCGACGCCGCCACCGGCCAGACCGGCGAAGGATCAGCCCACGCCCGCTTCGCCGCCGCCTGGGGCCTAGACGCGGCCGGCGCCGATCTGGTCCGCCGCACCCTGGTGCTGCTGGCCGACCACGAGCTGAACGCCTCGACCTTCGCGGCGCGGGTGGCAGCCTCAACGGGAGCGTCGCTGTCGGCCGCCTGTCTGGCGGGACTCTCGGCGCTGTCGGGACCCCTGCACGGCGGCATGGCCGCGCGGGTCGAGGCCTTCGTCGAGGAAGCCGAACGCCGCGACGCCAACCATGCGGTGACGGCGCGGCTGGCCCGAGGCGCGTCGATGCCCGGCTTCGACCATCCGCTCTATCCTGACGGCGATCCTCGTGCGGCGGCGCTGCTGGCGGCCTTCGAGGCCCCGCCCCTGCTGGCCGATCTGCGCACCGTGACCGAAGCCGCCACCGGCCTCGCGCCCAATATCGATTTCGCCCTGGTGACCCTGGCGCGCACCCTGAAACTGCCGCCGGACGCGCCGTTCATCCTGTTCGCGACGGCGAGGAGCGCTGGCTGGGCGGCGCACGCGATCGAGCAACTGCAAACGGGGCGGCTGATCCGCCCCAGAGCGCGATACGTCGGCGTCGCGCCGGAAGGCTACTCGCCCTCTTCCTCGTCGTAGCCGACCAGCCGCAGCGCCCGCGCCGGCAAGCCTTCTAGCTCACACCAGCGTTCGAGCGCCTCTTCGCGACCGTGGGTAATCCAGACCTCGCCCGGCCGTAGCTCGCTCAAGGTCGACGTCAGCTCGTCCCAGTCGGCATGGTCGGAGAGGATCAGCGGCAGCTCCACGCCCCGCTGCCTCGCGCGCGCCCGCACCCGCATCCAGCCCGAGGCGAAGCAGTCCACCGGGTCCGGAAACCGCCGCGACCAGCGGTCGGCCACGGCGCTAGGCGGCGCGATGATGATCTGGCCCGCGAAGGCGTCCTTCGGGCCCGTCGACGTCGCCGGCGCCAGCGGGCCGAGCTCGACGCCGTGCGCCTCGTACAAGGCGTTCAGCTTCTCCAGCGCCCCATGCACGAAGATCGGCTTGTCCCAGCCACCCTCGCGCAGCAGCTTGATCACCCGCTGCGCCTTGCCCAGGGCATAGGCGCCGACGATGTGGCAGCGCTCGGGAAACTGCTCGACCGAGGCCAGCAGGCTCCTGATCTCGCCCGCATCATCGGGATGGCGGAAGACCGGCAGGCCGAAGGTCGCCTCGGTGATGAAGACGTCGCACGGGACGGGCTCGAACCGGGCGCAGGTCGGATCGCGGCGGCGCTTGTAGTCGCCGGACACCACCATGGTCAGGCCCTTCCAGCGCACTACCGCCTGGGCCGAGCCCAGCACGTGGCCGGCCGGGACCAGGGTCACCTCGACGCCGTTGTGGGTGATGGTCTCGCCGTAGGGGACCGCCTGGCGGCGCTCAGTGAAGTCATCGCCGTAGCGGGTCGCCATGATCGCCAGGGTCTCGGGCGTGGCGGCCACCGTCCCATGGCCGGCGCGGGCGTGGTCGGCGTGGCCATGGGTGATCACCGCCCGGTCCACGGGGCGGACAGGGTCGATATAGAAGTCTCCCGGCGGGCAGTAGAGGCCGCCTGGTCGGGGACAGAGAAGGTCTTCGGGCTTGATCACGGCTGGATATGACAACGCGGAAGACGCTAAGCCTATCCTCATGAGCGACAACGAACAGAGCCGCATGATCGCCACGGCGATGAACGAGGGCAGCCCCCAGGCCAAGGCCTTGGGCTTCACGACCCTGGAGATCGGCGACAGCGTCGCGATCCTGAAGGTGCCTTACCGGCCCGAGATCATCGGCGATCCCGAGACCGGGGTCATCGCCGGCGGGGTGGTCACCACCCTGCTGGATCATGCCAGCGGCCAGGCCGTGCACGCCTCGATGGAGACCTGGACCTCGATCGCCACCCTCGACCTGCGCATCGACTATATGCGCGCGGCCGAGCCGGGCCTGGACGTGCTGGCCCGCGCCCACTGCTACAAGCTGACCCGCTCGATCGCCTTCGTCCGCGCCGTGGCTTACGACCGCGATCCGGAGGATCCCGTGGCCACAGCCCAGGCGACCTTCATGCTGGATAGCAGCGCCGGCAAGAAACCCGGCGCCAACCTCAAGCCGCCGCGCGAGACGCGGGCCAAGACCGGGAGCACCGGCCAATGAGCGACGCCGACACCCGCCTGATCTCGATGCTGGACTCGATCCCCTACGCCCGCTTCCTGGGCATCAAGGCCGAGCTGGCCGGGGACGAGATGACCGCCATCCTGCCCTTCGCCCAGCACATCGTCGGCAATCCGATGCTGCCCGCCATCCACGGCGGCGTGTTGGGGGCCTTCATGGAGATGACGGCCCTGGCCCAACTGTCGGTGGCCGCGCCGATGAAGCGCCAGCCGCGCACTATCGACGTCTCGATCGAGTATCTGCGCTCGGGCCGGCCACTGACCACCTATGCCCGCGCCAGCATCAAGAAGCTGGGCCGCCGGATCGCCAACGTCCATGTCGAGGCCTGGCAGGAGACACGTTCCGCCCCCATCGCGACGATGCGGGGGTTGTTTCTCGTCGCGCCCAGTGAGGATTAACGCTCCGGGGCCGGAATAATCGTCTCAAAGGATAAAGTTTCCCAGGAAACTAAATTCAGCGACGACATTAATCCTCTGTAATGCCGATTAGGTGCGACAAAGTTTCTTAAATCGGCGTCATGAAGCATGAGTAACGTGCATTAACCGGAGTCGACGCCTATATCCCTGATCACCGGACGCCAACGGGCGCCGGACAACAAAAACAGGGATCAAGACCATGACCATGAAGACCAACGCCGTCGCCGGCCTCGCCTCGCTCGTTCTCGCGGTTCTGCCGCTCGTCGTTATCGCCGGTTCGCTCGTCACGAGCTTCTAAGTGATCGCCGCGTAAACTCCGTCGGGCCGCTCATCCGAGCCGCCTCGACGGAGATGGCCACAGAACTACCGAGAATACAGAGACTTGGCTGTCCGATGCAGGATGGCGTGGCGAGCAGCCAAGCGGTCGATATCCGCGTCGTAGCCGCCACCGATGACCCCGACCACGGGGATCTCAAGAGAAAGACAAGCGCCCAGGACATAGGCCTCTCGTCGCGCCAGACCGTCATCGGTCAGCGACAGACGGCCCAGCTTGTCGTCCGCGTGCGGATCCACTCCCGCATTGAAGAAGACGATGTCAGGCCGGACGCTGCTAAACAGCGCCGGCAGGATCGCTTCCAGCTTTTCCAGATAAGCCGCATCACCGGTCCCGTCGGCTAGCTCGACGTCCAGATCGCTGACCGCCTTGCGATGCGGGAAGTTCTTCTCGGCATGCATCGACAGCGTGAAGACGCTGGAATCGTCCTCGAAGATCCGCGCCGTGCCGTCGCCCTGATGGACGTCCAGATCGACGACCAGGGCCTGCCCGATAAGCCCCTCCGCCAGCAGCCGACGCGCCGCCACCGCCACATCGTTGAACACGCAGAACCCCGCGCCGCTTTCCGCCGAGGCGTGATGGCTGCCGCCCGCCGTATTGCAGGCGACGCCATGCTCCAGCGCCAGCCGCGCCGCCAACAGGGTGCCGCCGGTGGCCGCCCTCGCCCGGGTCGCGACACTGTCGGTATTGGGCATGCCAATGCGCCGGACCACGTCGGCGGGCAAAGAGAGCTCGATCACGCCCCGGACATAGTCTTCCGTATGCGCCAGCCGCAGGGTCTCGACATCAATGAATTCAGGCCTGTGAAAGCCGTCCGAACCCGGAACGCCTTCGGCCTCCAGCACGCTGGCCAGGCGCGAGAACTTGTCCATCGGAAAGCGATGCCCCGCCGGCATCTCGGCGCGGAAGGCGGGGTGATGGATCACGGGCGGGCTGCGGCGCATCGTCCCACGATGGGGACCCGGTTCGCCTGACGCAAGGTGACGTCTTGCGATGCAGCAAAACGAGGCTTATCGCACTGCGCCATGCAGACGACCGAGACCCTGTCCGACATCCTCGACCTCGAACCGATCGAGGTGAACCTGTTCCGAGGCGTCAGCCCGAACGACGGCTTCCCGCGCATCTTCGGCGGGCTGGTGATCGCCCAAGCCCTGCTGGCGGCCTACAAGACCGTGCCGGACCGGGTCTGCCACTCGCTGCACGCCTATTTCATCCGGCCCGGCGACGTGAACGCCCCCGTGCTCTACGAGGTCGAGCGGGCCCGCGACGGCGGCACCTTCACCACCCGTCGGGTGGCCGCCATTCAGCATGGCGAGCAGATCTTCAACCTGGCCGCCTCGTTCCAGACGCCGGAAGACGGCTTCGAGCACCAGTTCGAGCGGCCCGACGCACCTGATCCCGACAGCCTGCCGACCGAGGCCGAGTTCCTCAAAAGCCTGGGCGACCAGATCCATCCCAAGATCATCGCCCTGGCCGAGCGTCCGCGCCCCGTCGACACCCGCTGGGTCGACATGCAAAACCCGATGGCCCCGGTGAAGAAGTCCGGCACCAAGCAGGTGTGGATGCGCGCCAAGGCCCCGCTGGGCGATGACATCCGCATGCAGCAGGCCGCCCTGGCCTATGCGTCGGACATGGCCTTCATGGAAAGCGCTCTGCGGCCGCACGGCCTGATCTGGACCACGCCTGGCCTGCAGGCCGCCAGCCTGGACCACGCCATGTGGTTCCACCATCCGTTCGACTTCAACGACTGGACCCTGTTCGCCCAGGACAGCCCCAGCGCCTCGCAGGGTCGCGGCCTGGTGCGCGGTCAGATGTACGGCAAGGACGGCCGACTGGTGGCCTCGGTGGCGCAGGAATGCCTGATGCGGGTGCGGAAGTAGTCTAAAGCTTCTGGTCCGCCGTCAGCGTCGTCGCCGGATCGGCGATGGCGTCGGCGCGCTCCTTTTCCGACTTCGGGGTCGAGACCAGCGGCTTGGCGACGGCCAGCGCGCGGCGGTAGGCCTCGGTCAGGGCCGCGTCGGTCTCGACGTCGGGCTTCACACCCACGCCGTCCCAGCCCTTGCCGGTCAGCGGATGCTCGGTCCAGCCGTTGGGCACGAAGGCGACGAGGCCAAAGCCCAGGCCCGGTGTCGGGCGGTTGGCCGGATTGCCGCCGCCGCGGGTCTTGGTCCCGATCAGCATGCCGCGCTTATTGGCCTGGATGTCGTAGGCGAAGGCCTCGGCGGCCGAGAAGGTGCGGTTGGCGGTCAGCACGAACACCGGCTTGTCGGCATAGAGCGGCCCCGAGGCCGGGACGGTGACCTGGCGCTGCTCGACCGTCTCGCCGCCGTTCGGCTGGCGCCAGTGGATACGGGTCATGACCAGCGGCGTCTTCGACAGATGCCCCAGCAGACGGGCGTCGGACGCTCCGCCGCCGCCGGTGTTCTCGCGCAGGTCGATGATCAGGGCGTCGGTATGCTGCAGCAGGCCCATGGCGGCGTCGATCAGGTCGGCGCCGGCCTGCGTCTGCTCGAAGTAGCGTAGCTTCAGATAGCCGATATTGGCCGGCAGCCGCCGGGCCGCCATCAGGCCGTAGGCCAGGCGCTGGTCGATCAGGGCCTGGTCGGCGTCGCTGACGCTGGCGACGCCGGCGTTGGCCGTCGTCACCGAGACCTTCAGGTGCTGGTCGCCCGAGGTCTTCAAGGTGATGGCGCTGAGCGCCTCGGCCAGGGCCTGGCGGTCGTGGATCTTGCTCAGCTGGCCGCGCTGGGCCTTCAGCGCCACGCGCACCGCTTGAGCCTTGGCGGTGTCGAAATAGTCGCCCATCTGGCCGACCAGCGTGTCGACCACCTGGCCGGCCTGCTTGGCGGTCAGTTCCTCGGCGGCGAAGGCCGGCGAGGCCAGGCACAGGGCCAGGGCGGCGGTGGTGAGCAGGCGGCGCATGCGAGATCCCCTTCGAAGTCGCGGGCAGATCGCATCGGGCCGGCGCGGACGCCAGTTAAGCTTGCGTCATGACCTGTTTGTCATCGACGAGCCCGATCTGCGCGACGCCGGCGGCGACCAGGCCGCGCAGCAACGAGGCGGCCTGCATGCCGACGGTCAGCTCACCCGCCAAGGCCATGCGCAGCGCCTCGGCGGCGGAGACCCAGACCGTCTCCAACCGCTCGTGCGGATCGTCCTTGGGCTCGGCCACCTTCACCACGTCGCGGGCCAGGATGATGTGGATGCGATTGGTGTGCGTGCCGGCATTGGGCCGGGTTTCGCCCAGCAGGGTCAGGGCCCCCGCGCAGCCGGCCTCTTCCAGCAATTCGCGCCGCGCGGCCTCGACCGGATCGGTCTCGCCCTCGTCCATGCCGCCGGCCGGCAGCTCGGTGGAGATGTCGCCCAGCGCGTGGCGGTATTGCTTGATCAGCAGGACATTGTTGTCGGCGTCCAGGGCGACCAGCTCGACCCAGTCGCGATATTCCAGGACGTAGTAGGGCGCGACCACCGCGCCCTCTTCGGTTACGCAGTCGTCGGCGCGCAGGTGGATCCAGCGGTCCTGGTGAACGATGCGCGAGGCGGTGATCCGCCATTTTCCGTCCGACATCGTTGAACGCTCCTACGCGGAAATCAGTCCCGGTCGCCCAGCTCTTCGTCTTCGTCCGAGCCTTGGTCCTCTGGACCTTCGTGCTCGCCCACCAGGGCGGGCGGATCGGCCAGGATCAGACGTTCGCCGATCTTGACCTCGGGCACAGCCGATCGCGTGAACGGCAGGTACCAGGTCGGGCCGCCCAGGTCGGGGGTGATCTCGAGAATGTCGCCGGCGCCGAAATTCTGGACGCTCTTCACGCGGCCCAAGAGAACGTCGGTGGCGATGTGGCGAACCGACAGGCCCACCAGGTCGGTCAGATAGAACTCGTCCTCGTCCGGCTCGGGCAGGGCCGAGCGGGGGACGTACAGGCGCAGGCCGCGCAGCGCGTCGGCGGCTTCCTTGCTGTCGACGCCGGGACACCGGCAGACGACGCCGTCCTTGGCCTTGCGCGCCGAGGCGATGGTCAGGGCGACCGAGCCGTCCTGGCGCTTCAGCGTCTTGAAGGCCGCGATGCTCATCGGCTCTTCGGTATAGGTCGTGATCCGCACCTCGCCGCGCACGCCGAAGCTGCCGGCCACGCGGCCGACCATGATCATCGGGTCATCGGGAGAGTTGGCCATGGTCTGGACAGAGTCGCGCCGCCGACCCGGAAAGGATCGACGGCGCTGGAACCCTGATTAGCCTTCCGAGGCTTCTTCGGCCGGAGCTTCAGCGGCCGGAGCCTCTTCAGCAGCGGCTTCAGCGGCCGGGGCTTCTTCAGCCGGAGCTTCTTCGACGGCCGGAGCAGCAGCGGCGGCGGCGGCTTCAGCAGCGGCGACCTTGGCGGCTTCAGCGACTTCGGCGGCAGCGGCCTTGGCGTCGGCTTCGGCTTGCTTGCGGTCTTCTTCGCGCTGGGCGCGCTCGGCGGTGCGTTCCTTGGCCTTCTTGCCCGGCTCGCCCTTTTGCGGGTTGTTGCCGTGGGTCCAGGCGACCAGGCCTTGGGCGGCCAGGAAGCGCGCGACGCGGTCGGTCGGCTGGGCGCCCTTCTTGAGCCACTCTTGGATCGACTCGACCTTCAGGGTGACGCGGTTGGCGTCGTCCTTCTTGAGGAGCGGGTTGTAGGTGCCGACCTTCTCGATGAAGCGGCCATCGCGCGGCGAGTGGCTGTCAGCGATGACGATCGAGTAGTACGGACGCTTCTTGGCGCCGCCACGGGCGAGACGGATCTTCAGCATTTGAGGTAGTCCTTAGGGTCTAAAGTTCTATTTCTTGAACGGGTTGAAGCCGGGCAGGCCCAGGCCGGAGAGAGGGTTGGGCTTGGCGTCGCCGCCACTCCCGAGGCCCGGCAGACCGGGCAGCCCCGGGACGCCGCCAAGGCCTCCCGCTGCGTTGGGATCGGGCTGGGGCATCTTTCCCCCGCCCATGTTCTTCATGCGGGCCATGTCGCCGCCGCCCATCATGGACGCCATGCGGGCCAGGCCCTTGCCGCCGTCCTTGGACATGGCCTTGAACATGTCGGCCATCTGGCGGTGCTGCTTGAGCAGGCGGTTGATCTCGGCGACGTCGACGCCCGAACCAGCGGCGATGCGACGCTTGCGCGAGGCGGCCAGGATGTCGGGCTTCTTGCGCTCTTCCTTGGTCATCGAGCTGATGATCGCCTGCTGGCGACGGAAGATGCTGTCGTCGATCCCGCTCTCGGAGATCTGCTTCTTGACCTTCTGGACACCGGGCAGCAGGCCCATGATGCCTTCCATGCCGCCCATCTTCTGCATCTGACGCAGTTGGGCGGCCAAGTCGTCCAGGTCGAACTTGCCCTTGGCCAGCTTCTTGGCCATGCGCTCGGCTTCGGCATGGTCGAGGTCGGCCGCGGCCTTCTCGACCAGCGCGACGACGTCGCCCTGGCCCAGGATCCGGCCGGCGACGCGGCGGGCGTCGAACACGTCCAGCTGGTCGATCTTTTCGCCGGCGCCCAGGAACTTGATCGGCAGGCCGGTGACGTGGCGCATCGACAGCGCAGCGCCGCCCCGGCCGTCGCCGTCGGCGCGGGTCAGGATCAGGCCGGTCAGCGGCAGGCGCTCGTGGAACGCCTTGGCCGTGCGCACGGCGTCCTGACCGGTCAGGCTGTCGGCGACCAGGATGGTTTCGGACGGCGTGGCGATGCGGGCGATTTCCGCCGCTTCGCTCATCATCGCCTCGTCCAGCGTGGTGCGGCCGGCGGTGTCGAGGATCAGGACGTCGTAGCCGCCCAGCTTGGCGGCGGTCAGGGCGCGCTTGGCGATGTCGGGCGCGCTCTGGCCGGCGACGATCGGCAGGCTTTCGACCTCGACCTGCTTGGCCAGGGTCGCCAGCTGCTCCATGGCGGCCGGGCGACGGGTGTCGAGCGAGGCGACCAGCACCTTCTTGCGCTCGGTCTTGGACAGGCGCAGGGCCAGCTTGCCGGTGGTGGTGGTCTTGCCCGAGCCCTGCAGGCCGGCCATCAGGATCACCGACGGCGGGTTCAGCGCCAGGTTCAGGCCGGTCGGGACTTCGCCACCCAGCATGTCGACCAGGCCGTCATAGACGATCTTGACCACTTGATCGGCCGGCTTGACCGAACGGATGACCGCTTCACCGCCGGCCAGTTCCTTGGCCTTGCTGATGAAGTCCTTGACGACCGGCAGGGCGACGTCGGCCTCGAGCAGGGCGACGCGAACTTCGCGCAGCGCCTCGTCGATGTCCTTTTCGGACAGCACGCCGCGACCGCCGAGGCGATCGAAGACGCCTGAAAGTCGCTCTGTAAGGCCGTCGAACATGCGAAACTCGCGTTAAACCAGGACCAAACGCAATCAGCCCCCATGGACGATCACGTCGATGGGGGTCCTCGCCGTCCTCGTCCGGATGGATCCTGCGCTAACAGGCCGGGGTCGTGACGGTGGAGGCGCTGCTGATAAAGCGCCGGAAGCCGGGGCTTATGCACAGAAAAGGCGGAAGAGTCAAAGGCGGGCCGCATGGACCCGCCTTGGTTTGGATCAGGCCGTGCCCAGGAAGTCGCGCTTGCCGACCTCGACGCCGTTGTGGCGCAGGATCGCGTAGGCGGTGGTGATGTGGAAGAAGAAGTTCGGCATCGCCTGGCCCTGCAGATAGTCCAGGCCGTTGAAGGTCTTGGTCTCGCCGCGGCGGACCAGCTGGACGTCACGGGCCTCGCCGCCGTCGAAGGCTGCCACGTCCAGGCCTTCCACGAAGGCGATGGCGCGGTCGATGCGGGCGATCAGGTCCTCGAACGAGGTCTCGACGTCATCCCAGGCCGGCACTTCGGCCTGGGCCAGGCGCGCGGCGCCGCCCTTGGCGAAGTCGGTGGCGATCTGAACCTGGCGGATCAGCGGGAACATGTCGGGGTACAGGCGCGCCTTCAGCAGGGCGTCGGGGTCCCACTTCTTGGCCTCGACCAGGGCGGCGGCCTTGGTCAGCACGCCCTTCAGACCCTTCAGGCCCTGGATGAACACGGGCACGCTGGCCTGGCGGATCGAGATCGACATGGGAAGCTCCGGGAAGACGATGCGCCTAGATAGAGCCGCCCGGTGACAACCGGAAGCGGAACGGTTGGCGCAAGCTGTGGGTTTTACAGCCTCAGAATTCCAACCGATGAGGTTCCCCATGAAAGTCAGCGACGCCATGACCAGCCAGGTCTCGGTCGCCCGTCCTACCGACAGCATCCGCAAGGTCGCCGAGACCATGGCCAAGGTCGACAGCGGCGTGGTGCCGATCGTCGAGAACGGCAAGGTGCTGGGCCTGGTCACCGACCGCGACATCGTCCTGCGCGTGGTCGCCGAAGGCCGCAGCTTCGACAGCCCGGTCTCGGAAGCCATGTCCGACGGTGAAGTGCTGAGCGTGAAGGAAGACGACATCCTGGCCGACGCCACCGCCAAGATGGCCAATAACCAGGTCCGCCGCCTGGTCGTGCTCAACGACGCCGGCAACCTGACCGGCATCCTCTCGCTGGGCGACGTCGCCAAGGACTACGGCGCCAAGCAGGTCGGCAAGACCCTGGAAGAGATCTCGCAGGAACCCGGCGACGCGGCGCACTAGGCGCTTTTCGACCAGGCAAAGAAAAAGGGCGGCCCCGCGAGGAGCCGCCCTTCGTCGTTCTTGGGATCGAAAGTCGCTTAGACCAGCGAGCTGTCGATGGCCTTGCAGGCTTCCATCAGGCCCTGGACCGACGCAACCGAGGCGGCGAACATCGCCTTCTCGGCTTCGTTGGTTTCGAACTCGACGATCTTCTCGGCGCCGCCGGCGCCGATGACGACCGGCACGCCGACATACAGGCCGTCCAGGCCGTACTGGCCGGTCAGGAAGGTGGCGCACGGCAGGACGCGCTTCTTGTCCTTCAGGTACGAGGTCGCCATGGCGATCGCGCTTTCGGCCGGCGCGTAGAAGGCCGAGCCGGTCTTCAGCAGGGCGACGATCTCGCCACCGCCCTTGCGGGTGCGCTCGACGATGGCGTCCAGCTTCTCTTGGGTCAGCCAGCCTTGCTTGACCAGTTCCGGCAGCGGCAGGCCGCCGACGGTCGAGTGACGGACCATCGGGACCATGTCGTCGCCGTGACCGCCCAGGGTCCAGGCGTGGATGTCTTCGACCGAGACGCCGGTGGCTTCGGCCAGGAAGTAGGCGAAGCGGGCCGAGTCCAGGACGCCGGCCATGCCGATGACCTTTTCCTTCGGCAGGCCCGAGAACTGCTGCAGGGCCCAGACCATCGCGTCGAGCGGGTTGGTGATGCAGATGACGAAGGCGTTCGGGGCGTGGGCCTTAATGCCTTCGCCCACGGCCTTCATGACCTTCAGGTTGATGCCCAGCAGGTCGTCGCGGCTCATGCCCGGCTTGCGCGGCACGCCGGCGGTCACGATGCAGACGTCGGCGCCGGCGATGTCGGCGTAGTCGTTGGCGCCCTTCAGGGCCACGTCCTTGCCGAACACGGCCGAGGCTTCGGCGATATCGAGCGCCTTACCCTGCGGGGTGCCTTCGGCGATGTCGAACAGGATCACGTCGCCCAGCTCTTCGCGAGCGGCGATGTGGGCCAGGGTGCCGCCGATCATGCCGGCGCCGATAAGGGCGATCTTCGCGCGAGCCATGGGGTCTCCATCAAGGCTGTGGACAGTGGAATGTCGCGGCGCGGTCTAGACCCGGAACGGTCCAGTCTCAAGCCCTCTTTCCGGTTTCGCTGCACTGCGACAAAGATGGCTGAACACCGATAAGGAGCACCGGGCATGAGCAAGACCGATCCGGGCCATTTCTTCGAGGACTTCCGCTTAAGCCAGCGGCTGGTCCACGCCACGCCCCGGACGGTCACGGCGGGCGATGTCGCGCTGTACACGGCGCTTTATGGACCCCGCTTTTCGCTGTTCTCGTCCGATGAATTCGCCAAGAGCTGTGGCCTTTCCGCCGCGCCGGTCGATCCGCTGATCGCCTTCCATGTGGTGTTCGGCAAGACGGTGCCGGACATCAGCCTGAACGCGGTGGCCAATCTGGGTTATGCCGAGGGCCGCTTCCTGGCTCCGGTGTTTCCGGGCGACACCCTGAGCGCCGTCTCCGACGTGATCGGGCTGAAGGAGAACTCCAACGGCAAGACCGGCGTCGTCTATGTGCGGACGACCGGGACGAACCAGCGCGGCGAGGCGGTGCTGTCTTACGTGCGCTGGGTGATGGTGCGGAAACGCGATCCGGACGCGAAGATCGTCGAGCAGGCGGTTCCAAACCTGTCGGCGGCGGTGGCTCCGGCCGATCTCACGGTTCCCGAGGGCCTGGATTTCAGCGGTTACGATTTCGCGCTGGCCGGCGCGCCGCACGCCTTCGAGGACTATGCGATCGGCGAGAAGATCGACCATGTCGACGGCATGGCGGTGGAAGAGGCCGAGCACCAGATGGCCACGCGGCTGTGGCAGAACACGGCCAAGGTCCATTTCAACCAGTTCGAGCGGAGCAAGGACCCGTCCGGCAAGCGCCTCGTTTATGGCGGCGTGGTGATCTCGATCGCCAAGGCGCTGTCGTTCAACGGATTGCAGAACGCCGGCCTGATCCTGGCGATCAACGGTGGCCGGCACGTGGCCCCGTTCTTCGCCGGCGGCACGGTGTTCGCCTGGAGCGAGGTGCTGGACAAGGCCGACCTGGGCGACGTCGGGGCCCTGCGGCTGCGGCTGGTCGCGACCAAGGACCGGCCGTGCGCGGACTTCCCGGACAAGGATGGCGAAGGGGTCTACGATCCGGCCGTCATTCTCGACTTCGACTATTGGGCGGCGGTTCCTAAGCGTGGCTGATTTCCAACTCGATCCGGCCTTCGTCGCCACGTCGCACAAGGTCGCTGACCTGCCGCTGTGCGAGGTGCGCCTGCAGGACGACAGCCGCTATCCGTGGCTGGTGTTGATCCCGCGCCAGCCGGACTTGCGGGAAATCGAGGAGCTGGATACCGCGCATCGAATCCAGCTGATGGAAGAGATCGTCCTGGCCGGGACCGCTGTTCGGGCTATTGGCGCCGCCTTGGGCCTTTCGATCGACAAGCTGAATGTCGGAGCCTTGGGCAATGTCACCGCCCAGCTGCACGTCCACGTCGTGGGTCGCCGCAAGGACGATCCGGCCTGGCCCGGTCCCGTCTGGGGCCACAGCCCGGCCAGCGCCTATTCGACCGAGGCCCTGGCCGCGCCGATCGCGGCGGCGCGCAAGGCCGTGAAGGCCTAGCGCCGCTTCTTGCTCGAGCTCTTCTTCGCCGTCGCCTTGCCGCGCTTGGCGGCAGTCGCCTTGACCTTGCCGCCCTTGCCCTTCTTGACGGCCGAGCCCTTGCCGCTCTTCTTGGCCGCCGCCGCGCACTTGGCCTTGGCCGCCTTCAGCGCCTTGCCTTTCTTGCCCTTGGTCGAGCAGGCGGGGGCGGCGGGCGCGGGGCGGCTGACGGCGGCGCGCTGGGCGACGGGCCAGACATAGGGGCCGCGCCGATCGGTCTCGTAGCCGGGCGGGGCCTGCGGGAGAATGTGCTCGGCGGTCACCGCCACGGCCTGGCCGTTCTCGGCCAACTCGCCGGTCCAGCGCTCATAGCCCGACGGCCGCAGGGTCAGGACCGTAGACTGGCCGCCCTTGGGGCTGAAGCGCACGACGACGGTGTCGCCCTCGCGGCGCAGGTCTTCCACGAGGCCCGTCGAGCCGACGCTGCCGGGGCGCCGCAGGTCGCGCCACGCGCCTTCCAGCTCGCCATAACCGCCGGCCTTGTCGACGATCTGCAGGGCGTAGATCTGGCCGCCGCCGGCGCCGGTGATATTCCAGCCGCCGTCCAGCGGACCTTGCAGACTCTGGGCCGCCGCCACCGAGCCCTTGACCCGCATCTCGTAGACCTGGGCGCGGGTCGGGCCGCCATCCGGCGCGACCGCCGCTTCCGGCGGCGGGATCGGCAGGATCACGCCACGATGCTTGGGCGCGGGTTTGCTGGCCGTCTCGGCCTCTTCCTCGTCGGTGGTCTGGCTGCTCTGTGAGATCAGGTCGGCCAGCGGATCGATGGCCTGCGGGACCTCGGCCGCCGGCGGCGCGGTGCTGACCGGCGCATCACTGATCGGCGGCGCCGAGACCTGCGGAACAGGCGCGGGCGCTGCCGGGGTCTGCGCCAGCGCGGGGCTGGCGACCATGACGACGGAGAGAACGATAGCCCGCATCAGAAACCTTCAACTGCCCCCTAGGCGGAAGCCGACCTCGCCGCGATAGCCTCCGCCACCGCGACCAGGCGCTCGGCCTGCGCCAGATGCAGACGTTCGGCCATCTTGCCGTCCACCCGCAAGGCGCCTTTGCCAGAATTTTCGGGCGCGTTGAAGGCGGCGATCACCGCGCGGCTCCAGGCCAGGTCCTCCGGCGAGGGCGAGAACACCCGGTTGCAGATCTCCAGATGCTTGGGATGGATGAGAGTCTTGCCGTCGAAACCGAAGTCGACGCCCTGCACGCAGACCGCCTCCAGCGCGTCCAGGTCCTCGATGTCGTTGTGCACGCCGTCCAGGATGGTCAGGCCATGAGCGCGCGCGGCGGCCACCGACAGGGTCAGCAGCGGCAGGAACGGCGCGCGGTCCGGCGTCTGGCGGGCTCGCATCTCCTTGGCGAAGTCGTTGACGCCCATCACCCAGGTCGACAGCCGCGTGCCGTGGACCGCGCCGGCGATCTCCCACAGGTGGAATGCGGCCTTGGCGGTCTCGATCATGGTCCAGAGGCGCGTGTGCGGCGGCGCGCCGTTCAGGTGTTGGTCGTAGAGGCGCACGTCGGCCGCGTCGTCGACCTTGGGGACTAGCACCGCGTCCGCCCCCGCCTCGGCGGCCGCCCGCAGGTCCTCATGCCCCCAGGGGGTGTCCAGGCCGTTGACCCGGATCACCACCTCGCGCGCTCCGAAGCCGCCGGCCCTGACCGCCGCCACGGCCGCCTCGCGCGCCGCCGGTTTGGTCTCGGGCGCGACGGCGTCCTCCAGGTCCAGGATAATCACGTCGGCGTCCAGCGTGCGCGCCTTCTCGACCGCCTTGGCGTTGGAGGCGGGCATGTAGAGAGCGCTGCGGCGCGGACGAATAGCGGTGTCAGACATGCGAGAACTCCCTTGGCCCTTCGACCCTAAGCATCGCCGCGCCGCGGCAAAAGCCTTCCCTTAGGCGCATGCGAGCGTAGGATCGCCGACATGAGCACCCGTTACGACAAGAGCGCCCGGAACGTCCTGGGCGGCGAGCTGGCCGCCTGTTCGATGGACCCGGTCACCGGCTTCTATCGCAACGGCTGCTGTGAGACGGGTCCGCACGACCTGGGTTTGCACACCGTCTGCGCGGTGATGACCGACGATTTCTTGGCTTTCTCCAAGGCGCAGGGCAACGACCTTTCCACGCCGCGCCCCGAACTGGCCTTCCAGGGCCTGAAGGCCGGCGACCGCTGGTGCCTGTGCGCCGGTCGCTGGAAAGAGGCCCTCGACGCTGGCATGGCGCCCCAGGTGGTGCTGGAAGCCACCCACGAGGAGATGCTGGCCATCGTCACCCTGGGGGTGCTGAAGGATCACGCGGTGGCGTAGAGGCCGGCGCTCCATCTTGTCGCAACCTCCGAAATATACGACAAATGGAAAACGCCAAAAGGGCGAGTTCCGGGAGGTCGAGTGATGGACAAGCGTCTTGTCGCGTTCAGCCTGTTGTTGTCCCTGGTCGCCGGAAGCGCGGTCGCTGACGGGCAGCACTTCGCCACCGCACCGACCCAGAAGGCGGCCAAGCGCCTGGCCACCGAGCAGGCGAAGGCGACGGCCAAGGATCTGGCCCAGTGCTACCACCCCGCGCGTCAGGTCGATGACTGTCAGGCCGTCGAGGGTGGCTTCCGCTGCCGGGCCGAGACCTCGGCCAAGTACAGCAGCTGCAAGCGCGCCGGTTGGGTGAACGAATATACTGCTGAGCCTTTGAGCCGCCTGCGCTACATCGGCTGGCGCAATCCCGCCGCCGAGTTCTGGCCCCTAGACACCTATCGCGGTCCGGTCCCGGCGCCCGCCTACGGCCTGTACCTGCCGCACGACGCGGGGCCGTCCCCGCCGCCGGCCTTCCCGAACTAGACGCTCACCAGCGGATATTCCTGTTCCAGCCGATAGGCCGAGCCTTCGCTGGTCTGCCAGCTGGAATAGAGGCCGAAGCGGTCGACGCGGAAGCTGGGCGAGCGCAGCAGGTTGTTGGCCTGGATCCAGGCGCCGACCTCGGGCACGGCGGCGCGCTTCAGATAGGCCAGGGTGACGTGCGGCGTGTAGAGCCGGCCTTCGGGCTTGAGCTCGGCCGCGCGGGCGGCGCTTTCATTGGCTTTTTGCAGGCGGCGCAGCGGCGCGTTGTCCTCGACCCCCGCCCAGACGGCGTGGATATCGGGGCCTTCGCCGAAATGGCCGACGCCGGCCAAGGCCAGGTCGAAGGCCGGCGCCTCGATCTGGGCCAGGGCCTCGTCCAGGTCGGCGGCGACCGGCTCCTGCACGTCGCCGATGAAGCGCAGGGTGATGTGGAACGCCTCCAGCGGCCGCCAGCGCGCGCCCTCGATCCCGTACTGGCGCGGGAGCAGGCCCTGGCCGATGTCGGGCGGAACGGCGATGGCGGTGAAGAGGCGGATCATCGCGGTCTGACGCCTACGGGCAGGGGTTGGGGTGCTGGGCGTGGATGGCGTTGACCGCCGTCTCCAGCTCGTCGGTCCAGGCCAGGTCGAAGGCGTCGATGGCGGTCGTCAGCTGGTCCATCGAGGTCGCGCCGATGATGGTGGCGGTCACGAACGGGCGGGTGTCGCAGAACTTCAGCGCCAGCTGGGCCGGGTCGATGCCCTTGGCCTTGGCCAGGTCGACATAGGCGCGGAACGCCTCCTGCGAGCCCGGGCCTTCATAACGCTGCATGCGGTTGTAGAGCGCCTTGCGCGAGCCGGCCGGCAGGGCGCCGTCCAGGTACTTGCCGGTCAGCTGGCCCTGGGCCAGCGGCGAATAGGCCAGCAGGCCGACCTGTTCGCGCATGGCGATCTCGGCCAGGCCGTATTCGAAGGTGCGGTTGGCCAGGTGATAGGCGTTCTGGATCGAGGCGATGCGCGGCAGGCCCTTGGTCTCGCTCTCGGCCAGGAACTTCATCACGCCCCAGGGGAACTCGTTGGAGACGCCCAGGTGGCGGATCGAGCCCTTCTTCACATGCTTGTCCAGCGCCTCGAGAATGTCGCCGAAGGCCTCGAAGTTCTGGTCGTAGTCCTTGTAGGCCTGGCCGCCGAACACCCGCACCTGCCGGTCGGGCCAGTGCAGCTGGTAGAGGTCCAGATAGTCGGTCTTCAGGCGGCGCAGCGAGCCCTCGACGGCCTCGTCGATCTGGGCCTTGGTCTGGCGGGTCACCGAGCCATCCTTGCGCATCCACGGCAGGCCGCCGAAGGCCGCGCCCTGGCCGGCGACCTTGGAGGCCAGCACGATCTCGTGACGCTTGCCGGTCTTCTCCAGCCAGGAGCCGATATATTGCTCGGTCCGGCCTTGCGTCTCGGCATTGGGCGGGCTGGCGTACATCTCGGCCGTGTCCCAGAAATTGACCCCGCGACCCAGCGCGTAGTCCATCTGCTGGTGGGCCTGCGCTTCACTATTCTGCGAGCCCCAAGTCATGGTGCCCAGGCAACAGCGCGAGACGGACACGTCCGTGCGGCCCAGCTTGACGTATTCCATCGGCGACGCGCCCCTGTTTTGCCTTGTGTGGGGAGCTTTCTAAGGGCGTCTGCCGTTGTCCCGCAAGGCGCGGCGCCGATCAGCTGTACTCCCGAATGCATACCATGAACGCATCGCGGAGGGGGATTGCGCCACGGGCCGGGACACCCGATATTCAGGATCGCGTCCACCGTGGACGCTCTAGCTCAAGGGCTTAATTCGATGAACGACTTCAACCGCGACTACGCGCGCTCGATCCCGGCGGATCGCGCCGACATGTCGGTTGACGCCGGCCTGCGTAGTTTCATGCTCGGCGTCTACAACAAGGTGGCGCTGGGTCTCCTGCTGTCGGCAGGCCTGGCCTTCCTGACCAGCGCCTATCAACCGGTCGCCAGCCTGCTGTACGTGCTGACCCCGGACGGCCGCCTTGCCGGCTTTACCCTGGCCGGCACGATCATCCGCTTCGCCCCGCTGGCGATGATGCTGGTCGCCATGTTCGCCATGAAGAACCCGACCGCCCGTTCGTCGGGCGCGCTGTACTGGGCGCTGGTGGCGTCGATGGGCGCGGGCCTGGGCGTGTGGCTGCTGGCCTATACCGGCGCCTCGGTGGCCTCGACCTTCCTGATCACCGCCATCGCCTTCGGCGGCCTCAGCCTGTTCGGCTACACGACCAAGAAGGACCTGACCGGCTTCGGCAGCTTCCTGATCATGGGCGTGATCGGCCTGATGATCGCCTCGCTGGCCCAGATGTTCCTGCACCTGCCGGGCCTGTCGTTCATCATCAGCCTGCTGGGCGTGTTCATCTTCGCGGGCCTGATCGCCTACGACACCCAGCGCCTGAAGATGACCTACTACGCCCTGGGCGGCGACCAGCAGTCGATGGCCGTGGCCACCAACTATGGCGCGCTGAGCCTGTATCTGAACTTCATCAACCTCTTCCAATTCCTGCTCAGCATCCTGGGCACGCGTCGCTAAGACGAGCGGAAGGGTCGAAAGATCGAGCCCCGGCGGGAAACCGCCGGGGCTTTTTCTTTGGCCCGTTCGCACCCACATGGATGGGGATGGAGACGACGATGATCCGAGCCTTCGCCCTGACAGTCGCGATGATGGTCGCCACCGGCGCGCATGCCGAGACGATCCCGGCCTATCCGCCGATGAAGACGCCGAACCTCTCCACGCCCCTGAACCTGAAGCCCGTTGGCCCGGTGGAGCTGCGCTACGCCCAGGCCCCTGCTCCTCTGCCCCGAGGTGTCGCTCGGACAGCGATCGAACGGCGCGAAGGTGCGGTCTCGGGCGGGGTGGGCGTGCTGTGTGGCATCCAGCCCAGCGCGGACACCAGCGGCATCGGCACGGCGCGCGGCTACGACAATGACGGCCGCTTCGTCGGCGCCAAGCTGGGCTTTTCGTTCTAGTCGACGACCGAGAACTTGCCCTTCTCGAACACCCGCAGCACCAGCGGCAGCTCGTGGCCGCGCTTGAGGATCTGGCCGCCTTGGCCGAACACCGCCCAGGCGCCCTGCTTGCGGGCCAGGGATGGATGTTTCTCGACGCGGTACAGCGGGGCCTCGGCGGCGTGGCGGAAGATCGAAAACACCGCCCGGTCCGAAAGTCCCGCGATCCCGTAGTCGCGCCACTCGCCCGCCGCGACCATCCGGCCGTACAGGCGCATCAGCTGATCCAGCTCGCGGCGCTCGAAAAAGACGACGCCGCCGACGGGTGCGGTGGGATGGGAATCCAGGGCCATCCCGTGAATCTAAGCCCAAATCGGCCGAATGGAACAGTCCCGCCCGCCTTCCAGACGATCCGTGTCGCGACGGTCACGCCGGACGAAAATGACACCACATGGTCACGGTGCGCCGCGATATGACCTTATTTCGGTCCATCGCCCGCCTGTTTGCGGGTCGATAACAACATCGTCGGCTGATCGGACACCCCACGGTCTCGGATCCTGAACAGCCCCCCCAGCCCCCCAGATCGCGGGCCGGTCAGCCGACAAACTCTATATCCCCTCCCCCAATTAGCCCGCGCGGTTCTCCCCCCACCGCGCGGGCTTTTTGCATTCGCAAATCCGAAAAACTCCCGCCGCAAAACGACCTTGGTTCGGCCCAGACCTCGCCCGAACCGGCCGCGATAAAGAGAGCGTCGACGAAGAGCGGACCGGGTTCCTGTCCAGCCCCCCAGCCCGCCCGGTCACGAGACGCTTCTCGCCGACATGCAAAAGGAACCCGCGTGGCCCGTCCCCTCCGGTCACGCGGGTTTTTTGTTGTCTGAAATCCAGGGAGCTTAGCGCTCGGTCTTGGTCGTCTCGAGGACGCCCAGGATGCGGCCGCCCTTGGCGCCCTGCACCAGGATCACCGTCTCCAGGTCGGAGTCGGCGCCGATCGCGGTCGGCAGGCGATAGAGCTTGGGCCGACCCGTCCAGACGCCCAGCTTGACCAGCTCGCGCACCACATTGCGGTGGACCAGGGTCTGGCCCTTGTTGTCGCCGCGCTTGACGGCGATGTCCTGCTCGCGCGGGTCGTAGCGCACCAGCCAGACCTCACCGCCGCCGCGCGGGGCGGGGCCCGAGCCGACCGCGACGCGGGTCTTGCCGATGAACTCGATGTCGGGCGCATTCAGTGGGGTGCGCTTGGCCGTCTTGACCAGATCCTGCACCGCCTCAGCCTTGGCGCCCGAGGCCTGGACGCGGCCGGCGATCACCACCTGGGGCGTAGGCACGTCGCGCAGGGCGAACTTCTTGGCGTAGGCGCGCTGACGCTCGGCGAAGACCGGCTTGGCGAAGGTGTCCTTCCAGCCGAGATAGTCCCAGTAGTCGACCGAATAGGTCAGGGCCAGGACGCCGTCGTCCTTGGCCAGGTCGGCCGCAACCTGATTGGCCTTGCCGCAGGACGAGCAGCCCTGGGCCGTGAACAGCTCGACCACCACCGGCGCCTTTTGGGCCCACGCGGCGGGAACGAGAACGCCGGACAGGGCCAGGGCGAGCAGGGGGAGGACGGCCTTACGCATTGCGGGTCACTTAAGCCAAGAACGCCCCGGATAGCCGTTCACGAGGCCGTGAATAGCACCGGTCCATGGGGAGAAAACGTTGTCACCGCCCCCTCCAACGAAAAACGGCCGGCCCCTAAGGGAGCCGGCCGCCTTTTTCAGGTCTGAACCCGCCGCTTAGCTGGCCGACTTGGCCAGGTTGCGCAGCACGTAGTTCAGGACGCCGCCGTTCTTGAAGTACTCGAGCTCGGTCGGCGTATCGATGCGGCAACGCACCGGGAAGCGGGCGATGCGGCCATCGGTCGGGCGGTAGAGCTCGACGATCAGCTGCTTGCGCGGGGCCAGGTCGGTGAGGCCGCGGATCGAGACGATCTCCTCGCCGGTCAGCTCCAGCTTTTGCCAGCCGTCCTGCACGAACTGCAGCGGCAGCACGCCCATGCCGACCAGGTTCGAGCGGTGGATACGCTCGAAGCTTTCGCAGATCACCGCGCGGACGCCCAGGAGCTTGGTGCCCTTGGCGGCCCAGTCACGCGACGAGCCGGTGCCGTATTCCTTGCCGCCGAACACGACCGCCGGACGGCCTTCGGCCTGGTACTTCATGGCCGCGTCGTAGATCGACATCACTTCGCCGGTCGGGAAGTGCTTGGTCACGCCGCCTTCGATGTCGGGCGTGATCTTGTTGCGGATGCGGATGTTGGCGAACGTGCCGCGCATCATCACCTGGTGGTTGCCGCGACGCGCGCCGTAGCCGTTGAAGTCCACCGGCTCAACGCCCTGGTCGATCAGGTACTGACCAGCCGGGCTGGACGTCTTGATCGAACCGGCCGGGCTGATGTGGTCGGTGGTGATCGAGTCGCCGAACACGGCCAGGACGCGGGCTTCCACGATGTCGGTCACCGGAGCCGGCGTCATCGACATGTTGGGGAAGTACGGCGGGTTCTGGACGTAGGTCGAGTCCCCTTCCCAGGCGTAGGTCTGGCCGCCGGTCACCTTGATGCCCTGCCAGTTCTTGTCGCCCTTGAAGACGTCGCCGTAACGGGTGGCGAACATCTTCTCGTTGATGGCCTTGCGCTGCAGGGCGGCGATGTCTTCGTTCGAAGGCCAGATGTCCTTCAGGAAGACGTCGTTGCCCTTCTTGTCCTGACCGATCGGCTGGGTGGCCAGGTCGATCTTCAGCGAGCCGGCCAGGGCGTAGGCCACCACCAGCGGCGGCGAGGCCAGGTAGTTGGCGCGCACGTCCGGGTTCACGCGGCCTTCGAAGTTGCGGTTGCCCGACAGGACCGAGCACGCCACCAGGTCGGCGTCGTTGATGGTCTTGCTGATGGCTTCCGGCAGCGGACCCGAGTTGCCGATGCAGGTGGTGCAGCCGTAGCCGACCAGGTTGAAGCCCAGGGCGTCGAGGTGCTTGGTCAGGCCGGCCTTGGCCAGGTAGTCGGTGACCACCTGCGAACCGGGCGCCAGCGAGGTCTTCACCCACGGCTTGGTCTTCAGGCCCTTGGCGACCGCGTTCTTGGCCAGCAGGCCGGCGGCGATCAGGACCGAGGGGTTGGAGGTGTTGGTGCACGAGGTGATGGCGGCGATGACCACGTCGCCGTGGCCGACGTCGAAGTTTTCACCTTCCACCGGGGCGCGCAGGTCGGGCTGTTCGGCCTTGCCGAACTCACCGGTCAGCGACTCGGCGAACTTGACCGAGGCGTCGGCCAGCAGGACGCGGTCCTGCGGGCGCTTGGGACCAGCCAGCGACGGCTGAACCGACGACAGGTCCAGTTCCAGGGTGTCGGTGAAGGTCGGCTCGGCGACGCCGGGCTCCCACCACAGACCTTGTTCCTTGGCGTAGGCTTCGACCAGGGCGACGCGCTCGGCCGAACGGCCGGTGCCCTTCAGGAAGGCCACGGTGGCGGCCGAGATCGGGAAGAAGCCGCAGGTGGCGCCGTATTCCGGAGCCATGTTGGCGATCGTCGCCTGGTCTTCCAGGGTCAGGTTGGCCAGGGCGTCGCCGTAGAATTCGACGAACTTGCCGACCACGCCCTTCTTGCGCAGCATCTGGGTGACGGTCAGCACCAGGTCGGTCGCGGTCGCGCCTTCCGGCATGGCGCCGGTCAGCTTGAAGCCGATGACTTCCGGGATCAGCATCGGGATCGGCTGGCCCAGCATGGCCGCTTCAGCCTCGATGCCGCCGACGCCCCAGCCCAGAACGGCCAGGCCGTTGACCATGGTGGTGTGGCTGTCGGTGCCGACGACGGTGTCGGGATAGGCGACTTCGGCGCCGTCGACTTCGTTGGTCCAGACGGTCTGGGCCAGGTATTCCAGGTTCACCTGGTGGCAGATGCCGGTGCCGGGCGGGACAACGCGGAAGTTGTTGAACGCCGACGAGCCCCAACGCAGGAAGCGATAGCGCTCGATGTTGCGCTCGTACTCGCGCTTGACGTTGTCGTCATAGGCTTTCGGGTTGCCGAAGTTGTCGACCATCACCGAGTGGTCGATGACCAGGTCGACCGGGTTCAGCGGGTTGATCTTGGCCGGGTTGGCGCCCAGGGCGACCATGGCGTCGCGCATCGCGGCCAGGTCGACGACGGCGGGAACGCCCGTGAAGTCCTGCATCAGCACGCGCGCGGGGCGGAAGCTGATTTCGTGCTCGACCGCGCCCTTGTTCTGCAGCCAGGCGGCGACGGCCTTCAGGTCGTCTTCGTTGACCGAGACGCCGTCTTCGTTACGCAGCAGGTTTTCCAGCAGCACCTTCATCGAGACCGGCAGCGAGGCCGTTCCGGCAAGACCGGCTTCCTCGGCGGCGCGAAGGCTGTAATAGACGTAAGACTTGTTGCCGACCTTGATTTCCCGGCGGGCTTTCAGGCTGTCTACAGACGCCATTCTAAGGATCCTTCTCTGTCCACGGCCGCCCGAAAACCTCTCCCGGGATCACGCGCTAATCGGAAGGGACGCACAGGTTCCGCCTCCGCGCCGCGTACCACCCTGAACGACTGGAGGGGGGCGACCGGCCGCTTCTTAGCGCCACCTCTGCCCAACGTCCATGTCGCGCGCGGGGTCTTGGCATGTTGAGAGTTGTTCTCATTAAGGATCTGGCGATTTCGCGTGGCGAGCGAAGGCTGTTTTCGGGCCTGAACTTGACCTTGGGCGCCGGTGAGGCGGCGGCGCTGGTCGGCCGTAACGGCGCGGGCAAGACCAGCCTGCTTCGATCCGTCGCGGGGCTGCTGCGTCCCGCCGAGGGCGCGATCGCCTTCGAGGGCGAGGCCGGATCGATCGAGGCCGAGACCGCGCGGGCCGAGCACCTGCACTTGCTAGGACACCAGGACGGGCTGAAATCCAGCCGCACGGCCTGGGAGGAGCTGCGGTTCCAGACGCTGTGGACTGGCGGAACCGAGGAGTCCGCGCGGGCCGCCGCCGACCGTTTCGACCTCAACCGCCTGCTGGATCTGGAGGTCCGCCGCCTGTCGGCCGGCCAGCGTCGGCGCCTGGCCCTGGCGCGGCTGGCGGCCAGTCCTCGGTGGTTGTGGCTGCTGGACGAGCCGATGGCGCCGCTGGACGCGGCCCAGCGCACGGCGTTCGGGGCGGTGATGGCCGAGCACCTGGCGGGTGGCGGCATGATCCTGGCCTCGGTGCACGATCCGCTGCCCATTCCCGCCCGGTCAGTGGAGGTCGGCGCATGAAGGCGTTCGGCGTCCTCCTGCGGCGGGAGCTGGCCCTGGCCTGGGGCCGAGGCGGCGGGCCGCTGCTGGCCCTCACCTTCTATGCCTGCGTCGTCGTGCTGCTGCCGATGGCCTCGGGCCGCGCGCCCGAGCGGCTGGCGGCGATCGCGCCGGGCATCGCCTGGCTGGCCCTGGCCCTGGCGGCGCTGCTGTCCCTCGAGCGCCTGTTCGAGCGCGACTACGAGGATGGAACCCTGGATCTGCTGGCCCTGGGTCCCGCGCCGCTGGAGGCCGTCGCCGTCGCCAAGTGCCTGGCCCAGTGGCTGGCCACCGGCGCGCCCCTGGCCCTGGCGGCTCCGGTCGCGGCGTTGATGCTGGGCGCGGAGGTGAAGGTCATGCCGCTCTTGGTACTTTGCGCCCTGGCTGGAGGCCTGGCCTTCGCGTTCCTGGGCGGGCTGGGCGCGAGCCTAGCGCTGGGCAGCAAGCGCGGCGGCCTGCTGGTGGCGGTGATCGTCCTGCCGCTGTTCGCCCCGCCGGTGATCTTCGGGGCCGGGGCGCTGGACGGGTATTCGGCGGGGCTGCCGTGGACCGGCGGGCTGCTGCTGCTGTTGGCCTATTGCGTGGCGGCGTTGGCGTTGTCGCCGGTGGCGATGGGCGCGGCGTGCCGGAACGCGCTGGATTAGCGGGCCCGCAAACCTCGTCCTTCGACAAGCTCAGGATGAGGTTTTCTACTGAAACGCCATAAAAGTAGCCCTCATCCTGAGCCTGTCGAAGGACGAGGGCGGCCCCTCAGGCCGTCGGCGCCACCGTCGCCTGCACATCCCCGATCGCCGCCTTCTTCTCCCCCAGCACCACCAGCAAACTCCCGCCGATGATCAGCGCGCCGCCGGCGAACAGCGCCGCCGTCAGGTGATCGCCGAACAGCAGCACGCCGCAGGCCGCGCCGATCAGGGGCTCGATATTGATGAACACCCCGGCGCTGGCCGCCCCGACGCGCGCGGCGCCGTACTGCCAGGCGGCGGTGGCCAGCAAGGTCGCCAGCACGCCCTGGGCCACGATCGCGGCCCAGACGGGGGCAGTCAGATCCAGCTTCGGCGGACCGTGCATGAAGAACGCGATCGGCAGCACCGTCGCGGCCGCCACGATGATCGACACCGCCGGAATGGCCATGGCGTTCGGGGCCTTCGGCGCGCGACGCAGGGTCAGCAGCCAGGCCAGGAACAGGAACAGCGCCCCGATCGACAGGGCCACGCCGTAGGGCGAGCTGGCCCCGTCGGGCTTGCCGGCGATGCAGGCCGCGCCCAGGGTCGCCGCCGCCACCCCGGCCCACGACATGCGCGAGACCTTCTCGCCCAACACCTTGGCGCTGACGGCGATCAGGGCCGGCATCGCGCCGACCAGCAGGGCCGCCACCGTCACCGACACGTGGGCTAGGCCCTCGAACTGGACCATGAAGGCCACGCCGTAGAGCACGCCGGCCAACAGCACGACCGGCGACTTGAACAGGGCCCGCACCTCGGGAGCGCGCAAGGCGAACGGCGCGGCGGCCAGGGCGGCCACCGCGAAGCGCAGCAGCACCATGTGGCTGGAGTCCGTCTGGGTCAGGATCAGCTTGCCGGTCGGGAAGCCCAGACCCCAGCAGAGGCCCGCCATGGCCAGGGCGACGAAAGCGAGCGACTTCATGGCGGTCTCCACGGCGTAAGCGAGCGGGCAGGCGCGCACGGCGGCTCGCGCGCGCTGTCTAGAGGATGACGATCCCGGATGTGGCAGCTGACATAACGCGCGGCAGCTTGAGCGCAAGGCGCGTGTCTCAGCCGCCCGCCAATCATGTAACATTGTTCATGAATCCGGACATTTTCGCGCCATATCGCGATGGCCAAGCTCTCGCCCATCAACACCCCCATCAACACCAGAGGGAGCTCACAACCCATGCGTAATCTGCTTGTTCGCCTGGCGCTCGCGGGCGCCGCCGTCACCGTGCTGACCGCCGGCGGCGCCTCGGCCCAGATCCCTGCGCCGCCGCCCCCGCCGGCTCCGCCCGCGCCCCCGGCCCCGCCGCTGCCGCCCCTGGACGCCCTGATGGCCATGGGTCCGGACATGGCCATGATGGGTCCCCACTTCCGCGCCCCGGATCCGGAGAAGCGCGCCCAGCGCCTGCGCGACGTCCTGCAGCTGCGTCCTGACCAGGACCGCGCCCTGAAGGCCTATGTCGAAGCCACCGCGCCCAAGCCCTTCGTGATCAAGAAGGAAGCGGCCAAGGACGGCGCTGAGCCCGCCCCGCCGACCACGCTGGAGCGCCTGGACCACATGACCAAGGCCGCCGACGCCATGAAGGCTCGCGCCGAAGCCACCCGCGCCTTCTACCTGGCCCTGACCCCCAGCCAGCAGAAGACCTTCGACGTGCTGGGCATGGACGGCCGCGACGGCGGCGGTTTCCACGTCCACCGCCTCGACACGCGCGGCCCGCAGGTCTTCAAGAACGGCGACCGCAAGGTCATTATTCAACGCAAGGTCGGCTGACCCCGATCGAGCGTGAAGGCGCGGCGTGCCTGCACACGTCGCGTCTTCTCCGCCTCAGTAGCCATACGGCCATTGCCCGCGCCGACGCGCCGCTCTAGAGCGTGGACATGGACGCGCGCCACACGTTCGATTTCCTGACCAATCCCGAGCGGTTCATGGCCTTCTCGCGATGGGCCGCGCCGCTATTGGGCGCGCTGTCCGCGATCGCCGCCATCGCCGGCCTGGTCATGACCTTCCTCGTTCCCGAGGACTATCAGCAGGGCGACACGGTGCGGATGATGTTCATCCACATCCCGGCCGCCTCGCTGTCGATCTTCATCTATGTCTGCTTAGGGGTCGCCAGCTTCCTGGCGCTGGTCTTCCGGCAAGCCCTGGCCGATCTCGCCGCCCAGGCCTGCGCCCCGATCGGCGCGGTCTATACGCTGCTGGCCCTGATCACTGGCTCGCTGTGGGGCAAGCCGATGTGGGGCACCTGGTGGGTGTGGGACGCCCGCCTGACCTCGGTGCTGGTGCTGCTGCTGTTCTATCTGGGCTACATGGCCCTGCGCGGATCGCTGGAAGACGAGCAGAAGGCCGCCCGCGCCGCTGCCATCCTCGCTTTGGTCGGCCTGATCAACCTGCCGATCGTCAAGTTCTCGGTCGACTGGTGGAACACCCTGCACCAGGGCTCCTCGACCTTCATGGCCAAGAAGGGCGACGGCCTGCCGGCGATCTATGCCTGGCCGGCGGTGCTGATGGGCCTGGCCTATCTGGGCGGTTTCGGAGCGCTGTGGCTGGTGCGTATCCGGGCGCTCGTCTGGCGGCGCAAGGCCCGCAGCCTGTCGCTGAAACTGGCCGAGACCGCCCGATGAGCTTCGACTTCGACGCCGGCAAGTACGCCGCCTATCTGTGGCCGGCCTTCGCCATCTCGGCGGTGGCCTTCGCCTGGCTGATCGCCGACAGCGTGGCCGGCGCCCGCCGCTGGAAGCAGCAGGCCGAACGCCTGCAGGCCGAGCTGGACGCGTTGAAATCGTGAAGCGCTGGCTGGCCTTTACGCCCCTGGCGGTGCTGATCGCCCTGGCGGTCCTGTTCGCGGGCTATGCCCTCAAGCGAGACCCGCACGTCCAGCCGCACGCCCTGGTCGGCAAGGCCATGCCGGCCCCGCTGCTGCCCGAGCTGGCCAGCGGCCGCAACGCGCCGATCCGCCAACCGAGCGACGGCCCCATTCTCGTGAACTTCTTCGCCTCGTGGTGCGCCCCCTGCGAGGTCGAGCACCCGCAGCTGATGGCCTTGAAGGCCCAGGGCGTGAAGGTGGTCGGCATCGCCTACAAGGACGCGCCGGCCAATACCCAGGCCTTCCTGGGCCGCCTGGGCGACCCCTTTGCCGAGCGCCTGGTCGACCGTGACGGCCGCGCCGGCTTCGAGTTCGGCGTCACCGGCGTGCCCGAGACCTATCTGGTCGGCTCCGACGGCATGATCATCGCCAAGCACACCGGCCCGCTGACGCCCGACGCGGCCGAAGAGCTGCTGAAGAAGGCCCGCTAGCCCTTCACCGAGACGCAGGTCTTGGGCCCCGCGGTCAGGCGCTCCAGGCCAGCGATCATGGCCAGCGCCTCATCCTTCGTGACCGGACGCAGGGCGCCGCGCCCCTCGGCGACCTGGTAGTCGCAATCCAGCAGCTTGAAGGGCGGCTTCTCGTCGGTCGTGTGGCGCTCGACCACCATCCGGCCAGCCGACGTCCAGACCGAGCTCACGTCCGTCACCAGCACCTGGCGTTCCGGCGAACGGACCCAGGTCTCGCCCTTGCTCCCGACCGAGATCTGGTAGCCGTTCGGCAGAACCTGCTTGCCCGGCATCATCGAGCCGACCATGGCGGCGATGAACAGCCCGACCGCGATCAGGACGATCAGGAAGATGATCTTCTGGCGGTTCACGGGCTCTCCGGGGAACTAGGTGCGCTCACTGGTCGCGGACCTATCCTGTTAACTCCGCGTTGACCATACTCGCCGAAGTTCTGTTAACCATGTTACAGTCCGCGTCATGAGCAACGTCCGTCCCGCCGGTTGGCCGTCCGTCCCGTCGAAGCCCGCGTCCGCACCCGCCTCGGGTCCGGCCGCTTCGACGCGCGCGGCGTTCTTCCAGCAGGCCCTGGGCGACGCGGCGCCCACTCGTCCGGCCGCCGCGCCCTCGACGGTGCAGATGCAGACCATGGCTCAGCCCCAGCAGCGCCCCGCGCCGGCCAAGCCGTTCGTGCAGCCGGAAACCCAGCCGCAGAAGATCCTGCGCCCGGGCTCGCTGCTGAATATTGTGGTCTAAAAACCCCGAGGTTTAGGCCGCCTTTTTCGCGGCCTTGTCCTTTTTGGGCTTCTTGTCCTTTTTCGGCTTCTCGGCCTTCGGCGCCTTCAGCTTCTTGGCCTTGGGCTCGGTTTCGGCCGGGTGCAGTTCGGCGCCCGCCATGTCGGAGAGCAGGTCCAGGAAGCCTTCGCGCTTGCCGGGCTTCAGCAGGGCCAGGATGCGGGCGTCGGCCATGCCGACCATCGGGCGGATGGTCTCCAGCGCTTCGCGGCCGGCCTCGGTCAGGCGGACACTGTTTGCGCGGGCGTCTTCGCTGGAGCGCTGACGCTCCAGGTGGCCCTTGGTGATCATGCGGGCGACCATGTCGGCCAGGGTCGAGCGGTCGATGCCGGTGGCGCGGACCAGGGCCGTCTGGGTGACGCCCTCGTTCTCGGCCACGGCGGCCAGCACGGCGAACTGGCGCTGGGTGACCCCGGCCTCGCCGCACTCTTCGGCATAGATGTCGAGCGCCAGTTGCAGGACCCGGTGCAGCAGGTGGCTGGGCGAGCGCTCCAGGAGACCCCCGACCGTCTTCTCGCCCTTGCTCTTGGCCATGCTCGCGTCCCCAAAATCCGCACGGCCTGCCTCGGCCGACGGAAGAACGCTACCATCCTAACACGTCGATTTGACGACAACGGTCCGTGGACGGCGGATACCTAGAAGCCGGCGTCCGGGGGCTCTACGGCCGTCGGCTCGTCGCCCTTGGCCATGTGCTTCATCATGAAGGGCACCTGGGTGGCGACGAACACCAGCGCCAGGGGCAACAGACCGATACGGAACTTCACCCAGGTGTCGGTGCCTTGGGTATTGCGGACGATCTCGTTCAGCAGGGCGACCACCGCGAAATAGCCGCCATAACGCAGGGTCAGGGTCCGCCAGGCTGCGTCGGGCAAGTGCAGGGCCTCGCCCATGATCAGCTTCAGCGGCTGGCGACCCGTCAGCACACCGCCGAACAGGAAGGCGGCCAGGGCCAGGTTGATCACCGTCACCTTGACCTTCACGAACACGTCGCTGTGGAAGATAAGACCCAGCGTGCCGAAGATCAGCGCCATGCCGCCGAAGAATAGCGGCAGCAAGGCCAGGCGGCGCTCGACCGCATAGCCGATGGCCAGGGCCGCGGCCGAGGCGGCCACCAGCACCCACGTCGCCTTCTGGAAGTCCTTGGTGATGAAATAGGCCGCGCCGAACGCCAGGGCCGCGCCGTAGTCGACGACCGTCCGAACCCAGCCGTTGTTCTTCTTGGGGGCCCCTTGGGGTGTTTCGGCGGACGCTTCGCTCACGGATCAGTCCTTCAGGCCGACGAGGGAGCGCGAGAAGGCGCGGGCGTCGAATGGTTGCAAGTCCTCGACGCCTTCGCCCACGCCGATCAGCTTGATCGGGCTGTCGGAGGCGCGCGCCACCGGCACCAGCACCCCGCCGCGCGCGGTGCCGTCCAGCTTGGTCATGACAATCCCGGACACGCCGACCTGGTTGCCGAAGATCTTCTCCTGGGCCAGGGCGTTGCGGCCGACCGTGGCGTCCAAAACGAGCAGGGTCTCGTGCGGATAGTCCGGATCGACCTTCTTCACGACACGGATGACTTTCAGCAGCTCGTCCATCAGGCCCTGCTTGTTCTGCAGGCGGCCGGCGGTGTCGATCAGCACGACGTCATAGTGCTCGGCCTTGGCGCGCTCGACAGCCTCATAGGCCAGGGCGGCGGCGTCCGAACCGGTGGGCTTGGACATGAAGTCGGCCCCGGCCCGGTCGGCCCAGACCTTCAGCTGCTCGACGGCGGCGGCGCGGAAGGTGTCGCCGGCGGCGATGAGGACGCGGGCGCCCTTCTCGGTCAGGTCGGCGGCGATCTTGCCCAGGGTCGTGGTCTTGCCCGAGCCGTTGACGCCGATGAACAGCACCACATAGGGGCGCGGACCGTTCAGGGGATCGAAGTCGCCCTGGCGGTCGGACAGTTCGGCGGCGATCAGCTCGGCCAGGGCTTCCTTGACCTCGTCATCAGTCGACGACTTGCCAAAGCGCGCCTTGCCGAAGGCCTCGGTGATGCGGGCGGCGATCTGCGGACCAAGATCGGCCTCGATCAGCATCTCTTCCAGCGCGTCCAGCTGTTCCTGGTCCAGGGGCTTCTTGGTGAAGACCCCGGTGACCTGGTCGGTCATCTGCTGGGAGGACCGGGTCAGGCCTGACGTGAGGCGCTGGAACCAGCCTTTTTTCTGCTCGGGCTTATCGCTCATCCGCGCTCCTTTAGGGGAACGGGCGAAAGTGTAAATCGGATATTACCGCCACATGGTTCACGAGGTCGGGTGCGCCGTGCCATGTACGGGCATGGACGTGCACCTAGACCCCCTCGGGACCGCGCTTTTCTGGCTCGACTACGCCGCCGCGGCCGTTTTCGGGGCAACCGGCGCCCTCGCGGCGGCTCGGCGCAAGCACGACATCATCACCTTCGGATTCTTCGCCGCCATCACCGGCGTGGGTGGCGGCACCCTGCGCGACCTCCTGATCGGGGCGCCGGTGTTCTGGGTGCAGCGGCCGGGTTACATCCTGGCGTGCCTGGCGGCGGCCACGGTGGTCTGGCTGCTGGGCAAGCGCGGCTGGCGGTTCCGGGCGCTGCTGTGGCTGGACGCCCTGGGCATGGCCGCCTACGCGGTCGTCGGCACGGCCAAGGCGCTGAGCCTGGGGGTGCATCCGTTCAGCGCCGTGGTGATGGGGGTTCTGACCACCGCCTTCGGCGGCGTGATCCGGGATGTGCTGGCCGAGGAGCCGAACCTGCTGCTGCGGCGGGAGATCTACATCACCGCGGCGCTGCTGGGGGCTGGGGTGTTCGCGGTGTTGCAGCTGCTGGGGGCGCCGTTTTGGCCGGCGGGGATCGCGGGGTTCAGCGCGGCATTCGGGCTGCGGGCTTGCGCGATCAAGTTCGGGTGGTCGCTGCCGGGGTTTCATGGCGAGGACGAGACAGCCGGCAGGGAATAGATCCTCCCCCTAGCGGGGGAGGCGGCCGAAGGCCGGAGGGGGAAGTGCTGCCGAGCCTGCCTCTTCCCCCTCCGTCGGCTTCGCCGACACCTCCCCCGCCAGGGGGAGGATCTTAGGTATCGCGATCCGGATGCTGCCTCGAAACCACCGCCACAGCCGACCCGCCCACCGGCGGCCGCACCGGCATCTCCGCCAGATGCTCCATCCACGCCGGCCGGCTCTCCACCGCCAGCTGAACCCCCGGCTCCACCGCCGACGGATCATCAAAGGCAAACACCGCCAGGTCGATCTTCTCGTCGCTATATTCGTAGGTCAGCGGCGTCCCGCACGCCGCGCAGAACCCGCGCTTCACCACGTCCGAGCTCTGGAACACCGACCGCTGGCCCCGCGTCCAGGTCAAATCAGCTATGTTCACCGTCACCAGCGCGCCGAACGGTCCGCCGAAGGCCTTCTGGCACATGCGGCACCAGCAGAGCGACGAACGTCCAACCTCGCCCTCCGCCCGGAACCGCACCGCGCCGCACTGGCAGCCGCCGCTCAACGTCATCGCCTATCCCTTCGGCGTCAGCCGGAACGTCACCTTGTAGCCGTCGTGGTCCGACAGCACCGGCTCGCTGGCCCCGTCGAAGGTGGCCTCGACCGCGGTCGGGATCACCTCGACCGCGTCGCCGTTCAGGAAGCCGATCAGGTCCTGGGTGTTCAGCCAAGGCGCGTCGCCGTCATATGAGATCTGGGTGTCGCAGGCGCCCGGCCGCTCGTGGCACCAGCGGCTGACCACCATGAACGGATATTCGGTCATCACGTAGTCGAAGCGCCCCGCCGAATGGCGGACGTTGAAGTCGCCGCCGACGATCAGCGGCGCGCCGGGCGTGCGCGCGACCTGCAGGAACCGGCCCAGTTCCTCGGCCTGCAGGTGGTGGGCGGCGTTGGAGCGATTGCTGGGCACCTTCGAGGCGCCGTGCGAATTCAGGTGGGTGTCGACGATCTCGACCGGGGTCGGCAGGCCGGGAACCTGCACCGCCACCAGCATCACGCTCTTGTTGGCCAGGCAGTCGAAGCCCGCGCAGTAACGGTAGGCGTGCGACTTCACCCATTCGATCGGGTGATTGCTCAGCACCCACAGGCCGCTGGAGCCCCACTTGCCCAGACCCTCGCCCTTGCCGCGATACTTCACGCGGCGATAGTCCGGCTTGTCGCCCTTCAGATAGTCGGTATCCCGCTGGCCCTTGCGCGGACCGCGCGCGACGTAGGGATAACCGCTCAGGTCGACCAGGTCCCAGACCTCGTCGCGAAAGCCTTCCTGGATCAGGACGACGTCGGGCTCAGTCCCCTCGGACCGCATAGCGGCCAGCTCGTGACCGATCTTCTGGATCGCCTTGCCGCGACCGTGCCGGACCGGCCAGGGCAAGCCCTCGACATTGTAGGTCATGACGCTGAGGGACACGGGCTTTGACCCAACAGGTGCGGGTTCCGCCGCCCGCGCCGGAACGGCGGTCAGCAGGGCCAGGGCCAGCAGGGTCCAGACCGGTCGAATCAGGCGACGCGCTCCGCTAAGACATGAGCGCCATCGTGGCCGGTAATTGTGAAGGCTACGATCTCGCCCAGCGGCGCAGCGCCCTCGAAGCGGATCTCGGTGAAGTCGTCGGCGCGGGCGACGCCCTCGCGCTCGACCAGGCCCGGCAGGGTGCGGCCGACCTGGCGTTGCAGGTGACGCTCCAGCCCTCGCTGGCCGGCTTCGCGCAGGCGGCGGGCGCGATCCTTGATCACCGGCCCCTTTACCGGTGGCATCCGCGCGGCGGGCGTGCCGGGGCGAGCGCTGTAGGGGAAGACGTGCAGGAAGGCCAGGCCCGCCTCCTCGACCAGCTTCAGCGTGTTCTCGAACGCCTCTTCGGTCTCGGTCGGGAAGCCGGCGATCAGGTCGGCGCCGAAGGCGGTGTCGGGGCGCACGCGACGCACCTCGGCCACCAGCTTCAAGGCGTCCTCACGGCTGTGGCGGCGCTTCATGCGCTTGAGGATCATGTTGTCGCCGGCCTGCAGGGACAGGTGCAGGTACGGCATCAGCCGGACTTCCGTCTCCAACAGCTTGAAGAGGTCCGGATCGATCTCGGCCGCGTCGATCGACGACAGGCGCAGGCGCGGCAGGTCCGGGACCATGCGCAGGATGCGGCCGACCAGCTGGCCCAACGTGGGCGTACCCGGCAGGTCCGTACCCCAAGAGGTGACGTCGACGCCGGTCAGCACGACCTCGCGATAGCCCTCGGCGGCCAGCTTGCGGACCTGTTCGACGACCTCGCCGGCCGGGGCCGAGCGCGAGTTCCCGCGACCGTAGGGAATGATGCAGAAGGTGCAGCGGTGATCGCAGCCGTTCTGGACCTCGACATAGGCCCGGGCGCGGTCCTTCAGGCCATCGATCAGGTGACCCGCGGTCTCCTTGATCGACATGATGTCGTTGACCCGCACACGGGTGGAGGTGTCCATCAGCGCGCCCGGCGCGGCCTTTTCGGCGTTGCCCAGCACGAGGTCGACCTCGGGCATGGCGGCGAAGGCGGCCGGATCGACCTGGGCGGCGCAGCCGGTGACGATGATCCGCGCGCCCGGACGCTCGCGGCGGGCCTTGCGGATCGCCTGGCGCGCCTGGCGCACGGCCTCGTTGGTCACCGCGCAGGTGTTGAACACCACCGCGTCCGACAGGCCGTCGGCGGCGGCGCGGGCCCGCATGGCCTCGCTCTCATAGGCGTTCAGGCGGCAGCCGAAGGTGACGACGTCGACGCCGTCCGGACCCGACATCGTGGTCGCCGGACCGCCCTCCTCGCCGACTTCGGGCTTGGGCTTCGGGGCCGCCTTGATGACGGTGTAGGTGGTCACTTGCCGACACCAGAAACCAAGTATTGGGCGAAGGCGTCCTTCCAGTCCTTGTGCCAGCGCGACAGGGCCGGGCGGTTCTCGATGATGTCGCCCAGGGCCCAGGCCATGCGCTTCTCGTCGAGCGCGCGCGGCACGTCGTTGTCGGGACACAGGATGTAGAAGTCGCCGGCCTCGATACGCGCCAGCATGAAATGCACGACCTGCTCGCCGGTCCAAGCGGCGGCGGGCTTGTCGCCCGGACCGCGCTTGGTCATGCCGGTGAAGGTATAGCCGGGGATCAGCAGGTGCGCCGTGACCTGGCAGCCCTCGGTCTCGCGCAGGGTGTGCGCCAGGCCCTCGGTCAGCGACTTCACCGCCGACTTGGAGACGTTGTAGGCCGTGTCGCCCGGCGGCTGGGTGATGCCCTGCTTGGAGCCGGTGTTGATGATCAGGCCCGGACGGCCCGAGGCGGCCATGTCCTCGCCGAACACCTGGACGCCGTTGATCACGCCCCACAGGTTGACGTCGAGAATGCGCTTCCAGGCGTCGTCGCCGGCGAAGGCGTCGCCGCCGCCCCCGACCCCGGCATTGTTCATCAGCACGTCGACGCAGCCATAGGCCTCGAACGCGGCGGCCTTCAGGGCTTCCACGGCGGCGCGGTCGGCGATGTCGGTCGGGACAGCCAGGGCGCCGATCGCTTCGGCTTCCTGCTTCAGCTTGCGGCCGGTGATGTCGGCCATGACGACGTTGAGGCCCAGCTCGCGGAACGTCTTGGCGGCGGCCAGGCCGATGCCGTCGGCGGCGCCGGTGATGACGGCCGTGTTGCCGGCGGCTAGCGCAGGATGGAGGCTCATGCGGCCTCCGGAAGCTTGCCCGCGAAGTCCATGCTGACCGGACCGGTCATGATCACGTGGCCGTCAGCCTCGCGCCATTCGATGACCAGCGAGCCGGTCTCGAACTCGACCTTGGCCTTGCGGTCGGTCAGGCCGCGACGCACGGCGGCGACCTGGGCGGCGCAGGCGCCAGTGCCGCAGGCGGCGGTCAGGCCCGCGCCGCGTTCCCAGACCTTCAGCTGGATGTGGTCGCGGCTGGCGATGTGGGCGAAGCCGACATTGACGCCTTCCGGGAACAGCGGGTGGTGCTCGACCAGACTGCCGGTCTTGGTGGCGAAGTCGTCAGTCACCGGGGCGTCGACGAAGAACACCACGTGCGGATTGCCCATCGAGACGCAGACCGGCGTGTGGACCAGCGGCGCGTCGATCGGACCGACCTGCAGCTCGACCCGCTCGGTGTTCATTTCTTCCGACAGCGGAATCTGCGTCCAGTCCAGGCCAGGCTGGCCCATGTCGACGGTGACCAGCTTTTCGCCGGCCGCGACGCCGGACAGGCGACCGGCCACGGTGTCGAAGGCCACCGCCTCCTTGCCCGAGGACTGCATCAGCAGCCACGCCACGCAGCGGGTGCCGTTGCCGCAGGCGCCGGTCTCCTCACCGTCCGAATTCCAGAAGCGCACATAGGCCGACGCGCCTTCCGAGCGCGGCGGGTCGATGGCGATGACCTGGTCGCAGCCCACCCCGCCGTCTCCCCGTTTGGCGATCTTGCGGATCTCCTCGGGAGTCGGTTCGAAGCTCTGGGTCTGGGTCTCGATGACGACGAAGTCGTTGCCGAGCCCGTTCATCTTCAGGAAGGTGCGGCTCATGACGCGGCTATATAGTGGAAAGCGGCGCGAAATGCACCGCAGCGAGGCGACGCAGTAGGATGACGACCACGGATGTTCGCGAGCAGCTGGCGCAGGCGATGCGCGAGCGGCTGCTGATGCGTTTCCACCGACGCTTCGAGGACGGCTGGGTGCGGGGCTATGTGGTCGGGATCGGACCCGGATTCCTGATGCTGTGCGAGGTCAGCGATCACCTGCGCTTCAACGGCTTCGGCTGCTACAGCCTGGCCGAGATCAAGAACCTGCAGCCCGCGCCCTATCCCGAATTCGTCGAGGCCGCGCTCGAGAAACTGGGCCAGGTCCAGCCCGAGACCCCGGCCGTGGCCCTCAACAGCATCGACGACATCGTGACCACCGCCGGCAACCTGTTCCCGGTCATCACGGCCTATAGCGAGGCGCAGGTCCATATCGGCGCGGTGGTCAGCCTGGACGGCGGAGTGGTCTGGATGCGCGACATCGGCCCCGATGCGGCCTGGGATCCGCAACCCACCGCCCGGCGGCTGGACGACCTGACGCGGATCGACTTCGGCGGCGCCTACGAGACGGCCCTGGCCCTGGTCGGCGGGCCGCCGCCCGCGCCGGTCGAGACTCCGGTGCTGCGCCTGGTCGCCGACAATGGCTGAGGAACTCCGCATCCGCGCTCGCCTGAGGGCGCTCTATCACGGGGCCTCGCCGACGGCGGTGGCGTTCCGTTACGCGATCATCCTGATTGATCTCGCGATCATCGCCTTCTTCATCGCCGCGCCGCTGATGCATCGGCACGGCCTGACCTTCTACCTGATCGACTATGGTGTGGCGGCGTTCTTGGGGGCGGATCTCGTCGCGCGGGCCGTGGCGCATGGCGACATCAAGTCGTGGCTGAAGAAGCCGATCGTCTGGCTGGACCTCTTCGTGCTGGCCACCCTGCTATTCCCGGCCTGGCTGTTCAATTTCGGCTTCCTGCGGGTGCTGCGCCTGTGGACACTGATCCACAGCGAGTTCTTCTGGCGCACGGTCGGGCGGCGTTATGACGACACGCGGGTCGAAGACATCACCCGCGCGGCCAGCTCGCTGCTGACCTTCATCTTCGTGGTCACGGGCTTCGTCTATACGAGCTTCGTGGGTCGCCATGACGGTATCGGCGGCTATGTCGACGCCCTCTATTTCACCGTCACCAGCCTCACGACGACCGGCTATGGCGACGTCACCCTGCCGGGCGTGTGGGGCAAGCTGCTGTCGATGGCGGTGATGCTGGGCGGGGTGTCGCTGTTCATCGGCCTGATCCAGTCGATCCTGCGGCCGCACAAGGTGATCTATCAGTGCCACGACTGCGGCCTGCGCCGGCATGATCCGGACGCGGTCCACTGCAAGGCGTGCGGCGTCCTGCTGAACATTCCCGATGATGGGGTCTGATCTTCTCAGCTAAGCTCTAGCGTGTGGAAGATTTTCGGCTACCGTCCTCGCCTTCGCCGCCCCTATCGCGGCGCCAGCCGGATGCCTAGATGCGTAAGCTCCTCCTCGCCCTCCTCGCCTCCACGAGTCTGATGACCCTGACCCCCGCGATCGCCGCCGACACAAAACCGGCCGAAGCCCGCACCCCGCTGAACGAACTGGGCAAGGACGATCCCTACATCTGGATGGAGGAGATCGAGGGGACCCGCGCCCTGGACTGGGCCAAGGCCCAGAACGCCAGGACCCTGCCGATCCTGCAGGGCGACACGCGCTACGCCGCGCTGCACGACGCCGCCCTGACGATCGTCAACGCCAAGGATCGCATCCCCGGCGTGACCTTCCTGGACGACAACAACCTGCGCAACTACTGGCAGGACGCCGACCACGTGCGCGGCGTCTGGCGTCGCACCACCCTCAACAGCTATCGCACCGCCCAGCCGGTATGGGAGACCATCCTGGACATGGACGCCCTGGCCAAGGCCGAGGGCAAGAACTGGGTCTATAAGGGCTCCGACTGCCTGGCGCCCGAGGCCCGCTACTGCCTGCTGTCGCTGTCGAACGGCGGCAAGGACGCCGTGGTGGTGCGCGAGTACGACACCCAGACCAAATCCTTCGTCGCCGGCGGCTTCGAGCTGCCCGAGGGCAAGCACCGCTTCGACTGGATCGACAAGGATACCCTGATCGTCGCCACCGACTGGACGCCCGGCGAGGTGACGACCTCGGGCTATCCCTATGTGGTCAAGCTGGTCAAACGCGGTCAGCCCCTGTCGGCGGCCAAGGAGATCTATCGCGGCGCCAAGGACGACGGCGGTTATGGCGTCAGCCCGGCCGTGCTGCGCGACCATGACGGCGTGGTGCAGGCGGTGTTCGTGCTGCGTCCGCTCGACACCTTCAACGCCGAGACCCACCTGGTCGTCGGCGACAAGACGGTCAAGCTGCCCTTCCCGCTGAAGTCGTCCATCCAAGCCCTCGTCCAGGGCCAGCTGGTGTTCAGCGTCGAGCAGGACTGGGCCGCCCAGAACCTGAAGACCGGCGACCTGGCCGCCTTCGACCTGACCGCCCTGAAGGCCGATGCCGACAAGGCCAAGGCGACGCTGATCCTGCGGCCGACCGCGCGCGAGGCGGTGCAGAACGTCAACGCCACCCGCGACCGGCTGGTCGTGGCCGTGACCGAGAACGTCAAGGGCGCGGCCTACGCTTATGACGTCAAGAACGGCGCCTGGACCCGCAAGAAGCTCGATTTGCCGGCCAACGCGACCGTCACCCTGGGCTCGACCTCGGACAAGGACGACCGCTTCTTCGTCAGCGTGACCGGCTACCTGACCCCGACGACGTACTGGCTGGCCGACGCGGCCACCGGCAAGCTGGACCAGGTCAAGGCCGCCCCGGCCAAGTTCGACGCCTCGACCCACGTGGTCGAGCAGTTCGAGGCCACCTCGTCGGACGGGGTGAAGGTCCCCTACTTCGTCGTGCGGCCCAAGGGCCAGAAGCCCGACGGCTCGGCCCCGACCCTGCTGTACGCCTACGGTGGCTTCCAGGTGTCGATGACGCCCAGCTATTCGGGCGTGATGGGCAAGCTGTGGCTGGAGCGCGGCGGCACCTATGTGGTGGCCAACATCCGCGGCGGCGGCGAGTTCGGCCCGTCGTGGCACGAGGCCGCGCTGAAAGAGAACCGCCAGAAGGCCTATGACGACTTCTTCGCCGTCTCGCAGGACCTGATCACCCGCAAGATCACCTCGCCGCGTCGCCTGGGGATCATGGGCGGCAGCAACGGCGGCCTGCTGATGGGCGTGGCCCTGACCCAGCGGCCGGAGCTCTACAACGCCATCGTCGTGCAGGTGCCGCTGTTCGACATGATCCGCTACAGCCAGATCGGGGCCGGCTCGTCGTGGATGGGCGAATATGGCGATCCCCAGATCCCGTCCGAGCGGGCGGTGATCGCCAAGTACGATCCCTATTCCAACCTCAAGGCCGGGAAGAAGTACCCCGAGGTGTTCATCGAGACCTCGACCAAGGACGACCGCGTCCACCCCGCCCACGCCCGCAAGGCCGCCGCGCGGCTGGAAGAGCTGGGTTACCCGGTTCTGTACTACGAGAACGTCGACGGCGGTCACGCGGCCAGCGCCAACCTGGCCGAAACCGCCCGCCGCCAGGCGCTGGAGTTCATCTACCTGACGCGCAAGCTGATGGACTGACCCCTTCAGATAACGGCGTCTCGTCAACCCTAAGGAAAGTTATCGGCGTCAGGATGCGCCGCGACTCATCCTCCCGTCGGGACGCCGTTCCTTGCCTATCGAAGTCGTCAAAGCCCTGGATCTCATGCCTGCCGACATCGCACGGTGGGTCGAGCTGCAGCGTGGCCAGACGCGACTGGACTCGCCATTCCTCTCGCCCCAGTGGGTCCTGGCCGTGGCCAAGGCCCAAGGTGACAAGGGTTCGGAAGTGAGGGTCGCCATCGAGCGCGGCCCCGACGGCCAGGCCCTGGCCTTCCTGCCGGCGCGCGTTCGGCAAGAGGTGGCCATGCCGGTCGGCGCACCGATGTGCGACTATCAGGCCCTGGTCTCGGCGCCGGGCGCGGCCATGGATCCGCGCGACCTGCTGACCGCCCTGGGCGCGGTGCGCATCGACTTCTGCCACATGATGGCCGACGACGAGACCCTGGGCCGCCATGCGCGCGGCCGGGCCGACAGCTGGGTCGTCGAGATGCCCGACGGCTACGAGGCCTATGCCGCCGAGCGCAAAGCCGCCAACATCGGCGTGCTCAAGGACATCGACAAGAAACGCCGCAAGGCCGAGCGCGAGGTGGGCCCCTGCCGCTTCACCGCCATGTCCGACAGCCGCGCGGCCTTCGACCAACTGATCGCCTGGAAGCGCGTGCAGCTGCTGCTGACCCACCAGACCGACCTCTTCAAGGCCCCGTGGGTCAACAAGCTGCTCGACGACCTGTTCGCCATGCGCGACGAAGCGTTCGGCGGCGGACTCTACACCCTGCATCTGGGCGAGCGCCTGGCCGCCGTGCACCTGCACCTGCGCGGCGAGCACACGATCCACGGCTGGCTGATCGCTCACAATCCAGACCTGGAACGTTATTCGCCGGGCCTGATGCTGTTCCAGGACATCCTGAAGAGCATGGACGGCACGGGCTATACGCGCCTGGACCTGGGCACCGGCGACTACCGCTTCAAGCGCGAGCTTTCCAACGCCCGCCAGACCGTGGTGTTCGGCTTCCTGGGCTCGCCCTCGGTCCCGACCCTGGTGCGCCACGCCGTTTATGGCGTGCGCAGCCTGGCCGAGTCCCTGCCGCTGGGCCGCATCTCCGAGATCCCCGGCAAGGCCATGCGCCGCATCGACCTGCTGCGCGGCCTGCACTAAGCGCCCGGCCGCAAGGTCACCTCGTGATGAACGAAAAGCTCGAGCCCACACCCACCCGGCTTGAACGGCTAGGCGCGACGGCAGCGCTTTGCCTGGCGCTCGCGACGGGTCTGGCCGCCCTGGCTCTATTCGTTTGGTGGCTCTACGAGGCCGCCATCCGTCACGCCGTCCGCGGACATCGCGGCGCGTGGGTGGAACTCGCCGACAGCCCCGGCCAGTTCTGGCTCCATGTTGGCTTGATCGCCTTCTGGGCCAGCCTTCTGCTGATCTGCATGACGTGGGTGATCCAGCGCCTGTCGGACAAGGACCGCCGAGCGGCGGCCGTGACACGGATCATTGGAACCTGGCGGCCGAAACGCTGAGAGGGCGTGCTCAATGCACCGCATTGATCCGCATGGCGCGCGGATCCACCGCCCCCGCCGCCCAGGCGCGGGTCCAGCCGTATTGCAGTTCGCCTTCCCGGAACGCGAAGCGGTCCAGGTGCTTGGCGACCACGTCTTCAAGGCGGGCCAGGCCCTCCAGGTCGGCGGCCTCGACGGTGATGTCGAGACCATCCGGATGGGCCGTCATCCGGCAGTTGCCGGCCGGCAGCGGGAAGAAGGCCGAGGTCTCGTCATAGGTGACCTCGAACTTGTGGCTCCAGTGCTTGGCCAGCTGGATCATGTAGCGCGCCGCCTTTTCGGTGGCGACGCGGGCGTGGCTTTCCATGGCCGTCCCTCTTTCTAGATGGCTTCGATCGCCTGGGCGGCGTCGTCCAGGACCTTGGCGACCGCGGCGATCTGCTCGGGGGTGAGCTGGCCGTGGAGCTTCAGGCGCAGCGCCGTCTTGACGTTCTCGCGGGCCCGCAGGATCTGCGGCGAGAAGGCCGCGCTGGCCTGGGCGGCCTCGGCCATGCGCTCGAACAGCGAGCGGACCGGAGCGTCGTTGCTGGCCAGGAAGGCCTCGCCCTCGGGCGTGATCGTGTAGAGCTTCTTGCCGCCGCCGGCGTCGCTGGCGGTGACATAGCCCAGCTCTTCCAGCAGGGTCAGGGTCGGATAGACCACACCCGGGCTGGGGCTGTAGGCGCCGCCGGCCGCCGTCTCGATGGCCTTGATCAGTTCGTAGCCGTGGCTGGGCTTCTCGGCGATCAATTTGAGCACCACGAAGCGCAGGTCGCCGTGGTCGAAGAACCGGCCCATGCGGCCGCCCCGGCCACGCGGACCGCCACGGTGATCGCCGTGAAAGCCGAACGGATGCCGGCCGTGATGCTCGTCGCCATGGCCCCAGCGGCCGCGATGATGATGATGGTGTCGTCCAAACATGTGTGTTTTAGATCCTATTCCGTTATATCGAAATGATAGATATATCGGATTGGTCGACCGTCAAGAGCTATTTTCGATATATCTGATTATGTCGCGTTGCTGCTGACGCGTTTCGACGTCACTAGCGTGCAAGACAAAAGCGCCTTAAGGCCGCCACCCCCTTGGGTTGGGTAGCCCGGAAGCGCGACTTCCGTGCAACACGACAGAAGCGTGACTGGAAATAGTCGGTTTCAATCTTGATACGGAAAGCGGCGTGAATACATGCCGCGTAACAGAAGCAGGAGCAGCAGGTTGCGCGAACTGGACCAAAGCCCGCGTTTGACGAACCACGGAGGGCGTTTCATCGCCGCCGGGGCGATCGCGGCCGCCGGTCTGCTGGCGCTCGCGCCGGCCGCCCGCGCCGAGGACCAGATCCCCACCGTGCCCGCTTCGGCCGCCAGTGCGGACTCGACCACCGCAGCCGCCGTCTACGATCCGATCGAAGGCTTCAACCGCGGCTCGTTCAAGCTTGGCATGGGCCTGGACAAGGCCATCTTCTCGCCGATCGCCCATGGCTACATCGCCGTCACGCCCAAGGTCGTGCGCACCGGCGTCAGCAACGCGGTCTATAATCTGGGCGAGCCCAACACGATCATGAACCACGTGCTGCAGGGCAAGCCCAAGCGCGCCATGCGGTCGACCACCCGCTTCATCGTCAATTCGACGGTCGGCGTGCTGGGCCTGTTCGACGTGGCCGCCAAGATGCACCTGCCGCCGCGCGGCGCCGACTTCGGCCAGACGTTCGGCGTCTGGGGCGCGGGACCCGGCGCCTATCTCTACGTGCCCGGCATGGGCCCGCTGAACGTCCGCGACGGCGTCGGCCGCGCCCTGGATTTCGTCACCGACCCGGTCTCGCTGTATGTCGGCGGCCTCAGCACCGACTTTGGCAAGGCCCGCACGGGCGTCACCATCGTCGACCTGCGCGCCGATACCGATCCGGCCTTCCATGCGCTGGAAGACGCCGCCGATCCTTATGTCACCACCCGCTCGGCCTACAGCCAGTATCGCGACGCCATTGTCCGCGAAGCCACTGGCAAAGCCGAGGACCTGCCCGATTTCGATGCGCCGCCCCCCTCCCCCCAAACGGCGGCGCCCAAACCATGACCCTTCCCGGTAGTCACATGAAAAACACCCTCACCACCCGGCGCGGCGCCAACGCCGCGCTTTTGGCTTTCTTCGGGGCCGCCAGCTTCGCCGCAGCCAGCCCGGCCCTGGCTCAGAACGCCCGTGACCCGGGCGCCGAGGCCTTTGTCCAGACCAAGGCCCAGCGCGTCATCACCGTCCTGGCCAACAAGGGCATGAGCGACGCGCAGAAGAAGCAGGTCTTCCACCAGGCGGTGGACGAGCTGGCCGACGTGCCGCGCATCACCAACTTCGTGCTGGGCAAGTACGCCCGCACGATCTCGCCGGACCAGCGCGCCCGCTTCACGCCGGTGTTCCGCACCTACGCCGAGAACGTCTACCAGTCGCGCATCGACGACTATCGCGGCGAGCAGCTGAAGGTGACCGGCTCGGTCGTCCGCAAGCCCGGCGACGTGATCGTCAACACCACGATCTCGGGCGGCCAGATCAGCTCGCCGCTGCCGGTCTCGTGGCGCGTGCTGGGCTCGGGCCAGAACTGGAAGGTCGTCGACGTCCAGTTCAAGGGCATCTGGCTGGCCATCACCCAGCAGCAGGACTTCGTGTCGACCATCGACAATGCCGGCGGCAACATCGATGTTCTGATCAATCAACTCCAGAAGAGCGGCTCGGGCTCTTCCGGCGGCAAGCGCTAAGCGCGGTCGGGGCTAACGTAAGGGGATATGGCTTTGCGCGAACAATGGGCCGAGACGGCCATGGGCGTCGTCGTCCTCGCCCTGGCGGCGGGTTTCTTGACCTATTCGCTGAGCGTGGGCGGCGTCCACATGAAGCGTGGCGACTATGAGATCAGCGCCAAGTTCGGTGAGGCCGGTTCGCTGGCGCCCGGCGCGGCGGTGGCCGTGGCCGGCGTCAAGGTCGGCACGGTCTCGGAGATCACGCTGGAGCCGAAGACCTACCTGGCCGTCGCCAAGCTGAGCATCGACCCGACCGTCAAGCTGCCGGCCGACTCGACCGCCAAGATCACCAGCGACGGCATCCTGGGCGGCGCCCACATCTCGATCGCCCCGGGCGCCTCGCTGGAGGACCTGAAGCCGGGCGGCCAGATCGAGAACACCCAAGGCGCGGTCGACCTGTTCGGCCTGATCGGCTCGGTGATCCGTCCGCAAGGCGGTGGTGACGCGGCCGCTCCGGCGGCCCCTGCCCCGGCGACGCAACCGGCCGAGAGCTACTGATGACCGCGGCCGAGGCGGCCCGGAAGGTCGCCAGACACCCGATCCAGGCGCTGGGCCGGTCGGCCCTGTCCGCCGTCCGCATGGTCGGCGGCGTGGGCGTCTTCGCCGTGCGTGGAACCGCCGCCGCCCTCAGCCCGCCGTGGTTCCTGGGCCAGCTGTGGCGCCAGTTCGTGGCGATCGGCTTCTTCTCGCTGCCGGTGGTGGGCCTGACCGCCATCTTCACCGGCGCGGCCCTGGCCTTGAACATCTACACCGGCGGCGGGCGCTTCAACGCCGAGCAGGTGATGCCGCAGATCGTGGCCCTGGGCATCACGCGCGAGCTCGGCCCCGTGCTGGCCGCCCTGATGCTGGCCGGCCGGGTCTCGGCCGCCATCGCCGCCGAGATCGGGGCCATGCGCGCGACCGAGCAGATCGACGCCATGCGCACCCTGTCGACCGATCCGTTCCGCTACCTGGTCGGCCCGCGCCTGCTGGCCGGCGTGCTGATGCTGCCCCTGCTAACCGCCGTGGCCGACACCATCGGCGTCTCAGGCGGCTGGCTGGTCGCCACGCGCGTCCTGGACTTCAGCTCGGCCGTCTACATCCGCAACACCATCGACTTCCTGCAGGGCTGGGACATCCTGTCGGGCCTGATCAAGGCGGCGGTGTTCGGCTTCATCGTGGCGCTGATGGGCTGCTATCACGGCTACAACGCCAAGGGCGGCGCGCGGGGCGTCGGCCGGGCCACCACCCATGCGGTGGTCTCCTCGGCCATCCTGATCTTCGCCTCCGACTATCTCCTGACCACCTTCTTCACCCACGCGGCCAAATGACCGACGCGATTCCCAAGCTCGCCTGGAAGGGCGTGACCAAGCGCTTCGAGGACCGCACGGTCCTGGACGGCCTGGACCTGTCGGTCGCGCCGGGCAAGTCGCTGGTGATCATCGGCGGCTCGGGCCAGGGCAAGTCGGTGACCATCAAGACGGCTCTCGGCCTGATGCGCCCGGACGCCGGCAAGATCGAGCTGGATGGCAAGAATACCGTCGGCCTGTCGGAAAGCGCCCGCCGCAAGCTGTTCTCGCGCGTGGGCGTGCTGTTCCAGGGCGCGGCCCTGTTCGACAGCCTGACCATCTGGGAAAACGTCGCCTTCCGCCTGATCAACGCCGACGGCGTGCCGCGCAAGGAAGCCAAGGACCGCGCCATCGAGGCCCTGGAGCAGGTGCGCCTGGCCCCGGCCGTCGCCGACCGCTTCCCGTCCGAACTGTCGGGCGGCATGCAGAAGCGCGCCGGCCTGGCCCGCGCCGTCGTCGCCCAGCCCGAGATCCTGTTCTTCGACGAGCCGACCACGGGCCTGGACCCGATCACGGCGGCGGCGATCAACGAGCTGATCTCCAACCAGGTGCGTCGCCTGGGCTCGACCGCCGTGTCGATCACCCATGACCTGGCCTCGGCCCAGACGATCGGCGACGAGATCGCCATGCTGCACGACGGCAAGATCATCTGGCGCGGTCCGGCCGCCGAGCTGCGCACCACCGACAACCCCTATGTCACCCAGTTCGTCCGAGGCCGCGCCGAGGGTCCGATCTCGCATGCGGTCTAGGGCGGCCAGCGCTCTTTTCCTCATGGCGGGCCTGCTTTTCGGAGCGGGCGCACAGGCTCAATCGTTCGTGCGTGGCGACTGCCAGGGCCACCTGGCCCCGGTCGCGCCGCGCTACGACACCGCCAACCACGCGCTCTGGTACAAGCGGTTCTGGACGGGCGGCTGCGATCCGCAGATCCCGCGCTGCATCCCGGGCCAGCCCAACTGGAACAATATGGTCACCACCCTGCTGAGCCGCGGCCCGGCGGCCCAGCGCCCGGCGGTCTTGGCCAAGGCCTGCCGCGTCGGCGAGCTGATCGGCGTGGAGTGGTCGCGCAGCAAGACGATCCGCAAGATCGACCTGGGTGATCTGCGCGCCTTCAACCACATGCTGGAACACGAAGACGACGTCCTGAGGGGCCTGGACAAGGTCGACCAGGCCGCCCGCGCCAAGCTGGCCGGGCGCTAAGCCGCCACCTGCAGGGTTTCGGCCAGAAGTTTACCCTCAACGCCCCGGCTCGACCCCGCACGCCAGGCCACGACGATCTCGCGGCTGGGATGGGCGGTGGCCAGCGGGCGAATGGTGAGGGCGGTCTTCTCCGTCAGGCCCGCCTGCACCGCCATGGCCGGCAGGAACGACACGCCCAGGCCCGAGCCGATCATCTGCACCAGGGTCGGCAGCGAGGTGGCCGCGAAGGTTTCCTCGTCGCCCACGCCCTTGGGCGGCTCCAGACCGCAGGCGGCCAGGGCGTGGTCGCGCAGACAGTGGCCGTCTTCCAGCAGGATCAGGTCGTCACCGCGCAGGGTGTCGGGGTCGACCCGGGTCGAGGCCGCCATCGGATGGTTGGCCGGCGCGGCGGCCAGCAGCTCGTCATCCTCGACATGGGCCCAGTCCAGGCCGGACATGTCGTAGGGCAGGGCGATCAGGGCCGCGTCCAGCGCGCCGGTCTTCAGCGCCGTGATCAGGCGGTTGGTGAGGTCTTCCCGCAGGAACAGCTTCAGCTTGGGGAAGCGGTCGCGCAGCACGGGCAGGGCGCGGGGCAGCAGGTAGGGCGCCACCGTCGGGATCACCCCAAGGCGGAAGCGGCCCGCCAGCGGCTGGCCGGCGCCGCGCGCGGCCTGCACCAGGTCCTCGGTGCGAGCGAGGATGTCCTCGGCCCGGCGCACGGCCTCCTGGCCGGCGGCGGTCAGGATCACGCCCGAGCGGGCCCGGTCGACCACCGGCGCGCCCAGGATCTTCTCCAGCTCCTGGATCCCGGCCGACAGGGTGGGCTGGGTGACATAGGCGCTCTCGGCGGCGCGACTGAACGAGCCGTGCTCCGACAGGAGCTTCAGATATTGCAGCTGGCGAAGGGTCGGGAGAAGCATGAAGGCTATATAGGTCGCTTCTATCGAACTTCCAAAAACTATCGATTGGATAAGTTCGAGGCCGAGGCGTATCCCCATCTCACGGTGATGTTCCGGCGTGTCTCCCCCACCCGGCGTCGAAACATCCCCGCCGATCCCGGTTCGCGCCAACCCTCCCCAGCCCAGCTGGCGCGGACCGGGACTAACCCCTTCAGCAGTGATAATCGACGTCTCCCAACTCGGAGCGTCCCCCCATGTCGATCGCGTCGATCGAGGTCCTGCGCGCCCAGCTGCCCGCCTACGCCCACGCCATGGCCCGCAACCTGGAAGTCCTGGCCGACGAGACCGTCTTGGACGAGACGGCCAAGTGGAGCTGCTTCGTCGCCAGCGCCTGCGCGGTCGGCGAGCCCGAGACCCTGAAGGCCGTCACCGCCGCCGCGCGCGAGGCGGGCCTGACGCCGGAAGCCTTCGAGGAGGCAAGGACGGCGGCGGCGACCATGGCCATGACCAATGTCTATTTCCGCGCCGTCCACCTGATGACCGCACCGGAATACGAGCACCTGCCCTCGCGCCTGCGCTTCAGCCGTGATCATTCGACGGCCTACGAGCTCTGCTGCATGGCGGTGTCGGCGATCAACGGCTGCGGCGCATGCCTCGACAGCCACGAAGCGGAGCTGCGCCGACGGGGCGTGGAGCCCGTCCAGATCCAGGCCGCCTTGCGAATCGGCGCCGTGGTGAACGCCGTCGCCCGGGTCCTGGCGGCCGAAACTGTGGATCATCCCCCATTTTCGGGCGTTTGAAGGGGGTCCGCGACGCCCGGTCGCGGTGTCCGCCCCTCGACATTCATCTTGTCCGTAAACTAAGTTGTTAACCTCTGGGTAAGAGATTCGCGGTTTCCGCAAGCGCGACGTTCAGGTCGCGGCGGGCTCGCACGGGGCGAAGGTGGGCTAGATGAGACTGCTGTCGAAGAATTCGCGCGAGAACAAGAACGGCAAGCCGATCGTTCTGGGTGAGGACACCCGGACCGAGACCGTGCAGCACCAGATCGAATCCACCCAGGCCATCGGCCAACGCTACGAGACCATCCACGGTGGCCTCGACAGCATCGGCCGGGTCATGGAGCACCTGAAGGCCATCGAGCCGCTGATCGCCGAGATCCGCGGCCCCGTCGGCCAGGAGTTCGAAGCCCGTCGCGCTGAGCACGCCGAGCTGATCGCCCTGCGCGCCAACTACGACCAGGCCCAGCGCGTGGTCGCCCAGATTCAGGCCGAGGAGCGCGACGTCAGCGCCCGCCTGTCCGCCGCCGAGACCGCGCTTGGCGAATCCGACGCTCGCCGCCAGACCCAGGACGCGGCGCTGGAAGACAACGCCCTCGAGATCGACCGCCTGCGCAACGCCCTGCTGCAGTCGGATCTGAAGGTCTCCAGCCTTGACGCCAGCCTGCGTGACGCCACCGCCCGCATCGAGCACCTGGTGCAGGACGTCGACGGCCTGCGCACCCAGGCCCAGGACATCGATACCCGTCGCGGCGACGCCGAGGCCGCCCTGGCCCGCGCCAACCAGGACAACGCCCTGCTGGGCGAAGAATCCGCGACCCTGAAGAAGCGCGTCGACCAGGCCGGCCTGGATGTAGCCCGCCTGTCGCGCATCGAGACCGACCTCGAGGCCCAGATCGCCGCCGAACGTGCGCGCGTCCAGGCGATCGAGAACGCCCTGCACGCTCACCAGACCGACAGCGGCCGCACCATCCGTGGTCTGGAAAGCCAGGTCGAGGCCTCGCGCGCCGAGATCTCGGCCCTGCAGACCCGTCTGGAGACCGCCACCGGTCGCGCCGACAAGCTGGAAGAGATGAACGGCCAGATCTCGGCCCGTCTGGCCGAATCCTCGGCGCATCAGAAGGCCGTCGAGCGCCGCGCCGGCGACCTCAACGTCGCCCTGGAACGCGCCCTGGATCGCATCCGCACGCTGGAGGAAGACTCGGACGGCCTGCGTCAGCGCCACGCCGGCGTCGACACCGCCCGCGCCACCGCGATCGAGCGCGCCGACCAGCTGGCCAAGGGCGCCATCGCCCAGGACAAGGCCATGAAGCGCGCCGAGGAGCGGGCCCAGCAACTGCGGGCGCGCCTGGACAGCATGCAGGAAGCCCAAGACCAGATCCGTCGCGAACACGAGGAGAAGGTCGCCGAGCTGCAGGCCACGATCGAACGCCTCACCTCGGAGGCCGCTCTGGCCGAAGGCGCCCTGGAAGCGGCCCGCCGCGACCGCTCGCGCCTGCAGATGGCCCTGCTGGGCGCCTCGGACGAAGGCGTCGCCGAAAGCGCCTGATCCGTCTCACCGACCTGAACGTAAAGACGCCCGCGAGCTTTCGGTTCGCGGGCGTTCTTGCGTCTAGGGGTCCGGCTTGACCGCCACGAACAGATCCTGGCCGCCGGCATATTGCCGGGGCGGCAGCCAGCCGCCGTGGATGACGCCGGCGGGCAGGTCGAACCCAGCCGCGCGCACCGCCGCCTCGAGCGCTTCCTGCGGATGGGCGATAGCCCGCTCGGGCGAGCGCGGATCCACGACCATGGCTCCGGCCTGCCAGGACTTGAACGCCAGCGCCGATTGGCCCGCCTGAATCGCCGTCACGCGATCGGGCGTCAGGGCGAAGGCGGTGAACATGAACCGGCCGCCCGGCTTGAGGACCCGCCAGGTCTCTTCCAGATAGTGACGGATCGACTCCAGCCGCATGTGGCTGAAGACTGACATGGCCATGGCGATGTCCGTCGTGCCCGTCGCCGCCGGAAACCGCAGCGCCGTCTCGGCGATGGCGCCGGACGCCCGGTACTCGCAGTTGCGGACATCCACGTGGACGAAGCCAAAGTCCGATCGGTGGAACCGCCGCCGGCAGGTCCGGATCGCCGCGCGCGACACGTCGAAGCCGATATAGCCCGCCTCTGGCTCCAGATAGCTCAGCAGGGGGGCGGCCACCCGACCCGTGCCGCAGCCGATGTCCAGAACCCGCATGGCGGGGGTCAGCCCCGCATGGTCGATCAGGAAGCCGAGGGTTTCCTGCCCCGCACGCTCGAAATCGCCGCCGCCGACATTGTGCAGAGCCTGCCACGGCTCTCGCCAACGGGACGGATCCCGGATCCGGCCGGGCAGGCCGACGACATCGAGATAGGCGCCCGACGCCGCGCGACGCACCGCGGGCGGCAACAGGCTGGCCACGCTCTTCAACATCGTACGCTTACCCAGGATTGAGCGACCACCAAGAGCGATCTATCTCAGCCTGAGCGCGGCCAGCAACCCACCTTTACATTGCGCGAAGAAAGGCCGGGCTAGCGGGTCTCCACTGCCCGTTTCAGGCCCTGGACCTGCTGCCCCAGCACCCCGTCCACCGGTCCGGCGATCTTGTCGATGCCGCCTCGGAAGTAGCCGCCAACGTCGTAGGTGACCGTCACGGTCGTTTGCCCATCCTTCTCGGCCAGCAGGAAGGTCAGCGCCCCGGTCGCGCCGGAGCTCTGCATCGGCCCCAGAGCGCCGGACAGCACGAGCTTCTGGCCTGGCGCGGCATAGATCGTGGTCGCATGGAGCACCGAGCCGCCATTGGGCAGGCGTTCGCAGAAACAGCCGCCCGAGGCCGCGCCCAACGACAGGTTGGCGGCCGAGCCCGACCAGGTGTGCGCCGAGGCCCACCATTTCGACGGCGTCACCAGGGTGGCCCAGACCGTGCTGGCCGGAGCGGCGACCACGACCTCGTGCTTGACATGGAAGCCGGTCGGGCCGGCGTCGGTCACCTCGGCCCGCGCCGCGCCGGCGGCGGCCAGCAGCGCCAGGGCGGCGATCATCTTGGTCTTCATGGCGTTCTCCCCAGCCTTGTCCGAAGGTGAGGGCAGGGGAGGCGAAGCGTCAATGACGCCTATTGGGCTACTCGACCGGCGAACTGACCGTCGCGCCGCCCGCCTTCAGCCGGTCCAGCACGCCGTTAGCCGGGAGCAGGAAGCCCAGATCCACCACCGCCACGGTGACACCGGGACGCTTGAGGGCCTCGGTCATGGCGTCGGCGGTCTGGGCCACGCCCTTGTCCAGCAAGGCCGCGCCGCCGGGCGCGCGCAGCAGGCAGCGCTGGGCGGCGCTTTCGCGATAGCGGGCGCGCACCGAGGCTAGATCGCCCTCGGCCCAGTCGCGGCCGATGGTGGTGGAATGGGCGCCGTCATAGGCGATCTCGTCCAGGGCCACCTTCAGGCAATAGAGCTGGTCGTCGGGCGAGAGCTTGGAAGCGATCGTCGTCACCGCGCTCATCCGGTACTGGCCGACGGCCTTGACCTTCAGCTTGCGGGCCTTGGCCATGCGCTCGATCGTGCTGATCGGCTTGGCTTCGGACAGACCTGCCGCCTGGCGGAAGTCCGACAGCAGCAGGAACCCCGCCACGGCCGGCTTCCAGTTCTTGTAGTCGCCGGCGCTCTTGCGAGCCTGGTTGCGGGACTCGACGAAGCGCGCCTTCAGGTCCGGCGGCAGCTGGTCTTCGAGATTCTTGCCCATCGGCTGGCGCAGGCCGCCGCCGAACTTGAGGATGAAACCGGCGATCTGGGTGACGCCGACCGAGGCCTGGGGCGGGACCAGAACGAGGTCGGACTTGGCCAAGGCCTTCTCAAGACGCGGGCTTGACCATTTGAGAGAGTGGGGCAGGGGCTGGGCCGAGCCCAGGACGTACAGCTTGGCGCCGTCCTTCTCGACCAGCCAGACAGCCGGGCCGGGCGGCTTGGCCACCACGGTCAGCTCGGCGACCACCGCGCTCTCGTCCGGCGCCGGGGCGGCGCCCAGATCGACCGTCGGCGGGGGTGGGGTGGTTTGACCGGCAAGCAGCAGGGACAGGGCCAAAGCGGCGGACGCGACCATCAAAACTCCTTCAGCCCCCTGAAGTCATCTAGTCCTTCTCCCCTTGTGGGAGAAGGTGTCAGCGGAGCTGACGGATGAGGGGTCGCGCCGGACGCGCCGAGAAACCCCTCACCCGACCACCTTCGGTGGCCACCCTCTCCCACAAGGGGAGAGGGGACATTCATCAAGCCCCCGGCGGAACCGGGAAGCCGCGCTTGCGCATCAGGGCGCCGATCTTGACGTCACGGCCGCGGAAGGCGCGGAACTGGTCGACGGGATCGACGGTGTTGCCCTTCGACATGATGTCGTCGTGCAGGCGCTTGGCGACGGCCTTGTCGTAGAAGCCGCCGGGGGCTTCGGCGAAGGCCTCGGCCGCGTCCGCGGTCAGGGTGTCGGACCACAGGTAGCTGTAGTAGCCGGCCGAATAGCCGTCGCCCGAGAACACGTGACCGAACTGCGGCGTGCGGTGCCGCATGACGATCTCCTTGGGCATGTTCAGCTTGGCGAGCTCTTCACGCTCGAACTTGTCCGGATCGATGTCGACGTCGCCGGCCAGGTGCAGCTTCATGTCGATCAGCGCCGAGGCCAGGTACTCGGTGGTGCCAAAGCCTTCGCCGAACTTGCCGGCCGCCTCGATCTTGTCGACCAGGGCCTGCGGGATCGGCTTGCCGGTCTGATAGTGCAGGGCGAACTGGTTCAGCACTTCCTTGGTCGGCAGCCAGTGCTCGTTCAGCTGGCTGGGGAACTCGACATAGTCGCGGGCCACGTTGGTGCCCGACACCGACGGATAGGTGGCGTTGGCGTTCAGGCCGTGGATGGCGTGGCCGAACTCGTGGAACAGGGTGGTGGCGTCGTCCCACGAGATCAGCAGGGGCTCGCCGGGCTTGCCCTTGATGAAGTTGGAGTTGTTCGAGACGATCGTGGTGATCTCGCCCTTGAACCGCTCTTGCGTGCGGTAGGCGTTCATCCAGGCGCCCGAGCGCTTGCCGGGACGGGCATAGGGGTCGAAGTACCACAGGCCCACGTGCTTGCCGGCGCGGGTCACCTCATAGACGGTAATGTCCTCGTGATAGACGGGGATGCCTTCCAGCTTCTTGAACTGGAAGCCGTACAGCTGGCCCGAGGCCCAGAACATGCCCTCGCGCAGCTTGTCCAGCTGCAGGTAGGGCTTCACCTCGTTCATATCGAGGGCGTACTTCGCCAGGCGGACCTTCTCGGCATAGAAGCGGTAGTCCCACGGCTCCAGCTTGAAGCCGCCGTTCTCCTTGTCGATGATCGCCTGCATGTCGGCCACGTCGATGGCGACCTGGGCGATGGCCGGCTGCCAGACGGCTTCCATCAGCGCCATGGCGTTTTCGGGCGTCTTGGCCATGGCGTTCTCGAGGCGCCAGTGGGCGTGGGTCTTGTAGTCCAGCAGCTTGGCGCGCTCGACGCGCAGCTTCAGGATCTTGGAGATGATCAGGTTGTTGTCGGTCGCGCCGCCGTTGTCGCCGCGGTTGACGAAGGCGCGCCAGACCTTCTCACGGGCGCCGCGCACGGGGCTCTCGGTCAGGAACGGGTCGACGCTGGAGCGGGTGTTCACGATCACGAACTTGCCCGGCAGCTTGCGGGCCGTGGCGTTCGAGGCGGCGGCGGCCTTCAGGCCCTCGGGCAGACCGGCCAGGTCGGCGTCGCTGAGCTCGATCCAGGTGTTCTCGTCGGCCAGCAGGTTCTGGCTGAACTTGGTGTACAGGCTGGCCAGCTCGGTGTTGATCGCCCCGACCCGGGTCTTGGCGGCGGGCGAGAGCTTGGCGCCCGAGCGCACGAAGTTGGTGTAGTAGATCCACAGCACGCGCTGCTGTTCCGGCGTCAGCTTGGCCTTGGCCGGCGAATTGTAGACCGCCTCGATGCGGGCGAAGAGCGCGGCGTTCTGGTTGATCTTGTCGCTGTGGGCCGACAGGGCCGGATCCATGACCTCTTCCACGGCCTGGAATTCCGGGGTGCTCATGTTCGAGCCCCAGATGCCGTAGAACGTGCCGATATCGCCCAGCGACCGGCCGGAATCTTCCAGGGCGGCGATGGTGTTCTCGAAGGTCGGCGCGGCCTTGTTGGCCGTGATGGCGTCGATCTCGGCCAGGTTCTTGGCCATGGCCGCTTCCAGGGCCGGCTTGAAGTCGGCGACCTTGACCTTGTCGAAGGCCGGTACGCCGCCGTATGGGCCCGTCCATTTCTGGAGAAGCGGATTGGTAGCCTGGGCCATGGCGAAGCTCGGATTGAGGGCTGCGGCCGCGCCAGTTGCGGCGGCCGAAGCTAGAAACGTACGACGTTGCACGGAGTGTCTCCGGTGGAGGTTTGGACCGACCCTAGGGCAACCCCCTGATCACGTCACATGACAGGACCGTAACCTTTGTCATCACGTGGACGACACCCATTTTGGCGGCTACAGCTTTGGTCATGATCGGCGTCTTCGACTCCGGCGTGGGCGGCCTCTCGGTCCACCGCGCCCTCGTGCAGCGTCTGCCGCAGGCGGACTTCACTTATCTGGCCGACCAGGCCAACGCGCCCTATGGCGTGCGCACCGGCGAGGAGATCGTCGCGCTGACCAAGGCCGGCTGCATCCGCCTGTTCGATCGGGGCGCCAGCCTGGTCGTCCTGGCCTGCAACACCGCCTCGGCCATCGCCCTGCGCCGCCTGCAGCAGACCTGGCTGCCCGGCTACCGCAAGGAGATCGGCCGGCCGGTCAACATCCTGGGCATCATCGTGCCGACCATCGAAAAGGCCACCGGCCTGCCGTGGGAGCACGAGGCCGAGCGGCGCGGCGAGAAAGTCCAGGCGCTGGACATCCTGGGCGTCTTCGCCACCCAGGCCACGGTGCGCTCGCGCGTCTACGAGATCGAGATCGACAAGCGCAAGCAGGACCTGGCGGTGTTCTCCGAGGCCTGCCCCGAGCTGGTGCCGCTGATCGAGGGCGACGCCAGCGCCGTCGACCTGGCCAAGGCCGTCGAAGGCCACGTCCAGGCCTTGAAGACCCGCATCGGTCGTTTCCCCGACCGCGTGGTGCTGGGCTGCACCCACTACGAGATCATCGCCGACATCTTCCGCGCCGCCTTGCCAGCGGGAACGCCGCTGATCCAGCAGCCCGAAGCCACGGCCGACGCGCTGGAGCTCTATCTGGAGCGTCATCCGGAATACGCGACAGGCACGGGCGGCGGGCGCGTGTTCCTCACCACTGGGACGCCGGGACCGCAGAACGGCCTGGTGCAAGGGTTCTGGGGCGGGCCGGTCAGCTTCGATCCCGCCTGATCCGCGACATTCTGAATCATTTCCTGACAAACGCCGTAAACGCCTCTTAACGCTCTTCGGGCACAACATCTCGGTTCGCTCCGTTTCGGCGGGGCCCGAGATACGAAGTTGAGTTCGGAGACTTTCATGGCGCGAGCCGCGCGGCGATCCACGACGGAGCTCCTGTGGGATGCGTTCCGTTACGGCTGGGTCCAGCCCTGGACGGCCCGGTTCCGGGGCGGGGTCGTCACCGTGATCGGGGCGGTCCTGCTGCTGGCCATCGCCACCTACAACGCCACCGATCCCAGCTTTAACGCCGCCACCGGCGAGCCGGCGCGCAATGCGCTGGGCGGCCTCGGCGCGATGATCTCCGACCTGCTTATGCAATCTCTCGGCCTGTCGGCCTGGGGCGTCGCCCTGCTGATGCTGGTGTTCGGCGTCACCCGCGTGGCTCAGGCCGACCCGGACGCCGAGCGCAAGGACCTGCGCCAGCGCGCGGTCGTCGGCGCCCTGGGCCTGCTGGCCTTGTCGGCCGTGCTCGCCGCTCCCCCGCCGCCGGCGATCTGGCAGCTGGAGAAGGGCCTGGGCGGTTTCTGGGGTGACGCGCTGCTGCACGGGGTGGCCGGCATTCTGGGCTTCGCCCACATTCCCGGCGCGACCATCATCTCGGCCATCCTGTTCGCGATTGCCGCCATCGTCGCTCTGGGTTTCGCCATCGGCGTGCGCGAGGTCGATCCCGACGCCATCCACACCGCCGTCAGCAACGCCCTGCAGCCGCGCGTCCGCGCCGAGCCGGAACCCGCGCCGGCCCCGGTCGCCAAGCCGGCCCGCGTCCGAAAGGAAAAGGCCGAAGCCGCGCCCAAGCGTGAGCGCCCCGGCCGCCTGCCGCCGATCGATGATGACGACGACGCGATCGTCGCCGCGCCGACCGCCATCAGCTCGCCCGAGCGCGCCTACACCCCGCCGCCGCCCCAGGACGACGAGGACGAGTTCGAGGACATGCTCGACGCGCGTCCGATGGCTATCGCCAAGCCCAAGACCGCGCCCAAGGAATCCGGCCGCGAAGCCCGTGAACAGCAGAAGGCCTTCGACTTCGAGGAAGACGCCGGCTTCCAGCTGCCGGAACTGGCCATGCTGGCCAAGGCCAAGCCGCGCTCGTCGGAAGTCGACGCCGGCTCGCTGCGCCAGAACGCCCGCCTGCTGGAAAGCGTGCTGGCCGAGTTCGGCGTCAAGGGCCAGATCGACCAGATCCGTCCCGGCCCCGTGGTCACGATGTACGAGCTGGTGCCGGCTCCGGGCGTGAAGACCGCCCGCGTCGTGGCCCTGGCCGACGACATCGCCCGCTCGATGAGCGTGATCTCGTGCCGCGTGGCGGTGGCCCAGGGCCGCAACGCCATCGGCATCGAAATGCCGAACTCCAAGCGCGAGACGGTCTATCTGCGCGACCTGCTGAGCAGCGCCGACTATGAGAAGGCCAGCCAGATCCTGCCCATGGCGCTGGGCGAGACCATCGGCGGCGAGCCCTATATCGCCGACCTGGCCAAGATGCCTCACCTGCTGATCGCCGGTACGACCGGTTCGGGTAAGTCGGTCGGCGTGAACGCGATGATCCTGTCGATCCTGTACAAGCTGCCGCCCGAGAAGTGCCGCTTCATCATGGTCGATCCCAAGATGCTGGAACTGTCGGTCTATGACGGCATCCCGCACCTCCTGGCGCCCGTCGTGACCGATCCCAAGAAGGCCGTCGTGGCCCTGAAGTGGACCGTTCGCGAGATGGAAGACCGCTATCGCCGCATGTCCAAGATCGGCGTGCGCAACATCGGCGGCTATAACGAGAAGGCCAACGAGGCTGCCGCCAAGGGCGAACACTTCGAGCGCACCGTGCAGACGGGCTTCGACGACGCCGGCCGTCCGATCTACGAGACCGAACAGATCCGTCCCGAGGCCATGCCCTATCTGGTCGTGGTCATCGACGAGGTCGCCGACCTGATGATGGTGGCCGGCAAGGACATCGAAGGCGCCGTGCAGCGCCTGGCCCAGATGGCCCGCGCCGCCGGCATCCACCTGATCATGGCCACCCAGCGCCCGTCGGTCGACGTCATCACCGGCACCATCAAGGCCAACTTCCCGACCCGGATCAGCTTCCAGGTCACCAGCAAGATCGACGCCCGCACCATCCTGGGCGAGCAGGGCGCCGAGCAGCTGCTGGGCCAGGGTGATATGCTCTACATGGCCGGCGGCGGCCGCATCACTCGCCTGCACGGCCCGTTCGTCAGCGACGGCGAGGTCGAGGCCGTGGCCAAGTTCCTGCGCGACCAGGGCATCCCGCAGTACCTGGAGGAAGTCACCGCCGGCGGCGACGAGGAGCAGGAAGAGGCCGTCGAAGGCGCGTTCTCGGGCGAGGGCGGGGCCAACGACCTCTACGACCACGCCGTGGCTGTGGTCACCCGCGACCGCAAGGCCTCGACCAGCTACATCCAGCGCCGCCTGCAGATCGGCTACAACCGCGCCGCCTCGCTGATGGAGCGGATGGAGAAGGAAGGCGTCGTCGGCGCCGCCAACCACGCCGGCAAGCGCGAGATCCTGGCCCCTCCGCCTCCGCCGATGTAGGAAACCTTGGCTGTTTGGGCGCGTTCCTGACGCTCTAGCAAATGGGCCCAACCTGAACGGCGCTTCATCGGAGCGCCGGAAAATGGCCTCGCGGCGGCCTTCGCGGCGGCCAAGGTTGGCGCTAAGGAGTCCGAATGACCAATCGCCGTTTCCTTCTCGCGGCCGGCCTGGCCGCCGCCATCGCTTCCCCGGCTTTCGCCCAGCAGGCCAAGCCCGTGCCCGCAAAGCTGACCGTCGAGCAGCAGGCCATGCTGGACAAGGCCACCGCCTATATCCAGGGCCTGTCGTCGGCCAAGGGCCGCTTCGTGCAGACCGACGCGCGCGGCACCCAGACGCAAGGCACGCTCTATATGCAGCGTCCGGGCAAGGCGCGGTTCGCCTATGACCCGCCGGCTGGCCTGCTGGTCGTCAGCAACGGCAACAACGTCAACATCTTCGACAGCCGGCTGAAGACCTTCCAGAGCTATCCGCTCAGCAAGACGCCCCTGAACCTATTGCTGGCCCGCGAGGTCCGCCTGGATCGCGGCGTGATCATCACCGACATCCGCCCGCTGGCCGACGGCTTCACGATCGTAGCCCAGGACGCCCGCCGCCAGGCGCTGGGCCGGATCTCGATCGACTTCTCCAACGCGCCGGTGGCGCTGATGGGCTGGACGGTCACCGACATCAAGGGCGGCACGATCCGCGTGCGGCTCAGCGACTTCGCCGAGACCGGCGAGTTGGACCCGGCGCTGTTCGTCCTGACCGACCCGCGCCGCAAGGTCGGCAAGCCGTAGTTAGTCGTGAATGTGACATTACCACAACAGGCAAGAATCAACCCGCTTCGGGGTTGACTAAAAGTTTTGACGTGGCATATTTAACACGCATGGCGATGAGCGACCGACCCGCTCTTCGCGAACCGTGCCGGATCCTATCCCCTCCCGGCGGCGGCATGAGAGACTAGACTTTCGTCCCCGGGCGCTACGAGCGCCCGGGGCGTTTTTCTTTTAAGTGACCGGCCGCTGGCCGGGGGCTCGTCCTGACAGGCTGGCGTTTCCTGTTCCGGAGCTTTAGAGCGAGGCCATGCGCCTCCGTATCGCCACCTGGAACGTCAATTCCGTCCGCCTCCGCGCCGAGCAGGCCGCCCGTTTCGTCGACGAGCAGGCTCCCGATGTCCTGTGCATGCAGGAGATCAAGTGCCAGGAGGGCGAGTTTCCGCGCGAGGCCTTCGAGGCCATGGGCCTGAAGCATCTGAAGATCGCCGGCCAGAAGGGCTGGCACGGGGTAGCCATCGCCTCGCGCCTGCCGTTCGAGGATGTCCCGACCCTGATGAACTGCCGCGAAGGCCATGCCCGCTGCGTGGCGGTCAAGGTGGCCGGGGTCGACATCCAGAACTTCTACATCCCGGCCGGCGGCGACACGCCCGACCGGATCGGCAATCCGAAGTTCGACCACAAGCTGGATTTCTACGAGACCCTGACCGCCGCCCTGAAGAAGCGCGACCCCAAGGCGCCGCTGATCGTCACCGGCGACCTGAACATCGCGCCCGGCGAGAACGACGTCTGGAGCCACCGCCAGATGCTGAAGGTGGTCAGCCACACGCCGGCCGAACTCGAGGCCTTCGACGCCATGATGAAGTCGATGGATCTTCTGGACCTGCCGCGCCTGGCGACGCCCGAGCCCGAGAAGCTTTTCAGCTGGTGGAGCTATCGCGCCGCCGACTTCCGCAAGTCCAACCGTGGCCTGCGCCTGGACCACATTCTCGCGAGCCCCGGCCTGCGCGACGCGGCGATCGTGGACGGCAAGGTGTCCTCGCGCGTCCACGATACGGTCCGGGAGTGGGAGCGCCCCAGCGACCACGCGCCGGTGACGGCGGACCTGAAGGTCTAGAAGTAGCCGGCGCTTTCGATATCCGCGAGCAGCCCCGGCTCCGTCGGCGTCCAGCCCAGGGTCTCGCGCGTCCAGACGCTGGACGTCGCCGCGTCCATGCCGGCGAACATCGCGAACCAGCCGAAGTGTTCGGCAGGACGGCTTTCGACCGGTAGGCCGAGGCCTCGGCCGATCGCGGCGGCGATCTCCTTGAACGGCACGCCCTCTTCGGCCACCGCGTGGTAACGCTCGCCGCCGACGCCGCGCTCGATGGCCAGGCGATAGACCTTGGCCGCGTCCAGGCGGTGCACGCCCGACCAGCGGTTCTCGCCGGCGTCGAGATAGGCCGAGACGCCGGTGCGGCGGGCGATGTCGATCAGCATCGGCACGAAGCCGTGGTCGCCGGCGCCATGGGTCGACGGCGCCAGGCGCACGGTCGAAGCCTTGACGCCCTTGGCGATCAGGCCGGCGGCCGTGGCTTCCGACAGACGCGGATAACCGTCGACGCCCTCGGCCGGAATGTCGGTCTCCAGGGCCAGCCGTCCCGGCGCCAGGCGAGCGGTGCCTGAAGTGACCAACAGCGGCTTACCGACCGAGCCTGTGCCCAGCGCCTCGATCGCTTGGCGGTCGAGCTGGCAGTTCTCGGCGAAGCGCGAGAAGTCGTGGTTGAAGGCGGTGTGGATCACACCGTCGGCGTCCGAAGCGGCACGGGTCAGGATCTCGTTGTCCTCAAGCACGCCGCGCACCACCTCGGCGCCGACTGCCTCGAGCGCCGCCGCGCCGGCGTCCGAGCGAGCCAGACCGACGACCTGGTGACCATGAGCCAGTAGTTCGGGGACGACGGCTGAGCCAACGAAGCCGGTAGCGCCGGTGACAAAAATACGCATGGAAGAAGCCTTTCGGGATTTCACGTGGAACATCCTGCGGGCTAGGATCATCCTGTTAAAGTCGTGAACTTATACGGGTATAAGGCCTAACAGGATGAACGCGCCGATCTCGACCGAGAACCCGCTGGGTTCGTTCCTGCGCGATCGCCGGAGCAAGCTGGACGCCGCCGCGCTCGGCTTCTCGAATACGCGTCGCCGCACGCCAGGCCTGCGCCGCGAGGAAGTTGCCCAGCGCGCCCACATCAGCGCCACCTGGTACACTTGGCTGGAACAGGGCCGGGGCGGAGCGGCCTCAGCCGACGTGCTGGACCGCATCGCCCGCGCCCTGATGCTGACCGAGGTCGAGCGCGAGCACCTGTTCCTGCTGGGCCTGGGCCGCGCCCCGGACGTCCGCTACCGCGAGACCCAGGGCGTCACCCCGCGCCTGCAACGGGTGCTGGACGCCCTGTCGCCCAGCCCGGCCCTGATCAAGACCCCGACCTGGGACGTCGTCGCCTGGAACCGCGCCGCGACCCTGGTGCTGGCCGACTATGGCGAGCTGCCGGTCGAGGAGCGCAACATCCTGCGGCGAATCTTCTGCGATCCGCGCGCACGGGCGATGAACGCCGACTGGGACAGCGTCGCCCGCTTCGTGGTCGCCGCCTTCCGCGCCGACGTCGCACGGGTCGGAGCGGGGAACGAGGCAGGCGTCCAGGCCCTGATCGCCGAACTGACCGCCCGCAGCCCCGACTTCGCGACGATGTGGGCCGACAACGACGTCCGCCACTACGGCGAGGGCGTCAAACGCCTGCGCCACCCGGTGCTGGGCGCGGTGGCGTTCGAATATTCGGCGTTCAGCGTCGATGGCCGGCCGGACCTGGCGATGATCGTCTACAACCCGGCGACAGCGGAGGACCTGGAGCAGGTGCGGTCGCTAGTGGAGAAAGGCTGACGCCGCCATGCAGGCGACCGAGACGATCACGATCGCCGCCAAGCCCCGTCGCGCCTGGCGGTGAGCGATGTTCAGGGTCCAGCCCATCATCGGGTTCATCTTCGGAACGATGAGACGTGGATCATGGGGATCGTTGTAGAGGCCCCAGCTGTACTTGTTCCGCATGGCGACAAGATCCTTGGATCAGGAAGTCTAGCGCCGTTTTTCAATCGAAAGAAGAGCGCGGGAAACCTCAGCCCTCGGCCGCGACGACGCCCTGGGTGATCCACAATGCCTTGTCCTTGAGGTTCTTGCGGATCCAGGCGGCGTGGACTTCGCGTTCGGCGTCGGTCGAGCGGAAGGGCAGGGGACGCTGGCGGGCGCCGTACGAGCCCTGGACCGCGGCCGAGACCGACAGGGCCTCGACATGGGTCAGTTCCAGGGCGCGTTCCTTGCCGCCCTGCAGTTCCAGATAGACCTCGGCCAGCAGGTGCGAGTCGATCAGCGCCCCGTGCTTGTCGCGGCTGTCGAGGCTGATCTTGAATCGCTTACAAAGCGCGTCGAGCGAGTTGTACATGCCCGGAAAGCGCTTCTTGGCCATGGCCAGGGTGTCGATCCAGCGTTCCTCGGCGATCGGCGCGCGGCCGCACTTTTCCAGCTCGAAATTGATGAAGCTGCGGTCGAAGGCGGCGTTGTGAGCGACGACGACGCTGTCGCCGACGAACTCCAGGAACTTGTCGGCGACCTCGTGGAACTTGGGCTTGCCGGTCAGGAAGGCCGACGACAGGCCGTGGACCTTCTCGGCCTCGGCCGGCATGTCGCGCAGCGGGTCGCAATATTCGTGGAACGAGCGGCCGGTCGGCATGAACTCGACCACCTCGATGCAGCCGATTTCGACCAGGCGGTCGCCCGTCTTCGGATCGAAGCCGGTGGTTTCGGTGTCGAGGATGATTTCCCGGGCCATGGCCCTTCAATGGAGCGCTTCGAGCGCCGCTTCAAGCGGAGCCGGGAGTTCTCAACAGAGTCAGAAGGTCGCGGACCTGGGCATGGGCGTGCTCAAGGCCTTGGCCGGTCTCGATGACGAAGTCGGCGCGCGCGCGCTTTTCGGCGTCGGGGGTCTGGCGGGCCAGGATCGCCTCGAATTTTTCCGGCGTCATCTCCGGCCGGGCCAGGACGCGGGCGCGCTGGACGTCGGCAGGGGCCGAGACCACCACCACCTTGTCGACCTTCTTCTCGCCGCCGGTCTCGAACAGCAGCGGGATATCGAGGACGACGATCTCGTGCCCCTCGGCCTGGGCGGTCTCGAAGAAGCCGATGCGGTGGGCGCCGACCAGCGGGTGGACGATCTGCTCCAGCTTGGCCAGGGCCTCGGAATTGCCGACCACCTGGGCGCTGAGCTTGGCGCGGTCGATCGCGCCGTTCACCACTACGCCCGGAAACGCCGCCTCCACCGGCGCGACCGCCGCGCCGCCGGTGGCGTAGAGGGCATGCACCGCCGCGTCGGAATCGTAGACCGGCACGCCCTCGGCCTGGAACATCGTCGACGTGGTCGACTTCCCCATGCCGATCGATCCGGTCAGGCCCAGCACCAGCATGACCTACGCCTCGCCAAGCAGCTTGAGGGCCAGGCCCCGCACATCGACCTCAGGGGAGGGCGTCACGCCATAGATCGCCTCGAAGGTCGGGATCGCCTGACGCAGCAGCATCTCCAGGCCATCGACCGTGCGACGGCCGGCGGCCTCGGCGCGGCGGAGGAACTCGGTGCGCAGCGGCTTGTAGACCATGTCCATGACCACGGCGGTTTCCGGGGTCAGGGTGAAATCGGCCACCGGACCCTCGCCGCCGTTCAGGCCCAGCGAGGTGGCATTGATGATCAGGCCGGCCTCGGCGAGCAGGGCGGGCAGGGCCGTTTCCTCGGCCGCGAACACCTTGGCGCCGAACGCGTCGACCAGTTCCTGGGCGCGGGCCAAAGTGCGGTTGACGATCGTGACCTTGGGCGCACCGGCCAGCAGCAGAGCCGCGACCGCGCCGCGGGCCGCACCGCCGGCGCCCAGGATCACGACCGGCGCGGCCGTGACGTCAAAGCCGGGAGCCTGGGCGTCGATCGCGCCGAGCAGGCCAGGGCCGTCAGTGTTATCGGCATGGACCGAGCCGTCCGCGTTGAAGATCAGCAGGTTCGCAGCGCCGGCCATTTTCGCCAGGTCGCTGGCGGTGTCGGCGCAGGCCAGGGCCCGCTCCTTGAAGGGGATGGTGACGTTGACGCCCTTGATCGCCCCGCCGCGCAGGCCGTCGACGAAGGCTTCGAACCGATCAGGCGCCGGCGCGAACGGCACATAGGCCGCGTCGAGGCCAGCCGCCTGGATCCAGGCGTTGTGCAGGACCGGGCTCATCGAGTGCTTGATCGGCGCGCCGCAGACGCCGCCGACGATGGCGGCTCCAGAGATCGTCATGCGGCCAGGGCTCCATGAAGGCGCAGGAAATCGAGCAGGCCGATCAACGGCAGGCCCAGGATGGTGAAGTAGTCGCCGTCGACCGCATCGAACAGCTGAACGCCCTCGCTCTCCAGCTCGTAGCAGCCGACCGACCACAGCAGGGCCTCGCCGCGACGCTCTATATAGGCGTCGAGCCACGCCTCGCTGAACGGGCGCACCGACAGCTTGGCGCTCTCGACGATCCGCCAGATCGGCTGGCCGTCGCGGGCCACGACCACGGCCGAGTGCAGCTTATGGGTCGTGCCGCGCAGTTCCAGCAGATGCTCACGCGCCTGAGCCAAGGTTTCGGCCTTGTCGAACAGCTTGCCCTTGAGGTCGAGCGTCTGGTCGGCGCCGATCACCAGGCCGGGGCGCTTGGTCGAAACCTTGACCGCCTTCATCTCCGCAAGCGCGTCGGCGATGTCGCGCGGTGTGACCTCTTCAGCCAACAGGCCGGCCTTGGCGGCGTCCTCGTCGACGCCGGGGCTAACCGCCTCGAAGGCGACGCCGGCGTTCTTGAGGATCATCTGGCGGGCGCTGCTCTTGGACGCGAGCGTTACAGACGTCATCCCAGGACCTCGACCTTGCCGCGACCACCCGACAAGAGATTGATGATCGCCGCCGCCGTCTCCTCGACCGAGCGGCGGGTGATGTCGATGGTCGGCCAGTTCATGCGCTCGAACAGCCGGCGAGCGGCGATGATCTCCTGGCGCACGGCGTCGCTGTCGACATAGTCGCTCTCTCTATTCTCTTTCAAAGAGAGCAGGCGGTTGCGACGGATCTGGATCAGCCGGTCGGGCGAGGTGATCAGGCCGACGATCAGGGTGTTCTTCAGCTCGAACAGCTCAGGCGGCGGCGGGCGGCCCGGCACCAGCGGCACATTGGCGGCGCGCACGCCGCGATGGGCCAGATAGATGCAGGTCGGGGTCTTCGACGTCCGCGACACGCCGACCAGGATGACGTCGGCCTGGGTCAAGTCCTGGCCGCCTTGGCCGTCGTCATGGGCAATGGCGTAGTCCAGGGCCTCGATGCGGTCGAAATAGTCATTGGTCAAAGCGTGCTGGGCGCCGACCCGGGTCGAGATCCGCGCGCCCAGATAGCGCGACATGGCGCTGATCACCGGATCCAGCGCGGCGATGCAGGGCATTTCCAGCTTGCGGCAACCCTCTTCCAGCGCTGCGCGCAGGTTCGGATCGACGATGGTGTGCATCACCACGCCCGGGGCGCCGCCGATCTCTTCCAACGCCCGGTCAAGTTGCCGCGTGGAACGAACCAGCGCGTAGATGTGTTCGATAGGCAGGATATCGGTGAAACGGGCGCACACCGCGCGCGCCATGGCGTTCAGGGTCTCGCCCGTGGAGTCCGACACCAAGTGAATATGGAAGTAGGTGGCGAAGCGCGGCGGCAGCCGTTCGCCGTCTCCCTGACCCAGACTCTCCTGTGGATCATCCGTTAACGGTTGCTTAACCACTTGCCTCGCCCCTGGGGACGCCTGGGCGCCAAAGGGGCCTCGAAGCGTCGTGACACGGCGCCGCTGTGATCAACGGTCGCATTGCTCGCGTATCATCCCCAGGCTCGCCCCGCATCCCCCATCAAGTGAATCCCGGCTGTCCCAAGCTGCGGACAGAGTCTCGTGAGGGGTCTTTGTCCCGCCGTCGCGAGTTAAGAATTCATTAAGGTCTTCAAAGCGCTGCTGGACCATCCACATGATTAACAGACCCTTAACCACATGTGGGAAGGCCTGGGGGTAAGGCGGGATGGGCTGTGCGAGTCACTCGCCTGTCAGGCGTTTTCCCCACTTTGCAGTTGCCCTCCAACACCCTCTTTCAAATCTTAAATTCTTATTAAGATATGAAGGTAGGGACTTAAGGGTCTTACGGGCTTGAGCCCAAGCGAGGACCGGGCTTTAACCCGAGCCATGACGTCTCCCACGCAAATCCCTAAATTTCTCTCAACGCTCGCCGGCGAGACGCATGCCCATCCGCCGATCTGGTTCATGCGCCAAGCGGGTCGGTATCTGCCGGAGTACCGCGCGGTGCGGGCCACGGCCCCGGACTTCATCTCGTTCTGCTTCGATCCCGAGAAGGCGGCCGAAGTCACCCTGCAGCCGATGCGGCGGTTTCCGTACGACGCCTCGATCGTCTTCGCCGACATCCTGCTGATCCCCGGCGCCCTGGGCCAGAAGGTCTGGTTCGAGGCCGGCGAAGGTCCGAAGCTGGGTGAAATGCCGTCGATCGAGTCCATGGCCGACAAGGCCGGGAATGCGGGCGAGGCCCTCAAGCTCGTCGGGGAGACGCTGACCCGGGTTCGTTCGGCGCTCGATCCGTCGAAGGCCCTGATCGGTTTCGCCGGCGCGCCGTGGACCGTGGCGACCTACATGATCGAAGGCGGCTCCAGCGATCGCAGCGGCGCGCGGACCTATGCCTACCAGAACGCCGAGAAGCTGGACGCCCTGATCCAGGTGCTGGTCGACTCGACGGTCGACTACCTGGCCATGCAGGTCGATGCCGGGGCCCAGGCCCTGAAGCTGTTCGAAAGCTGGGCCGAGGGTCTGTCCGAGCCGCTGTTCGATCGCCTTGTCACCCAGCCGCACATCAAAATCATCGAAGGCCTGCGGGCGCGGGGCGTGACGGTTCCGATCATCGGCTTCCCGCGTGGGGCCGGGACGCTGGTCGAGGACTATACGGCCAAGGTGCCGGTACAAGGCGTGGCGCTGGACACCTCGGCGTCGGCGAAGCTGGGTCAGGCGATCCAGAAGACCAAGACGATCCAGGGCGCACTCGATCCGCTGCTGCTGCGGGCTGGCGGTGATGCGTTGCTGCGCCGCGTCGACCAGCTGCTGGAACAGTGGAACCAGGGTCCCTACATCTTCAACCTGGGTCACGGCATCCTGCCTGACACGCCGATCGCCAATGTCGAGCTGGTGCTGGAGCGGGTGACCGGCGTGAAGGTGGGCGGCTAGGTGGGCAAGAAGCTCGCCGTCGTTCTGTTCAATCTGGGCGGGCCAGATGGTCCGTCGGCGGTGCGGCCGTTCCTGTTCAACCTGTTCCGCGATCCGGCGATCATCGGCTTGCCGGCGCTGTTTCGGTATCCCCTGGCGGCGCTGATCTCGACGACCCGCGAGAAGACCGCCAAGGCCAACTACGCGATCATGGGCGGCGGCTCGCCGCTGCTGCCGGAGACGGAAAAGCAGGCGTGGGCTCTGGAAGCGCAGCTGGCCAAGAGCCTGCCGGGCGTCGAGGCCAAGTGCTTCATCGCCATGCGCTACTGGAACCCGCTGACCGGCGAAACGGCTAAACAGGTCGGTGCGTTCGCACCCGATGAAATCGTGCTGTTGCCGCTCTATCCGCAGTTCTCAGCGACCACGACGGCTTCGTCGCTGAAAGCCTGGCGCGAGACCTACAAGGGCTCGGGTCGCCAGACGACGGTGTGCTGCTATCCAGATGAGGCCGGTCTGGTCGAGGCCCACGCCCGACTGATCCGCGAGACCTGGGAAAAGGCCGGTTCGCCGACGAACGTGCGCTTGCTGTTCTCGGCCCACGGTCTGCCGGAGAAGGTCATCCTGGCCGGCGATCCTTACCAGAAGCAGGTCGAGGCCACGGCCGCCGCGGTCGCCGCCAAGCTGCCGGCCGGCCTGGACTGGACCGTCTGCTACCAGAGCCGGGTCGGACCGATGAAGTGGATCGGACCCTCGACCGACGACGAGATCCGCCGCGCCGGCGCGGATGGGAAGGGCGTGATCGTCACCCCGATCGCTTTCGTCTCCGAACACGTCGAGACCCTGGTCGAGCTGGACCATGAATATGCCGAGCTGGCGCGGGAGGTCGGGGTCGCCCCCTATATCCGCGTGCCGGCCTTGGGTGTCGCGCCGGAGTTCATCTCTGGTCTTGCCGACATGGTCGCCAAGGCGATGGCCACTGGCGGGGTCATCCCCGGCGGCGATTGGCGCGGACCTGAAAACTGTCCCTGCAATGAGGAAGCCTCGGCGTGATCGATTTCCTGGTGGCCCACTTCAACGTGTTCCGGGGCCTGCACATCCTGTCGGTCATCGCCTTCATGGCGGGGCTGCTCTACCTGCCGCGACTGTTCGTCTATCACACCGGCGCCGCGCCCGGTTCGGAGATGGACGAGACCTTCAAGGTCATGGAGCGCCGGCTGCTGCGCGGGATCATCAACCCCGCCTCGATCGCGACCTTCGTGTTCGGCCTGTGTCTGATCCTGGCCGACAGCGCCATCCGCGGCTGGGGCTTCCTGGCCCAGCCCTGGATGATCACCAAGCTGGTCGCCCTGGTCGGCCTCTATGGCTGGCACGGCTTCCTGTCGGCCTCGCGCAAGAAGTTCGAGCGCGGCGAGAACACCCGCTCGGAAAAGTTCTGGCGGGCGACGAACGAGATCCCGTTCGTGCTGGCGATCATCATCGTCATCTCGGTGACGACCAAGTTCCTGAACCACTGAGGGTCCGTCCTCGCCCTTCGACAGGCTCAGGGTGAGGTCTACTGGTAAGGCCGAGACACTAGAAACCCTCATCCTGAGCTTGTCGAAGGACGAGGGTTTCGGACCCGCCGCTTGACCGGCCGCGTCCCACGTGGTTTGCATCCAAAAGGTTCGTGTTTCGAACCCACCTCTCTACGGACCGGCGCCCGTCCTGGCGCGCCCCGCGAGCGATCCGCTCCAAGGTCCGTCCCCCGAACGATCCGCGTCATCGTCAACCGACGCGCTCGCCTGGTCCGTCCTGATGGGCAGACCAGCGTGACTATCGAAGTCTTACCGGCCGGACTCCGCCCTGGGGTCCGCGCCCACTCTTGAGTCTTGTCATGACCGAAGAAACCGAAAACGAAATCCCGGCCGCTGAAGACGCGACCACCGAAGACTCCTCCGTCGATATCGATACGACGGTCGAGGCCGCTTCCGCCGATGCGGAAGCCGAGGCCGAAGGCGAAGACGACGGCTCCGACATCGCCGCGGCCGTCGCGGCCCTGGGCCTGAAGTCCATGTCCCTGCAGGAGCTGAAGGAGAAATCCCCGGCCGACCTGCTGGCGTTCGCCGAGACCTTCGAGGTCGAGAACGCCAACTCCATGCGCAAGCAGGACATGATGTTCGCGATCCTGAAGACCCTCGCCGAAGAAGGCGTGGAGATCTCGGGCTCGGGCACCATGGAAGTGGTGCAGGACGGCTTCGGCTTCCTGCGCTCGCCGGAAGCCAACTACCTGCCGGGCCCGGACGACATCTACGTCTCGCCCTCGCAGATCCGGAAGTATGGCCTGCGCACCGGCGACAGCGTCGACGGCGCGATCCGCTCGCCGCGCGAAGGCGAGCGCTACTTCGCCCTGACCAATGTCTCGAAGATCAATTTCGAGAGCCCGGACAACGTCCGTCACAAGGTCCACTTCGACAACCTGACGCCGCTCTATCCCGACGAGCGCCTGCACATGGAACTGCCCGATCCGACCATCAAGGATCGTTCGGGCCGGGTCATCGACATCGTCGCTCCGCTCGGCAAGGGCCAGCGCTGCCTGATCGTCGCCCCGCCGCGCGTGGGTAAGACGGTCATGCTGCAGAACATCGCCAAGTCGATCGAGACCAACCACCCCGAGTGCTACTTGATCGTGCTGCTGATCGACGAGCGCCCGGAAGAAGTCACCGACATGCAGCGCACCGTGAAGGGCGAGGTCATCGCCTCGACCTTCGACGAGCCGGCGACACGCCACGTGCAGGTGGCCGAGATGGTCATCGAGAAGGCCAAGCGCCTGGTCGAGCACAAGCGCGATGTCGTCATCCTGCTGGACTCGGTCACCCGTCTGGGCCGCGCCTACAACACCACGGTCCCGTCGTCGGGCAAGGTGCTGACCGGCGGTGTCGACGCCAACGCCCTGCAGCGCCCCAAGCGCTTCTTCGGCGCGGCGCGGAATGTCGAAGAGGGCGGTTCGCTGTCGATCATTGCCACGGCCCTGATCGACACCGGCAGCCGCATGGACGAAGTGATCTTCGAAGAATTCAAGGGCACCGGTAACTCGGAAATCGTCCTGGACCGCAAGGTTGCCGACAAGCGCATCTTCCCGGCCATCGACGTGCTCAAGTCGGGCACCCGCAAGGAAGAGCTCATCACGCCGCGCGACCAACTGACGAAGACCTACGTCCTGCGCCGCATCCTCAATCCGATGGGCGCGTCGGACGCGATCGAGTTCCTGCTCGACAAGCTGCGTCAGTCCAAGACCAACGGCGACTTCTTCCAGTCGATGAACACCTGAGTCCGACCAGACTCACTGCCGATACGAGAAAGGCCCCGGTTCTACCCGGGGCCTTTTTTGTTGGTCCTACCGCGTTCAGTCTTACGGAATGAGCAGGGTAGCTCCGGTCGTCTTCCGGCCTTCCAGCGCCTCATGCGCCGCACGGGCTTCGGCGAGTGGGAAGGTCTGGCCGATGTCGATCTTCACCGCGCCGGACGCGAGGACGACGAACAGAGCCTCGGCGCTCTCGTCCAACTCCTCGGTCGTGGCGATGTAGTCGAACAGGCGCGGGCGGGTGATGAAGGCCGACTTGGCCGACAGCTCCAGCGGCGCGAACGGGGGGACCGGACCTGAGGCATTGCCGAAGGTGACCAGCACGCCGCGCTTGGCCAAGCTCTTGAAGCTGGCGTCCCAGGTGTCCTTGCCGACGCCGTCATAGACAACCGCGACACCCTTGCCGCCGGTGATCTCGCTGACGCGGGCGGCGACATCTTCCTGGCCGTAGTCGATGACGTGGTCCGCGCCGAGGCTGCGAGCGAGGGCCAGCTTGGCCTCGCCGCCGGCCGTGGCGATCACCGTCGCGCCGAGAGCCTTGCACCACTGAACCAGGATCTGACCGACGCCGCCGGCGGCCGCGTGGATCAGAACCAGGTCGCCAGGTTTCACGTGGAAACACCGGCGGACCAGGAACTCGGCGGTCATGCCCTTGAGCAGGACGGCGGCCGCGGTCTCCAGGCTGACACCTTCTGGAACCTTCACCGCGCGCTCGGCCGGAACGACCGCCGCCTCGGCATAGGCGCCCATGGTCCCGTTGTAGGCGACGCGGTCGCCGACCTGGAACCGGCTGACGCCATCGCCAACGGCCTCGACGATCCCGGCCGCCTCCAGCCCGATCACCACCGGCATCTTCAGCGGGTAGAGACCCGAGCGATGATAGGTGTCGATATAGTTCAGACCGACGGCCTGATGCCGGATCAGGATCTGGCTGGCTGCGGGCGAGGGGACCTCGAGCTGGACGGCCTCGAGCACCTCGGGTCCGCCGGTGCGGACGGCTTGGATCGCCAGCATTACGCCAGGACCTTCTGGAAGAAGGTCAGGCTACGGCCGTTGGCCTTGGCCGCGTCGGCAGCGTCATAGTGTGCGCCGCCCTCGCGCGCGAAGGCGTGGTCGCGGTCGGCATAGGTATGCAGCTCGATCTGCGGGTGATCCTTCAGCGCGGCCAGGATGACCTGCTGGGCTTCCGGGGGCACGAACTGATCCTTCTCGGCGATGTGCATCAGCAGCGGGTGGGTCAGCTTCTCGGCCTCGCCGACATGCTTCTCGATGCCGACGCCGTAGTACGAGACCGAGGCGTCGACGTCGGTGCGGGTCGCGGTCAGGAAGGCCAGCAGGCCGCCCAGGCAATAGCCGACCGCCCCGACCTTGCCGTTGACGCCGGCCAGCGCGCGGGCGGCGGTGATCGTCGCGCCGATATCGGCGACGCCGGTTTCCACGTCGAACGCATTGAACAGTTCGAAGGCCCGCTTCCACTCGGCCTCGGATTTGTCGGTGATGTCGATGCCGGGCTCGATGCGCCAGAACAGGTCGGGCACGATGGCGACATAGCCCTGGGCGGCCAGGCCGTCGGCGATGTCGCGCATCACCTTGTTGACGCCGAAGATCTCCTGGATCACGACGATGGCCGGAGCGTTCTCTGCCTGGGGTCGCGCCACATAGGCCGCGAAGTCGCCGTCGGGCGTGGTGATGGTGAGGGTCTCGCTCATCGGAGCTCTCCGTCCTTTAAGCGTCCCAGAAAAGCGGGACGATGTGACTTTCGACCAAAGCGCTCTAACCTGCGCCGACGGGCTTGCCCCATAACAATATCGTGCCCTGACCGAAGGGAACCACCCGATGAAAATGACCATCGAAATCGACTGCTCGCCCGTCGAGGCGCGGGCCTTTCTAGGCCTTCCGGATGTCAGCGGCTTGAACGAGCATCTGGTCAAGGAGATGCAGAACCGCATGGACGCCAACATGGCCATGCTGGCGCCCGAGGAGCTGATGAAGAACTGGATGGCGTTCGGCACCGGCGCCCAGGAGCAGTTCCGCAAGCTGATGACGGCGGCGGCCGGCGCGGCGGTCGGGAAGCCCTGACGACATGACCGATACGATCTTCGCCCTGGCCACGGCGGCCGGGCGAGCGGCGGTGGCCGTGGTGCGCGTCTCGGGGCCGGCGACCCTGCCGGTCGTCGAAGCCCTCACGGGAAAACCGCCCAAGCCGCGCCTGGCGGCTCTGCGCAAACTGCGCCACCAGGGCGTCGAGCTGGACGAAGCGCTGGTCCTGCGGTTCGAGGGACCGGCCAGCTACACCGGCGAGGACAGCGCCGAGTTTCACGTGCATGGCGGCCGGGCTGTCGTCGAGGCGCTGCTGTCGGCGCTGGTCGACCTGGGCCTGCGCCTGGCCGAGCCGGGCGAGTTCACCCGCCGGGCCTTCGAGAACGGCAAGCTGGACCTGGCCCAGGCCGAGGGTGTCGCCGACCTGATCGACGCCGAGACGGAGGCGCAGCGCAGGCAGGCGCTTGGACAGGTCGGTGGCGCGCTGAGCCAGCGTTACGACCGCTGGCGGGATCTGCTGGTCCAGTCGTTGGCCATGCTAGAAGCCGCCGTCGATTTCCCTGATGAGGACATGCCGGAAGAGGTCGCGGAGCGGGCGCGTCCCGGCCTTCGTACTTTAAGCGCCGAGCTTGAGGCGGCCCTGGCCGATGTTTCCCGTGGACGCCGAGTGCGGGACGGTTTCAGCATCGCCCTGGTAGGTGCGCCGAACGCCGGCAAGAGCACCTTGCTCAACGGACTGGTCGAGCGGGATGCGGCGATCGTCACCGACACGCCCGGCACTACCCGGGACGTGATCGAGGTTCCGCTGGTTCTGGGCGGCTACAAGGTGCTGGTCGCCGATACGGCTGGCATTCGCGAAACGGCCGATGCGATCGAAGCCGAGGGCGTCCGCCGGGCGCGGGCTTGGGCTGAAGATGCTGACCTAAGGCTTTGGGTCGTCGATGGGTTTCACGTGAAACATACAGTGAAGCTTGAGGAGGCAATCCGGCCCGGCGACTGGCTGGTGCTGAACAAAGCCGACATCGCCGACGCCTCGGCATTGGACGAAGCCGAGCAGAAGTGGGCGGGGGAGGGGCTCAACGTCATGCGTCTGTCCGCCCGTTCGAGTGAGGCGATGGACGAGGTTCGTACGGCTCTAGCCGATCATGTCGCTGACGCGCTGTCCGGCGCTGAATTCCCAGCCGCGACCCGACTGCGTCACGCCGAGCGTCTCCGGGAAGCCCGGGACTATCTGGCGCGCGCCCTGTCAGAGGTCGGTCTCGAGGTCGAACTGGCCGCCGAGGATGTGCGGCTGGCGGCCCGGGCGCTCGAGAAGATCACCGGTCGGGTCGACCCCGAAGACGTGCTCGGCCGCGTCTTTTCGACCTTCTGCATCGGCAAGTGATGTTCCACGTGAAACGTCCCCTATATTATCCACAGCGCGCTCACAGCTGGGGTGGGGGTGTTTCACGTGAAACGCCTTTGAGTCACATCGACCGCCTCGCCTGATTGGCGTATATGTCGAGTCCAGCGCCCCCGCCCGTTCGGGGGCGTTCGCATTGAGGCGAAGCTTTTGTCCGATACCTGGGATGTCATTGTCATCGGCGGCGGTCACGCCGGCTGCGAGGCGGCCGCTGCGTCCGCGCGCGCCGGCGTTCGCACCCTGCTGCTGACCCACAAGCTTGAGACCATCGGCGAGATGTCGTGCAACCCGGCCATCGGTGGCCTGGGCAAGGGCCATCTGGTCCGCGAGATCGACGCCCTGGACGGGATCATGGGCCGTCTGGCCGACAAGGCCGGCATCCAGTTCCGGATGCTGAACCGCTCCAAGGGCCCGGCGGTCCGTGGTCCGCGTTCGCAGATCGACCGCAAGCTCTATCGCGAGGCGATGCAGGCCGAGTTGGCCGCCACGCCGAACCTGGACATCATCGCCGCCGCCGCCGAGGACCTGATCGTCGAGGACGGTCGGGTCGCCGGCGCGGTCGACGGGGCAGGGCGGACCTACCGCGCTTCACGTGTAATCCTCACGACCGGCACCTTCCTGAAGGGCGTCATCCATCGGGGCGACGACCGTATCCCGGCCGGCCGCGTCGGCGACCAGCCGTCGATCGGTCTGGCGGATCGTCTTTATGGTCTCGACTTCCAGATGGGCCGTCTGAAGACCGGCACGCCCGCGCGCCTGGACGGCAAGACCATCGCCTGGGACCAGCTGGAGAGCCAGGCGGCCGACGAGCAGCCGGTCCCGTTCTCGTACCTGACCGACAAGATCGACGTGCCGCAGATCGCCTGCGGCGTCACCTTCACCACCGAAGAGACCCACCGGATCATCGCCGAGCGCATCGGCGAGTCGCTGGTCTATAGCGGCCGCGCCACGGGGATCGGTCCACGCTATTGCCCGTCGATCGAGGACAAGGTCGTCCGTTTCGCCGACAAGACCAGCCACCAAATCTTCCTGGAGCCGGAAGGCCTGGACGACGACACGGTCTATCCGAACGGCATTTCCACGTCGGTCTCCGAAGAGACCCAGCTGCTGTTCCTGCGCACGATCCCCGGCCTCGAGAAGGTCGAGGTGATCCGCTACGGCTATGCGATCGAATACGACTATGTCGATCCGCGCGAGCTCTTCGCCACGCTGGAGACCAAGCGCCTGCCGGGCCTGTACCTGGCCGGCCAGATCAACGGCACCACGGGTTATGAAGAGGCGGGGGCGCAAGGCCTGGTCGCCGGCCTGAACGCGGCCCTGGCCGTGCAGGGCAGGGAGCGCGCCGTCTTCGCCCGCGACGAAGCCTATATCGGCGTGATGATCGACGACCTGGTCACCCGGGGCGTCACCGAGCCGTATCGCATGTTCACCAGCCGGGCCGAGTTCCGCCTGACCCTGCGCGCCGACAATGCCGACCAGCGCCTGACCGATCGTGGGATCGACCTGGGCGTGGTCGGCGAGACCCGCGCCAAGGCCTGGACCGAGAAGAAGGGTCGCCTGGAGGCGGCCCGCGCCTTCGCACGTTCGGTCACCCTGACCCCGAACGAGGCGGTGAAGGCCGGCTTCAAGGTCAACAGCGACGGCGTCCGCCGCGACGTCTTCGCCATGCTGGCCTATCCGGATGTGACCCTCGACGACCTGGGCCGCCTCTGGCCCGAAGTTTTCACGTGGAACACTGACGTCCGCGAGCAGATCGAGATCGAGGCGGCCTATGCCGGCTATCTGGATCGCCAACGCGCCGACGCCGAGTCGCTGCGCAAGGATGAGGATCTGCGCCTGCCGGCTGACCTGGATTATGCCGACATCGGCAGCTTGTCGAACGAAGTGCGCGAGAAGCTCCAGCGCGTTCGCCCTATGACTCTGGGCCAGGCGGCCCGGATCGAGGGTGTGACCCCGGGCGCTCTGACCGCTCTGCTCGCTCATGTGAGGCGCGGCCGTGCAGCCTGATCTTATCGTGACGGCTGAACCCCCGGTGCTGGACGCGGCTGGTTACCAAGCCCTTACCGGCGCATCTGATGCCCAGATGGCCGAGCTGGCCCGCTTCAAGGAACTGCTGGCCGAGTGGAACGCAGTGATGAACCTGGTCGGTCCGCTGACCATCGACACCTATTGGACCCGCCACGCCCTGGACAGCTCGCAGCTGCTGGCGCTGGCGCCCGACGCGGTGACCTGGGCCGACCTGGGCGCCGGCGCGGGTTTGCCCGGCGTGGTGCTGGCCATACTGCTGAAGGGTAGGGCTGGAGCCAAGGTTCACCTGGTCGAGTCGATGGCAAAGCGCTGCCGCTTCCTCGAGGTGGTCGCCAAGGATCTCGACCTGCCGGTCGAGATCCATAATGTCCGAGCCGAAGAGTTGAAGCTGAAGGTCGACGTCGTTACCGCGCGGGCCTGCGCGCCGATGACCAAGCTGCTCGGCTTCGCCGAACCCTATCTGTATCGCGGCGCGACGGGCCTGTTCCTCAAAGGGCAGGACGTCGCTGCGGAACTGACCGAGGCCTCCAAGGCCTGGGCATTCGCCAGCGAACTGAGCACCAGTCAAAGCGACCCCCGTGGCCGCATCGTTCAAGTGAAGAGGCTTTCCCGTGTCCGCTAATCCTCTCCGCGTCCTGGCCATCGCCAACCAGAAGGGCGGGGTCGGCAAGACCACGACCGCCATCAACCTGGGCACCGCCCTGGCCGCTTGCGGTGAGCGCGTGCTGCTGATCGACGCCGACCCGCAGGGCAACTGTTCCACGGGGTTGGGCATCACCCGCGTCCAGCGCCGGACCACGCTGTACGACGTGCTGATGGGCGAGTCGCCGGTGGTGGACGCCGCCGTGCGGACCGAACTGCCCGGCCTGGACGTCATCCCGGCCGACGCCGACCTGTCGGGCGTAGAGATCGAACTGGGCCAGACCGCCCGCCGGTCGTACCGCCTGCGCGACGCCCTGGAGTCGATCCGCGTCAACGGCCCCTACACCTATGTGCTGATCGACTGCCCGCCGTCGCTGAACGTGCTGACCGTCAACGCCATGACCGCCGCCGACGCGGTGTTCGTGCCGCTGCAGTGCGAGTTCTTCGCCCTGGAAGGCCTGACCCAACTGATGCGCACCATCGAGCGCATCCGCGGCAGCCTGAACCCGCGCCTGGAGATCCAGGGTGTGGTGCTGACCATGTACGACCGCCGCAACAGCCTGTCCGAACAGGTGGCCCGTGATGTCCGGGAGTACTTCGGCGACAAGGTCTATGACGCGGTCATCCCGCGGAATGTGCGGGTCTCGGAGGCGCCGTCGTTCGGTAAGCCCGTCCTGCTGTATGACCTGAAGTGCGCCGGCAGCCAGGCCTACCTGAAGCTGGCCCGCGAGGTGATCAGCCGCGAACGCGATCGCCAGGCCCAGGCCGCTTAAGCCGATTTCTGAGTAACGACCCGAGTTTGTACGAGAAGAAGAATGGAGTCTGTGGTGGCTGAGGCTGGTGGTTCCGAGGGGCGTCGTGGTCTGGGGCGTGGTCTGTCGGCCCTGTTGGGCGAGGTCGAGAACGCGCCGGCTCAGGCGCCGAGCGACAACACGGCCGGTTCGCGCGAAGCGCCGATCGAGATCCTGAAGCGTAATCCCGACCAGCCGCGCCGCACCTTCCGCGAGGAAGACCTGGAGGACCTTTCCAACTCGATCCGTGAGAAGGGCGTCCTGCAGCCGATCCTGGTGCGTCCCGCGCCCGGCTCTCCGGGGGAATACCAGATCGTCGCCGGCGAACGCCGCTGGCGCGCCGCCCAGCGCGCGGGCCTGCGCACCGTGCCGATCATGGTGCGCGAGCTGGACGATCTGGCGGTGCTGGAAATCGGCATCATCGAGAACGTCCAGCGCGCCGACCTGAACATCCTGGAAGAAGCGCTCTCCTACAAAGTGCTGATGGAGAAGTTCGAGCGCACCCAGGAGAACATCGCCCAGACCATCGGCAAGAGCCGCAGCCACGTGGCCAACACCATGCGCCTGCTGGCCCTACCCGACGAGGTGCAGTCGTACCTGGTCAGCGGCGAGCTGTCGGCCGGTCATGCCCGCGCCATCGCCGCCGCGGCCGACCCGGTCGCCCTGGCCAAGCAGATCATCGAAGGCGGCCTGTCCGTCCGTGAGACCGAGGCCCTGGCCCGCAAGGCGCCGACCGCGACGCCGAACAAGAACAAGGGCGGCCGTCCGCCGCGCGTGAAGGACACCGACACCCAGGCCCTCGAGGCCGACCTGTCGTCGGTCCTGGGCCTGGACGTCTCGATCGACCATCGCGGCGCTGGCGGCGCCCTGACGATCAGCTACGCGACGCTCGAGCAGCTGGACGACCTCTGCAATCGGCTGAGCCGGGGGGTCTGATCAGACGCACGGAAACGCGTGCGTTTGAGCGGTTTTCGGGCCTGAAAACGGCGCTCTAAAATTGCCTCTGTCGCGCACCAAGCGGCGCCTTTCCGTACTCCGGGAGGCGCCGTTTTCGTGAGAGGAGGGCGGCTTGAGTCCGATCAGACTCCAAACCCTTGTGCTGTAAGGCTTTCCTCGAAACCATCCACAGCGGCGCAAACCGCCTATTTTGGCGGATTCTAGAGCCCTACAGCCCCAACCGCCGCGCGCGGCCCGCGATCATCAGCGCCAGGCGCTCGGAGATCAGTTGGTCGGGCGAGCCGGAGGTCTTGCAGGCGCGGTCGGCGGCTAGGACCTCGCCCTGGATCTCGAGGATGGCTTCCAGGTTCCAGGCGCGGGCCTGGCGCAGGAACTCGCGCTCCTGTTTCCAGAAGACGCCGGAGGCCTTGGCGGCCGCCTGCAGGTCGACGCCGTTCTTGTGCAGGGTCAGGACCCGGCGCAGGCGGTTCAGATAGTAGCTGATGGCCCGCACGGCGGCGGGACCGCCTTCGCCCTCGGCGGCGGCGCGGCGCAGGGCCTGCTGGGCGAGACCGGCCTTACCCCCAAACGCATCGGCGGCGGCGTCGCTGAGCGAGGCTTCGGGTTCCACGCCCAGGAAGTCGGTCAGGTCGGCGGCGGTGGCCGTGATGCCGCTGCCCGGGCCGAGGTACAGCGCCAGGCGCTCGATCTCGGCCCGGGCCACGCCGCGCTCCTTGGGCAGGCGCGAGACGAAAAGGTCCAGGGCCTCGCTGTTGAGGCCGACCTTGTCGTTGGCCAGGGTGTCACGGGCCAGGCGGGCCAGGTCGCCGGCTTCATCCTCGTAGCAGGGGATGACGGCGCAGCCATTGGCCTTCTCGCCGACTTTGCGTAGCAGGGAGTTGCGGTCCAGCGCCCCGGCCTCGACCAGGAAGAAGGCGTCGGGGTTCAGTTGGCCCTCGACATGGCGGGTCAGGGCCTCGGAGGCCTGCTTGTCGGGTCCGGCCTTGTCGCCGTTCAGGCGCAGGCGCACCAGGCGCCGGCCGCCCATCAGCGACATGGCCGACAGCTCGTCTTCCAGCTTGGCCGGATCGGCGTCCAGGTCGCCGTCGGTCAGCATCGCGGTGTCGAAGGGGTCGTCCGGGCGCTCGACCACGCGCTTGGCCAGGGCGTTGGCGCGATCGCGCACCACGCCCCGGTCCTTGCCGTAGATGACCACGGCCCGGATGTCCGGGGTCGGCTCCCGCAGGAAGCGTTCGACGTCCGGACGCTTGGAGAGGATCATCGGGCCTTAAGCCCGCTTCTTCTTGCCGCCCGCCAGCCAGGTGGCCAGATCCAGCTGGATCTTGCGGGCGACCTCGGCCGCCGCGCGCTCCTGGCCGTCGTTCTGGGCCGCGATGGCCGCGTAGGGCTGGTCGGCCGAGTCGTAGGTCACCGAGACGTCGGTGACGCCCTTATAGGCCTCGCCGCCGGTCGCGACCTCGATCAGGCGCCAGGTGACGATCATCTTCAGCTCGTAGCGGTTGGCCGTGTTGTCCAGGCGCACGCCGCGGGCGAAGCGCTGTTCGTTGACCGACAGCAGCAGCTTGTAGGCGGTCGGATCGCCGGCGCGGTGGGCCAGGGCGTCGTCCAGCTGCTCGCGCAGCAGGTAGCCGCCACGGCCCTCGGACGCGACCGTCTCGATGCTGGAAAGTCCGCCCTCGACGCCCGGACGGCCATACAGCGGCGTGAAGCCGGCGCAAGCCGAGAGCGCGAGGGTCGAGAGGGCGAGAGCGGCCGCCGCCAGGGTGCGTTTCATCAGTCTCAGTTGGCCACGATGTTGATGATCCGGTCCTTCACCACGATCACCTTGCGGACCGTGAGGCCCTCAAGGTGGGCCATGACGTTGGGATCCGCCAGAGCGATTTTCTGGACCTCGTCCTCGGGGGCGCCGGCTTTCACCTTCACCTCGCCGCGACGCTTGCCGTTGATCTGGATGGGCAGGACGCGCTCGTCGTCCGCGGCCAGGGCCGGGTCGGCCTTGGGCCAGGGCGCGTTCACGACCATGCCTTCGCCGCCGATCGACGCCCAGGCTTCCTCGGCCAGGTGGGGCGTGAAGGGGGCGACCAGGCGGGCCAGGATGTTCAGGGCTTCCTTGCGGGCCGCCAGCACGCCTTGGGAGGCGCCTTCAGCCGGAGCGGTCTTCAGGGCATTCAGGAACTCGTACAGGCGCGCCACGCCGCTGTTGAAGCGGAAGCCCTCGATGCTGTCGGTCACAAAGCCGATCAGCTTGTGGGCCGACTTGCGCAGGGCCACGGCGGCCTCGTCGCTGTCGTCGTGGGCGAAGTCGCCGGCCGGTTGACTGTCGAACTCGTTCCACAGGCGGTGCGTGAAGCGCCATGAACCCTCGACGCCCGAGTTGGTCCACTGGACGTCGCGCTCGGGCGGGCTGTCGCTCATCACGAACAGGCGCGCGCTGTCGACGCCGTAGGCTTCGAAGATGTCCTCGGGGGCGACGACGTTCTTCTTGGACTTCGACATCTTCTCGACGTCGCCGATGATGATCGGTGCGCCGGTCGTGGCGTGAACCGCCGACCGGTTGTTACCCTCGACCGTGATGCGGATGTCCGACGGCTCGACCCACTCGCCGGCCTCGTTCTTGTAGGCCTCGTGGGTGACCATGCCTTGCGTGAAGAGGCCCGCGAACGGCTCTTCGACCGACAGCAGGTTCTCGTCCTTCAGGGCGCGGGTGATGAAGCGCGCGTACAGCAGGTGCAGGATCGCGTGCTCGACGCCGCCGATATACTGGTCGACGGCCATCCAGTAGTCGGCCGCGGCCTTGCCCACCGGCTCGTCGGCCGTCGGATCGGCGAAGCGGGCGAAGTACCAGCTCGAGTCGATGAACGTATCCAGCGTGTCGGTCTCGCGCTCGGCGCGGCCGCCGCACGAGGGGCAGCTGGTGTGACGCCAGGTCGGGTGACGCAGCAGCGGGTTGCCCGGCTTGTCGAAGGTGACGTCGTCGGGCAGGGCGACCGGCAGCTGGTCTTCCGGCACTGGCACGACGCCGCAGTCGGCGCAGTGGATCACCGGGATCGGGCAGCCCCAGTAGCGCTGACGCGAGACGCCCCAGTCGCGCAGGCGATAGACGGTCGCGCCCTGGCCCTGGCCGGCCGCTTCGATGCGGCTGACCGCTTCAGCCTTGGCGGCCTCGATGTCCAGGCCGTCCAGGAATTCCGAATTGTAGATCTTGCCGGGGCCGACATAGGCCTCCTTGCCGACCTGGAAAGTCGCGGCGTCCTCACCGTTGGGCAGCACCACCGGCAGGACCGGCAGGTCGTACTTGCGGGCGAAGTCCAGGTCGCGCTGGTCATGGGCCGGGCAGGCGAAGATCGCGCCGGTGCCGTAGTCCATCAGGATGAAGTTGGCGATCCAGACGGGCAGGGTGATCGACGGGTCCAGCGGGTGCTGCACCCGCAGGCCGGTATCGTAGCCCAGCTTCTCGGCGCTCTCGATCTCGGCTTCCGAGGTGCCGCCCTTGCGGCAGTCGGCGATGAACTGCTGGACCTCGGGATTCTCGATGCCCAGGCGTTCGGCCAGCGGATGCTCGGGCGCAATGCCGACGAAGCTGGCGCCGAACAGGGTATCGGGACGGGTGGTGTAGACCTCCAGCCCGTCGGCCATGCCGTCGGGAGCCTCACCCTCGAATTGGAACTTGAACCGCAGGCCCTTGGAGCGGCCGATCCAGTTCTCCTGCATCAGGCGAACCTTGTCGGGCCAGCGGTCCAGGGTCTTCAGGCCCTCGATCAGGTCGTCGGCATATTGGGTGATGCGCAGGAACCACTGGGTCAGCTTGCGCTTCTCGACCGTCGCGCCCGAGCGCCAGCCCTTGCCGTCGATGACCTGCTCGTTGGCCAGGACGGTCATGTCGACCGGGTCCCAGTTGACCGAGGCTTCCTTGCGATAGACCAGGCCGCGCTTCAGCAGGCGCAGGAACCAGGCCTGCTGCTTGCCGTAATATTCCGGGTCGCAGGTGGCGAACTCGCGCGACCAGTCGACCGAAATGCCCAGCGACTTCAGCTGCTCGCGCATGGCGGCGATGTTGTCGTAGGTCCAGCCCTTGGGGTGGACGCCGCGCTCCATGGCCGCGTTCTCGGCGGGCATGCCGAAGGCGTCCCAACCCATCGGGTGCAGGACGTTGAAGCCTTGCGCGCGCTTGTAGCGGGCCACCACGTCGCCCATGGCGTAGTTGCGGACGTGGCCCATGTGGATGCGGCCCGACGGATACGGGAACATCTCGAGCACGTAGTATTTCGGACGGCCGTCGTTGATCTCGCCGGTCTTGAAGACGTCGGCCTTCGCCCAGGCTTCACGCCACTTGGGTTCGGTGTCTTTGGGATTGTAGCGGGCCATCGGAAACCAGGTGTCTAGATGCGGAAAAGCGCCCCGAAGGCGAGTCCGCAACGAACGTAAGCGGTTTCGCGGCCGGAGCGCGCAGAGAAATAGGAGGGCGGGGTCCCTTTCGCTCGGAAAGAGACCCCGAAGAGCCTTAGCCCTTGATGTTCGAAAGTCGGAGCTGACGCGCGCGGGTCAGGATCGCGTTCTCGATGTCGGTGGCGGTCTGGTCGGCGACCGGAGCGTCGACCCAGTTACCGGTGATGTCCTTGGACTGCTTGAACACCGTGACGTTCAGGCCGTCGGCGCGCAGGCGGGTGTCCAGGATGTAGACCGTCGCCTTGAAGCGCTCGGCCGGGGTTTCCGGGTTCACGTACCAGTCGGTGACGATCACGCCGCCGTACGGGTCGGCCGAGGCCAGCGGCATGAAGGCCAGGGTGTCCAGGCTCGCGCGCCACAGATAACCGTTGACGCCGATGCCCGCCTCGCTGGGGGCAGCCTTGTTGCCGCCGCCGAAGCGCTTGAACGGGTTGAGGCCCGGCTCGTCGCTCTGCGTGGAAAACGTCTTGGGGGGCTTGCTGCTGGCGCATGCGGTCATGCCCAGCATCGACAGAGCCAGGACGCCCGCGGCGACGCCGCGCATCACAGACCCACGCTCAAACGCCATAGTACCTCGCTCCAATGTATCGCCGTTCCTGGCGCGCCCCCGCGGCCGGGAGCCGGTCTATAGCATGGCTACGCCGCCTCAAAACAGGAATCGCGTGACCTCATCGACACAGGAGTCGATTGAATCGCTCAATTCAGCCCGAAGTGCGACCAAACCCCGGTTGACCGCGTTCCGGCCAAGCCTTTAATCGCAAATCAAGGGGCTCAATCCTATATGGAGCGAGTGGGGACATTGTATAGGCGGCGAGTAGCGATGGTCGCGAAGCGTTATTTCCTGGCGGGTGCAGCCGCGCTGATCCTTACCGGATCGGCGGCGACGGCGTTTGCCCAGGCCAAGCCGCATGCTGTCGCCCCCGATTTCTCGGTCAAGAACGACTTCACCAGCGCGCCGGTCGGCGTCCAATACCCGACCGACGACAAGCGCACGCTGAAGTGGGACGCCAAGAAGGGCCGCTGGGGCCTCAAGCTCGACCTGGACCAGCCGTCCAGCCGCGAGATGGAATTGCAGGACGTCCAGGCCGGGGCCTATTTCAAGGTCACCCCGTCGATCCGCGTCGGCGGCGCCGTCAGCCTCGGCGAAACCAACCCGGCCCTGGCCGCCCGCAAGGCCCAGCAGGCCGAGCCGGCGCCCCGCGTGCGCCTGGAAACGGCCTTCAAGTTCTAGAAACCGTCAGCCGGCGAGCGCTTCGACCGCCGCCATCCCGACGATTCCGCTGCCGATCAGCTGCGTGACCGTGCGCGCTCGTACGCCGCCCAGAGCGTAGACCGGCAGGGCCGTGGCCGCGACCAGGTCCTTCAGGCCCTCGATCCCCAAAGGTTCGCCCGCCGACGGGCTGTTGCTGGCAAAGACCGGCGAGACCACGACCGCGTCGGCGCCCGCGCGCTGCGCCGCCTGGACGGCCAGTACATCGTGGGCGGCGGCGGTGATCAGCCAGCGGGCGTGCTCGGCGCGCAGGCGCGGGATCGCGGCGACGCTGGCTTCGGGCAGGTGCAGGCCGTCCGCGCCAATGCCCTCGGCCAGGCCGGCATGGGCTCCGGCCAGAAGGATCAGGCCGCGTGCGTCGGCGATGGCCCGCAGGCGGCGGCCTTGGTCGACCGCGTCCTCGGCTCCAAAGGCCCGGAAGACGATCCCAGCCCCAGCCGGCAGCCGCTCGGCCACGGCTTCGGGGTTCGAGACCCGCGCGGGATCGGTAAAGAACAGCAGGGCCGGCAGCGTCTTGCCGCGCGCGGTCCTTGGCGGGAAGGCCGTCGCCGCACTAGACAGGAGTTCCAGTTCGCTCACGTTTCCGTCCAAGGCCACACCCCCCGATGTCGCATGCTCTCGCTCAGGTCCAGGCTAGCATTGCAGAGGCCGAAATCCGAGCCGGTCGTCCGGTCGGGTCGGTAAGCTTGGTGGCCGTGTCCAAGACCCAGCCCTGGGAGAACGTCGCGCCGGTGCTCGAGGCAGGGCAGCGCGTGCTTGGCGAGAACCGGGTCCAGGAGGCCATGGAGCGCTGGGGCGACCGCCGCGAAGGCCTGGAGCTGCGCCTGATTGGCCCGCTGCAGACCAACAAGGCCCGCGAGGCGGTGAGCTTCTTCGACGTCATCGAGACCCTCGACCGCGAGAAGCTGGCCCGCGTGCTGGCCGACGAGATCCAGCGGGCCGGCAAGGCCCCGCGCCTCTACGTCCAGGTCAATATCGGTGAGGAGGCCCAGAAGGCCGGTATCGCGCCGGTGGAGGCCGACGCCTTCATCGCCGCCTGTCGGGGAACCTATGGTCTGCCGGTGGAGGGCCTGATGTGCATCCCACCCTTCGACCAGGACCCTGCGCCGCATTTCGCGGCCCTGCGCGCCATCGCCGAGCGCAACGGCGTCGAGAAGCTGTCGATGGGCATGAGCGACGACTTCGAGATCGCCATTGCCGAGGGCGCGACCTCCGTGCGGGTCGGGTCGGCGATCTTCGGCAGCCGCAATTACGGCTAGGCCACGATCTCCACGGCGTCGCCCGGCTTGGCGGCCGCCAGCACCGCCTCGATATCCGGCCGTTCCAGCGCCACACAACCCTCTGTGCCGGGATAACCCTCCCGCGCCAGGTGCATGAAGATCGCCGAACCCATGCCCGGAACCGGCGGGTCGTCATTATGGCCGAGTATCACCACCAGGTCGTAGACAGGGTCGTCGCGCCACATCCGTTCGGCGCTGGCCGGGTAGGGCAGTCTCACGGGTCGATTATAGTTCGGATCGCCCGGCGCATCGCACCAGCCGTCCTGCTCCTGCGTCGCTCGAATCGGCAGGGCGGTCGTCGGACCGTCTGGATAGACGTCCGGCCGGTACCAGACCTCGCGCATGACCCAGGTCCCCAGCGGGCTCTTGTTGTCGCCCTCGCGCTTGTCGGCGCCCGCGATCACGCCCGCCTTGCCGATCGCGCAGCGCAGGATCCGTCCGTCCAGCTCGAAACGGCCGTCAGCGTGGGCGCGAAACAGCATCGACGACCTACTCCTCAGACTAATGAACCTTCACGGGGTTGTCCCGAGGGGCCGCAGCGGTGCATGTTTCCCCTTATGGCGCAACGCAAGACCCTTCTGCTGATCGACGACGACGATGACCTGCGCGGCGCCTTGGCCGAGCAATTGGCCCTGCACGAGGAGTTCGCGGTCGCCGAGGCCTCGACCGCCGGCGAGGGCGTGCGGGTGTCGCGCGAGATCAAGCCCGACCTGATCCTGCTGGACGTCGACCTGCCCGACATGGACGGCCGCGAGGCCTGCCGCCTGATGCGCAAGAATGGGGTCACGGCCCCGGTGATCATGCTGACGGCCGCCGCCAGCGACAGCGACACGATCCTGGGCCTGGAGTCCGGGGCCAACGACTATGTCACCAAGCCCTTCCGCTTCGGCGTGCTGTTGGCCCGCATCCGCGCCCAGCTGCGCAGCTACGAGGCCTCGGAGGACGCCCTCTTCCGCATCGGTCCGTACGAATTCCGCCCGTCCGCCAAGCTCCTGGTCGACGAGAAGCAGAAGAAGGTGCGACTGACCGAGAAGGAAACCAACATCCTCAAATATCTCTACCGCGCCGGCTCCAAGCCCGTGTCGCGCGAGGAGCTGCTGACCGAGGTCTGGGGCTATAACGCCGGCGTCACCACCCACACGCTGGAAACCCACGTCTACCGCCTGCGCCAGAAGATCGAGCCCGATCCGGCCGTGGCGCGGATCCTGATTACCGAGATGGGCGGGTATCGCCTGCAGCCGTAACGAAAAAGGCCCGGTCAGCGATGACCGGGCCTTCTTGTATTCAGCTGTAACGCCTGAAGCTTAGGCGTTGCCGATCGGCTGGCCTTCGGCCTGGGCCTTGCGCGCGGCGTAGACGCCGGCGAAGTCGATCGGGTCGATCAGGAAGGGCGGGAAGCCGCCTTCGGCCGTGACGTCCGAGATCAGGCGACGGGCGTACGGGAAGAGGAAGCGCGGGCACTCGATCAGCAGCACCGGCTCGAGGTCGGCTTCAGCCACGCCCTCGATGTGGAACAGGCCGCCATAGACCACTTCGACGTGGAACACGGCTTGCTCGTCGCGCAGGGCGCGGGCCGAGAGCTTCAGGTCCACTTCGAACAGGCCATCGGGACGGCCGCGGGCGTTCATCTCGACACCCATGTCGATCGCGGGCTGGGCCGCGCCGGCGCGCAGGCTGTCGGGGGCCAGAGGATTTTCGAACGAGAAGTCACGGACGAACTGGGCCAGGATGCGGATGCCCGATTGCCCAGCGGCCTCTTCCGGGGTCCCCACGGGGGCAGTGGTGTCGGTCATTAGGATAAAATCCGTAATCAGCGTTCTAGAACGCCTGTAAGAAAGGTGCGCGCTGCTACCATGAGGGCCCGTCTGGCGCAACGCCAGGCGCCTGACGGGAGAACGCGTCTCGCCTATATAGACACCATTCGCTGGGCCAAAAGCCCGTCAACGGACGTTGAAGTGCTCCAGATCCTGTTCCTCGCCGCGGTCGCCGCTGTCGTCCTCTACCAGCTGTACGCCACGCTGGGCCGCCGCGTGGGCCGTCAGCCCGAGGATGTCGTCGACAAGACCATCAAGCCGGCCAACGGGACCGTGCTCGACGCCCTGCCCAATGTTCGCGCCGAGGACCTGGCGGCGATCAAGTCCAAGCAGCCCGACTTCGATCCGACCAAGTTCCTGTCCGGCGCCCGCGCGGCCTACGAGCAGATCGTCACGGCCTATGCCGCAGGCGACCGCGAGACGCTCAAGCCCCTGTTGGCCACCGAGGTGATGGACAATTTCGAGCAGGCCATGGCCTCGCGCGAAGCCGCCGGCCGCAGCGAGAAGGTCGAGTTCCTGACCCCGCCGCGCCTGGACCTGGAAAAGGTCGACGTGGTGGGCGATCTCGCCAAGGCGGTGGTGCGGATCCTGGCCGAGGTGCGCACCCGCACCAAGGACGAGCGCGGCGAAGGCGTCGACGATCGCCGCACCGCCGAGCTCTGGACCTTCGAGCGCGAGGTCAAGAGCGCCAATCCGAACTGGCTCCTGACCTACGTCGCCGCCGCCGAGGCGTAATGACCCGCGTTTCGACCCCCTTCGCGCCGCTGGTTCTGGCGGGCCTGCTGCTGAGCGCCTGCGCCAGCGCCGTCACGCCTCTGCCGCCGATCGCGACGGGGCCGACTCCGCCTCCGCCCAGCACGACGGTCCCGCCGCCGCCTTCGACGACCCTGCCGGCGACGGCGATGTCGTTCTCCAGCCTGGCTGGCTGGAGCGAGGACGACCACCTGGCGGCGCTCAACGCCTTCCGCGCTGGTTGCGGCGTCTCCAAGGACCCGGCCCTAACCCGCGTCTGCGGCCTGGCCAAGGCGACGGTGATCCAGGACGAGCAGGGCGCGCGGGCGTTTCTCGAGGCCAATTTCCGGCCCGAGCCGGTCGGCGACGAAGGCCTGCTGACCGCCTATTTCGCCCCGCAGTACGAGGCGCGGATGTCGCGCAACGCTGAGTTCACGGTCCCCGTGCGCGGCCTGCCGGCCGACCTGGTGGTGCTGGACCTGGGCGCCTTCGAGCCCGGCTTCGTGGGCAAGAAGATCACCGGCCACGTCGAAGGCCCGACCTTCGTGCCCTATCCGGCCCGCGCCGAGATCGAGGCCGTTCCGACTGACAAGCCCCTGGCCTGGATGCGGCCGGAAGAGCTGTTTTTCCTGCAGATCCAGGGCTCGGGCATTCTGGTCCTGCCCGACGGCCGCCGGGTGCGCGCGGCCTTCGCCGGCCACAACGGCAAGCCGTTCGTCGGCATCGCCAACGCCATGCGCGACCAGGGCCTCTTGCCCGACAACAACACCTCCGGTGACGCGATCCGCACCTGGCTGGCCGCGCATCGCGGTCCCGAAGCCGACGCGATCATGCAGCTGAACCCGCGCTACGTGTTCTTCAAGATGGCCGCCGATGATGGCAAGGAAGCCGTCGGCGCCGCCGGCGTACCGCTGCCGGCCGGCCGGGCCATCGCCGTCGACCCCAGCAAACACGGCTATGGCGGGCTCTACTGGCTGGACGCCGCCGCGCCCAAGCTGACGGGGGCCTTCCCGGCCTATCGCCGCCTGGCCGTGGCGCTGGACACCGGTGGAGCCATCAAGGGCGAGGTCCGCGCCGATCTCTATATGGGCAGCGGGACCGCCGCCGGGGCCGAGGCCGGCCGCGTGCGCCACGCCCTGCGCCTGTACCGGCTGGTTCCGCGGTCGTAGCGTGGCCAAGAAACCGCCGCCCGCACCTGAGGACGACAAGCGCCTCTGGAAGCTCGTCGCCTCGACCGTGACGCCCCGTGCGCCGGTCGCGCCCGAGAAGATGCGGTCCAAGGCCCGGATCCGGCCTTCGCTGAAGGCCGCCACGGCCCTGCCGGCCGATCCGCCGACACGGCTGGTCTCGATCGCCCCCCTGCGCGTGGCGCCCGAGGAGCTGAAGCCGGTTCCGGCCAAGACCCTGAAATACGCGCCCGACCGCATCGAGCCCAACCGCAAGCGCCGCATCGTCAAGTCGCACGACCCGATCGGCGCGCGCCTGGACATGCACGGCCTGGACCAGGACCAGGCCCGAGCGACGCTGGAGGGGTTTATCCGCAGAGCCTATGAAGACGGCCACCGCGCCGTGCTGGTGATCACCGGCAAGGGCAAGGTCGGCCACGGGGTGCTCAAGCAGCGCACGCCGGAATGGCTGGCGGGGCCCGCGGTGCGGGAGATGATCGCCGGGGTGTCGACCGCCGATCAGCGGCACGGCGGCGAGGGCGCGCTCTATGTGGCGCTGAAGCGGAAGGGCTAGCTCTTCCGCGAAGCCTTCTCGGCGATGCCGGAGGTTCCCTCGCGGGCCTCTAGCTTCTCCGCCACGGCGTCGAGCGACACGCCCGAGGCCGCCATTAGCGCCAGCCAGTGATACAGCAGATCGGCGCTCTCGGCCGCCAGGGCCTCAGGCCCTTGGGCCACCGCCGCGATCACGGTCTCGACCGCTTCCTCGCCCAGCTTCTTCGCCGCCAGCGCCGGATCGTTCAGCAGCTTGGCCGTATAGGACACCGACGGATCGCCGCCCTTGCGGGCTTCGATCGTGGCGGCCAGGCGATCCAGGACCTCGGTCAGGCGGCTCATGCGGCGCTCCGGTCCAGGCGCACGGGGATGCCGGCGTCGGCCATGGCCTGTTTGGCCTCGCCGATGCTGATTTCGCCGAAGTGGAAGATCGAGGCGGCCAGCACGGCGGCGGCGTGGCCTTCGCGGGCGGCTTCGACCAGGTGCTCGGTCTTGCCCGCGCCGCCCGAGGCGATCACCGGCACGTTGACCGCGCCCGTCACGGCCTTCAGCAGCGGGATGTCGTAGCCGATCTTGGCGCCGTCGCGGTCCATCGAGGTCAGCAGGATCTCGCCCGCGCCACGCTCGACGACCTTGGCGGCCCAGTCGACGACGTCCAGGCCGGTGTCCTTGCGGCCGCCATAGGTCCAGACGTTCCAGCCCGAGCCGTCCTCGCGCAGCTTGGCGTCGATGGCCACGACCACGCACTGGCTGCCGAAGGCGTCAGCGCCGCCGGCGATCAGGTCGGGGTTCTCGACGGCGGCGGTGTTGGTCGAGACCTTGTCGGCCCCGGCCAGCAGCAGGCGGCGCATGTCCGACACCTGCCGCACGCCCCCGCCCACCGAGACGGGCATGAAGCAGACCTCGGCGGTGCGCGAAATGACGTCCAGGATCAGGCCGCGGCCTTCGCTGGAGGCCGTGATGTCCAGGAACATCAGCTCGTCGGCGCCGGCGGCGTCATAGGCCCGCGCCTGCTCCACCGGGTCGCCGGCGTCGCGCAGGGAGACGAAGTTCACGCCCTTGACCACCCGCCCGTCCTTCACGTCGAGGCAGGGAATGATCCGGGTCTTCAGCATCAGACCGCCGCCGCGATCAGGGCTTCGGACGGCTTGATCGTGCCGGCATAGAGCGAGCGGCCCAGGATGGCCCCGGCGATCTCGACGCCCTTGCGGGCCTTGAGGCGCTCGATGTCGGCCACGGCGGCGACACCGCCCGAGGCGATGACGGGGATCGAGACGGCGTCGGCCAGTTCGCCCACGCCCTCGACATTGACGCCGGTCAGGGCGCCGTCGCGGCTGATGTCGGTGATGATCAGGGCGGCGACGCCGGCGTCCTCGAAGCGGCGCGACAGGTCGATGGCCGACAGATCCGACAGGCCGGTCCAGCCGTCGATGGCGACCTTGCCGTCACGGACGTCGACGGCCACGGCGATCTGTTCGGGCCACAGGCGGGCGGCCTTCTTGACCAGTTCGGGATCGTGCACGGCCACGGTGCCCAGGATGACGCGCGAGACGCCCGCCTCGATCCAGGCCTCGACGCCTTCCAGGGTGCGGATGCCGCCGCCCAGCTGCACGGGGATGGAGATCGACTCCAGGATCTGCTCGACGGCGGCAGTGTTGACCGACTTGCCCTCGATGGCGCCGTTCAGGTCAACGACGTGCAGCCACGAGAAGCCGTCCTTGACGAAGCGCTGGGCTTGATCGGCGGGCGAATTGTTGAAGACCGTGGCCTTCTCCATGTCGCCGTGCAGCAGGCGCACGCACTGGCCGTCCTTCAGGTCGATGGCGGGATAGAGGATCATGGGCGCCATTCCAGGAAGTTGGCGAGCAGGGCGAGCCCGGCACTTTGTGATTTTTCGGGGTGGAACTGTACGCCCGCGACATTGCCCTTGGCCACCGCCGCCGTGAACGGACCACCGTGGTCGGTCGTGGCGACGATATCAGCAGGGTCGGCCGCGTTCAGGGCGAACGAGTTGGCGTAGTACATGTGAGCGCCGTCCTCGATGCCCTGGAACAGGGCATGAGCGCGGGCGAAGCTGATGGCGTTCCAGCCCATGTGCGGGATGGTCAGCGAAGGGTCGGACGGCTCGAGCTTCTTCACCTGGCCGGCGATCCAGTCGAGGCCCGGCGTGACGCCAAACTCCAGGCCCTCGGTGGCCAGGAGCTGGTGGCCGACGCAGATGCCCATGAAGGGCACGCCGCGACCGTGCACGGCCTGGTTCATCGCCTCATAGACGCCGGTGGCGTCCAGGCCGGCGCGGCACGAGGCGAAGGCCCCGACGCCGGGCAGGAAGACGCGATCGGCCTTGGCGACAAGGTCGGGGTCAGCGGTGACGACAATCTCGGCGTCGAGCGCGCGGCGGCGGGCCGCCTCACGCAGGGCCTTCTCGGCCGAACGCAGGTTGCCCGACCCGTAGTCGATCAGGGCGACGGTCTGCATGGAGTATCCTTACAGCACGCCCTTGGTGGACGGCGCCTGGCCACCGGTCTTCGGGTCGATCTCGACCGCCTGACGCAGCGCCCGGGCCAGGGCCTTGAAGCCGCTTTCGGCCACATGGTGGGTGTTGTCGCCGTACAGCGTTTCCAGATGGATGCACGCCCCGCAGTTCATGGCGAACGCGTGGTGGAACTCCTTGAAGAGCTCGGTGTCCATCTCGCCGACCTTGGGCCGCTTGAACTCGACCTTCCAGATCAGGTACGGCCGGTTCGACAGATCGATGGCGCAGCGCGTCAGGGTCTCGTCCATCGGGATATAGGCCGCGCCAAAGCGCCGGATGCCCTTGAAGCCATCCAGCGCCTTGTTGATCGCCTGGCCCAACACGATGCCGGTGTCCTCGACCGTGTGGTGCATGTCGATATGCAGGTCGCCCTTGGTCTCGACCTTGAGGTCGAAGCCGCCGTGGCGCGCGAAGCTCTCCAGCATATGGTCGTAGAAACCGATGCCGGTGGAGATCGTCGAGACGCCGGTCCCGTCGAGATCGATCCAGACCCGGATCTGGGTCTCCTTCGTCTCGCGGACCACTTCAGCGGTGCGGGCCATGAGTGTCCTTAGAGTCCGTTCTTTTGGGCCAGCTCACGCAGGTTGACCTGCGGGCGCGGACCGTAGTGGTCGATGACCTCGGCGGCGGCGAGAGAGCCCAGCTGGCCACAGACCGGCAGCGGGCGACCCTGCGACAGGCCGTAGAGGAAACCAGCGGCGTATTGGTCGCCCGCGCCGGTCGTGTCCACGACTTTTTCCACGGGGTAGGCCGAGATTTCGTGAAGCTGCCCATTGGCGGCAATCACCGAACCCTTTTCGCCCCGGGTGACGGCGGCGATCTCGCTGCGTTCGGCCAGGGCCTTCACAGCGGCGTCGAAGTCGGTGGTCTCGAACAGCGAGCAGACCTCGGCCTCGTTGGCGAAGACGATGTCGCACTGGGTCTCGATGAAGCCCAGCAGGGCGCCGCGGTGACGGTCGACCATGAAGCTGTCGCTCAGGGTCATGGAGATCTTGCGGCCGGCGCCGTGGCTCAGCGCGGCGGCCTTGGCGAAGGCGCGGCGGGCTTCCGGCGGATCGAACAGATAGCCTTCCAGATAGGAATACTGGGCGGCTTCGATGATCTCGGGATCGACGTCGGCCGGGGTCAGCTCGACGCAGGCGCCCAGATAGGTCGACATGGTGCGTTGGGCGTCAGCGGTGACGTTGATTAGGCTCTGGGCGGTGGCGGGACCTTCGGCCAGCGACGGCGTGGTGAACACGCAGCCGATCGCCTTCATGTCGTGGCGGAACACGCGGCCAAGCTGGTCGTCGGCCACCTTGCCGATGAAGGCGGCCTTGCCGCCGAAGCTGGCGACGCCGGCCAGGGTGTTGGCGGCGCTGCCGCCCGAGGCCTCGATGCCCGCGGCCATGGCGTCATACAGGGTCGCCGCGCGCGCCGGATCGATCAGGGCCATCGAGCCTTTGGTCAGGCCTTCCTTGGCGAGGAAGGCGTCGTCGCACTGGGCGATGACGTCGACGATGGCGTTGCCGATGCCGGCGACGTCGTAGAGCGCGGTCATGGAGCGGGACAAACCTTTGAAAGAACAGGGGCGGGAAGCGCGGTAGGCGAAAGTGTAAACGGTTTCGCCGCCTAGCCGCGCGCTAGCCCCCAGAAAGTAGAGCCTGCTAATGCAGGCTCTACGCCACAAACACTTGGCGATTAAAGGATGTGGCCGCTCAAGGCAACGCAAGGCTTGCCCGGAGGACTGCGACATCCTAGCTGCGAAGCCCTAAGCCACGTGAGTAAACCAATGGTCGACGTCCTGATCCTGGTCCCCGCCCGCGACGAAGCCCGCTTCGCCAACGCCTGGAGCCCGCTGTTCGAGCGCCTGGCCGCGCCGCTGCGCGCCAAGGGTCTGAGCGTCGCCTCGCAGCCGTGGACCGACAAGATCGAGAAAGATCAGGCGCGGCTGGTCATGCCGTCCCTGGCTTGGGGCTATCACGGTCGCCAGGACGAATGGTTCGGCTTCCTGGACGGCTTGGAGCGCGATGGTATCCGGGTCGCTAACCCGGCCGCGACCATGCGCTGGAACTCGACAAAGACCTATCTGGTCGAGCTGGCCGGGAAGGGCGCGCCGGTGGTGCCGACCCATGCGCATGATCTGCTGACCCGCGAACATGTCCGCGCCGCCTTCGACGCCTTCGGGGTCGACGAACTGGTGGTCAAGCCGCAGGTCTCGGCCGGCTCGCACGAGACCATCCGGGTCAAGCGGCATGGTGGTTCGCTGGTCGGCGGTCCCAGCGGCCCGGCCCTGATCCAGCCGTTCCTGCCGGCGGTGGGCGAGGAGGGCGAGCTGTCGTTGTTCTTCTTCGACGGCCAGTTCAGCCACGCGGTGACCAAGGTCGCGGTCGAAGGGGATTTCCGGGTGCAGCCGCAGTTCGGCGGCCAGGTCAGCGAGATCGCGCCCGAGCCGGAGGCCCTGCGGGCAGCGGAGATGGTGCTGCAGGCGGCGGGCGAGGTCCTGACCTATGCCCGGGTGGATTTGATCCGAGGCCTGGACCACACGCCGCAGCTGATGGAGCTGGAGGTCATCGAGCCGGACCTGTTCCTGCAGCACGCGCATGATCGGGGCGGGGCGTTCGCCGAGGCGGTGGTGCGGGCGATCGGCTAGTAGGCCCAGATCCTCCCCCTAGCGGGGGAGGTGTTCGCGAAGCGAACGGAGGGGGAAGAGGCAGGCTCAGCAGCACTTCCCCCTCCGGCCTTCGGCCGCCTCCCCCGCTAGGGGGAGGATCTTGGGTCAGGCCCCCAGAAACAACTCCCGCGACGGACACAGGTCGCTAATCCTGCAAACCTCGCACTTCGGCTTCCGCGCCACGCAGACATATCGCCCGTGCAGGATCAGCCAGTGGTGCGCCCGCGTCTGGTAGGGCGGCGGCACGATCCGCATCAGGTCCTGTTCGACCGCATCAGGGACCTTGCCGGCCGACAGCTTTAGCCGGTGCGAGACCCGGAACACATGGGTGTCGACGGCGATGGCCGGTTCGATGTCCAGTTCGTTTAGCACCACCGAAGCCGTCTTGCGGCCCACGCCCGGCAGAGCCTCCAGGTCGACGCGGTTCAGCGGCACCTGGCCGCCATGCTTGTCCATCAGGATGTGCGCCGCGGCGATGACGTTCTTGGCCTTGGTGCGGAACAGGCCGATCGAGGCGATGTACTTGATCAGCCCCTCTTCGCCGAGCTCCAGCATCTTTTCGGCGCTGTCGGCGACCTGGAACAGGGGGCCGGTGGCCTTGTTGACCTGGACGTCGGTGGCTTGCGCCGACAGGGCCACGGCGGTGACCAGCTCGTAGGCGTTCGAATAGTGCAGCTCGGTCTTGGGATGCAGTTCCAGGCTCTCGAAGCGCTCGAACAGGATCTCGACGCGTTCCCGCTCGTCGGGGCTGATCCGCTTCTGGGCGGGTTTTTTCTTCTTCGGAGCGGGAGCCTTGGCCATGGCGCGGACCATGCCGTGATGCGCGCGGCTCGCCAAGCACGTGGAGCGCCCCTAGATTTGGGGCCGACCGCAAGAACCGGGCGGACGCCGTTATGCGAGGGCCGTAATTTATGAGCATGGCATACGACGCATCCCCCCTTCCGGAGACCGTGAGCCCAGAGACCGCCAGCGAAGAGCTGGTTCGGCTGGCCGAGCGCTCCGTCGACTATCACCGCATGGCCAAGGCGCTCGACTGGCTGGCCGAGCGGTGGTCGGATCACCCGTCGCTGGACGAGGCGGCCCAGGCCGTGGGCCTGTCGCCGTTCCACTTCCAGCGCATCTTCACCCGCTGGGCGGGGGTCAGCCCCAAGAGCTTCGTCTCGGCCATCGCCCATGCCCAGGCCCGGCGATCGCTGGAGGCCGGCGGTACGGTGCTGGACGCGGCCTTCGACGCCGGGCTCTCCGGTCCGTCACGGCTGCACGACCTGTTCATCGCCCAGGAGGCCGTGACCCCCGGCGAGGTGCGCCGGCGCGGTGCGGGCATGCGGCTACGCTGGGGCTGGGCCCCGACGCCGTTTGGCCGAGGCCTGTTCGTGATGGCCGATCGCGGCCTGGCGGGCCTGGCCTTCTCGGACGGCGACGATGAGGCGACCTTCGCCGACATGCATCGCCGCTTTCCGGCCGCCGACTGGATCCGCGACGACATGGCCGCCCAGGCCACGGCCCTGCACGCCTTCACCGGCGGAGAGGGGCCGCTGCCGGTGGTGCTGATCGGCTCGCCCTATCACGTGCAGGTCTGGAAGGCGCTGTTGCAGATCCCGACCGGCGAGACGGCCACCTATGGCCAGGTCGCCTGCTGGGCGGGCAAGCCCAAGGCCTTCCAGGCCACCGGCGGCGCGATCGGGGCCAATCCGATCTCGCTGCTGATCCCGTGTCACCGGGCCATCGGCAAGAGCGGCAAGCTGACCGGCTACCACTGGGGCCTGGCCCGCAAGGCGGCGATCCTGGGCATGGAGGCGGTTCGCGCCGCCTCCTAATCGCCCTTAGAGGATGAAGCGGCTCAGATCGGCGTTGGCCGCCAAGGCCCCGATGCGCTCTTGCACGTACTTGGCGTCGATCGCCACGGTCTCGCCGCTGCGGTCGGCCGCCGAGAAGCTGATCTCCTCGACCACCTTTTCCATGATCGTCTGCAGGCGGCGGGCGCCGATGTTCTCGACCGAGCCGTTCACGGCCACGGCCGCGTCGGCCAGGGCGTCGATCGCCTCGTCCGAGAAGGTCAGGGTCACGCCCTCGGTCAGCATCAGGGCCTGGTGCTGGCGGATCAGGTTGGCTTCCGGCTCGGTCAGGATACGGCGCATGTCGTCGCGTGACAGGCCCTTCAGCTCGACGCGGATCGGCAGGCGGCCTTGCAGCTCGGGCAGCAGGTCGCTGGGCTTGGCCACATGGAAGGCGCCCGAGGCGATGAACAGGATGTGATCGGTCTTCACCGGACCATACTTGGTCGAGACGGTCGTGCCCTCGATCAGCGGCAGCAGATCGCGCTGCACGCCTTCGCGGCTGACATCCGCGCCCGAGCGCTGCGAGCTGCTGGCGACCTTGTCGATCTCGTCCAGGAAGACGATGCCGTGGTTCTCGGCCAGCTCCAGGGCTTCCTGGGTCAGGGCCTCCTGGTCCAGCAGCTTGTCGCTTTCCTCGGCGATCAGCGGGGCCCAGGCGCCGGAGACGGTGGTCTTGTGGGTCTTGGTGCGATTGCCGCCCAGCGACTTCATCATTTCCGACAGGTTCAGCACCTGGGCGCCGGGCTGGCCGGGGATCTCGAAGCTGCCGCCGCCACCGGTGTCGGCCAGCTGCAGCTCGATCTCCTTGTCGTCCAGCTCGCCGGCCCGCAGCTTCTTGCGGAAGCTGTCGCGGGCGGCGGTCGAGCCGGGGCCGGTCATGGCGTCCAGGATCCGCTCCTCGGCGGCCGCCTCGGCCTTGGCCTTCACCGCGGCGCGACGCTTGTCGCGCACCATCGAGAGCGCACTTTCCACGAGGTCGCGGACGATCTGGTCGACGTCGCGGCCGACATAGCCGACCTCGGTGAACTTGGTGGCTTCCACCTTCAGGAACGGGGCCTGGGCCAGCTTGGCCAGGCGGCGGGCGATCTCGGTCTTGCCGACGCCGGTGGGGCCGATCAGCAGGATGTTCTTGGGGGTGACCTCGTCACGCAGGTCGGCCGGCACGCGACGGCGGCGCCAGCGGTTGCGCAGGGCCACGGCGACGGCCTTCTTGGCCTCGGCGTGGCCGACGATGTAGCGGTCCAGCTCGGAAACGATCTCGCGGGGGGAAAACTCGGTCATCGGTCGTTGATCAGGGTCTCGAAGATCAGGCGCCACCCATCGGGTCGCCTCTGCCAGACATGCATATAGTGAGCTTGGGCGGATTTTTGACCCGGCTCGCTCCAATGAGCCTCGCCATGGGTCCAGACGAAGTCGCCGGCCTTCGACGCGCCGCCGCCGCGCAGGGTCAGAGTCGTAGATGTCGGGCGCAGCGCCAGACGCTGCTCGGCGGCGGTCGGCGCGAGCTCACGGGTCCCGCGCGGCCCCAGAAGGCGGGCGTCGCTCGTCAGGAAAGCCTTGTAGGCAAGGGCCGTGTCTTGCTTAGCTTTCTGGCTAAGCGTTGCCTCGGCCAGGCGGACGGCGTCGAAAGCCTTGGCGGGGCTGGATTCTCCGGCCTTCGCGACCTGACCATGGATCGCCGCAACCTCTGGACCCTGGGCGGAAACAGCGTCGCCCGGACCGCCGCCGTCATAGATCCAGCGCCAGGTCCCGTCGGCGTCCTTGCGCCAGATCGAGGCGTACCAGCCGGCCCGCTTGCCGTTGAAGGCCGAGGGACCGATCGACAGGCCTAGATCGCCGGACTTGGCCGCCACCACATAGGCCGGCCACCATTCCAGCTTGGGCTCGCCCTCGCCTGACCTTGTCTCGTACAGGGCCTTGGCGCTGACCGGGGTAGGGTCGAAGACCATGGCGTCGTCGGCCATGTGCTTCAGGAACGAGCCCCTGATCCCCAATTTCAGGCCGTCGGCCGCGAAGGCGCGCTCGGCAGCCTCAATCTGGGCGGCGGGGGTCGTGGCGACCGACAGGGCGAAAAAAGCGGCGACGAGCATGGCGAAGGATCCTCCCGGCCGCGATCAAGCGCCGCCGGGAGCAGGTCCGCATCCGTCTTGCGACGAAAGCCTACAGCACTTCGACGGTCAGGTTTCCGTTCGTGTAGACGCAGATCTCGGCGGCGATGCTCATCGCCTTGCGGGCGAGCTCTTCGGCCGAAAGGTCCTGGTCGATCAAGGCCTTGCCGGCCGCCAGGGCGTAGTTGCCGCCCGAGCCGATTGCCGCCACGGCGTTGCCGTCGGCGCTTTCGCCCGGCTCCAGCACGTCGCCGACGCCGGTGACGGTGTAGATGGCGGTCCTGTCGGCCACCAGCAGCATGGCTTCCAGCCTGCGCAGGTAACGATCGGTCCGCCAGTCCTTGGCCAGGTCGACGCAGGCGCGGGCCAGCTGGTCGGGATACTGCTCCAGCTTGGCCTCCAGACGCTCAATGAGCGTGAAGGCGTCGGCCGTGGCGCCGGCGAAACCCGCCACCACCTTGCCGCCGGCGAGGCGTCGCACCTTACGGGCGTTGCCCTTGACGACGGTTGGCCCCATGGAGACCTGTCCGTCGCCGGCGATCACGGTCTGTCCGTTCTTGCGCACCGCCAGAATGGTCGTGCCGTGCCAGTCGGGGAAGGAATTGCTGCTTTGCATGGCTTCGCATGTGGCGAGGCCAGGCCGGAGGGTCAAGCGCCATGAGTTTTTCAGAGGCCGAGGTCGAGCGCTACGCCCGCCACCTGGTCCTGCGCGAGATCGGCGGCCCGGGGCAGCAGAAGCTGAAGGCGGCAAGGGTTCTCGTGGTCGGGGCCGGCGGCCTGGGCGCGCCGGCGGCGCTGTATCTGGCCGCCGCCGGGATCGGGACCATCGGTCTTGTCGATCCGGACACCGTCTCGCTGTCGAACCTGCAGCGCCAGGTGCTGTACGCCGCCACCGATGTCGGCCGGCCCAAGGTCGAGGCGGCGGTCGAGCGGCTGGGCGCGCTGAACCCGCACACGACCATCGAAACCCATCCGGTATGGCTGGACGCCGCCAATGCCGGCGACATCGTCTCGCGGTATGACCTGGTGCTGGACGGCACCGACGACTTCGCCACCCGCTTCGCCGTCAGCGACGCCTGCCTGGCCCATGGCAAGCCTCTGGTCAGCGGCGCTCTGGGCCGCTGGACGGGCCAGGTCGGGGTGTTTCACGGCAAGCCCTGCTATCGCTGCCTGGTGCCCGAGGTCCCGCCGGACGCCGAGACCTGTTCGCTCGTCGGCGTGGTTGGCGCTCTGGCCGGGGTCATCGGCTCGATGATGGCCCTGGAAGCGGTCAAGCTGGTGGCCGGAGCCGGTGAGCCCTTGTCCGGCAAGCTATTGATCTATGACGCCCTGGCGTCCGAGACTCGCACGGTGCGGATCGGGGCCGATCCCCATTGTCCGTCGTGCGGCGCTTGACGGCTTTCGTATAACGGCGTTCGGTTGGTTTTGATGGGGTCTCTCGGGGGAGGGCGGAAATGAAGATGCTGCTCCGCGGTCTGGCGACCGCTCTCTTGCTGATCGTCGGGCTGGCGGCGGTGGGCTGGCTGCTGCTGCAGCGGCCGGACATTCCGTATGCGGCGCTGGAAGCCAAGTATGGCTATGCCGACAGCCGCTACATGGACCTGCCGGGCGGGGTGCGGGCGCACTATCGCGACGTCGGGCCGCGCGACGCGCCGGTCATCGTGCTGGTGCACGGCTTCGCCGCCTCGACCCACGCCTGGGACGGCTGGGTGAAGGCGCTGTCGAGCGACTACCGCGTGGTGGTGCTGGACCTGCCCGGCCACGGCCTGACCCGCACGAGCGATGCCTATGTCGTCCAGCCCGACAGCTTCGAGAACGTCGTCGACCAGGTGACCCGAGGCCTGGGCCTGACCCGCTTCACCCTGGGGGGCAACTCGATGGGCGGCGAGGTCGCCTGGACCTATGCCTTGGACCATCCCGACCGCGTCGCGCGCCTGATCCTGGTCGACGCCGCCGGCTGGCCGACCAAGGGGCGCGGCGGGGCGACGATCTTCAAGTTCTTAGGGAATCCGGTGGGCCGGCGGGTGCTGAAGGAGATCGAGATCCGCCCGCTGATGACCCAGGCGCTGAAGGCGGCCTATATCGATCCCAAGCTGGTCACCCCGGCCCTGATCGATCGTTATGTCGACCTGGCCCGCGCCCCCGGCCATCGCACGGTGCTGCTGGGCCAGCGGCCGCGCCGGGTGGCCACCGCGCCGGACCTGTCGACCATCCACGTCCCGACCCTGGTGATCTTCGGCCAGGACGACCGGCTGATCCCGCCCGCCGACGGCGAGAAGTTCCACAAGGCCATACCGGGCGCGACCCTGATCCTCTATCCGGGCGTGGGCCACGTGCCGATGGAGCAGATCCCCGACCGTTCCGCCGCCGACCTCAAGGCCTGGCTGGCGGCGCATCCGGCCCAGTAGGCTAAAGCATCGAAGGAATAACCCGGTCCGGCGGCCGGTGGCCGTCCATGAAGGTCTTCACGTTGACGATGACCTTCTCGCCCATGTCGATGCGGCCCTCGACCGTGGCCGAGCCCATGTGGGGCAGCAGCACGACATTGGGCAGCTTCAGGAGCTTGGGATTGATGGCCGGTTCGTGCTCGTAGACGTCCAGGCCGGCGCCGGCGATCTCGCCCTTGGCCAGCATGTTGGCCAGCGCGCCCTCGTCGATCACCTCGCCCCGGGCCGTGTTGACGATCACCGAATGGGGCCGCAGCAGCTTCAGCCGGCGGGCCGACAGCAGATGATAGGTGGCCGGGGTGTGCGGGCAGTTGACCGAGACGAAGTCCATCCGGGCCAGCATCTGGTCCAGGCTTTCCCAGTAGGTGCAGCCCAGCTCCTCGGCGATGCGCGGGCTGACGGGCTTGCGGTTGTGATAGTGCACCTGCATGCCGAAGGCCTTGGCGCGGCGGGCCACGGCCTGGCCGATGCGGCCCATGCCGATGATGCCGATCCGCTTGCCCCACAGGCGCCGGCCCAGCATCCAGGTCGGCGACCAGCCGTGGAAGCCGCCGGCCTTGACGACCTCGGCGCCCTCGACCACCCGGCGCGACGTGGCCATGATCAGGGTCATGGTCAGGTCGGCGGTGTCCTCGGTCAGGACCCCCGGCGTATTGGTGACGATGATGCCGCGGGCATTGGCGGTGGCGACGTCGATATTGTCCACGCCGGCGCCGAAATTCGCGATCAGCTTGAGCCGATCGCCGGATCGCGACAGAAGACGCGAGTCGATACGATCGGTGATCGTCGGCACCAGCACGTCGGCGCGACCCATGGCGTCGACCAGTTCATCCGCCGTCAAGGGTTTGTCGGAGACGTTCAGTTCGGTGTCGAACAGTTCGCACATCCGCGTCTCCACCGGATCGGGGAGTTTGCGGGTGACGATGACTTTGAGCTTGCGAGCGGCCATGGGCGGTTTGAAAAGCTCTCACTGACGGGCGTTTGAAAGCTGTAGCAAAGGGGCCCGAGGGGGCCAAGCAACATGCCGTCGAAAAGAGAACATCGTTCGCTTCGTGTCGTCTTTGGGGCGATCTGCGTGTTGTTGGCGGGGCCGGCTTTCGCCGAAGGCCCTCGGATAACGCCCTCCGGCCTGGAAGTGCCGCGCTACGTCTCGCTGAAATACGCGGAAGTGAACGCCCGTAACGGCCCGGATGAGGCCCACCAGCTGCTGTGGATCTACCACGCCAAGGGCATGCCGGTGCAGATCGTGGCCGAAACCCGCGAGTGGCGGCGGATCTGTGATCCCGAAGGTGGTTTGGCCTGGGTCCACCGCCGGGTGATCGACGGCCGCCGCTCGGCCATGCGGGTGCAGCCAACCAATCTGGCTTTGCTCAGCGCCCCCAAAACGGGGGCCAAGGTCAGCGCCTATCTGAAGGGCCGTTCCACCGCCAGCCTGGACAAGTGCGAGGGCGGCTGGTGCCGTCTGCGGGCCGACGGCTCGTCGGGCTGGGCGCGTGAAACCGACATCTGGGGCGCGGACCCCGCCGTCCAATGTCGCAAGGGATAGGAACATGTGGCCTCAGGGAAACGTTGAGACCTGACCCGCCGCCGTGCTAGGGCGTCCCCTATGCAGAAGAACGCCTATACCTACGAAGAACTCCTGGCCTGCGGTCGCGGCGAGCTGTTCGGCCCCGGCAACGCTCAGCTTCCGGCCCCGCCGATGCTGATGTTCGACCGTATCGTTCGGATCGAATCCGACGGCGGCAAGTACGGCAAGGGCTATGTCGAGGCTGAATTCGACATCAATCCCGACCTCTGGTTCTTCGGTTGCCACTTCATCGGCGACCCCGTCATGCCCGGCTGCCTGGGCCTGGACGCCATGTGGCAGCTGGTCGGCTTCTTCCTGGGCTGGTCGGGCGCGCCCGGTCGTGGCCGCGCCCTGGGCGTCGGCGAGGTGAAATTCACCGGCCAGGTGACCCCGGACGTCAAGAAAGTCGTCTACAAGATCGACCTGAAGCGGGTGATCATGCGCAAACTCGTCATGGGAATCGGCGAAGGCGTTCTGGAAGCCGACGGCAAGGTGATCTACGAAACCAAGGACCTGAAGGTCGGCACGTTCACCGCCGAACAGATGGCGTCTTGATCCGTTAGACGAGACCGGCCCCCGAGAGTCGGTCCCTTAGCGGGTCGCCTGGGGGAGAAGAGGATTTACAATATGCGTCGCGTCGTCGTCACCGGACTGGGGATCGTCTCGTCCATCGGCAACAACGCCAATGAGGTGTTGGCGTCCCTGCGGGAAGCCAAGTCCGGCGTGGTCTCCGCGCCGGAATATGCCGAGCGCGGGTTCCGCTGCCAGGTCCATGCCGCGCCCCAGATCGAGTGGGAGTCGCTGGTCGACCGCCGTGCCGCGCGCTTCCTGTCGCCGGGCCTGGCCTATGCCCACGTCGCCATGGAGCAGGCGATCGCCGATTCCGGGCTGGAAGAGGGCGAGATCTCCAACGAGCGCACCGGCCTGATCGTCGGTTCGGGCGGTCCCTCGACCAGCATCATCGTCGAGGCCGCGGCCACGACGGTCGAGAAGGGCCCCAAGCGGATCGGCCCGTTCGCGGTGCCTAAGGCCATGAGTTCGGGCCCGTCGGCCGTGCTGTCGACCTGGTTCAAGATCCGCGGCATCAACTATTCGATCAGCTCGGCCTGCGCGACCAGCGCCCACTGCATCGGCGCGGGCGCCGAGCAGATCCAGCTGGGCAAGCAAGACATCATCTTCGCCGGCGGCTGCGAGGAGCTGGACTGGACCCTGTCGAACCTGTTCGACGCCATGGGCGCCATGTCGACGCACTTCAACGACACCCCGGCCGTGGCCAGCCGCGCCTATGACAAGAACCGCGACGGCTTCGTCATTGCGGGCGGCGCGGGCATCGTGGTCCTCGAGGAATACGAGCACGCCAAGGCGCGCGGGGCCAAGATCTACGGCGAACTGGTCGGCTACGCCGCCAATTCGGACGGTTTCGACATGGTCGCCCCGTCGGGCGAGGGCGCGGCGCGCTGCATGAAGCTGGCCATGGCCGAGGCCGGCGGCCGCACCATCGACTACCTGAACCCGCACGGCACCTCGACGCCGGTCGGCGACAGCAAGGAGATGGGCGCGGTGCGCGAAGTCTTCGGCGACAAGGCCCCCCTGATCTCGTCGACCAAGTCCCTGACCGGCCACAGCCTGGGCGCGGCCGGCGCGCAGGAGGCCATCTACTCGATCCTGATGCTCAACAACGGCTTCGCCGCCGAGAGCGCTCACATCGAGGAGCTGGACCCCGAGTTCGCCGACCTGCCGATCCTGCGCCAGCGGTCGGACAAGCCGCTGGAAACGGTGATGTCCAACAGCTTCGGCTTCGGCGGCACCAACGGCACGCTGATCTTCAGCCGCGCTGACTAGGGCGAGCGGGCGTCGGTGAGCGCTCGCGAGGCCTTCAATCTCTACAAGGCCGGCCGGTTGGCCGAGGCTGTCGCGCTGTGCGAGCGGCTGGTCTTGGCTGCGCCTAGCGTCGAGGCTTGGCACATTCTGGGCGTCTCCCGGCTGGGTCTAGGGCGCGCGGAGGGGGCGCTGGACGCCCTTGATCAAGGGCTGGCATTGGATAGTAAGCGGCCTGGCTTACTGTCGGCAAAGACCTTGGTTCTCAATAGCTTGGGGCGCGATGCCGAGGCGGTGGTCGCTGGTCGCGCGGCCCTGGCGGCTGATTCCGACAATCCGCCGGTGCTCAGCGCTCTAGCCGTCTCGCTGCAGAGACTCGGCGGTTTCGAAGAGGCGCTGGCGGTTCTCGACCACCTCGTCCAGGCCTCGCCGGGCGACGCTAAGACGCTGGCCAACCGCGCGGCGCTGCTGTTGCTGCTGAACCGGCCCGCCGAGGCGGCGCGAGACCTGGAAGCGGTGATGGAAATCGATCCGCTGCATCCCCGCCTGGCCGGCGACCTGATGTGGGCGCGCCGCCAGACCTGCGACTGGCGCGAGGACGCGGCGCTGGACATGCTGGTCAAGGCCGAGCTGAAGCTTGGCCGCGCGGTGATCGCGCCGTTCGCGGCCCTGGCCATCTTCGATGAGCCCGTCGTGCACCGCCGCTGCGCCGAGCTTTCCGCGCCACCGCCGGTTCCGGCCCCGGTATGGCCGCAGCGGCTGGAAGGGACGCGGATCCGCGTGGCCTATCTGTCGGCCGACCTGCACGAGCACGCCACGGCTCGCCTGCTGGCCGGGGTGCTGGAGGCGCATGACCGCGAGCGCTTCGAAATCTTCGAGGTTTCGTATGGTCCGGAACTGCAAAGCCCTATGCGGGACCGCCTGAAGGCGGCCTGCGAGCACTGGGTCGAGGCACGAAAACTCAACGATTCCAACATCGCTGCCCTCTGCCGGGAGGCAGGGATCGACATCGCCGTCGACCTGAAGGGCTACACCCAGGACGGCCGGCCGGGGGTCCTGGCCCATCGCGCGGCGCCGGTGCAGGTCAGCTGGCTGGGGTATCCGGGGACCCTGGGCCGCCATGCCGACATCGTGCTGGCCGACGCCGTCACGATCCCGCCGGGCGAGGAGGGCCAATGGTCCGAGGCGGTGGTCCGCCTGCCGCTCTACCAGCCCAACGACGCCCTGGGCGCGGTGACTCTACCGCCCAGTAGGGCCGAGGTTGGTCTGCCCGAGGGCGCGGTCGTGCTGTGCTGCTTCAACAACCCGGCCAAGATCACGCCGGCGACCTTCACGGCCTGGATGGCGATCCTGAAGGCCGCGCCGGACGCCGTGCTGTGGCTCTATGACGGCGCGCCAGGCGCGGTCGAAAACCTGCGTCGTGAGGCGGAAGGGGCGGGGGTGGCGCCCGAACGACTAGTCTTCGCTGGACCCGTTCCACACGAAGCGCACCTGGCGCGTCACGCCCTGGCCGACCTGGTGCTCGACACCTGGCCCTATGGCGCCCACACCACGGCCAGCGACGCCCTGCGCATGGGGGTTCCAATACTAAGCCTTCCAGGCAAGAGTTTCGCCAGCCGGGTCGGGGCCAGCCTGCTTACCGCCCTGGATCTTCCGGAACTGATCACAACCGATTCAAAGGCTTACGTCGTCACGGCGTCCCGCCTCGCCAACGATCGCGCGGCCCTGGCGACCCTCAAGGCGCGGGTGGCCGAGCGTATCCGGACCGCCTCGGTGTTCGATCCCTCCGCCTTCGCCCGAACGCTCGAGGCGGCTTTCGAGAAAATGATCACCCAAGGTTGATCGCGCTCAGCGCTGGACGGTAAGCTTGGCCATTACCGTTCGAGCGAGCGTCTCCGCATGCCTCCCGTCGATCTGCCGCAAGTCCCGTGGATCGAAGGCGAGTCCGTGACCGCCTATCTGGACGCCTCGGGCGCCGACGCCGAGCAGCGCCGCTTCGTCACCGATCTGCATCGCGACGGCGTGGCCGTGTTCGATCTGGGGCCGGACGCCCTGGCGCTGATCGACCGCGCCACCGCCGACGCCGAGCGGTTCTTCCGCCCCGGCAAGCGTCGCGCTCAGGATGTCTGGCGGCGATCCGAAGCCGTACGCGCCTTGGCCAGCCATACCAAGCTCACTACGATGCTGGAGCTCGCGTATGGCCGCACGCCTTTCGCCTTCCAGACCCTGAATTTCCGCGAAGGCAGCGAGCAGCACGCCCATTCCGACATCGCCCACTTCCACAGCCAGCCGCCGCGCTTCATGTGCGGGGCCTGGATCGCGCTGGAGGACGTGGCGGCCGACGCCGGGCCGTTGTTCTACCATCCGGGCAGCCATCGCGACCGGATCTTCGAGATGAGCGATGCCGGGGTGGAAGGGCGTCGTCCCAAGCGCGGCGACTACGCCGCCCACTATGTCGAGGCCTTCGCCCGCCAGGTGACCGGCGATCGCCGTCCGGCCTTGCTGCGCAAGGGCCAGGTGCTGGTCTGGGCGGCCAACACCACCCATGGCGGCTTGGCCATCCAGCGGCCGGGCGCGACGCGGCGTTCGCTGGTCACGCACTTCTTCTTCGAGGACTGCGTCTACTACACGCCGCTGTATTCGCGGCCCGAGACCAACCAGCTTTATTTGCGGCTGCCGGCCGATGTGCGCACCGGCGGCGTGGTCTGGCCCAGGCGCGACGGCAAGCCCGTTCCGCTGGGTCCGCGACCCCTCGCCCAGGCCCTGCGCGACAGGCTGGGACGGATCGTCCGGGTCGACTGAACGCGGGTCGGGGTTTCGAAGCGTCGCGTCGCCTGCTAACCACGGGCAACGACTTCTAGAAGGGGCCCGACACATGGCCGACGATTACGCGTTCCCCAAGGGCGAGCTGATGCGGGGCAAGAAGGGCCTCGTCATGGGCGTGGCCAACCACAACTCGATCGCCTGGGGTATCGCCAGCCAGCTGGCCGCCCAGGGCGCCGAGATGATCTTCACCTATCAGGGCGAAGCGCTGGAGCGCCGCGTGCGGCCGCTGGCCGAGAGCATTGGCGTCACCACCCTGGTTCCGGCCGACGTCACCGACGACGCCTCGATGGACGCGGCTTTCGCCGCCATCGAGGAGAAGTTCGGGACGATCGACTTTGTCGTCCACTCGGTGGCCTTCGCCAACAAGGACGAGCTGAAGGGCTCGTTCGTCGACAACACCACCCGCGAGGGTTTCCTGACGGCCATGAACATCTCGGCCTTCAGCTTCGTGGACGTCGCCAAGCGCGCGTCCAAGCTGATGCCGAACGGCGGTTCGCTGATCACCATGACCTATCTGGGGTCGGAGCGGACCATTCCGAACTACAACACCATGGGCGTGGCCAAGGCCGCCCTGGAAGCGGCGACCCGCTACATCGCGCGCGACCTGGGCCCGAAGGGCATCCGCTGCAACGCCATCTCGGCCGGCGCCATGCGCACCCTGGCCCTGGCCGGCATCGCCGGCGGCCGCGGCATGATCGCCCAAGGCCGGGCGTTCAGCGCCATGAAGGAAGACACCTCGATGGAAGGCGTCGCGGGCGCGGCCCTGTGGCTGGTCTCCGACCTTGGCCTGTCGACCACGGGCGAAGTCGTCCACGTCGACGCCGGCTTCCACATGATGGGCATGCCGGACGCCGAAGAGGCCTAAGGCTCTCTTTGGCGCGCGATGGCCGCCAAAACCGGCGGCCACTTTTGGCTATCGCGCTCGCTACGGCGCATACGCTCTCATGAAACGAACGGCCGCCTCTTTCGCGAGGCGGCCGTATTCGTCTGGGGTCTTGTCCGACGGCAGGCGCAGCAGCGAGCGCAGCTGGCTGTGACCCATGACCATGCCGGAGAAGAACTCCGCCGCCTGGTCGGGATCGTCGACCTTCATGCGTCCCAGCTCGGTCTCGGTCCGCAGGAACGCCGCCAGTTGCTTGCGGGCGCTCAGGGGGCCGGCCTCATAGACCTCGCGGGCGACGTCGGGCATCTCGCCCGAGCCCAGGATGATCACCCGCATCATCGAATAGCTTTTCGACGTGATCACCGTCTCCAGCACCGAGCGGGCATAGGCCTCCAGCGCCTCGGCCGGATTGTCGACCGCGCCCGGTTCCCGCAGCGAGGCGGTGATGGCCTCGACCCGGCGGTTCATCAGGGCCCGCATCAGGTCGGCCTTGGAGCCGTAGTGGTTATAGACCGTCTGCTTGGAGACCCCGGCGCGCTTGGCGATCGCCTCCATCGGGGCCGAGAGGCCGCGCTCGCCGATCACCTCGACGGCGGCGTCGAGGATGGCCTCGGTCTTGGCGACGTCGATCTGTCCGGGAACGCGGGGCATCAGTGAGCGTCCGAAGGCGGGGGAGGGGCATTCTTGACCGGCGCGGCCAGCAACGAGACGACGGCGGCGACGAAACAGCCGATGGCCAGCAGGGTGAAGCTGTCGCCGAAGGCCATGACGGTGGCCTGCTGCTGCATCATGCCGCCGATGGCCTTGCGGGCCGCGCCGGCGGGGTCGGCGACCCCCAGCTGCATCATGCGTTCGGTCAGGCCGGCCATCATGTTGGCCGTCGGCCCGCCCTGCATCACCTTCGAGGTCATGTCGTCGTAGTACAGCGCGGTCTGCTGGGTGATCGAGGTGGCCAGCAACGCAAGACCAACGGCGCCGCCGGTGTTGCGGGACAGGTTCACCAGGCCCGAGGCATTCTTGACCATGTGCGGGGGCAGGGTGCTCATCGTGATCTGCTGGGTGGCGATCATGGCGATCATGACCCCGACGCCACGGCAAGCCTGAACGCCGGCGAACTCCCAGAAACCCCAGTCCTTGCTCACGCTATGGGCCATGTACATGCCCCAGCCCGCCAGCATGAAGCCGATGAACATCGGGATGCGCGGGTCGCCCTTGCGCACCAGACGCCCCGCCAATGGCCCGGTCAGGAACATCGACAGGCCCGAGACCACCATGGTGGTGCCGACCTCCGACGCCGAATAGTGGCGCACGCGGCCCAGGAACTGCGGCAAGAGGAAGGTGCCGCCGAACAGGCTGGCGCCCGAGACGGCGGTCATCACCACGCCGATGGTGAAGTTGCGATTGGCGAAGGCGCGCAGTTCGACGATCGGGTTCTTGTAGGTCAGCTGCCGCCAGATGAAGGTCACGCCGCCCAGCACCGCCACGACGGTCAGCCACAGGATGCCGCTGTCGTCGAACCAGTCGTCCTTGGCGCCTTCTTCCAGCACGAACTGCATGCTCATCAGGAAGACCGCCATCACCGCCAGGCCGAACCAGTCGAAGCCCTTGGCCAGGCTGGGGTCGCCCTTGTCGAAGTCAGCCCAGCGATAGACGCCGAACAGCACGATCAGGCCGGTGGGCACGTTGATGAAGAACAGCCAGCGCCAGGACAACGCCTCGGTCAGGTGGCCGCCCAGGGTGGGACCGACGGTCGGGGCCAGGGTGACGATCAGGCCCATGATCACGCTGGCCGTCACGCGCCGCTCGGGCGGGAAGGCGGTGAAGGCCACGGCGAATACCGTCGGGATCATCGCCCCGCCGATGAAGCCCTGCAGGGCCCGGGTCAGGATCATCATGTCGATCGACGAGGACAGGCCCGTCAGCACGCTCATGATGATGAAGCCGGTGCACGAGATCAGGTACAGGCGCTGGGTGCCCCACAGGCGCGAGAGGTATCCCGACAGCGGGATCATCACGACTTCCGGGATCAGGTAGGCGGTCTGGATCCAGCTGATCTGGTCGGTGCTGGCGCCCACGCCGGCCTGGATCTGCGGCAGCGAGGCGGCCACGATCTGGATGTCCAGGATGGCCATGAACTGGCCGATGACCATGGCCCCGAAGCCGAGGAACAGCTTGGTCCAGTTGACTTCGGGCTTTGGGGTGGCGGCTGCGACGGCGTCGGTCATGACCGTCCGCCTCTAGCGCGCCTCGCCCTGACGGGCGACCTGCGGCTCGGCCTGGCCGGCCTCGGCGAACGAGGGGCCCGAACGATCGCGGACGTCGACCTTGATCTCGACCGACAGGCCCGGACGCAGAGCCGCGCCCAGCTGGCTGCGGTCGACCACGATCTTGACCGGCAGACGCTGGGTGATCTTGGTGAAGTTGCCGACGGCGTTCTCGACCGGGATCAGGGCGAACTCCTGGCCGGTGGCCGGGGCGAAGCTGTCGACCTTGCCGACGATCTTCTGCTTGCCGAAGGCGTCGGCCTTGATCTCGACCGGCTGGCCGACGCGGATGCGGGCGACCTGGGTTTCCTTGAAATTGGCGACGATGAAGGCCTGGCCCAGCGGCACGACCGACATCAGGGCGACACCCGGCTGGACCAGCTGGCCCGGACGCACCGAGCGGGCACCGACCACGCCGGCGACGGGCGCGCGGATCACGGTGCGCTCCAGGTCGAGCTTGGCCTGCGCCACGGCGGCGTGGGCGGCGGCGGCCTGGGCGATGGCTTGATCCTTGGCCGAGCCCAGCGACTGGGCGGCGCGGCGTTCGGCCTCCAGGGCGGCCTGGGCGCTGGCGACGCCGGCGGCGGTCTGGGTGGCGGCGGCGCGCTCGGTCTGGACCTTTTGCTGGCTGACCCAGCCTTGCGTGGCCAGGCTGGCGTAGCGGTCGAGGTCGGCCTTGGCGCGCCCGGCGTCGGCCTGGGCGCTGGTCACGCCGGCGGCCTTCTGGGCGATCATCGCCTGTTCCAGGCTGTTCTTGTCGTCAACGGCCTTGATCGCCGCATCGGCGGCGCCGGCATTGGCGATGGCCTGGTCAACACGCGCCTGGAAGGTCGACGGATCGATCTTGGCCAGCACCTGGCCGGCCTCGACCCGCTGGTTGTCGGCCACCAGGACCTCGGCGACATAACCGCTGACCTGCGGGCTGACTTGCACGGTGTCGGCTTGAACGAAGGCGTTGTCGGTCGCCTCGTAGCGCTGCTTGTCGAGGAACCACAGGGTCCCGCCGACGACCACGCCCAGCAGGACCACCCCGCCGACGATCATCGGAACCAGCTTCTTGTTACCCGCCGTCGCCATGACCCAGACCCCTGTCGAAAGGCTTCAAGCGCGCCGGATATTCTTGTCCGACGCGCTCAGCAAGGGATAAATGGACGCAGTCGTCCAATTTTCAATTAACGCCGGACGAGGATTTTCGATCAGGCGGCGCGGCGGGCGTTCCGGCTGTCTGCCAGCCGGAACCGCTCGACGAGACGGCCCAGTTCGCGGGCCTCGTTCGACAGCGCATGGCTGGCGGCCGTGCTCTGCTCGACCATGGCGGCGTTTTGCTGGGTGGCCTGGTCCATCTGGTTCACGGCCGTATTGACCTGCTGCAGGCCGGTGGACTGCTCCTGGGCCGAGGCGGCGATCTCGGCGACGATGCGGTTGATGTCCTGCACGCCTGCGATGATCCGTCGCAGGGCCTCGCCGGTTTCGCCGACCAGGCCGACGCCCTCGTCGACCTGCTGGGTCGAGGCGCCGATCAGGGCCTTGATTTCCTTGGCGGCCTCGGCCGAGCGCTGGGCCAGGGCCCGCACTTCCTGGGCGACGACGGCGAAACCCTTGCCGCTCTCGCCGGCGCGGGCGGCTTCGACACCGGCGTTCAGGGCCAAGAGGTTGGTCTGGAAGGCGATCTCGTCGATCACGCCGACGATATTGCCGATCTTGGACGAGGATTCTTCGATCTGGGTCATGGCCGCGACCGCGCGGTCGACGACGTCGCCGCCGCGCTCGGCGTCCTTGCGGGCGCTGTCGACGGTGCGCTGGGCGCTGCCCGCGCCGTCGGCGGTCTTGCGGACCGTGGCGGTGATCTCATCGAGCGCCGCGGCGGTCTCTTCCAGGCTGGCGGCCTGCTGCTCGGTGCGGCGCGACAGGTCATCGGCGGCGTGGCTGATCTCGCCCGAGCCGGCCTGGATGCCGCCGACCGCGCCGTTGATCACGGTCATGGTCTGGGCCAGCTGGTCCATGGCGGCGTTGAAGTCGGCCTGCAGCTTGCGATAGGCGGGCGGGAAGGCCTCGTTCAGGCGGAAGGTCAAGTCGCCGCCGGCCAGGGCTTCCAGGCCCTCGCCGACGCGGCCGACCACCACCGATTGCTCGCGGGCGTTGGCGGCGCGTTCGGCCTCGCCGGCCTCGCGATGGCGCTCGGCTTCGGCGCGCTGTTCGACCGACAGGCCTTCCAGGCGGATCTTCTCGATGGCGGCTTCCTTGAAGGTCAGCACGGCGGCGGCCATGCCGCCGATCTCGTCCTTGCGGCCCACGGCTGGCACGTCGACGGTGTTATCGCCGCCGGCCAGGCGGCGCATGGCGACGGTCATGGCGGTGACCGGGACGGCGATGGCGTTCGACAGCAGCCAGCCCATCAGGATGGCCACGCCCACGGCGACAGCGCCGCCGATGGCCAGGGTGAAGAGGCCGGCGCGGAAGGCGCTGGCCTGCTCGGCGCGACGCTCGACCAGTTGCTGGTCCTCGATCTTGGTCATCGCCTCCAGCACTTTGCGGACATTGGTCAGGCGACCGGTCGAGGCGATTTCCGAGCGGGCCTGCTCGCGGGTGACCAGGTTGTCGGCGTCGGCCAGCTGCTTGCCGGTCTCGGCCTCGAAGGTCTCGACGGCGGCTGTCAGCGCGTCGGCGCGGGCCTTCTCGTCGGCGTCCTCGACCCCGGCGGCGATGCGCTTGAAGGCTGCCTCGTATTCTTCGTGATACTTGGCGCGCTTCTTCAGGAACGAGGCGTCCTGGCTGGCGACATAGCCGCGCACGGCGTTCTGCTCCTCGACCAGGGCCCCGGTCGTGTCGGCGATCGCGTCGATATAGGCGTAGCTGTGCTCGTTCAGCGCGGTGATCTTCTGGATCGAATTCAGGCTGGCGGCCACCAGGGCGCCGGCGATGACGACGCCGATCACCAGCGCGGCGAATGCAGCCAGAAGTTTGTGCGCAACTTTCAGATTAGACATGAGCAGTGTCCCCGGCCCGGTAGTTCGGCCAACAACTGCGCTTTCAGGGTTAACAAGCCCGTAAGGCTGTGAAGAAGACCAGTGTTCACTGGAATCTTACTGAAGGAAACCGGTTTCCGGCCCAGTAAAACTCAGGAATCCACGTGCCGGGCGGCGTTTTGACGCACCGCTCTATACCTGAGACTAGTCCCGCGTCGACACCTTCCGTGTTCGGACTATCTGCGCTCTACTTTGAGGCGCAAAACCGCCTGCGGCGTCCGGTCGCAATTTCCGCTTGCGTCGGAATCACGACAGAGTAAAAGCCGCTCCCCAACGCAACCAACGTCCCGGGAGTGCGTATCTCCTCCAGCGCGAGTTCCCGCTGGCCCCCGCTCAAGGTCGCAGGAGTTACCCCATGAAGACGCAGACCCAGACGCCGCTCGACATGATCCGCCCGGTGCTGTGGATGGCCGCGGCCGCTTTCGCGGCCGGCTTCGGCGGCTATCTGATGATCGGCCTTAAGGCCGTTCACGCGGCCCCGAGCTTCTAATTATTTAGAGCCCGTCGAGCCGAAGCCGCCGGCGCCACGATCGGTGGCGTCCAGGTCCTCGACCTCAACCATCGGCCATTGCGGAGCCGCCGCGATCACGCCCTGGGCGATGCGATCGCCGCGACGGATCGTGAAGTCCTCTTCGCCCAGATTGATCAGCAGCACGCAGACCTGGCCGCGATAGTCGCTGTCGACGGTGCCCGGCGCATTGACCACCGTGACGCCGTTCTTGAAGGCCAGGCCCGAGCGCGGACGCACCTGCATCTCGAAGCCGTCCGGCACCGCCACCGAGAAGCCGGTGGGGACCATGGCCCGCGCGCCGGGCTTGATCACCATCGCCTCGTCTTCCGGCACGTGGGCGCGCAGATCGAAGCCCGCCGCCCCGGCGCTGGCATAGGCCGGAACCGGCAGGTCGGCTTGGCCTTCCCAGCGCTTGAAGCGGATGGCGAGACCGGCGGGGATGGCGGACATGGGAGGCGCTCCTGAAAGACCGCCCGGCTGTAGCTGATTTGCCCGCGATCAGGCCAGAGTCCGTTAAGAGAGCGCCTGAGCGATCCGCTGAGCGATCTGGCTGGCGACCTGGTCCTTGGCCGCGCGATCCCAACGCTCAGTCCCGTCCTGGGTGATCAGCAGCACGGCGTTCTCAGCCCCGCCCATCACGCCGGGCTGGGTGACGTCGTTGGCGATGATCCAGTCGCAGCCCTTGCGGGCCAGCTTGGCGCGGGCGTGCTCTTCGACATGGTCGGTCTCGGCCGCGAAGCCGACGACCAGTTTCGGCCGTTGCGGGCCGCTGGCCGACAGCGTGGCCAGGATGTCGGGGTTCTCGACGAAGGTCAGGGCCGGCGGGCCGCCCTTTTCCTTCTTCAACTTGGTCCCGAAGGCCTCGTCCACGCGCCAGTCGGCGACGGCGGCGACGAACACGCCGACGTCGGCGGGCAGGGCGGCCTGGCTGGCGGCCAGCATCTGACGGGCGGTCTCGACGTCGACGCGCTTAACCCCGACCGGGGTGGGTTGGGCGACGGGGCCGGCGACCAGGGTCACTTCCGCGCCCAGCTTGGCCAGCGCCTCGGCAATCGCGAAGCCCTGCTTGCCGCTGGAGCGGTTGGTGATGCCGCGCACAGGGTCGATCGGCTCGAAGGTCGGACCGGCGGTGACCAGGGCGCGCTTGCCCTGCAGCGGCCGAGCGGCGGGGCCTTCCAGCTGCGCGACGATGGCGGCGAAGATCTCCTCCGGCTCGGCCAGGCGGCCATAGCCGAACTCGCCACAGGCCATGGAGCCTTCCTCGGGACCCACGAAGCTGACGCCGTCGGCCTTCAGGGTGGCGACGTTGCGCTGGGTGGCGGGGTGCAGCCACATCCGCACGTTCATGGCCGGGGCCATCAGCACCGGCTTGTCGGTGGCCAGCAGGGTGGTGGAGGCGAGATCCCCGGCCAGGCCGTTGGCCGCCTTGGCGATCAGATCGGCCGTCGCCGGCGCGACCACCACCAGATCGGCCGAGCGCGACAGCTCGATATGGCCCATCTCGTGCTCGTCGGTCAGCGAGAACAGCTCCTGATAGACCTTGTCCTCGGCCAGGGCCGCCAGGGACAGGGGCGTCACGAACTCGGCCCCGGCCTTGGTCAGGATCGGCCGCACGCCGATGCCGGCCTTGCGCAGCAGGCGGGTCAGCAGCAGCGCCTTGTAGGCCGCCACGCCGCCGCCGACGATCAGAAGAACCCGCTTACCGCTCAACGTCGCGCTCCGCTCTCGCATGCGTCTTGTCCCTGCACATGCCCACCCCGGGGCCAAAGCGCCAGAGTGAAAGAAGGGACTCGACTCGTGTTCCGCTTTCGTTCAATAAACGTAAAAGTAGAGAAACGGGGCGATGCCATCATGAAGATTGTGCGAAACGTCTTGTCGGGCGCGGCGGCGCTCTTGTTGCTGGCGGGCCTCGCGGCCTGCGACAGCGGGGCCTCGGCGGTGAAGGCGCAAAAGGCCGGGGAGCGGGCGGTCGCCGATGTCGCGCCCCCGTTGACCGGCGGCGAAAGCAGCAGCGGCGGCCGGCGCGCCGATCCGCGCGACGCCCCGGTCAAGCTGGTCTCGGGCAAGCCCTACTGGGCCGCCAACCGTACGCGGTCGGCCGAGGAGAACGCCCAGCGCTCATTTGAGCGTAACGGCGCGACCTTCGAGGCCAAGACCGCCGACGACTATGTCGCCAAGGTCCACGCCTTCGTCAGCGACCCGCCCAAGGGCTCGGAAACCCTGAAGCGGTCGAACGGCGACCTCCTGATCTACGACCCCAAGGGCAATGTCTTCGCGGTGGTCTCGCGCGAGGGCGCGCCGCGCACGATGTTCAAGCCGGACGAAGGCGCGGCCTATTGGGACGAACAGAAGACCCGCGAGGCGCGCAGGGCCTCGGCGTCGAACCGGCGCGAGCGCGAACCGGCGGAGAGCTAGACCGGCGGCCGCGCCAGCAGTAGGCCGGTGACGAAGGCCGCGCCGGCGGTGGCGGCGCCGACCAGGAACCACAGCAGGGGCCAGGCGTGCTGGCGCTCCGGGACCACGGCGACGGGCGCCGGCGGGGCCTCGGCCAGGCGAGCCAGGGCCTTGATGGCGCGCAGGGCTTCCTCGGCGAAGTCGCGGGCCTTGGCGGCGGGTGACAGCTCGCGGCCGATCCAGCGGCGCACCACCGGGTCGGCGGCAGCCCACAGGTCGTGGGTCGGGTCGATGCGGCGGGCGACGCCCTCGACGGTGACCATGGTCTTCTGCAGGAGCACGAGCTCCGGCCGCAGGGCCATGTCGAACAGGGCGGTGATCTCGAAAAGCTGCGCCAAGAGGCGGCCCATCGAGACGTCGCGGGCGTTGCGGCCGAAGACCGGTTCGCCGACGGCGCGCAGGGCCTGGGCGAAGGCGTCCATGTCCTGGTGGGCCGGGACGTAGCCGGCGTCGAAATGCACCTTGGCCACGCGGGCGTAGTCGCGGTTCAGGAAGCCGTACAGGATTTCGGCCAGGTACCGGCGCTCACCGGGGCCCAGGCGCCCGACGATGCCGTAGTCGACGGCGACCACCTCGGCCGGGGCGGCCACGAACAGGTTGCCCTCGTGCAGGTCGGCGTGGAACAGGCCGTGGTCCAGGGCTTGAGCCAGAAAACCACGGGTGACGTTCTCGGCCAGGGCCTTGCGGTCCAGGCCCGGCAACTCCAGCGCGGCGACCTCGGACAGCGGCGCGCCTTCGGCCCAGGTCAGGGTCAGGACGCGTTTGCCGACACCCTCCCAGCAGACCAGCGGCGCGCGCATGTAGGAGTCGACCGCCATGGCCTCGCCCAGCTCGGCGCAGCCGGCGGCTTCGAACCGCAGGTCCATCTCCAGGTCCAGGGCGCGGATCACGACCTCGACGAATTCGGTGGGGCGCAGGCGGCGCGACGCGGGCGCGAGTTTCTCGGCCAGGCGCGCAGCCAGGCGCAGCACGGCGGTGTCCTGGGCCACCTGGCGCTCGACGCCGGGACGCAGCACCTTCACGGCGACCTTGCGGCCGTCGACCAGCGTCGCCGGATGGGCCTGGGCCAGCGAGGCGGCGGCGACCGGCTCGCCGATCTCGGCGTAGATTTCGGCCAGCGGCTTGCCCAGGTTGCGGGCGATCTCGGCCTTGGCCACCGCCAGCGGGAAGGCCGGCAGCCGGTCCTTCAGGCGCGACAGGTCGTCGGCGAAGGCAGTCCCGAAGATGTCGGCGCGGGTCGACAGAAACTGGCCCATCTTGATCGCGGCCGGACCTTGATGCTCGAGCACATGCGCCAAGCGTTCGCCCGGCCGGCCGCGTCGGGCCGCGCCGCCGGCGAACAGGCGCAAAAACCGGCCCGCCCACTTGGCCGAGGTCGGCAGCAGCGGTTCGACCTCGCGCGGGATCAGGGCGTCGGCCCGGACCAGGGCCCAGCCCGCGCCGGTCAGGCGCCAGAAGGCGGAAAAGCGGGTCACCGTTCTAGAGCGCCCAGCCCTGGTGCAGGGCCGCGACGCCGCCGGTGAAGTTGGTGTAGGTCACCCGTTTGAAGCCGGCGTTTTCGATCATGCCAGCGAAGGTGCGCTGGTCGGGGAAGCGGCGGATGCTCTCGACCAGGTACTGATAGGCGTCGCGATCCTTGGCGACCCACTCGCCGACCTGCGGAATGACCTTGAAGCTGTAGGCGTCGTACGCCTTGGCCAGCGCTTCCGTCACCGGCCGGGAGAACTCCAGGCACAGGAAGCGGCCGCCCGGCTTCAGCACCCGGCGCGCCTCGCGCAGGGCCGCGTCGATGTCGGTGACGTTGCGGATGCCGAAGCTGATCACATAGGCATTGGCGTAGTTGTCGGGCAGCGGCAGGCGCTGAGCGTCGCCGACGGTCCAGGTGATCTCGGGTTCGCCGCCGCGCTCGATGCCGGCCATGATCATCTCGGCATTGTAGTCGACGATGTTGATGGTGGCGTCCGGACCGCCGCGGCGCTCCTGCGCGTTGCGGGCCATCTTGGCGAAACGGCGGGCCATGTCGCCGGTGCCGCCGGCGCAATCGACGATCACCTCGCCCGGCTGCGGATTGAGGCGCGCGGCCACGGCGTCCTTCCAGAGCCGGTGCACGCCGCCGCTCATCAGGTCGTTCATGATGTCGTAGTTCTTGGCGACGCGGTCGAAGACCCCGCGCACCAGGCCCGCCTTCAACGAGGCGTCGACATCCGTGAAACCGAAGCTGGCGGAGGTGTTGCTCATGACGTCTTTGGGCCGAACTCTCTATATGACAGGACGCTCTTAGCCCGCGTCACGCGTCGCGTCATCCGCCGAAGGTTTGCCTTGCCCGAATTGCCCGAAGTCGAGACCGTCCGTCGGGGCCTGGAGCCGGTGCTGTCCGGCGCGCGTCTGGCCCGTGTCCGCGCCAACCGGCCCGACCTGCGTTTCCCGCTGCCGGACGGCTTCGTCCAGCGGCTGACGGGGGCCAAGATCCTGCGCCTGGACCGCCGGGCCAAATATATCCTGGCCCCACTGGATCGCGGCGACACCCTGGTGATGCACCTGGGGATGACCGGGCGGTTTGAGATTGCCGCCCCGGAAGGATCTGTGCGTCCCGGCGACTTCGCCCGCGAGGTCACGCCCGACGACAAGCACGCCCACGTCGTCTTCGAGACCGAGGACGGCGCCACCGTCACGTATTACGACCCCCGACGGTTCGGCTTCATGGACCTGATCCCGACCGACCGCGTCAGCCACCACCCGTGGTTCGCGACCATGGGCCCCGAGCCGCTGGGCGACGGCTTCGACGCCAAGACCCTGGAAAAGGCCTTCGCCAATCGCAAGCAGGGCCCCAAGACTCTGCTCTTGGACCAGAAGACCGTCGCGGGCCTGGGTAATATCTATGTGTGCGAGGCCCTGCACCGGTCGCACATCTCACCGTTCAAGCCGTCGGGCGGGATCGCCAAGAAGCGGCTTGCGCCCCTGACCACGGCGATCAAGGAGGTCCTGGCCGAGGCTGTCGAGGTGGGCGGCTCCAGCCTGAAGGACTTCGCCGCCGCCGACGGCGCCCTGGGCTATTTCCAGCACCGCTTCCGCGTCTACGACCGCGAGGACGAGCCGTGCCCGACCCCCGGCTGCAAGGGCGTCATCGCCCGCGAGGTCCAGGCGGGACGGTCGACCTTCTTCTGCCCGGTGTGCCAGGTCTAGGGCGCGCGCAGGATCCGGGTCGAGGCGCGGACGAGCCGGATCGGCTGGGCCGCGCCGTCCGCGCCCGCCAGGTCGAAGTCCACCCGCAGCTGGTAGCTCAGCACCCGCTGTGAACGGGGAACGATAAAACGCACCGTCTCCTCGCCGCTGCCGGCCGGGCTCCAGGTTCCGACGGGGAGGGACCCGACCGGCGCGTCGCCGGCCTTCACGTCCGCCGGCCGGGTTCGGGGCGCGGACGAGGCCAGGACCAGGGTCAGCTCGACATCGCCCGCGGCGGTGGAGGTCGGCAGCAGCAGGGTCGGCCGCAGGATGGTCGACACCGCGCCCTGGCCGGGCGTGGGCGCGCTCCAGCCATAATAGAGAATGAGCGGTCCGACCGGATGGTCGAACAGCACGGTGACGGCGCGGATATCGCTGCGGACTGGCGTGGCCGCTTCGTAGGCCTGGTTGGCGCGGCTGCACATCTGGATCAGCAGGATGATCGCGAGGCCCGCGAACGTCGCCAGGCCCAGGGCGCGAAGGACGCGGCTCATGCGGCGACCCTCAGGGCCAGGGTCCAGGTCACCATCAGGAAGCCGTTCAGCATGGCCAGGGCCGCGATGACGGCGGGCGCCAGCTTGGGCCGGTCGGCCAGGAGCCTGGCGGCGACCAGCCACAGCGGCAGCACGACCAGGGCGTAGCGCGCGAACGAGTTGAGGCCGGCCGCCAGTGGGACCAGGGTCAGGAACAAGGCCAGGCTCAGCAGCCGCCAGCGGCGCATGGCGGCCAGCACGATCAGCAGGCCGATCGCCAGCCAGCCGGCCGCCAGGCTCAGCAGGTTGGCGTCGTGCACCGTCGACGGATGCAGCAGGCCGTTCACCAGGACCGAGACGGGGTCGCCGAACGTGCGATGCCAGGCCTTTTGCACATGCATGAAGGCCAGGGCATCGCCGGTGCGAGCCTTCAGATGCAGCACGAAACCGAGCAGCGCCGCGACGGGGATCACGCCGCCCAGGCCGATGCGGGCCAGCTCCGCCGCGCGAGGGGGAGGGGCGGCTCGCAATCGCTCCAGCGCTGTCCAGGCGTAGGGCAAGAGCAGGCCGACGCCGAGATTGCGGGTCAGGACGGCCAGCGCCATGACCGCGCCGGCCGCCAGCCAGCGCCGGCTTCGGATCAGGACCAATCCGCCGGCCACGCAGGCCAGGAACAGCGCCTCGGTATAGGCGGCCGAGAAGATGTAGCTGCCCGGCGCCGCGCACAGCAGCACGACGGAGAGATCGGCGGTCCTGGGGTCGAACTCGTCGCGCGCCAGGCGGTGGATCAGGACCAGCGCCGCCAGGAACGCCAGGTTCGAGATGACCAGCATGGCCTGGAACACGCTCAGGCCGGTCAGGTGGGCCAGCGCGCTGGCCAGGCCCGGATAGGCCGGAAAGAAGGCCCAGTTGGCCTGGCCGTCCAGGCCCGGCGCGCGCTGATAGCCGTTCAGCGCCAGGTCCATGTACCAGCCGCTGTCGGAAGCGCCCCACAGGTTCAGCGCCTGCTGGCCGCTGAGGCTCAGCACATTGCCGGCGGTGGTGAGCGGCCGGAGGTGGATCAGGGTCAGCAGGCCGATGACCAGCAGCGCCAGCCGGCTGGCCAGGAAGGCGTAGAGGATGACGGCATGGTCGCTTAGCGCGCGCCGGGCCAGGGTCATCAATTCGCGCGCTTGTTGTCCGGTCAACGGAAGCTCCGGCCTGGGTTGCGCCCCTTGTCGCCCGCTTCGTGCGTGACGACAACGCGGGAGGGCTCCCCAAGTGCGCGCGCCTCTCTATAACTGCACCGTTCAAGCAGGAGACCGTGATGGCCGAGTACCAGACCCTGATCGTCGAGGCGCCGGAAAAGGCGCCGGGCGTGACCCTGATCCGCCTGAACCGGCCCGAGGCCCTGAACGCTCTGAACACCGCCCTGCTGGCCGAGCTGGCCCAGGCGCTGGCGGCGGCCCAGGCCGATGACGCGGTGGGCTGCATCGTGCTGACGGGCTCGGCCAAGGCCTTCGCGGCTGGCGCCGACATCAAGGAGATGTCGGACAAGAGCTATGCCGACATGTTCAAGGCCGACTTCTTTACGGCTGGCGCGCGGGCGATCGAGCAGTGCCGCAAGCCGATCATCGCCGCCGTCGCCGGCTACGCCCTGGGCGGCGGCTGCGAGCTGGCGATGATGTGCGACTTCATCCTGGCCGCCGACACCGCCAAGTTCGGCCAGCCCGAGATCAATCTGGGCGTCGCGCCCGGCATCGGCGGCACCCAGCGCCTGACGCGCTTCGTCGGCAAGTCCAAGGCCATGGACATGATCCTGACCGGCCGGATGATGGGCGCCGAGGAGGCCGAGCGCTCGGGCCTGGTGTCCCGGATCTTCCCCGCCGACACCCTGGTCGACGAGGTCCTGGCGGTCGCCGCCAAGATCGCCAGCCAGTCGCCGCTGGCCGTGGCCATGAACAAGGAACTGGTCGAGGCCGCCTATGAGACGACCCTGACGACCGGGGTCGCGCTGGAGCGGCGGCTGTTCCACTCGCTGTTCGCGTTCGAGGATCAGAAAGAAGGCATGGCGGCGTTCGTCGAGAAGCGTAAGCCGGCCTTCAAGGGTAAGTGATCCGGTAAGAAACGATTGCGTCACCGGCCTCGCAGGAATCTGGCCTGTGGACCGTTGACCCCGGCCAACGCTTCCCGTATATCCGCGCGCTCTATTTTCCCTGCTTCGCGGCCGCCCGCGGGCTGTCCGTTTGAAGGTCCTACCTTATGGCCAATAATCCCGGCGCTAAGAAAGCGATCCGCAAGATCGCCCGTCGCACCGAAGTCAACACCGCTCGTCGTTCGCGCGTGCGCACCTTCCTGCGCAAGTTCGAAGACGCCATCGCCAAGGGCGACGTCACCGTCGCCAAGGCCGCTTTCGTGGAAGCTCAATCGGAGCTGATGCGCGCGGTGTCGAAGGGCGTCGTTCACCCGAACACGGGTTCGCGCAAAGTGTCGCGTCTGGCGGCTCGCCTGAAGAAGCTGGATAAGGCCGCCGCCTAAGTCCAGAATTTGGACGAACGCTGTTCGTTCAATGATTACAAGTATTTACAGAAGCCGGTCAGGTCCGCCTGACCGGCTTTTGCTTTGAATCCAACGCTCTATTTTTGGCGTTGCAATCTGTGATCTGAGGGACTGGCTTCACTATTCCCTTGCCACGCGAGGGGCTCTCGCGAGTCAACAGAAATATCCGGACTCGGACGCAAGTTTTCCGTTTGACCGGCCCCCTCCGCTGGCTAGTTTAAGCGTCTCAGCGCTTCTCCAGTCTTGGAAAAAACAAGGCGGCGGCGGACCTCCTGCGTTCGCCGGGTAAGAACCTGTGTGCGCTGAGTAACCGGCTGTACGCCATGGGGGGCGAGCGGCTGAAGTGGGTTTGCGGCGGTTGTTTTTGTGCGAAGGCGGTGGATGTAATGACGATGAAGGGCGGGGTGGCCAGCCAGGACTTTTCGGCGGCGATCGCGACGGCTGTAGAGCCGGCTGCGACCGTGTGGTCGAAAGTGACCGTGGCTCTGAAACGCGAGCTGGGCGACGCGGCCTTCGGGTCATGGATCGCACCGGCGATGCTGCGTGAGGCCGCGACCGGTGACGTCGTGTTGGTCACGCCGACGGGCATTGCGCGGGACTGGATCCGTCGCAGCGCCTGGCGCCGCATTGGCGAGCTGTGGGCCGCCAATGACGCGACCGGTCGTCGCATCGACCTGAAGTCGCGTTTGGAATTCGAGGCTTCGGCTGGCGCCTATGTCGAGGCCGCCCCGAAAGCCGCCGCGGCTGAACCCATCGAGATCGTCCTGCCCGTGTCGACCGACGCGCCGGCCGTCGTAGCGCCCAGCGCCAAGTCGCCCCGCACCCAGGGTCTGCAAGAGCGCTTCACCTTCGAGACCTTCGTCCCGGGTCCGGCCAACGAGTTCGCCCACGCCGTGGCGCGCCGGATCGCCAACTGGGCCGACGGCCACTTCAATCCCGTGCTGTTCCACGGCCCCTACGGCTTCGGCAAGACGCACCTGCTGAACGCCCTGGCCTGGGAAGCCATGCGCAACGCGCCGGAAAAGCGCGTCGTGTACCTGACCGCCGAGCGTTTCCTGTCGACCTTCGTGCGCGCCCTGATGGATCGCCAGACGGCGGCCTTCAAGGAAGAGCTGCGCGCCGCCGACCTGCTGATCATCGACGATGTGCATTTCATCGCCGGCAAGCAGTCGACCCAGGAAGAGCTGTTCCACACCCTGACCGCCCTGGTCGGCGAAGGCGGCCGCGTCGTGTTCTCGGCGGACCGTCCGCCGTCGGCCATGACCGAGATGGACCCGCACCTGCGCTCGCACCTGTCGGCGGGCCTGGTCTGCGGCCTGGAGCCGGCTGACCGCAACCTGCGCATGGGCATCCTGGAGCGCAAGATCCAGACCCTGGCCGCCGCGCATGGCTTCGATCCGACCATGCGTCCGGACGTGCTGCAGTTCCTGGCCGACCGCTTCACCGACAGCGTCCGCGAGCTGGAAGGCGCGCTGAACACCCTGTCGGCCCGCGCCGGCGAAGGCCTGTCGCGCATGACCCTGGACGAGGTGCAGGCCATCCTGCGTCCGCACCTGCGGTCGGGCGAGAAGCGCATCACCATCGACGACATCCAGAAGGCGACGTCTGAGCACTACGGCATGAAGCAGGCTGACCTGCTCAGCGAGCGCCGCAACCGCGCCGTGGCCCGTCCGCGCCAGGCCGCCATGTGGCTGGCCAAGCAGCTGACCACCCGTTCGCTGCCGGACATCGGCCGTCGTTTCGGTGGCCGCGACCACACCACCGTCCTGCACGCCGTGCGCCGCATCGAGGCGCTGCGCGCCGAGGACAGCGCCCTGAACCACGACCTGGAAGTCATCACGCGCAAGCTGCGCGGCTGATCCGGGGCAAGCCGGGACACCGGTTTCCAAGACACGAGAAGGCCGCTCCGAAAGGGGCGGCCTTTTTCGTTATCAGCGGCTGGCTTTAGGATCGGGCGGTTCGCGTCAGGAGGGATCGTGTTCGAGTTTGTCGCCAAGGGTCTGCGGACCACGATCCTGTCTGTCTTTGCGTTGGCGCTGGGGGCGTCGGCGGCGATGGCCCAAACAGCGCCAGCCAATCTGGACGCCGTCTCCAGCACGGCCTCGCGTTATTCCGTCCTGTCCGACGCGCTGTGGACCATGGGCTCGGACGCCGTGCCCGAGCGGCTCGACACCGCCCAGGCCGCCTTCGCCGCCGATCCTCGCAGCGCCGAGGCCAATCTGCGGCTGGGCCTGGCGATGCGGCTGGAGCATCCCGAAGCTGTGACCCTGATCCAGCGCGCCTACGAAGAGGCTCTGCGGCTCGATCCCAAGTCGCCCCGCGCCTATGCCGTGATGGGCGAGTTCCTCAGCGACCAGGGCGACGCAGAGGGCGTGGCGAAGAACTACCAGGCCTGGCTGGCCTTCGCGCCGAACGATCCTCGGGCGCACCTGTCCTACGCCCTGGCGCTGGGGCGGCTGGGCCAGATCCCGGAAGCCCATGCGGAGCTCGACAAGTCCCTGGCGCTGGGCCCGACCTCGGCGGCCTATCAGCTGAAAGCCGTGTTGGCCGAGGGCGGTCCGCCGGAAGAGGTCCTGGCCGCGCTCGAGGCGGCGCTGAAGGTCGGTGGCGGCGAAGACCGGATCTATTATTACCGCGCCCGGATGCGCTGGGGGCGAGGGGAGACGGACCTCGCCCTGGCCGATGTCGCCAGGGGGCTGGCGTACGCGCCCAGCAGCTTTCGCTTTCGCCAGCTGCGCGGCGAGATCAATGCCGACGCGGGGCGCTACGACCTGGCGATCGCCGAGTACGACGCCTTGATCGCCCAGCAGCCCGGCTGGCCGGACCTGATGAACGATCGCTGCTGGGCGCGGGCGAGGGCGGGCAAGGAGCTGCAGAAGGCGTTGGCCGACTGCGATGCCGCTCTGGGCCTGGATCCGGGCCGGCCCGAGGCGCTGGACAGCCGGGGCTTGGTCAAGCTGCGGCTGGGCGACCTGCCGGGCGCGCTGGCCGACTATGACGAGGCGTTGAAGACCGATCCACCGGTGCCGACCGCTCTCTATGGTCGCGGCATCACCAAGCGCCGAAATGGCGACAAGGCTGGCAGCGACGCCGACCTCGCCAAGGCCCAGGAGCTCGATCCCGGGCTCGACCAGCAGTTCGCCCGGTTTGGCGTGACGCCTTAGGCCGGTTGCGCCCGCCGGAGGGTCAGGTTGATCCGGCCGCCGCCGGGGACCAGGCTCGACGACCCGGCCAGGATGCGGTCCACCCCGTGGAAAGCCAGGCGCGCTGGACCGGACAGCCGACACACATCCCCGGAGCTCAGTTTCAGGCTCCGCGTCGGGTCCTTGCGGTTGGTCCCGCCGATGCGGAACACGGCGGTGTCACCCAGCGAGATCGACAGCACCGGAAAGCGCGGATCGGCCTCGTCGCGGTCCTGATGCAGGCCCATGCGGGCGCCGTCGCGATAGAGGTTGATCAGGCACGAGTCCGGCGGCGTGTCCGGGTCGCCCAGTTTGGTCCACAGGTCGAGCAGGGCAGGGGGCATGGCGGGCCAGGGCTGGTCCGTGTCCGGATGCCGTTCGGCGTAGCGGTATCCGCCAGTATCGCTGGTCCAGCCCAGCGGGCCGAACGCCGTCATCGCTACGCTCATCGGCTTACCATAGGCCGTGCCATAGTTCGCGAACGGAGCAGTTTCCGCCGCTGCCAGCACGGCGTCGACCAGGTCCCGCTGGGCCGCGGCGTCCAGGAAACTGGGCCAGAGGTCGAAACCCGGAATGACGGTCAGGGGCTGAAACATTACTGAAACTTAACGCGCGCCATAGGGGCGAAGGGTGTTGGTTTGCCCGGCCGGCTGAGGGGGCCGGATAATTTTTCCATACTAGGACCGAACATGCGTCGTCTTATGTCCTCAGCGGCCATGGCCGTGATTTTGTTAACCGCCGGCAGCGCTTCCGCCGCCCCGGCCGCTGTCGGCACGAAGGGCGCGACTTTCGCGACCGTGACGACCCAGCTGCCGCGTAACGTCCGGCCGTCGCATTATGATCTGGCCTTCACGCCCGACGCTGACAAGCTGACCTTCACGGCTCAAGTGAAGATCGCCATCGAGGTCGTCGAGCCCACCGCCACCATCACCCTGCAAGCCGCCGACCTGACGTTCGCCAAGGCGCAGATCGCCGGGATCGGCGCGGCCAAGATCAAGGTCGACGAAGAGGCCCAGACCGCCGCCTTCACGTTCGCCAAGGCCCTGCCGAAGGGCAAGTACGTCCTGTCGATCGACTATGCCGGCAAGATCTACAAGCAGGCCGCCGGCCTGTTCGCCCTCGACTACGAGACCGACGCCGGCAAGAAGCGGGCGCTCTACACCCAGTTCGAGAACAGCGACGCCCGCCGCTTCATCCCGTCGTGGGACGAGCCGTTCTACAAGGCCACCTACACCGTCGAGGCGACGATCCCGACCGGCCAGATGGCCCTGGGCAACATGCCGATCGCGTCCTCGAAGGACATCGGTGGCGGCAAGAGCGTCGTGAAGTTCGCGACCTCGCCCAAGATGTCGACCTACCTGCTGTTCTTCGGCCTGGGCGAGTTCGACCGCGCCTCGGTCAAGGCCGCCGGCGTGGATGTCGGCGTGGTGACCAAGAAGGGCGACACCCCCAAGGCCGACTTCGCCCTGAAGTCGGCCGCCGACATCCTGCCCTGGTACAACGACTATTTCGGCACGCCCTATCCGCTGCCGGTGCTGGACAACATCGCCGCGCCGGGCCGAAGCCAGTTCTTCAGCGCCATGGAGAACTGGGGGGCGATCTTCTACTTCGAATACGCCATGAACCTGGACCCGAAGATCTCGACGGAGTCCGACAAGCAGAACGTCTTCACCACGGTCGCCCACGAGATGGCGCACCAGTGGTTCGGCGACCTGGTCACCATGGCCTGGTGGGACGACCTGTGGCTGAACGAGGGCTTCGCCTCGTGGATGGAAGGCCGGGCGACCGAGCACTTCCACCCCGAATGGAACGCCGCCGTCGGCGCGGTGAACGGCCGTGAATACGCCATGGGCCTGGACGCCCTGCAGACCACCCACCCGGTGGTGCAGCACGTCGAGACCGTCGAGCAGGCCAGCCAGGCCTTCGACGCCATCACCTACCAGAAGGGCGAGGCCGTCATCCGCATGCTGGAAAGCTATGTGGGCCACGACGCCTGGCGCGACGGCGTGCGCGCCTACATGAAGCAGCACAACCACGGCAACACGGTCAGCGATGACCTGTGGCAGGCCGTCGAGGTCGCGGCCAAGAAGCCGATCAAGGCCATCGCCCACGACTTCACCCTGCAGCCGGGCGTGCCGCTGATCACGGTCAGCAACACGACCTGCGCGGCGGGCAAGAGCACGCTCACCCTGACCCAGGGCGAGTTCAGCAAGGACATCCCCGGCAAGAAGCCCCTGACCTGGCGCGTGCCGGTCACGGTCCAGGCGATCGGCGGCGGAACGGCAAAGACCCTGGTCACCGGCGGCCAGGGCACGGTCACGATCGACGGCTGCGGCCCGGTGGTCGTCAATGCCGGCCAGAGCGGCTACTTCCGCACCCTGTACGGTTCGGAGCGCTTCACCGGCATCGTGCAGAACTTCGCCAAGCTGCCGGCGATCGACCAACTGGGCGTGATGAGCGACGCCTGGTCGATGGGCCTGGCCGGCTATCAGCCCGCCACCGACTTCCTCGATCTGGCCAAGGCCACGCCGGCCGACGCCGATCCGCAGGTGCTGTCCAAGGTGACCAAGGTGCTGTCGGCCATCGACGGCTACTACGAAGGCCAGCCGGCCGAGCGCGCCGCGTTCCGCAAGGTCGCCATCGGCCAGCTGCGGCCGCTGATGGCCAAGGTGGGCTGGACCGCCAAGACCGGCGAGCCGGACAATATCGCCATCCTGCGCGCCGACGTGATCGGCGCTCTGGGCGGCCTGGGCGATCCTGAGGTGACGGCCGAGGCGACCCGTCGCTTCAACGCCGACAAGACCGACCCGTCGGCCATCCCCGGTCCGCTGCGCAAGACCATCCTGGGCGTCGTGGCCGCTCACGCCGACCAGGCGACCTGGGACGCCATCCGCGCCCAGGGCCAGGCCGAGAAGACCCCGCTGGTCCGCGCCCAGCTGTACAGCCTGCTGGCCGCGGCCGAGGACGAGGGCCTGGCCAGGAAGGCGCTGGAACTGGCTCTGACTCCGGAGCCGGGCGAGACCCTGTCATCGACCATGATCTCCAAGGTCGCCGCCAGCCATCCGGATATGACCTTCGACTGGGCGATCGCCAACAAGGACGCGGTCAACGACAAGGTCGACTCCACCTCGCGCACCCGGTTCATCCCGGGCCTGGGCGCGGCTTCGTCGAACCCGGCCACGGCCGAGAAGATCAAGGCCTGGACCGCCGCCAACCTGGCCGAAGGATCGCGCAAGGAAGGCGACAAGGCCGCCGCCGCCGTGATGAACCGCGCCCAGATCCGCCAGCAACGCCTGCCGGCGATCACCGCCTGGGTCGCCAAGGCCGGCTAATTCTCGAATAACTTAGAACTTTCAATGGTCGCGCTTCGAAAGGGGTGCGGCCATTTTTCTTGGTCGCGGTACCAGATTCCCCCTCGTTACGAGGGGTTATGGGCTTGCGCCCGGGCCCCTATCCCCCATATCCGGCTTCGAAGCGGGGTTGACGGGCTCGTCAACTTCGCACAACGCATTTTGCCCGCTCGACTTTCGTCGGCGGAACAGGATGTGGAACGTAAACCGTAGAGCGTACGAACCACGGGGACGGAACGAGAAAAACCGGGGCGCTTCCGAGAAGGCCCTTGTCACCGCCGTCCGCCTAGAAGGAGCGAACAGGTACCAATATGAGCAAGATTATCGGCATCGACCTTGGCACCACGAACTCGTGCGTGGCCATCATGGACGGTAAGAACCCGAAGGTGATCGAGAACGCCGAAGGCGCTCGCACGACACCGTCGGTCGTCGCCTTCATGGAAGATGGCGAACGCCTGGTGGGCCAGCCGGCCAAGCGCCAGGCCGTGACCAACCCGACCAACACGCTGTTCGCGATCAAGCGCCTGATCGGCCGCTCCGCCAGCGACCCGGTCGTGGAAAAAGACAAGGGCATGGTGCCCTATGACATCGTCAAGGGCCCGACCGGCGACGCCTGGGTCAAGGCGCACGGCAAGGACTACAGCCCGCAGGAAGTGTCGGCCTTCATCCTGCAGAAGATGAAGGAAGCCGCCGAAGCCCACCTGGGCGAGCCGGTGACCAAGGCGGTCATCACGGTTCCGGCCTATTTCAACGACGCTCAGCGTCAGGCGACCAAGGACGCCGGCAAGATCGCCGGCCTGGAAGTCCTGCGCATCATCAACGAGCCGACCGCCGCGGCCCTGGCCTATGGCCTGGACAAGGACAACAACAAGAAGATCGCCGTCTACGACCTGGGCGGCGGCACCTTCGACGTGTCGATCCTGGAAATCGGCGACGGCGTCTTCGAAGTGAAGTCGACCAACGGCGACACCTTCCTGGGCGGTGAAGACTTCGACCTTCGGATCGTCGACTACCTGGCCGACGAGTTCAAGAAGGAGCAGGGCGTCGACCTGCGCAAGGACAAGCTGGCCCTGCAGCGCCTGCGTGAAGAGGCCGAAAAGGCCAAGAAGGAACTGAGCTCGGTCGCTCAGTACGAAGTGAACCTGCCGTTCATCAGCATGAACGCCTCGGGTCCGCTGCACCTGAACATCAAGCTGTCGCGCGCCAAGCTGGAAGCCCTGGTCGACGACCTGATCTCGCGCACCATCGGTCCGTGCGAGCAGGCTCTGAAGGACGCCGGCCTGAAGAAGAGCGACATCGACGAAGTGATCCTGGTCGGCGGCATGAGCCGCATGCCCAAGGTCCAGCAGGCGGTGCAGGACTTCTTCGGTCGCGAGCCGCACAAGGGCGTGAACCCCGATGAAGTCGTGGCGCTGGGCGCGGCCGTCCAGGCCGGCGTGCTGCAAGGCGACGTCAAGGACGTGCTGCTGCTGGACGTGACCCCGCTGACCCTGGGCATCGAGACCCTGGGCGGTGTGTTCACCCCGCTGATCGAACGCAACACCACCATCCCGACCAAGCGCTCGCAGACCTTCTCGACCGCCGACGACAACCAGTCGGCCGTGACGATCCGCGTGTTCCAGGGCGAACGCCCGATGGCCGTGGACAACAAGATCCTGGGTCAGTTCGACCTGGTCGGCATCCCGCCGGCGCCGCGCGGCGTGCCGCAGATCGAGGTCACCTTCGACATCGACGCCAACGGCATCGTGCAGGTCCACGCCAAGGACAAGGCGACCAACAAGGAGCACTCGATCCGCATCCAGGCCAATGGCGGCCTCTCGGACAGCGACATCGAGCGCATGGTCAAGGAAGCCGAGGCCAACAAGGCCGCGGACGAGACCAAGAAGAAGCTGGTCGAGGCCAAGAACCAGGGCGAGGCGATCCTGCACTCGACCGAGAAGGCTCTGGCCGAGCACGGCGACAAGGTCGGCGCGGCCGAGAAGGGCGCGATCGAGACCGGGATCACCGAGCTGAAGACCGCCCTGGAAGGCGAGGACGTCGAGGCCATCCAGGCCAAGACCCAAGCCCTGATCCAGGCTTCGATGAAGCTGGGCGAGGCCATGTACGCTTCGCAGCAAGGCTCGGAAGACGGCGCTGATGGCGCTGAAGCCGCGGACGATGGCGTCGTCGACGCCGAGTTCGAAGAAGTCGACGACAACAAGCCGGCGAACTAATCGCCATGCGCGCGCCGCGGAACATGCTCGATAGGTCTGTTCCGCGGCCGCGACGTCTTGTCTCGCCGCCCGAGGACGCCTTGCGCCGGGCCGCGTGCTATCCCACCTCTTTCCCTATCAACGCCACTCTCGTGGGCCTTTTGGGCGCCAGACGCTGACGATGCGCGATTATTACGAAATCCTCGGCGTGACCCGGACCATCGATGATGCTGGTCTGAAGTCCGCGTTCCGCAAGTTGGCGATGGAACACCATCCCGACCGCAATGGCGGCTGCGAGAACGCCACCGGCCGGTTCAAGGAAATCAACGAGGCCTACAGCGTCCTCTCCGATCCGCAGAAGCGCGCGGCCTATGACCGCTTCGGCCATGCCGGCGTCAACGGCGGCCAAGGCGGCGGCGGTTTCAACGGCCAGCAGGGCTTCGACGCCAGCGACATCTTCAACGACGTGTTCGGTGACGTCTTCGGCGAGATGTTCGGCGGCGGCCGTCGCCAGTCGAACGGCCCCCAGCGCGGCCAGGACCTGCGCTACGACCTGGAGATCTCCCTCGAGCAGGCCTATGCCGGCGCCGAGGTCGAGATCAAGGTGCCCGCCGCCATGACCTGCGAGGTCTGCGAGGGCTCGGGCGCCAAGCCCGGCACCAATCCCACCGTCTGCGGCACCTGCGGCGGCGCTGGCCGGGTCCGCGCCACCCAAGGCTTCTTCGCGGTCGAGCGCGGTTGCCCGCGCTGCGGCGGCTCGGGCCGTATGATCCTGGATCCCTGCACCAACTGCCATGGCCATGGCCAGGTGCGCCGCGAGCGCATCCTGTCGGTCCGCATCCCGGCCGGCGTCGATGACGGCGCTCGCATCCGCCTGGCGGGCGAGGGCGACGCGGGCGCGCGCGGCGGTCCGCGCGGCGACCTCTACATCTTCCTGTCGGTGACCCCGCACGAGCTGTTCGAGCGCGATGGTCTCGACCTGCTCTGCACCGTGCCGGTGCCGATGACCACGGCCGCCCTGGGCGGCGAGATCGAGGCCCCCTGCCTGCTGGGCGGCGAGACCTGCGACGGCCAGTGCAAGATCAACGTCTCGGTGCCGGAAGGCGCCCAGACCGGCAAGACAGTCCGCCTCAAGGGCAAGGGCATGCCGTCCCTGCGCAGCCGCCAGCGCGGCGACCTGGTGGTGGAACTCTTCGTCGAAACCCCGACCCACCTGTCCGCCCGCCAGAAGGAATTGATGCGCGAACTGGCCGGCCTGTGCGGCGAGAAGCAGAACCCCAAGTCGGCGAACTTCGTCGGCAAGGCCAAGCGCTTCTGGGAAGAAGTGACGGGGAACTAGGACTTCGTCTTCTTGGCCGCCCGATTGTGATAGCGGCCAAGACCCCAGATCATCGCGATCAGCAGAAGCGCGCAGACGCCGGCCACGCCCAGGCCGGCGCCCATCAGGATCTGGGCGGCGCCGGGTTCGCCTGGCGCTCTTTCCGGGATCTCGAAGATCAGCGGCACGGTCACCTCGCCGGGGGGCGTGTTGGGATCGTCGGGCGGGATCATCCGGAACTTGGGGGCCAGCTTCAGAGCCGCCTCGCCGAAATGCTCGCCGGGCGGGCTCTCCTCGACGACCTTGCAGTACTCGAGCAGCCCGCCGGTCGACACCTGGCAACTGATCGTCGCCTTGCCCCGGATCTCGTTTCGCGCGGCGTGCTCGGGGTAGAAGTCCGCCATGTCCTCGACGGTCGGCTTCTCGAGCCAGTCGGGGCGATAGCGTCCCATGACGGCAGGGCGCGGCGGCGGTGACTGGGCGGGTGTGCTCATGCCGCTAGCTCAACCGCACGTCGATATCTCGTCAAGGGCGTTCAAAAACCGCCGGACCTGCCTTCCATCCCCTGAAAACCTTAACGCCGCCCCTTAACGGGAGTCGCGACGCTCTGTAGTTTCGGGCGTCATGAACGCCCACGCCACGCCTACCCCCGCGCACCTGCTCGACCCCACCGGCGCGACGCCGGTGATGCAGCAGTTCTTCGAGATGAAGGCGCGGCAGCCCGATGCGTTGATCTTCTTCCGCATGGGCGACTTCTACGAGCTGTTCTTCGAGGACGCGTACAAGGCCGCCGCCGCGCTGGGCATCAGCCAGACGTTCCGGGGCACCCATGCGGGCCAGCCCATCCCGATGGCGGGCGTGCCGCAGCACGCGGCCGAGGCCTATCTCTCCAAGCTGATCCGCATGGGCTTCAAGGTCGCCGTCTGCGAGCAGATGGAAGACCCCGCCGAGGCCAAGAAGCGTGGCTCCAAGTCGGTGGTCCGCCGCGACATCGTCCGCGTGGTGACGCCCGGCACCCTGACCGAGGACGGTCTGCTGGACGCCCGCGGCGCCAACCGCCTGGCCGCTGTCGCCGTGCGCGCCGGGCAGGCGGCCGTGGCCTCCGTGGAACTATCGACCGGCGAGGTCGAGGTGTTCGCCCTGGCCAAGGAGGCCGTCGCGCCGATCCTGGCGGCCCTGGCCCCGTCCGAGACCCTGGTCGCCGACCGCCTCCTGTCGGACGAGAGCCTCTCCCAGACCCTGAAGATCTGCGGCGGCCTGGTGCAGCCGATGCCGTCGGCGCTGTCGGAGCCGCAGGCCTCGGAAGCCCGCGTGAAGCGCCTGTACGGCGTCGACACCCTGGATGGCTTCGGCGGGCTGACCCCGGCCGAGATCGGGGCCCTGGGCCTGATCGCCGCCCACCTGGAAATGACCCAGGCCGGCAAGCTGCCGGCGCTCCGCGCGCCGCGTCGCGCCGCCGACGCCGATGTCATGGCCATCGACCCGGCCACGCGCGGCAGCCTGGAGATCGACCGCACCCAGACCGGCGACCGCAACGGCTCACTGCTGGCCTGCATCGACCGCACGGTCACCGCTGGCGGCGCCCGGATGCTGGCCTCGCGCCTGGCCCGGCCGCTGCTGGACGTCGCCGCGATCGACCAGCGCCTGGACGCGGTGGAGTGGTTCGTCGAGCACCGCCAGCTGCGCCAGCGCCTGCGTGAGGTGCTGAAAGGGGCCGGCGACATGGCCCGCGCCCTATCGCGCCTGGCCCTCGGTCGAGGCGGTCCGCGCGACCTGGGAACCCTGCGCGACACCCTGAAGGTCGGCGAGCGCCTGGCCGGCATGGCGGGGGGCTCGCCCGACCCGCTGTCGCCGCCGCCGTTCGAGCTGGAGCACGCCTTCAAGGCCCTGACCCCGTCGCTGCATGAGGGCCTGTCGCAGTATCTGAACATCTTGGAGCAGGGCCTCGGCTCGGATCTCCCGGCCCTGGCCCGCGACGGCGGCTTCGTCGCCGCCGGCATCCGTCCCGAGCTGGACCAGGCGCGCGGCCTGCGCGACGACAGCCGCAAGGTCATCGTCGCCCTGGAGGCCCAGCTGACCGTCGAGAGCGGCGTGCCGCTGAAGATCCGCCACAACGGCGTGCTGGGTTATTTCGTCGAGGCCACGGCCGGCAAGGCCGACCCGCTGTTCCAGCCGCCGCTGAACGCCACCTTCATCCACCGCCAGACCCTGGCCAACCAGGTGCGCTTCACCACGGTGGAGCTGGCCGACCTGGACGCCCGCATCGCCCAGGCCGCCGAGCGCGCTTTGGCCATGGAGGTCGCCGCCTTCGAGGACTGGCGCGAACAGGCCCGCCTGCTGGCCGACGCCATCCAGATCGCCGCCGAGGCCCTGGCCCGCCTGGACGTCGCCTCGGCCTTGGCCGAGTGGGCCGAAGACGCCGGCGCGGTCCGTCCGCAGGTCGACAAGTCCTACGCCTTCGACGCCAAGGGCGCCCGCCACCCGGTGGTGGAAGCGGCGGTGAAGAAGGCCGGCGACCCCTACACGCCCAACGACTGCTGCCTGGACGCCTCGGGCGAGACCGGCGCGCGCCTGTCGATCGTCACGGGCCCGAACATGGCCGGTAAGTCGACCTTCCTGCGCCAGAACGCCCTGCTGGCCATCCTGGCCCAGTCGGGCTGCTACGTGCCCGCCGCCAGCTTCCGCCTGGGCGTCGTCGACCGCCTGTTCAGCCGCGTTGGCGCCGGCGATGACCTGGCCCGTGGCCGCTCGACCTTCATGATGGAGATGGTCGAGACCGCCGCCATCCTCACGCAAGCCGGCCCGCGCAGCCTGGTGATCCTGGACGAGATCGGTCGCGGCACGGCCACCTATGACGGTCTGGCCATCGCCTGGGCCTGCGCCGAGGCCCTGCACGACACCAACAAGAGCCGCGCGCTCTTCGCCACGCACTATCACGAGCTGGCGACGCTGGAGGAGCGGATGAGCTTCGTCTCCAACCTCAGCCTGCGGGCCAAGGAATGGAACGGCGACCTCGTCTTCCTGCACGAAGCCGCGCCCGGTCCGGCCGACCGCTCGTACGGCGTGCAGGTGGCCAAGCTGGCCGGCGTGCCAGGGCCAGTGGTCGTCCGCGCCCGCGAGGTGCTCGACCGCCTGGAGAGCAAGGACCAGTCGCCGGCCAAGCTGGACGACCTGCCGCTGTTCGCCGTCAGCCAGGCCGCCGCCGTCGCCGCCCAAAACGCCATGGGGGCGCCCGCGAAAGCGGCGCCGAGTGTCGTCGAGGACACCTTGTCGGATCTGGACGTTGACGGCATGAGCCCGCGCGAGGCCCTGGAGGCGCTCTATCGTCTTAAGGGTCTGCTGAAGACCTAGCTGGTACCCATATAATCAACATGCCCCGTCGCCTTCGCCCCACCCGCCTGGAACACGTCGTCGACGGACACGCCCTGCGGGCCCGACTGTCGGCCGCCGCCCTGGATTCCATCGGCAACGAGGCCGAACAGCGCTCGCGGGCCATCGAGATCCTCAAGCAGGCGCTGTTTCGCGGCCGGATGATCGCCAAGGAGCGGCTGGAGAACGGGGCCGCCGGCGTCGAGACCGCCCGGCTGCTGTCGGGCGTCACCGACGAGGTGATCACCGCCCTCTACGACTTCACGACGGTGCACGTGTTCCGGGCCCGCAACCCGACCGAGGGCGAGCGCCTGTGCCTGCTGGCCGTCGGTGGTTATGGTCGGCGGACCCTGGCCCCGTTCAGCGACATCGATCTGCTGTTCCTGCGGCCCTACAAGCAGACGCCGCACGCCGAGAGCGTGATCGAGTACATGCTGTATGCGCTGTGGGATCTGGGCTTCAAGGTCGGCCACGCCTCGCGGACCATCGAGGAGTGCGTGCGCCTCTCGAAGGAGGATTTCACGATCCGCACCTCGATCCTGGAGGCCCGCCGCCTGACCGGCGACGAGCGCTTGGCCGAGGATCTGAAGAAGCGCTTCCGCGACGACGTCATGAAGGGCACCGGCGCTCAGTTCGTCGCCGCCAAGCTGAAGGAGCGCGACGACCGCCAGGCCCGCGCCGGCGCCAGCCGCTACATGGTCGAGCCCAACGTCAAGGAAGGCAAGGGCGGCCTGCGCGACCTCCACACCCTGATGTGGATCGCCGAATATCTGCACCCCGTCGACAAGCCCGAAGACGTCTTCAAGATGGATGTCTTCTCGGGCCGCGAGACCAAGGCCTTCATCCGCGCCTTCGACTTCCTGCACGCCGTGCGCGCCCACCTGCACTTTACGACGGGCCGGCCCGAAGAGCGCCTGACCTTCGACCTGCAGCCCGAGATCGCCCGCCGCATGGGCTACGGCGACCGGGGCGACGCGCCGGCGGTCGAGCGCTTCATGCGGCGCTACTTCCTGATCGCCAAGGAGGTCGGGGCCCTGACCCGCGCCTTCTCGGCCAAGCTGGAAGCCGAGCACTTCAAGAACGAGCCCAAGGGCATTTCGCGGTTCCTGCCGGGCGGCCGCCCCAAGCGCAAGGCGCTGGAGGTCGAGGGTTTCTTCGAGGACAACGGCCGCCTGAACATCGAGGGCCAGGAGGTCTTCGAGGCCGATCCGGTCAACCTGATCCGCCTGTTCAAGATCGCCGACGAGCGGGACCTGGACCTGCACCCCGACGCCTTCACGGCGGTGACCCGCAGCCTGTCGCTGATCACCTCGCGCGTGCGCCGCGATCCCGACGCCTGCCGAACGTTCATGGACCTGCTGGCGCGGGGCAAGCGCAGCTATCGCACCCTGACCCTGATGAACGACGCCGGGGTCCTGGGCCGCTTCGTGCCGGAGTTCGGCCGGGTCGTGGCCCAGATGCAGTTCAACATGTACCACTCGTACACGGTGGACGAGCACACCCTGCGGGCCGTGGGCATCATCGGCGACATGGCGGCCGGCCGCCTGGTGGATGACCACCCGCTGGCGGTGTCGATCATGCCGCTTATCGAGGACCGCGAGGCCCTGTTCCTGGCCATGCTGCTGCACGACACCGGCAAGGGCGGCGTGGGTGGCCAGGAGAAGGCCGGGGCCCGCTCGGCCCGCAGCGCCTGCGAGCGGCTGGGCGTCGAGCGTGTGAAGGTCGAGCTGGTCGCCTGGCTGGTCGAGAACCACCTGGTGATGAGCGACTTCGCCCAGAAGCGCGACGTCTCCGATCCCGGCACGGTCGCGGCCTTCGCGCGCATCGTCGAGAACCCCGAGCGCCTACGCCTGCTGCTGGTCATCACCGTCGCCGACATCCGCGCCGTGGGGCCGGGCGTGTGGAACGGCTGGAAGGGCCAGCTGCTGCGCGAGCTCTACAACGCCACCGAGGCCGTGTTCCGGGGCGGGCGCGGCAGCGACGCCGCCGCCAATGTCCAGCGCCACCAGGAGATCGCCGCCGAGACCGCGCGCGCCGCCCTGCTGGAGACCGACCCGGCCGCCATGGGCTGGGCGACGGCGATGGAGAACGCCTACTTCTCGGCCTTCAGCCACGAGGACCTCTTCGAGCACGCCTCGCTGGCCCGCCGCGCGGCCATCCAGGGCGGGGCCGCCGCCGAGGGGCGGGTGCGCTCAGGCCAGAACGCCGCCGAGATCGTGGTGGCGGCCAAGGACCGTCGCGGCCTGTTCGCCGACCTCGCGCTGGCCATCTCGTCCCTGGGCGGCAACGTGGTCGGGGCGCGGGTGTTCACTTCCCGCCAGGGGCAGGCGTTGGACGTGTTCTATGTGCAGGACGTGACTGGCGCGCCGTTCGGCTGTGAGAACCCGCGCGCCCTGCGCCGCTTGGCCGACGCTCTGGAAGCCGCCGGCCGGGGCGAAGCCCTATCCGTGGAGCCGCGTCGCGGCGCCGAGCAGTCGCGCGCCGCGGCCTTCGCCATCGCGCCGGCCGTGGTGGTCGACAACGAGGCCTCCAACGACGCCACCGTGGTCGAGGCCTCGGGCCGCGACCGTCCGGGCCTGCTGCACGCCCTGGCCAAGACCCTGGCCGAGAGCGGCCTCTCGATCCAGTCGGCCCATATCGACGGCTACGGCGAGCGGGCGGTCGACGCCTTCTACGTCCAGACGGCCGAGGGCGGGAAGGTCACCGAGACCCGCAAGGTCAACGCCCTGAAGGCCGACCTGCTGGCCGCCCTGGAACAGAACGAAGCCACGGCCCCGGCCGCGCGTGCGGGCCTGCGCAAAGCCAGGGCAAGCGTGGCGCGCTAGGGCCTTCGCGAGATCGTCACGGGCGGGCGCTTAAGCTTGTCCGGTCACAAGCCTGAGGAAACGACATGAAGCCGCCGATCAAGCGCCTGGCCGACCTCAAGCCGGCGGCCGCGCCCGCAGGCGCCTATGCGCGGCCAACCCCGAAGGTGGCGCGACGCAAGACCGCCAAGGTGCTGACCGACGAGGAACGCGCGGCGTTCCTGGCGTCCCGGCCGGACCTCGCGCCGAAATCCTGACCGCGCCCTTAATGGTTGTGTTTTTGCCGGGTTAACGCCAGGATCGTCACAGGCGTGTCGTGCAGACCGTTCAAGGTCTGTCCGACCACAAGCTCGGGGGAGCGCCGTGACGGACACCGATCGCGATAAGGGACCTCGCCGCGACATCGTCGCCACCGAGTCCGCGGCCCTGTCAGAGGCGGTCGCCAAGGCCGTCGACAAGACCCCATTCTACGTTCCGGCGGCCCAGCGCGCGGAGCGGGCGTCGGCGGCCCGGTCCGATCGGCGGTTCCTGGCGCGCAAGACGCTGATCGAGTCGAGCGCGGCCGATCCCAACGGCTTCGAGCGGATCATCGGCGCCAGCGACCTGCTGTCGATCAACTTCCTGGATCGCGGCCGGCGCGCGGCTGGGGCCGTCTGCCGGATCAAGGTGCCCGCCGACGGCGGCGCCTGGTACGGCACCGGCTTTCTGGTCGGCCCGCGCCTGCTGCTGACCAACCACCACGTGCTGGGCAGCCCCGACGAGGCCAGCCAGGCCGACGCGCAATTCGCCTATGAGCACGACCTGGACGGGGCCTTGCAGGACCCGGTGCAGTTCAACCTGGCGCCGCATGAGGTGTTCTACACCAACGCCGAACTGGACTTCACCTTCGTCGCCGTGACGCCGCTGTCGGACAACAACGTGCCTTTGACGCGCTTTGGCCGGCTGCCGCTGCTGCCGATCTCGGGCAAGGCCGTCGAGGGCGAATGGGTGTCGATCATCCAGCATCCCGGCGGCGAGCCCAAGCAGATCGCGATCCATGCCAGTCAGATCCTGGACCTGGATCCAGCCGCTGCGGCCGGCATCGACCTGAACGCGTTCATCCACTACTCGACCGACACCGAACCGGGCGCGTCCGGCGCGCCGGTCATGAACGACCAGTGGCAGGTCCTGGCCTTGCACCACAAGGCGGTGCCCGATCCGGAAAGCCTGAGTGTTCCGGGCGCCGCGCCGGTCTTCATCGCCAACGAGGGCGTGCGCGTCAGCGCGATCTTCAACCACCTGGAGGCCAACCGCTTCCAGACGCCCCAGGCCGGGGTCGTGCTGAACCGCCTGGAAGGCACGCTGGGCCTGTCGCCGATGTCCAAGGGCGAGGGCGAAAGCGCCGCCCTGCTCGAGGCCGACCGGTCGCCCTTGCCGGTCACGCGCTGGGCCAATGCGGGCGGCTACGATCGCGACTTCCTCAGCGTGCGCGTCGACCTGGACCAGGTCATCGCGCCGATGCGGGCCCTGGGCCACGTGGCGCCGCTGCTGGATGGCGGCGAGATCCTGAAATACAGCCACTATTCGGCGGTGATCCATAAGCAGCGGAAGTTCCCGCTGCTGACCGCCGTCAATGTCGACGGCGCGCGGCTGGTCCATCCAGGCGAGCGCAAGAACACCTGGCGGCGCGACGCGCGGATCGCCGACGAATATCAGCCGGCGGGCAATTTCTACGAGAAGAACAAGGGCACCGATCCGGTCCAGTTCAGCCGCGGCCACCAGGTCAGGCTGCTTGACCCGTGCTGGGGCGCCGACAAGGCCGAGGCGGCGGCCAATGCCGAGGAGACGTTCCACTACACCAACGCCGCGCCCCAGGTGCAGGGCTACAACGACGTCGACTGGGGCAATCTTGAGGACTACCTGCTCAACAAGGCCCAGCTGACCGAGCAGCGGCTGACCATCTTCACCGGTCCGATCTATCGCGACGAAGACCCCTGGTACGGCCATGGGCGAGAGGGCGGACCCTGGCGCATCCCGCTGTCGTTCTGGAAGATCGCGGTGCTGCAGAAGACCCCCACCGTGGCCAAGGCGGCGGCCTTCATCGTCGGTCAGACCCAATATGTTCAGGCCCTGTACGAGGCCAAGGTGTTCTCGGGTCTCAAGCCCTACACCCTGGACGAGATGCGCAGCCGTCATATCCAGACCACCGTGGCGGCGATCCAGGCTGAGACCGGGTTGGACTTCTCGCCCTTACGCGCCATCGACGCCCAGGGATCGCTGGAATCGACGCGGCAGACGCGCTGGATCCGCGACGTCGACGAGATCGCGATCTAGCGGGCGGCTCTTGACGCCTCCTCGGCGCCGTCACAGAAGCCGTTGGTGACCGACACCGCGCCCCCCGCCGCCGCCCCTGAAGCTCCCGCGCCCAAGAAGGGCGGAGGTCTTCTCAAGTCGTCGGCGATCTATTCGGGCCTGACCCTGGTCAGCCGCTTCATGGGCTTCGCGCGGGACCTGGCGGTCTCGTACCGGATGGGGGCCAGCGCCACCCCGGCCGCCGACGCCTACAACGCCGCCTTGGCGTTCCCGAACCTGTTCCGCCGGTTCTTCGCCGAGGGCGCCTTCGCGGCGGCCTTCGTGCCGGCCTACGCCAAGTCGCTGCAGCGCGACGGCGAGGAGAAGGCCGACATCCTGGCGGCCGACGCCATGGCGACCCTGGCGGCCTCGACCATCATCATCACCGTGATCTGCCAGCTGGCCATGCCGTGGCTGATGATGCTGATCAGCCCGGGCTTTGGCTGGGGCACCGAGAAGTACAAGCTGGCGGTGCTGCTGACCCAGATCACCATGCCCTACCTGCCGTGCATGGCCATCGTCGCGCACCTGTCGGGCGTGCTGAACGCCCGCGACCGCTTCATCCTGTCGGCCGGCGCGCCGATCCTGCTGAACATCAGCACCTTGATCTTCATCCTGCCCCAGACCAGCGCCGTCGGCGCGGCGACCTGGGGTTCGATCGGCGTGGTGGTGGCTGGTGTCGCCCAGGCCGCTCTGCTGACCTGGGGCGTCAACAAGTCCGGGGCCAAGGTCCACTGGCGGCTGCCGCGCCTGACGCCGGAAGTGCGCGAGCTGATCGGCAAGGCCATCCCCGGCGCCCTGGCGGCCAGCGCCACCCAGGTCAACATCTTCATCTCCGGCAACCTGGCCAGCCACGTCCCCGGCGGCCGCACCTGGCTGGCCACGGCCGACCGTCTCTACCAGTTGCCGCTAGGTTTGGTTGGTGTCGCCATCGGCGTCGCCCTGCTGCCGCGCCTGTCGCGCGCCGTGCACTCGGGCGACCGTGACGACGCCCAGAGCGCCATGGACCAGGGCGTTACGCTGGCCATGGCCCTGACCCTGCCGGCCGCCGCGGCCTTGGTCGCCATGCCCGGCTTCCTGTCGGACGGCCTCTACACCCGCGGCCAGTTCACCGCCTTCGACGCCAGCCAGACGGCGGCGGCGCTGTTCTTCTACGGCCTGGGCACCCCGGCCTTCGTGCTGCAGCAGCTGTATTCGCGAGCCTTCTTCGCGCGCGGCGACACCAAGAGCCCGATGCGCTTTGCTTTGATCTCGGTGGCCGTGAACATCGCCTTCGGCGTGGTCCTGTTCCAGCTGGTCGGGGTCAAGGGCATCGCGGCCGCCACGGCCATCGCCTCGTGGATCAATGTCGGCCAGATGGCCTTCGGCCTGTCGCGGAAGAAGGACTACAGCCCGACCGGCCAGACCTGGTCGCGCCTGGTCCGCATCCTGCTGGCCAGCTTAGGCATGGGCCTCCTGATGGCCGCCGCCTCGCACTATCGCGACTTAATCGAGGCGCCGCTGCGCGGCATCGGCCTGACCGGCCACGCGATCGGGGCCAAGGAATTCGCCCTGGCGCTGACCTGCCTGGCCGGTGTCTTGGTCTATCCGCCGCTGCTGTTCCTGTTCGGCGGGGTCAAGCCGTCCGAGCTGAAGGCGGCGCTCAAGCGGGGCAAGGCTTGATCGGCCTTGCCCTGGTCGGGTCGCGGCGCTAACCAGCGGCCATGACCGATCAAGCTCCTGCCGTCTATTCGGGTCCGTCGCGTGTGCTCTCGGGCGTCCAGCCCTCGGGCGCCTTGCACCTGGGCAACTATCTCGGCGCGCTGGTGAAGTTCACCCGCCTGCAGCACGAGATCGACACCTTCATCTTCGTGGCCGACCTGCACGCCATCACCGTGTGGCAGGACCCGGCGCTGCTGGCCCAGCAGACCCGTGAGATCGCCGCCGCCTACATCGCCTCGGGCCTGGACCCGGACAAGGCGACGATCTTCCCGCAATCGGCGGTGCGCGAGCACGCCGAACTGGCCTGGATCTTCCAGTGCGTCGCCCGCCTCGGCTGGCTGGACCGCATGACCCAGTTCAAGGAGAAGAGCGGCAAGCATAAGGAGCGCAGCTCGGTGGGTCTCTACACCTACCCGGTGCTGCAGGCGGCCGACATCCTGGTCTACAAGGCCACCCACGTGCCGGTCGGCGAAGACCAGAAGCAGCACCTGGAGCTGACCCGCGACATCGCCGGCAAGTTCAACCATGACTTCGGCATCCCCGGCGGCGCCCCGGCCTTCTTCCCGCAGCCCGATCCGTTGATTCAGGGTCCCGGCGCGCGGGTCATGAGCCTGCGTGACGGTTCGGCCAAGATGAGCAAGTCCGACCCGTCGGACTATTCGCGCATCAACCTGACCGACACGGCCGACGACATCGCCGCCAAGGTCAAGAAGGCCCGCACCGATCCGGAACCGCTGCCGGAAACCCTGGAAGAGCTGGGAACCCGCGCCGAGGCCGACAACCTGGTCGGCATCTTCGCGGCCCTGGCCGGCAAGACCAAGGCCGAGGTGCTGGCCGAATACGCCGGCAAGGGCTTCGGGACCTTCAAGCCGGCCCTGGCCGAGCTGGCGGTCGAGAGCCTGGCCCCGGTTGGCGAGCGCATGCGCGGCCTGCTGGGCGATCCGGCGGTGCTGGACGCCATCCTGGCCAAGGGCGCGGAGAAGGCTCGCGAAGCCGCCGCCCCGACCCTGGCCGAGGTCAAGAAGCTGGTCGGCTTCTGGGGGGCTTGAGGTTCCGGCGGAAGCGGCGTTCTGTCGGCCCATGACCGATGCCGCTTCTAGTCGCCGCAAGTTCCTGGTCGTCGCCGACGACACGCCGGAGTTCGGCGCGGCGCTGAAATACGCCTGCCGCCGCGCCCGCTCGACCGGCGGTCACGTGGCGCTGCTGAAGGTGATCTCGCCCGCCGAGTTCGAGCACTGGAGCGGGGTGCGCGAAGAGATCGAGCGCCAGGAACGCGAGGAGGCCGAGGTCCTGCTCCAGAGCCTGGCCGCCCAGGTCGTGGCCGAGACCGGCCTGCCGCCCGAGTTCATCATCAAGCACGCCGACAGCGTCCGCATGGCCCTGAAGGCGGTGGTCGCCGCCGATCCCAGCATCAAGATCCTGATCCTGGCGACCTCGACGGCCGGCCGTGGGCCAGGGCCGCTGATCGCCGCCATCGCCAAGGACGGCGTCGGCTTCGGCGGCCGCAAGCTACCCGTCACCGTGGTGCCGGGCGACCTGACGGACGAAGAGATCGACGCTTTGGCGTAACTTCCTTCTCCCCTTGAGGGAGAAGGTGGCGCGCAGCGCCGGATGAGGGGTCGCACAAACGAGAACCGCCGCGACGGCGGTCAGGCTGTCGCGGCGGTTTCTGTCTTCAACCCCTCACCCGACCCACTTCGTGGGCCACCCTCTCCCGCAAGGGGAGAGGGGATCAATTGCGTTCGGGAATTCTGACCATCATCCGCTCGTAGCCTTTCACGAAGGTCGAGTAGACGCGCTTGGGCTCTTCCAGGACCTCGATCTTGGGGAAGCGTTTCAGCACCTCTTCCCAGACGATCTTCAGCTGCATCTCGGCCAGGCGGTTGCCGACGCAACGGTGGATGCCGAAGCCGAACGACAGGTGGCGGCGGGCTTGCGGGCGGTCGATGATGAAGGCGTCGGCGTTTTCGATGACCGTGTCGTCGCGGTTGCCCGAGACGTACCACATGACGACCTTGTCGCCCTTCTTGATGGTTTTGCCGGCCAGCTCGAAGTCCTCCAGCGCCGTGCGGCGCATGTGGGCCAGCGGGGTCTGCCAGCGGATGATCTCCGAGACCATGTTGGGGATCAGGCTGGGGTCGGCGCGCAGCTTGGCCTCTTCGGCCGGGTTCTGCGACAGAGCGTAGAGGCCGCCGGTGATCGAGTTGCGGGTGGTGTCGTTGCCGCCGACGATCAGCAGGATGACATTGCCCAGATATTCGAAGGGCGGCATGTCGCGGGTGGCCTCGCCATGGGCCAGCATCGAGATCAGGTCGCTGCCGGGTTCGGTCTGGTTGACCCGCTCGTTCCACAGGTTGGTGAAGTAGCCCAGGCATTCCAGAAGCTCGGCGCGGCGGGCGTCCTCGCTCTCGACGATGCCGCTCTCGGGCGAGGCGGTGGCCACGTCCGACCAGCGGGTCAGCTTGCGGCGCTCTTCCCAGGGGAAGTCGAACAGGGTGGCCAGCATCTGGGTGGTCAGCTCGATCGAGACCCGGTCGACCCAGTCGAACGGCTCGTTGATCGGCAGCGCATCCAGGATCTGGCCGGCCCGTTCACGGATCACGCCTTCCAGCTTGGCCAGGTTCGGCGGCGAGACGATCGGGCTGACCGTCTTGCGCTGGATGTCGTGCTTGGGCTGGTCCATGGCGATGAACATCGGCAGGACGAAGTCCTCGTCGAAGTCGCGGATGGTGATGCCGCCCAGGTGGGCGTCCGACGAGAAGACCTGGTGGGTCGTGTCGACGGTCATGATGTCGTTGTAGCGGGTGATCGACCAATAGGGTCCGATCTCCTCGTCGCCCTTCGAGTAGTGGACGGGGTCTTCGTTCCGCATCCGCTCGAAATAGGGCCACATGGCGTCGGCCTGGAACAGGGCCGGATCGGCGATGTGGTAGTCCTCGAGAGGGATCGAATAGGCCCGCGCGCGCGCGGCCTCTTTCAGGTCGATAGAACCGTCGCTCATCTTGGATCCTCCCGCGGATCGGTGTTTTGCGAGCATACCGCCAGAAAATGACGCCTGTGTCACTTTCAAAATGCGCCAATCTGTCTTCTTGTGAAGGAGGCGGTCGCCCTTGCGTCACGAGGCCGCGAGGTCCATTTCAGGGCCATGTTCATTCAGACCGAAACCACCCCGAACCCCGAGGTCCTGAAGTTCCTGCCCGGCCGCGAAGTGCTGGGCGAGGGCGCAAGGGAGTTCCGCACGCCGGAAGAGGGCGACGCCTCGCCGCTGGCCAAGGCCCTGTTCGACCTGGGCGACGTGACGCGGGTGTTCTTCGGTCCCGACTTCCTGACCGTGACCAAGGGCGAGGACGCCCAGTGGCCGCACCTGAAGGCGCCGATCCTGGCGGCCATCATGGACCACTTCACCAGCGGTCGGCCGGTGCTGCTGGAGGCCGCGGGCGCTGAAGGCGGCCACGACGATGACGGCGTCTATGACGAGGAAGCCTCGCAGATCGTCGCCGAGATCAAGGAACTGCTCGACACCCGCATCCGTCCGGCCGTGGCCCAGGACGGCGGCGACATCGTCTTCTCGCGCTTCGAGCCGCAGACCGGCGTGGTGTGGCTGCACATGCGCGGCGCCTGCTCGGGCTGCCCGTCCTCGTCCGCGACCCTGAAGTCGGGCGTCGAGAACATGCTCAAGCACTATGTGCCGGAAGTGACCCGCGTGGAGCAGACGCTGGGCTAGGCCTTCTTGCGCGATGCGGCGGAAGCTCTATATTGTAACTATTGTAGTTGCAAATAGCTTCCTCAAGGATCGCTCATGGCCAAGCTCGAAGACGCCACGCTCGCCCAGCTGTTTACCGAAGCCCGGACCCGCAATGGCTGGGATCCGACGCCGCTGCCGGAAAGCGTCCTGCGCGAGCTCTATGAGCTGACCAAGTTCGGCCCGACCGCGGCCAACTCGACCCCGGCGCGGTTCTATTTCCTGACCTCGCAAGAGGCCAAGGAACGCCTGGCCAAGCACTCGTCGGGCTCGAACGCCCCGAAGATCCTGCAGGCCCCGGTGACGGTGATCATTGGCTACGACCTCGATTTCCCCGAGACCCTGCCCAAGCTGTTCCCGCACGCCCCGGGCGCCAAGGACTGGTTCAACGACCTGACGGCCCGCGAGTGGGGCGCGCTGCGCAACAGCTCGCTGCAGGGCGGCTACTTCATCCTGGCCGCGCGGGCCCTGGGCCTGGACGTCGGCGCGATGTCGGGCTTCGACAATGCCGCCGTCGATGCCGAGTTCTTCGCGGGCACCAACATCAAGAGCAACTTCATCGCCTCGATCGGCCACGGCACGGACGAGGGCCTGTTCCCGCGCAATCCGCGCCTGGACTTCGATGAGGCGGCGAAAATCCTCTGATCTGATGACGGCGGAGGGGCTTGGGGCTAGAACGCTCTCATGACCCTCCGCCACACCTTCCTCGCCCTGCCGCTCGTGCTGCTGGCCGCCTGCGGGCCGGCCAAGAAGGACGAGACCGCGACCCCCACCGCGCCCGCTGGCGCCAAGCCGCCGGTCACCGTCGCCATCGCGCCCTATGCTGGCGGTCCACTGAAGGTGACCAAGGACGGCGTCGGGCCGATCAACGGCACGGTCGCCTTTGACCTGGCCACCCTCAAGGTGCTGTTCCCGAAGGCCAAGGTCGACAACGCCTTCCTGCACTTCGGCGAAGGCCCGCCCCAGCCGATCATCAATATCGAGCAGGACAACGTCCTGCTGGCCGAGGTCGGCAAGAACGACGAGGGCGAGATCGCCTATGTCCGGGTCAATGCCGGCGACGCGCGCGGTCCGAAGGACGAGCAGCTGCTGGCCAAGTGGGCCGGCCTGGGCTTCACCGTCGACCAGTGCCGGGCCGGCGAAGGCCGCGAGGTCAACATGACGATCTGCGTGCGCCCCGAAGCTCCGACCGTGTCCTACGTGTTCGGCGTGCCGGGCTACACCGGCAAGGCCGTGCCGCCCGAGGCGACCCTGAAGGCCAAGGGCCAGCTGAACGAATTCGTCTGGCGTCCGGCCGAAGGCGCCGTCGTCGGCGCCGGCTGATCCATGATCCTGTCGATCGACACCTGCCTCGGCGCCAGCTCGGTCGCCGTGCTCGATGGCGAGCGCGTCCTGGCGACCCGCAGCGAGCCCATGACCCGTGGCCACCAGGAGCGGATCGGCATCATCGCCCGCGAGGCCGCCGCCGAGGCCGGCATCGCCTTCACCGACCTTTCCCGCATCGGCGTCACGGTCGGTCCGGGCTCGTTCACCGGCCTGCGCGTGGGCCTGGCCTTCGCCAAGGGGCTGGCCACGGCGCTGTCGATCCCCTGCGTGGGCGTCAACACGCTGGAGAGCCTGGCCTACGGGGCCAAGGGTTTCGTCGCCGCCGTGCTCGATGCCCGGATGGACCAGGTCTACATCCAGGTGTTCGCCGATGGCGTCTCGCTGATGGCTCCGGACGCCCTAGGCCTAGGCGAGGCCGCCGCGCGCCTGGCCGAGCTCTATTCGGGCGGCCCGGCGACCCTGGTCGGCTCCGGCGCGCCGTTGCTGGCCGATACGCTGAGCGTCGCGACCGTGTTGACCCCGGCCGCGCCCGATCCTGTCGCCGTCGCTCGCCTGGCCGCCAGGAAGCCCGCGCCTGCCCATTCGCCTCGGCCGCTCTATTTGCGCGCGCCCTACGCCACGCTGCCCGCCGCATGAACCTGCGTCCTGTCGGCTCGGAAGCCGCGTTCGATCTCGCCGACCTGCACGACAAGGCTTTTCCCCGGCCCTGGACGGCGCTGGAGTTCGACGAGCTGCTGAAATCCCCCGGCGCTTTCGCCGTGCTGGGCGAGGCGGGGGAGCCCGCCGAGAGCAAGGGCTTCATCCTCTGCCGTTCGATCGCCGGCGAGGCCGAGATCCTGACCATCGCCGTCGACCCCGCCGCTCGCCGGCGCGGCTGGGGTGCGGCGCTGGTGGAAATCGCCGCCGGGATCGCTTCCGAGACCAAGGCCGAGGCCATGTTCCTGGAGGTCGCGGCCGACAATCTGGCGGCCATCGCCCTCTATCAAGCGACCGGTTTCGCCAAGGTCGGCCTGCGGAAGGGATATTATCCCCATCCCGATGGCCCCAAGGACGCGCTTGTCATGCGCCGGGTGCTTAACACTTAGCGATCGACCGCCTATCTTGCCGGCGACTCAGACGGAGGTTCCGCCGTGGATCGACTCGAAAAAGCCTGTATCGAAAAAGGCATGCGCATGACGGACCAGCGCCGCGTGATCGCGCGCGTGCTGTCGTCTGCCGAGGACCATCCCGACGTCGAAGAGCTGCACCGCCGCGCCCACGCCATCGATCCGCACATCTCGATCGCCACGGTCTACCGCACCGTCCGTCTGTTCGAGGAAAGCGGCATCATCGAGCGCCACGACTTCCGTGACGGCCGTTCGCGCTATGAAGAGACGCCCGACCACCACCACGACCACCTGATCGACATGAAGACCGGCAAGGTCGTCGAGTTCGTGGACGAGGAGATCGAGGCCCTGCAGCACGCCATCGCCCGCAAGCTGGGCTACAAGCTGGTCGACCACCGGCTCGAACTCTACGGCCTGCCGATCGAGGACTGAGCGGGTCGGGGTGTGGCCCTGGCGAACTTGCGCCAAGGGCCGCGTGACCCCATAACCTCGCGCATGAGCGAGACCCCGCAAAAGCGCCTCTATATCAAGACCTACGGCTGTCAGATGAACGTCTATGACAGCGAGCGCATGGCCGATGTCCTGCGTCCGCTGGGCTATGGCGTCGTGGACGATCCCGAAGGCGCGGACCTGGTGGTGCTGAACACCTGCCACATCCGCGAGAAGGCCACCGAGAAGGTCTATTCCGAGCTCGGTTACATCAAGCAGATGAAGGACCGCAAAGCCCAGGACGGCGGTCGCATGACCATCGCCGTGGCCGGCTGCGTGGCCCAGGCCGAGGGCAAGGAGATCATGCATCGCCAGAAGGCGGTCGATCTGGTCGTCGGTCCCCAGGCCTATCACCAGCTGCCCGAGTTGATCGCCCGCGCCCACCGGGCCACCGGCGAGCGCCTGGCCGCCGACTTCGCCGCCGACGAGAAGTTCGACGCCCTGCCGGCCGAGCGCCACGTGACCGGGGTCACCGCGTTCCTGACCGTGCAGGAAGGCTGCGACAAGTTCTGCACCTTCTGCGTGGTGCCCTATACGCGCGGCGGCGAGTGGTCGCGGCCGGTGAACGACATCGTCGAGGAGGCCAAGCAACTAGCCGACAAGGGCGTGCGCGAAGTCACGCTCCTCGGCCAGAACGTCAACGCCTATGACGGCGACGGCTCGACCCTGGCCAAGCTGGTGCGCCAGCTGGCCAAGATCGATGGCCTGGACCGCATCCGCTACACGACCAGCCATCCGCGCGACATGGGCGACGACCTGATCGAGGCCCATGGCGAGCTGCCGGAGCTGATGCCCTACCTCCACCTGCCGGTGCAGGCGGGTTCGGACAAAATCCTGAAAGCCATGAACCGCGACCACACGGCCGAGAGCTATGTGAAGCTGATCGAGAAGATCCGCGCCGCGCGGCCCGACATCGCCATGAGCGGCGACTTCATCGTCGGCTTCCCCGGCGAGCGCGATGGTGATTTCGACAAGACCCTGGAGCTGGTCCGCGAGGTCGGCTTCGCCAGCGCCTTCTCGTTCAAATATTCGCGGCGTCCTGGGACGCCGGCTTCGGCCATGCCTGGCCAGGTCGACGAGGCGGTCAAGGCCGAGCGCCTGGACCGCCTGAACCAGTTGCTGGACGACCAGCAGCGGGCCTTCAACGCCAGCCAGGTCGGCAAGGTCATGCCGGTGCTGTTCGAGAAAGCCGGCCGCCACCCTGGTCAGGTCGTGGGTCGCAGCCCATATCTGCAGGCCGTGCATGCTGAAGGCCCCGAAAGCCTGATCGGCACGATCGTGCCTGTCCGTATCGAGAGCGCCGCCAAGATGAGCTTGGGCGGGGTGCTCGAAACCAATCCTGCTCTGGAGACCGCTTGAGCCGTACGCCTGAGTTCCTGCCGCTGTCCGACGACGCCGTCGTCGCTGTTACCGGTCCGTCGGGCCGTCACGCCGCCCTGATCGAGGACGCCTTCAAGGTGTTGATCGAGACCCCCGGCGGCGGCGTCACCATCACCGGCGACGCCCGCGGCCGCACCGGCGCGAAACGGGTGCTGCAGACCCTGGCCGCCCGCGCCGACGACGGCGAGGAAGTGGTCGAGGCCGATGTCCGCATCGCCATCGGCAATGCTCACGAGACCGGCGGCCAGGCCTCGCCCCGCGCGGTGCGCAAGGGCAATGTCTCGCCCAAGACCAAGAGCCAGGCCGTCTATCTGGAGCGGATGGCCACCCATCCGCTGGTCTTCGGCCTGGGTCCTGCCGGCACCGGCAAGACCTTCCTGGCCGTGGCCCATGGGGCCGGCATGCTGATGCGCGGCGAGGTCGATCGCCTGATCGTCACCCGCCCCGCCGTCGAGGCCGGCGAGAAGCTGGGCTTCCTGCCGGGCGACCTGAACGAGAAGGTTGACCCCTACATGGCCCCGGTCTGGGAGGCCCTGACCGACATCATGGGCGCCGACCAGCTGCGTCGGCGTCGCGAGAAGCTGGAGATCGAGGTCGCCCCGATCGCCTTCATGCGCGGCCGCACGCTGGCCCATGCGTTCGTCATCGTCGACGAGGCCCAGAACTGTTCGCGCCTGCAGATGAAGATGGTCCTGACCCGGATCGGCGAGGGCGCCCGTATGGTCGTCACTGGCGACCCGACCCAGGTCGACCTGATGAATCCCCGCGATTCAGGCCTGGCCCACGCCGTCTCGATCCTGGATGGCGTCGAGGGCGTGGCGGTGTCGCGCTTTACCGCGTCGGACGTGGTGCGCCATCCGCTCGTCGAGCGTATCGTAAAGGCCTATGACGCCGACGCGGCGCAGAGTACTCCCCGCTAAATGACGATTACCGTAGACATCGAGATCGAGGACGAGGCCTGGACCACGGCGGAAGCCGAGACCGAGGCCCTGGTCTGGCGCGCCGCCCAGGCCGTGCTGGATGCGCATGAGGACATCGAAGGGCAGGGGATCGTGATCCTGCTGACCGACGACGACAGCGTCCAGGCCCTCAATCGCGACTTCCGCCAGAAGGACAAGCCGACCAACGTCCTGTCCTTCCCCTCGCCGCCCAATCCCGAAGGCCAGATCGGCGATATCGCCCTGGCCTATGGGGTTTGCGCGCGCGAAGCGGCCGAGCAGGGCAAGCCTCTGGGCCACCATCTGCAACATCTGGTGGCGCATGGCGTGCTTCATCTCCTAGGATACGATCACGAGGGCGACGACGAGGCGGAAGCCATGGAGGCGCTCGAACGCGAAATCCTGGCGGGTCTGGACGTTCCAGATCCTTATGCCGGTGATGAAGAGGGGCGCTGACACGGGCCATGCCCAGCGACGAGCCTAGTCAACAGCCCGCCGTTCCGGTTCGCAGAAGCCGGGGCGTGCGGGCGTTTTTCCGACGTATGCGCCGGCAGCTGACCGGCGGCGGCGAGTCCGTTCGGCCGTCCGAGGCGCCGCCCGCGACCGGCGCGGTCGACATGGTCGACCAGGCCGAGGCCTTCCAGACCCTGCGGGTCGCCGACGTGATGACCCCGCGCGCCGACATCGTGTCCGTCGAGCTGTCGGCGCCATTCGAGGCGGTGGTGGCGCAGTTCACCGAGGCCGAACACTCGCGGATGCCGATCTATCGCGAGACGCTGGACGACCCGGTGGGCGTGGTCCACGTCAAGGACATCTTCCGCCTGCTGTCCGATGAGGCCAAGCGCCCCGCGCCAAGTGACATCGTGCTGCACAAGCTGCGCCGCGACGCCTTGTACGTGCCCGCGTCGATGAAGGCCGCCGACCTGCTGCTGCGCATGCGCACCAGCCGGATCCACATGGCCCTGGTCATCGACGAGTTCGGCGGCACCGACGGCCTGGTCTCGATGGAAGACCTGATCGAGGCGGTGGTCGGCGAAATCGACGACGAGCACGATGACGCCGCCGCCGTGGCCATCGTCGCCCGTCCCGGCGGGATCTTCGAGGCCGAGGCCCGCGCGCCGCTGGAGGAGCTGGAGGCGGCCGTCGGCCGCAGCCTGGCCCCTTCCGACATGGAAGAGGACATCGACACGGTCGCCGGCCTGGTCGTGGCCCTGGCCGGCCGCGTGCCGCAGCGGGGCGAGGTGATCACCCACCCCGACGGCTACGAGTTCGAGGTGGTCGAGGCCGATCCGCGCCGGGTGCGCCGGGTGCGCATGCGGGGCGGTCCGTCGCGGGACGCTGCTCGCGAGCCCGCGACCGAGGACGTCGCGGCTTCGTGACGGCCTGGATCAGCTTCCGTGCGAAGGCCTGGAGCGGGCCGCTGCTGGCGTTGCTGGCCGGCCTGGCCGCCGCCTTGGCCCATCCGCCGTTCGGCGTATTGCCGGGCCTGCTGGGCTATGCGGGCCTGCTTTACCTGCTCGACGACGCCCATGCCGAGAAGCCGCTGCGCTCGGCCTTTTGGCGCGGCTGGCTGGCGGGTGTCGGCTATTTCGGCTTGGGCACCTGGTGGATCGCCGAGGCCTTTATGGTCGATGCGGCCAACCAGGGCTGGATGGCCCCGTTCGCCGTAGCGGCCATGGCCTCGGGTTTGGCGTTGTTCTGGGGCCTGGCGGGGCTGCTCTATCGCCTTGTCCGTCCGGCCAGCGCCTGGCGCGTGCTGACCTTCGCCGCCGCCTTCGGGGCGCTGGAGTGGCTGCGGGGCCATGTGCTGACCGGGTTTCCCTGGAACCTGCCGGGCGAGACCTGGCGGGCGGGTTCTTGGCCATCGCAATTCGCGGCGGTGGTCGGCGCTTACGGCCTGACCTGGATCACCCTGGCCATCGCCGCCGCGCCGGCCGTGTGGCGCGAGGGTAGGGCGGGGAAGATCGCCCTGGGTTCGGCGGTCGCCGGCCTTGTCGCTATTTATAGCTACGGCGCTTTTGCGGTGTCGCGCCCGCTGGTTGCCGGGACGCCCGTCACGGTGCGCATCGTCCAGGCCGACATCCAGCAGGACGCCAAGTGGGACGCCGCCCGCTTCGCCCAGATCGTCCAGGCCTACGTCTCGCTGACCGCCAAGCCCTATGCCGGCAGGCCCGCCGACCTGGTGGTTTGGCCCGAGGGCGCGCTGCCGGCGGCGATCAACGACTACATGGCCCCCGGGACTTGGGTGCGGCAGGCGATCCTGGACAGCCTCCAGCCCGGCCAGACCCTGCTGATCGGCGGCTATCGTTACGAGGGCTCGGTGCAGAGCCCGGTCTACTACAACAGCCTGATCGCCCTGAAGCGCACGGCGACCGATCTCGAGGTCGTGGGCGTCTATGACAAGCACCGCCTGGTGCCGTTCGGCGAATATCTGCCGGCCGAAAAGTTCCTGACCGCCATCGGCTTCAAGAGCCTGGCCCATCTTGGGGACGGTTTCGCCACCGGCCCGCGCCCCGTCCCGCTGAAGGTCGGCGACGGCCTGCTGACCCAGCCGCTGATCTGCTACGAGAGCCTGTTTCCGGGCCTGGCCAAGGCGGATCCGAACGTCCGAGTCCTGATCAATGTTTCGAACGACGCCTGGTTCGGCGTCACGTCTGGCCCCTTGCAGCACCTGAACCTGGCCAGCTACCGGGCCATCGAAAGCGCCAAGCCGATCCTGCGGGCGACCCCCACGGGAGTCAGCGCTGTCATCGACGCCCACGGTCGAATCATCTCGGGAACGCGCCTGGATCTAGGCAAAAGTGGAGTGATCGACTCCGCTATACCAGGTAAGGGTGGCGTTACACCCTTCGACAACTTCGGTGATTCCGCGTTTTTCGCACTTCTACTGATATCTGCGGTTGCGTCAGCTCGCCGACCGAGGGGTAAGTCCTTTTCTTCTATTGCACGCGTGCAAGACTTAGGCTGAATTAAAACCGCAATTTCAGCTATCAAGCGTAGGCATGAGCGAGTCGTCCGACGCCGAGCGTCACCCCAATCCCGTTGACCTGCATGTGGGCGCCCGTATCCGCATGCGCCGCAAGATCCTGGGCGTCAGCCAGGAACGCCTGGCCGAGGACCTGGGGCTGACCTTCCAGCAGATCCAGAAATACGAACGCGGGGCCAACCGGGTCAGCGCCAGCAAGCTGTACGAGATCGCCAAGAGCCTGCAGTCGTCGGTCGGCTACTTCTTCGAAGGCCTGGCCGATCCGACCGCCGACGGCGTGGCCGAGACCGGCGAGCCGTTCGTGCACGACTTCCTGATGACCTCGGAAGGCCTGGAGTTGGCCGCCCTGTTCCCCAAGATCAGCCGCGCCAAGGTGCGCCGCCGGATCCTGGAGCTGGTCCGCTCGATGGCCGAGGAAGAGGCCAACGCCGGCGCCGACGAGGACTAAAGGCGGTCACAGGTTCTCTCGCCTTGCTCGCATAAACATATCTTTATATGGTTCCCGTCTAACTGGACGCCGAAGCGGGCGTAAGCTCGCACGCGCGCATCCTCAAGGCGGAGCCGTCTCTTGAACCGTTCGTCCTACATCTTCACCAGCGAGAGCGTCTCCGAGGGCCATCCCGACAAGGTCGCCGATCGTATCAGCGACACCGTCGTCGACGCCTTCCTGACCGCCGATCCCGAGGCGCGCGTCGCCTGCGAGACCCTGGTCACCACCAACCGCATCGTGCTGGCCGGTGAAGTCCGCGCCGGCAAGCCGGATGGCGACAAGAAAGCCAACAAGCAGCTGACCAAGGACATCCTGGCCTCGCTCGAACCCAAGGTTCGCGCGGCGATCAAGGACATCGGCTACGAGCAGAAGGGTTTCCACTGGCAGAAGGCGAAGTTCGCCAACTACCTGCACGGCCAGTCGGCGCACATCGCCCAGGGCGTGGATGCTACCGAGAAGAAGGACGAAGGCGCCGGCGACCAGGGCATCATGTTCGGCTACGCCAGCACCGAGACCCCGGAGCTGATGCCGGCCACCCTGCAGTACAGCCACAACGTGCTGAAGCGCCTGGCCGAGCTGCGTCACAGCGGCGAGCTGTCGGAGCTGGAGCCGGACGCCAAGAGCCAGGTGACCCTGGAATATGACGGCAACGGCCGCCCGACGCGCGTCGTCTCGATCGTCGTGAGCCACCAGCACGCCAAGAAGATCGACGGCAAGGCCGCGACCTCCAAGCGCGTGCTCGACCTGATCAAGCCGCACATCCTGCCGATCTTCCCGGACGGCCTGATCACCAAGAAGACCCAGTGGCTGGTCAACCCGACCGGTCGCTTCGAGATCGGTGGTCCGGACGGCGACGCCGGCGTGACCGGCCGCAAGATCATCGTCGACACCTACGGCGGCGCGGCCCCGCACGGCGGCGGCGCGTTCTCGGGCAAGGATCCGACCAAGGTCGACCGCTCGGCCGCCTATGCCTGCCGCTACCTGGCCAAGAACGTCGTGGCCTCGGGCCTGGCCGATCGCTGCACCATCCAGATCGCCTATGCGATCGGTGTGGCCCAGCCGGTCTCGTTCCACGTCGACCTGCACGGCACCGGCAAGGTCGATCCGGCCGTGCTGGAAAAGATCCTGCCGCAGCTGATCGGCGGCGCGACCCCGCGCGCGATCCGCGAGCACCTGCAGCTGAACCGCCCGATCTACGCCCGCACCGCCGCTTACGGCCACTTCGGCCGCACGCCGGATAACGAAGGCGGCTTCTCGTGGGAGAAGACCGACCTCGTGGGCGAGCTGAAGGGTCTGGCGTAAGCCTCACCTTCTGATCTTTTGGAAGCGGGCTCCGATCCTCACGGGTCGGAGCCCGTTTTCATTTCGTCCTCAACGCTCTAAGACGCCCGCCCATGACCAATCCGACCCAACCCCATGGCCCGCTGCGCTCGTTCGGCCGCATCAAGGCGCGTCCGGTGAAGCCGCGCCAGCAGGCCCTGCTCGACACCCTGCTGCCCGAGATCGCCGTGCCGCAGGGCCCGTTCCAGCCGCTGGACCTGATGCCGGACGCCAAGGCCGTGTGGCTGGAGATCGGCTTCGGCGGCGGCGAGCACATGGCCACGCAAGCCGGCCGTCACCCCGAGACCCTGGTTATCGGCGCCGAGCCGTTCGTGAACGGCGTGGCCAGCGCCGTGCGTCACGTCGAGGAGCAGGCCCTCAAGAACGTCCGCGTCCACGAGGGCGACGCCCGGGATGTCGTCGACTGGTTGCCCGACGCCTGCCTGGACCGGGTGTTCATCATGTTCCCCGACCCCTGGCACAAGGCCCGCCACAACAAGCGCCGCCTGATCCAGCCGGAGTTCGTCGCCAGGCTTGCGCGCGTGATGAAGCCGGGCGCGGCCCTGCGCTTCGCCACTGACTGGGCCGACTACGGCGAGTGGACGACCGAGCGGGTCCTGGCCGATCCGAACTTCCGCTTCGCGCAGGAAGACGCCGACCGTAACGCCATCCCGGCCGACCACGTCACCACCCGCTACGAGGAAAAGAAGCTGGGCGACTGCGCGCCGGTGTTCCTGGACTTCGTCAGGCGCTAGGCGCCGAATAGTCCGGAGATTGGCGCGCCGCGGCCGCCACCTGCGGGATGATGAAATCCATGAACGCCCGGATGCGCGGCGTGTGGCGCAGCTCGGCCGTGGTCATCAGCCAGACGGCCGGTTCGCCGGGCAGGGGGATGTGCTGGCAGCGCCGCAACTCGGGGTGCCGGCTTCCCAGGCCGTCGGGCAAGGCCGCGAGACCCAGGCCCGCGAGCACCGCGTTCAGCACGTTGTGCAGTGAGCTGCAACGGATGGCGACGGTCCCGGACGGTCCGGCCTTTTCGCGCAGCCAGATCATGGGCGGCAGGGTCGCCATCGGGCCTTCGCTGTCGATGAACGGATGCGCCGGCAGTTGATCCTGGAGGGTCGGGACGCCGTGGGTCTCCGCGTAGTCGAGGGTGCAGTAGACGCCCCAGGTCTCGTCGCGGATCTTGCGGGCGATCAGGTTCGAGGGCTCCAGATTGAACGACGCCCGGATGGCGATGTCGGCCTCGCCCTTCTCCAGATCGAGGAAGGCGTCGGTCAGGACCAGTTCGACCTGGATCTCGGGATAGAGCCGGCGGAACTCGCCCATGGCCGGGATCACGCCGATCGTGGCCATCAGCTCCGAACAGGTCAGCCGGACGGCGCCCGAAAGGCCGCGACGATGCGCGCTCAAGCGATGCTCGCAGGCCGCCATCGCCTTCTCCGCCGCCTCGGCGTGGGCCAGGAGGTCGGCGCCGGCTTCGGTCAAGGCCGCGCCGTTGCGATCACGATCGAACAGCCGCACGCCGCAGGCGGCCTCCAGGGCGTCCAGCCGGCGGGCCACGGTCGACTGGTTCACGCGCAGGCGCTTGGACGCGCCAAGGGTGCTGCCGGCCCTTGCGGTCGCCAGGAAGTGCCGAAGGTCGTTCCAGTCGAACATCCGGTGACTATGCGTTTGTGCATAGCCGTGTTGCAAGAACGCTGATTGCTGGAATGGGGGCGAAGGCGCTAGTCAGGCTGCAACTCAAGCATCCTAAAAAAGCGAATTCGATCAATGCCTTTCTAGCGCGCCCCGGCCGTCGACCGAGCGCGCATTAAAAATAGGACACATTATGTGCCAGATTTAATTTGACACATTTTGTGCCAAACAGCATTCAACGAACCATCGGGGGATCGAGAAGGATGACGCCAGACGCGCCATGATCGGCGTTTCATCAGGCAATCATCGGTTCGACATCCTGTCCATCAGCGGGAGCTGCGGCGATGTCTGCGGCTCCAACAACCACCGTCGGCGCCCTGAGGCGGACGCCGTGAGGAGAGCCCATGTCTGCCGCGCCTTTGATCAACCGGGCCATCGCCCACGACCCGTGGGATCCCGCCTACCGGGACCTGCGCCAGGCGCTGTCGCGCCTGATGACGGGGCTGGGCCTGACGGGTCTGGCCGAGCAGGGCGGCGTGGCCATCCTGCTGGCCGATCCGCGCGCGCCGATGATCCTGACCATGAGCGCTCAGGCGCCGGCGCTCGAGCCCGAGCCCAGCGAGGAGCTTGAAGGCCTGTGGGTGCCCGGCCGTCATGGCCAGGTGCGGGTGGCGATCAGCGAGATCGACTGGATCGAGGCGGCCAAGGACTATGTCCTGCTGCACACGGCCACGCGCCGGCACATCCACCGCATCACCATGAACACGCTGGAGCAGCAGCTGAACCCGCGCCGGATGATGCGGGTGCACCGCTCGGCCTTCGTCAATCCAGAGCGGGTCAAGGCGGTCAATCGCGCCGGACGGGGGCTGATCTCGCTGGTGCTGCGCGACGGCGTCGCGGTGCCGGTGGGCCCCAGCTATGTCGGGGCGGTGCAGGAGCGTTTGAGCCTGCGTGGCCCGGCGCTTATGGCGGCGTGACGCGGGTCCAGCCGCTCAGCAGCGGCACGGTCGCGCAGGCTGGTCCGCCGTCCTTGGCGCGGCCGGCGATGGTCGCCGCCAACACCTCGCCGCCGCTCAGGTCCGCCGGGAGGTCGTGCAGATAGATCTTGATGCGCCGCGACCACACGGTGTGGCCGTCGCCCGCCTGTCCGCCCGAGGCGATGTAGACGAACCGTCCCCGGCTGTCGTTGCGCACGAAGCCGCCGCCGGGGCGCAGGCCCTGCGGTGTCGGGGTCAGGGTGATGGGGATGTCGAAGGAGAGGTCGCCTTCAGACCGAACCGGATCGACCGGATGGTTCTTGGCGTCCTGCTTGGAAAAGACCACGCCGGGCGGCGGGTCGGCCAGGATGATCCTCAGGGTGAGATCGATCCTGGCCATTTCGCTTAGTACGTCTCGTTGTAGCGCTTGATCGCCGCGCGGATGACGTCGGCGGTCTCTTCGATGTCGGCCCAGCCGGTGATCTTGGTCGACTTGCCCTTTTCCAGGTCCTTGTAGTGCTGGAAGAAGTGGGCGATCTGCTCGGTCAGGATGGTCGGCAGGTCACGCCAGCTGGACACGCCGGTGTAGAACGGGTGCAGCTTGTCGACCGGCACGGCCAGGATCTTTTCGTCCGAGCCGGCTTCGTCGACCATCATCAGGGTGCCGATCGGGCGGCAGCGGATGATCGCGCCCGGCACCACCGGGGTCGGGCCCACGACCATGATGTCGGCCGGGTCGCCGTCGTCGGCCAGGGTGTGCGGGATGAAGCCGTAGTTGGCCGGATAAAACATCGCCGTATGCAGGAAGCGGTCGACCATCAGGGCGCCGCTTTCCTTGTCGATCTCGTACTTCACCGGCTCGCCGCCCTGCGGGATCTCGATGATGGCGTTGAGGTCGTAAGGCGGGTTGGCCCCGGTCGGAATCTTGGAGAGGTCCATTGTGACTCTTCGTCTTATGAGGACCGCGGGGAGGCGGCCTGCGCGGGCTGGCTTATAGAGCGTGATAGCCAAAAGTGTGAGCGGTTTTGGCGGCCATCACGCTCTAATTCTTAGCTAAGAGCCTGCTTGTCCGCTTTGGATGCCTACGCATCCAAAGCGGGCAGGCTCTTCCGATTAGTGCTGCGGTGCGAAAGCCGAGTCTGAGATTTCCCGCCTGAGAGTCGACAGCCTTTATCAATTCGCCTATAAAGCGTTCCACATCGTCCGTTAGCGCTAGATGGCGCTTTCGAGCGGCGGCCGAAAGGCTGCCGCTTTTTGTTTGGCTGATCGGCAGCGAAGCTGGCCAGCCCTGAGAGTTGAGAGAACCGTGCGCGGCAAGACGCAGGAAGACCGTGATCTGATCGAGTTGCTCGATCCCGTCGCCGAGAGCCTTGGCTACGAGATCGTTCGCCTGCGCCTGATGGGCGGGGCCGAGCAGCGCCGCCTGCAGATCATGGCCGAACACCCGCTGCAGGAAGACGGCAGCGGCGGCGACATGAACGTCGAGGACTGCGCCCGCCTGTCGCGCGGCCTGTCCGAGGTTCTGGACCCCGCCGACCCGATCTCCGGCGAATACACGCTGGAAGTCTCGAGCCCCGGCATCGACCGCCCCCTGACCCGCCTGAAGGACTTCGACGACTACGCCGGCCTGGACGCTCGCATCGAGCTGGACCGCGTGGCCGAGGGCCGCAAGCGCTTCAAGGGCGAGCTGGCCGGCGTCGAGGACGACCAGGTGGGTTTGAACATCGAGGGCGAGGACGACGTTACCGTCTACTTCCCCTTCGCGTGGATCATCGACGCCAAGCTCGTCCTGACCGACGCCCTGATGGATCGGGGGGCCAAGCAACGGGCCGCCCGCCTGAAATCTGAAACCGACCAATCCGACAACGACGACCTGTCCGAAAGTGAAGAGGACTGACCATGGCCATCGGCATCGCCGCCAACCGGCTCGAACTCCTGCAGATCGCCGACGCGGTCGCCCGTGAAAAGGGCATCGAGAAGGAAGTCGTCATCGAGGCCATCGAGGACGCGCTGCAAAAGGCCGCCCGCGCCCGCTACGGCGCCGAGCACGACATCCGCGTCAAGATCGACCCGCGCACGGGCGAGACGACGCAGAAGCGCGTGATCGAGGTCGTCGCCGACGACACCGAACTCGAAGGCGAGATCGGCAAGATGCAGCTGTCGATCGCCAAGCGCGCCTGGCGCGACGCCGAGATCGGCAAGGTCTACGAAGAAGTCCTGCCGCCGTTCGAGATCGGCCGCGTCCAGACCCAGATGGCCCGTCAGGTCGTCATGCACAAAGTGCGTGAAGCCGAGCGCGAGCGTCAGTTCGACGAGTACAAGGATCGCGTCGGCGAGATCGTCAACGGCAGCGTCAAGCGCGTCGAATACGGCAACGTCATCGTCGACCTGGGCCGTGGCGAAGGCATCATGCGCCGCGACCAGTCGATCCCGCGCGAGAACTTCAACGTCGGCGACCGCATCCGCGCCTACATCTACGACGTCCGTCGCGAGACCAAGGGCCCGCAGATCATGCTGAGCCGCGCGCACGGCGGCTTCATGGCCAAGCTGTTCGCGCAGGAAGTGCCGGAAGTCTACGACGCCGTCATCGAGATCCGCGCCGTGGCCCGCGACCCGGGTTCGCGCGCCAAGATGGCCGTCATCTCGAACGACAGCTCGATCGATCCGGTCGGCGCCTGCGTCGGTATGCGTGGTTCGCGCGTGCAGGCCGTCGTGGCCGAGCTGCAGGGCGAAAAGATCGACATCATCCAGTGGTCGGAAGATGAAGCCACCTTCATCGTCAACGCCCTGGCCCCGGCCGAAGTCTCCAAGGTCGTCATGGACGAGGAAGACGAGCGCGTCGAAGTCGTGGTGCCGGACGAGCAGCTGTCGCTGGCCATCGGCCGCCGCGGCCAGAACGTCCGCCTGGCCTCGCAGCTGACCGGCTGGCAGATCGACATCATGACCGAAAGCCAGGAGAGCGAGCGCCGTCAGCGCGAGTTCACCGAGCGCACGGCCCTGTTCCAGGAAGCCCTGGACGTCGACGAGGTCATCGCCCAGCTGCTGGTCACCGAAGGCTTCGCCGCGGTGGAAGACGTGGCGTTCGTCGAAGCGCACGAAGTCGCCTCGATCGAAGGCTTCGACGAAGAGACCGCCGAGGAACTGCAGGCCCGCGCCCGTGAGTTCCTGGAAAAGGAAGCCGCCGCCCTGGACGCCAAGCGCGTCGAGCTGGGCGTGCAGGACGAGGTCCTGGCCATCGAGGGCGTGACCCTGGCCATGGCCGTGGCCCTGGGCGAAGGCGACGTGAAGACCGTCGAGGACTTCGCCGGCCTGGTGCCCGACGACATGCGGGGCTGGTTCGAGAACAAGGGCGGCGAGCGCGTGCGCGAGCCGGGCATCCTGGAAAGCTTCAACCTGTCGCCGGAAGACGCCGAGGCCCTGATCATGCGCGCCCGCATTATCATGGGCTGGGTCGAGGCCCCGCCGGAGCCGGAATACGAGCCGGAAGCCGAGTACGAGGCTGAAGCCGAAGGTGAAGCTGAAGGCGAATTCGAAGGCGAGGCCGAAGAGGTCGTCGCTGAAGAGCCGGCTTCGGAAGAACCCGCGTCGGAAGAAGAGGCCTAAGGCCCTTCGGAGCGTTAAATGACGGCCTCGCGGAGCAATCCGCGGGGCCGTTCGTCTTTCAGAAAGATCATGACCGAAGCCCCCGCCCCCAAGACCCACGCCGAAGCCAATCGTCTGCGCAAGGACATCGTCCTGGGCGAGGCGACGGACGAGGCGCGCCTGGTCCGCTTCGTGGCGGGGCCGGACGGGGTGGTCGTCCCGGACGTGGCCCGCAAGCTGCCCGGTCGCGGGATCTGGGTCGGCGCCGACCGGGAGTCGATCGCGACGGCGGCCAAGAAGGGCCTGTTCTCGCGCGCGGCCAAGACCAAGCTGACCGCGCCGGCCGACCTGGCCGACCAGGTCGAGGCCCTGCTGGCCCGTCGCATCCTGGACAGCCTGGGTCTTGCGCGGAAGGCCGGGACCATTATCTCAGGCTACGAAAAGGTGGTCGCGGCCCTGGGGACGGGCAACGTCGCCTGGCTGATCGAGGCCTCGGACAGCGCCGAGGACGGTCGCCGCAAGATCCTGAACGCCGCCCGAAAGGCCCCCAGAGCCCCCCGTTTGCTGGGCGCATTCAATTCGGATGAATTGGGTTTGGCCTTGGGCGGGGAGAATGTGATACACACCGCTCTCCTTGCCGGGCGCGGCATCGATAGCTGGACACAGGATGTCGAGCGTTTGTCAGGTTTCCGCCCGCTTTTGCCTCCCGAATGGTCGGCGAACGGACGCGAGGACGGCTAGAGGCCTCCCCGCTCTGCGCGGAGGGGGTCTTTATGAAAAAGGGCGAGCCTGTTCGCCCGGGTTGGCCAGCCGATCGTGACAGGCCTAGGGTTTTTGCATCCCACCGGGGAACCGCCGGTGCGATGGAAAAGCTCTAGAATCTTTGATGTTGGACGCGGCTATTCGGGTCGGGTTCGTGAGTGAAGGGTCGGGAAACGCGCTTCCTTTTTGGAGGTACGTCCAGGCCCCTTTCTCACATGGAAAGAACGGTTTTTTAGCCGGGTACCGCCCGGCGGAAGTACAAGCGAGCGCATGAGCGACGAAAACGAAAACGGCCGTAACGGCAATCGACCCCCGATGACGCTGAAGCCCCGCCAGGGCTCGGTGAGCGCAGGGGTCGTGAAGCAAAGCTTCAGCCACGGCCGGACCAAGACGGTGGTTGTGGAAACCAAGCGGACGCGTCCTCACGCCGCCGCGACCGGCAATCTTGCCGCGCCGTCTTCGGCTGAACGTCGCCATGGTGACGCCCCGGCTCCCCGTCCGCAGCATCAGCCGCAATCGAGCGGTGGTGGCGGCGGCGGTTCGGCCGGCGGCCTGTCGCAGGAAGAACTGCGCGCCCGTCAACGCGTCGTCGACGCGGCTCGCGAGAACCAAGCCCGTCAGGCGGCCGACCAGGCCGCCGCCGAAGCGCGCGCTCGCGCCGCTCAGGAAGCCGCTCAGCGCGAAGCCGCCGCCAAGGCCGCGGCCGAACGCGCGGCCGCGGCTCCGGCCCCCGTCGCTCAGGCTCCGGCTCCGGCCGCGCCCGCCGCGCCCGTGACCCCGCCGCCGGCTGCTCCGGCGCCGCGTCCCGTCGCCCAGGCTCCGACCCCGGCCGCGCCGCGCGCCGAGGCTCCGCGCCAGGATGCGCCCCGTCACGAAGGTCCTCGCCATGAGGGCCCCCGTAACGATGGTCCCCGTCATGATGGCCCGCGCGGCCAGGCCGCTCCGGGCCAGACCCGCACCTACGAGCCCAGCCGCGAACGCCGCGACGATCGTCCCAGCACGACGACCTATCGCCCGGCCCCGCAAGGCGACCGCCCGTTCAACCAACGCGCGCCGCGTCCCGACGCCGGCGCCAATTTCGGCCAGCGCGCGCCGCGTCCCGAGGGCGACCGTCCTCGTGGTCCGCGTCCCGACGGTGATCGTCCGCAAGGCGATCGCGGCGGTGATCGCGGCGGCTACCGTGGCGATCGTCCGCAGGGTGATCGTCCGCAAGGCGACCGTCCGCAACAGACCGTCCGTTACTCGGCCCTGGCCCCGCGCCCGGCGCCCGGCGGCCCCCGTGGTCCCGGCGGTCCGCCGCGCGGCCCGCGTCCGGGCGTCCCGGCCTCGGCTCCGGCCACCCCCGAAATCCAGCGCGCCATGCGTTCGGCCCCGCGTCCCGGCGGCGAAGTCCGCCGTCCCGACGAGGATGACGATCGCCGCAAGGCCGCCAACGCCCCCAACAAGGCCGTATCGCGCGTCAAGGGCGCGCCGCAACGCCGCGAAGGGCGCCTGACCATCCAGGCCGTCGCCGGTGATGGGGATTCCGCCGATCGTATGCGTTCGCTGGCCTCGGTTCGCCGGGCCCGTGAACGTGAAAAGGAAAAGCGCCGTGGCGGCGTGGCCGAACAGGCCCGTGTCGCGCGTGAAGTCGTCATTCCCGACGTCATCACCGTGCAGGAGCTGTCCAACCGGATGGCCGTGCGTGGCGTGGACATCATCAAGTTCCTGATGCGTCAGGGCGTGATGCTGAAGATCAACGACGTCATCGACAACGACACCGCCGAGCTGGTGGCGACCGAGTTCGGTCACACCGTCAAGCGCGTGTCGGAAGCCGACGTCGAAGAAGGCTTCATCGGCGCCGAGGACATCGACGATCACATGGAGCCGCGACCCCCGGTCGTGACGATCATGGGTCACGTCGACCACGGCAAGACCAGCCTGCTCGACGCCCTGCGCTCCACGGACGTGGCGGCCGGCGAACACGGCGGCATCACCCAGCACATCGGCGCCTATCAGGTTCGCCTGAAGGACGGCCAGCGCGTGACGTTCCTCGACACGCCCGGCCACGCCGCGTTCTCGTCGATGCGCGCCCGCGGCGCCAACATCACCGACATCGTCGTGCTGGTGGTGGCCGGTGACGATGGCGTCATGCCCCAGACGGTCGAGGCGATCAAACACGCCAAGGCCGCCGACGTGCCGATCATCGTCGCCGTCAACAAGATGGACAAGCCGGGCTCGGATCCGACCCGCGTGGTCAACGAGCTGCTGCAGCACGAGATCGTCGTCGAAAGCCTGGGTGGCGACACCCAGATCATCGAGGTCTCGGCCAAGGCCCGCACCGGCCTGGACGAGCTGCTCGAAGGCATCCTGCTGCAAGCCGAAGTGCTGGACCTGAAGGCCAACCCCGACCGCAGCGCCGACGGCGTCGTGATCGAGGCCAAGCTGGACAAGGGTCGCGGCGCGGTCTCGACCGTCCTGGTCAACCGCGGCACGCTGAAGCGCGGCGACATCGTCGTCGCCGGCAGCCAGTGGGGCCGCGTCCGCGCGCTTCTCAACGAGCGCAACGAGCAGCTGACTGAAGCGGGTCCCGCCACCCCGGTCGAGATCCTCGGCCTGGACGGCGTGCCCTCGCCGGGCGACGCCATCGCCGTGGTCGAGAACGAAGCCCGCGCTCGCGAGCTGACCGAGTACCGCATCCGCCTGAAGCGCGAGAAGTCGCTGGCCCCGGTGGGCGCCGGCGCTTCGATGGCCGACATGATGGCCAAGCTGCAGGACAAGAAGCTGAAAGAGCTTCCGCTGATCATCAAGGCCGACGTGCAAGGTTCGGCCGAGGCGATCATCGGTTCGCTGGACAAGATGGCCACCGACGAGGTCCGCGCGCGGATCATCCTGTCGGGCGCCGGCGCGATCAGCGAAAGCGACGTCATGCTGGCCAAGGGCGCCGGCGCGCCGGTCATCGGCTTCAACGTCCGCGCCTCGGCGCAGGCGCGGGCCCTGGCCGAACGCGAAGGGGTCGAGATCCGCTACTACGCGATCATCTACGACCTGCTGGACGACATCAAAGGCGTGCTCTCGGGCATGCTGGCCCCGATCCAGCGCGAAACCTTCCTCGGCAACGCCGAGGTCCTGCAGGCCTTCGACATCTCGAAGATCGGCAAGGTCGCCGGCTGTAAGGTCACCGAAGGCGTGGTCCGCAAGGGCGCCAAGGTCCGGATCATCCGTCAGGACATCGTCGTCCTGGAACTGGGCACCCTGCAGACGCTCAAGCGCTTCAAGGACGAGGTCAACGAAGTCCCCGTCGGTCAGGAGTGCGGCATGCTGTTCGCCGGCTTCCAGGACATCAAGGTCGGCGACACCATCGAGTGCTTCACCGTCGAAGAGATCAAGCGCCAGCTCGACTAGGCGTTCGATCCGAACTCAGCTTAAAGGGAGGCGCGGGCGCAAGCTCGCGCCTTTCTTGCGTCTGGGGGCGGGATGGAAGTCAGCGGCGACATTGCGATGGGGGAGTCCGCCAAGGCCTGCGGGCCTCTTGGCAAAAGACTCTACGGATGGCGCCGGTTCGGCCTTTTCACCTACCTGACGCCAGTGCTCGTCGGGACCTTACTGCTCCAGAACCTCGTCGAGCGGTTCATTGGCGCGCGCCTGGCGGTCTATATCAGCCTGGCGTTCCTCATTATCGGCAGCATCGCCGCTATTCGATGGGCGCAACCGATCGTCAGGCGCGTCTGGACAGCGCGCGGTGTGCCGACGATTTCGTCCGTGGTCTATGTCGCCGACGAGACCGGGCTGGCGATCAACGGACCACTGCAACGCATGACCCTGGCCTGGGCGGGTATCTCCGAGATCGCGCCGGGACGTGAGGCGTGGCTGATCATCGGTCCTGGGCAGGCCTACTTCCTGCCGCGTCGTTTCTTCCCGACGCCAGGTGACGAGATCGCCTTCCTGAGGATCTGCCTCGAGCATCTCTCGCCCTCGGCGCAGGCTCGGAGCCGAGAGGTAGCCACCCTGGTGCGAGGCGCCCCCTGAACCCAGACTGGAAATCGCCCCATTCCGGGGGTACCCATTTGCGCATGCGCATCAAGGTTCTTCTTGCTCTGACCGCCGTCGCCGCCTCGCTCGGGGCCTGTGCGACCGCGACCCGTTACGACGCCGCCGGCGACGTGCACGCCCTGCTGATCGCCATCCGCGACAACGACCGGGCGACCTTCGACGCCCATGTCGACCGCCGGGCGCTGAAGTACCAGATCGAGACGCGGCTGATGGACGAGGCCCGCCAGCGCGGCGGGCAGAGCAACGGCGTCATGGCCCTGGCCGCCCTGGCGGCGGGGCCGCTGGCCGACGTGGCCGGCGAGGCGCTGATCCGGCCCGAGACCTTCCACGCGGCCGCCAACTATTACGGCTACACGCCCGACCGTCCGATCCCGGGCCGCATCGCCATCGCCAGCACCCTGCGCCCGGTCGGCGACGGCCGGGTCTGCGCGGCCAAGAAGGACGGCCCTTGCCTGCTGACCTTCAGCCTGGAGGGCGACCGCTGGCGCCTGTCGGGCTTTGATCCTCAAGCCGCGAACCTGCACGCCAGACGATGAAGCACGCGATCTGGGGGGGCGCGGCCCTGGCCCTGTTGGCGGCGAACGCCGCTGGGGCCGAGACGCGGATGTTTTCGTACGACCCGATATCGCCGGACGCCAAGCGGCTGACCGGTGCGGGGGTGACGATCCTGTTCAACCAGGGCCTGCTGGGCTCGGGCCGGCCGATCAAGGTGCTGGCCACCGGCGTGCCGGCCGAGGCGCGGCTCAACAACGGCAGCCAGAAGGACCTTGGCCCCGGCGGCCTTTCGGCCATGAGCGGCGTCGACGCCGACGCCATGCTGTTCGAGGTCGACAGCAAGGCCGCCCAGGGCAAGGTCTATGTCCGCGCCTTCTGTCCGGGCTCGACGCGGCTGTGGCTGTCGTTCAGCACCATCGTCATCCGCCGCGACCTGCGGATCCAGGCGTTCGGGGATGATCCGAAAGCCTCCAAAGACTCTGGGCCCAAGGCCCGCCTCTGCGGCACGCTGGACTTCTCGTATCGCGGCGAGTGGCGCCTGCCCAAGAACCGCGCGCCCGATCCGATGCAGGATTGGACCGACAGTCCGCAACATCCGGACACGACGAACTAAGAATTTTTCGCCGGTCGTGTCGCATCCGACCGGGCTCCCGCGTCTTTGAAGAGAGGAACGGGAGATGCGTGATGCGCTTCATGGTGCTGCTGAGGGTCGAGGCCGAGCCAGGTCCGGAACTGAACCGGGCCATGCAGGCCTATGACGCCGAGCTCGAGAGGGCCGGGGTGGCCGACCACACCAAGCTGGCGGCCCGAGGCGCGCGCACCACGCCGGACATCGGTAGCGAGGGCCGCACGGTCGCCGGTTTCTGGGTGTTCAACGTCGACAGTCGCGAGGACGCCGCCGCCTGGGTGCGCCGTTGCCCCGCGCCGGCCGACGGTTCGGCGGAGATCGAGATCCGCCTGCTGCTCGAGCCCGGCGACCTTTCCGAGCGCCCTGTGCAGGGCAGGCCCAAGCCCGTCTGGGAGCGGGCGATGGCGTTCTGAAGACCGCCGGTCTAGCCTTCTCGAAACAAAGAGGGGGCGGGCATGGCTGACGACGCGCTGGCGGGGTTCGAGCGGTTCGACTTCGACGACGGGCGGTGGAGCCGCGAGGTCTACAAGATCGGTTCGGGGCCGGCGGTGATCGTCATCCACGAGGTGCCCGGCCTGCATCCGGGCGTGCTGGCCTTCGCCCGCGACCTGGCCGCCTCGGGTCTGACCGCCTGGTGCCCCAGCCTGTTCGGCAAGCCGGCCAAGCCGGTGACGCGCGGCTATGCGATCGGGGTGATCCTCAAGAACATCTGCGTGCGGCGCGAGTTCAGCGTCTGGAGGGACGGCCGCTCCAGCCCGATCGTCGACTGGCTGCGGGCCCTGGCCCGCAAGGCTCATGAAGACTGCGGCGGCAAGGGCGTCGGCGCGGTGGGCATGTGTTTCACCGGCGGCTTCGCCCTGGCCATGATGACCGAGCCGGCCGTGGTGGCGCCGGTGCTGTCCCAGCCCTCCCTGCCGCTGAAGGATAAGGGCGGCCTGGACTGCTCGGCCTCGGAGCTGGCCTGCGCCAAGCGGCGGTTTAAGGACGAGGACCTGTCGCTGCTGGCCCTGCGCTTTTCCTCCGACAAGCTGGTGCCCGACGCCCGCATCGCCCGCCTGAAGGCCGAGTTCGGCGACAAGGTCGAGGTAGTCGAGCTGGCCGACGAGGACGCCGCGCCCGGCGTGCCGATGGAACCACACTCGGTCCTGACCCTGCACCTGCACCGCTCGGTCCCGGACAGCGGGAGCATGAAGGCGCGCGACAAGGTGATCGCGTTCTTCAGGGAAAGGACGGGGGCTTAGTATCCCTCTCCCCTTGTGGGAGAGGGTGGCCCGCGAAGCGGGTCGGGTGAGGGGTTGAAAGCCCTGTCCGACAAGTCGGCGCGACCCCTCATCCGTCAGCTCCGCTGACACCTTCTCCCACAAGGGGAGAAGGGGGAGCTCTGGACTTTCCGCCTTCAGGAGCCTAGACACCCCGCCTTCCGATTTTCCCCGCGCACCGGCGTTCGATCCGCCGGCCGGGCCGCAAGGATACCGCGCCATGAAGCGCCAATCTGACACCAAGAAGGGGCCTGCGGGGCCCTCGCAACGCCAGCTCCGCGCCGGCGAGCTCATCCGCCACGCCCTGGTCGATGTCTTCCGCGAGGAAGGCTTGGCCGATCCGGCGCTGGTTGGCGTCTCGATCACGGTGTCCGAAGTGCGGATGAGCCCCGACTTGCGCCACGCCGTCTGTTTCGTGGAGCCGCTGGGCGCCGGCCTGAAGGGCGAGCCGGGCCGCAAGGAAGAGGACATCAAAGAGGTCATCAAGGCCCTGAACCGCGGCGCGAGTTTCCTGCGCGGGCGCCTGGGCAAGGTGATCGACATGAAGTTCACGCCCGACCTGAAGTTCATCCACGATGAGAGCTTCGGCGCCGCAGCCCACATGGATCGTCTGTTCGACGATCCCCGCGTGCAGCAGGATACCCGCACGCTGGCCGACGTCCTCGGTGATGATGAGGACGAGAACTAGTCCATGGCCCGCCGCAAGAAGGGCGATCCCGTCTCGGGCTGGCTGTGCCTGGACAAGCCCTACGACCTGACCTCGACCACGGCCGTTTCCCGTGTGCGCCGCGCGTTCAATGCCCAGAAGGGCGGCCATGCCGGCACCCTGGACCCGCTGGCGACCGGCATCCTGCCCATCGCGCTGGGCGAGGCGACCAAGACCGTCCCGTTCCTGATGGACGCCGACAAGGCCTATCGGTTCACCATCGCCTGGGGCCGCGACACCACGACCCTGGACCGCGAAGGCGAGACCACCGGGACCTCGGACGTGCGTCCGACCCGCGAGCAGGTGGAAGCCGCCCTGCCGGCCTTCATCGGCGAGGTCGACCAGGTCCCGCCGAACTTCTCGGCCATCAAAGTCGACGGCGAGCGCGCCTATGACCTGGCCCGCGACGGGGTCGAGTTCGAGCTGGCCACCCGCAAGGTCAACATCTTCGACCTGAAGGTCGTCGAGGCCGCCGACGCCGACCACGTCACCCTGGAGATGGAATGCGGCAAGGGCACCTATGTCCGCGCCGTGGTCCGCGACCTGGCCAAGGCGCTGGGAACCTGCGGCCACGTCGCCGAGCTGCGCCGGACGCGGGTGGGCGGGTTTACCGAGAGTGGCTCGATATCGCTGGAAACTCTCGAGAATTTGAGCTATGAGGCCCGGCTGTCGGAGGCATTGCTTCCGGTCGAGACCGCGCTGGACGACATCCCGGCGTTGGCCGTGACCGATGAAGACGCCTTCCGGCTTGCACAGGGACGCGCCATCGTCCTGCTCCCAAGGCAGGTGGAAACGCTGAAAGCCGAGCTCACGCCCGGCGATCGCACCGTTTCCGCCATGTCGGGGGATCGGCTGGTGGCCCTGTGCGAGATGCGCGCTGGGAAGCTCAATCCCGTGCGGGTCTTCCAACTCACCTGAGCGGAGACATCCGATGTCGATCACCATCGAGCGCAAGAGCGCTCTTATCGCCGAACACGCCCGCACCACTGGCGACACCGGCAGCGCTGAAGTCCAGGTCGCGATCCTCTCGGAGCGCATCTCGAACCTGACCGAGCACTTCAAGACGCACAAGAAGGACAACCACAGCCGTCGTGGCCTGCTGAAGCTGGTTTCCCAGCGTCGCCGGCTTCTCGACCACCTGAAGAAGTCCGACGTCGCCCGTTACCAGTCCCTGATCGAAAAGCTGGGTCTGCGTCGCTAAGGCACAATTCGGCCGCCCTGCTCCGGTAGGGCGGCCGAACGTTTTTCCAACCTTCGTTTCGAGACAGGCCGAAACGCGAGGTTGTCGCGGATCCGCTCTAAGCATGATCCGGACACGTAAGCCGGAGATCACGGTCTTCGGGAGCCTGTCGAACTGGATGAGGAAATCTCGGGACCGCCCTTCGGCCGCCCGCCCCTGTCCGTCCTGAAGGAAATGGGTCCTTCGGAACCGAAAGAAGCAAAAATGTTCGATATCAAGCGCAAGACGATCGAGTGGGGCGGCAAGACGCTGGTCCTCGAAACCGGTCGTATCGCCCGTCAAGCCGACGGCGCCGTTCTGGCCACCATGGGCGAAACCGTCGTCCTGGCCACCGCCGTGTTCGCCAAGAAGGCGAAGCCCGGCCAAGATTTCTTCCCGCTGACGGTCAACTACCAAGAAAAGACCTTCGCGGCCGGCAAGATCCCCGGTGGTTTCTTCAAGCGTGAAGGCCGTCCGTCGGAAAAGGAAACCCTGGTTTCCCGCCTGATCGACCGTCCGATCCGCCCGCTGTTCGTCAAGGGCTTCAAGAACGAAGTCCAGGTTGTCGTCACCGTGCTGCAGCACGACCTCGAGAACGATCCCGACATCCTGGGCATGGTGGCCGCCTCGGCCGCCCTGGTCCTGTCGGGCGCCCCGTTCATGGGCCCGATCGGCGCCGCGCGCGTCGGCTACATTGACGGCGGCTACGTGCTGAACCCGACGCTCGAAGAGCTGAAGGAAAGCAAGATGGACCTGGTCGTGGCCGGCACCGCCGACGCCGTGATGATGGTCGAAAGCGAAATCCAAGAGCTCTCGGAAGAGGTCGTGCTGGGCGGCGTCAACTTCGCCCACAAGGAAATGCAGACGGTGATCGACGCGATCATCGAGCTGGCCGAGCACGCCGCCAAGGAGCCCTTCGACTTCCAACCGGAAGACACCGACGCCCTGAAGGCCGAAGTGAAGAAGGCCGTCGGCCAAGACCTGGCCGACGCCTACAAGATCCAGACCAAGGGCGACCGCGTCGCCGCGCTGGGCGCCGCCAAGACCAAGGCGATCGACACCTTCGCCAAGAGCGACACCAACCCGGCCGGCATCGACCCGCTGAAGCTGGTTTCGGTCTTCAAGGAACTGGAAGCCGACATCGTCCGTCGCTCGATCCTGGACACCGGCATCCGCATCGACGGCCGCACCGTCGACAAGGTCCGTCCGATCCTGGGTGAAGTCGGCATCCTGCCGCGCACCCACGGCTCGGCCCTGTTCACCCGCGGCGAGACCCAGGCGATCGTGGTCGCCACCCTGGGCACCGGCGACGACGAGCAATTCATCGACGCCCTGGAAGGCACCTACAAGGAATCCTTCCTGCTGCACTACAACTTCCCTCCCTACAGCGTCGGTGAAACCGGCCGTATGGGCAGCCCGGGCCGCCGCGAAATCGGCCACGGCAAGCTGGCCTGGCGCGCCCTGCGCCCGATGCTGCCGACCAAGGAAGACTTCCCCTACACGATCCGTCTGGTCTCGGAGATCACCGAGTCGAACGGTTCGTCCTCGATGGCCACGGTCTGCGGTTCGTCGCTGGCCATGATGGACGCCGGCGTGCCGCTGGTCCGTCCGGTCTCGGGCATCGCCATGGGCCTGATCCTGGAAAAGGACGGCTTCGCGGTTCTGTCGGACATCCTGGGTGACGAAGATCACCTGGGCGACATGGACTTCAAGGTCGCCGGCACCAGCGAAGGCCTGACCTCGCTGCAGATGGACATCAAGATCGCCGGCATCACGCCCGCGATCATGGAGCAGGCCCTGGCTCAAGCTAAGGGTGGCCGCGAGCACATCCTCGGCGAAATGAACAAGGCCATGGACGCCCCGCGTGAAGAGGTCGGCGACTTCGCTCCGAAGATCGAGACCATCACCATCCCGACCGACAAGATCCGTGAAGTGATCGGTTCGGGCGGCAAGGTGATCCGCGAGATCGTCGCCACCACCGGCGCCAAGGTCGACATCAACGACGAAGGCACCGTGAAGGTCTCGGCCTCGGACGGCGCCAAGATCAAGGCCGCGATCGACTGGATCAAGTCGATCACCGACGAAGCCGAAGTGGGCAAGATCTACGACGGCAAGGTCGTGAAGGTCGTCGATTTCGGCGCCTTCGTGAACTTCTTCGGCGCCAAGGACGGCCTCGTCCACGTCAGCCAGATCAGCAACGAACGCGTCGCCAAGCCGTCGGACGTGCTGAAGGAAGGCCAGATCGTCAAGGTGAAGCTCCTGGGCTTCGACGATCGCGGCAAGACCAAGCTGTCGATGAAGGTTGTCGATCAAGAGACCGGCGAAGACCTGTCGAAGAAGACCGAACTGGCCCCGGAAGACGCCGTCAACACCTAAGGGTGAACGGCTCTCCCCGGTGAGAGGTTAGCGAGCGGGCGGTTCCGAAAGGGACCGCCCGTTTTGCGTTTCTGGGGTTGTCGTTGTTCTCTATTTGTTCCATTCTGAGTTGTGGAATGGAGACGGGCCATGGCTGACCAGGTCGTGCAGTGCGGCGCCTGCCGGGTCGATGTCCGCGTGGCGCACATGGACGGCGGAGATGTCGTGAGATGTCCCGCCTGCGCGCGGACCGCGCCGAAGGCCGAGGCCATCCAGATGGCCCGCAGCGCCCTGATCGACGTCGTCATGCGCGATCTGCCCGAAGACCTCCGCCAGATCGTCCGGAGCAACGCCGCGCTCGGGTACAGGGCGTCGGATCGTTACGACTGGGTGCTGCGATAGGTCTTGAGCTTCAAAGGGAGGTCGAAGAATGGTATATACGCGTCATCACTTCTCGCCCTTTGATCGAGGCACGACGATGGCGACCACGACCAGTCGAACCTTCAAGAGCGGAAACAGCGAGGCCGTACGCCTGCCGCGCGACATGGCCTTCGGCCCGGGCGTGGAGCTGACTCTGGTGCGGTCGGGCGACGTGCTGACGATCTATCCGACCCGGACGTCCGTCGCGGACATGGTCGCGGCGTTGAACGCCTTGCCGCGCCCCGCCAGCATCGAGGTGCGCGACGAAGACCTGTTTCCTGAGCGCCCCGGCCTCTGAGTGGCCTACGTTCTCGGCACGAGCGTCGCGATACACCTGCGTGATGGTGATCCCGCGATCATCGAACGTGTCACAAGCCTGGATGGCGCGATCTTCCTGTCGATCATCAGCCGGGTAGAACTGGAGGGCGGCGTTTATCGCGAACCGTCCGAAGCCGGTGTTCGGCGCGCCCGTTTGGACGCCATTCTGAGAGCCGTGCCCGTCCTCGATTTCGACGGGGAAGCGGCCGACGCCTATCGTACGATTGTCGAAGCTGCGGGCTATTCTCGACGCAAGGTCGCGGACCGCATGATCGCCGTCCAGGCGTTGGCTCACCGTGCGACCTTGGTCACGCTCAACGCGACAGACTTCAAGGATGTGCCGGGGCTGTCGCTGCTGGCCTGGTAGTGCAATTTCGGAAACAATGAGTTTCGATCATTTCCATATCCGCGCCAATCTGTCGCGGGCACAGTCTCGTCATCAAACGGCGGTAACGGCCTGATGGGGGCCTAGCCAAGCGAGGGATGACGGACATGAGCAGCGGCTTCTTCACCACCAACGACGGCGTGAACATCTTCTTCAAGGACTGGGGTCCCAAGGACGCCCAACCGATCGTCTTCCACCACGGCTGGCCCCTGTCGTCGGACGACTGGGACGCCCAGATGATGTTCTTCCTCTCGAAGGGCTACCGGGTCATCGCCCATGACCGCCGTGGCCACGGCCGGTCGGACCAGACGGATGCCGGCAACGAGATGGACACCTACGCCGCCGACGTTATCGCCCTGGCCAAGCATCTGGACCTCAAGAACGCCGTCCACATCGGCCACTCCACCGGCGGCGGCGAAGTCGCTCACTATGTGGCGCGCGCCGAGCCCGGCCGCGTCGCCAAGGCCGTGCTGGTCGGCGCCGTGACGCCGATCATGCTGAGGACCGAGGCCAATCCGGGCGGCCTGCCGCGCGAGGTGTTCGACGGCTTCCGCAATGGCACCGCCTTCGACCGCGCCCAGTTCTTCCGCGACGTGGCCGCCGGTCCGTTCTACGGCTTCAACCGCGACGGCGCGAAGGTCAGCCAGGGCGTGATCGACAACTGGTGGCGCCAGGGCATGATGGCCGGCGTCAAGGCGCTGTACGACTGCGTGGCCGCCTTCTCGGAGACCGACTTCACCCAGGACCTGAAGACCATCGAGGTCCCCGTCCTGGTGCTGCACGGCGAGGACGACCAGGTCGTGCCGATCGACGCCTCGGCCCGCCAGGCGATCAAGCTGCTGAAGAATGGCACGCTGATCACCTATCCGGGCTTCCCGCACGGCATGGCGACCACCCAGGCCGAGACGATCAACAAGGACCTGCTGGCCTTCATCGAGGGCTAGGTTGTCTGCCCTCTCCCCTTGCGGGAGAGGGTGGCCCACGCAGTGGGTCGGGTGAGGGGTTTCACGGCGCGTCCGTGCGACCCCTCATCCGTCGCTTTCAGCGACACCTTCTCCCGCAAGGGGAGAAGGGATCAGCCTTTGGGCGTGACCTTCACGACCGCCTGGTCGGGCGCGCCGTTGCCGCCTCGGCAGGCGGCCCACTTGTACTTGATGTCCATGCAGACCCAGACCTCGGTCAGCCGGCCGTCCTTGACGCGGACGTTCAGGCCCTCGGGCCGGACGCCGCGATTGCGCGAGACGAACGCCTGGCGGATCTCGCCGGCGGTCATCACTTGGTCCGATCCGGCATCCAGGTCCGGCACGTTCAGCTTTTCGCGGATCTTGCGGGCCTTCTTGAAATAGGCCTCCGGCGTCGCCCAGTTGCAGGTGCCATGCGCCTGCCACTCGTGCTGCAGCAGCCAGGGCGAGGGGGTCATGCACAGATTGGCCTTCACCGTCGCCGGGCTCATCGGCGGGCTAGGCTTACAGTAGCGCGGATGCACCTTGTCCGGGCCATTGGGCCACAGGCCGTGCACCGTGAAGCCGAAGCTGTTGGCCTGGCACTGGATCTTCTTGTCCGACTCCGGGATGCCGGCGCGGCAGGCCTCGGGCGACCAGAAGAGCGCCAGCAGATAGGCCGCGATCGGCACGTCGGGATGGATCTCGTCGGCCGGCGGGATCTCGGACTGAGCCGGGGTGACGACCGGCGGTATCGCACACGCCTTCAGGCTGGAGGCCTGGGCGCCGGTCGCGAGGGCGACGACGGCGAGAGAAGCGGCGAGGGCGGTCTTCATGTCTAACTCCGGACTACGAGCCGGATAGACGCCCGCGCCAAGGCCCCGTCAAGCGAACGTCTAGCGACGGGCCTCGGTGGCCATCCGCACGGCCAGGCCGCCCAGCACCGTGGCCATCAGCCAGCGCTGGATCAGGGCGAAGCTGGGGCGCGTGGCCAGGAAGGTCGCGATCGAGCCGGCCATGATGCAGATGATCCCGTTGACGCTCAGCGAGACGGCGATCTGGCTCAGGCCCAGCACCAGCGACTGGGTGAACACCCCGCCGTGCTCGGGCTTGATGAACTGCGGCAGCAGCGACAGGTACAGCATGGCCGCCTTGGGGTTCAGGATGTTGGTGACGAAGCCCATGGTGATCAGCTTGGCGGGGCTGTCCTTGGGCAGCTCGCGCACCTGGAACGGCGAGGCGCCGCCCGGCTTGATCGCCTGCCAGGCCAGCCAGGCGAGATACAGGGCGCCGCCGAAGCGCAGCACGTCATAGGCGATCGGCGCGGCCATCAGCAGGGCGGTGATGCCCAGCGCCGCGCACAGCAGATAGACGACGAACCCGGCTGCCGTGCCGATCAGCGACACGATCCCGGCCCAGCGACCCTGACAGATCGAGCGGCTGACCAGATAGAGCATGTTCGGACCCGGAGTCAGGGCCATGCCCAGGCAGACGAGGGTGAAGGCGATCCAGGTCTTGGCGTCGGGCATGGGCGGGCTCCGTGGGGACGGTGGAGCTTTAGCATGTGGGGACGAACGCAGCGACGGGCAGGGGGATTGAAACCCTCTCTCATGGAGAGAGGGAGGGGCCCGCGCCGTAGGCGTGGGAGGGTGAGAGGGTAGGCGAAGCCCCGTCCGGGTTCGCTCATCATGCTGATTCTTCAGGACTATTCGGCCAGCGGTGTAACCACTCACCCTCCCATGCTGCGCATGGGTCCCTCCCTCTCTCTAAGAGAGAGGGCGATGTGAGGCACGAGCATTCACGCCAACTTATCCCCAGCCTCAAAACCTGCCGTATTCTCTACCCACCTCGTCGCGAGGAAAGGGCGCATGGCCAGCGACCGTTGCGGCGGCGGGGTGTGATCGAGCGGTGAAGGTCCGAGGGGGATACTCGGACGGTCCGGGGACCTGGTTCGCTGACCAGGCCCGCCCGCCGTCGGCGTGGTCGAAGGTGAAGGGGTGTGTCTTAGCCATTTTTGGCTCGCCTTCTTCGGCCGTTGGGCGCTTCCGGAAACGGAAAAGTCCGGCTCCCGGTAAGGCCTGAACAGGGCCACCCGACGGGACGCTGATGGAAAACGGTCGCGCGGAGCGTCTGGCTTCGTCGAAACGGTATTCATTTTTCAAACTCCGGACGTTGTCCGGCGCTCCGCATCCCTTTCCACCCGCCCTTCGCAGCCGCTCGGCGCGAGGCCGTCGCCCCGTGCACGGGCGCCTTCCGCAATAAAGCGTCGCTTTTCGGACACAGGCTGCGCAATTGCGAACTATTATCATTGCGACAGCTTCGCAACGTGTCTAAGAACGCCTCGCAATTTCAGGAGGGGCCTGCTCAACACCGCGCCCCCGGGGATAGGACCAACCATGCGTAAGCTGAACTCTTCCGGCGTCGTGAGCCGGCCCCGTCGCGCCCTGGGCGCTGTCGCCGTCGCCGGTCTGGCCGGCCTGGGCCTGGCTCAAACCGCCGCCGCTGCCGACCTGGACGCGCCCGTCGCGACCGCCGCCGCGACCGCCCCGGCCGCCGACAGCACCGAGGTCGCTGGCGTCAAGATCGACGCCAAGCGCACCGCCGACCCCTCGTCGAGCAAGTTCACCGCGCCGCTGCTGGACACGCCGCGTTCGATCACCGTGATCTCCTCGCGGATCATCGAGCAGACCGCCGCCACCTCGCTGACGGACATCCTGCGCACCTCGCCGGGCATCACCTTCGGGGCCGGGGAGGGTGGTCAGCCTTTGGCTGACCGGCCGTTCATCCGCGGCCAGAGCTCGGGCAACAACATCTTCGTCGACGGCGTCCGCGACACCGGCGGCCAGACCCGCGAAGTCTTCAACCTGGAACAGGTCGAGGTCATCAAGGGTCCGGACTCGGTCTATAGCGGCCGCGGCTCGGGCGGCGGCAGCATCAACCTGTCGTCCAAGAGCCCGAAGACCACCAGCTTCATGGCGGGTTCGGCCGCCGCCGGCACCGACAGCTACTATCGCCTCACCGCCGACGGCAACTACGCCTTCGCCAAGAACGCCGCGTTCCGCCTGAACCTGATGGCCACCGGCGGCGACACGCCCGGCCGCAACACCGTCGACTTCAAGCGCTGGGGCTTCGCCCCGTCGGTCGCCCTCGGCATCGACACCGACACCCAGGCGACCCTGAGCTACTATCACGTGGATACCGACCAGGATCCGGACTACGGCATCCCGCTGGCCAGCAAGCGCACCTGGGGCGTGGCCGGCACCGACAGCCGCACCCGTCCGGCCAACGGCATCCTGGACGTCGATCGTTCGGCCTATTACGGCCTGGACCGCGACTGGATGAAGACCAAGGCCGACATCACGACCTTCGCCATCCGCCACGAGATCAATGACGACTTCGCGGTCCGTCAGGTCTTCCGCTACGGCAAGACCCTGAACGACTACTTCGTCACCAACCCTGGCGACGGCGGCGCGGCCCAGTTCGTGGCCGGCGAATGGTGGATGCTGCGCGGGACCAAGTCGCGCTGGAACGAGACGACCAGCACGGCCTTCACCACCGACCTGACCGGCAAGTTCAACCTCGGCAGCATCGAGAACCGCTTCAACGCGGGCTTCGAGCTGTCGCGCGAAGTCAACGACAACGCCAGCTACACCTTCTTCACCAACGGCGGCTCGGCCTGTCCGACCGGCTTCACCGGCGCCACCGTCGGCTGCACGCGTCTCTACTCGCCGAACCCGGCTGACGCCTGGACCGGCGTGATCAATCTGGGCCCGGTCTCGCAATCCAAGACCCGCAGCGGCGCGATCTACGCCTTCGACACGGTCAAGCTCTCGGAGAAGCTGCTGCTGAACCTGGGCGTCCGCTACGATGACTATTCGACGCGCGGCACGACCGCCGCCTCGACCACCGCCAATGGCGTCATCACCAGCGCGACCTACACCAGCGTGCCGAAAGCCAGCTGGGACTTCGTCAACTATCAGGTCGGCCTGAACTACAAGCCGACGCCGTCGAGCAGCCTGTACGTCTCGTACGCCACCTCCTCGACCCCCCCGACGACGCAGGGCGGCGACCAGAACACCGCGGCGACGCCGGTCCAGGCGATCCTGGATCCGGAAGACACCACCAGCTTCGAAGCCGGCGCCAAGTGGAACGTCTTCAACGACAAGCTGGCCCTGTCCGGCGCGGTGTTCAAAACCCAGCGCAAGAACGCCCTGATCCTGGTCGACAACGGCATTTCCCAGCAGGTGGGCGAAACCGAGGTCAAGGGCGTCGAACTGGGCGCTTCGGGCTATCTGACCCGCGCCTGGCAGGTGTTCGGCGGCTACACCTACATGGACAGCGAGCTGGTGCGCGGGGCGGTGACGATCCCGACCGGCGGCGGCGCGCCGATCCCGAACATCAACCAGGGCGACCCCCTGGCCAATACGCCCAAGCACAGCTTCAGCCTGTTCACGACCTATCGTGTGATCCCGGCCCTGTCGGTGGGCGGCGGCGTCTACTACGTGTCCAAGAGCTTCGGCGGCAACCAGGGCGGCGCCGGCGGCGGGGCCAACAAGGTCTTCGCGCCCTCGTATACCCGCCTGGACGCCTTCGCCTCGTACAAGATCAACGACAAGATGGACCTGCAGCTGAACGTCCAGAACCTGACGGACAAGCAGTACATCCTGCGCACCAACGGCGTGCACCACGCCGACCCGGCGCCGGGCCGCCAGGCGATGCTGACCCTTGCCGTGAAGTACTAGCCCTCCCCTTACTAGTGCCTCACGACTGTGCCCCGCTCGAACGGACCTCGAGCGGGGCGCTTTATTTTTCGGCCTGATCCGGGTCAAAGAAGGCCGAGCCTGATCGGTCTAATTCCGGACCAGGATGGAAGGAGCCGCCCGCATGATGCTGCAGATCCCGCAGGTGCTGACCAAGGATCAGGTCGCCGAGCACCGGGCGATCCTGGACGCAGGGCCCTGGGTCGACGGCAACCTGACCTCGGGCCACCAGGCCGCGCGGGCCAAGACCAATGAGCAGCTGCCCCAGGACAGCGACGCGGCCCGCACCGTCGGCGCGGCCATCCTGCAGGCGCTGGAAGCCAATCCGCTGTTCGTCTCGGCGGCCCTGCCGCAGGTCATCCTGCCGCCGATGTTCAACCGCTACGGCGAAGGCATGGGCTTCAAGGACCATGTCGACAACGCCATCCGCCGCGATCCGGTGACCGGCCAGCGCCTGCGCACCGACCTGTCGGCGACGCTCTTCCTGGCCGAGCCGGAGGACTATGACGGCGGCGAGCTGGTCGTGAACGACCTCTATGGCGACCACGTCGTCAAGCTGGAGGCCGGCGACATGATCCTCTATCCCAGTTCCAGCCTGCACCATGTGACCCCGGTGACCCGAGGCCGCCGGACGGCCAGCTTCTTCTGGATCCAGAGCCTGATCCGCGACGACGCCAAGCGCACGATACTTCTGGAGATGGATGTCGCCATCCAGCGCCTGGCCCGTCAGGTCGCGGCCGACGACCAAGGGATCCTGTCACTGACCGGCGTCTACCATAATCTGCTTAGGCAATGGGCCGAGGTCTGACGCCAGATACCCGTTCACGGAACATCGCTCTGCGTTTGGAACTATAAGTTTACGGTTGCGCTCCACGATCCGCCCAACCTCGCGGAGACCGGATGTCCACGGCGTCGAGCATAGATGCGAATTCCAGCGCCCCCACGCCGTTCGGCGAGGAAGAGGCGGCGCGCTGGTTCTTCGACAACGCCAGCGATCTTTTCACGATCGTCTCGGCTGAAGGCCGCTTCGTCACCGTCAACGCCGCCTGGACCGCCCTGACCGGCTGGAGCGCCGAAGAGACGATCGGTCAGCCGACGATCAAGTTCGTGCATCCCGACAGCCAGCCCGAGCTGCTCGACATCGGCGACCGCATGCGCCGCACCGGGGCGACCACCACCGACCTGCAGGTGCGCCGCAAGGACGGGCTCTGGATCTGGCTGCGCGGCCGAGGGCGGCTGGGGCCTAACGGCGAACTGGTCGGCATGCTGCACGACGTCTCGGCCGAGATCGAAAACCGCGCCGAGCTGGAGGCGGCTCGCCACACCCAGCAGCTGCTGGCCGAGGCCGCCGGCATCGGCGTCTGGCGCTACGACCCCGACGGCGAATGCATCGACTGGTCGCCTGACACCCTGGCCCTGCTGGGCCTCAAGCCGTCCGACGTCGACACCGCCGAAAAGTTCGTGGCCCGCCTGGCCGAGGATCAACGCGAAGCGGTGCACGACGTCTTCCGCCGCGCCGTCGCGACCGGCGAGGGCGGGGCGATCGAGTTCCGCCTGTGTGGCAATGACGGCCGCTGGCAGACCTTCCGCAGCACCTATCGCGCCGAGACGCAGGCGGGGCCGCCGTTCGCGCTGAACGGCATCACCCAGAACATCACCGACGTGGCCCGCAGCCGCGACAAGGCCATCTGGAGCGAACGCCGGGCCCGCCGCCTGGTCGAGGACGCGCCGTTCGCGGTGGCCGTCTACGACCTGGACATGCGCCTGCGGCTGGTCAGCCCGCGCTTCCTGGAAATCTTCCGCTCGACCGAGGCCCAGGTCATCGGCAAGACCCTGACCGAGCTGACGCACGGCAGCCGCCGCCGCTTCGTGGCCGGGGTGACCCGGGCGCTGTCGGGCGAGGTCGTCACCCGCCGCGAAGACCGCCTCGACGACGCCGACGGGGTCGAGCGCACCTTCCGCTGGGAGGCTCGCCCTTGGCGCAACGAGGCTGGCGAAGTCGTCGGCGTCATCACCTATATGGACGACGTCACCGCCCTGACGACGGCGCGGCGCGAGGCGCGGATCAACGCCCGCCGGCTGAAGGTCGCCCTGGGCGCGGCCCGCGCCGGCGTCTACGAGATCGACCACGAGTCCCAGGGCTTCTGGGGCTCGCCCGAACTGCACCGCATGATGGGCCGCCGGGTCGGCTACGAGGACGTCCGCGAGGCCGTCTGGCCCATGATCCACCCCGAGGACCGCGCCCAGCTCTATGAGGCCGCGGCCGAGTGGCGGCGGACCGGCGCCTGGGGCTCGCAGGAATACGACGTGCGCATCGTCGCGCCCGACGGCCGGTCGCGCTGGGTGCGGGTCTTCCACGACGTGCGCCGCGACGCCTCGGGCCGGGCCCGCAAGGCGTTCGGCCTCGTCCTGGATGTCGACGAGAAGAAAAAGGCCGAGCTCGCCTTGGTCGCCGCCGAACGCGCGGCCCAGGCGGCCAACGAGGCCAAGGCCCAGTTCCTGGCCAACATGTCCCATGAGATCCGCACGCCGATGAACGGGGTGCTGGGCGTCATGCACGTGCTCAAGCGCGAGCTGCCCGCCGGCGACAGCGCCGAGCTGCTGGGCGAGGCCTTGGCGGCCGGCCAAATGCTGTCGACCCTGCTGGATGACGTCATCGACATCTCGCGCATCGAGGCTGGACGCCTGGACCTGCATTACGAAGCGGTCGACCCCGGTGAACTCGTCAGGGGCGTTGCCCGCCTGCTGGCCGGCCAGGCCTCGCACAAGGGCCTGCGGCTGGAGCTGGACATCGCGCCGGACCTGGGCTGGATCCAGACGGACCCGACCCGGGTGCGGCAGGCGCTGTTCAACCTGATCGGCAACGCCGTGAAGTTCACCCTGCGTGGCTCGGTGACCGTGCGAGCTCGCAAGGCTGACGGGCAACTGGTCTTCGACGTCATCGACACGGGCGTCGGCGTGCCGCTGGAGGCCCAGGGGCATCTGTTCGAACGCTTCCAGCAGGCCGACGCCAGCACCACCCGCCGCTTCGGCGGCTCGGGCCTGGGCTTGGCCATCACCCGCAAGGTGGCCCAGATGCTGGGCGGCGAGGTCTCGTTCACCTCGGTCCCGGGCGAGGGCTCGACCTTCACCCTGACGATCGCCGCCAAGGCCGTCGCCGCGCCGGAAGCGGTCGGGGCCCATGCCGACGACCTGCTGGCTGGATTGAAGGTGCTGGTCGTCGAGGACAATCCGACCAACCAGCTGGTCGCCCGCCGCATCCTGCAGCAGCTGGGCGCGGACGTCAGCGTCGCCGACGACGGCGCCTCGGGCGTCGAGGCGGCCCGCGACGGGGCCTTTGACCTCATCCTGATGGACGTGCAGATGCCGGGCATGGACGGGCTGGAGGCGACCCGCCGGATCCGCGCCCTGCCGGGTCCCGCCGCCCGCGTGCCAATCATCGCCCTGACCGCCAATGTCATGGCCCACCAGCGGGCCTCGTACCGCGCCGCTGGCATGAACGGCGTGGCCGCCAAGCCGATCGCCCCGGCCGCCCTGGTCACCGAGATCGTCCGCCTGTCGCAGGCCGGCCCGGACGAACAAGGCGCCGTCGCCTAACCCCGTTTCCCCAATCCCTGAACCACGCTAAGCAGGGGCCAACAAACGGGGGAAATACATGGCCGGCGAAGGTCAAAAAGGCGCGTCGATGCGCACGGTGGTCGCGGCCTCGTCGGCCGGCACGGCCTTCGAGTGGTACGACTTCTTCATCTTCGGCAGCCTGGCCCAGGTCATTTCCAAGACCTTCTTCACCGGTCTGCCGGACGCCGCCGGCTATATCGCGGCCCTCGCTTTGTTCGGCGTGGGCTTCGCGTTCCGGCCGCTGGGCGCGCTGGTCTTCGGCAAGATCGGCGACCAGGCCGGCCGCAAGGGCGCGTTCCTGGCCACCGTGCTGCTGATGGGCGGCGCCACCTTCGCCATCGCCTTCCTGCCGACCTACCAGCAGGCGGGGATCATCTCGCCGATCCTGCTGATCATCCTGCGCTGCGTGCAGGGCTTCGCCCTGGGCGGCGAGTATGGCGGGGCGGCGATCTATGTCGCCGAGCATTCGCCGCCCGACCAGCGCGGCCGGTCGACCTCGTGGGTCCAGACCTCGGCCGCCTTCGGTTTGTTCGGCGCACTGATGGTCATCATGATCACCCGCTCCATCGTCGGCCTCGAGGCCTTCGACGCCTGGGGCTGGCGCATTCCGTTCGCCGTCTCGATCGGCCTTTTGGGCGTCTCGGTCTGGATGCGCATGAAGCTGACCGAGAGCCCCGCCTTCGCCGCCATGAAGGAGGAGGGCCAGGCCTCCAAGGCGCCCTATGCCGAGGCCTTCGGCCAATGGAAGAACCTGAAGCTGGTGATCCTGGCCTTCCTGTCGATGATGTGCGCTCAGGGCGCGGTCTGGTACACCAGCTTCTTCTACGTCCAGACCTTCATGGAGAAGTTCCTGAAGGTCGATCCGGTCACCATCAACGAGCTGATGATGATCGCCACGGCGGTCAGCGCCGTGTTCTACGTCGTCTTCGGCTGGCTATCGGACAAGGTGGGCCGCAAGCCGGTGATGCTGGGCGGCATGACCCTGGCGCTGCTGTTCTACTTCCCCGGTTTCCACATCCTGGAGAAGGCCGCCAACCCGGCCCTGGCTGAGGCTAGCGCGAAAGCGCCCGTCGTTGTCGTGGCCGATCCGGCCGACTGCTCGCTGCAGTTCGACCCCGTCGGCAAGGCCGCCTTCGTCACCTCGTGCGACATCGTCAAGGGCGCGCTGGCCAATGCCGGCGTGTCCTACACGAACGAAAAGGCCCCGGCCGGCGCGACGGCGGTGATGAAGGTCGGCGGCGCCGAAGTCGTCTCCCAGAGCGCGAAGGGTCTGCCCAAGGCCGAGACGAAGGCGGCCAAGACCGGCGTCGAGAAGCAGATCAAGGCCGCCCTGGCCAAGGCCGGTTATCCCGCCAAGGCCGACCCGGCGCGGATGAACAAGCCGTTGATCCTGGGCGTGCTGTTCGTCTTCGTGGTCGCCGCCACGGCCCTGTTCGGCCCGCTAGCCGCCTGCTTGGTCGAGCTGTTCCCGACCCGGGTCCGCTACACGGCCCTGTCGCTGCCCTATCACATCGGCACCGGCTGGGTCGGCGGCTTCGTGCCGTTCTTCGCCTTCGCCATCGTCACCGCGGTCGGCGATATCTATGCCGGCCTCTGGTACCCGGTCGTCTTCACCCTGATCAGCGTGCTGGTCACGGCGTTCCTGCTGCCCGAGACGAAAGGACGGCCGCTCAACTAGCGGCCGGCACCACTTCCACCGCGATCTCGGCCTGGGTCAGGGCGTGGATCAGGGCCGGGTCGACGGCATGGGTGATCAGCCGGACGATCTGGCGGCCTTCGCGGGCCAGCTGGATCAGGTGCTCGGCATTGGCCTCCGCTGCGTCCATCCGCTCGACATCGCGGCGGGCCATCTTCACGACCTCGGGATCGGCGTCGGCTTCCAGCACCAGCACGTCGGCCGCGCCCAGAGCCCGGCTGGCGCGCAGGGTCAGCAGGTCCACCGGACCCTTGCCGGCGATGAAGCGCACCGTCCCCTTGCGAGCCGTGCCCTTGGCCAGGGCCTCGCGGAACAGCTGGCCGGCCTTGTCCATGTCGCCGGCGCGAGCGGCGGCGGCGGCTTCTCCCAGTACGGCGTCGCGCAGGAAGGCCCGGCGTTCGTGCAGGGCCGGCAAGGTCCCGCGCACCTCGCCCTGGAACTTCTGCAGCAGGGCGGCGACGCGGCCCATGCCCTCGGGCACCTGGGCCTCGATGTCGTTGCGCAGCATGGTCGCCAGCACCGGGGCCGAGCCGCCGGTGCCGACGGCCGCCACCACCTCGCCGCGGTCGATCACGGCCGGGGTGTTGAAGTCGCACAGCGCCGGCCGGTCGACGACATTGACCAGCACCCGCGCCGCCCGCGCCGCGCTGGCGGCGGCCTGGACGAACACCTCGTCGGGACTGGCCACAAAGGCCAGGATCGCACCGGAATAGGACCCCGGCAGATAGGCGTCGTGGCCCTCCAGCCGCACCAGGGTCGCGGGCGAGCCGTCGAACAGCCGGGCCTTGGCGTCAGCCGCGTCGCCGACGCCGGCGATCACCACCTTGCGGCCGGCCAGGGGGAAGTAGGCGGGGAAGGAATCCAACGCGGGACCTCGACTTACTGCGAACGGCAATCGGCGTAGGGACCGCCGGGGAAACCCTTGAGCATGGCGTCGGCGCCCTTGCTCCAGATCTCGGCGTCGCCGGCGGTGTAGCGGGCGCCGGACGCCGAGCGGGCCAGCTTCAGGGTCTTGGTGACGCCGCCGGCGGTGACCACGACCTTCTTGCCGTGCAGGGCGTAGGCGCTGGTGAACCGCTTGCCGCCCTTGCAGCTGTAGCGGATCGGCGCGTCCGTCGAGTCCATCGGGGCGACGGTGGCGCAACCGGCCAAGGTCACGGCCAGGACGGCAAGGGGAACGAGGACGCGGCGCAAGACGGAAGCCTCCGGGCGGTTACGACGCCGAGCATAGCGGGCCTTCGCAGGTGCGGCAGCGATTTTCAGCCGCTAGGCGTTCCCTGCTCAAAGGCGCCGCTAAAATTCCCGCTGGCCAAGCCCAGTGTGAACGGTGTTAGGTTTCGATCAGGGCGCGGGGCGTCCTTCTTTCGTTGGAGGCGAAGACGCATGGCCGTGACGCTCGACATCAACGGTAAGCCCACATCGGTACAGGCCTCGCCCGACACGCCCCTGCTGTGGGTGCTGCGCGACGAGCTGGGCATGACGGGCACCAAGTTCGGTTGCGGCATGGCCCAGTGCGGGGCCTGCACCGTGCATCTGGACGGCCAGGCGATCCGTTCGTGCGTGACGCCGATCGAGGCGGTCGGCACGGCCAAGATCACCACCATCGAGGGGCTGGGCGGCGCGCATCCGGTGCAGCAGGCCTGGGTGCGCCATGACGTGCCTCAGTGCGGCTACTGCCAGTCGGGCCAGATCATGTCGGCCTGCGCCCTGCTGGCCCAGAAGGCCAAGCCCAGCGACGAGGACATCGACAACGCCATGGCGGGCAACATCTGTCGTTGCGGCGCCTATCAGCGCATCCGCGCGGCGATCAAGGACGCGGCCGACACCGGTCCGCCGCTGGGCCAGCCGCACGCCGACATCGACGAGGCCATCGTCGCCGGTTCGGGCGCCACCCATCGTGGAGCCGGCCGATGAACGCGCCCTTCAAGCCCATCGAGGGCCCCAGCCGCCGCGATGTCGTCGTCGCCTCGGCCCTGGTCGGCGGTTCGCTGCTGGTCGGCTGCTCGCCGGCCGACATCATGAGCGCCGGCTCCAAGGTCGAGGTCGGGGCTTTCGGACCCTTCATCAAGATCGCGCCGGACGGCGTGGTGACGGTGATTTCCAAGCACGTCGAGTTCGGCCAGGGCAACCATGCGGGCCTGGCGGCCATCGTCGCCGAGGAGCTGGACGCCGACTGGACCAAGGTCCAGGTCGAGCAGGCGCCCGCCAACGCCAAGCTCTATGCCAACGGCGCCTTGGGCGCGCAGCTGACCGGCGGCTCGTCGGCGATCTCCAACTCGTGGGACCAGCTGCGCAAGGCCGGGGCCGGCGCGCGGGCCATGTTCGTCCAGGCCGCCGCCAACAAATGGAACGTCCCGGTCGGCGAGATCGCCGTGAAGGACAGCACCGTCACCCACACCTCGGGCAAGACGGCGACCTTTGGCGACCTGCTGGCCGACGCGGCCAGGGTCCCGGCGCCGACCGACGTCAAGCTGAAGGACCCCAAGACCTTCACCCTGATCGGTACCGACCGGGTGCGCCGCAAGGACGCCCAGGCCAAGAGCGACGGCACGGCCCGCTACACCCAGGACGTCCGGCTGCCCGACATGCTGACGGCGGTGGTCGCTCACGGGCCGCGCTTCGGCGCCAAGGTCAAAAGCTTCGACGCCGCCGAGGCCAAGAAGGTCGCGGGCGTGGTCGACGTCTTCGAGATCCCGACCGGGGTGGCCGTCGTCGCCCAGAACACCTTCGCCGCCCGCATGGGTCGCGAGGCGCTGAAGCTGGAGTGGGATGAGGACAAGGCCGAGAAGCGCGGCTCGGCGGCCATTGCCCAGCTGTTCAACGACGTGGCGGCCGGCAAGAACACCGAGACCAAGTGGGAGCCCTTCGACCAGCGCGGCGACGCGACGGCGCTCGCTTCCGCCAAAGGCGCGAACGTCTTCGAGACGACCTACGAGTTCCCCTATCTGGCCCATGCGACCATGGAGCCGATGAACTGCGTGGCGTCCGTCGACGGCAACAAGGTCAAGATGGTGTTCGGCTCGCAGGGCCAGACCCTGGACCAGCTGGCCGCCGCCAAGATCGTCGGCTGCCTGCCGGGCTCGGTCGAGATCGAGACCCTGTTCGCCGGCGGCTCGTTCGGCCGCCGGGCCAACTTCCAGTCCGACTATGTCGCCGAATGCGTCCACATCGCCAAGAAAGTCGGCAAGGGCCGGCCGGTGAAGCTGGTCTGGACCCGCGAGGACGACATGCAGGCCGGCTATTTCCGGCCGCTGACCGTGCACGCCGTGAAGGTCCAACTGGACAAGGACGGCTATCCGGCCGCCTGGCGCCACCGGATCGTCAGCCAGTCGATCATGAAGGGCTCGCCCATGCCGGCCGGCAAGGGTCCGGACCAGACGGCGATCGAAGGCACAGCGGGCTCGCCCTATCTGAAGGCCACGCCGATCGTCGACGCCCAGGTGGCCCTGCCCGACGTCGGGGTGCCGGTGCTGTGGTGGCGCTCGGTGGGCGCGACCCATACCGCCTTCGTCATGGAACACACGATCGACCAGCTGGCTGCCAAGGCCGGCAAGGATCCGATCGAGTACCGCCGCGCGCTCTACACCAAGGCCGGCGCCGACCGGCACCTGGCCGCCCTGAACCTGGCCGTCGAGAAGGCCGGACCCAAGGCCGCCGCCGGCTGGACGCGCGGCGTGGCGGTGCACGAGAGCTTCGGCTCGGTCGTGGCCCAGGTGGCCGAGGTCAAGGTCGAGAACGGGACCCCGCGCGTCGGCCGCGTGGTCACCGCCATCGACTGCGGCGTCGCCGTCTCGCCCGACCAGATCGCGGCCCAGATGGAAGGCGGCACCTGCTATGGCCTGTCGGGCTTCCTGTTCGGCGAGGTGACCCTGACCGATGGCAAGGTCGATCAGACCAACTTCGATCGTTATCGGGTGCTGCGGATCAACGAGGCGCCGACGGTGGAGACCAACATCGTGCCCTCCGGCAATCCCCCCAGCGGGGTCGGCGAGCCGGGGACGCCGGTGATCGGTCCGGCCGTGGCCAACGCCCTGCTGGCCCTCAACAAGACGCCCACCACGCGGCTGCCGTTCGTGCGCTCGGAAAACTGATTGTTTCAGAATACCCGTTCTGCTCGCTAGACGAGAGCCGGGCGGCCTAGCATCCTGGCCGCATGGTGGATCGCGTCAGTATCGCTTTCGAGAAGCTTACCCCCCGGGAGCGGGAGATCCTCCGACTCATCGCGGCCCATCTCCAGTCCAAGGAGATCGCGCGAGCACTGGGCCTGTCGCCCAAGACCGTCGAGATGCACGTGCTCAGCGCCCGCCGCCGGCTGTCGGGCATGAGCCGCCGCGACGCGGCCCTGGCCTTCGTGGCCTGGGAAGGCGGCGACCCCGGTAAAGACTACCGTAAGCAGCCAGACGGGATGGCAGCGCTTCCGGGCGCGCGCCCTTTTGATCACGAGATCAAAAGCGACCGCAAAGGCGCATCACGGCCCAGTCTCGACGTTCAGCCCACGGGCCGGCGGGATTGGCGTTATGAACTGAGCGGTCTTCAATGGCTCGGCCTCGTGCTGGGCGTCACGGCCGCCGTCGCCGTGGCCCTGGCTGTGATCGCGATCAGCATCGACGCCCTCATCATGGCGATCCAGCGGATCACGCACTACTAGCCTGGCCGGTCACGAAGCCTGCGATCTCCAGTGTGAAACGGCCGCGCGGACGTCGCCGCGCGACAGGATTTGCTTTGGATGTTGCCGCGCGTTGAATATCGGAGGGCGGTCTCGGCGTTCGAAGACGCCGCGCCGCTGGCGTTCTGGCGAACGCCGACCTATTGGCTTGAACAGCCCTCACGCGCTTCGGGACCCGAGTTTGTCGATTTCCCTGAACACCTACATCCACTATCTGATCGCCGTGATCGTCTGCGGCTTGGGACTGTGGAAGGGCGATCGGCCGCTGCGGCTCGTGTCGGGCGTGACGATCATTTCCTGGAGCGTCACGCCGCTTCTCAGCCAATGGGACCATCCCGGCCTGAACGTGCCCCAGACGGTGACGGACGTGATCACCACGGGGGCCTATGTGTGGCTCTCTCTGCGATGGCGTCGGCTGTGGATCGTGGTGCTGGCCGCCCTGGCGACGCTGGTGATCCTGTGTCCGTTCGTCTACCTCCTGGACCCGCGGGTTCACCGCAACAGCTGGATAGCGGCCAACAATATCCTGGCCGTGTTCCACTTGCTGGTCATCCTGGTCGGCTTCTGGCTGACCCGTCGCGCCCCGGAGCGGGCCGATGAAGGAACTGTTCGATCCTGACCTCGATGCGATCGCCGACGAGGAAGACATCGACGAATTCCGGCGCGGCCTCGTCACGCTGAACGAGGATCATCGCCGCATCCTCATGATCTTGGTCCCCAAGCTGGTGGCGCTGCAGGAGCGCGGCGACTCCAGCGCCGCCCTGCGGCTGATCGCCGAGATCCGGCGCCTGGTGACCGGCGCCGAGGGACCGCTGCACTAGGGTTTGGGGGAAGGCCGCTGGATCTCAGCGGTCTTCGACGGCGCGGGCGAGGTCTTCGGGTCGATCCACATCGAGATGGATCCCCGGGTCCTCGACGGGAACCCGCGCCAAACGGGCGCCCGCGGTCTCCAGGAGGACGCGGGCGCCTTCGTCTCCGGACAGGGCGCGCAGGGCGGGGAACCACGAGGCGCCAAACAGCACCGGATGGCCGCGCCGGCCCAGATAGGTCGGGGCGACGATGTCGTGGGGGCTGGTCAGGGTGCGGGCCAGCGTCGTGACCGTGGCCGGGTCGATCCTGGGCATGTCGCCCAGCAGCACGAACACGCCGGCCGCGTTGTCGGGCAGGGCGCGGGCGGCGGCGCGCAGCGAGGCGCCCATGCCCTCGGCGGCGTCCTCGACCGTGACGATCGTCAGTCGGTCGCTAGCCGCCAGGCGCTCGGCGGTGGCCTTGACCACCTTGCGCACGGCGTCGCTGGCCACGGCCACATGGACGCGCCGGACGGGCGACAGGAAGGCGGTCAGCAGGGCGCCGGCGACCAGCGGTGCGCCATCCAGCCGCGCCAGCAGCTTGGCGCCGCCGAAACGGGCGCTGGCCCCCGCCGCCAGCACGATCGCCTCCAGCGACGTCGTATCCCTTTCCGTCATGGGTCTCAGCGCCTATTCTAGAAGCGGATATGACGCCTTATGACGATAGTCCCGCGCAAGCGGTCTTCGCGGCCCCCCGTCTGATTGACGGTTTTGGGCGCGCCGTCACCTATCTGCGCGTCTCCGTGACCGACCGCTGCGACCTGCGCTGCCTCTACTGCATGTCCGAGCACATGACCTTCCTGCCGAAGGCTGAAGTGCTGACGCTGGAGGAGCTGGACCGCCTGGCCTCGACCTTCGTCGGTCTGGGCGTGCGCAAGCTGCGCCTGACCGGCGGCGAGCCACTGGTGCGCAAGGGCTTCATGGAGCTGGTCGCCAGTCTGTCGCGCCACCTGCGCTCGGGCGCGCTGGACGAGCTGACCCTGACCACCAACGGCACCCAGCTGGAGCGGTTCGCCGCCGACCTGGCCCGCCACGGCGTGCGGCGGATCAATGTCTCTCTGGATACGCTGAAGCCCGATCTCTTCCGCAAGCTGACGCGCGGCGGCGACCTGGAGCGCGTGATCGCCGGGATCGACGCGGCCCTGGCGGCCGGTATCGCGGTGAAGATCAACGCCGTGGCCCTCAAGGCCGACAACGCGGCCGAGCTGCCCGACTTGATCCAGTGGGCCCATGCCCGTGGCTGCGACATGACCCTGATCGAGACCATGCCGATGGGCGAGGTCGACCAGGATCGCACCGACCAATATCTGTCGCTGCAGGACGTCCGCCGCGACCTGTCCTCGTTCTGGACGCTGGAGGACATCCACCACGCCACCGGCGGTCCGGCGCGTTATGTCCGGGTGGCGCAGACCGGCGGGCGGCTGGGCCTGATCACCCCGCTCAGCAACCACTTCTGCGATACCTGCAACCGGGTGCGGCTGACCTGCACCGGCACGCTGCACACCTGCCTGGGCCGCGACGACGCCAGCGATCTGCGCGCCGTGATCCGGGGCGGAGCGACCGAGGCGCAGCTGCGCGAGGCGATCTTCGCGGCGATCGGGTCCAAGCCCAAGGGCCACGACTTCCAGATCGCCCGCCCGGCCGTTGCCCGCCACATGTCCACGACCGGCGGCTGAGATGGCCCGCGTTCTTCTTTTCGGGCGCCTGGCCGATCAGGCCGGCTGGCGCGACCGCGTGATCGAGGCGGCTGATCTTTCGGCTTTGCGGCAAGTGCTCTCGGCCGAACTCGGCGACGCCCTGACCGCGCCCGGCGTCCAGGTCGCGGTCGACAAGGCCATCGTCCGGGGCGAGGTCGCCCTGACCGCCACGACCGAGGTTGCCTTCCTGCCGCCGATGAGCGGCGGATGATCGTCACCCTGACCAACGAACCATTCGAGCCCGGCGCGCTGGTCACGGCCTTCTGCGCCGATCGCCAGGAGACCGGCGCGGTGGCCACCTTCGTCGGCTTGGCGCGGGCCGAGAAGGGCCAGGCGGCGGCGCTTGAGCTGGAGGCCTATCCCGGCTTCACCGACGTCGCGATCGGCGAGATCGTTCAAGCGGCGATCGAACGGTTCAAGCTGCAGGACGTCCATATCGTCCACCGCACCGGTCGCATCGCGCCGGGCGAGGCGATCGTCTTCGTCGCTACGGCGGCCGGCCATCGCCGCGAGGCCTTCGAGGCCTGCGACTTCCTGATGGACTATCTGAAGAGCCGCGCGCCCTTCTGGAAGAAGGAGCACGGCCCGGACGGCGCGCGCTGGATCGAGCCGACGGACCGCGATAGGACCGACGCGCAACGGTGGGACTGAGGAGAGACGCAATGTCAGAAGGCCTGAAGCCGGGCGGCGGGATCAAGCCGGAGCTGCCGTTCAAGCCGGTGCGCATCGCCGTCTTGACCGTGTCGGACACCCGCGACGAAAGCACCGACACCTCGGGTCAGATCCTGATCGACCGGGTCCGCGACGCTGGTCATGAGTTCGCCGGCCGCGCCGTGATCCGCGACGACGTCGAGCAGATCCGCGCCCAGGTTCGCGACTGGATCGACAGCAAGGCGGTAGACGCCATCCTCACCACCGGTGGCACCGGCCTAACGGGCCGCGACGTCACGGTCCAGGCCCTTGAGCCCCTGTTCGACAAGAAGATCGACGGCTTCTCGGTGATCTTCCATCTGGTCAGCTACGCCACGGTGGGCCTCTCGACCCTGCAGTCGCGGGCCACGGCCGGCCTGATCGACGGCGTCTTCGTGTTCTGCCTGCCGGGCAGCAACGGCGCGGTGAAGGACGGCTGGGACAAGGTCATCGCCGCCCAGCTCGACAGCCGCCACAAGCCCTGCAACATGGTCGAGCTGATGCCGAGACTCCTCGAGCAATGAGCAAGCTGACCCACATCGACGACCAGGGCCGCGCCCGCATGGTCGACGTCTCCGACAAGCCGGCGACGGCGCGCGAGGCAGTGGCGACGGGCTTCGTGCGGATGAGCGCTGAGACCCTGGCGCTGGCCGTGTCCGGCTCCGGCCGCAAAGGCGACGTCCGCGCCGTGGCCGAACTGGCCGGCGTGATGGCCGCCAAGAAGACTTCGGACCTGATCCCGCTGTGCCATCCGCTGGCGCTGTCGAAGGTGGTCGTCGAAGTCGAGCCGGCCGAGGGCGGGCTGGCCGTCACGGCGCGGGTCAAGACGACCGGCCCAACCGGCGTCGAGATGGAGGCCCTGACGGCCGCCTCGATCGCCTGCCTGACGATCTACGACATGCTGAAGGCCGCCGAGAAGGGCATGGTCATCGAGGCCGTGCGCCTGCTCGAAAAGACGGGCGGCAAGTCGGGGGATTGGAAAGCGGACTAGCCGTGGGGCCGAAACCTCGTCCTTCGACAGGCTCAGGATGAGGTTTCTAATTCGACGTCCCGGTAGTCCTCATCCTGAGCTTGTCGAAGGACGAGGGCGGGCCCGCTAAGCCGCCCGACGCTGAGCTTCGCCGCTGATCCGCAGCTCGCCCATCCGCTGGGCCAAACGCGTAGCCTCCTGGGCCAGGGCATGGCTGGCGGCGGTGGTTTCCTCGACCATGGCGGCGTTGCGCTGGGTGACCTGGTCCATCTGGTTCATGGTCGTGTTGACCTCGGCCAGGCCGCGGGCCTGTTCCTGGGTCGAGGCGGCCATCTCGCCGACCAGGCCGTCGATCTGGTCGACCTCGTCGGCGATGGCGCGCAAAGCTTCGCCCGCTTTACCGACATATTCCACGCCCTGACCGACCTCGGCCGTGCTGGCGCTGATCAGCGTCTTGATCTCCTTGGCGGCGTCGGCGGAACGCTGGGCTAGGGCCCGGACCTCCTGGGCGACGACCGCGAAACCACGACCGGCTTCACCCGCGCGAGCGGCTTCGACGCCGGCATTGAGCGCCAGAAGATTGGTCTGGAAAGCGATCTCGTCGATGACGCCGATGATCTGGCCGATCTGTTCCGAGGACTTCTCGATGGCGCCCATGGCCTCGACGGCCTGGCTGACGATCGAGCCCGAGGCGTCGGCGGCGGTGCGGGCGCGTTCGACCACCTTACGGGCGCGGCTGGCCCCTTCGGCGGTCAGGCGCACGGTGCTGGTGATCTCGTCCAGGGCGGCGACGGCCTCTTCCAGGCTGGCGGCCTGGCGCTCGGTGCGGCCCGACAGGTCGTCGGCGGCGGCGGTGATCTCGGCCGTGCCGCCATGGATCGCGGTCACCGCGCCCAGCGAGGCGGCGATGACGCCCGACAGCTTCTCGACGGCGACGTTGAAGTCGACGCGCAGCTTCTCGTAGCCGGCGGGGAAGGGGCGCTCCAGGCGATGGCTGAGGTCGCCGCGCGACATGTGCTGCAGCGCCTCGGCCAGGCTCTCGACGACGGCCTTCTGGGTGGCCTCGGCCTCGTTGCGGCGTTGCTCGGCCTGCTGGCGCTCGATCTCCAGCGCGTCGCGGACATCGGCGGCTTCCAGCTCCTTGCGGCGGGCTTCGACGGTGTCGTGGAAGGTCTGCAGGGCGTCGGTCATCTGGCCGATCTCGTCCTGGCTGGTTTTCTTGGGCAGTACGACCGACAGGTCGCCGGCCGACAGGCGGCGCAGCGCGTGGGTGATGGCGACCAGCGGCGCGACCAGGCCGCGCTTGGCCGCGACCATCAGCGCGACGGCGAACAGGCCGGCGGCGACCAGCAGCGCGCCCATCACGACCTGGCCCAGCAGGCTCATCGACTTGGCGGCCTTGGAGTCACGAACGGCGGCGGCTTCGATCTTGGTCGAGGCCTCTTCCATCTTGGTCTCGAGCGCCGAGAACTGCTTGGCGAAGCCCGGCAGCTTGTCGCGGGCGCCGGCGATGTCGCTGTCGGCGCTGCCGACGATCTCGCCGGCCGAGGCGATGTAGGTCGCCAGCGGCGCCTCGACCTCGGCCAGGGCGGCCTTGACCGCCGGGTCCTGGGCCAGCTGGGCGCTGGAGGCGATGTCGTCCTTGAACGCCTGGGTGTGTTCGGCCAGGTCCGCGCGCACCGCCTTCAGGTCGACACCCAGGGCCGGGTCGCTGGACATGATGCCGCCCATGACGTCGGCGCGCAGGGCGTCGTGCATCATGTCGGCGTGCATGTGCAGGCGCAGGATCTTGGCGGAGGCTTCCGATCGCGTCAGCGCGCTGTCGAGGCTCATGGCCACCCACAGGCCCGTGCCGGCCGTGGCCGCGCACAGCAGCGCCGCGCCGGCTGCCGCTCCCATGACCTTCTGACCCAAGGACGCCATGTCGATCTTCTCCCTGCGGGTAGGCCGCAAATCTCGGGAAGAAGGATGCCGGTGGAGGTCTCTAACGCGTCTTAACCGTAACCGTGTCGGGCCGGCGACATAACGTCGCTATCGGGGAATCTCGGCCGTCTTCACGAGCGCGACCTGGCGGTAGACCGCCGCGATCTCGAAATAACGGCCGAAGGCGGCGTGGAACTGGTCGACCGCCTGTTTCACGCCCGGTCCGCCGATCTCGCTGATGTCGTGCCAATAGTCGTCCAGCACCATCATGCCGCCCACGCTGAGCAGGCTGGCGCAGAAGCACAGGTCGATCAGCACGGCCAGGGCCGTGTGGCTGCCGTCGACATAGATCAGGTCGAACTGTTCGTTCCGCTCCAGCATCTGGGGCAGGACATAGGTCGAGAAACCCTTGTGCGTGTCCAGGCTGCGGAAGCCGCACTTGGCCATGTTGCGGCGGAAGCGCGGTTCGACGGCGTGGTACTTCTCTTCCGGGTTCAGGGCCTCGTCGAACCAGGGGTCGATGACGGTGACCGCCAGGCGGCTGGGCAGCAGCCAGTCCATGAAGGCCAGGTTGCGGCCCTCATAGGCGCCGATCTCCATGTAGCGGATCGTCTCGCCCTCGGGGCGCTTAGCCGCGAAGTCGCGCAGCAGCGGAGCCACGAACGGGATGTTGTTGCTGGCCCAGGTCGAGGTGAACTCGAAACCGGCCTGCTCGGCGTGGGTGTTGAAAGCGTCGACCACGGCGTGGTCGCGCTGGCCGCCCAGTATGGTCTTGGCCAGGTTGGTCGCCAGGCGCGGATTGATCTTGGTCAGCGAGCGCAGCTTGGCCAGACCGGCGCGGTGGGTCACCGCCTCGGCGTCGAAGTGCATGTCGGCCATGGTCCGTGTCCCCGCAATCGTTCGCGAAGACCCTAGGCCAAAGGTCTTAAGCGACGATGATCTGGCCGTCGCGGATCTCGACGGGCCAGGGGAACAGCTTCTCGTTGGGGCAGGGGCCGGCGACGCAGGCCCCGTCCTCGATCTTGAACAGGGCCGCATGGCCGGCGCACAGGATCAGGTCGTTCTCGCGGGTCAGGTAGCGCCCGGCGAAGCCCGCCAGCGGCCAGCCGGCGTGCGGGCAGCTGTCGACATAGCCGACCACCAGGTCGCCCTTGCGCACCACGAAGCCGGCGAACATCGCGTCACCCTCGCGATAGCGGAAACCCTTCGAGCCGGGCGAAGGCACCTCGTCCAGCGCGCAGAGCACCGTGCCGGCGGTGGGGCGGGCGGGGTTGTCGCGGTCGAGGTTCATGGCGCCGGGACCGCGTCGATCCCGACCGGCCACTCGTGAATCTCGACTCGCTCGAACAGGCCGGCCTGGAAGTAAGGATCAGCCGCCGAGAAGGCCCGCGCGGCGGCGAAGTCGACGACCTCGACCGCCATCAGCGAACCGCGCATGACGCCGGCTTCGTCCTTCAGATAGGCCCCGAACCGGTAGTCCGGCCGCGAGCGGACGAAGGCCAGGTGCGCAGGCCGGGTGGCTTGGCGCAGATCTTCGGTCCCGGGCCGGTCCAGGTAGTGCAGGGCGAACAGCGGCAAGGTCAGCCGATCGAGCCGACGCCCACGCGCCAACCGTCGATCGCGACGCTCTCAAAGATGCCGGCCAGGGTATAGGGATCGTTGTCGACGAAGGTCTGCACGGCGGCGCGGTCCTCGGCTTCCACGATCAGCATCGAGCCGATCGGCGAGCCGGCGTCGTCCAGCAGCGGGCCGGCGGCCTTCACGACGCCCGCGGCGTTCAGATAGTCGAGGTGGGTCGGGCGGGTGGCCATGCGCGTCTCGAGGGCGCCGGGCCTGTCCTTGCAGTAGACGACGAAGAGGGCCATGCGGTGGTCCTTACCTAACTTAAGCTTCTGATTTCAGGGGGCGCGAGAGCAGCCCGGCGATGGCGGCGTCGACCGCGACCTCGCCGGCCAGGATGGCGGCGACGGCCTCGCAGATCGGAACTTCCACGCCGACCTTGCGGGCCAAGGCGCGGACCGCCGGGGCCGACGCGACGCCTTCGGCCACCGAGACCTTGCCGGCCAGGGCCTGTTCCAGGGTCAGGCCCTGGCCCAGGGCCAGGCCGACGCTCATGTTGCGCGATTGCGGGCTGGAGCAGGTGAGCACCAGGTCGCCCAGGCCGCACAGGCCGGCGACGGTCTCGGGCTTGGCCCCCAAGGTCACGGCCAGGCGGGTCAGTTCCGCGAAGCCGCGGGTGATCACCGTGGCGTGGGCGTTGCGGCCCAGGCCCTTGCCCTCGACAATGCCGCAGGCGATGGCCAGGACGTTCTTGACCGCCCCGCCGGCCTCGGCCCCGATCAGGTCGTTGGCCGTGTAGGGCCGGAAGGTCGGGATGGCGATAGCCTCGGCGATGGCGCGGCCCAGGATCTCGTCCTCGCAGGCCAGGGTGACGGCGGCGGGCAGGTTCCGGGCCACCTCGCCGGCGAAGCTGGGGCCCGACAGCACCGCGATCGGCGCGCCCGGCAGGCTCTCGGCGGCGACGTCGGTCATCAGTTTCAGCGAGCCCTGCTCGACGCCCTTGGAGCACAGCACGATCGGCGCGCCGGCCTGGTGATGCGGGGCGAAGGCGGTCAGGGCCGCGCGCAGGTGCTGGGCCGGCGCGACGGCCAGGATCAGGTCGCAGTCGGCGAGACCAGCCAGGTCGGTGACCGCCTTGATGCCGGGCTCCAGGGCGATGCCGGGCAGGAACACCGCGTTCTCGTGCTTTTCGTTGACCGCCGCGACCACCTCGGGCTCACGCGCCTGGAGGGTGACTTGGAGGCCCGCGCGGGCCGCGACTTGGGCCAGGGCCGTGCCCCAGGCGCCGGCGCCGATTACGCCTACGTGGTGGAAGGTCATGCCTTGGCTCCCTTGCGTCCGTAGGCGTTGGCGGGATTGGCCAGCGCCGCGGCTTCGTCCAGCGGCCAGCGCGGACGGGCGACGGCGTCGAGGTCGTCGGAGATCCCCAGCGCCAGCCGCTCGGCCCCGGCCAGGGCGATCATGGCGGCGTTGTCGGTGCAATAGGCCAGCGGCGGGGCGGCGAAGCTGAAGCCGTTTTTCTCGCAGTCGGCCAACAGGGCCGCGCGCACCGCGCCATTGGCGGCCACGCCGCCGGCGACGACGAAGCGCAGCTCATCCGCGCCGTGGCTTTCCTTGTAGAGCTTCATCGCTCGATCGACCCGCTCGGACAGCTGGCGAGCGATGGCGAACTGGACGGCGGCGGCCAGGTCGCGGCGCTCGTCGTCGGTGGTCAGGGTCTCGGCGATCCGCGCGGCGGCGGTCTTCAGGCCCGAGAACGAGAAGTCGCAGTCCTTGCGGCCCAGCAGGGCGCGGGGCAGGGCGTAGCGGGTCGCGTCGCCGCCGACCGCCAGCTTCTCCAGGGCCGGACCGCCCGGATAGGGCAGGCCCAGGCTCTTGGCGATCTTGTCGAACGCCTCGCCGGCCGCGTCGTCGATCGTGGTGCCCAGGCGCTTGCAGGCCCCGACGCCGGACACTTCCAACAGCTGGCAGTGGCCGCCGGAGACCAGCAGCAGCAAAAACGGATAGGCGATGTCGGCGCCCAGGCGGGCCGAGACCGCGTGGCCTTCCAGGTGGTTGACGGCGACCAGCGGCACGCCGCGCGCCAGCGACACGGCCTTGCCGAACGCCAGGCCGACCATCACGCCGCCGACCAAGCCGGGACCCGCCGTGGCGGCCACGCCGTCCAGCTGGTCGAAGCCCACGCCCGAGGCGCGCATGGCCTCCGCGGCGATGGCGTCGACGGATTCCACGTGAGCGCGGGCGGCGATCTCGGGCACCACGCCGCCGAACGGCGCGTGCATCTCGAACTGGGTGCCGATGATCGAGGACAGCACCGTGACCGTCCCGTCCGCCTCGCGGCGCACGACCGAGGCCGCGGTCTCGTCGCAGCTGGTCTCGAGGCCGAGGATGATCAGGGCGGAATCCGTAGGGGTTTTCATTCGTTGCGGGCTTCCCGCCGCTCCTGTAGCAGCGAAGATGAAATCTCGTCTCCGCAGGTAACGTTCCGACCGTGTCCCGGCAACCTCCCATCCGCATCGGCGCGCGCGGCTCCAAGCTCTCCCTGGCCCAATCGGGGCTGATGCAGGCGCGGATCGCGCATGCCCTGGGCGTCCCCGTGGGCGCTTCGCAGGAAGAGATCGAGGCCGCCGCGCCGCTGATCCCGATCGTCACCAGCGGCGACCGCATCCAGGACCGCCGCCTGATGGAGATCGGCGGCAAGGGCCTCTTCACCAAGGAGATCGAGGAAGCCCTGCTGGACGGCCGCATCGACTGCGCCGTCCACTCGCTGAAGGACATGCCGGCAGAACTGCCGCCGGGCCTGATCCTCGCCGCGACGCCCGAGCGCGAAGATCCGCGCGACGCCTTCATCAGCAATATCTGCGAGCGTTTGGAAGACCTGCCTAAGGGCGCGCGCCTGGGCACCGCCTCGCTGCGTCGCCAGGCCCAGGCCCTGCACGTGCGGCCCGACCTCGAGATCGTCATGCTGCGCGGCAATGTCGACACGCGCCTGGCCAAGCTGGAGCGCGGCGAGGCCGACGCCATCCTGCTGGCGCAGTCCGGCCTGAACCGCCTGGGCCTGGGTCACATCACCAAGAGCTGGCTCGATCCCGACGCCGCCCCGCCGGCCCCGGGCCAGGGCGCGCTGGTCATCGAAACCCGCCTGGAAGACGCCCACGCGCCGTGGCTGCAGGCCGTCAGCTGCCGCGAGACCACCATCGCCGTCGCCGCCGAGCGTGGCGCCCTCTATGCGCTGGAAGGCTCGTGCCGCACGGCCATCGGCGCGCGCGCGGTGCTGGACGGGACGCGGCTGACGATGATCGTCGAGGCCCTGACCCCGGACGGGGCTCAGCGCTTCCGCCGCCACGGCGAGACGACCCTGTCGGGCGCCAACGACATCGCCGAGGCCCGCGAACTGGGCCTCAAGCTCGGCGCCGAGGTCCGCGCCGAGGGCGGCGACGCCATCCTGCTGCCGGAGTAACGGCATGAACGCGGGCGCGCCGGTCTGGATCACCCGCGCCCGTCCCGGCGCCCTGGCCACGGCCGAGCGCGTGCGGGCCCTGGGCTTTGACGCCATCGTCGACCCGCTGCTGGCGGTCGAGACCCTGGACGCCGAAATCGACCTCTCCCACATCGCGGCCTTGGCCTTCACCAGCGCCAACGGCGTCGAGGCCTTCGCGCGGCTGTCGGACGCGCGCGGCCTGCCGGTGTTCGCTGTCGGGCGGGCGACCGCGCGGGCGGCGGAAGGGCAGGGGTTCGCCTCGGTCTCCAGCGCCGACGGCGATGTCGAGGACCTATGCGACCTGATCGCCGCTGGGGCGGCCGGGATCGTGCTGTGGGCCGGCGCCAAGGAACCGGCGGGAGACTTGGTCGGCATGCTGCGCGGCTGCGGGGTGATGGCCAAGGGCGTCAGCGTCTACGAGACGCTGGAGCGCGCCCCGTCCGAAGAGACCCTGGCCCGGCTGGACGCTCCGCTGACGACGCTGGTCCACTCGCCCCGCGCGGCGCGTGTCCTCGCCGAGCATCTGCGGGCGCGGCCCGCGCCGAACCTGCGAGCCTTATGCCTGTCCGAAGCGGTCGCCGCGCCGCTTGGCGGCCTCGCCAGCGTGACCTTCGCGCCGCGTCCGGACGAATCCGCGCTCTTGGACCTGCTCTCAGCTTAAGCCTGACGTTGCACGGCGCGGCGGCGTGGGGCACGAATGGACGCCATGAACGCCGCTCCCGATCCCGCTGAAATCGTCGCGCCCAGCGATCCGGCGCTGTATGCCCGCCGACGAGTCATGGGGCCGGGCGTCTGGCTGTGGCTGGTGCTGTGCGTGCTGTGCATCGCCCTGGGCGCCGGCGTCGCCCACTACGGCCCGACCCTGTTCAAGTCCAAGGACAAACCGGCCGATGGCGCGGTCTCGGCCGCGCCCAGCGCCCGCCCGGTCGCCGATCGTGTCGCCACGGGCTCGGCCCTACCGGTCGAGAACGGCGACACCGCCGTCGCCCCGCCCGCCGCCGACGTCGAGCGCCTGGACGGCCGAATCACTGCCCTGGAGAGCGGCCAGAAGAACGTCACCGACGCCGCCGTGGCCGCCCTGGCCGTCTCGGCCCTGGCCGAAGCCGCCGAGACCTCGCGCCCGTTCGGCCAGGAGCTGGCCGGCCTGCAGCGCGTGCTGGCTCCGTCGCCGGACCTGCGCGCCCTGGAGAGCCTGTCCGAGCGCGGCGCCCCGACCCGCGCGGGCCTGGCCATCCAGTTCGGCAACCTGGCCGGCCGCGCCGCCAGCGCCGCCCGCAATCCCGGCGCCGACGCCGACCTGTTCTCGCGGATCCGCTACGCCCTCGCCAGCATCGTCTCGATCCGCCACGTCGGCTCGACCAAGGGCGCGACGCCGGACGCCATGCTGGCCCGCGCCCAGGCCCTGCTGGATGACGGCGACATCGAGGGCGCGGTCCAGGCGCTGGACGCCCTGCCGGATCCGGCCCGCGAGGTGCTGGCGCCGTGGTTCAACGCCGCCGGTCGCCGCATCGAGATCGATCGCCACGTCGCGGCCATCCGCGCGGACGCCCTGGCCGGCCTGTCGCGCGTGTCCCGAGCCGCGCCCCAGGGGCTGCAATGACGCGCGTCGCCTTCGCCCTCTTCCTGGTCGCCGCCGTCGCGGTCGGGGTCCTGGCCCTGACCGGCGAGCCCGGTCGCGCGGCGTTGGAGTGGATGGGCTGGCGCATCGAGATGACCGCCGCCACGGCGGCCCTGCTGACCCTGTTCTCGGCCCTGCTGTTCACCCTGCTGTGGCGCGGGATCATCTGGATCGTCGAGGCCCCCCGCCGGGCCGCCCGCGCCCGCGCCGAGGCCAAGCGCAAGCAGGCCATCGAAGCTCTGTCGCGTGGCTTCCTGGCCGTCGCGGCCGGTGACGGCTCCGAGGCCCGCCGCCTGGCCCAGAAGTCCGCCGAGCTGGCCGAAGACGCCCCGGCCCTGGTTCGCGTCCTGGCCGCCCAGGCCGCCGAAGCCGCCGGCGATCGCGGCGCGGCCAAGAGCGCCTACAACGCCATGCTCGGCTTTCCCGAAATGCGCCTGGCCGGCCTGCGCGGCCTGATGCAGGCGGCCCAAGCTGAAGGCGACAAGGCCGCCGCCGTTCGTCACGCCGAAGCCGCCTACGGCCTGGCCCGCACCGCTCGCTGGGCCTGGCGCGCGCTGCTGGAGGCCCGCCTCGAGGCCGGCGACTGGGCCGCAGCGTTGGACCTCGTCCAGGGCGCTCTGGAGCGCAAGATCGTCTCGCCCGCCGTGGCTGACCGCAGTCGCGCGGCCCTGCTGGCCGCCTCGGCCGCGAGCCTGGAAGAATCCCACGACCCCAAGGCCCGCGCCCAGGCGCTGGACTTCGCGACCCAGTCGGTGAAGCTCAAGCCCGACTTCGCCCCCGGCGTGGTCATGGCCGCCCGCCTGTTGGCCGACGACGGCAAGGTCGCCAAGGCCGGCCAGCTGATCGAGGCCGCCTGGAAGGCCGAGCCGCACCCGGCCCTGTGGCTGGCCTATCGCGACCTGAAGACCAACGAGCTGCCCAAGGCCCGCGCCCAGCGCCTGGCCGCCCTGGCCGCCATGAAGCCCGAAGCTCGTGAGAGTCGCATGCTGCGGGTCGAGAGCGCCCTGATCGGCGGTGACCCCATCGCCGCCCGCGCCGCCGCCCGCCTGTTGGACCAGGAAGCCCCGACCGCCCGCTTCGCCGGCCTGATGGCTCGCGTCGCCGCCGCCAACAGCGAGGCCGATGAGGCCCGCGCCTGGATCGCCCGCGGCGTAGAGGCCCCGCAGGAGCCCGACTGGTCGGACCTCGACCCGGAAGGTCGCGCCTTCGCCTATCAGCGCGAGGACTGGGCTCGCCTGGCGTCCAGCTACGCCGAGACCGGCCAGCTGATCCATCCGCGCCACGAGCGCCGCGAGCGGACGATGAACGACCTGCCGGAGATTCCCTCGGCCTATTCGGACTATGCCGAATCGACGCCGTTCATCCGCGCGGCCGAGACCGGCGGGCCCATGATCCCTATTCCGGATGACCCCGGAATCTTCGACGCGCCGCCGATTTCCGACCCTCCGGAAGGGGGTCCGGCGCCAAGACGCAATTCTGGTGCAAGACGACGCTTGGCAAGTGGCTCGCGTCCCGCTAAGTAGGCGCTCCTCGCGGTCGGACCCTGGTTCGAAGCGACGTGGGCCGCTTTAGCTCAGCTGGTAGAGCACATCATTCGTAATGATGGGGTCAGGTGTTCGAGTCACCTAAGCGGCACCACCACTTCTCCTTCTTCTGAAATTCGGAACTCGCTTCACGACGGCTCCGTTCGTGTCTCGAAGGAGTTTCGCCATGTCCCAATCCGTCGATAACGACACCGCCCTCGAAGAGGTGATGACCTTCCTCGACTCGCCGCCCGAGCCGGGTTCGGCCGACGATGAGCGGTTCGGGGAGCGGTTGCGGCAGGTGATCGCGGCGTCGATCCCGTTGGACGAGGGCGAGGATCCGGAGGATGCGCCGACCTTGCAGTTGGACGATGCGTTCCGGAGCAAGCTGGAGAAGGTGGCTCAGCAGCGCGGCGGGTCTTACTTCGGCGACCATCCCGATGGGATCGGCCCGACGCTGGGCATGGACGTGAGCAAGGCCTAGTCGTCCCAGCCTTTGCGTTTCTTCTTCTTGCCCAGGGCGAAGATGCCTGGATAGGGGCCTTTGCCGACGCGGTAGAGGCACCAGTCATCGTCCTTGGCGCAGTCGCCATCGAAGGCGGCCTTCTTGTCCGGGTCGATGGCCGCGTACATCGGGGCGGTGCGTGAGCGTTGGCCGTCGGCCTCGGCGCAGGCGGCTTTCTGGTCGCGGTTCAGGGCCACGGTCTTTTCGTGCCGACAGCCGAGGCTTTCGCGCAGGCTGTCGCGGGTCTGGTCGCTCTGCTCGACCAGCTTGCGGGCGGTGAAGCCGGGCGGGGCGACGATGGCTGGCGGGCCGGAGGGCTTGGCGACCACGGGCGGGGCCGGGATAGCGGCAAGCGGCGGTGGGGTAGCGCTGGGGCGAATAGGCGCCGGCGTCGTGGGAGCGGCCTTCGGCGTTTCCGCGCGCGGCGAGGGCGCGTCCAGCAGTTCAGCTTCGATGACCGGCGGCTCGACCAGCTGGGGCATCCAATGCGCGCCGGAGACCAGGGCCAGCAGCACCAGCGCGTGGGCGGCCAGGATCAGCGCCAGGATCGCCAGATCCCGCCCAAGGGATTGGCTTTTGGGCCGTCGCCACGTCTCGTTGGCGATCGCCATGCCCAAAGTCGCTACTCCGTCACTCTGGAGAGGTCGGTACGCGCGGGGTGCGTTACAAGCACGGCCGTTTCGGACAAGAAAAAGGCCCGGTGTTTCCACCGGGCCTTCTCTTTGATCAGCTACGGGGCGGAGCTTACGCCGCTTCCTTCGCCTTGACGCCGAAGCGGCCGTAGAAGGTCTCGCCCTTTTCAGCCATCTCGCGCAGCAGAGCCGGCGGCGCGAAGCGTTTGCCGTACTGCTGGGCCAGGCGATCGCAGGTCTCGACGAAGGCCTTGGCGCCGACGCCGTCGATCAGGCTGATCGGGCCGCCGGTCCAGGGCGCGAAGCCCCAGCCCAGGATGGCGCCGACGTCGGCTTCGCGCGGGTCGGTGATGACGCCTTCCTCGAAGCAGCGGGCGGCTTCGACGGCCTGGCGGTACAGCAGGCGCGTGCGGATCTCCTGGATCAGCGTCGCGTCGGCGTCCGTGGTCGTCACCGGGGCGAGGTCCGAAAGGCCCTTCCACAGGGTCTTCTGGCCGTTCTCCGGATAGTCGTAGAAGCCCTTGCCGTTCTTGCGGCCCAGGCGGCCCAGCTCGACGACCATCTTCTCCAGGACGGGCGCGAACGGACGCTCTTCGTACTTGTCGCCGAGGTCCTTCTTGGTCTGCTCGCCGATCTTGTAGGAGAGGTCCAGGGCGACGTCGTCGTTCATCTCCAGCGGGCCGCGCGGCATGCCCGTGGCGCGGCCGACATTGTCGATGATGGCGGGCGCGATGCCCTCGGCCATCATCTCCAGGCCTTCCTGCACGAAGGTGCCGAAGCAGCGCGAGGTGTAGAAGCCGCGGCTGTCGTTGACGACGATCGGGGTCTTCTTGATCTTCAGGACGTAGTCGATCGACTTGGCCAGGGCTTCCTGGCTGGTCTCGGCGCCCATGATGATCTCGACCAGGCCCATCTTGTCGACCGGCGAGAAGAAGTGGATGCCGATGAACGAGGCCGGGCGGACCGAGGCCTTGGCCAGACCGGTGATCGGCAGGGTCGAGGTGTTGGAGCCGAAGATGGCGGTGTCGGCCAGTTCGGCTTCCGCCTTCTTGGTGACTTCCGCCTTCACGTCGCGGTTCTCGAACACGGCCTCGACGACCAGGTCAGAACCCTTGACCAGGCCGTAGTCGGTGGTCGGGGTGATCAGGGCCAGGATGGCGTCGCCCTTCTCCTGGGTCAGCTTGCCGCGCGAGACGGCCTTCTTCACCAGGCCCTCGGCATAGGCCTTGCCCTTGTCGGCGGCTTCCTGCGTCTGGTCGATCAGCACGCTCTCGATGCCGGCCATGGCTTGGACGTAGGCGATGCCTGCGCCCATCATGCCGGCGCCCAGCACGGCGACCTTCTTGACGTCGTAGTGCGGGACATTGGCCGGACGGCCCGAACCCTTGCCCAGCTCTTGCAGGCTGAGGAACAGGGTGCGGATCATGCCCTTGGCCTGGGGCGACATCATCGTCTTCAGGAAGTAGCGGGTCTCGATGCGCAGGGCGGCGTCGAACGGCACTTGGGTGCCCTCATAGACCGCCTTCATGATGTTCAGCTGGGCCGGATAGTTGCCATAGGTCTGCTTGCGCAGCATGGCGTTGCCCATGATGAAGACCTGGCTGCCGGTCGGGGTGTAGGGACCGCCGCCCGGGAGCTTGAACTCCTTCTTGTCCCACAGGGCGACCGGGTCGCCCTTGGTCTTGACCCAGGTCTTGGCGGCTTCCACCACCTGATCGGCCGGGACGACCTCGTGCACGACCTTGTTGGCCAGGGCCTCGGCCGGCTTCATCGACTTGCCTTCCAGCAGGTACGGCGCGGCGGCCATCACGCCCATCAGGCGCGGCAGACGCTGGGTGCCGCCGGCGCCCGGCAGCAGGCCGACCTTGGCTTCCGGCAGGGCCAGCTGGATCTTCGGATTGTCGGCGACCACGCGGTAGTGGCAGGCCAGGGTGATCTCGAGACCGCCGCCCATGGCCAGGCCGTTGATGGCCGCGGCCACCGGCTTGCCGCAGGTTTCCAGGGCGCGGAACGCCTTGTTCAGCGCGAAGCCGGCTTCGAAGGCGGCCTTCAGGCCCTCTTCGCCCGGCTTGCCGCCGCCCAGGCCACCGCTGCCGCCGAGTTCACCCAGGTCGGCGCCGGCGCAGAAGCCGCTGGCCTTGCCCGAGGTGATGACGGCGCCCTTGATGGCCTCGTCGCTCTTGATGCGGTCGACGACGTCGCCGATTTCCTTGATGACCGAAGCGGTCAGGGTGTTCATCGAGCGGCCGGGCACGTCGAAGGTGACCAGGGCCACGCCGTCGGAATCGACCTCGATCTTGAAGTTTTCCATGGTGTTAGCTCCTAGGTCTTAGACGCGTTCGATGACGGTGGCGGTGCCCATGCCGGCGCCGACGCACAGGGTGATCAGGGCGGTTTCCTTGTCCGAGCGTTCCAGCTCGTCGACCATGGTGCCCAGGATCATCGCGCCGGTGGCGCCCAGGGGGTGACCCATGGCGATGGCGCCGCCGTTCACGTTCATCTTGTCGTGCGGGATGTTCAGCGCCTGCATCATGCGCAGGACGACGGCGGCGAAGGCTTCGTTCAGCTCGTAGAGGTCGATGTCGGAGACCTCCATCTTCAGCTTCTTGAGCAGCTTCTCGGTGACCAGCGACGGACCCGTCAGCATGATCGAGGGCTCCGAGCCGATCGAGGCGGCGCCCTTGATGCGGGCGCGGGCCTTGAGACCCAGGGCCTCGCCCATTTCCTTGGTGCCGATCAGGACGCCGGCGGCGCCGTCGACGATGCCCGAGCTGTTGCCGGCGTGGTGGACGTGGTTGACCTTCTCCACCTGCGGATAGCGCTGGGTGACGACGGCGTCGAAGGCCATGTCGCCCATGCCCTGGAACGAGGGGTTCAGCGAAGCCAGGGTCTGCATGGTGGTCGAGCCGCGCACGGTCTCGTCATGGTCCAGGATGGTGATGCCCAGCTGGTCCTTCACGCCCACGACCGACTTCTTGAAGCGACCGTCGGCCCACGAGGCCGCGGCGCGCTTCTGGCTCTCGACGGCATAGGCGTCGACGTCGTCGCGGCTGAAGCCGTACAGCGAGGCGATCAGGTCGGCCGAGACGCCCTGCGGGGCGAAATAGGTCTTGAAGGCCGAGGACGGGTCGGTCGGCCAGGCGCCGCCATCGCTGCCCATGGGCACGCGGCTCATGCTCTCGACGCCGCCGCCGATGGCCAGGTTGGCTTCGCCCGAGGCGACCTTGGCGGCGGCCATGTTCACGGCTTCCAGGCCCGAGGCGCAGAAGCGGTTGATCTGCACGCCGGCGACGCTCTCGGCGTAGTCGGCGGTCAGGACGGCGGTGCGGGCGATGTCCGAACCCTGCTCGCCGACGGGGGCGACGCAGCCCAGCACGACGTCGTCGACGTACGAGGTGTCGAGGTTGTTGCGGTCGCGGATGGCTTCCAGGACCTGGGTGGCCAGCGACAGGGCGGTGATCTCGTGCAGAGACCCGTCCTTCTTGCCCTTGCCGCGCGGGGTGCGCACGGCGTCGAAGATGTAAGCGTCAGCCATGGAATGGCTCCTTCCTGCGAAGCGATGTTCGTGTCGTTGAAAGCGGGCTGTGGACCCGGCTTATTGTTTCCAGTTGCCGATCGGGTAGGTGCCGATCGGTTCGCATTTGAGGCCGCTGGCGGCGGCCTTGGCGCGGTAATAAACGCGCTTGCCGAACGTCGGCGGCGGCAGCGAACAGGCGGTGAAGCCCGAGGTCGTGACCTCCAGCTTCCACTCGGCGATCTTGGAGCGCAGCAGCGTCTGGCAGATGTCCTTGCCAGCCGGCGTCAGCGGCAGCTTGAAGGCGCCGGGCTGGGCGCGCTTGCCGACCAGCTCGCCGGAATAGGTGAGGGGCCGCGGGCCTTGGACGGCGCGCACGCAGACCACGGCCGAACGGTCTTCGGTCGGCGCGGCGGCGGGGCCGGCCAACAGGGCGATGAGGGTCAGTACGATCACAGCGTCCTCGCGATCAGGAGTTTCATGATCTCGTTCGTGCCGCCGTAGATGCGCTGGATGCGGCTGTCCTTGTACATGCGCGCGATCGGGTACTCGTTCATGAAGCCATAGCCGCCGAACAGCTGCAGACAGCGGTCGACGATCTTGTTCTCGAGGTCGCTGACCCAGTACTTGGCCATCGAGGCCGTCGCGGCGTCGAGCTTGCCTTCGAGATGCTGGCCGATGCAGTGGTTGACGAAGACCTTGGCGACGGTCGCCTCGGTCTTGCATTCGGCCAGGACGAACTGGGTGTTCTGGAAGTCGATGATCGCCTTGCCGAAAGCCTGGCGCTGCTTGACGTAGTCGATGGTCAGTTCCAGGGCGCGCTCGATCGTCGCCATGCCCTGCACGGCGATGTTCAGGCGTTCCTGGGGCAGTTGGCCCATCAGCTGGAAGAAGCCCTGGCCTTCGTCGGTCCCCAGCAGGTTCTCGGTCGGCACCTTCACGTCGTTGAAGAACAGTTCCGAGGTGTCCTGGGCCTCGTGACCCAGCTTGTCGAGGTTGCGGCCGCGCTCGAAGCCTTCGGCGCCATCGGTCTCGACGATCATCAGTGAGGTGCCACGGGCGCCGCCGGTCACGTCGGTCTTGGCGACCACGATGATCAGGTTGGCGGTCTGGCCGTTGGTGATGAAGGTCTTGGAGCCGTTGATGACGTACTGGTTGCCGGACTTCTTGGCGGTGGTCTTGATGCCTTGAAGGTCGGAGCCGGCGCCCGGCTCGGTCATGGCGATGGCGCCGACCAGCTCGCCGGTGGCCAGGCGCGGCAGCCAGCGCTGCTTCTGCTCTTCCGTGCCGTAGTGGAAGATGTACGGCATGACGATGGCGTTGTGCAGGCTGATGCCGAAGCCGTCGACGCCCTTCAGGCCCAGCTGTTCCATCAGCACGACCTCGTGGCGATAGTCGCCGCCGGCCCCGCCATACTGGTCGGGCGTGGAGAGGCCGAGCAGGCCGGCCTCTCCCGATTTCGTCCACATGTCGCGATCGACGCAGTGGTTCTTGCGCCACTTCGCGACCGTCGATTCAGGCGCGTGCTCATCGAAGAACTTGCCCACCGCGTCCTCGAAGATCGCGATGTCCTCTTCGGCCATGAAGGCGGGTTTTTCGACGTTGAGCACGCTCATGATCAGAAGGCCTCCGCGGGCAGCGCCATCAGGGTCGCCGAGCCGGTCTTCAGCTTGGCCAGGTGTGCCCCGGCGTCAGGCAAGACGCGTTCGATGAAATAGCGGCCGGTGACCAGCTTGGTGGTGAAGAACGGATCGGACGAGCCGGCCGCGATCTTGGCGTTGGCCGCCTTGGCCATCAGCGCCCACATGTACGCCAGGCCGGTCAGGCCGAAGAGGTGCATGTAGTCGGTCGAGGCCGCGCCGGCGTTGTCGGGGTTCTGCAGGCCGTTCTGCATCAGCCACATGGTGCCGTCCTGCAGCTGGGCCTTCACGCCCGACAGGGCTTCGATGAAGGGCTTCAGCTCGGTGTCGGCGTCGTTCTCGCCGATGAACTGGTCGACTTCCTGGAAGAAGGTCATGACCGCGCGGCCGCCCTTGGCGGCCAGCTTGCGGCCGACCAGGTCCAGGGCCTGCACGCCATTGGTGCCTTCGTAGATCAGGGCGATACGGCAATCGCGCATGAACTGGCTGACCGGGAAGTGCTCGGTGAAGCCGCTGCCGCCGTGCACCTGCACCGCGTTCGAGCAAACCTCGAAGCCCTTGTCGGTCAGGTAGCCTTTCAGCACCGGCGTCATCAGGCCCATGTAGTCCGAGGACTTTTCACGCACCGCCGCGTCCGGGTGGACGTGCGACAGGTCGCCGTGCAGGGCGGTCCAGAACAGGAAGGCGCGGCCGCCTTCGATCAGGGCCTTGCTCTCCAGCAGCATGCGGCGCACGTCCGGGTGGACGATGATCGGATCGGCCGGACCGTCGGCGTTTTTCGGACCCGTCAGCGAGCGGCCTTGCAGGCGGTCCTTGGCGAAGGCGACGGCGGCTTGATACGCCGCTTCGCCCTGGGCCACGCCCTGCATGCCGACGCCCAGACGCGCCTCGTTCATCATGACGAACATGATCTTGAGGCCCGAATTCTCTTCGCCGATCAGATAGCCCTCGGCGTCGTCGTACTGCATGACGCAGGTGGCGTTGCCGTGGATGCCCATCTTCTCTTCCAGACCGACGCACTTGACGCCCTGGTTACGCTCGCCGACCGAGCCGTCGTCCTTGGGGAAGAACTTCGGCACGATGAACAGGCTGATGCCCTTCACGCCGGCCGGGGCGCCTTCGATGCGGGCCAGCACCAGGTGGACGATGTTGTCAGACATGTCGTGCTCGCCGGCGCTGATCCAGATCTTCTGGCCGGTGATCTTGTAGCTGCCGTCGGCCTGCGGGACCGCCTTGGTGCGCAGGAGACCCAGGTCCGTGCCGCAGTGCGGCTCGGTCAGGTTCATGGTGCCGGTCCATTCGCCGGTGACCATCTTCGGCAGGTAGGTCTGCTTCTGGTCGTCCGAGCCGCCCGTGTGGATGGCCGAATAGGCGCCGTGGGCCAGGCCCGGATACATCGAGAACGCCATGTTGGCCGAGCTCGACATCTCGCTGAAGGCCAGGTTGACGACGTGCGGCAGGCCCTGGCCGCCATAGGCCGGGTCAGAGCCCAGGCCGGTCCAGCCGCCTTCGCACAGCTGCTTGTAGGCGTCCTTGAAGCCCGGCGGGGTGGTGACGACGTTGGTGACCGGATCCAGCTTGCAGCCGTTCTTGTCGCCGACCGTGTTCAGCGGGGCCAGCACCTCGCCGGTGAACTGGGCGGCGGCGTCCAGGATCTGCTCGACGACGTCGAACGGCGCGTCCGAGAAGCCGGGCAGGTCGCCGTGCTGATCGATGTTGAGCACGTCGCGCAGGATGAACGCGTGATCGCGAACGGGCGGCTGGTAGGTCATGAAACGGTCCTGGCTAGGATCGGGAGGAGGGACAGGTGTGCGTCCGCCCTCTGCCGCGCGTCTTGCACGTAAGAGGGCGTCGCGAAGGTCTTACTTGCCCAGCATCGCTTCGGCGTGACCGTCGAGACGGGCGCGCAGCACCTGCTCGTAGTCGGCCGCGCGGGGCAGCAGGTCGGGGCGGATCTCGGCGAGGCGCTTTTCGAGGCGGTTGCAGGCTTCGCGCAGCTCGATCAGGGCGTTGTCGATGTCTTCGCGCTGTTGCTCCAGCGCGTTGGCGCGTTCGCGGAACTTCTTCAGCGAGCGGGCCATCTGCGCCGCGCCCTCGTCGTTCTCGTCGTACAGGTCGAGAAGTTCGCGGATCTCGGTCAGCGACAGGCCCACGCGCTTGCCGCGCAGGATCAGCTGCAGGCGGACGCGGTCCTTGTGGGAATAGACGCGGTTCAGGCCCTCGCGGGCCGGATTCAGCAGGCCCTTGTCTTCGTAGAAGCGCAGGGCGCGCGGGGTAGCCTTAAATTCGTTGCAGAGCTGGCGGATCGTAAAGGTCCGCTCTGGGCGTCGCAGGTCGGCCATGGGTTGAAACCTCCCGGAAAGTGGGCCCGGCTACTGCGGCCGGGCCGCTTGGTTATCGACGATCACCCTAAACCCGATATCGGGCGACCGTCAACGCTTACGTAAACGTCAACTTGTCGATAGCCGATAGGTTTACTTTCCTAGGGTTGCAGGCGTACTTTCCTAGGGAAGGCCGAGCGCAAGGAGACGCCGCGATGGCGACCCTCTCTCACGGCGAAATCTGGCGCGCCATCGACGCTCTGGCCGAGCGGTTCGACATGACGCCGTCGGCCATGGCCCGGATGGCGGGCCTGGATCCGACCAGCTTCAATCGTTCCAAGCGCGGTTCCAGCGAACCCGACAGCCGGCCGCGCTGGCCCTCGACCGAGAGCCTGGCCAAGCTGCTGGAAGCGACGGGGGTCAATTTTTCGGAATTCGCGGCCCTGACCGAACAGGCGCCGGTGCGGACGCCCGGACGACGCGGTGCGCCGCTGATCGGGCTGGATCAAGCGGGCAGGGACGGCTTCTTCGACGAGGCGGGCCTGCCGGTCGGCGCCGGCTGGGACGAGGTCTCCGCGCCGGACCTGGGCGAGGGGCTCTTTGCGCTGGAAGTCTCGGGAACGGCGCTGGCCCCGGTCTATCGCGACGGCGATCGGCTCTTGGTCTCGCCCACCGTCGAGCCGCGCAAAGGCGACCGCGTGGTGGCGCGGACGAGCGCGGGCGAGGTGCTGGTGCGGGAGCTGGGCCGGGTGACGGCCAGGACGATCGAGCTCTTGCCGTTTAGCCGCTCCGGCGACGATCGCCTGCTGTCGCGGGACGAGGTCGCCTGGATCGCTCGGATCGTCTGGGTCAGCCAGTAGGCCGACCCTTAGACAGGTCGCTTAGGTGCGCGGGCAGCTGGCGTGGGTGTCGAGCAGCCAGGCGATCAGCGGACCGGCCGACGGATCCTCGCACGACACGTCCAGGCGGTACGACGCCCAGGTATCGTTATGCGCGGCCTCGACGTGAGCGTCGGGGAACTGTTGGACAATGCCGCCCAGCAAGGAATCGAATTCGGTGCGGTCGGCAGGGCGAAGCGTGAACGAAGCCATTGGAATAACCTTGATGACTAAATCTTGGTTCTGATGGTCGCAGCCTAGACTCCGAAAGGTGGGCGGACCCTTAATAGCGAATTCAGACTTCGTTCATTTACGGAGACACGGTGTCGCAGGTCGCGAGGATTCATCCGCTAGGGACAGCGCGCGCTGTTCAGATTCTTCTCTTCGGCGAAGCTTCGCGTCACGCCATAGCGGCGGCGACGCTCGTCGAGTTGTTCTGGATCCTCGATCGGCAGCGGTTCCCACACGCCCTTTGACTTGCAGGCGCCCTGGAAACCGAAGCGCAGCGGCTTGCCGGCCTGGGCCGCCCAGCGGTCGTACATGTAGGGGAAGAAGCCGCGATCGCTCTCGCCGGCTTCGACCAGCGGTTCGAGCAGGGCGATCATCTCGCCCTTGAAGGCGACGTCCGCGTCGGCGTGCTGAACGATCAACTGGGCGGCCTTGTCGGCCTCGGCGCCGTCACGGCTGATCGTGAACCAGCCGCGCCGCGCGATGACGGGTTTCAGCCAGGCGCGGCTCTGTATATCGGCATTGGTCGCATCGACGGCGACCATGGCTCGGTAGAGGCGCATCGCCAGGGGCGAGATGCCGGCGTTGACCAGTCCGGGGCGCAGGCCGTCCCGCGCGGCCTGTTCGACGGCGACGATGCGGAAAAGCTCCGCGACCGTCGGGTCCGTGGCCTTTCGCGCATTGGCCAGTTGAGCGGTCGCCGCCGGAAAGCCACCGACGGGCGAGACGCCCGTTGCCATCAGCACCTTTATCGCCGAGACACGCCGCGCATTGGCGTCCCGCGCTTGCCGGCAGGCCTCCCGCCAGGCCCCCTCCGAAATCGTGACCTTCTCACGCGCGATCGCGGCCCAGTCCGCATAGGCCTTGTCCACGCCCAGGCAGGCGGTGATCTCGGCCGGCGACACGGTCAGGGCCGCAGCGGCCGCGATGATGGCGAGCAAAGAAAAAACCCCCGAAACGCCGAGCGCTCCGGGGGATCATTCTAGATCATCTGACGATTGTAAATCGCGATCAGCCCAGCTTCTCTTCGATCAGCGCGATCGTCCGGTCGATGCCGAAGATCGCCGCGAACGAGCCGAAGCGCGGGCCCTGGCTCTGGCCGAGGAGAACCTCGTACAGGGCCTGGAACCAGGCGCGCAGCGGGTCGAAGCCGTGGGTCTTGCCGACTTCGAAGACCTCGTTCTGGATCAGCTCGGCGTCCGGGGCGTCGGCCGGCATGGCCTTCAGCTTGGCCAGCAGGTCCAGCATCGCGGCGCGCTCCTGGTCGGTCGGGGCGCGGAAGGTCTTGGTCGGTTTGACGAAGTCCTCGTAGTAGTTGATCGCGTAGCCGGCCAGGCGGTCCAGCAGCGGCTGGGTCTCCGGCGAGGCGCCCGGGATGTAGCGCGACAGGAAGCCCCAGAGGATTTCCTTGGTCGAGGCGTCGGCGGCCGACACCAGGTTCAGCATCAGGCTGAACGACACCGGCGAGCCGTTCTGCGGCGGACGGCCGGCGTGGATGTGCCAGACCGGGTTGTCCAGCTGCTTGGCCGGCTCCTGGCGCTGATAGGCGTCCAGCTGCTGCAGATATTCGTCCGTCGCCTTGGGGATGACGTCGAAATAGAGCTTCTTGGCCGACTTGGGGCTCTGGAACATGTAGTACGACAGGCTCTCCGGCGCGCCGTAGCGCAGCCAGTCCTCCATCGACAGACCATTGCCCTTGGACTTGGAGATCTTCTGGTTGTTCTCGTCCAGGAAGAGTTCGTAGTTGAAGCCTTCGGGCGGCACGCCGCCGAGCGCCTTGCAGATCGCGCCCGAGGCCTTGACCGAGTCGATCAGGTCCTTGCCCGACATCTCGTAGTCGACGCCCAGCGCCGTCCAGCGCATGGCCCAGTCGGGCTTCCACTGCATCTTCACGTGGCCGCCGGTGACCGGGACCTCGACCTTGGAGCCGTCCTCGTCCTCGAAGACGATCGTGCCCTTCTCGACATTGCGCTCCAGGGTCGGCACCTGCAGCACCTTGCCAGTGGTGGGGCTGACCGGGAGGAACGGCGAATAGGTGGCGCGGCGCTCTTCGCCCAGGGTCGGCAGCATGACCTTCTGGATGGCGTCGAAGCGCTCCAGGGCGGTCAGCAGGGTCGTGTCGAACAGGCCAGACTTGTAGCACTCGGTCGACGAGACGAACTCGTACTCGAAGCCGAAGCCGTCCAGGAACGCGCGCAGGCGGGCGTTGTTGTGGGCGCCGAAGCTGTCGTGGGTGCCGAACGGGTCGCGGACGACCGTCAGCGGCTTGCCCAGGTCCTCGATCAGCGGCTGCTTGTTCTCGATGTTGTCGGGAACCTTGCGCAGGCCGTCCATGTCGTCGCTGAAGGCGATCAGGCGGGTCGGGATGTGGTCGTCGACCAGCGCGCGGAAGGCCTGGCGCACCATGGTGGTGCGCGCGACTTCGCCGAACGTGCCCAGGTGCGGCAGTCCCGACGGACCATAGCCGGTCTCGAAGATCACAGCCTTGGCCAGGGCTGGATAGGCTTTCACCGCCTCGTCGGCCTTGCCGGCGTCGATCAGGGCCTTGGCGGCTTCCTGGTCGGCGCGGTCGGGAAGACGCACGCGCAGGACGCGGGCGATGGTGGCGCGCGCCTGCTCGAACGGCCAGGAGCGGGCTTCGCGGGCGAGGGGGGAGAGGCCTTCAAACATGCGGGGCGTATAAACGCTGGAGCGTCAGAGGGCTACCCCGCGAGAGCCCCCGCCACGACCTCGCGCGCCTCGGCTTGCACCTGCTTCAGGTGATCCGGGCCCAGGAAAGACTCCGCATAGACCTTGTAGACGTCCTCGGTGCCGGACGGCCGGGCGGCGAACCAGGCGTTCTGGGTGCAGACCTTCAGGCCGCCGATCGCCTCGCCGTTGCCGGGGGCGTTGGTGAGGATGGCGGTGATGTCTTCGCCGGCCAGGGTCTTGGCGGTGACGTCGCTGGGGCTGAGCTTACCCAGGCGGGCTTTCTCCTCGCGCGTCGCGGGGGCGTCGACGCGGGCATAGGCCGGGGCGTCGTACTTGGCGGTCAGGTCGGCATAGAGCTGGCTGGCGCTCTGGCCGGTCCTGGCCTGGATCTCGGCGGCCAGCAAAGCCAGCTGCAGGCCGTCCTTGTCGGTGGTCCACACCGAGCCGTCGTGGCGCAGGAAGGCCGCGCCGGCCGACTCCTCGCCGCCGAAACCGACCGAACCGTCCAGCAAACCCGGCACGAAATATTTGAAGCCGACCGGCACTTCGAGCAGGCGGCGGCCCAGGCCGGCGACCACGCGGTCGATCATCGACGACGAGACCAGGGTCTTGCCGACCGCGACATCGGCGCCCCAACCCGGACGGTGGGTGAACAGGTACGCGATCGCCGCGGCCAGGTAGTGGTTGGGGTTCATCAGCCCGCCGTCGGGCGTGACGATGCCGTGGCGGTCGGCGTCGGCGTCGTTGCCGGTGGCCACATCGTAGGCCGCGCCGCCCTTCATGATCTCAATCAGATTGGCCATGGCCGAGCTCGACGAGCAGTCCATGCGGATCTTGCCGTCGGTGTCGAGCGGCATGAACGCCCAGCGCGGATCGACCGCCTGGTTGACCACGGTCAGGTTCAGCTTGTGGCGCTCGGCGATCGCGCCCCAGTAGGCGACGGCCGCGCCGCCCAGCGGGTCGGCGCCGATGCGCACCCCGGCCGCGCGGATGGTCTCGATGTCGATGACGCTGGGCAGGTCGTCGACATAACGGCCCAGGAAGTCGTAGCGGCTCGCGGCCTTCAGCGCCTCGTCGACGCTCACGCGCTTCACACCGGCCAGGTTCTGGGCGAGCAGTTCATTGGCGCGGGCGGCGATGGCCGAGGTCGCGCCGCTGTCGGCGGGGCCGCCGGACGGAGGATTGTACTTGATGCCGCCGTCGCGGGGCGGGTTGTGCGAGGGCGTCAGCAGCAGGCCGTCGGCCTGCGCGGTGTTCTCGCGATTGAAGGTCAGGATGGCGTGCGACACCGCCGGCGTCGGCGTGTAGCCGTCTTGGGCGTCGATCAGCGCCGTGACGCCGTTGCCGGCCAGCACTTCCAGCACCGAGCGGAAAGACGGCTCGGACAGGCCATGGGTGTCGCGGCCGACGAAGATCGGGCCGGTGACGCCTTGGGCCGCGCGCTGCTCGACCACGGCCTGGGTCACGGCCAGGATGTGGTTCTCGTTGAACCCACCGTCCAGGCTGGAGCCGCGATGGCCCGAGGTGCCGAACACGACCTTCTGGGCCGGGTTCGAAACGTCCGGCTTGGTCTCGTAATAGGCGCCGATCAGCGCATCCAGGTCGATCAGATCCTCGGGGAGAGCCCGAAGGCCGGCGCGGCTGTGCATCAAGACACCTGGGTAATGTTCGTCGTCGGAGCGCAACGGGTAAATCCCCTAGTCGGGTTCCGTGTCGATTTCATCAAGTATCTCAGCGATCGGGCGACAGCGTTCGCCGGAGAACTTTTTTCGCGCGCGGGCTGCGGCTGAAGCGCGCGGGCGGCGTCTACTCGACAGTACAACGTGGAATATTCGCCAGAAAATTGTAACTTGGAGGCGAATTCCAGCGGCCAACACGACGCATAAGGGCGACGCGAAGTGACCTACGAGACCACCGAAGGACGCCGCACCAGCGCGGTCGATACTCACGTCGGCGAGCGGGTTCGCATGCGGCGCAAGCTGCTCGGCGTCAGCCAGGACCAACTGGCCGACAATCTGGGCCTGACGTTCCAGCAGGTGCAGAAATACGAGCGCGGCGCCAACCGGATCAGCGCCAGCAAGCTGTTCCGCATCGCCGAGATCCTCAATGTCGACGTCGCCTACTTCTTCGACGGCCTGCCGGACCCGATCGAGGGCAGCGGGCCCGACGGAACCACCCTGCGCGTCCAGGAGGTCATGCAGACCTTCCTGCAGACCTCGGAAGGCGTCGAGCTGGCCGAGATCTTCCCGCGCATCGCCAGCGGCCGTGTCCGGCGCCAGATCCTGGACCTGGTCCGAACCATGGCCGCCGAAGAAGACAAGTAGCTAGAAGGCCTCGCTGACGATCGCGCCGTCCGGCAGCAGGGCGGCGCGCTTTAGGCCGCTTGAGGCGAAGGGCATGGCGATATTGCCCTCGCGGTCCACCGCGATCAGGCCGCCGTGTCCGCCCAGGTCGGCGACGCCCTGAATGGCCGCTTGAGCCGCCGCTTCCAGGCTCTCGCCGCCGAACCGCACCCGGTGGGCGATCTGGGCCGCGACGGCGGTGCGGATGAAATACTCGCCCTGACCCGTGCACGAGACGGCCGCGTGGCCGTCGGCCCAGGCGCCGGCGCCGATGATCGGACTGTCGCCCACGCGGCCCGGCCGCTTGCCGAACACGCCGGCGGTCGAGGTGGCGGCGGCCAGCCGGCCCTCCGCGTCACGAACCACGCAGCCGACCGTACCGACGGGCAGGGCGTCCGGCGGGTGGTTGTCCTCGAAGGCCCCGGCGTGGGTGAACCAGCTGGCCGGATCCTCGACGGTCTCCAGCCCCTGGTCGCGGGCGAAGTCGATCGCGCCCTGGCCGGCCAGCATGACGTGCGGGGTTGCTTCCATCACCGCGCGGGCGGCCAGGATCGGGCTCTTGAAGCCTTGCAGGGCGGCTACCGAGCCGGCGCGCAGGGTCGAACCGCACATCAGGCTGGCGTCCAGCTCATATTCGCCCTCGGCGTTGGGCGAGGCGCCCTTGCCGGCGATGTAGAGGCCGCTGGCCTCCAGCCCGACCACGGTCTCGACGGCGACGTCCAGGGCGTCGGCCCCGGCGGCCAGCCGATCGCGGGCGGCTTCGACCAGGCCGCGCATGTGGGCGATCTCGACACTGTAGTCATGGCCGCGCTTGGCGCCGGCGCCGCCGTGCAGGGCGAGACTAAAACGTTTGTTTGACATTCTGCTTCCTTGGTCGAACGCCCTGCGCTAGCGTCCGCGCGTCATAACCAAGAACCGCGGGAGAGGCGATCATGAAGGCAGTGCTCAGCAAGGACGTCGGCGGTCCCGAGACCCTGGTGCTGGAGGAGCTGCCCGATCCCGTCGCCGGTCCCGGACAGGTGCTGATCGACGTCAAGGCGTGCGGGGTGAACTATCCCGACGTCCTGATCATCGAGGACAAGTACCAGTTCAAGCCGCCGCGCCCGTTCGCGCCGGGCGGCGAGGTGTCGGGCGTGATCTCGGCCGTCGGCGAGAGCGTCACCCGCTTCAAGGTCGGCGACCGCGTCCTGGCCTCGACCGGCTGGGGCGGCTACGCCGAGAAACTGGCGCTGGAAGAGCAGCGCTGCACGCTCATCCCCGACAACATGCCCTTCGACGAGGCCGCAGCCTTCGTCCTGACCTATGGCACCTCGTACTATGCCCTGAAGGACCGGGGACACGTTAAGCTTGGCGAGACTCTACTCATTTTGGGTGCGGCCGGCGGCGTCGGCCTGGCGGCCGTCGAGCTGGGCAAGGCGATGGGGGTGCGCGTTATCGCCGCAGCCTCCAGCCAGGAGAAGATCGATCTGGCCATCAAGCACGGCGCCGACAGCGGCGTCGTCTATCCGCAAGGCCCGTTCGACAAGGACGGTCAGAAGGCTCTGGCCAACCTGATCAAGGACGCCTGCGGCCCCAATGGCTGGGACGTCGCCTACGACGCGGTGGGCGGCGATTACTCCGAAGCCACCATCCGCGCGGCGGGCTGGAACGGCCGTTTCCTGGTCATCGGTTTCCCGTCGGGGATTCCGAAAATCCCGTTGAATCTCACGCTGTTGAAGTCGTGCGACATCGTCGGCGTGTTCTGGGGCGCGGCGGTGGCGCGCGATCCCAAGGGTCACGCCCAGAACCTCCGCGAGCTGATGGATCTGTACGCCGCCGGCAAGATCAAGCCGTACGTCTCCGAGCGCTTCCCGCTGGCCCGCGCCGGCGAGGCGATCGCCCACCTCTCCAGCCGCAAGGCGATGGGCAAGGTGGTGATCACGGTTGACTAGAATGGTTACCGGCGATCGTGGTTAAATCCCGCTAAGTATCCTTTTTAGCAAAGGAAAAACGACAACTCCGCAATGTGTCTCCTCGAGACTAGGAGACTCTGCGGAGATGTACGTCCCACAAGAGCAGAGCGTCGCCAACGAAGCGGCGCCCGCCGCATCGCGGCGCCCCTACCGGCTGACGCGGCGCCCGGAAGAGCGCGTCCGCGTGCTGGGCGGGACCATGGACCTGGTGCGCCCGGAGGAAGTGTTCCACTTCGTCACGGGCAAGCTGGAAGCGCGTCAAAGCGCCATCGTCGCCAACCACAATCTCCACAGCCTGTACCTGATCGGCAAGGACCACCAGATCGGTGAGTTCTACAAGGAAGCCGACCTGATCGAGGTCGACAGCGTGCCGCTGATCTTCTGGGCGCGCCTGGTGGGCCGCGCCAGCCGGCGCTTCCACCGCTGCACCTATCTGGACTGGCGCGACGACTTCTGGTCGCTTGCCGTCGAGAAGAACTGGAAGGTCTTTTTCGTGGGCGGGGCGCCGGGCGTGGCCGACCAGGCCATCACGCGCATCCACGAGGATTACCCGACCGCCCAGATCGCCAGCCATCACGGCTATTTCGACGTGACCCAGGGCTCGGCGGAGAACACCGCGGTGGTCGACGCCATCAAGGCTTATCAGCCGGACATCGTCCTGGTCGGCATGGGCATGCCGCGCCAGGAGGTCTGGACCCTGGAAAACCACAAGGCCTATGGCCCGGCGGTGACCTTCACCGTGGGCGGGGCTTTCGACTATGAGGCCGGCGTCCAGCTGGCGGCTCCGCGATGGATGGGGCCGATGGGCATGGAATGGCTGTTCCGGCTGATGAACGATCCCCAGCGACTGTTCTCGCGCTATTGCGTCGAGCCCTGGTCGCTGGTCGGACCGGCCTGTCGCGACGTGACAAGGGCGCTGTCACGACGTCTGACGGAAGGCGACCCGCGAGCGGCTGAGGCCGCCCGCTGGGAGCAAATGCGCGCACGTAACGAGGCGGCGCGCTAAGATGACTATTCTGGTGGGGGCCGCATGCGGCGAGGTCGTGGAAATCACGGCCTGGAATAGGGGGCACGGGTTCTAATGGGCCTGGATATTAGGGTAATGACGCTGGAGGCCAAGGAGCGCTCCGGCTTTACGCACCGCGCCGTGGCGGGCGCGGGTCTGGTGGGGCTGGGCCTGGCCTGGGCGGTGCTTCTGGTGCCGTGCATGCTGTGGCTGGCCGTCAGCCATCTGGGACGTTGTCTGGAACCGTTGACGCGCCGACCGGCCTGACCCCGGTCGGCGAGATACTTCTAGCCAACGACTGTTTGCTCCGCGAATATGATCATTGATCACTGACCCACGAAGAGGTCAGGGACGCGGAGGGAATTTCCATGGTCGGACGTCTGGACGGCAAGGTCGCCGTCGTCACCGGAGGCTGCTCGGGCATCGGGCTCGGCGCGGTCGAGCTATATGTGGCCGAGGGGGCGTGCGTGATCGCCGCCGACCTGCAGGCCGAGAAGGGCGAGATGCTGGAAAAGCGTTTCCCCGACAAGGTTCGCTTCTCGCGCTGCGACGTCACGTCGGAAGACGACCTGACCAAGACCATGGCGCTCGCGGAGAGCAGCTTCGGCGGCCTCGACATCCTGTTCAACAACGCCGGCCACGGCGGCACGCCCGCCTCGGTGCCGGAGCTGACGGTCGAGGGCTGGGACAAGACCTTCGCCCTTTTGGTGCGCGGTCCGGCCATCGGCATGAAGCACGCCCTGCCGCTGATGCTGAAGCGCGGCGGCGGCTCGATCATCAACACCGCCTCGATCGCCGGCCTGCAGGCGGGCTTCGGACCGCTGGCCTATTCGGCGGCCAAGGCGGCGGTGATCCACATGAGCCGGTGCGCGGCGGCCGAGCTGTCGCCGCTGAAGATCCGGGTCAACGCCATCTGCCCGGGCCTGATCGCCACCTCGATCTTCGGGGCCTCGATGGGCCTGCCGCGCGAGGTCGCCGACCAGATGGCCGCCCAGATCGCCTCGATCGGTCCCAAGATCCAGCCGATCCCCAAGTCGGGCCTGCCCGAGGACATCGCCGCGGCCGCCCTCTACCTGGCCAGCGACGACTCCAAGTTCGTCACGGGGACCCACATCGTCGTCGACGGCGGCATCACGGTCGGTCCGCGTTCGGCCTGGGACAAGAACACGCCCTCGCCGATCCTGGCGGCCATGGGCATCACGCCCGAACAGGCCGAGGCGATGCGCGCCCAGCTGGTCGCCGCCGGCGCGGCGGGGTGACCCTCACGCCCAACCTGCGCGGCGCGCTGTGGATGCTGGCCTCGGCGGTCGGCTTCACGGCGATGACCACCCTGATCAAGTTCCTGGGGCCCGGCTACCCGGCCGCGCTGCAGACCTTCTACCGGCAGCTGGCGGGGGTGATCGTGCTGCTGCCGCTGATGGCGCGCGACTGGAAGGCGGCGTTCCGGACGACGCGGCCGGGGATCCTGGTCTTCCGCTCCAGCGCCGGGGTTCTAGCCCTGATCATGGGTTTCTACGCCTATCAGAAGCTACCCCTGGCCGACGCCAACGCCCTGTCGTTCACGCGGACGCTGTGGCTGGTCCCGCTGGCCGCCTTCGTGCTGCGCGAGCCGATCGGGCCGTTGCGGATCGGCGCTGCGCTGGTCGGGTTCCTGGGCGTGCTGATCATGCTGCGGCCTGGTTCCGGAGGCATGGGCGCCTGGATCGGCTGGCCGCAGGCCTGCGCCCTGGCCTCGGCCTTCCTGTTCGCCCTGACCATCACCGGCATGAAGGTGATGACCCGCGACCACAGTCCGTTCGTGCTCTTGGTCTACGCCGCCGTGCTGGGCCTGGTCTTCGCCATCCCGCCGGCCCTGTTCGTGTGGAAGTGGCCGACCTGGCCCGACCTTGGGCTGCTGGCCGCCATGGGCGTGATCGGCACCTTCACCCAGGGGGCCTACATCAAGGGCATGGAGGCGGGCGAAGCGGCGGTCATGGCCCCGATCGACTATACGCGGCTGGTGTTCGCGGTGGGCGCGGGCTTCCTGCTGTTCCACGAGGTTCCCAAGCCGGCGGTGCTCATCGGCGCGGTGGTCGTGGTCGCCTCGACCCTGTTCATCTCCTGGCGCGAGCACCAGGCGGCCAAGCAGGCGATGGCTCAGCCCGCGTAGGCGCGCCGCCACGCGACGAAGCGCGCCAGCCCCTCGGCCAGCTTGACCTTGGGCTTGTAGCCACACAGAGCGTGGATCTTGTCGATATTGGCGAAGGTGGCCGGCACGTCGCCCGGCTGCATCGGCAGGAAGATCTTCTGGGCCTCGATCCCCAGGGCGCTCTCCAGCGTGGTGATCATCTCCATCAGCCCGACCGGGTCGTTGTCGCCGATGTTGTAGACCTCGTGCCCGCCTTCGCCCGGCGGATGATCCAGCACGCCCAGGATGCCGTCGACGATGTCGTCGATGAAGGTGAAGTCGCGCGCCATCTGGCCCTCGCCATAGACGTCGATCGGCTCGCCCTTCAGCATCTTCTCGGTGAAGCCATAATAGGCCATGTCCGGCCGGCCCCAGGGACCGTAGACGGTGAAGAACCGCAGGCCCGACTGCGGGAAGCCGTACAGCGTCGCATAGCTCTGGCTCAGCATCTCGCACGAGCGCTTGGTGGCGGCGTACAGCGAGACGGGCTCGTTGGCCGGGTCGGTTTCGCGGAAGCCGTCACCGTTCAGCGGCCGGTCGCCATAGACGCTGGACGAGCTGGCATAGACCAGGTGCTCGACCCCGGCGTGGCGGCAGGCCTCCAGCACCGACAGGTGGCCGGCCAGGTTCGACCGCTCATAGGCGAACGGGTTCTCGATCGAGTAGCGGACCCCGGCCTGGGCGGCCAGGTGGATCACCTGCCTGGCGCCTGAACCCTTCACCAGCTCGGCGAAGGCCTCGTGCTCGGCGATGTCCAGGCGGACCATCGTGAAGCCGTCGCGGCCTTCCAGCCGGGCGGCGCGGGCGGCCTTCAGGGCAGGGTCGTAGTAGTCGTTGAAGACATCGACCCCGATCACCGCCGCGCCGCGATCCAGCAGGCGTTCGGCCACGTGCATGCCGATGAAGCCCGCCGCGCCCGTGACGATGATCGGGGTCGTCATGCCCTTAGCCTCGCCCGATCGAGGCGTAGGTGAAGCCGTGGCGGACCATCTCGGCCGGCTTGTAGACGTTGCGCAGGTCGACAACCGTCGGCGACGTCATCAAGAGCTTCAGGCGGTCCAGGTCCAGGGCCCGGAACTGGTCCCACTCGGTGATGATCACCAGCGCGTCGGCGCCCTCGGCGGCCTCATAGGCCCCCGACTTGAAGTCGACGCCCTTGAGCATGTGGGCGGCTTCCTTAGCGCCTTCCGGATCGAAGGCCTGGACCTTGGCGCCGAGGGCCTGCAGGGCCGGGACGATGTCGAGGCTGGGGGCGTCGCGCATGTCGTCGGTGTTGGGCTTGAAGGTCAGGCCCAGCACGCCGATCGTCTTGCCGGTCAGGTCGTCCGAGCCGATGGCCTTGGCGACCTTGCCGGCCATGGCTTTCTTGCGGGCGTCGTTGACCTCGACCGTGGTCTCGATCAGCCGCGTGGGCGCGCCGTAGTCCTGGGCGGTCTTGACGAGCGCGATGGTGTCCTTCGGGAAGCACGAGCCGCCGTAGCCGGGACCAGCGTTCAGGAACTTGCCGCCGATCCGCTTGTCGAGACCGATGCCCTTGGCGACTTGCTGGACGTCCGCGCCGACCGCTTCACAGAGATCGGCCATCTCGTTGATGAAGGTGATCTTCATGGCGAGGAAGGCGTTGGCGGCGTACTTGATCAGCTCGCTGGTGCGACGGCCGGTGAAGACCAGTGGGGTCTCGTTCAGCGACAGCGGACGGTAGAGGTCCCGCATCACCGCCTGGCCACGCTCGTCGTCCGTGCCGACCACAACGCGGTCGGGACGCTTGAAGTCCTCGATCGCCGCGCCTTCACGCAGGAATTCGGGGTTGGAGACCACGGCGAACTGGGCGTTCGGATTGGCCTTCTTGATGATGGCTTCGACCTCGTCGCCGGTGCCGACCGGCACGGTCGACTTGGTGACGATCACCGTGAAGCCGTCGATCAAGCCGGCGATCTCTTCGGCGGCGGCGTAGACGTAGGACAGGTCCGCGTGGCCGTCGCCGCGACGGGTGGGCGTGCCGACGGCGATGAACACCGCGTCGGCGTCCTTGATCGCCTGGGCGCCTTCCAGGGTGAAGGACAGGCGGCCTTCACGCACGTTGCGCGCCACCAGGTCTTCCAGGCCCGGTTCGAAGATCGGGATCTCACCGCGTTCCAGGCGCTCGATCTTGCTGGGGTCCTTGTCGATGCACGTCACCACGTGACCGAAGTCGGCGAAACACGCCCCCGACACCAGGCCCACATAACCCGTGCCAATCATCGCTACGCGCATCGAAGCATCCCGATCCGAAATGAGCGTCGCGATCCGCAACGCTTCCGCCTAATCCGTCAATCACGGCGCCGAGGCAAGCCGTGCGGTCAAAACGCTGACAGTGGTGACATCTTGATGACCTCCCGTTAGCACGGACAGTCTTGGCGCAAGGATCTTGGATGCAGACCGTTCTGGTGACCGGCGGGGCCGGCTATGTCGGTTCTCACGTCTGCCTGGCCCTGGCCCAGGCGGGGTTCAAGCCCGTCGTGTTCGACGACCTGTCGAACGGCCACCGCGAGCACGTCCAGTGGGGGCCGCTCGAGATCGGCGACATCCGCGACGCCGCCCGTCTGGACGCGGTGTTCGCCGCCCACCAGCCCGTCGCCGTCCTGCACTTCGCCGCTCGCATCGAGGTTGGCGAGTCGGTGAAGAACCCCGGGACCTTCTTCGACGTCAATGTCGGCGGGACCATCACTCTGATCGAGGCCGCGCGCCGGGCCGGCGTCAACGCCTTGGTGTTCTCCTCGACCTGCGCCACCTTCGGCGAGCCGGTGCGCATGCCGATGGACGAGACCCATCCGCAGGCCCCGCTGAACCCCTATGGCCGCAGCAAGCTGATGGTCGAGCAGGCCCTGGCCGACTACGACCGCTATGTCGGCTTCCGCAACACGGTGCTGCGTTACTTCAACGCCGCCGGCGCCGACCCCGAAGGCCGCATCGGCGAGTGGCATGAGCCCGAGACCCACGCCATTCCGCTGGCCCTGCAGGTCGCCCTGGGCCAGCGCTCGCACTTCACGATCTTCGGCGAGGACTATGACACCCCCGACGGCACGGCGGTGCGCGACTATGTCCACGTTCTGGACCTGGCCGACGCCCATGTCTCGGCGCTGAAGCGGCTGCTGGCCGGTGGGAGCTCGACGTCGTTCAACCTGGGCAGCGGCGAGGGGACCTCGGTGCGCCAGCTGGTCGATGGCGTCGGCCGGGCCGTGGGCGCGCCGCTGAAGGTCGAGCTTGCGCCGCGCCGAACGGGTGACGCGCCGATGCTGGTCGCCGACAACGCCCGCGCCCGCGCTGAACTGGGCTGGACCCCCTCGCGCAACCTGGACGCCATCCTGTCCAGCGCCTGGCGCTGGCATCGGGCTCAAGCGGTTCTCTAAGAAGAAAATTGCCGCGATAACCCGCCGCACTGGGCGTTATGCCGCGATCCTCCCTGGGGAAACGCTTTATTTGCAACTCTCGCTGTAGCTCTGAGGGGATGTGACCCTCGGGGGGCCGTGCGTGCTCAAGTTTCTGACCTGCCTGACGACGGAGCATGACCTGCGCCTGGTGGTTGTCGCCGGCCTGGTCTGTATCGCCGGCTGCTTCACGACCTTCCGTCTGTATTCGCGGATGCGCGGCGCCCGGGGCGTCGTGCGCGCCGCCTGGCTGCTGCTGACCGGCCTGGTCGCCGGCTCCAGCGTCTGGGCCACCCACTTCATCGCCATGGTCGCCTACACGCCCGGTCTGAAGACCGGCTACAGCCCGACCGGCACCCTTCTCTCGCTGATGATCGCGGCCCTGTTCATGGCCAGCGGCTTCGCCGTCGCCTCGGCCCAGCGCTCGACCACCAACGACTTCGCCGGCGGCGTCCTGCTGGGCCTGGGCGTCGCGGCCATGCACTACACCGGCATGTCGGCCTTCGTGACCCAGGGCCACCTGGTCTGGGAACACGCCACGGTCGGCTTCTCGGCGATCCTCGGGGTCGCCGGCGCGACCGGCGCCCTGGTCATCGGCGGCAACGCCCGAACCGTGAAGCAGCAGGCGCTGGGCGGCGGTCTGCTGTGCCTGGGCATCGTGGCCCTGCACTTCACCGGCATGTCGGCCATCACCATCCTGCCGGACGCCAGCGTCGTGGTGCCTGAGCAACTGCTGTCGGGCTTTGTCCTGACCCTGGCCGTCGGCTCGATCACCAGCATGATCATCCTGGGCGGCCTGGGCGCCGTCGCCATCGAATCCCAGACCTCGCGCTCGGCTCTCGAGCGCATCCGCCGCCTGGCCAACGCCGCCTATGAAGGCCTGGTCGTGGTCCAGTCGGGCAAGATCAACGACGCCAACGCTGCCTTCTGCGAGCTGGTCGGCGCTGAGCTGCCGGAGCTGGTCGGCCGTCCGCTGACCGGCGTCCTGACCTTCGACGACAAGACCACCGACCGCGAAGGCGTCCGCCGCGAGGGCAAGATCCAGCCGTTCGCCGGCCGCGAGATCCCGGTCGAGGTGTTCTCGCGCCTGATGGACGACGGCGCGCGCATCGAGACCTCGGGCCTGACCGTCCTGGCCGTCCGCGACCTGCGCGAGCGGCGCGCGGCCGAGGAGAAGATCCGTTACCTGGCCGAACACGACGGCTTGACCGGCCTGCCCAACCGCAACTCGCTGCAAGCCCGCCTGGCCGCCGCCGTCGAGCGTGTCGAGGCCTCGGGCGAGAGCCTGTCGGTGATCTGCATCGACCTGGACCACTTCAAGGAAGCCAACGACCAGCACGGCCACGTGGCCGGCGACCTGATCCTGGTCGAGACCGCCCGCCGCCTGCAGTCGGCGGTGCAGGCCCCGTCCTTCGCCGCGCGCCTGGGCGGCGACGAGTTCATCGTCGTGCAGGTGGCCGGCGGCGACCAGCCGACCGCGGCCGCCGAACTGTCGGGCCGCCTGATCGAGATGCTGTCGGTTCCGGTGGCGTTCGAAGGCCAGGAGCTGGCCCTCGGTTCGAGCCTGGGCGTCAGCCTGTTCCCGGACGATGGCCGTACGGCCGAGGCCCTGATGGCCAATGCCGACATGGCCCTGTACCGCGCCAAGGAAAGCGGCCGCGGCGTCTATCGGTTCTTCAAGCGCGAGATGGACGACAGCATCCGCGAGCGCCGCAGCCTGGCTCGCGACCTGCGTCAAGGCATCGCCGACGAGGAGCTGGTGGTCCACTACCAGCCGCTGGCCCGGGCCACCGACGGTGAGGTCTGCGGCTTCGAAGCCCTGGTCCGCTGGCAGCACCCGACGCGCGGCATGATCCCGCCACTGGAATTCATCCCGGTCGCCGAGGAAAACGGCCTGATCGGTCCGCTGGGCGACTGGGTCCTGCGCCGCGCCTGCGCCGACGCCGCCACCTGGGAAAAGCCGCTGCGCATCGCGGTGAACCTGTCGCCGATCCAGCTGCACAATCCCGCCTTGCCCAGCCTGGTGCACGAGGTGCTGATCACCACCGGCCTGTCGCCCGCGCGGCTGGAGCTGGAGATCACGGAAAGCGCTCTCTTCAAGGACTATCAGCGCGCGCTGGACAATCTGCGCCGCCTGAAGGCCCTGGGCGTGCGGATCGCCATGGACGACTTCGGCACCGGCTTCTCGTCGCTGTCGACCCTGCAGTCGTTCCCGTTCGACAAGATCAAGATCGACAAGAGCTTCGTCGAGAACATCCATCGCCACGACCGCGCCACCGTCATCGTGCGCGCCGTGCTGGGCCTGGGCCGCAGCCTGGAGATCCCCGTGGTGGCCGAGGGCGTCGAGACCGCGGAGCAGATCCAGTTCCTGCGCGGTGAGAACTGCACCGAGCTGCAAGGCTACGCCATCGGTCGCCCGACCCCGGTCGACTCGCTGATGGCCTGGACCATGGCCAGCGCCGAACCGTCGGCCGCTGTGCTGGGCATCGACCCGGAACAGCAAGCCGCAGATCAAGTCCAAGACCAGGCCAAGCGTTCGGCCTGATCGGTTGCGCCGGTCCGCAACTCCGTATTCCATGACGCGTTAGGCGAAAGCCAAGCGGGGCCGTAAGACCCTGCGTAGTCATGGACGGGGACGTATCGCGTGCTGGGACGAACGGTCATCAAGTTCGTGACGGCGGCCGACCGGCGCGAGTTGCGCTACGGCTTGGCGATCCTGGCGGTGCTGCTGGCCCTGGCCGCGCGGTTCGCCGCGGTGGTGCTCACCGGCGTTCCGCTGTTTTTCCCGACCTTTTTCGTCGCCGTCATGGTCGCGGCCATGGTCGGCGGCTTGGGCCCCGGGTTCCTGGCCGTGGGTCTTGGCGCCGGCATCGCCTGGCGGTTCTGGATGGCGCCCGACGGCGGATGGGCGCTGGAGACGCGCGAGAGCGTCCAGCTGGTCATGTTCGTGTTGTGCGGCGGCCTGATGGTCCTCCTGGTCGAGGCCATGCGCGTGGCCGTGCGCTCGGGCCTTTCCGCCGAGGAGCGTTTCCGCTCGGCCCAGGAGGTGTCGCTGGACGCCTTCGTGATCCTGGAGCCGGTGCGCGAGGCGGGCAAGGTCGTCGATTTCCGCTGGATCTACGCCAATCCGATGGCCGACTCGATGCGGCCGACGGGGGTCTCCACTCTGCTGGGCCGCCGCGCCCTGGATGTGTTTCCTGACGAGACCGGCCGCGACATGGTTGCGCGCTTCAAGCGCCTCTTGGCCAGCGGCGGGCCGGACGACATCGACGTGCGGCGGGTGATCGACGGCGAGGAGCGCTGGATCCGCTCCAGCGGCGTGCGGCTGGGTGGCGACCTGGCGGTGACCTTCCGCGACGTGACCCAGGAGCGGCGGGCCTCGGCGGCCCTGCGCAGCAGCGAGGAACTGTTCCGGGGCGTGGCCAATTCGGCGCCGGTGCTGATCTGGGCGACCTCGGCGCGGGGACAGGCCGACTGGTTCAACCAGGCCTGGCTGAACTTCCGGGGGCGGACCCTGGAGCAGGAGCTGGGCACGGGCTGGTTCAGCGGCGTGCATCCCGAAGACCAGCAGGCGGGTCTCGAGGCGGCCGACGCGGCCGCGGCCCAGCGTGAGCCATTCAATGTCGCCTTCCGGCTCCAGCGCGCCGACGGGGCCTGGCGCTGGATCAACAGCGTCGGCGCGCCGCGCTTCGACGAGGCCGGTGATTATCGCGGCTATATCGGCAGCTGCTTCGACTTCACCGAGACGGTCGAGGCCCGCAAGGACCTGGAGGACCGCGTCGCCCGGCGCACCGCCGCTCTGCAGGCCAGCATGGCCGAGACCGCTCACGCCCAGGCCGCCCTGGCCCAGGCTCAGCGGCTGGAGACTGTGGGCCGGCTGACCGGCGGGGTGGCGCACGACTTCAACAATCTGCTGACCGTCATCGTCGGCGGCCTGGACATGATCCTGCGCCGGCCTGACGACATCGCGCGGGTGCAGCGCCTGGCTGAAGCGGCCCTGGCGGCCGGCCAGCGGGGCGAGCGGCTGACGCGGCAGCTCTTGGCCTTCTCGCGGAACCAGGAGCTGAAGCTGGAGGTCGTCGACATCGGCGCCCTGCTGGACCAGGCCGAGCCGCTGCTGCGCCGGGCGGTGGGCGAGGCCATGGCCCTGACCATCCGCCATGAGGCGGGCATGGCCAGTTCTCGCGTCGACGCCGCCCAGTTCGAGGCGGCGCTGCTGAACCTGGTGGTCAACGCCGCCGACGCCACCTCGGACGGCGGCGCGATCAGCATCGTCGTCGAGCCCGCAGCCTTGGCCGAGGGCCAGGTCGCCGACACGGCGCCGGGCGACTATGTCCGCGTCGCGGTCAGCGACACCGGCGCGGGTATGCCGCCCGACGTGTTGGCCCGAGTGTTCGAGCCGTTCTTCACGACCAAGGAGGTCGGCAAGGGCACCGGCCTGGGCCTGGCCCAGGTCTACGGCTTCCTACGCCAGTGCGGCGGCGGGGTGGCCATCGACAGCGCCCTTGGCCGCGGCACGACGGTCTCGCTGTACCTGCCCGCCACCGACGAGGCGGTGACGCCGCTGCCCGTGGCGCGGTCGCCGTCGCGCGACAGCCTGAAGGGCGTGCGGGTGCTGCTGGTCGAGGACGACGCGGCGGTGCGCGAGATCGCCGGCGGCCTGTTGCGCGACCTGGGCTGCGCGGTGACCACCGCCGAGAACGGGGCCTCGGCCCTGGAGGCGTTGGAGGAGGGCGTGGTCTTCGACCTGTTGATGTCCGACATCGTCATGCCGGGCGGGATCAGCGGCGTCGATCTAGCCCGCTCGGCCTCGGCCCATCGGCCGGACATGGCGGTGCTGCTGACCACCGGTTATGCCGGCGACCGCATGGACGTGGCGCCCGCCGACCTGCCGTGGCCGGTGCTGCGCAAGCCGTTCCAGGTGGAGCAGCTGGCCGACATCGCCTCGGCTCTGCTGGCCGCCCGCGAGGTTCCTCCGAAGAAGAAACCCCGCAAGCGCCGGACTAGCGCCGCCGCCGGCTCGTAGAGCCGCCGAGCAGTCCTCCCAGCAGGCCGCGCATCAGCTCGCGTCCGGCCGTCGAGGCGACGGTGCGCACCAGGGTGGTGGCGAAGGCCTCGGTCATGGTCTGGCGGTTGGAGGCGCGGGGGCGGCTGGCGCGCTCGCGCTGGGCTTCCTCGCGTTCGCGGATCTTGGCCTCGGCGGCTTCGCGCTTGTCGTCCTCGGCCTGTTCGCGGGCTTCGTCGGCCTGGCGCTGGGCCTGCTGGGCGCGGCCCTGCAGGATCTCGTAGGCGGAGTCGCGATCCTGGAGGGTGTCGTAGACCCCGGCGACCGGGCTCTTGGCCTTCAGCGCCGTGCGCTCCTCGGGCGTCAACGGACCCAGGCGCGAGGCCGGCGGACGGATCAGGGTCTTCTGCACGACCTTGGGCGCGCCCTTCTCGTCCAGGGTCGAGACCAGGGCCTCGCCGACGCCCAGGGCCTGGATGGTCTCGGCGGTGTCGAAAGCCGGGTTGGTCCGGAACGACTGGGCGGCGGCCTTCAGGCCCTTCTGGTCGGCGGGGGTATAGGCGCGCAGGGCGTGCTGCACGCGGGCGCCCAGCTGGCCCAGCACGGCGTCGGGAATGTCGGCCGGGTTCTGGGTGACGAAATAGATGCCCACGCCCTTGGAGCGGATCAGGCGCACGACCTGCTCGATCTTCTCCAGCAGGGGCTTGGGCGCGTCGTTGAACAGCAGGTGGGCCTCGTCGAAGAAGAAGACCAGCTTGGGCTTCTCCGGATCGCCCACCTCGGGCAGCACCTCGAACAGCTCCGACAGCAGCCACAGCAGGAAGGTCGAATAGAGCTTGGGCGACTGGATCAGGCGATCGGCGGCCAGCAGGCTGACATAGCCCCGGCCCGCCGCGTCGGTGCGCATGATGTCCGACAGGTCCAGCGCCGGCTCGCCGAAGAAGTGCTCGGCGCCTTGCGTCTGAAGCGTCAGCAGCTTGCGCTGGATGGCGCCCACCGTGGCGGGCGCGACATTGCCGTATTGCGTGCCGATCTCGTCGGCGTGGTCGGCCACATATTTCAGCGCGGCTTGCAGGTCCTTCAGGTCCAGCAGCAAGAGGCCGTCCTGGTCGGCGACGTGGAAGACGATGGTCAGCACGCCCTCCTGCACGTCGTTCAGTTCCAGCAGGCGCGAGAGCAGCAGCGGGCCCATCTCGGAGATGGTCGTGCGGATCGGGTGACCCTTCTGGCCGAACAGGTCCCAGAACATCACCGGCGGCGCGGCGGGCGACAGAGCCAGATCCATCGAGGCCGCGCGGGCCAGCATCTTCTCGTTCGGGGTCCCGGCCATGGCCACGCCCGACAGGTCGCCCTTCACGTCGGCGGCGAAGACCGGCACGCCGGCGTCCGAGAACGCCTGGGCCAGCACTTGCAGCGTGACCGTCTTGCCGGTGCCCGTCGCGCCGGCCACCACGCCGTGGCGGTTGGAGCGGTCGAGCCTTTGCGTCACGGGACCTTCGCCCAATCCGACCAAGATCTCGTTTTCGCCAATCGACAGCGGCATGACCAAACTCCGTGGAACGCGTTGATGACCCTAACCGGGGCCTTGCGCGTCGCCAATCGGCGCGGGCAATGTCGGGCTCGCTTCTGGAGATATTTTACAAATGACGGCCACCGACCCGCCCCGCGCTCCGCCGCCGGTTACGACGCGCAACGCGGTGGTCTTCCTGGCCGTGATCGCCGCCGGGGCGACGCTGAAGTGGATGCAGGACATCCTGACGCCCCTGGCCCTGGCCCTGTTCCTGGCGGTGATGATCGACAGCTTCGCTCGGGTGCTGACCCTGCGCGCCCCCGGCTTCCCGAAGAAGCTGGCCCTGCCGACGGCGGTGGTGCTGTCGCTGCTGCTGTTCGGGGTCTCGATCTGGATCGTGGTCGACAACGGCAAGGCGTTCTTCGACCACTCCTCGGAATATGTCGCCAGCCTCAACGCCATCATCGCCAAGTTCGCGCCGGTGGTGGCGCACTGGGCGCCGGGGTTGGAGCTGAAGGTCGCGCCGACCATCGGCGATGTGGTCAAGCAGCTGAACCCGCAGCGCTACTTCGGCGACGTGGCCCAGTCGTTCAACAGCTTCGCCACCAGCGCGGTGCTGGTGCTGATCTATCTCGGCTTCATCCTGGCCTCACGCAAAGGCTTTGGCCGAAAGATCGTCGCACTCTTCCCGCACCATGCCGAGCGCGAGCAGAACATGACCATGTTCCAGCGCATCCGCGACGGGGTGGAGCAGTACCTGTGGATCCAGACGGTCACCGGCCTGATGATCGCCGTCGCCGCCTGGGTGGTGATGATGCTGGTCCGGCTGGACAACGCCTTCTTCTGGGCGTTCCTGATCTTCCTGGCCGCCTATATCCCGATCCTGGGCGGAGCGATCGGCTGCTTCCTGCCGCCGCTGTTCGCCCTGGTCCAGTTCCCCGACAGCCTGTGGCCGGCGATCATCCTGTTCGCGGCGCTGCAGGGGATCTTCTTCGTGGTTGGCAACGTGATCTATCCGCGCATGCAGGGCGACAGCCTGAACATGGACCCGACGGTGGTGCTGCTGTCCCTTGCGGTCTGGGGCGCGCTGTGGGGCGTGCCGGGCATGTTCCTGTCCACGCCGCTAACCGTGGCGGCCATGGTCATCCTGGCCCAGTTCGAGGGCTCGCGCTGGATCGCGATCCTGCTGTCCGAGGACGGCGATCCCCAGGGCGACCGGACGCTGTCGGGCAAGGGTCATGGACCCGCGTCGGACAAGCCGGCCAAGAGGCCTTCTGCCAGCAAGAAGCATCCTTAAGGGTCGAAGAAATGCAGGCGCCCCTTACACTGCGAATTGCGGCTCCTATCTATGCCTTGTCCGGCTCCCCCCACCCGGACAAACCGCAGATCGCGGCAGGCAAGGCCGCCGCCATCTTAGCGGAAAACGCCCGCTTCCCCCCAAGCGGGCCCGCGCCGCCCGCTTTACCCCCAGCCGGCGCCGCTTCCGTTTCCGGCCCGGTGTGGCACGGCACGGATTCTTTCCTATTTCGGACTTACGGGTTGAAGCCGCGCCTGAAAGGGCTAGGTTGCGACCAAAAATTCGCGAGGAAATCCTATGATCGGTGAAAAAAATGACCTCAAGTCCGCTGAGGCCCCGATCGGTCCGCTGGTAAGCGCCTTCGCCCAGGCCCTGGGCGTCGCGGTCGAGGCCCTGTCGCCCGCCGCGCGCGGCTTCGCCGCCCAGGCCCAGGACGACTGGTCGGCCGAGGAACTGCCGGGCCTGGACGTCGCCGACGTCGCCCGCGCCCTGGCCGATTTCTGGCGCTTCGGCGAGTCGGCCAAGGATCTCTCCGAACCGGCCATCCGCCTGGTCCGCGCGCAAGGCGGCGAGACCCCTTCCGACCTGCTCGAGATCGTCCAGCCCGACCGGCCCTTCCTGGTCGACAGCATCATGGGTGAAGTGGCCGAGGCCGGCTTCTCTGTCCGGGCCATGTTCCACCCCGTGTCGGACTGCGGCGGTGTGCGCCGCTCGATGATCCAGATCTGGCTGGCTCCGGTCGGCGAGGACCGCGAGGACGCCCTGGTCGCCAGCGTCCGTGAGGCCCTGTCCGACGTCGGCCTGGCCGTGCAGGACTTCCAGCCCATGCGCGCCCTGATGCGCCGCACGATCGGTGAGCTGCGGGACGCCAAGACCCCGGTCTCGACCGAGGAGAAGTCCGAGGACCTCGACTTCCTGGATTGGCTCGAGAGCGACCACTTCGTGTTCCTGGGCGCCCGCGTCTACGAATATCCCCGCACCGCCGACGGCGGCTATGCGGCCGAGGAGCCGCTGTACCAGCCGGAAGGCAGCCTGGGCGTGCTGCGCGACCAGGCCCGCACCGTGCTGCGCCGAGGCAGCGAGCCGGCCATCCTGTCGGCCCAGGTCCGCAGCCACATCGACATCGGCGACCCGATCGTGGTGGCCAAGTCGAACCTGCGCTCGCGCGTCCATCGCCGCGGCTACATGGACTATATCGGCGTGCGTCGTTACGGCGCCGACGGCAAGGCCTCGGGCGAGGTCCGCTTCGTCGGTCTGTTCACCGCCGAGGCCTACGAGACCCCGGCCCACGAGGTGCCGCTGGTCCGCCGTAAGGTCCATCACGTGCTGACCCAGGCCGGCAAGGATCCCGACAGCCACAACGGCAAGCGCCTGCGCAATGTCCTTGAGACCTGGCCGCGCGACGAGCTGTTCCAGAGCAGCGAGGACGAGCTGCTGACCACGGCTTTGGGCGTGCTGCACCTGTATGACCGGCCGCGCGTGAAGCTGTTCGCCCGCCGCGATCCGTTCGACCGCTTCATCTCGGTCCTGATGTTCGTGCCGCGCGACCGCTACGACTCCGGCGTCCGCGCCCGAGCCGGCGAGATCCTGGCGCAGGCGTTCCGGGGCCGGGTGTCGGCCTATTATCCCAGCTTCTCCGACGCTCCGCTGGCGCGGGTGCACTACATCCTGGGCGTGACGCCCGGCGACCACGCCGAGCCCGACATGGCCGCTGTCGAGGCCGCCATCGCCGAGACCGCCCGCACCTGGGACGACCGCTTCGAAGCCGCCGTCCGCGAAGGCTCCACGGGCCGCGTCGCCCATCTGCTGGCGCGCTATGCCGGCGCTTTCCCGCCCGGCTATCGCGACCAGTACGACGCCGATGAGGCCCTGGCCGACATCCAGGTCATCGACGACCTGGCCGACGGTGAGGCCGTCCGCGTGCGCGCCTTCCGCCGCGATGGCGACGACGCGGTCACCCTGCGCTTCAAGCTTTATCGTCCCGGCGCCGCCGCGCCGCTGGCCGACGTGCTGCCGATCCTGGAGCACATGGGCCTGAAGGCCCTGATCGAGGACGGCTTCAAGGTCTCGCCGGACGGCAAGCCCGTCTGGGTCCACGAGTTCGTGCTGCGCGACGAGGCCGGCGAGCACCTGGTGTTCAACGACGTGAAGCAGGCCTTCGAGGCCGCCTTCGTCGCCATCTGGACCGGCCGCGCCGAAAGCGACGGCTTCAATCGTCTGGTGCTGGAGCTGGGTATCGGCTGGCGCGAGGCCGCCCTGATCCGGGCGCTGGCCCGCTATCGCCAGCAGTCGGGCCTGGATCCCAGCCAGGGCGTGCAGGAGCAGGCGCTCTCGGATCATCCTGGTGTCGCGCGCCTGATCCTGGACCTCTTCCAGACCAAGTTCGACCCGGCCGTCCGCGCCGACCTGAAGCTGCGCCAGGAGCAGGCCAAGGCCGTCGAGGCCAAGATCACCGAGGCCCTGCAGGCCGTCGAGAGCCTGGACGCCGACCGTGTCCTGCGCCGCCTGGCCGCCCTGGTCGGCGCGATCCAGCGCACCAACTTCTACCAGCCGGCCGCCGATGGTGGCGCCAAGCCGTATATCAGCTTCAAGATCGCCTCGCGCGAGCTGGAAGACCTGCCGGCCCCCAAGCCTTATCGCGAGATCTATGTCTCGGCCCCGCACGTCGAGGGCGTGCACCTGCGCTTCGGCCCGGTCGCCCGCGGCGGCCTGCGCTGGTCGGATCGCCGCGACGACTTCCGCACCGAGGTGCTGGGTCTGGTGAAGGCCCAGCAGGTCAAGAACGCGGTCATCGTGCCGGTCGGCTCGAAGGGCGGCTTCTATCCCAAGCAACTGCCGCGCGGCGGTGATCGTGACGCGATCCAGACCGAGGCGATCCGCGCCTATAAGACCTTCCTGTCGGGCCTGTTGGACCTGACCGACAATATCGACGCCGACAACCAGGTGGTGCCGCCGCCGTCGGTCGTGGCGCATGACGCCCAGGATCCGTACCTGGTCGTCGCCGCTGACAAGGGCACGGCGACCTTCTCCGACATCGCCAACGGCGTGGCCGAGAGCTACGGCTTCTGGCTGGGTGACGCTTTCGCGTCCGGTGGTTCTGTCGGCTACGATCACAAGGTCATGGGCATCACCGCCCGCGGCGCCTGGGAAGCGGTCAAGCGCCACTTCCGCGAGCTGGGCAAGGACATCCAGACCCAGCCCTTCACCGTGGTCGGCGTCGGCGACATGTCGGGCGACGTGTTCGGCAACGGCATGCTGCTGTCCAAGCAGACCAAGCTGTTGGCCGCCTTCGATCACCGTCACATCTTCCTCGACCCGAACCCGGACGTGGCGGTGTCGTGGGAAGAGCGCGACCGGATGTTCAAGCTGCCGCGCTCGTCGTGGGACGACTACGACAAGTCGAAGATCTCGGCCGGCGGGGGCGTCTTCGCCCGTAGCCTGAAGAGCATCCCGCTGTCGAAGGAAGTGCGCGAGCTGTTCGAGATCAAGGCCGAGGCCGTCTCGCCGGCCGAGCTGATGACCGCGATCCTGAAGTCCAAGGCCGAGCTGCTCTATCTGGGCGGCATCGGCACCTATGTGAAGGCCAAGGGCGAGAGCAACGCCGACGCCGGCGACAAGGCCAATGACGCTATCCGCATCAACGGCTCGGACCTGCGGGTCAAGGTCGTGGGCGAGGGCGCCAATCTCGGCCTGACCCAGGCCGGCCGGATCGAGTTCGCTCAAATGGGCGCAGGAGGGGCCGGCGGTCACATCAACACCGACGCCATCGACAACTCGGCCGGCGTCGACAGCTCCGACCACGAGGTCAATATCAAGATCCTGACCGGGATCCTGGAGCGTGGCGGCGAGCTGACCCGCGAGAGCCGCAACACGCTGCTGGCGTCGATGACGGAGGACGTCGGTCATCACGTCCTGGAGCACAATTTCGACCAGACCCTGGCCCTGACGCTTCTGGAAAGCGACGCGGTCAGTGAGGTCGACGCCCAGATCCGCTACATGGTCGACCTTGAGCAGCGCGGCCGTCTGGATCGCAAGGTCGAGGGTCTGCCGACCAATACGGCGCTGCTGGAACGCAAGGCCGCGGGCAAGGGCCTGGCCCGGCCCGAGCTGGCCGTGCTGCTGGCCTACGGCAAGCTGGACCTCTTCGACGAGATCGTCGCCAGCCAGGCGCCGGACGATCCGTGGTTCGAGGCCACCCTGCGCGGCTACTTCCCCAAGGCGCTCGATAAGTACGCCGACGCCATGCAGAAGCACCGGCTGAAGCGCGAGATCATCGCCACGGTGGTCGGCAACCAGATGGTCAACATGTGCGGCCCGACCTTCCCGAGCCGCCTGAAGGCCGCCGCCGGCGCCGACATCGGCGCGGTGGTGACCGGCTTCACCGCCGCTCGCGAGATCCTTGGGATCGACGCCCTGTGGGACCAGGTCAACGCGCTGAACAATAAGGCTTCGGCCGATGGTCAGACGGCGCTGTACAAGGCCCTGGCCTACGCCCTGCGCAGCCTGGCCTTCTGGCTGGCCCGCCGGGCGCATCGCGACAAGTCCAGCGTCCAGCAGCTGGTCGAGGCCTATGGTCCGTCGGTGAAGACCCTGACCGGCATGGCCCCGGCCATCCTGTCGCCGTTCGAGCAGAAGACCGTCGCTAAGCGGGTGAAGGCCTATGTCGCCGACGGCGCGCCGGAAGCGCTGGCCCAGGCCGTCGCGGCCCTGCAGCCGCTGACCACGGCCGCCGACCTCGTCGACCTGGCCAATGCGTCCAGCTGGAGCGTCGAGAACGTCGCCCGCCTGTACCACCAGGTCGGCGCGGCCTTCGGCTTCGACCGTCTGCGCGGCGCGGCCGGTTCGTTCGTCGGCGGCGACGCCTTCGAGCGCCTGGCGGTCCGCCGCCTGATCGAGGACATGCTGACCGAGCAGACCGCGATCACCGAGGCCGTCCTGAAGTTCGCCGCCAACGCCCAGGCCGGCGACGACGAGCTCTCGGCCAAGGCCGCGATCGCGTCCTGGGCCGCCCTGCGCGGCGATCGCCCCAAGGCGGTCAAGCGCACGATCGAGGACATCGAGCAGGCCGGCGGCGGCTGGACCTTCGCCAAGCTGACCATCGCCAACGCCGCGTTGCGCGAGCTCTCGACCGCCGCCTAAAGACGCTGGCCCCTCCGCCTTCTCTCGCTTACGAGGGAAGGCGGAGAGGGAGCAGTAGCGTATGGACCAGGGTGATCGCCGGCGAGCAGCCTGGATCTCGTACGAGTGGGCGCAGCAGCCGTACTGGGCGCTGATCGCCACCTTCATCTTCACGCCCTATTTCGCCGCCGGCTTCGTCGGCGACCCGGTGCGGGGGCAGAGCCTGCTGGGCTATGCCGGGGTAGTGTCGGGCCTGGCCATCGCGATCCTGAGTCCGCTGCTGGGCGCGACGCTGGACGCCCGGCGCAATCCGCGAGCCTGGCTGATCGGCCTGGCCTTCCCGTTCGTCATCGCCAGCGCCCTGCTGTGGCTGGCCGTTCCCGGCGAGACGAGCCGCATCCCGCTGATCCTGGCCTGCCTGGTCGTGGCTGGGGTGGCCGCCGAGCTGGGGGTCACGGTGATGAACGCCCTGCTGCCGGTGATCGCCAAGCCGGGGCAGTTGGGACGCCTGTCGGGCACCGCTTGGGCGTTAGCGTACGTCGGGGCGCTGGTGACGCTGTTCATCGTCCTCTTCTGTTTCTCGCTGCCCAAGGTCCCGATGCTGGGCCTGTCGAAGGCGCTGCACGAGCCGGACCGGATCGTCGGGCCGCTGGTGGCCGTGTGGTTCCTGGCCTTCGCCTGGCCGCTGATGCTGACCGCGCCCAAGCCCTCGGCCGGAGCCGGCGACAAGCCGCTGGCCGAGCTGTGGTCGACCCTCAAGAGCCTGCCGAGCCGTCCGCACATGGCGACCTTCCTGCTCGGCCGGATGCTGCTGGGCGATGGCATTTCCAGCTTCATCGCGTTCGGCGGCGTGCTGGCGGCGGGCCTGTTCGGCTGGACGACGACGCAGCTGGGTCTGTATGCGATCCTCCTCTCGGTCGCCGCCGGCATCGGCACCTTCATCGGCGGCCGGGTCGACCAGAAGATGGGCTCGAAGGCCACCGTGCTGGTCGCCACGGGCGTCATCCTGTTCGGCGCCATCGGCGTCGGCATGGTCGGCAAGGACACGATCTTCTTCCTGATCCCCGTCGCCCCCGCCCAGGCCGACCAGGCGCTGTTCGCGAGCATTCCCGAGCGGATGTTCCTGTTCTTCTCGATGTTCGTCGGCCTGACCTTCGGCACGGCCCAGTCCTCCCTGCGCGCCTGGATGGCCGAGCTGGCCCCGCCCGGCGAGACCGGCCGGTGGTTTGGCCTCTACGCCCTGTCGGGCAAGGCCACCGCCTTCCTGGCGCCGCTGGTCATCGCCGTCGGCACCAAGCTGGCGGGCGACCAGCGCATCGCCGTCGTCGTCTCGGCCCTGTTCATGGCCCTGGGCGCCAGCGTCCTGGCCAGAGCGCCTAGCCGCAGGCCTGAAGCGCTCCCGTAAAGTAGGTCCGCACCTGCTCGAACAGGTCGGGCCGGTAGCGGGCCCGAGGGTCGTTGGCCTTGTTGTCGTCGAAGGCGTGGGTGGCGTCGGCCAGGAACAGCTGGTCGACGGTCAGCCCGTCGCGCGCCAGCCGGTCCAGGGCCAGTTTCGGCGCCTTCCAGCCGACCACCTGGTCCTTGCCGGCCACCACCGACCAGACCGGCGCCGCCGCGCCGGTCCAGCCGTGGCGGGTGGTCAGGGCCGGATAGCCGGCGAACGGATAGACCAGCATCGAGCCCTTCACCGCCTGGCGCAGGCGGTCGGGCGCGGCGTCGGCCAGGCCGGTGATCAGCGGCGCCCGCTCGCCCATCGCGTAGGCGTCCATGATCGTCCAGCCGCCATGGCTCCAGCCGGCCAGGAACACCTGGGAGGCGTCAGCCCAAGCCTGCCCCTCCAGCCAGGCCAGCATGGCGAAGACATCCGCCGCCCGCTTGCCGCCACGCAGCCGCAGGCCGGTGCAGACGGTCAGCTTGGCGTCCGTCAGGGTCATGCCGCGCGGCTTGAGGCTATCGACCACCACGGCCGCCCAGCCGGCCGCGACGGCCGTCCGGGCGTAGTCCTCGAGGAACGGCGTCTTGCCGCCGCAGCCGTGGAAGATCAGCGCCACCGGGAACGGCCCCAGGCCTGCGGGCTTGAACACCCGCGAGTGCTTGGCGACCTGTTCGCCCCAGGCGGCGCTGTCCATCGACGACCTCATAGCGTGTTAGTGACGGAACACTCGCACGCCCGTGAAGGCCATAGTGAGGCCCAGCTTATCGGCCGCCTCGATCACTTCCGGATCGCGCATCGAGCCGCCCGGCTGGATGATCGCCGTGGCGCCCGCTTCCGCCGCCTGGATCAGGCCGTCGGCGAACGGGAAGAAGGCTTCCGAGGCGCAGGCGCAGCCCTTCAGGTCGAGCCCGAAGTCGGCGGCGCGAAGGGCCGCGATGCGGGCCGAGTCCTTGCGGTTCATCTGGCCGGCGCCGACGCCCAGGGTCTGGCCGGCGCGGGCATAGACGATGGCGTTGGACTTGACGTGCTTGCCCACCGTGAAGGCGAACAGCATGTCGCGGATCTCGTCTTCCGTCGGCTGGCGCTGGGTGACGATCTTCAGGTCGCTGGCCTTGATCCGCGCGTCGTCACGGGACTGGACCAGGAAGCCGCCGGCCACGCTCTTGAAGGTGTCGCCGGTCGACAGCGGGTCCGGCAGGCCGCCGGTCACCAGCAGGCGCAGGTTCTTCTTGGCCGCGAACACGGCGATGGCGTCGTCGTCGGCCTCGGGGGCGATGACCACCTCGGTGAAGATCTCGACCATCGCTTCGGCCGCCTCGCGGGTCAGGCGCGAATTGACCGCCACGATGCCGCCGAAGGCCGAGGTCGGGTCGCAGGCCAGGGCCCGCTCATAGGCCTCGCGCTGGTTGCCGCCGACCGCCACGCCGCAGGGGTTGGCGTGCTTGATGATCGCCACGGCGGGACCCTGGGCCGGATCGAACTCGGCGATCAGCTCGAAGGCCGCGTCGGTGTCGTTGATGTTGTTGTAGCTGAGCTCCTTGCCCTGCAGCTGGGTCGCCGTGGCCACCCCGGTGCGCGGGTTGGGGAACGCATAGAAGGCCGCCTTCTGGTGCGGGTTCTCGCCGTAACGCATGGTCTGGCGCAGCTCGCCGGCGATGCTCTTGCGCGCCGGGAAGTCCTGCTCCAGCGCCTGGGCGAACCAGGCCGAGATCGCCGCGTCATAGGCCGCCGTGCGGGCATAGGCGCGGGCCGCCAGGGTCTGGCGCAGGGCCAGGGTCGTCCCGCCGGCCTTCAGGGCTTCCAGCACTTCGGCGACGTCCGACGGATCGGTGCAGACGGCGACATAGCCGTGGTTCTTGGCCGCCGAGCGGATCATGGCTGGGCCGCCGATGTCGATGTTCTCGACGCACTCGGCGTAGCTGCCGCCTTTGGCGACGGTCGCCTCGAACGGATAGAGGTTCACGTACAGGATATCGATGCCGCCGATGCCGTGGTCGGCCATGGCCTGCGCGTGTTCGGGGGCGTCGCGGACGCCGAGAAGCCCGCCGTGCACCACCGGGTGCAAGGTCTTCACGCGGCCGTCCATCATCTCGGGGAAGCCGGTCAGGTCCGAGACGTCCTTCACCGGGATCCCGGCCGCGGCGATCGCGGCCTTGGTGCCGCCGGTCGAGACCAGCTCGACGCCAGCGGCGTGCAGAACCTGGGCGGCCTCGACCAGGCCGGTCTTGTCGGAGACCGACAGCAGGGCGCGCTTGGGGGAAACGAGATCGGGGGCGGATGGATAGTCGGGGGCGGCGGGCACGGCGGACTCCAGGTCTGTGGTTGTCAGAAGGGAGCCCAGGCGCGCGGCATATGAGGTTCGAGCTCCCCGGTGGTTTCCCACCTTCAACGCCAGTCACGCGAACGCGGCGGAAAATACGGAGGCGGGCGGGGGAGTCAATCAACTCCTCCCTTCCCCTTGATGGGGAAGGGTCGGGGATGGGGTGATTGCTGAGCTGGCGGCTGCGCGCTGCATCAACCGCCGTAGTCACCCCCACCCCTGCCCCTCCCCCATCGAGGGGGAGGGAACGTGTTTCATCGACCTCGCACCGTGCGGCTGCGAGGGTATGAAAGGGACTGCGGAGCGCCGGGCCGCGCCCGGAATGTTGAGTATTGTTACCGTTTCGACGAAGCTCGAACGCTCCGCGCAGCCGTTATCCGGTGAGCCCTCGACGCGCGGGGTCTTAACCCGCTTCCGAAAGAGGCCCCCGACGGGCGGGCCAGGGCGACGACCCCAGTCCCGGAATGCACGGGCGACTTCAGCCCCTGCCTGTTGCGTTCGCCGAACCTTCGCCGCCAGGGCTTCGTCCCGATGTTTCAGGGAGCCTGCCGCTGGAGCCGTCGCGAAGGGACTTCCCGAAAGAAGCCCGACGAGCGCTACCCGCTCGACCACCCCCGACAGCCGTCACGATCGCCGGCCGGACGTCCCTTCCGCGCCATCGGGTGAGGAAGAGTATGGGGGTGGATTTGAACGCGGATCATTCAGCGGCGCGTAAAATCGACAAGCCATTGATTTCGCTGCGCTCGATCGCGCGAACTCCGAGGATACAGCGCGCCCAATCCCCTCTCTCTTAGAGAGAGGGAGGGGCCCATCGCTTCGCGATGGGAGGGTGAGTGGTTACACCCTAGGCCGGCGTGCCGGCACTGACTCCCCCAACAGCGCCAAGATCGTCAAAGGGCTCCGCCTACCCACTCACCCTCCCACGCCTACGGCGCGGGTCCCTCCCTCTCTCCATGAGAGAGGGGTCTGGAGCGCACGGCTTCACTCAGTAGTGAAAGCCTTCCGCCCCGGAAGAGCGCCCTCCTTACATCTCACGGCGAGACGATCGCTGGGCTGGAGGGGTTACTCAAGGACGACGCTCCGCGTCGCCGCGCCGCGGCCGCCCGGAGGGCGGTCCTTGACCAACCCCTCCAGCCCAGCACGCTGCAGCCTTCAAGAGATGTAAGGTGGGCTCTGGCCCATGACGGCCGGAAGTAATGAACGACGAGACTCAACTTCGCTCGGCTCAATAGGCAGCGTTGCGGCTAGCTGCATTTTTCCGTTGATTGAGCGAGGGCGGTGGCCGCGCCGTAGGTGAAGCTTCGATTGAAGTGGTTGATGAATGTCTCAATTAAATGCCCATGATAGTACGAGTATACCGCCTGGGTTACATTTCGCTCTTTTGGTTTGATGATGTTAAATGTCAGGTGATCTGTGAAAACTTCCGGCTTGAACCATGCCAGCTTGGCCCAGTCCTTTGCCTTGTGGGTGTAATATTTCCCATCGGAGCTGACCTCCCAGGTTGTGATTTTGCCCTTGGGTTCATTCTGCCTGATAGCGGCGTCGAATTTGGCAAGCAGCGCCTTGGCGTCACTCGTATAAAATTTCACGGCCATATGGCCCTCGTCTCATGATGAGAAGAGGCGGGCGACGCCCGCCTCTTCAGGGTCGCTTAGCGCGGACGCGCGGGCGGGATCGACGGACGTGCCGGTGTTGACGGCCTGAATGGCGGCGTCATTGGCTGGCGTTCGGGGATCATGGGGCGTTGCGGAATATAGACCATGACCGCCTCCTTTAGCGTTTGCTGTCGGGAGTGCGGTGGGTCGGCTTCCACGTCGAACCTGGCGAACTCGTTGGAGGTAGCCGGGTATTGTCCGGCACCGTCGTGAAGTTCGGTCGGGCACCGCCGCGCGGGCCTTGCTCTTGGAAAATGCCGCCGTTGCGGCCGCTATTCGAACCCGGTTTGAGGGTCATTTGATTTGTCCACAAGTGTTGAACAGGAAGATTCCTGACGTTGTGGACACCTGACCTTGCTCCCACGCAGGGATGCGCGGTACGGAGATCGCACAACGTCGCTCGCGATGTTGAGGAGAGGGGTGATGTCGGTCCCGGCCTAGACAACTTGGCCCGCGCATTCCTCTCCTATCAGTCCACTGGACTGAAATCCGTGCCCGTTTCGTTCTCTGGTCTCCTTGTGTGAGATTTAGTCCGATACCGACGATACTAATGAGTCGCGGACACCAGGGATAGCGTACGAACCCCCGCCGAGCACAAGACGCTGTTAGCAACCTGTGAGTATTCGGTTGATGACCGGTGGCGAAACGGTGGATCGATTCCACCCGCTATGCGAGTCCTATCCGCTCCCGCACTGCCTTAAACACCATCGCCATCTCGACATGCGTATGCACGTACCCGTGCTCGAACAGGTACGTCAGCATCCGGTCGTAGGCGTCGTCATAGTCCGCCATCGCCACGCTGCCGGGCTCTCGCGCCTGGCGCTCCAGCACCGCCAGGACCTCCGGCGCGTTCGCCGTCAGCGCGGCGATCACTTCGGACACCTCGTCGTCGGTGTATTCCGGCACGTGCCGCGCGCGGCCGGGGTCCAGGAGGGGTCTGCGGTCGAAGCCCATGGCGCCTAGCCCTCCGCTCGGGTGAGTTTCCAGCGGATCTTGGCGCCGACTTCCGGGCGCACCTGGCTCTTGAGCACGATCTGGCCGGCCTTGCGGGCCAGGCCGTGGTCGAAGTGCGCCGAGGGGGCGATCTCGACGTCGACGGCGTCGTTGCGCAGCCACCAGCCGATGTTGTTGGGGCCTCGGATCAGGACGCTCTTGCCGTCGCGGGCGATCGAGGCGCGGGCCTCGGGGTGCAGGTGGAAGCGCACGGCGAAGGGCAGGTAGCGCCTGGGACCATCGGCCGCGCCGGGGTCGGCGGCTAGCGGGGTGAGGCTGTCCTCGCCGCGCAGCTCGTCGGCGACGGCGTCGAGGAACAGGCGGCGGGCGTGGCTGAGGCCGACATGGCGCCAGCCGTCGTGGACGATGTCCAGCCAGACGCCGCCGACATCGTCGTGGCGCTTGGCCTCGACCTTGGTGGCGCCATCGACCAGCCAGGGGCCCAGCGCCTTGGCGCGGAAGCCCGAGAGCGGGCGGCCGGCCGAGCCGTCGCCGGCGCTGACGGTGGAGGCCGCGTCACTCAGGCGGAAGGCGTTGGCGCCGGTGGCCTCGGGGCTCCAACCGCAACTGGTGATCAGGCGGTCCTTGGCGCAGACGATCTCGACGGCGGCCGGTTGGGCGCAGGCGGCGACGCTGAGCGGGCCCAGCGGCGGGCGGCCGCAGTCGGCGATGACCTCCAGGCTGCCGCCGACCATCTTGTGGTAGCCGCTGTGCGGCGCGGCGTTCAGCGGGCGCGGGCCGGCGTCGTCATGGGCGAGAGCCGCGGCGATGCGCTGCGGGGCGATGGCCTCGCCGCCGTGGAAGGCCGCCAGATGGCCGTCGCCCAGGGTGAAGAACCGCGCGGCCGTGGAGAGGCGGTCGATGGCGCGTGAGAGGCTTTCGGGGCTGGGGCGGCCGCGCTGGCCCAGGGCGTCGTCCAGGGTCAGCAGGTCGAACAAGAGCTCGACGCCGGCCTCGGGGCTGCGGGTGGCGTGGCCGCCGTCGGGCAGGACCATCGTGTCGATCTGGCGGGTGATGGCCTTCAGGCCCTTGTCGATCAGGGCCTCGCTGGACTTGCCGGCCAGGGCGCAGCCGGCGACCGTGGCGGCGACGGCGCGCTCCAGGGCGCGTTCGGGGCTGGCCTTGATCTCCAGCAGATGGCGGCCCTGGCGGGCCAGGTCCTGGGTCAGGTCGGCGATCTCGGCGTCGCTGCCCTCGGCGGCCAGGATCTTGGCGGCGCAGGCCAGGTGGAAGACGCGGCGCTCGATACACTCGGCGCTCCACGAGAAGGCGTTCCACTTGCCGAACACCCGGCGCCAGTCGTCGAGCAGGCGCAGGGACCGGCGAGCGCCGTCCGAGCCGGCGGCGGTCAGGTCGGGCAGCCAGTCGAAGCGGTGCAGGCTGACGGCGAAGCGGCGCGAGGGGCTGGCGGTGTCGAACGGGTCGCCGTCGGGGCCCAGGCGCAGGGTGCCGCCGTCCAGGGTCAGGGTCCCGGCCAGCATCTTCTTGCCGTGGTCGGCGTTGGCCGGGCGCGGGTCGCGCGGACGGGCCGAGAGGCCCTCGGGACGGGGCAGGGCGATGGCCAGACGGTGGGGGCCCGAGCCGAACCACTCCCGCTGGATGTGGCCGGAAAGCTCGGCCGTGACGGCCTTCCATAGGACGCCACCACGCCGGGGCGTGTTGATTTTAGAGCCGCTTGCGGAACGCTTGACGGCCATCGTTTGGGGTCAGCCGCCCTTCAGCGCGCGGATATTGTCGGCATAGGCGCTAGGGCCGCCCTTGAACACCGCCGAGCCGGCCACGAGGGCGGTGGCTCCGGCGGCCACGCATTGCGGGGCGGTCACAGGGGTCACGCCGCCATCGACCTCGATGATGATGTCCAGGCCGGCCTTGTCGACCATCTTGCGCAGGGCCTCGACCTTGCGCAGCTGGCCGGGGATGAAGCTCTGGCCGCCGAAGCCGGGGTTGACCGACATCACCAGCAGCAGGTCGACGTCCTCGAGAATCCACTCGACGTGGTCGATGCTGGTCGAGGGGTTGAACACCACGCCGGCCTTGGCCCCCAGCTCGCGGATGCGCTTCAGGGAGCGGTGCAGGTGCGGGCCGGCTTCGGGGTGGATGCTGATCAGGTCCGCCCCGGCGGCGCGGAAGGCCTCCAGGTACGGATCGGCGGGGCTGATCATCAGGTGCACGTCGAACGGGATCTTGGCGTGCGGCCGGATGGCTTTGACGATGTCGGGACCGAGCGTGATGTTGGGCACGAAGTGGCCGTCCATCACGTCGACATGCACCCAGTCGGCGCCGGCCGCCTCGATGGCGGCGACTTCCTCGCCCAGCTTGGCGAAGTCGGAGGCGAGGATGGAGGGGGCGATGATCGGCGCGGTCATGGTCCTGGGATAGCCGCCCCGCGCCGATCTGTCAGCCCTAGAGCTTCTTGAACCTTGCGGCGAAGAAGCCGTCCTGGCCGCCGTCCCGATGGTGGGGCAGCAGGCGCAGGGTCCCGCGGGCGGTCAGGCTGGCTTCCGGAGAGCCGCCTTCGCCGGGCTGGATGGGCTCCAGCGCCATGTCCTTGCGGCGCGCCAGGAAGGCCTCGACCTGGGCCTCGCCCTCTTCGGGCTCCAGCGAGCAGACGGTGTAGACCAGCTGGCCGCCAGGCTTGAGGCGGTCGGCGGCGCTGTCCAGGATCTTCGACTGCACGCCGGCGAGGGAGGCCACATCGCTGGGCCGCGCGGCCCACAGCACGTCCGGATGGCGACGGAAGGTGCCGGTGGCGCTGCACGGCGCGTCCAGCAGGATGGCGTCGAAGGTGCGGGTGTCTTCCCAAACGGCGGCGTCGGCGGTGACGATCTCGGCCGTCAGGCTCATGCGCTCGAGATTCTCGTCCACGCGCTTGAGGCGGGCGGCCGAGCGGTCCAGGGCCACGACCTGCGCGCCGGCGGCCGCCAGCTGCAGGGTCTTGCCGCCGGGCGCGGCGCACAGGTCCAGCACCTTGTCGCCGGGCTTGAGGGCCAGCAGACGGACCGGGACGGCGGCGGCGGCGTCCTGCACCCACCAGGTCCCGTCCTCGAAGCCCGGCCAGCCGGCCACGTCGCCCTTGCGGCGCACGCGCAGGGAGCCGCCGGGCAGCGCCTCGGCCTCCAGGAGCTCGGCGAGGGCCGCGACATCGGCCGAAGGCTTCAGCGAGAGATCGGTGGCGGGCTCGATGGCGATCTGGGCGGCGATCTCGCGGGCCGTGGCCTCGCCGAACGCGGCGACCCAGCGGGCATAGAGCCACGGCGGGGCTAGCAAGGCCGGGTCGTCGTTGGGGCTTCCGTCGCGCAGCAGGCCGCGCAGCACCGCATTGACCAGGCCCTTGAACGGGCGGCTGGTCTTGTTGGCGCCGGCCAGCTCGACCGAGGTGGCCACGGCGGCGAAGGCCGGGACCTCCAAGTGGAAGGCCTGCGCGGCGCCCAGGCGCAGCAGGTTCATCACCCGGTCGGGCGGCGCCTTCTGCAGCTTGGCGGCCAGGGCGCGGTCGATGGGGCCCAGGTGGCGCAGGACGGCCATGGCCAGGGCGCGGGCGAACGCGCGCTCACGCGGCTCCAGGAAGCGGAAACCGTTGGCGGAGGCGGCTTCGTCGATGCCGCCGCGACGCGACAGGGCCGCATCGATAAGGTTCAGGGCGGCTTCCCGGGCGGGGAGGCCGTCGTTCAATTCTTGAGTCACCGCCTCGCCGTGCCCAAAGGCGACGGCGAGCGCAAGCGATTTGACAAAATCAGGCGGCCAAAGAGGGCTTCCGAATGGCCGTCGTGACCGCCGTCAGGCCGAACACGAAGAAGCCCGAGACCACCGAAAGCCCGCCCACGGCCAGCAGCGGACCGAACACCGACGGCGGTCCCTTCTGGCCCAGATAGAGAAAGAGGCCGCTGATCATGCAGATCACCCCGACGTTCGACAGGGTGAAGTTCGTGATCTTGACCCAGTTGGGAACCCGCTGCCCCAGCAGGGCGTAGAAGGTCCCCATCAGGGCCATGCTGATCCAGCCCAGCAGATTGAGGTGCGCGTGCGCCGAATAGGTGCTGTGGTCCTTGCTGATGCTCATGGCCAGGCCCCACGAGACGCCGACCATGGCGTAGAAAGCGGCCGCGCCGAAGAAGGCGTGCGGCCAACGACTGGCAGTCATGTTCAGATCTCCCCGAACGTCGATATTCAAGGTCGGGCGTTGAACACTGCCAAACTGGCGCCCGCAACCGCGTTGGTGCTAAACTTTCGCCATGTCGCAGGATCAGCCGTCTTCGTCGCAAGCTTCGTCGCAAACCCCGGCGGACGCCTCTTTGGGCGCCGCCCCGGGCAAGGATCTGACCCCCGCCGCGCGCCGCGCGCTGGAGGAGGCCGCTGCTCGCCGCGCCGCCGAGGCCGCCGCCGCCCTGCCGACGGAAAAGGGCGGCCGCGACGGCCCCGAACCCACCCGCTTCGGCGACTGGGAGAAGAAGGGCGTGGCGGTCGACTTCTGAGGCTGGACGCGCGACGCTCCCCGAAAACGAGGGGAGAAACGTCATGCAAGACCTAGCCGAGCGGCGCATCCAGGTGGTGCGCGACCACATGGCGCTGGAATGCGTCCATGACTGGGACGCGGTGATCGCCACCTTCCAGCACCCCCGCTACGAGATGTACGGCTCGAGCGCGGTGTTCGACGGCGAGGCCGCCGTGCGCAGCTATTTCGCCGCTTCGCGCACGCCCTTTCCCGACCAGGGCAACGAGGTCATCGCCATCGCCCACGCCAGCGACACGGTGCTGGTCGAGTTCTGGCTGACCGGCACGCAACTTGGCCCGCTGAAGCTGCCCGGCCGCACGGTGGAAGCCAGCGGCAAGGCCTTCCGCGTCCGCATGGCCGCCAGCTTCGAGTTCGCGCCCGGCGCGGACAAGATCGTCTGCGAGCGGCCGTACTTCGACCAGATGGCGGTGCTGCGGGCGCTGGAGCTGACGGCCTAGAACTCGTCCAGATGGTCGTCGGGATAGCCGAAGCCGGCGTCGCCGCTGGTGGCTGGCTTGGTTGCAGCAGCCGGCCGCACGGTCGGCGGGGCGGCGAACGGTTCGACCCCGATCGCCGCGTAGATCTCGGACGGGAAATAGACCGCGCCGCCCTTCATCACCATGCGCGGTCGGCGGATGGCCGAGATGTCCTGGGTCGGGTCGCCGGCCACCAGCACCAGGTCGGCCAGCTTGCCGCGCTCGATCACGCCCAGGCGGTCGGTGCGCTTGAGGAATTCCTCGCTGCCCAGGGTCGCCGAACGCAGCGCCTCGGCCGGGGTCAGGCCGGCCTGGACGTACAGCTCCAGCTCGCGCAGCATCGAAAAACCCGTGGCTTCGTCGGTGCCCGGCAGCAGGCGGATCCCCGCCTTGTGCAGCATGCCGATGGTCTCGATGACCTTGGCGAAGCCGGTCTGGTAGGCCGCGTCGTCGGCCGGGGTCTTGATCGTCACGAACGAGCGCTTGCGATAGCGCTGGAAGCCGATCGGCATGTGCGAGAGGAAGTCCTGCTGGCCGACCTGGGTCTGGCCGGCGCGGCTCAGCATCAGCTGCTCGACGATGCTGGCGGTGGTGTCCAGCGCCACGCCGTGGGTCTTCATCAGGCCGACGGTCTTCTGGACCCGCGCCGAGTTGAGGTCGAGGGTCCCGGCCCGCGCCATGGCCGTTAGGCGAAGGGGCGTACGGGTGTCCTCGGTGGGATCGAGGATCCAGCCCAGCATCAGCTGGTTGATGTGAGCGATGGCGTCGTAGCCGTCCTCGATGACCCGGTCGGGCGTGTCGAAGGCCGGCACGTGGCCCGAGACGCCCAGGCCCAGGCGGTGGGCCTCGGCCGCCAGGGGTTTCACCCAGTCGGGGTTCATCGAGTTGTAGATCTTGATCTCGCCATAGCCGCGATCGGCGTACCAGCGCACGTCGGCCAGGCCTTCCTCCAGGGTCGCCGGGATGAAGCCGTTGCGGGCCGAATAGGGACTGCGGCCTTCCAGGAAACCGGCCGGGGCGATGCGCGGCCAGGCGATCTCGCCGCTGTCGATGCGCGGCATCAGGTCCAGCAGAAAGGCGTTGACGTTGCCCATGTCGCGCGTGCTGGTCACGCCGGCGGCCAGGTAATAGAGGCCCGAGTCCAGCGAGGCGTGCGAGTGCATGTCGTGCAGGCCGGGATAGACCACCCCGCCTTCGCCCTCGACGATGGTCTGGTCGGCCGGCGGCGGGCCGCCGTCGCCGGGCAGCACCTGGGTGATGACATCGCGCATCACCACCACAGTCGACAACGGGCCTAGGGTCCCGGTCCGGGGATCGAAGACGCGGACATTGCGGATGCGCACCGGCGTGTCGAACCGGTGGGCCACGGCTTTCGCGATCTCGCGCATCCGCCGGCCTTCCAGGTCGGTGGCCAGATCCCGCAGCTGGGAGGCCGAGGCCTCGTAGCCGGCGCGCACGGCCATGTCGCCGTCGCCGAACTTGGCCAGCAGGCGATCCTGCTTGTCGAGGATCACATAGGTCGGTTTGACCTGGACGCCGGTCAGCCGGATCACCCGCCCGGAGACGGCCGTCTTGCCCGCGCCCAGGGTGACCTGGCGCACCGGGGTCGCGGTCAGCTTGCCGGCCGGCAGCACGGAAATCTGGCCGCCGGGACGGGCCAGGGCGGCGCGGGCATAGATGTACGAAGCCCAGGGGCTGTCGTCGTTGACGATGTACAGCGGCGCGGCGGCGCTGGCGGTCTCGCCGGCGTCGGCCTGGCTTTTCCAGCGGGCCTTGCCGTCGGTCCAGGCGAAGCTCTCCTCGACCGGCCCGCCCATCAGCGAACTGCCCTTGATGGTCCACGACACGGGCAGGCTGCCTTTGCCCAGCACGATGTCCTCGTGGTGCTTGGGACCCCGGCCGTTGTTGTCGACCTTGTACTCGACCGAGGTCCTGGCCCCATCGGTCACGGCCTCGACCGAGCCGACGATCTCGCCGTTGGCGACGACCGACAGGCGTTCGGTCGAGGCAGCCTGCGCCAAGCCGGCGCTGGCTAGCATCAAGGCGGCAACGCTCAGGGCCGGAAGCTTCATCGGGTCTTCTCCAAGCTTGAGCCCGGATATTGGTCCCGAGGCGCTGGCGCCTTCTATGCGAACTTCAGCGCGCGCGCTCGGGGGTGAGCATAGTCCATGCACGGAGCATGGCTTCCCGAACCGCCGCGGTCGTGCCTAGCTGGGCTTTCCATCGCCTGGAGGCCTGCCTTGCGTCTGCTTGCTGCTCTCGTCTCTGTCGCCCTGCTGGTCGCGCCGCCGAGCCTGGCCGCGCCCGCCAAATCGAAAGCGGTCGCCGCCCGCGCGCTGGACGCCGGGGCGGTGGCCTCGCCCGACCGCTACGGGGCGCTGGCGGCGCAGGAGATCCTCAAGGCCGGCGGCAACGCCGTCGACGCGGCGGTGGCGACCGGGTTCGCTCTGGCGGTCACCTATCCCGAGGCCGGCAATCTGGGCGGCGGCGGGTTCATGACCCTGTACGTCAACGGCAAGCCCTACTTCCTGGACTATCGCGAGACCGCGCCGGCGGCGGCGTCGGCCGACATGTATCTGGGCAAGGACGGCGAGCCTGTCGCGGACCTGTCGTTGTTCGGCAATCTCGCGGCCGGCACGCCGGGCACGGTGCGAGGCCTGGCCATGGCTCACAAGCGGTTCGGCAAGCTGTCCTGGGCGCGGGTGCTGGCGCCGGCCATCCGCTATGCCAAGGGCGGTTTCCTGGTGAACGACCAGTTCGCCGGCATGCTGACCAAGGAGGTCCCGCCGCAACTCGCCAAGACCAATTTCCGCGACTATTTCGCGCCGGTGAAGGCCGGAACGATGTTCAAGCAGCCGGAGCTGGCCGCCACCCTCGAGCGGATCGCCAAGGAGGGCGACAAGGCCTTCTACGAGGGCAAGACCGCCGACCTGATCGTCGCCCAGATGCAGCGCGGGCCGGTGAAGGGACTGATCACCAAGGCGGACTTGGCGGGCTACAAGGCTGTCTGGCGCACGCCGGTCACCGCCAAGTGGCGCGGCTATGACGTCATCACCGCCCCGCCGCCCAGCTCGGGCGGCATCGCCCTGATGCAGATGCTGCTGATGAAGCAGGACCTGTCGCCGAAGTTCAAAGGCGTGGCGCTCAACAGCCCGCAATATGTCCACCTGCTGGCCGAGATCGAAAAGCGCGTCTATGCCGACCGGGCGGAATATCTGGGCGACCCAGACTTCGTGAAGGTGCCGGTCTCGAACCTGATCGATCCGGCCTATGTGGCGCGGCGGGCGCGGGAGGTCGATCCGGACAAGCCCTCGGTCACCAAGGCGGTGGTTCCGGGCCTGGAGAAGCCGCAGACGACCCACTATTCGATCGTCGACCGGTGGGGCAACGCGGTGTCGAACACCTACACCCTGAACGGCTGGTTCGGTTCGGGCGTGGTGGTCGAAGGAGCGGGCTTCCTGCTGAACGACGAGATGGACGACTTCTCGGCCAAGCCCGGCGCGCCCAACATGTTCGGCGTGGTCGGTGGGGCGGCCAACGCCATCGCGCCGCACAAGCGGCCCTTGTCGTCGATGACGCCGACTATCCTGGTCAAGGACGGGCGGCCGGCCATGGTCATCGGCACGCCGGGCGGCTCGCGGATCTTCACCTGGGTGTTCCAGGTGCTGGCCAATGTCTACGACTTCAAACTCAGCCTGAAGGCGGCCCAGAACGCGCCGCGCTTCCACCACCAGCTGCTGCCCGAGAACGTGATCTTCTACGAGCCGGGGTATCCGCCGTCGGCGGCGCTGAAGGGCGCGCTGGAGGGGCGGGGCTACAAGTGGGTCGAGGACTTCAGCGGCGACATGGAGGCGATCCAGGTCGTGGTCCGCACGCCCGTGCCGGAGGCGGATCCGCGGGCGCGGGGCGTGGGTATGGTGGTGAAGTAAGGGCGGCGCTGGCCCCTCCACCGGCTTCGCCGGTCCCCCTCCCCCAAAAGGGGGAGGAGAGTTCCCTCTCCGCCCCGCTTGGGGGCGGACAGACCTCGCGGAGCGAGGTCAGGTGGGGGCCTGTGCTGAGTCTCAGAGCCCCGCGATCTCCCCCACCACCTTCAGCGCCGCTTCCCTCGGGTCGTTCGCCGCCGTGATCGGGCGGCCGCAGACCAGGTGGCTGGCGCCGGCGCGGATGGCGTCGGCCGGGGTGGCGGCGCGGGCCTGGTCGTTTTTGGCCGACCAGTCGGGGCGCACGCCGGGGGTGACGATCAGGAAATCAGGGCCGGCAATCTCGCGGGCCAGGGCCGCCTCATGGGGCGAGGAGACGATGCCGTCGACGCCGCACTTGATCGCTTGGCGCACGCGGCGCTCGACCAGGTCGCGGGCGTTGAAGCTGTAGCCCATCTCCACCAGGTCGGCGTCGGTCAGGCTGGTCAGCACGGTGACGGCCAGGATCTTCAAGGACGAGTCGCCACGCGCCTTCACCGCCGCCTTCATCACCTGGGGCTCGGCGTGGACGGTCAGCAGATCGCAGCCGCTCTGGGCCAGCACGCGGGCCGAGCGCTCCACGGTCGCGCCGATGTCGTGCAGCTTCCAGTCCAGGAAGATCTGCTTGCCGCTGGCCTTCAGTTCATGGGCCAGGGCCATGCCGTCGCTGGCCAGCAGCTCCAGGCCGATCTTGTAGAAGCTGACGGCGTCGCCCAGCTGCTCGACCATGCGGCGCGCATCGTCGGTGGTCGGCAGGTCCAGCGGCACGATCAGGCGGGCGTCGGCGGTCATATTCGGTCCCCGGGGTTGGCGCGCGTCATCGTCCGCTCTAGGACAGAGCCGAGTTTGGGCGCGATTTGAAAGGCGAGGACGTCGAATGACCGAGGCGAAGCTGGCCGTCAACTTCTTCGTCGCGCTGTTCGCCCTGATCGACCCGATCGGCAACGTGCCTTTGTTCGCCGCCGCCACCCTGGGCGCGGCCGCGGCGGGGCGGCGGATGGTGGCTGTCTATATCGGCCTGTTCGTCGCGGCGTTCCTGATCTTCTTCTTCTTCACGGGCGTGGGCCTCCTGGCCTTCTTCGGCATCTCGATGCCGGCCTTCCGCATCGCCGGCGGGGTGATCCTGTTCATTCTGGGCCTGGACATGCTGCGTGACGACTTCACCACCATGTTCGCCGACGCGGCCGAGGGCATCGAGGGCCAGTCGGCGCGGGTCTACGCCCAGAAGCGCTTCGAGCGCCTGATCGTGCCGTTCGCCATGCCGCTGCTGATCGGGCCGGGCGCGATCTCGACGGTGATCATCTACGCCGCCGAGGCCAAGCCGTTCGGCTGGGCGGGCGTCGGGCTGGGCGTGGCGGTGATCTCGGTGGTGTCGCTGGTGATGGTGGCGGTGTTCTGGGCCGCGCCGCTGATCAGCAAGGTGCTGGGCCGGATCGGCATGAGCATCGTGGTGCGGGTCCTGGGCCTGATCCTCTGCGCTCTGGCGGTGCAGTTCGTGCTGATCGGCGTGGGCGACGCCACGCGCGGCCTGGTGCGCCAGGACGCCAAGGCCCCCTATGCGGAGACGAAGTAGCCATGGACGCTGATGTCATCATCGCGGGCGCCGGCATGGCCGGCTCGACCTTGGCGCTGGCCTTGGCGTCGGGCGGCCTGAAGCCGCTCCTCGTTGACCCCCAGCCGTTCGAAGCCCAGCTGGCCCCGACTTTCGACGGCCGCAGCTCGGCGATCGCCTATTCCAGCTTCCGCCAGTGGCGCACGATCGGGGCGGGCGAGGCCTTGGCCCCCCACGCTCAGCGCATCGAGCAGATCCTGGTCACCGACGGCCGCACGCCTGGCGCCGCCTCGCGCAAGCCGCTGCCGGCCTTCCTGCGGTTCGACAGCAGCGAGATCTCGGGCCGCATCGAGGGCGAGCCCCTCGGCTACCTCGTGGAGAACCGCCGTATCCGCCAGGCCCTGGCCCAGGCGGTGACGGAGAAAGAGATCCCGGTCATCGCCCCGATGGCGGCCAAGGCCCTGTCAGTCGACGCAGCCGGCGCGCGCCTGACCCTGGCCGACGGGCGGGTGCTGTCGGCTCCGCTGGCGGTCAGCGCCGAGGGGCGGGGCTCGGTCCTGCGCAAGGCGGCCGGCATCGGCGAGATCGGCTGGAGCTATGGCCAGTCGGGCGTGGTGGCGACCGTGCGGATGGAAAAGCCGCACGAGGGCGTGGCCCACGAATATTTCCTGCCCAGCGGCCCGTTCGCCATCCTGCCGCTGACCGACAACCGCGCCAGCCTGGTCTGGACCGAGAGCACCGCGCGCGGCGAGGCCCTGCGCAATGCGTCGCCCGAGGCCTTCCACGCCCACCTGATGCGCCGGTTCGGCGATTTCCTGGGGCAGGTCTCGATCGAGGGGCCGACCTTCGTCTATCCGCTATCGCTGAGCCTGGCCGAGCGCATGGTCGCTCCGCGCCTGGCCCTGATCGGCGACGCCGCCCACGGGGTGCACCCGATCGCCGGGCAGGGCCTGAACCTGGGCCTGAAGGACGCCGCCGCCCTGGCCGAGGTGCTGGTCGAGGCCATTCGCAATGGCGAGGACATCGGGGCCGAGGCCGTGCTGGAACGCTACGCCCGCTGGCGGCGGTTCGACACGGTCAGCAACGCCGTGGCCTTCGACGCCTTCGTGCGGATCTTCTCGAACGACAATCCGCTGATGCGCCTGGCGCGCGGCGCCGGCCTGGCGGTGGTCAACCAGATCGCGCCCGCCCGCCGGTTCTTCATGCACGAGGCCGGCGGCGGGGTGGGCGACCTGCCCAAGCTGCTGCGGGGCGTGGCGCTCTAGGCGTCCAGCTCGCGGGCTTCTTCCGGCAGCATGATCGGCACGCCGTCGCGGATCGGATAGGCCAGCTTGGCCGAGCGGCTGATCAGCTCGCCCTTGGCGCGGTCATATTCCAGCGCGCCCCGGGTCACGGGGCACACCAGCACTTCCAGCAGGCGCGGATCGACGTCGACGGGAGGGGGAGCGGCTTGCGTCATGGCCCCCTCTCTACTGGATCGAATGCGGTTCGTCATCGTCCCCGGCGGCGGCGTCGATTTCCAGCAAGGCCGTCAGAGTCGCCTTGCGTTCGAAGATCGTCTCGGCCTCGAGCAGGGCCTGCTTTTCCAACGGGTCGAACGGCAGGGCCATGGCCAGGCTGTTGATCAGGGCGTCCGACGGCGCGCTCTCGGCGTCGCCCCAGTCGATGGCCAGGCCCCGGTGGTCGAGATAACGCCGCAGGGCCATCAGCAGCCGGTCGATATCGGCCGCCGTGCGCACGCCGGCGGCGTCCTCGCGCAGGTCGGGCTCGAACGGGGTGAAGTCGGCGCGGACCTGGCGGTAGGGCGTGCGCACCGGCAGCTCGTCGCCGGTCCGGAAGCGGCAGACGCCGGTCAGGGTGATCAGGTAACGGCCGTCGCTAGTCTCGGCGAAGCTGGTCACACGGCCCGCGCACCCCACCGGCGCCAGGGCCGGACGCTCGTTGTCGGCGGCCTGGTGCGGCTTGGTCTGGATCATGCCGATGATCCGCTCGCCCGACATGGCGTCGTCCAGCATGTTCAGGTAGCGCGGCTCGAAGATGTTCAGCGGCAGCTGGCCGCCGGGTAGCAGCAGGACCCCGTCCAGCGGGAACACTGGGATCACCAGCGGCAAGTCGGCGAGCTTGCGATAGTTCCCCTGCATGGACGCTCCTAGCTGAAGAGGATGGCCGACAGCTTGCGCCGGCCCTGCTTGGCGGTCTCGGACGTCGGGCCGGCGGCCTCGAACACCGTCAGCAGCTGCTTGCGCGCCGCGTCGTCGTTCCACGTACGGTCGCGGGCGATGATGGTCAGAAGATGGTCGGCGGCCTCGTCCAGGCGACCGACGCCGGCCAGGGCCTTGGCCAGCTCGAAGCGGGCCTCGTGGTCGTCGGCATTCGCGGCCAGGCGCTTCTCGAACTCAGCGGTCTCGGACGGCGCGTCTTCGGCCAGGGCCAGGGCGGCGCGAGCGGCGTCGAGATCCGGATCCTTGGCGTCGGCCGGGGCCATGGCCACGACTTCGGCCGCGCCTTCCAGGTCGCCGCCCAGCAGATAGGCGCGGGCCATGCCGCCCAGGGCCTTGATGTTGGTCGGGTCGGTGTTGAGGGCCTGGGCGAAGGCCTGGGCCGCGCCGCCGATGTCGCCGATCTCCAGCGATTCCTTGCCCAGGGCGATCAGGTCGTCGATGGCGCTGGGGCCGGCCGGACCGGTCAGCTTCTCGACGAAGGCCTTGACCTGGCTCTCGGGCAGGGCGCCCTGGAAGGCGTCCACGGGACGACCGTCGACGAAGGCGTAGACGGTGGGGATCGACTGCACGCGCAGCTGGCCAGCGAAGCCCGGATTGGCGTCGACGTCGATCTTCACCAGTTTCACCGCGCCCTTGGCGGCGTTGACGACCTTCTCGATCGTCGGGGTCAGGGTGCGGCAGGGACCACACCAGGTGGCCCAGAAGTCGACGATGACGGGCTGGGTCTTGGAGGCCTCGATGACGTCCGCCATGAAGCTGGCGTCCGTGCCGTCCTTGATGTGCTCGCTTTTAGCAGGGGTCGCGGGCTTTTCGCCGATCAGGGACATCGGGTCTCTCGTGTACTCAAGGCAGGGAACGCGTTAGCCGCCAAGATGGTCCCTGGCGCGCATCTTCGCAACGGCGTGTTCGCCTCTTAGGCGACGACTTCCATGGCTTCGAAGTCGACGATCATCGGCTCCACGCCCAGGGCGCTGAGGAACTTGCGGAAGTCGGCCTGGCTCACCGCCGTGGTGGCGTCGTTGCCCAGCGGGTGGAAGTTGACCGGGTCAGACTCGGCCAGGGCCTTGTCGAGCACGAAGCGCAGACGCTTTTCGCCGTCGTTGATCAGGCCGAAGGCGGTGACCGAGCCCGGCGTCACGCCCAGGGTTTCGACCATCATCTCCTGCGGGCCGAACGACAGCCGGCCCGAGCCGATCACGTGGTGCAGCTTCTTCAGGTCGATGACCGTCTCGCCCAGGGCCGAGATCAGCCACAGCTGGCCCTTGGCGTCCTTGAGGAACAGGTTCTTGGTGTGGCCGCCGGGCAGGGCCTTCTTGATCTCCAGGCCCTCCTCGACGCGGAACACCGGCGGGTGGTCGAGGGTCGAGGCGGCAATGCCGTGGGCCTCGAAAAAGGCGAACAGGTCGGCTCTGGTCTTCATGAGGTCTCTCTAGACGGCCCAACACCCGCAGGGCTAGACCAGAGAACACCTAGGGCAGGAAGAAGAGCAAAGGACCGGCATGGAACTGGAGTGCTATCCCACCGAGAACCGTCCGCCGGAAATCGTGCCCGGCCGCCCGCAGCGGGCCTGGATGGATCATTTCGCCGACCGCCATCCCTATCGCTGCCTGCCGCTGACCATGGCCAACACCACCGGCTGGGACGTTCTGTGTCCGGTCGGCTTCTCGATGAGCTGGGACGGCGGGGCGCACCAGGAGTGCATCAAGTTCCAGCCCGACCACCCGTATCCGGGCTTCACCGACTTCGTGAAGTCTCACTTCACGCGTGGCGTGGTGACCTTCCACACCGGCTACCTGTTCCGCACGCCGCCAGGCTGGTCGCTGATGGCCATGGGTCCGCCCAACCACGTCAAGGACGGGATCCAGCCGCTGGCCGGCGTGATCGAGACCGACTGGCTGCCGTTCCCGTTCACGATGAACTGGATCTTCACCCGCCCCGGCACGGTGCGGTTCGAGAAGGGCGAGACCTTCTGCTTCATCATGCCGATCCAGGACAAGCCGATGGAGGCCTTCCAGCCGGTGATCCGCTCGATGAATTCCAACCCGGACCTGCGGCGCCAGTACGACGTCTGGGCCGAGAAGCGGAGCGAGTTCAACAAGCTGATCTTCAAGCGCGATCCGGAGGCCACCAAGGAGGCCTGGCAGCGGTTCTACTTCAAGGGTGAGTATCCCGAAGAGATCCAGGCCGAGGCGCCGAGCCATCACGTGAACAAGCGGCGGATGAAGTCGCCGAAGGTGGGGGTGTAGTTCGCCGTAGATCCTCCCCCTGTGGGGGAGGCGGCCGAAGGCCGGAGGGGGAAGTAACCGGATAGCCCGCTACTTCCCCCTCCGTCGGCTGCGCCGACACCTCCCCGCGAGGGGGAGGATCTTCCCGTCCAATCCGGTTTGTTCAGAGCACTCTGCTTGACAGAGCATTTCCACTATGACCAACTCTGCATCACAGAGTTCTCTGACCATGGAGGCTGGTGATGACGAGCGTATCCAAACACGAAGCCGAGGCGGCCCTGTCGCAGATCGACAGCGTGACCCGTCGGGGCATGGCGCTGCGCAGCTACCGCCACGCCGGGCCGATCCTGATGGTGTGGGGCCTGATCTGGGGCCTGGGCTATCTGGGCATGGCCAGGCTAGCGCCGGAATATTGGGGCTGGATGTGGGGCGGGCTGGACGCCGTCGGGGTCATCGGCACGCTGGTGCTGTCGTCCCGGTTCAAGCCGGCCGACGGCGGGGCGCCGAGCCAGGCCTGGCGGACCAGCCTGGGCATGGCTGCGTGCGTGGCTTTCATCCTGGCGATCGTGGCGGTGTTCCCCAAGACCGAGCTCCTGCCCTACATCGCCCTGCCGGGGCTGTTCGTGGGCTTCCTTTATACGGTGATGGGCGTGACGATGGCCGCCTGGCGTTACGCCGTGATCGGGGCGGTGGTGTTCCTGGCCACCCTGCTGGGCTACTACGCCTGGCCCCAATACCTGGCCGAGTGGTTGGCCTTGGTCGGGGGTGGCGGCCTCTTCCTCAGCGGCCTGTGGCTGAGGAGCGCATGACGATGGCCGGGCTCGATGATGTGATCCACCAGCCGCTGCGGCTGAAGATCATGGCCGCCCTGGCGGCCGAGAAGGGCCAGCCGCTGGACTTCCCGCGCCTGAAAACGATCACGGAAGCCACCGACGGTAACCTGGGCAGCCACCTGACGACCCTGGAGAAGGCCGGCTATGTGGCGATCGAGAAGGACTTCGTCGGCAAGCGCCCCCGCACCCAGGCCCGGCTGACCCCGGAAGGCCGCAAAGCCTTCCGGGCGCATGTGGAGTACCTGCGGGGGGTAGTGGAGGCGGCTGAAGAGCTCTGAGGAGCCGAAACCTCGCCCTTCGACAGGCTCAGGGTGAGGTTTCTAGTGAACCGCCGCGAAAAGTAGTCCTCATCCTGAGCTTGTCGAAGGACGAGGACGGGCCCTCAGCCCCCGATCATGTTCCCGTAGCCGATCACGATGGTCGCGCCGACCAGCAGGGCCACGCCGGCCCAGACCATGTTGCGCACGGCGGGGCGGGCGTCCTTCCACTCCTTGAAGGCAAAGCCCCACAGGGTGCCGAAGATGATGATCGAGGCCATGTGCAGGGTCCAGCTGGAGAAGCCGAACTTGCCCATCTGGCTTTCGCCCATCGTGTAGAAGAAGAACTGGAAGTACCAGGCGGTGCCGGCCAGGGCGCACAGCAGGTAGTTGACCAGCAGTGGGGCCTTGGGCTCAGCAGCGTCGGCTTCCGTCGTCTTGCCCAGCCACTGCCCGGCCGACTTGTTGCGGATGATCAGGCCGGCGCACCAGATACCGTTGGTGATCAGGCCGCCGAACATCACGAGGCACAGGGTCGGCAGGCCGGTCCAAAGCGGACCCGCGCCGGCCGCCGCGGCCAGGGCCTTCACCGGCTCGCCAGCGGCCAGGCCGAAGGCGAAGCAAGCCGACATGATCCCCGAGAAGATCGCGACCGCGATGCCCTTCTTGAAGTCGAACTCGGCGACGGCGGCGGCCTTCTGGTCGGGCGACAGGTCGGCGTCCTTCTTGGCGCCGGCCATAGCCACGACGATGATGCCGGCAAGGGTCATCAAGAGGCCCAGCAGGATGATCTTGCCCGAGGTCGAGCCCAGCAGGGTGGCGGCGAAGGTGCCGCGGACCAGCGGCGGGATCAGGGTGCCGAACACGGTGCACAGGCCCAGCACCACGGCCATGCCGAGCGAGAGGCCCAGATACCGCATGGTCAGGCCGTAGGTCAGGCCGCCAAAGCCCCACAGCACGCCGAACAGCACGCACAGGCCCACGACGTCGTGCGGGACCTGGCTCATCACGCCCATCAGGTTGGGGGTCTGCAGCGAGGCGAACAGCCACGGAGCCAGCAGCCAGGAGAAGATGCCCCCGGTCAGCCAGTAGATTTCCCACGACCAGCGCTTCACGCCGCGATACGGAACATAGAAGCTGGCCGAGGCCAGACCGCCCAGCCAGTGGAAGACGACGCCAAGCAGCGGGTTCATGCGCGCGCCTCGCTCGGCGCGGTTTCGATACGCTGCATGTCTTCCTCCATCACGTGGATCCCGAAATATGGGATGCTTTTCTACATGATGGAGGTTTTTGCGCGGGACGCCAACCCTTGCTGACGTTTAGCCGTCCAGGCCGTTCTCGTCCTCGGCGTCCGGAGTCCAGTACGGCTCGGATTCAGGCGCTGGGCCACCCAGGGTGACCGAGAAGTCTTCGGCATGGAACGTGATCGCGCCAAAGGCCAGGTTCACGGTATTGGCGCCCTTGGTCGGGATCCAGTGAGCGATGTTACCGAAACTGGCGTGGATCGCCAGTTGTTCCGGGTCAGTCGTGGTCGAGAAGGCCCGAACCTTCTCGAAGCGCACGGCGACCAGGATTCGATGATCCCGGACGCCGGGGGGATAGGCGGCCAGCCGGATGGTCAGCGCCCAGGCCGGGAGGTCCAGCTCGATGGCGAGCAGATTGCCGTCGTGGAATGCGGCATAGCCGGTCTCGCCCATGTCCATGGGATCAGACCGCCTTCACCGCGCTGACGATCGACTTCACCACCTTGGTCACCAGGGCGGGATCATCGCCCTCGGCCATGATGCGGATCAGGGGTTCGGTGCCCGAGGCGCGGACGACGATGCGGCCCGAGCCGTTCAGCTGGCTCTCGCCGTCGGCGATGGCCTCTTTCACGGACTTGGCCTCCAGCGGCTTGCCGCCGGCGAAGCGGACGTTTTCCAAGAGCTGCGGCACGGGCTCGAACTGGCGGCCCAGGGCGCTCATCGGCAGGTCGGTCTGGATCATCACCGCCAGCACCTGCAGGGCGGCGATCAGGCCGTCACCGGTGGTCGAGAAGTCCGACAGGATCAGGTGGCCCGACTGCTCGCCGCCGACATTGAAGCCGCCTTCGCGCATGCGCTGCATGACGTAGCGGTCGCCGACCGAGGTGCGCTCGAGCGACAGGCCCAGGGTCGAGAGCTGGCGCTCCAGGCCCAGGTTCGACATCACGGTGGCGACCACGCCGCCGCCCTTCAGCGTTCCGGCCTTGTGCGAGGCCGCGGCGATGATGGCCATGATCTGGTCGCCGTCGACGACCACGCCCTTCTCGTCGCAGATCACCAGGCGGTCGGCGTCGCCGTCCAGGGCGATGCCGATGTCGGCGCGGTACTCGCGGACCATCTTGGCCATGGCCTCGGGATGGGTCGAGCCGCACTCGGCGTTGATGTTCGTGCCGTTCGGGGCCACCCCGACCGTGAACACCTCGGCGCCCAGTTCGTAGAGCGCGTCGGGCGCGACCTTGTAGGCCGCGCCATGGGCGCAATCGATGACGATGCGCAGGCCCGACAGGTTCAGGTGGCGCGGGAAGGTCGCCTTGACGATCTCGATATAGCGGGCCTGGGCGTCGTCGACGCGCTTGACGCGGCCAAGGTCACGCGGGGCGGCGAGGCCTTCCTGCAGGCCCTCGTCCATCAGGGCCTCGATCTTCAGCTCCTGCTCGTCCGACAGCTTGTAGCCGTCGGGGCCAAACAGCTTGATGCCGTTGTCGGCGAAATTGTTGTGGCTGGCGCTGATCATGATCCCGAGGTCGGCGCGCATCGAGCGGGTCATCATCGCGACCGCAGGCGTGGGCAGGGGGCCAAACAGCCGCACGTCCATGCCGACGCTGGTCAGGCCGGCGACCAGCGCGGGCTCGATCATGTAGCCCGACAGGCGGGTGTCCTTGCCGATCACCACCAGGTGCCGGCGCTCGTCCTGCGAGCGGAACAGCTTGCCGGCGGCCAGGCCGACGCGCAGGGCGACCTCGGCCGTCATCGGATGCTTGTTGGCCTGGCCCCGGATGCCGTCGGTGCCGAAATAGGCGCGCTTGCTCATGGTCGTCTTCTGGTCTCTTTGAAGCCTTCGTCGGACCGCGAAACGATCCGAAATGCAGATTTACGAGTGAGCGTCTTTAGCCAGTGCTAAAGGCGCCTCAAGCAAGTCTCGCGTCGACAGGCATAATCCTGTCCGTGCGTTCTACAAGGGATCATGGCCCATGTGCGGCATTATCGGCATCGTCGGAAAAGAGCCCGTCGCTGAGCGCCTGATCGAGAGCCTCAAGCGGCTCGAGTATCGGGGCTACGACTCCGCCGGCATCGCCGGTGTGGTCGGCAGCAAGGTCGAGCGCCGTCGCGCCAAGGGCAAGATCAAGGCGCTGGAAGCCGTCGTGACCGAGGAGCCGCTGGTCGCGACGACCGGCATCGGCCACACCCGCTGGGCCACGCACGGCGCGCCCAATGTCCAGAACGCCCACCCGCACACCGCCGGCCGCGTCACCCTGGTCCACAACGGCATCATCGAGAACTTCGCCGAGCTGAAGGCCGAGCTGGCCGCCGCCGGCCGGACGTTCTCGAGCGACACCGATACCGAGGTCATCGCCCACCTGATCGACGCCGAGCTGGCCACGGGCCTGCCGCCGCTGGAGGCCTTCAAGGCCACGCTGGACCGCCTGACCGGCGCCTACGCCCTGGCCGTGCTGATCGAGGGCGAGAATGACCTGATCCTGGGCGCCCGTCGCGGCAGCCCGCTGGTCGTGGGTGAAGGCCAGGGCGAGATGTTCCTGGGCTCGGACGCCCTGGCCGTCGGTCCCTTCACCAACCGCGTCGTCTATCTGGACGAGGGCGACTACGTGGCCCTGGACCACGACAGCTACCGGATCTTCGACGCCTCGGGCGCGGCGGTGACCCGGCCGGTGCGGGTGGTGCCGACCTCGGCGGTGATGCTGGAGAAGGGCAACTACCGGCACTTCATGGAGAAGGAGATCCATGATCAGCCGGAAGGCTGCCAGCGCACGATCGCGGCCTATGTCGACACCCTGACCTCGCGCGCCTCGGTGCCCGGCGACATCGACTTCGCCAAGCTGGAGCGCATCCAGATCGTCGCCTGCGGCACCTCGTTCATCGCCGGCATGGTCGGCAAGTACCTGATCGAGCAGCTGGCCGACCTGCCGGTCGATGTCGAGATCGCCTCGGAGTTCCGCTACCGCACGCCGGCCCTGCGGCCGGGCTCGCTGGTCGTGGCCATGTCGCAGTCGGGCGAGACCGCCGACACCCTGGCGGCGCTGCGCTACTGCAAGGCCAAGGGCATGAAGAGCGCCGTGGTCGTCAACGCCCAGGAATCAACCATGGCCCGTGAGGTCGACGTGGTCTGGCCGATCCACTGCGGTCCCGAGATCGGCGTCGCCTCGACCAAGGCCTTCACCGCCCAGGTCAGCGTGATGATCGCCCTGGCCATCGCCGCCGCCAAGGCGCGCGGGACGATCGACGCCGCCGAGGAGCAGCGCCTCGTGAAGGTGCTGCTGGAAGCCCCGCGCCTGATCGCCGAGGCCATCGGCCTGGAAGACGCCATCAAGGAGATCGCCGCCGACGTCGCCAAGGCGCGCGACGTGCTCTACCTCGGTCGCGGCCCGATGTCGGCCCTGGCCCTGGAAGGCGCGCTGAAGCTCAAGGAGATCAGCTACATCCACGCCGAGGGCTACGCCGCCGGCGAGCTGAAGCACGGCCCGATCGCCCTGGTCGACGACCAGACCCCGATCGTCATCCTGGCCCCGCACGACAGCTATTTCGAGAAATCGGCCTCGAACATGAGCGAGGTCATGGCCCGGGGCGGCCAGGTGATCTTCATCACCGACACCGAAGGCGTGAAGCATGCGCCCGCCGGCGCGAAGGTGGTGGTCACGGCCCCGGCGTCGGACCCCCTGGTCTCGACCCTGGTGATGTCGGCCCCGATCCAGCTGCTGGCCTACCACGTCGCCGTGGTGAAGGGCGCGGATGTGGACCAGCCCCGCAACCTCGCTAAGTCGGTGACGGTGGAATAGCGCCTAGGCGTTCAGTCGCGAGTGCTTGCGCGAATATCCGAAATAAATCGCGCAAGCCGCCGCCACCCACACCGCGAACAGCAGCCAGGTGTCCAGCGGCAGGCCGATGATCAGATACTCGCAGAAGGCCACGCTGAGCGCCGGCAGCACCGGGTACAGCGGCACCTTGTAGCCGCGCGGCAGGTCCGGCTGCGTGCGGCGCAGGATGATCACGCCCAGCGAGACGATGGCGAAGGCGATCAAGGTGCCCATGCTGGTCAGGTTCACCAGCACGTCCAGCGGCACGAACGCCGCCAGCACCGCGATGAAGGCGGCGACGATGTAGGTGTTGAGGTCCGGGCTGTGGGTCTTGGGATCCAGACGCTGGAACACCTTGGGCAGCAGGCCGTCGCGGCTCATGGCGTAGAGGATCCGCGTCTGGCCGTACATGACGACCAGCGTGATCGAGAAGATCGACACGATCGCCCCGACGCACAGGATCAGCGAGGTCCAGGCCTGGCCCGTCAGGTTGCGCAGGATCACCGCCAGGCCGGCTTCCTGACCCTTGAACGCCGTCCAGGGCTGGGCCCCGACCGCGGCCAGGGCGACCAGGATGTAGACGGCGGTGACGATCAGCAGGCTCAGCACGATGCCCAGCGGCAGGGTCTTGCGCGGGTCCTTGACCTCCTCGCCCGCCGTCGAGACCGCGTCGATGCCGATATACGAGAAGAAGATCGACGAGGCCGCCGCGCCGACGCCCGCCACGCCCATCGGCATGAACGGCATCAGGTTGCTGGCGTGGAAGCCGCTGAAGGCCACGACCACGAAGAACAGCAGCACCAAGAGCTTCAGCACCACCAGCACGGCGTTGATCGCCGCCGATTCCTTCACGCCGCGCAGCAGCAGGATCATGCAGGCCCCGACCAGCACCACGGCCGGCACGTTGACGATGCCGCCGGCGCCAGGGGCCTTGGCGATGGCGTCGGGCATCTTCCAGCCGACCAGGTCGACCAGCATTTCGTTCAGATACTGCCCCCAGCCCACGGCGATGGCCGAGGCAGAGACGGCGTATTCCAAGAGCAGGCACGCCCCGACCAGGAAGGCGACGAACTCGCCCAAGGTCGCATAGGCGTAGGAGTACGAAGACCCCGACACCGGGATGGTCGAGGCCAGCTCGGCGTAGCACAGGGCCGTCAGGGCGGCCGTGATGCCGGCCAGCACGAAGGACAGGATCACCGCCGGACCCGCCGCCGGCACGGCCGTGGTCAGGGCCACGAAGATGCCGGTGCCGATCGTCGCGCCGACGCCCAGCATGGTCAGCTGGAACAGGCCGATCGAGCGGTGCAGGTTCTCGGGCGGATGTTCGCCCTCGACATTGGCGACGGGCTTGCGGCGCAGGAGGTCGGCCAGCATGGCGCTTCCTTCAGGAGATCAGGCGGCGCCTATGAACGCCGCCAGCTTTCCCGTCAATCTTTGGAGCGTTTTAGGCGCGCAGCAGATAATCCCGCGTCAGCGGCACCGCGTCCCGCTTCTTGGCCAGCTGGATCTGGAAGACCATGTGGCCGCCGTGCCGGAAGCCCAGCTCGGCGCCGGCCAGGTAGAACTCCCACATCCGCCGGAAGCGGGCGTCGAACATCGTCGGGATATCGGGATCGGCCATGAACCGCTCGCGCCAGATGCGACAGGTCTCGGCATAGTGCAGGCGCAGGATCTCGACGTCGGTGATCCATAGGCCCGCCTGCTCGATGGCGGTGACGATCTCCGACAGGCCGGGGATGTAGCCGCCCGGGAAGATGTATTTCTGGGTGAAGGCGTTGGTCGCGCCCGGTCCGTGCATCTTGCCGATCGAGTGGACCAGGGCCACGCCGTCCTCGTCCAAGAGCTTGGCGATAGTCTCGAAATAGGTCCGGAAGTTCGGCGCGCCGACGTGTTCCAGCATGCCGACCGAGACGATGCGGTCGAACTTTTCGTCCAGGTCGCGATAGTCGGTCAGGCGGAAGTCGGTCTTGTCGGCCAGGCCCGCCTTGGCGGCGCGCTCCTTGGCCAGGGCCAGCTGCTCGGTCGACAGGGTCACCCCGGTCATCTGCGCCCCGAAGTCCTTGGCCAGGGTCATGGACAGACCACCCCAACCCGAACCGATGTCCAGCGTCTTCATGCCGGGCTCAATGAGCAGCTTGCGGCCGATCAGGGCCTTCTTGGCCTCCTGGGCCTCTTCCAGCGTCATGTCCGGACGCTCGAAATAGGCGCAGGAGTACTGCATGTCGGTGTCGAGGAACCTGCGGTACAGGTCGTTGGACAGGTCGTAATGGTGCGAGACGTTGCGGCGCGAGGCCACGCGGTCGTTGACCTGCTGGATCCGTCGCTTCAGCGCCTTGCGGAAACGGGTGAAGGCCGAGCCGCGCTTGGGTTTGCGCCCGCCGCTCTCGCCGACGATGGTCAGCAGCTGGTCGATCGTGCCCTGTTCGAAGACGATGTCGCCTTCCATATAGCCTTCGCCCAGGCCCAGGCTGGGATTGGCCAGGCGGCGCAGGCCCCGGCCGTTGATCCGGATGGCTACGGGCGGCCCCGTGCCATCCCCCGCCTTGATGACCCGGCCTCCCGGCAGATGCGCCGTGAAGTCGCCGGTCTTGATCATTTTGCTGAGCAGGGCTTCGATCATCCGACCAACTTAAGCACTGGTTCGTCCGCGACAACCTGTCGCACACGGAGGAAATTCATGTCGATGCTGAATCTGGTCGTCAGCCGCGCCGGCGCCGACGAGGCGCACATCGTCGCCAACCTGATGCAGCTCTACATCCACGACTTCTCGGAGCTGTGGTTCGACCGCGAGGTCGAGGGCGAGCTGGGGCCGGACGGGCGCTATTTCGACTATCCGGGTCTGGAGACCTATTGGGCCGACCCGGCCCGCGAAGCCTGGCTGTTCCGCATCAACGGCCTGCCGGTTGGTTTCGCCCTGGTCAACGACGTCGCCCACGCCCGCGCGCCGATCGACCGCGCGGTGGCCGAGTTCTTTGTCGTCCGCAAGCACCGCCGGCGCGGGGTGGGGATCGCGGCCGCCCACGCCCTGTTCGGCACGGCCTGGGGTGTGTGGGAGGCGGCGGTGGTCCGCCGCAACGCCGGCGCCCTGGCCTTCTGGCGCCAGGCGGCGGCCAGCTATCCGGGCGTGCGCGACATCGTCGAGGAGGATCACGACGACGCGCTGTGGAACGGGGCGGTGCTGCGGTTCCGGGTGGGCTAGAGCTTGCGCAGCTCGGGGCAGGCGTCGGGTTCGGCCGTCCAGCTGATGCTGGCGATCTTCCAGGCGCCGTCCTGCTTGGCGAAGGTGAAAACGTCGATGCCGCAGTGCAGGGTCTTGCCGTCGCGCGAGACCTCATAGGGCGCGGTCAAGGTGGCCAGGCCGCCGCGGCGGATGATCACCGGCGACCAGATCCATTCCTTGACGCCCGGATCCAGGCGCTTGCCGTAGCTGTCCTCGAAGGCCACGCGGCCGATCTTGAACTGGCCGCCACCCAGGGTGCGCACGCCCATGAACGGGGCGCCGGGCAGGAACAGGGGCTTGAGGGCCTCGGGATCGGCGGCGGCCAGGCCGTCGAGGAAGGCCTGGGTCACGGTCATGACGGCCTTGTCCTCGGGATCGGCTTGCGGCGGCGCCGGAGCAGCGGCGGCGGCCTGGACAAGGGCGGCGATCACGAGAGCGAGCATGGCGGTCTCCGAAAGGTCTAGCTGAGCATGCCCCAGCAGATGGCCGCCTGTCCGCCCCAATAGAGGAACCAGACGGCCCAGGCGGTCAGGCGCGGGGAATTGAGCAGCTTGGCGCCCTTGAAGAGGTCAAAGGACAGGATGGCGTCCGAGGCCATGAAGGCGAAGGCGCCGATCGTGGTGGCGATCGCGCGCTCCGGCAGCAGCAGGCTCGAGACGACCATGCCGACGATGGCCAGCACATAGGCGATCACCGGGATCTTCAGCTTGCCCAGGCTGCTCCACAGCAGGCGCAGCATCAGGCCGGCGGCGGCGCCGACCCCGATCGCGCCGACCCAGAACAGGGCGGGCGGTGTGCTCTCATGCTCCAGGAAAAGCGGGATGTAGACGAGGTGTCCGACAAGGAAGGCGCCCAGGCCGAACGGCAGCCAGCGCTTGGGATCCCCGGCCAGGAAGGCGTCGCCCAGGGCGCAGAAGGCCAGGGCGACGGCCAGCAGCACTGAGCCGCCGTCCAGATAGGCCAGCACCGCCAAGGCCGCGACGGCGCTGGTCTTGACGGTCGTTCGTAGAAAAGACGGGGGCTGATGAACAAAGATCAGGCCATAGGCGAGGGCGCTGCCGGCGGCGATCGCCCACAGCAGGGCCTCAGGCGTCATGGGACAGTTTCTGCAGGAAGGCCTGGGCGGCCTCCTTGTGGCGCGGCTTGATGGTCTTGCCCAGGATCGCCACCAGGGCCGCGAACACCGCGGCATCGTCGGTGAAGCCGATGGCCGGCAGGATGTCGGGGATCGCGTCGGTGGGCAGGACGAAATAGGCCAGGGCCGCGAAGATCATGCCCTTGGCCGCCGTCGGGGTCTCGGGATCGCGGGCGGCCCACCAGACCGACAGGGCGTCGGCGGCGAACGGCACCTTGGCGGCGACCTTGCGGATCTTGGGCAGGAAGCCCTCGCGCACCTTCTCCTCGTTGACGCGCACGGTCACGGGCGAGAGGGCCTTCTTGGGATCCAGCACCTCGTTGACGTTTACGTCGGGGGACGGTTTGGCGTCGCGGCTCATCGGTTTAAACCCTCACTCAAGCACGATCCTAAACGCTGGAAACGCGAACCCAAGGGGAAACGTCCATGAAACTCGACAACACCGTCGCCGCCGTCGTCACCGGGGGCGCTTCGGGCCTCGGCGAGGCCACCGCCCGCGCCCTGGCCGCCCAAGGCGTCAAGGTCGCCATCTTCGACTTCAACGAGGAGAAGGGCGAAGCGGTCGCCAAGGAGATCGGCGGCGTGTTCTGCAAGGTCAACGTCACCAGCGACGCCGATGTCGACGCCGGCTTCGAAAAGGCCCGCGCCGCCCACGGCCAGGAGCGGATCCTGGTCAACTGCGCCGGCACCGGCAACGCCGCCAAGACCGCCAGCCGCGACAAGGCCACCGGCGAGACCAAGCACTTCCCGCTCGACGCCTTCGACCGCATCATCCAGATCAACCTGGTCGGCACGTTCCGCTGCATCGCCAAGTCGGCCAAGGGCATGCTGGACCTGGAACCGCTGGAAGACGGCGAGCGCGGCGCGATCGTCAACACCGCCTCGGTGGCGGCCGAGGACGGCCAGATGGGCCAGGCGGCCTATTCGGCGTCGAAGGGCGGCGTGGTCGGCATGACCCTGCCGATCGCCCGCGACCTGATGGGCGAAGGCATCCGCGTCAACACCATCCTGCCGGGCATCTTCAACACCCCGCTGATGAACAATGCGCCCGAAGCGGTGAAGGCCGGCCTGGCGGCCTCGGTGCCGTTCCCCAAGCGCCTGGGCAATCCGGAAGAGTACGCCCAGCTGGCGCTCACCATGATCACCTGCGGCTACTTCAACGGCGAGGACGTGCGGCTGGACGGCGGCATCCGCATGGCGCCGCGATAGGCAAAGAAAAGCCCTCCCCCTTGATGGGGGAGGGTTGGGTGGGGGTGAGATAGGGCGATGCAGGCGGAACCGCCGCATCACCCCCATCCCCGACCCTTCCCCCATCAAGGGGGAAGGGCGCTTTTCTTACTTGCCCGGAACCGGCCGCTGGATGGTGCTGGCCAGGTTGCTCATGATCTCGCGGGCGTCGTAGGCGCGCGGGTCGCCTTCCGGCTTCTTGCCCTTGTGCAGCAGGATCTCGGCGCCGGCCTCGAAACGCTCCACCGTGCGGATTTGGGCGCGGTCGGCGAAGAAGGGGTCACCCCAGAACGGGTCCCAGGTGCGCCAGCCATAGCCGCCGCCGAAATAGCGCCAGGACGGGCGCCAGTAGCCGTACGGATAGCCATAGCCGAAGCCCGGACGCGCGAACGGATCGGGCTCGACGTACGAGCGGGCCGTGCGGTCGGTGCGGTGGTCGGCCGTCTCGAACCAGTCGTAGCCTTGCTGCACGGTCAGCTCGGCCGACCGATAGAGCAGGTAACGCTCGACGGTCTCGCGCGAGGTCAGGCTGTTGCCGGCGAAGCTGATCCGGTAGCGGTCGCTTTCCAGCCGCTGTTCGGAGAAGCCGCCGGTGGTCGAGCCGGACGTGACGCGCGGTTGATAGGGCGTAGGCGTCGCGCAAGCCGCTAAGGTCGCGGCGAGAGCCAACGACGCGGCGATGGCGACCTTCTTCATGGACATGACTTGCTCCTTCAAGCGGAGTCCTCGGTGTTTAGGACAACTCTGGCTGGGCTTTGTGGTTTCGCCAAGGCGCCGTTTGATACAGCGCCGCAACCAATCATCCTCGGGACATAATAAGTACGGCGGCCGTGATCAGAAGGACGCCTACCAGGATTGAAAAAATTCGACGAAAACCTGGCTCGTTCATCCGGGTCGACAGCGCCGCCCCGCCCAGGCCGTAGGAAGACATGCTGATCAGGTCCATGCCGATGGTGGCGCAGGCGAACATGATCAGCTGCGGGACCAGCGGCCGCTTGATGTCCAGGAACGGCGGCAGCACGCCCGAGAAGAACAGCAGGATCTTCGGATTGGCGATCTGGACCATGAACCCGTCGAAGAAGGCCGAACGCCCGGCCCGCACGGTGGCCGAGGCGTGGCTCTCGACGTTCTTGTAGCCCGCCCACAGCGACTTCAGCCCCAGCCATACCAGATAGGCCGCGCCCGCCAGGGCCAGGACGTGGAAGGCCTTCGGAAAGGCCAGGATCAGCGCGCCCAGGCCCAGCGCCGAGCAGCCGAACCACACCAGGGTGGCGGTGTTCATGCCCACCACGCTGATCAGCGCCGCGCCCTTGCCGCGCTCCATGCCGGTGGCGATGGCGAACAGATTGGCCGGCCCCGGCGTGATGGCCATGACGAACATGGCGACCAGGAAGGCGCCATAGCGGGCGGGATCGACGGGCAGGTGGTCCATGGCGCGGATATAGGCCTCCGCGCCCCTCTCGGCAAAGCTTGGGTCCGGCAAAGCTTGGTCTAGTTGCCGATGACCATCAGGATCCAGATCGCCCGTCCCAGGGCGCCGAAGAACAGCGCCGCCGTCGCCAGGGCCTGGATGATGAAGCCCAGCTCGCGCTTCTTGGGATCGGCGGCATAGCCCACGGCGTAGATGATCCGGCCCAGCATCCAGACCACCCCCAAGGCGGCGGCGACCAGGTCGTTCCAGTAGATGGCGAACAGCCACAGCGAGGGCAGGTAGATGACCAGCCACTCGACGGTGTTGGCCTGGACGCGCAGATGGCGCTCCAGCTCCGGATGGCCGCTCATGGCCGGGGCCTCGATGCCCGACCGCCGGCGCGCTCCGGGGATCCGCAGGATCATCCAGAGATAGACCAACAGCGACAGCAGGGTGACGATCGCCACGAGCGCGTGGGACTGATGCATTTTCGGTGTTCCTCCCGGCGGCTCTGACGGCCGCCCCCGAAGCGGAGCCTAGACGGCTGGCGCGGCCGCGCAACCTTCGCCTTGGGAACTCCCTGCCCGCTGAATCGCTCCTAGGACTGAACGATCCCCCGCGCGAAAGGCTCGATGGCCATGCATGTGGAATCCACGGCGATCCGAGAGATCGACTACGCCCCTGAACACGGCAAGCTGTTCGTCACCTTCCAGGACGGTGACGAGTACGTCTATGTCGGCGTCCCCGAACGCGTCGGCAGAGCGTTCTTCCGCGCCCCGTCCAAGGGCCGGTTCTTCCAGCGGATGATCCGCGACCGGTACCCGTACAACAGGGTCTGAAACGAAAAACGCCCCGACCGACGGCCGGGGCGTTCTCGTAGTCCAAGGCTTTTGAGGCCTAGCCGCGCTTGTCGCGCTTGGCCAGGACGCGCAGGCGCAGGGCGTTCAGCTTGATGAAGCCGCCGGCGTCGCGGTGGTCGTAGGCGACCTTGCCTTCTTCGAAGGTCACCAGGTCCTGGTCATACAGCGAGTACGGGCTCTCGCGGCCGATGACCGTGACATTGCCCTTGTACAGCTTCACGCGGACGCGGCCGGTGACCTTCTGCTGGCTGTAGTCGATGGCCGCCTGCAGCATCTCGCGCTCGGGCGTGAACCAGAAACCGTTGTACACCAGCGTGGCGTACTTCGGCATCAGCTCGTCCTTCAGGTGCATGGCGCCGCGGTCGAGGGTGATCGACTCGATGCCGCGGTGAGCGGCCAGCAGGATGGTGCCGCCCGGGGTCTCGTAGACGCCGCGCGACTTCATGCCGACGAAGCGGTTCTCGACCAGGTCCAGGCGCCCAATGCCGTTGTCGCGACCCAGCTCGTTCAGCTTGGTCAGCAGGGCGGCCGGCGACAGGGCGACGCCGTCGATGGCGACCGGGTCGCCCTTCTCGAAGTCGATGGTGATGATCGTCGGGGCGTCCGGCGCGTCTTCCGGCGCGATGGTGCGCATGTGGACGAACTCGGGGGCCTCGACCGCCGGGTCCTCCAGGACCTTACCTTCCGACGAGGAGTGCAGCAGGTTGGCGTCGACGCTGAACGGGGCTTCGCCGCGCTTGTCCTTGGTGATCTGGATCTGGTGCTTCTCGGCGAAGTCCAGCAGGGCCTCGCGGGACTTGAAGTCCCACTCGCGCCACGGGGCGATCACGGTGATGTCGGGCTCCAGGCCATAGTAGCCGAGCTCGAAACGGACCTGGTCGTTGCCCTTGCCGGTCGCGCCGTGGCTGACGGCGTCGGCGCCCATCTTGCGGGCGATCTCGATCTGCTTCTTGGCGATCAGCGGACGCGCGATCGAGGTGCCCAGCAGGTACTGGCCTTCGTACACGGTGTTGGCGCGGAACATCGGGAACACGAAGTCGCGGACGAACTCTTCGCGGACATCCTCGATGAAGATGTTCTCGGGCTTGACGCCGGCGGCCAGCGCCTTGGCGCGCGCCGGTTCGATCTCTTCGCCCTGGCCCAGGTCGGCCGTGAAGGTGATGACTTCAGCGCCGTACTCGGTCTGCAGCCACTTCAGGATGATCGAGGTGTCGAGACCGCCCGAATAGGCGAGCACGACCTTCTTCACGGACTTGTCGGCCATGAGGGGTCCTTCCGGAGAGAAACACAAAGTCGCGCGCCTTCAACGGCGAAAGACGGCGCGGGTCAAGAGCTTAAAGCTGACCTTCGTCCTGCAACGTCTTGATGACGAACCGCAGGTGGAACAGCTGGCTCAGACCCAGGCTGGCGGCGAGGGTGGCGCGGACCAGGAGGATGATCAGCGCCTGGGTCGGATCGTCGGTGAAGGTGGCCTGGGTGGCCGTGAACGACAGCAGCACGATGATCGACAGGATCGGGATGCTGAGCAGGCCCACGGCCTTGGGCGCGCGCACGGTCGGCGCGCCGTCGCGGCCCCACAGCATGGGGACCAGGGCGTCCTTGGGGATCCGCTTCCAGGCGCCTTGGGCGGTGGCGGCGATGATGGCCAGGGCGGCGATCGAGAGGCCGTCGCCAAGAACGCGTAGGGTCGTGCTCATCAGTCTCTTCCAAGGCCTGGTGCGGAAGCGTTCTTCCTCAGGCGAATATATGCCGCCGCCGAAAACCACACGCATAGCCAGGGCATGGCGATGGAAGCGTAGCTACGCAGCTCCGTTATGACTGGGCGGCCTGCGACGATGTCAGCGCCGAGGCCGACCCAGATTATCGCAATGATCATGAGGGGCGCCCAGATCATCCAGCGGGACCAAATGAACTTTCGATCGCCGACGCCCAGATCGACGGGGGGCGGAGTCGCATTGCCGGTTCTCCACGCCAATGCGCTGAAAATTCCACACAGCACCGTCGCGACCCCAAGTAGGGCGGCGGCAAAGCCGTAGGACATCTAGACCGTCACCTGGGCGCCCAGCTCGACCACACGGCCGGGTGGAATCTTGAAGAAGTCCGTCGGATTGGCCGCGTTCTTCATCAGGTAGATGAACAGGCGGTCCTGCCACAGCGGCATGCCCGAATTGGCCGACGGCACGATCGAGCGGCGGCCCAGGAAGAAGCTGGTGGCCATGATGTCGAACTTCAGCCCCTGCTTGCGGCAGACCGCCAGCGCCTTGGGGATGTTGGGGCTTTCCATGAAGCCGTAGTTGACGATGACCTTCTTGAAGTCGTCGTTGACCTTCTCGATCTTGACCCGGTCTTCCTCGTTGACGCGCGGCGTCTCGGTGGTGCGGACGGTCAGGATGACATTGCGCTCGTGCAGCACCTTGTTGTGCTTGAGATTGTGCATGAGGGCGACCGGGGTCATCTCGGGGTCCGAGGTCAGGAAGATCGCCGTGCCGGGGGCGCGGTGCGGGGCGCGGGCGCGCAGGATCTCCATCAGGTCGACCAGGGGCACGCTGTCGCGGCGGGTCTTGGCGGTCAGGATCCCCGCGCCGCGGGTCCAGGTCCACATGATCAGCACCAGCACCGCGCCGAACACCAGCGGCAGCCAGGCGCCGTCCGGGATCTTCAGCATGTTCGAGGCGATGAACACCAGGTCCAGCGCCACCAGCGGGATCAGCAGCAGGCCCGTCTGCCACAGGCTCCACTTCCACACGCGGCGGATGACGACATAGGCCAGCAGGGTGTCGACGAACATCGCGCCGGTGACGGCGATGCCATAGGCCGAGGCCAGCTTGTGCGAGCTCTGGAACATGAACAGCAGCACCAGCACGCCGATCAGCAGGAACTGGTTCACGGCCGGCACGAAGATCTGGCCGGCCTGGGTCTCGGACGTGCGCTTGATCTCGATGCGGGGCAGCAGGCCCAATTGCACGGCCTGCTGGGTCATGGAGAAGGCGCCGGTGATCACCGCCTGGCTTGCGATGACGGTGGCGATGGTGGCCATGATCAGCACGGGCCAATAGGCGAAGCTCGGGACCATCTCCCAGAACGGGTTGCGGCCGGCGGCCGGATTGTCCAGCACCATGGCGCCTTGGCCGAGGTAGTTCAGAGCCAGGCACGGGAACACCAGGCACAGCCACGAGGCCTGGATCGGGCGCTTCCCGAAGTGGCCCATGTCGGCATACAGCGCCTCGGCCCCGGTCACGACCAGGAACACGCTGCCCAGGATGACGAAGCCGACGAAGCCGTTCTCGAACAGGAAGCGGATGCCGTACCAGGGATTGAAGGCGCGGAAGATCGACGGGTCGTCGGTCAGGTGCAGCAGGCCCAGGGCGCCCAGAATCAGGAACCAGACCGCCGTGATCGGTCCGAACAGCGAGGCCATCTTGTGGGTGCCGCGCGACTGGACCGCGAACAGCAGAATGAGAATGCCGGCCGAGATCGGCACGATATAGGGCGTCAGGCTGTGGCCCACGCCGGGCGCGTCCTTCAGGCCTTCGACCGCCGACAGCACCGAGATGGCCGGGGTGATGATGCCGTCGCCATAGAACAGCGCCGCGCCGACCACCCCTAAGAAGAAGATCGCCATGGAGCGTTTGCGGCCGGTCTTGCCAAGGGCCTTCTGGGCCAGGGCCATCAGGGCCAGGGTGCCGCCCTCGCCCTTGTTGTCGGCGCGCATGAAGAAGATGACGTACTTGATCGTCACGAACAGCGTCATGGTCCACAGGACCAGCGACACCACGCCCAGCACCGCATGCTCGGTCGAGGCCGACGAGCGGGCGTGGCTCAGCGCTTCGCGCAGGGCGTACAGCGGGCTGGTGCCGATGTCGCCGAACACGACGCCGATCGAGCCCAGGGCCAGGGCGAAGAAGCCATGACCCTTGGGATCATGACCGCCATGGCCATTGCCACCCCCATTTTGGGAGCCGTTTTCCTGTTGCGGAATGTCGGTAGAGGCGGGCGCGCAATCGGTGCCGGTCGCGCTTGAGGCTTCGGAAGCCATTCAATCCCTCCGGGCCGCCCTCGCAAAATGCTGTCGGCCGACCCATATCGATCAAGCGCGGCGCGATACACCCAATCCGCGACGGGTTCAATCATCCCCTGACGTCGCTTCTTCCCTCTCTCGCAGAAAGGAAGGGGCCGCGTTGCGGAGATGAAACAGTTTTCAGTTGAACGCGCGGGCGACAACCTTACGTTCCCGGTTGAGATGTCTGACAGTCAGAAATTCCCCGTAGCGGCGCACGCCCTGGCCTATCTGGCGCACAAGGAGGCCTTTTCGGCCGACCGCGCCGTGGCCAGCGCCGAGCTCGCCGCCTCGGTCCCGACCAATCCGGTCGTGGTCCGCCGCGTCACCGCCATGCTGGGCAAGGCGGGACTGATCGGCGCGCGCGCCGGCGCCAACGGTGGGGCGTGGCTGCTGAAGCCCGCCGACACCATCACGCTCGACATCGTGTTGAAGGCCGTCAACGGCTGCGCGCATCTGGGCGTCGCGCCCAAGGGCGTGAAGGGCTGCCCGGTGGGCGAGAAGATCCCCGACGCCGTCCGCTCGGCGATACAGGCCGCCGACAAGGCCGCCCATGAGCGCCTGGGCCAGATCACCGTGGCCGACCTGCTGAACGGCGCCCACGCGGCCGTCGAGGGCTGCTGAGAAACGAAAACCTCGTCCTTCGACAGGCTCAGGATGAGGTTTTCGACTGAACGACCCTAGCAGTAGTCCTCATCCTGAGCCTGTCGAAGGACGAGGGCGGCCCCTATTCCGCTGCCGCTAGCGCCAAGCGCTGCTGCTGGCGCGCGTCGATCGCCGCGATCACCCAGATGACGAAGCCGCCCAGGGCCAGGGCGACGCCGACCCAACCGGTCGACGCCCAGCCATAGCCGGCGGCGATGGCCAGGCCGCCCAGCCAGGGGCCCAGGGCGTTGGCGGTGTTGAAGGCCGAGTGGTTCAGCGCCGCGGCCAAGGTCTGGGCGTCACCCGCCACGTCCATCAGCCTCGTTTGCAGCACCGCGCCCAGCCCGCCGCCGCAGCCGATCAGGAACACCACCGGCATCAGGGTCCACAGGCTGCCGATGGCCAGCGGATAGAGGGCCAGGGCGCCGGCGCTCCACAGCAGCACCGCGCCGATGGCCGGGATCAGGGCCCGGTCGGCCGCCCAGGCGCAGACCAAGGTCCCGACGGTCATGCCGGCCCCGAACACCATCAGCACCACCGGCAGGGCGGCGGGCGAGGCGTGGGTCACGGCCAGCATGGTGTCGGCCAGGTAGGTGTAGACGCAGAACATGCCGCCAAAGCCGATCGCGCCGATGCCCAGGGTCAGCCAGACCCGACCATTGGCCAGGGCCGATAGCTCACGCAGCGGGCTAGCGTCGGCGTCGGCCGGAACGCGCGGCGCGAACAGCCAAACCGACAGGGCGGTCAGGGCGGCCAGCACGGCCACGATCACGAAGCCCCAGCGCCAGCCGATCCATTGGCCGACCACATTGGCCAGCGGCACACCGACGATGGTCGCCACGGTCAGGCCGATCATCACCATGGCCACCGACTGCGCCCGCTTGTCCGGCGGGGAGACGCTGGCGGCGACCAGGGCCGCGACGCCGAAATAGGCCCCGTGCGGCAGGCCGCAGAAGAAGCGCGAGATCAGCATGGTCTGGAAGTTCGGCGCGATGGCCGACAGCAGATGCCCGACCGCGAACACCGCCATCAGCACCGTCAGGATCACCCGGCGCGGCAGCCGCGCGGCGCCCACGGCGATCACCGGCGCGCCCACCACCACGCCCAGGGCATAGGCGCTGATCGCATGGCCGGCCGTGGGCGCATCGACGCCCAGGTCCTTGGCGAAATAGGGCAGCAGGCTCATCGACGCGAACTCGGTCGTGCCGATCGCGAAGCCGCCCAGAGCGAGGGCGGCCAGGACTAAGCCGGGATGGACGGTCTTGGTGGTCATGTCGGCGCCTCACACACACGTGGCGCAACACGGACGCGACGCGGCCAATGGGGGAGGGCGGCGCGCCGAAGATCATGCTGCTGGCAGAAGTTCCTTCTGCATAAAGAAATGACAACGTTGTCGCAAGCGGCATAGGCATTTCGTCGTTCGGCCAGAAGCCGCCTTCAGCGCCGCTGATTCCGACCCACAGAAAAATTGCACCCGACCTTGTTGCTGATCCTCTGGCGACGCTGTTCGGCGATCTTACGTAATCGCTACCGTTTCAGTTTCTAAAAACGAGGGAAACCACAATGACCACCGTCGCCATCGCCTACCATTCCGGTTACGGCCACACCGAAGTCCTGGCCCACAAGGTCGCCGAGGGCGTCCGTGACGCCGGCCAGACCGCCGTGCTGCTGAAGATCGACAACGCCGCCCAGGACTTCGCGCCGCTGATCGAGCAGATCACCGCCGCCGACGCCGTCGTGTTCGGCGCGCCGACCTATATGGGCGACGTTTCGGGCGTGTTCAAAGTGTTCGCCGACGCCACCGCCAGCGCCTTCTTCACCGGCGCCTGGAAGGACAAGCTGGCCGCCGGCTTCACCAACTCGCACAGCTTCGCCGGCGACAAGGGCCACGCGCTCGAGAGCCTGACGATCCTGGCCGCCCAGCACGGCATGAACTGGGTGAACCTGGGCATCGCTCCGCCGAACGTGACCGCCGCCGAGCGGGGTCCCGACACCCTGAACCGCGTCGGCTCGTTCCTGGGCGTCGCCGCTCAGTCGGACAACGCCTCGACCGAGATCACCCCGCCGGCCGGCGACCGTGAGACCGCCCGCCTGCTGGGCGAACGCGTCGCCAAGGCCGCCGTTCGCTGGGCGGTCGGCGCCAACGCCGCCGCCGAGCTCGGCAAGGCCGCCTAAAACCAACTGCCCTGGGCCGCGCGGTTTTCCCTCCCCGCAGCGGCCTCGGAAGGGGCGCGCCCGACCCCATCGCGCGCCCCTTCCGCCCCCTTTCTTGAGGGCTTCTTGTACCGAAGCGCGGACCGTGCTCGTCTCCGGCGAAGTTTCGTCTTCTTCCGGATCGACTACGACATGGCCCGCCGTCTCGCCCTGATCACCGGCGCCTCCGCCGGCATCGGGGCCGCCTCCGCCCGCATCTACGCCAGCCACGGCTATGACGTGGCCCTGACCGCGCGCCGGGTCGATCGCCTCGAGGGCCTGGCCGCCGAGATCAAGTTGCGCTCGGGCGTCGAGGCCTATGCCATCCCCGCCGACCTGGCCGAGCCGGCCGGCGTCGACACGGTGCTGGCCGCCATCGCCGAGCAGGGCCGGGTGGTCGACGCCCTGGTCAACAACGCCGGCTATGGCCTGCCGGGGACCTACGACTCCACGAGCTGGGCCGACCAGGCCAAGTTCCTCCAACTGATGCTGACCAGCGTCTGCGAGATGACCCACAAGGTCCTGCCGGGCATGGTCGAGCGCAAGTTCGGCCGCATCGTCAATGTCGCCTCGCTGGCGGGCCTGGTCCCCGGCGCGGCCGGCCACACCCTGTACGCGGCGACCAAGGGCTTCCTCGTGAAGTTCTCCCAGAGCCTGCACCTGGAGAACCTGCAGAACGGCGTGCACGTCTCGGCTCTGTGCCCGGGCTTCACCTATTCGGAATTCCACGACGTCAACGGCACCCGCGCCCAGGTCACCCAGGGCGTGCCCGAATGGCTATGGCTGGGCGCCGACGAGGTCGCCGCCGCCGGCTACGAGGCCGCCGAGGCCAACCGCTCGATCTGCGTCCCCGGCGCGCCCAACAAGACCATCGCCGCCATCGCCAAGATCGTCCCGGATGACTGGGCCCTGGCCCTGATCGCCAACCAGGGAAGCAAGTTCCGCAAGGTTTAGGGGCGCGAAATCCTCGTCCTTCGACAAGCTCAGGATGAGGATTTCGGTTGAGGTCCGGGCCTTTCAATAGGCCTCATCCTGAGCCTGTCGAAGGACGAGGCCGCTTGTCGCAGGCCGGTCCTTTTGGAAAACCGCCTCGGACCTGCTATATGTCCGCCTCGACCCCCGAGCATCCGGACACCCCCTTGAGCGTCACCCTCGACCTGTCGCGCGTCTCCACCGAGACAGCGCCCGCCACTCCCGTCGCCAAACCCATGGTCAACCTCTCGGGCCTCACGCGCCCGCAGCTGGTCGCGGCCCTGGTCGAGAGCGGCGTGGTCGAGCACGGCAAGGCCAAGATGCGCGCCACCCAGATCTTCCGCTGGATGCACCATCGCGGCGTTACCGACTTCGCCCATATGAGCGACGTCGCCAAGGAGACCCGCGCGCGTCTCGCCGAGACCTTCACCATCGCCCGGCCGGAGATTGTCGAGCGCCAGGTGTCCAAGGACGGCACCCGCAAGTGGCTGATCCGCATGGCTCCGGGCATCGAGGTCGAGAGCGTCTACATCCCCGGCGTCGGCCGCGCCGGCGCCCTGTGCGTGTCCAGCCAGGTCGGCTGCACGCTCAATTGCAGCTTCTGCCACACCGGCACCCAGCCGCTGGTCCGCAACCTGACCGCGGCCGAGATCGTCGCCCAGGTGCAGGTGGCCAAGGACGACCTGGCCGAATGGCCGTCGGACAAGGAAGACCGCGTCCTGTCGAACATCGTGTTCATGGGCATGGGCGAGCCGCTGTACAATCTGGGCCAGGTGGCCGACGCCATCGAGATCATCAGCGACAACGAGGGCATCGGCATCTCGCGTCGCCGGATCACCGTCTCGACCTCGGGCGTGGTGCCGATGCTGGAGAAGTTGGGCAATACGACCCAGGCCATGCTGGCGATCAGCCTGCACGCCACCAATGACGCCCTGCGCGACGAGCTGGTGCCGCTGAACAAGAAATACCCGATCGCCGAGTTGATGGCCGGCATCCGCGCCTATCCGGGCCTGTCCAACGCCCGCCGCGTGACCTTCGAATACGTGATGCTGAAGGGCGTCAACGACAGCCCTGACGAGGCCCGCGCCCTGGTCAAGCTGATCAAGGGCATTCCGGCCAAGATCAACCTGATCCCGTTCAATCCGTGGCCGGGCAGCGACTACCTGTGCTCGGACTGGTCGACGATCGAGGCCTTCGCCGCGATCCTCAACAAGGCTGGCTACTCCTCGCCGATCCGCACCCCGCGCGGGCGCGACATCCTGGCCGCCTGCGGCCAGCTGAAGAGCGAGAGCGAGAAGGTCCGCGCCTCGGCGCTGCGCAAGCTGTCGCTGGCGGCGATGGCTGGGGTGCTGTCGGATGATGACGAGGACGAGGCGGCCTAGGCCTCTTCCTCGACCACCTTCTTCAGCCGGCTGAGCATCCCCGCCGCATAGGCCGCGTACGGGCCGATCCAGCGTTCGTGGATGGCGTGGACTGGCAGGGCGTCCAGGTGGTTCCAGCGTTCGCGACCGCGTCGTTCGGCCACGACCAGTCCGGCCTCTTCCAGCACGCCCAGGTGTTGCATAACCGTGCAGCGATCGAGCTCCGCGAACCGCGCGCACAGCATGCCGGTGGTCAGCGGCTCGGCTTTCAGCAGATCCAGAATGCTCCGCCGCACCCGGTGGCCCAGGGCCTTGAAGATCAGGTCGGCTTCGTCCTCGCTTGACATGTTATAAGATTATAACACATGGTCATCGCCAGCAAGCGAGGAGATGCTCCATGGCGCACGAATTCACCGTCAGCGGCCGGATCGGCAAGCCCGTGTCCGAGGTCTTTGAGGCCGTCGCCGATCCGAAGAAGCTGTCCGGCTATTTCACCACCGGCGGGGCGCAGGGGCGGCTCGAGACCGGCGCGACCGTTACCTGGGACTTCCACGATTTCCCGGGCGCCTTCCCGGTCGAGGTGGTCGAGGTCGTGCAGAACGAGAAGATCGTCCTGCGCTGGGGCTCGGCCGAGCCGAACGCGACCTACAACACCGAGGTGACCATGACCTTCGCCGACACGGGCGACGGCCGCACCCTGGTCAAGATCCACGAGGCGGGCTGGAGCGACTCGGCGGCGGGCGAGAAGGCCGCCTTCGGCAATTGCGAGGGCTGGACCGGCATGCTTTGCGCCATGAAGGTCTTCGTCGAGCACGGCCTGAACCTGCGGGAAGGCTTCTACAAGTAGGCCTCGGCTCCCCTGACGCGGGCGCCCCCTACGCAAGACTCGGTGACCCGTGTTAGTCAGGTCGCCGAACAATTCCCAGGGTAGTCCGCGTCCATGCCGTCCCAGCTTCAGTCGCCCGAGGTCCAGGCCTTCGCCACCGGCTTCCCGGTCACCCTGCTGCACGCCAGCGTGACCCTGGTCATGCTGATCCTGGGCACGACGCTGTACGCGCTGCTGACCCCGCACAAGGAAATCGCCCTGATCCGCGAGGGCAATTCGGCCGCCGCCCTGTCGCTGGGCGGGGTGATGGTCGGCCTGTCGATCCCGCTGGCCATCTCGCTGACCGCCTCGACCTCGGTGATCGAGATCGGCATCTGGGGTGCGGCGACCATCGCCGTGCAGCTCTTGGTCTTCCGGGTCACCGACATGGTGCTGAAGGGCCTGCCCGAGCGGATCCAGGACGGCGAGATCTCGGCCGCGGTCCTGCTGGTCGGCGCCAAGCTGGCCACCGCCCTGGTCCTCGCCGCCGCCGTGGCCGGCTGAGCCGACACGGTCGGGGGCTCAAGCAGTGCATTTCCCCAAGCTTCCCGATTGGCTGGTCTACGCCGCGGCGGTCAGCGCCCTGGTGATCGTCGCCGTCGGCCGCCAGGAGCGTTCCGACGCCCCGCCGCCGCCGCCGCCGGTGCCGGGCGAGGAGGGGCTGCCGCTGGGGCCGTCCTCGCCGTTCGACCCGTCGATCGTGGTGCAGGTGCCCGATCGCCCCGAGCCGGGTTCGGGCACGGCCTTCTCGGTCGGTGACGACGGGACCTGGCTGACCGCGCGCCACGTGGTCGATGGCTGCAAGTCCGCCGCGATCGTCGTCGCGGATGGCCGTGGCGTGGCGGCCAAGATCCATGTCGATCCCAAGGCCGACGCGGCGATCCTGACCACCGAAGGCGGGGCGCCGTCGGTGCCGCTGGGCCTGGATATCCCGCTGCGCCGGGGCGCGCGCGCCTATCATCCGGGCTTCCCGCAAGGCCATCCGGGCGAGGCCGCCTCGCGCCTGCTGGGCCGCGAAAACTTGGTCGTCCATGGTCGCGGGGCCCGCACCGAGCCGGTGCTGGTCTGGGCCGAGGTCGGCCGCACCGACACCCTCAAGGGCACGCTGTCGGGCCTGTCGGGCGCGCCGGCCCTGGACGCCGCCGGACGGGTAATCGGGGTCACGGTCGCCGAGGCCCCGCGCCGGGGCCGCATCTATACGACCGCGCCCGAGACCCTGAAGACCCTGCTGGGCCCGCACCGCCGGCCCTCGCCGTCGGAATTCGCGCCCAGCGAGCCGATCACCACCGAGAACTACGGCCGCGTGGCCGATGGGTTGCGGCGGGATCTGCGGGTGGCGCAGGTGGTTTGCTTGGCGGTTTAGGCGGCGGAGAAAAGATCCTCCCCCTAGCGGGGGAGGTGGCGCGAAGCGCCGGAGGGGGAACTTGTCCTGGCTCCGGCCTCTTCCCTCTCCGTCGTCGCTGCGCGCCGACACCTCTCCCTTGGGGAGAGGGTCTTTAAGCGTTCGCCGCCGCCTCGACCTTCCCCTGCCGCGCCGCCACCGCGAACGACAGCACGATCGCCACCACGCCGATCAGCGCGGTGTAGATGAAGAAGGTCGTATAGCCCGCCGCCATGGCCTGGGCGCTGACGCCCAGCTTGGCGCCGGCGGCGGTGAAGCTCTCGGGCGGAAGGCGGGTGAAGAGGCCCTTGAGCAGGCCGATCGGCCCGCCGTGTTCGGCGGCCTGCGCGGACGCCTCGACAATGCGGCCCGACTGCGATGCGATCAGCTTGCCGGGCAGGGCGTACAGCGACGAGAACAGCGCGTACTGCGTGGCCGTGAAGCCCGCCGAGGTCAGGCTGGACATGTAGGCGATCAGGGCGGTGCCGGCGATGCCGCCGGCGATGTTGTCCAGGCAGATCGAGGTGAACAGCATCGGGATGCTGTGGCCGCTCATGGCCAGGAGGGCGAACATCAGGTTGCTGATCGGCTGGGCGAAGGCGCCGATGACCAGCGCCTTCATCAGGCCCAGGCGCGAGACCACGACGCCCCCTAAGAACACCCCGATCATCGAGGCGATGATGCCGAACACCTTGCGGATCTCGGCGATCTCGGTGAGCGAGAAGCCCATGTCGCGGTAGAACGGATTCATGATGTTCAGCACGAAGTCCGAGACGCGGTAGACACAGATCGCCGCCAGGATCAGGCCGGCCACGCCGTGGAAGCGGGTCAGGAACTCGCCCAGCGGCTCGCCGAACGCCTTGGACATGTAGACGCCCGGCTTGGTGCGGACCTTGGGGATAGGCCAGGCGGCGACGACCACGATGGCCAGGCCGATGATCACGCCCACCAGCTGCAGCCAGACGCCGTTGGGCTTGGCGGTCCAGGCGTCGGCCAGGGCTTCGCCGCCGACCAGCTTGGAGAGCAAGGACGCGTCGCCCGACAGGCCCGAGCCCAGCACCAGGGCGCCCAGCACCAGCACGGCCAGGCGGGTCAGCCACTCGAGGATCTCCAGGGCCTTGGGCTGGTTGACGTCGTCGGTCGGGATCGGGCGGATGGTGTGCTCGGCCTCGCGCGGGGCCCACAGGGTGGCCAGCACGCCGATGCCGACGACCGCGCCCATCACGGCGTACGAGAAGTTCCAGCCGAAGCGCTCGGCCAGCAGCAGCGGACCAGCGCCGGCCGCGATCATGGCGACGCGGTAGCCCCACTGATAGGCCACGACCATCGGGCCCTGGTCTTCCTTGTCGGCCACCTCGATGCGCCAGGCGTCCAGGACGATGTCGTGCGAGGCGGTGGCGAAACCGACGGCCACGGCGGCGGCGGCCAAGACGCCCAGCTGGTTCACCGGGTTCATGGTCGAGATCGCCCACAGGCCCAGGATCATGGCGATCTGGAACACCAGCAGCCAGGCGCGGCGATGGCCCAAGAGGTTGTGCAGCACCGGCACGCGGGTGCGGTCGATCAGCGGCGCCCACAGGAACTTGAACGAGAACGACAGGGTGGCCAGGCTGAAGAAGCCGATCACCGCCAGCGACAGGCCCGCATCGCGCAGCCACAGCGACAGGGTGTCGAAGATCAGCATGAACGGCAGGCCGGACGCGAAGCCCAGGCCCAGCATCACCAGGCTGCGGCGCTCCAGGAAGAAGGCCAGGGTCTGGAGAAGGGTCTTCTTCTCGGGCGCGGCTTTCGCGTCGTCGGTCATCTGGCGATCCCCCTGCGGGGAAATCGCCCCCGCCCTTTAGCCGGCGACCTTGGCTCGCGTCGCGGTTTTCGTCCAGCCGCTCGCGGCGCCGCCAGTCGTCCAGCGCTTGAGGGCGTCGCGCAGGGCTTCTTGGGTCAGGGGCTTCACCAGGAAGTCGTCCATGCCGGCGGCCAGGCAGGCGCGCTTGTCCTCGTCGAAGGCGTCGGCGGTCAGGGCGGCGATCGGGGCGGCGACGCCCTTGGCGCGCAGGGCCTTGGCGGCCTGGACGCCCGACAGGCCCGGCATGCGCAGGTCCATCAGGATCAGGTCATAGGCCCCCGCGACGGCGGCGGCCACGGCCTGCTCGCCGTCGGCGACGCGGTCGACCTTGCAGCCTTCGCGTTCCAAGAGGGTGCGGGCCAGCAGGGCGTTGATCGGATTGTCCTCGGCCAGCAGCACCCGCACGCCCTGGGCTACGGCTCCGGCGATGCGATCGTCATGGATCGGAGCTTCGGTCTGGGCGGTCTCGGTTTCACCGGCCCGCAGCACCTGCTCGACCAGCGAGGCGGCGCGTAGCGGCTTGATCAGATAGCCCGAGAAGCCGGCGTCCTTCAGGCGGTCGATGCGGTCGCGCTGCTCGGGGGTGAGCAGCACCACGGCCTTGCGGCCAGCGGGCGGTTTGAAGGCCCCGCGCGGCGCGGCCAGGGCGGCGTCGATCAGCAGCACGGCGTCGGCCGGCGCGCCCGACAGGGCCGAGGCGACGTCGACGGCGGCGAAGGCGCGGCCGCCGGCGGCCTCGATCTGGCGCACGGTGGCGGCGCGGACGATGGCGTTGGGCGAGGCGATGGCGACGCTGCGGCCTTCGAGCGGCGCGGCGCGGGTCGCGGGCGCGGCAATCTCGAACGGCGCTTCGAACCAGAACTCGGCGCCCTGGCCCAGTTCGCCGCCGACCCCGACCTCGCCGTCCATGGCGTTGGCCAGGCGCGCGACGATGGCCAGGCCCAGGCCCGCCCCGCCCAGCTGGGTGGCGTGGGTGATGTCGGTCTGGACGAAGGCCTCGAAGATCCGCTGGCGGGCCTCGGGCGCGACACCAGGCCCGGTGTCGGCGACCGAGAAGCGGATGCGGCCATCGGTCGTGGCCGTGGCGGTCAGCAGGACGCCGCCGGCCTCGGTGAACTTCACGGCGTTGCCGGCGAAGTTCAGCAGGATCTGGCGCAGACGGCCTTCGTCGGCCTGGATGGTCGGCAGGGCGGTCGGCACGGCCCAGGCGATCTCGATGCCCTTCTCGTGGGCGCGGGGGCTCATCAGTTCGGCGACCTGGCGCAGCAGGCCCTCGATATCCACCGGGGCCAGCGACAGCTCGATCGAGGCCGCGCCCAGGCGGGCGAAGTGCAGCACGTCATTGACCAGCGACAGCAGGTGGTCGCCGCTCTCGCGCAGGGCGGTGACATAGGACCGCTGCTCGGCCGTCAGCTTGGTGTTTTCCAGCAGGCGCGCCATGCCCAGCACGCCGTTCAGCGGGGTGCGGAACTCGTGGCTCAGGGTGGCCAGCTGCTCGGGGGTGACGCCGGGTTTCTTGTCGCTCATGGAGATCAAGGTTACCCGCAGCGGCTTAACACCCGGTCAAACTCGCGAGGGGCGCCGGAACCGGTATCGAGCGGCGCCGTTGTGCGTGGACAAGCTCGAACAGGGAAGCTCACGCCATGCGATCGATCCTTCTGATGCTCCTCGGAGTGCCGCTGCCGATCATCCTGCTGCTCGCCTTCTGCACCCACCATTTCTGAGAAAAGGGGACGTCCTATGGCTCTCTCCCCTGATCTCGTCGCCGTCGATATCGGCGAAGAAAACCAGTCGGCCGTCAGCTGGGACGCGGTCCTGGCCGGCGCCGTCGCCACGATCGCCTTGCTGTTCGTGTTGCTGTCGCTGGGCGCGGGCTTTGGCCTGAAGCTGTCGCCGCGCTGGCCGGCGGGCCTGACGGCCAGCGACTTCACCCCGACCTTGGGCGCGGCGTTCATCGCCTGCCAGGTGGTGGCCAGCATGCTGGGCGGCTATGTCGCCGGGCGAATGCGCACAAAGTGGCTGAACGTCCACGACCACGAGGTCCATTTCCGCGACACCGCCCACGGCCTGCTGGCCTGGGCCGCCAGCGTGGTGGGCCTGCTGGTTCTCGGCGCTCTGGCCGCGCCGGCGGCAACGCCGCCCGTCGGCGATCTCACCCCCGCCGAGGTCGTGCGCGCCGGTCAGATCGGCGCCCAGCTGTCGCTTTTCCTGGGCATCGGCGCCCTGACCAGCGCCTTCGCCGCCAGCGTCGCCGCCGCCATCGGCGGTCTGCGCCGCGACGACATGCACAAGCTGCACCGCACGCGGCCCTAGGCCGGAACGCCTTCGCCGGGCGTATGGGTCCGCCGATACGCCAGGGCCTCGGCGACGTGGACGCGCTGGACACGTTCGGCGCCTTCCAGGTCGGCGATGGTGCGGGCGAGGCGTAGGGTTCGGGTCCAACCGCGCGCGCTGATCCGGCCGGCCTCGGCGGCCTGGGTCAGCAGGGCGCGAGCGCGATCGTCCAGGGCGGTGATCTTCTCCAGGAAGGCGCCTTCGGCCCGGCCGTTCAGACCATCGTCGGCGCCGAACTCTTCCGCCCGCGCTTGCTGCAGCGTTCGCGCCCGCGCCACCCGCGCGGCGACCTCGGCCGAGCCCTCCTGCGGCGGCGGTAACGAGAGGTCGGCGGCGGTGACGGCAGGCATGTCGACGGCCAGGTCGATGCGGTCCAGCATCGGACCCGACACTCGACCCTGATAGTCCAGCTGGCACCTCGGCGCCTTGCCGCACGCCCCGCGCCCGGCCCCGCCGTGACCGCAGCGGCAGGGGTTCATGGCCGCGACCAGCTGCACCCGAGCCGGATAACGGATGTGGAAGTTGGCGCGGGCCACCATCACCTCGCCGGTTTCCAACGGCGCGCGCAGGCTATCCAAGGCCTGGCGGCTGAACTCCGGCAGTTCGTCTAAAAACAGCACGCCATTGTGAGCCAAGGAGACTTCCCCCGGCTTGGCCTTCAACCCGCCGCCGGTCAGGGCGGCCATGGAGGCGCTGTGGTGCGGGGCGCGGTAGGGCCGGGCGCGGGTCAAGGCGCCTCTCGCGATCAGCCCCGCCACCGAATGGACCATCGAGGTCTCCAGCAGCTCGGCCGAGGTCAGCGGCGGCAACAGCCCCGGCAGGCGCTGGGCCAGCATCGACTTGCCCGAGCCCGGCGGGCCGACGAACAGCAGGTTGTGGCCGCCGGCGGCGGCGATCTCCAGGGCGCGCTTGGCGTGCTCCTGGCCCTTCACGTCGCGCAGGTCCTTGGCCGCCTCGCCCTCGACGATCGGGCCGGGCGCCGGCGCCGACAGGATCTGGGCGCCCCGGAAATGGTTGATCAGCGAGACGAGCGAGCGCGGGGCCAGGATGCGTGTGTCGCCCGCCCAGGCCGCCTCGGGACCGGAGGCCTCCGGACAGATCAGGCCCAGGCCCATGGCCCCGGCCGCCATCGCCGCCGGCAGCGCGCCAGCGACCGGCATGATGCGGCCATCCAGCGAGAGCTCGCCGATCGCCGCCCAGCCATCCAGGGCGTCCATCGGAATGACGCCCAGCGCCGCCATCACCGCCAGGGCGATCGGCAAGTCGAAATGGGCGCCTTCCTTGGGCAGATCGGCCGGCGCCAGATTGGCGACGATGCGTTTGCCGGGCAGCGAGAGGCCGAGCCCCGCAAAGGCGCCGCGCACGCGTTCACGACTCTCGGCCACCGCCTTGTCCGCGAGGCCGACGATGACGAACACCTGGGCGCCCGTGGTCAGCTGAACCTCGACGTCGACACGCCGAGCCTCGACACCCTCGAACGCAACGGTGACCACGCTGGCGGCCATCGCAAACCCTCATGGACAATGAACTTTATCCACAAGTCACAGCATAGCTTGCGAAATGGAGCAAGAACGAAAAACGAACGTTTCGCGAAACGTCCGTCTTTCCGCAGAGTTACCCACCGTTGCGGCGAATGTCCTCGATACGATTCCAGAGTATGGCCGCGGCGTTGATACCGGTAAAACGCTTGAGCTGTTGTGCGCCGGTGGGCGACGTAACGTTGATCTCGGTCAAGTACTCGCCAATGACGTCGATACCGACAAAGATCAGTCCACGGCGCTTCAGTTCCGGGCCGATGATCTTGCACAGCTCCATGTCGCGAGCCGTCAGCGACACCGCCTCGGCGCGGCCGCCGACCCGCAGGTTTGAGCGCACCTGGCCGGCGGCCGGCACGCGGTTGATGGCGCCCACGGGCTCGCCATCGACCAGCAGGACGCGCTTGTCGCCCTTGCTGACGGCCGGCACGAACTTCTGGGCGATGACCTGCTCGCGGCCGATCATGGCGTGCAGTTCCAGCAGGGCGTCCAGATTGGGATCATCCGCCAGCAGACGGGCCACGCCCGAGCCGCCGCCGCCATAGAGGGGCTTCAGGACGATATCGCCGTGGCGGGCGCGGAAATCGTAGATCGCCTCGTGATCGCTGGTGATCAGGGTCGGCGGCTGCACGCCCGGGAAGTCGGTGACGAACAGCTTTTCCGGCGCGTTGCGCACCTCGGTCGGGTTGTTCACCACCAGGGTGTGGGGGTGGATCTTGTCCAGGAAGTGGGTGGCCGTGATGTAGGCCATGTCGAACGGCGGATCCTGGCGCATCAGGACGACGTCGATGTCGTCCTTCATGTCGATGACCTGGACCTCGCCCAGCTTGGCGTGGGCGCCCTTCTCGGCGAACACCTCCAGCGACTGGGCGCGGGCGAACACCCGGCCGTCTTCCTGAGACAGCTTGTCGGGCGTGTAGAACCACAGCTTATGGCCGCGCTGCTGCGCCTCCATCATCATCAGGAAGGTCGTGTCGGTGTCGATGTTGATCCCCAGCACGGGGTCCATCTGGACGGCGACTCTCAGCGACATGGGGCTCGATCCTTCGGCGTGTCTGTGCGCCGTCTAGTTAAGGCGATTTCCGGCGATTGCGAGGGGCTGATAAGGCGGCGCCCGCCCCGAGGGATGGGGCGGGCGCCTGTACGCGACGAAAAGAGAGGGCGGCCGGTGGGGTGGACCGCCCTCCTTCAGGGAGGAAACGCGTGTCCGGTTAGAACGCGATTTCGCCGCGAACGCTGAGGCTGTCGCCCGTGTCCAGGCCCTTGAACGAGCCGACCTTGTTCTGGGTCTTCCAGTGCACGAAGTTGGTCATCACCCGCGCCCAGTCGTTCACGTACCAGTTCAGGCCGACCGTATAGGCGTCGCCCTCGCCGCCGTTGGCGACGTTGGTGAAGTCGATCTTGTCGTAGCGGGTGGCGATCTCGAACGCGCCCGTGCCGCCGCTGGTGACGGGGTGGTTGACCTTCACGCCGCTCCAGATGCCCGAGCGGGTCGAGAAGCCGGGACGCTCGCCGGTCAGCAGGTAGCCGGCATAGACCGAGCGGGCCTTCTGCTTCACGTTCGGGCCGACCTGCAGGCTGATGTCGCGGGTGCCTTGTTCGCCGAAGATCCAGAACGAGCGGTAGGTGCCGCCCAGTTCGAAGCCGTAGCCGTTGTCATGCTCGGGATTGGTCAGCGAGCTGGCCGAGACCTTCAGATTGTCGTTGAAGCCCGGGCCGATATAGCTGGTCTTGTTGATGGTGGCGGTGGCCGGGGCCAGGTCTTCCGAGAAGCCCCAGACGCCCAGGTGGACGAAGCCGTCCTTGGTCTTGACCGGGTTCCAGTGGGCGCGGCCGGCCAGGGTCAGCGGGCTGCGGTTGTCGCCGACCTGGCCGATCGGGCCGCCGGTCAGCGAAACGCTGGCGTGCCAGTTGCCGCCATAGATCTTGGCCATAGCGCCCAGGCCGAAGAAGCCCTTCTGCGGCGCGGCGACATTGGCCACCACGTTGCGCTCCATGAACGGCAGCGACACGCCCGAGGTCGAGCCGTCGATCGTGCGGTCGTTCAGCTTGTTGCCCAGATAGTACTCGACCACGTGGCCGGCGATGCTGCTGTCGTAGGAGATGTAGACCTCCTTCAGCGACACCACTTCGTCGGCGAAGTCGGCTTCGATCTTGTAGCCCAGCTTGCCCATCATGCCCTCGGCGCCCAGGCGGACCGCCGGGGCCTCGGTGCCGCTGATGTTGCGGGCGTCGAAGTTCGAGCCGCGCGTCGTCGACGCGTCGATCTGGATGCGGCCGCGCGGGTGGAAGGTGAAGAAGCCGTTCGAGCTGACGAACTCGGGACCGCCGTCGGCCCACTTCACCTTCAGCGCATCCTGCTGGGCGTCCTGCAGCTGGACGATCTGGGCCTGAGCGGCCTGCAGCTCGGCGGCCGTAGTCTCCAGGGCCTGGGTGTTGGCCTGGACGGCGGCTTGGGTTTCAGCCGGGACGGCCGGCGCGCCGGCCTTGGCCTCGACGGCCGACAAGCGCTGTTCCAGGGCCTCGATCTTGGCTTGCTGATCCTTGACCAGCTGGATCAGGGCGGCGTTGGCGTCGGCCTTCTTGGCGGGCGCCGCCGAGGCGACGCCGCCGACGCCGATGCTGAGCGCGAGAGCGCTGATGGTCACGGCCAGGCCGGTCTTGAAGCTACGCTTAGGCATGAGTTTTCCCTTCGCGCCGGGCGGCCCCCCTGGGCCCGCCGGTGCGCGTTCTTCTGGATTGATGATTTTGGGTTTGGAGGCGGGGGCTGTTGGACCAGCCCGCTCGGTTTAGTCCGTGGAGGCGGCGCGGGCCGCGATGGCCTTGCCGCCGAAGAAGCCGTGCGACTTGGCCCAGTTGGCGAACAGGGCGGGCCAGCCGGAGGTCGGACCGCCGGGGACGCCCATGTTGAAGCTGTGGCCGCCCTGCTCGAAGACGTGCAGCTCGGCCGGGGCCTTGGCCGCCCGCAGCGCGCTGAACATGATCAGGCTGTTGTCGATGGCCGAGACGCCGTCGTCGACGCACTGGGCCAGGAAGGTCGGCGGCGTCTTGTTGGTCACATGGGTCTCGACCGACATGGCCGCGCTCTGCTCGGCCGTCGGGTTCTCGCCGGCCATCATGCGGCGGGTCTGGGTGTTGTCGAACGGCGGCTTGACCGTGATGACGGGGTAGATCAGGCCGGCGAAGTCGGGACGCGCCGAGACCTTATCGGCGGCGTCGATCGGGGCGTAGAAGGCCTCGTCCGCGCGGCTGGAGATCATGCCGACCAGGTGACCGCCGGCCGAGGCGCCGACCGCGCCGATCTTGGCCGGATCCACCGCGAACTCGGCGGCGCGGGCGCGCACCACGCGCACGGCGCGCTGCATGTCCTGCAGCGGAGCCTGCGGGGCCCAACCGTCGACGGGCATGCGGTAGTAGAGGACGAAGGCGGTGACCCCCATCATGTTCAGCCAGCGGGCCATGGCCTCGCTGGTGGCGCGGATGTTGATGCGGCGATAGCCGCCGCCGGCCACGACGATCACGGCCGTGCCGTTCGGCTTGGCGGCGCGGAAGACGCGCAGGCGGGGCTGGCTGACATTGGTCACCGAGCCGTCGTGCGAGCCGTCCTGCAGGACGATCTCGGCGCCGCCCTTGCCCTTGCCGGCGGCCGGCATGGCGCCGTTCCACAGGTCGATGACTTCGGGTTCGGTTGGTGGGGTAGCCGGTGCGGGGGTCTGGGCGGCGGCGACGCCGGCGGTCGAGGCGACAAGCGCCGCGCCGCCGAGCAGGGCTCTGCGATCGAGTTGCATGGGAGGTCTCTGAGCAGTGGGGAGGAGGAGGGGGGAGCGCCGCTAGGCGGCGCGTTGACCGGGCCGTGACACGCTCGTCCGCGATGTTGCGGGTGGCGCGTCGCCGACCTGGAACTGGTTCATCAGGCGGGAAAGGTCCTCTGCCTCGCGGGCCAGGGCGTGGCTGGCGGCCGTGCTTTCCTCGACCATGGCGGCGTTCTGCTGGGTCACCTGGTCCATCTGGTTCACGGCGACATTGACCTGCTGCAGGCTTGAGGCCTGTTCCTGGGCCGAGGCGGCGATCTCGGCGACCAGGGTGTTGACCTCCAGCACCTGCTTGACGATCCGCTGGAGCGCCTCGCCGGTCCGGCCGACCAGGGCGACGCCCGCGCCGACCTGCTGCGAGGACTCGCCGATCAGGGCCTTGATCTCCTTGGCCGCTTCGGCCGAGCGCTGGGCCAGGGCCCGCACTTCTTGCGCCACGACCGCGAAGCCCTTGCCGGCCTCGCCCGCGCGGGCGGCCTCGACCCCGGCGTTGAGGGCCAGGAGGTTGGTCTGGAAGGCGATCTCGTCGATCACCCCGATGATCTGGGCGATCTGGGTCGAGGAGCCTTCGATCTGGGTCATGGCGGCCACCGCCTGCGCGGCGATCGTGCCGCCCTGTTCGGCGTCGGTCTTGGCGGCCGAGACGATCTGGCGGGCGTGCAGGGCGCCCTCGGCGGTGCGCTTGACCGTGGCGGTGATCTCTTCCAGCGCCGCGGCGGTCTCTTCCAGGCTGGCGGCCTGCTGTTCGGTGCGTTTGGAGAGGTCGTCCGAGGCCTGGCTGATCTCGTGGCTGCCCGACTTGATGCCGCTGGTGTTGCCCGAGATCACCGACATGGCCTGGCGCAGGCGGGCGATGGCGGCGTTGAAGTCGTCCTTCAGCTGGCGATAGTCGTCCGCGAACGGGGCGTCGATGCGGTGAGTCAGGTCGCCGTCGGCCAGGCGCGACAGGCCGCCGGCCAGCTGCTCGACCACCATCGCCTGTTCGCGGGCGGCCTCGGCGCGGGCGGCTTCGTTGCGGGCGCGTTCGGCCTCGACATGGCGGCGGGTTTCGGCCGCTTCGGCCTCCATCCGCACCTTCTCGATGGCGGCGTCCTTGAAGGTCAGGACGGCATTGGCCATCAGGCCGACCTCGTCGCGGCGCGCGGTGTCCGGGACCTCGACGGCGTGGTCGCCTTGGGCCAGGCGGGTCATGGCCGCGGTCATGCCCAGGATCGGGCGGGCGATGACACGCGACAGCATCCAGGCCATGCCGATGGCGATCAGGATCGCCGCCGCGCCGCCGATCGCCAGGGCCCAGGTCGCGCTAGCCAGGGCTTCGTCGCGTTCGGCCAGGCGGATGGCCGAGCGCTTGTCGGCGGCCTCGTTGATTTCGCGTTGCAGGGCGCGGATGCGGTCCAGGCCGCCGCGGCCGATCATGGCCAGGGCCTGCGGCCGGGTGGCCGGGTCGCGGGCCAGGGCGATCTGGCGGTCGGCGCGCGTGGTGCGCCATTCGTGGGCCAGTTCCGCCAGACGCTTTCCGCGAGCGATCTGGTCGGCGCGGGTGCTGCGGCTGATGAAGGTCTCGACGTCGCGGTCGAAGGCCTTGGCGCTGTCGCGATAGGCGCGGACGAACCGCTCGTCGCCGGTTACCAGGAAGCCGCGCACGGCCGACTGCTGCTCCAGGATCAGGGTCTCGGTGTGGGCCGCGTATTTCGCCAGCTTGAAGCTGCGCTCCACGGCGACGGCGTTGTCGCGGATCACGCCCAGGCTGACGAACACGATCGTGCTGGCGACGGCGAACGCCCCGATCAAGGCGACGAACGCCAGGACGATCTTCCCGGTGATTTTCAAGCGCAGCATGACGCCCCCATAGCGTTGAACGGCCGAGGCCGAGCAAGTGCAGTTGAGGTTTCGTTTAAGCTGTACCTTATTACCTATTGGTTACTCGCAAAGTCATCAAAAGTAATGTCTAAGATAGACAAAAATATAGTTGCGACAATAGGTATCGCATCCGCAAGATAAATCATGCGGATGTTCATGGAATTCTCTGTGTGGATGTTGCGCCAATTCTCTTCGTGGATCGCTGGGCAACCCGTGTCGGCGTTGAGCGAAATCCAACACGGACGTGGCGGATCGCAAACGCCTCGCGTGGAAATCGAGCAGCGCATTGATATTGCTGAATTAAATGAAATTTCGACGCGTCCGCCGCGCGAATTTCGCGCGGCGAGCCGCCTGCCGAAAGGGCGTTTTGTGCGGAAAGCCGCTCAGGTGCGGCTCAATCTGCGTCGAAATGATTCGATCTGCGGTTCTTCGTGCCTCGTTCGGCGTTGAAGAGTAGCTTTTTGTCAGTTGAGTCGCAGGCGCATCCGCTCACGCGCGGCGCGGGCCGCGATGGCGGCGCCGCCATCGAGCGTTTGGGCGCGGGACAACGCCTGGAGCGCCCCCGCCAGCGCGCCCTGACCCTCGCGGGCGGCGGCGACGTCCAGCCAGGGGCGGTGGTCGTTGGGGTTCAACAGGGCGCGGCGCAGGGCCGAGCGCTCGGCGCGGACCCAGTCCTTGGCCTGCTGGGCGCGGGCGAAGATGTTGTTCTGCAGGCGGATCAGCACGGCGCGGTCCGAGATCGGCGCCATCAGCAGTTCCAGCCGCGAGGCGACGTCGGGCATCAGGCCGGTGCGCAGGGCGCGGCGCGACAGCTCGGACGGCAGCACCACCCGGCCCTCGCTGAACGGGTCTAGGGCCAGCGGCCCTTCCTCGGTCTCGATGCGCAGCAGGAAGTGGCCAGGGAAGTCGACGCCATGCAGCTCCAGACCCACCTGGCGGGCGGCGTGCAGGTAGAAGACGCCCAGGGCCACGGGCAGGCCCTTGCGGCGTTCGGCGATGGCGATGACGTCGGCATTGTCGGGATGGTCGTAGGTCAGGACGTCGCCAGTCAGGCGCAGGTCGCCGGCCAGGGTCTCGGCCACGGCCTCCTCGGGCGACTCGGCTTCGGCGCGGCGGCGCAGGCGGTCGACGGCGTCCTTGGCCAGGTTGATGGCCGGGGTGGTGTCACGGCTGGGATCGTCATGGACGGCGCAGGCCAGGGCCGCCTCGAACAGCGGGAAGTCCTGGTCGGTCCCTTCGCCGGCTTTCGTCAGAATCTCTTCGGCGTCCTCGCGCGTCATGCTCAGACTCCTTGCCAGGCGTCGGGCAGGTGGCGCGGCGCGCGGCCGGGGGCCAGGGCGATCAGGTCCAGGCGCACGAGAAGGTCGCGCAGGCTGGCGCGGTGCGCGCTGACATGGGCGGCGGCGCGGCGCAGGCGCTCGCGCTGGGTGGGCGTCACGGCGTCCAGGGCGTCCTCGATCGTCGTCCTTTGCTTGACCTCCACAACGGCCAGCACCTTGCCGCGTTGCGCCAGGAGGTCGATTTCGCCCAGCGGGGTGGCCAGGCGGAAACCCAGAATCCGATAGCCCTTGGCCATCAGCCACAGCGCCGCCCAGACCTCGGCCCGCCGTCCGACCTTGCGCGCGGTCGCGCCTCGGATCTGACGAGCCCCCGCCGCCATCAGGCCTGCTCCTTCAGCGCCAGGGCCTGGCGATAGAGGTCCTTGCGCGACAGGCCCAGCGCCTTGGCGACCTCGGAGGCGGCCTCGCCCAGCGGCAGGCGAGCCATGGCTTCGCGCAGGGCGGCCTCGGCGTCGTCGGCCGTGGCGACCTTCTCCGAGCCCGGACCGACCAGGATGACGATCTCGCCCTTGGGGGCCTCGAAGCGCGGGTCAACGGCCAGCTCGGCCAGGGGCGCGCGAATGCAGGTCTCGTAGAGCTTGGTCAGTTCACGGCACACCGCCGCCTGACGGGTTCCACCGAACACGGCGGCCATGTCGGCCAGGCAGTCATCCACCCGCGAGGCGCCTTCGTAGAAGATCAGGGTGGCGCGGGTGTTGGCGAATTCCTCGAAGAAGGTCCGGCGCGCGGCGCTCTTGGGCGGCGGGAAGCCGGCGAACAGGAAGCGGTCGGTCGGCAGCCCGGCCAGGGTAAGCGCAGCAAGGGCGGCGGAAGCGCCGGGGATCGGGATCACCGGATGGCCGGCGGCGATCGCCTCCTTGGCCAGGCGGTAGCCGGGATCGGAGACCATCGGCGTGCCGGCGTCCGAGACCAGGGCCACGCGCTCGCCGGCCTCCAGGCGCTCGAGGATGCCGGGGATGGCGCGCTCGGCCACGTGTTCGTCGTGGCGCTCTAGCTTGGTCTTGATGGCGTAGGCCGACAGCAGCTTGCCGGTGACGCGGGTGTCCTCGGCCAGCAGCACGTCGCAGGCGGCCAGCACGTCCAGCGCCCGCAGGGTGATGTCACGCAGATTGCCGATCGGCGTCGCCACCAGATAGAGGCCGGGCGCCAGGGGCGCATCGGACAGGGCTGGCGGGGGAAGCTGGCGGCTCAACGTATGGATGTCCTTCGTGCTCGGAAAGAAGGCATATCAGGTCGCGAGCGTTCCTGTCAGCCGGTCCAGGACCAGGCGGCCCGCGCGAGTGGCGCGCAAACGATTGGCGTCGTCAACTAGCAGCCCCGCCTCCACCAGATCGCGCACCTTCGGCAGGTCCGGGGTCAGGCCCAGCGGCGCCATCTCGTCGAATCGCACCCCGTCGTCGATGCGCAGGCCCAGGACCAGGCGCTCCTCGGCGGCTTCTTCGGGGCTCAGGATCTCGCGTTCGAAGCCGACGCCGGTCTCGGTCACGGCGGCGATGTAGTCCTTGATGGCGCGATGGGCGACCGTGGCCGCGCGGCCTTCAAGCAGGGCCAGGCGGCCATGCGCGCCGGGGCCGACGCCGACATAGTCGACGCCGCGCCAGTAGACGAGGTTGTGCCGCGAGCGGGCGGCGTCGCCTCGAGCGTGGTTGGAGACCTCGTAGGCGTCGAAGCCGGCGGCCTCCAGCAGTTCCTGGGTGGTTTCGAACAGCGTGGCGGCCAAGTCCTCGTCGGGCACGACCAGGGTCCCGCGCCCGACCGCGCGGTCGAAGGCGGTGCCGTGCTCGATGGTCAGCTGGTAAGGCGAGACATGTTCGGGGCCCAGGGCGATGGCCTCGGCCAGCTCAGCGCGCCAGGCCGCGTCGGTCTGGCCGGGGCGGGCATAGATCAGGTCGATCGACAGGCGCGGGAAAGCCTTGGTCGCCGCGGCGATCGCCCGCCGCGCCGCGCCGGCGTCGTGGTTGCGGCCCAGGGCTTTCAGGGACGCGTCGTCCAGCGCCTGGACGCCTAGTGACAGCCGCTGGATCCCCGCGTCGGCCAGGGCCTCGAAGCGGCCGGCCTCGGCGTCGGTGGGATTGGCTTCGAGGCTGATCTCCAGGTCGGCGACGGGCGACCACAGGCGCTTGGCCGTCTCGATCACCCGCGCGACCTGGGCCGGGTCCATCAGCGAAGGCGTGCCGCCGCCGAAGAAGATCGACAGCAGCTGCCGCTCGCCCGTCAGTTCACGCTGGGCGATGAGATCGGCGACGATGGCGTCGGCCAGCGCCGCCTGCTCGTCGGTCTTGCCCCGGTCACGCACGACGTTGAAGTCGCAATAGGGACAGATCCGCGAACAGTACGGCCAGTGGACGTAGACGCCGAGGCTATCAGTCAAACAGCGCCGCCTTCAGCTTGGCGAAGGCGCGGGCGCGGTGGCTCATGGCGTCCTTGGCGGCCGGTTCCATCTCGCCGAAGGTGGTGTCATGGCCCTCGGGCACGAAGATCGGGTCGTAGCCGAAGCCGCGCGTGCCGCGACCGGGGAACACCAGGGCCCCGTCGACGCGGCCCTCGACCACCACGGCCGGACCGTTCGGCCACGCCACGGCCAGGGCTGAGGTGAACCAGGCCGAATAGTCCTCGGTTCCCGTGGCCTCGATGCGCTCGGCGACCTTGTCCATGGCCATGGCGAAGTCCTTGCCGGGCCCTGCCCAGCGGGCGGAGTAGATGCCCGGCGCGCCGTCCAGCGCCTTGACCGACAGGCCGCTGTCGTCGGCGATGGCGGGCAGGCCGGAGAGGTCGGCGGCGTGGCGGGCCTTGAGCAGAGCGTTGCCGACGAAGGTGCTTTCGGTCTCGTCCGGCTCGGGCAGACCCAGCTGGCCGGCGGTGATGATTTCGAAGCGGCCGTCCAGCAGGGCGGTGATCTCGGGCACCTTGCCGGGATTATGGGTGGCGGCCACGAGCTTCGATCCCATTTCAAGCTTCAGCGCCATGTCACTACTCCCGGGGGAAATCACCTGATGCGGCTTCTTTACGCTCCAATTTCGCCGTTTGCCCGCAAGGTTCGTGTGCTGGCCCTCGAAAAAGGTCTGTTCGACCTGTTTTCCCTGGAGATCGCCATGCCGTTCCAGGACGAGACCCTGCGCAGCCAGAACCCGCTGTGCAAGGTCCCGGCCCTGATCCTGGAGGACGGCGAGGTCATCTTCGATTCCGGCGTCGTCGCCGACTATGTCGACGGTCTCGCCGAGCCCCGCCTGATCCCGGCCGAGCAGCCGGCCCGCCGCCGCGCCCTGACCTTCGAGGCCGCCGCCGATGGCATGGGCGACGCCTCGGTGCTGGTCGTGCGCGAGCGGATGCGGCCCAAGGAAGAGCACCGCCAGGACCTGTTCGAGCGCCAGTTGCGGGCGGTCAACGCGGCGCTGGATCTCTTCGAGGCGGCGGTGGTCGACGGCAGCCTGTCGGGCGAGCGTTTCGAGATCGGCGAGATCGCCGTGGCGGTGCAGCTGGCCTATCAGGACGTGCGCCAGGTCAGCGACTGGCGCGCCGGCCGACCAGCGCTTTCGGCCTGGTTCGAAATCGTCTCCAAACGCACGTCGATGGTCGCTACGCACGCCACTGTGACCTAAGGGCAACTGTTCCGAACCCGCGTGCATCATTACGGTAGTTTAATATCGTTTCTCGATAAACGAGATTGGCGGAACTCAAATCGCCGCCTATCTGTTGATTGTGGCGAGGGACCGAATGGCTCGGCCCCAACCACGTCGCTCAAACTGGAAAACAAGATGTCCGCCGCCCGCCTGTTCCGCATCGCCGACAAGGTCGTCATGACCGCCATTACCGCCGCTCTGATCGTGGCTGTTCCGGTGTCGGCCGTGGCGTTCGTGGTGCAGACGCTTTAAGGCGAGCCAAGAGTTTCCAGGGTTTTCAAGCCCGAGCTTTTGACGTCTCCTCGCGACGCGGGGCATGTTTGAGCGTCGCTGTTGGGGAGCAGCCATGCGCGCGTTGGGGCCCGGCTCCGTATCGAGTTTCCTGAAGATCATCCTCGACGTCATCTACGTCGGGCTGTGGATCTTCGTGAGCCTTCTGTCGCTGTTCACGCTGGTCGCCCTGCTGTTCAGCTTCAATCCCGAATTGCTGGCCTCGATGTTGCCGATCAGCGACGCCGTCGAGGCCATCAGCCGCAACGGCGCGCTGTTCGCCGGGGCCCTGGCGGCCTACGCCCTGCTGCTGGGCGGCTGGATGATCATCGTCGAGCGGCTGCGCAAGATCTTCGCCACCCTGACGGCCGGCGACCCCTTCCATCCCGACAACGTGGTGCGTCTGCGCCTGATTGGCCTCGTCCTGGCCGGCCTGGAAGTCGGGCGCTACGTCTTTTCGGGCATGGCTCGCTGGCTGGCCCCCAAGGCCAAGGTCATCGACGACAGCTTCACCCTGACCGCCTGGTTCTCGGTGCTGGTCGTCTTCGTCCTGGCCGAGGTCTTCCGCGAGGGCGCACGCCTTCGTCGCGAAGCCGAACTCACGATCTGAACCGGAGCGCTTCCCGCATGCCTGTCCGCGTGAACCTCGACCGCGTGCTGCTGGAACGGCGCATGTCGCTGACCGAGCTGTCCGACCGCGTCGGCGTGACGATCGCCAACCTCTCGATCCTGAAGACCGGCAAGGCCCGCGCCGTCCGCTTCTCGACCCTGGACGCCCTGTGCCGCGAGCTGGACTGCCAGCCGGGCGACTTGTTGACCTTCGAATACGGTCCGGCGGACGCGGGCGACGAGCTCGACGGCTAAGTTCGGCTCACGATGAAACCGGCGCGGCGTCGGGGCGTTTCAGCGGGGAGGCGGGGGCGCCTCGACATCCCAAGGAACACACATTGTCCGCCACTCGCATTGTCTTCGCGTCGATCGTCACCGTCGGCGCCCTGGCGGCGGCCGCCGCCTCCCAAGCCTCCAGCCCCGGCGCCTGGGCCGAGTTCGATCAGCGCGTCACCCGCAGCTGCGTCGCCGCGGCCGGCTACCGCAACGCCCGGCCCTCGCCGATCATCGGCTTCGACGATCGTGTCGGTAAGGTCGCTGTGCTGGTGTCCGACAAGTCGCGCGGCTCCAACAACGCCAAGCTCTGCCTGTACGACAAGGTCAAGCGGAAGGCCTATATCGACAACGCCGACGGCTGGGTCGCCCCGCCGCAGCGCTAAGCCGAGCCAGGAGCGGCGGCTTAGTTCAGCCGCCGCTTCTTCAGCAGGCTGGCGCGGTCCATCGAGCGGACCTCCAGCTCGAAGGCGTCGCCCTCGCGCAGGATCTTCAGGGGCACACTGACGCCGGCGTCGCCCAGGCTCCACAGCCGGTCGTAGAACTCGGCGAGGTCGGAGACGGGCATGCCATCGACCGCCAGGATCAGGTCGCCGGCCCGCAGCTCGGCGCGGGCGGCCGGGCCCTTGGGCGAGATGCCGACGATGACGACGTGGTTCTCCATCTCCTGGGCGAAGACGCCCAGCCAGGGACGCGGCGGGTGCGGAGCCTTGCCGCGCGCCAGTTCGTCCAGGATCGGCGGCAACAGTTCGGCGGGCACGAACATGTTGATCGGTCGGGCCTGGCCCTCGTTGTCGCGGCCTTCCAGGGTCAGCGAGCCCAGGCCGACCAGGTCGCCCTTGGGGCCGATCAGGGCCGCGCCGCTCCAGTGCGGGTGGGCGGGGCCGGTGATGATGGCGTCGTCCAGCAGGTATTCCCAGTAGCCGGCGAAAGGCATGCGGGCCAGGACCTTGCCGGCCACGGCGTGGGCCCGGCCGCCAGCGCCAGCGGCGATGATCGGGGCGCCGACGTCCAGGTCCTTGGCCGAGCCGATGGTCATAACTGGTAGGTCCAGCGGCTCGAGCGCCTGCACGAGGCCCAGGCCCGACCGGACATCCAGGCCCAGCACGTGCGCGGGCACGCGGCGGCCGTCGTTGCGGGTGAGGGTGACTTCCCCGGCCTCGGTGATCAGATAGGCCATGGTCAGGACGAGGCCGCCGGGGCCGACGACCACGCCGTTGCCGACGCGCTCGGTGCCCAGGATGCCAGCCGTATAGGCGTCGGCCGGGACCTGGGCCTCCAGCGCCACCATCGAGGCCAGCGCCTGGTCCAGATCGAAGCGATACGCCTCGGCCGACGGGCGCAGGCGGGCTTCGACTTCATAGCCATCGAACGGGGTGGTCACGCGAAACTCCTATCTCAGACTAGGAATCTGGGACCGTTACCCCGTTCGGACAAGTGCGGTCGGGTGGCTTAAGCGCCGATCGCCGCGCGTTGCAGCGCGAACAGCTCGCCGATGCCCTTTTCAGCCAGCGCATAGAGCGACTCGAACTCGGCGCGGGTGAAGCCGCGCTTTTCGCCGGTGGCCTGGATCTCGACGATGTCGCCGTCGCCGGTCAGGACGAAGTTGCTGTCGGCTTCGGCGTTGCTGTCTTCCTCGTAGTCGAGGTCGAGCACCGGGACGTTGTTGAACACGCCGCACGAGACGGCCGCCACCTGGCCCAGGATCGGGTCGGTCTTCAGCACGCCTTCGTCCAGCAGGTACTTGGTGGCCAGGCGCAGGGCGACCCAGGCGCCGGTGATGGCGGCGGTGCGGGTGCCGCCGTCGGCCTGGACGACGTCGCAGTCCAGGGTGATCTGGCGCTCGCCCAGGGCCTTCAGGTCGACGACAGCGCGAAGGCTGCGGCCGATCAGGCGCTGGATTTCCTGCGTGCGGCCGGTCTGCTTGCCGGCGGCGGCTTCGCGGCGGCCGCGGCTGTGGGTGGCGCGGGGCAGCATGCCGTACTCGGCCGTGACCCAGCCGGCGCCCTTGTTGCGCATCCAGCCGGGGACGTTTTCCTCGACCGTGGCCGTCACCAGCACCTTGGTGTGGCCGAACGAGATCAGGCACGAGCCTTCGGCGTAGCGGTTGACGCCGGTTTCCAGCGTGACGGCGCGCAGCTGGTCGGGGGCGCGTTCGGACGGACGCATGGGGAAACTCCGGCTATTTGAATGTCTGTGATGGCCGCTTATCCTATTGGGAGGCGAAGTCTAAGAGGCCGACGCCTTTTGTTCGCCGACCGGGTCCCAAACGACACGCCCATATGACGCATCTTTTTCCCGGTCCGATCGTCCGCACGCCAGGCCTCACCGAGCTGGACAGCCGCGCCCGCGACATTTTCCGGCGCGTGGTGGAGTCGTATCTCGAGACCGGCGATCCCGTCGGCTCGCGCACCCTGTCAAGGGCCGGCCTGGCTTTGTCGCCGGCCTCGATCCGCAACACCATGCAGGACCTGGCGCAGCTGGGCCTGCTGGACGCGCCCCACACCAGCGCCGGGCGCATGCCCACCCATGCCGGCCTGCGGATGTTCGTCGACGGCCTGCTGGAGGTCGGCGACGTCGCTGAGGACGACAAGCGGGCCATCGAGGCTCGGCTGGCCGTGAAGGGCCGCTCGTTCGAGGAGGCGCTGTCGGAAGCCTCGTCCGTGCTGTCGGGCCTGGCCGGCGGGGCCGGGATCGTGGTCACGCCGGTCCGCGAGGGCGGGGTCAAGCACGTGGAGTTCGTGCCCCTGGGCGGCGGCCAGGTGCTGGCGGTCATGGTGTTCGAGGACGGGCAGGTCGAGAATCGACTGATGCGCCAGGCCCCAGGCGTCACGCCCTCAGCCCTGCAGGAGGCGTCCAACTTCCTCAACGCCCGCCTGCGCGGCCGCACGCTGTCCGAGACGCGGACCGAGATGGGCGGCGAGCTGGACATCGCCCGCCGCCAACTGGACGAGACCGCCGCCCGCTTGGTCGAGGACGGCCTGGCCGCCTGGAGCGGCGGGGAGGGCGACGCCCGCTCGCTGATCGTGCGCGGGCAAGCCAACCTGCTGGCCGATGCGCGGGCTCGTGAGGACATCGACCGCGTGCGCCAGCTGTTCGACGACCTGGAGCAGAAGGGGCAGCTGATCGGCCTGCTCGACGACGTTCGTGACGCCGAGGGCGTGCGCATCTATATCGGGGCCGAAACGCGCCTGTTTTCGCTTTCGGGTTCCTCGGTGATCGCGGCGCCCTATATGACGGGCCGACAGAAGGTGCTGGGGGCGATCGGCGTGATCGGTCCGGCGCGATTGAACTACGCCCGAGTCATTCCGTTGGTGGACTATACCGCCCGGGTGCTGGGGCGGATGATGGATGGATAAGGACTGTACGAGATGACCGACGAGCAAACGCCGGCCGAAGACGTCGCCTTCGAGGCTGATGACGCGTCGCAAGAGATCGAGGCGCTGAAGCTGGAAGTGGCCGCTCTGAAGGAGCAGGCCCTGCGCTACGCCGCCGAGGCCGAGAACACCAAGCGCCGCGCCGAGCGCGAGATGAACGACGCGCGCGCCTATGCGATCCAGAAGTTCGGCCGCGACCTGCTGGGTGTCGCCGACAACCTGTCGCGCGCCACCGCCCACAGCCCGCGCGAGTCGGCCGATCCGGCGGTGAAGAACTTCATCATCGGCGTCGAGATGACCGAGAAGGAGCTCACCAGCGCCTTCGAACGCAACGGCCTGAAGAAGATCGATCCGGCCAAGGGCGAGAAGTTCGACCCGCACCTGCACCAGGCCGTGACCGAACAGCCCTCGACCGAAGTCGCCGCCGGCGGCGTGGTCGCCGTGCTGCAGGCCGGCTACGAGCTGATGGGCCGCCTGGTGCGCCCGGCCATGGTCGCCGTGGCGGCCAAGGGTTCGACCGGTCCTTCGACGGGCGAGCCGGCGTCTGGCGCCGCCAATCCGTATGCCGGCGCGGCCTCGGACGGTGACAGCTCGGGCGGGTCTTTCGACCAGAAGGCCTGAACTGCGCGTTTTTGACTTCAAGGGGCGCGGAATGACCGCCGCGCCCCCTTCCCCCGTTCGCGCATTGCGATAATGTCGGCGGTCCATTCTCAACGGGGGTAGCGGTCGATTCCATCGACCGACCGCGCGATCTGGACCGACTATGAAGCTTACCATCGAACGGGCGGCGCTCCTGAAGGCGCTGGGTCACGTGCAGAGCGTCGTCGAGCGCCGCAACACCATCCCGATTCTGTCGAACATCCTGCTGTCCGCCGAAGGCGACCGCCTGGCGTTCTCGGCGACCGATCTGGATATGGAGATCATCGACGAGGGCTTCGCCCAGATCGACGTCCCGGGCCAGATCACGGCCCCGGCCCACACCTTGTACGAGATCGTCCGCAAGCTGCCCGACGGCGCCGACGTCTCGCTGACCTTCAGCGGTGATGACCCTCGCCTGGTGATCCAGGCCGGCCGCTCGCGCTTCAACCTGCCGGTGCTGCCGGCGGGCGACTTCCCGGTGATGAGCAGCGACGGCCTGTCGGGCCGCATCGCGGTCGACACCAACGAGCTGATCCGCCTGATCGACAAGACCCGCTTCGCCATCTCGACCGAAGAGACCCGCTACTATCTGAACGGTCTCTATATCCACACGGTCAACGAAGGCGGCGAGGCCAAGCTGCGCGCCGTGGCCACCGACGGTCACCGTCTGGCCCTGGCCGAGATGCCGGCGCCGGAAGGCGCGGCCGGCCTGCCGGGCGTGATCGTGCCGCGCAAGACCATCGCCGAAGCCCGTCGCCTGATGGAATCGGCCGGCGAGACGGTCGACGTCCAGCTGTCGCCGCAGAAGGTCCGTTTCGAATTCGGCGCGGCCGCCCTGACCTCCAAGGTCATCGATGGCGCCTTCCCGGATTATCTGCGCGTCATCCCGCGCGACAACGCCAAGATCCTGACCCTGGACAACGACCTGTTCGCCAAGGCCGTCGACCGCGTGGCCACCATCTCGGCCGAGAAAAGCCGTTCGGTGAAGCTGGCCGTCGAGCCGGGTCGCATCACCCTGACCGTCCGCAACATGGAAGCTGGCCAGGCCGTTGAAGAGGTCGAGGTCGACTACGACGGCGAGCCCTTCGAAATCGGCTTCAACGCCCGCTACCTGCTGGACGTCTGCGGCCAGATCGCCGGCCCGCAGGCCGAGTTCCGCTTCGCCGACCCGGCCTCGCCCACCCTGGTGGTCGATCCGGTCGATCCGGGCGTGAAGTACGTGCTGATGCCGCTGCGGGTCTGATCCCGCGCGTTCGACAACGAGAAGCGGGCGCCTTGGGCGCCCGTTTTGCTTTCGGGGGTTCATCGATGAAGAAGCTGCTCGCCGCCTCGGCCGCCGTCCTGGCCCTCGCCGCCGCCGTTCCCGCGCTCGCCCAGCAGGCGGTCGATCGCCGGGAGATGGGCAACCAGATCCTGGAGAACGTGCCGGTCGCGTCGCCGGCGATCCGTGAGAGCCTGTCGCGTTATCAGAACGCTCGCTCGGCGATGTTCGGCGACTGGGCGTCGGATGGCGGGGTCATCATCACGACCCGCTTTGGCAACACCAACCAGCTGCACACGGTCGCCGCGCCGGGCGCCGACCGCAGCCAGATCACCTTCTATGACGAGCCGGTCGGCGGCGCCCACACCCTGCCGGGCGGCCAGATCCTGTTCTCCAAGGACACCGGCGGCGACGAGTGGTTCCAGCTGTTCCTGCGCGGCCCTGACGGCAAGACCACGCAGCTGACCGAGACCGGCACCCGCAACGGCTCGCCGGCCTGGTCCAAGGACGGCTCCATCCTGGTGTGGTCGCGCTCGACCAAGGGCTCGGGCGACTCCGACGTCCTGATGCGCGACGCCTCTGGCGCGACGAAGGTGATCTACAAGGGCCAGGGTCAGGTCTCGCCGCTGGCGGTGTCGGCCGACGGCAAGACGGTGCTGCTGGGCCGCTACTTCTCGATCTCGGAGTCCAAGCGCTGGCTGCTGGACGTCGCGACCGGCAAGCTGACCGAGCTGAACCCTAGCAAGACCAAGATCGCCTATGCGGGCGGCAAGTTCACGCCGGACGGCCGCAGCGTGCTGCTGCTGTCGGACGAAGGCTCTGACTTCCAGCGCCTGACCCAGATCGATCTGGCCACCGGCGCCAAGGTTATCCTTTCGGGTGAGCGTCCCTGGGATGTCGAGGACTTCGCCCTGTCCGACGACGGGCGGATTCTGGCCTATGTCGTCAACGAGGACGGCTATTCCAAGCTGGTCGTGCAGGACTTCCGTACCCGCCGCGCCCTGCCGCAGCCGGAGCTGCCGGCCGGTGTGGTCAGCGACATCGCCTTCTCGCCGGACGGTTCGAAGCTGGGCTTCAGCTTGGCCACCCCGACCGCCGCGAGCGACGCCTGGAGCTGGGGCGTCACCGACGCCAAGCTGGAACGCTGGACGGCCTCGGAGCTGGGCGGCTTGGACGCCAAGGCTTTGGTCAGCCCGACCCTGGTCCGCTACCCCTCGTTCGACAAGCGCTCGATCCCGGCGTTCATCTACAAGCCCAAGCTGGCGGCTGGCCAGCGGGCCCCGGTGATCATCGACATCCACGGCGGCCCGGAAGGCCAGTCGCGGCCGACCTTCAGCGCCCTGCACCAGCACACGGTGGCCGAGCTGGGCGCGGCGGTGATCGTCACCAACGTCCGCGGCTCGACCGGCTACGGCAAGACCTACCTCAATCTCGACAACGCCGAGAAGCGCGAGGACTCGGTCAAGGACATCGGCGCCCTGCTGGACTGGATCAAGACGCAGCCGGACCTGGATCCCTCGCGGGTCGTGGTCTACGGCCAGTCGTATGGCGGCTACATGTCGCTGGCCGTGATGACCCACTATTCCGACCGCCTGGCCGGCGGCGTCGAGCGCTACGGCATCAGCAACTTCGTCTCGTTCCTGCAGAACACCGAGGCCTATCGCCGCGACCTGCGTCGCGTCGAATATGGCGACGAGCGCGACCCGAAGATGCTGAAGGCCTTCGAGACGATCTCGCCGATGAACAATGTGGGCAAGATCACCAAGCCGATGCTGGTCATGCAGGGCTGGAACGATCCCCGCGTGCCCAAGTCCGAGTCCGACCAGGTCGTCGCCAAGCTGCGTAGCCAGGGCATCGAGACCTGGTACGTTCAGTTCAAGGACGAAGGCCACGGCTTCCTGAAGAAAGCCAACAACGACCGCCGCCGCGAGGTCGAAACTCAGTTCCTGCAGAAGGTGCTGGGAATTTCCTTGGCAAAATAGGTGTTTAGCAGGCATGCTTAGCCGTATGGATAAGCATGCCGCCGCCCTCGACGACACCTTCCTGGCGCTGGCCGATCCCACGCGGCGGGCCATTCTGAGCCGGCTTGGCCAAGGGCCCGCCAGTGTCGGCGAACTGGCCGCGCCGCATGGCATGGCCCTGACCTCGTTCATGAAGCACCTGAAGATCCTGGAGCGCTCCGGCTGGATCACCAGCGCCAAGGCCGGGCGTGTACGGACCTGCGCGATCGTCACCGACCGTTTCGCCGATGTCGGCGCCTGGGTCTACGGGCACCGATCGCTCTGGGAGCGATGACGCTTACGCAAGGGTCATATTGCGGAGGCTCATAAGGGCGCTAAGGTCCGTTTCATTAAGAAACGGGAGGCGGCTCATGGCCAAGGTGAACTATGTGACGGTCGGCTCGAACGACCTGGAGAAGGCCAAGGCCTTCTACGACGGCCTGCTGGGCTCGATCGGCTACAAGCCGCTGTTCGAGCATCCGTCAGGCGGCCGCCTCTATCGCGGCGACGGCTGCATGTTCGGGGTGCTGGGTCCGTTCGACGGCAATCCGGCCTGCATCGGCAACGGCATGATGGGCGGCTTCGCCTTCGACACCGTCGAAGAGGTCGACGCCTTTCATGCCAAGGCGATCGAGCTGGGCGGCAAGGATGAAGGCCAGCCGGGCGCGCGGATGCCCAAGGCCTATTTCGCCTATTTCCGCGATCTGGATGGCAACAAGCTCTGCGGCTACAAGATCGGCTGAGCCAGCGCGCTTTTCGCCCCGATCCGGGCCCTTTCCGGCCAAGTTCGGGGCGCATCCCCGACGCTTCTGGACATGGAGGCGCGCATGCGCATCGCCTGGGAACGCGTCGCGACGGTGATGGTCAGTGTCGGACTCTGGACCGTGCTGCTGTTAGGCGGGCGGCACGCCCTGCACTTAGCTCGCGGTGAGTTCCACACCTTGGTGCATCTGGCGCTGAAGCGACGTAGCGGGTTCGCCTGAAGTCCGGGGGCTGCGCATCGCCGACGAAGTGCTATTAGGCGGCATGGCGTCGGCCGCTTTGCTTTCCCTGACCCTGACGGACTTCCGCTCGTACGAGCGCGCTCGCCTCGAGACCGAGGGGCGCAGCGTCTACCTGTTCGGGGCCAACGGGGCCGGCAAGACCAATCTCCTGGAAGCAATCAGCCTGCTGACTCCCGGCAAGGGCCTGCGCGGGGCCAGCATGGCCGAGGTCGGCCGCCGGATGCCCGGCGAGGCCGTGGGGCGCGCCTGGGCCGTCGCCGCCGAGGTCGAGAGTGGGGATGACGCCCCGATCCGCATCGGCACCGGCGTGGAGCAGGGCGGGGCCGCCCGTCGCACCGTCCGCATCGAGGGCGAGACTGTTTCTCCCGGACGTTTGGCCGACCATGTGCGACCGATCTGGCTGACCCCGGCCCAGGATCGGCTGTTCCTGGAGGCCGCCTCTGAGCGCCGGCGGTTCTTCGACCGCCTGGTGTTCGCCGGCGAACCGTCCCACGCCGCCAACGCCAACGCCTATGACAAGGCCCAGCGCGAGCGCATGCGCCTGCTGACCGACGCGGCCGAGGCCGGCGTCGCGCCCGACGCCACCTGGCTAAACGCCCTGGAGGCCCGCCTGGCCGAGAGCGGGGCCCTGATGTCCCAGGCTCGCGCCCGGACGCTTTCCGCGCTCCAGGGCGAGATCGACGGCCGGGGCGACCGCCCATTCCCGCAGGCGCGCCTGACCCTGACCGGCGAATGGGAGAAAATGGCGCTGGACGGGGTTCCTTTCGCCGAAATCGAGGAAAGGTTAGCCGCCGCGCTCAGTGTTGCGCGAGCCCGCGATGGGGCCGCCGGACGGGCCCTGACCGGTCCTCACCGCGGCGATCTGGCCATCTTCCACGTCGAGAAGGACCGTCCGGCGGCGGAATGCTCGACCGGAGAGCAAAAAGCGCTGATTTTGAACCTGGTTTTGGCCCAGGCGGCGCGACTTTCGCGTGCCGAATCCGCGCCGAATCCTGTAATATTGCTCGACGAAGTCGCCGCGCATCTCGACCTTACCCGTCGGGCCGCCTTGGCCGATGAACTCACGGCGCTCAAGCTCCAGGCCTTCCTCACCGGCACGGACGAGTCGCTGTTCGACCATCTCAAGGGTCGGGCATTAGGCGTTCGCGTGGGCGATGCCGGCCTGACCATCCTGGAAGACGAATGACCGAGAACACCGAAGACCAAGTTCCCGAAGTGTCGGCCGAGATGACCACCGAGGAAGCCGCCGCCCAGTACGGCGCGGACTCGATCAAGGTGCTGAAGGGCCTGGACGCCGTCCGCAAGCGCCCCGGCATGTACATCGGCGACACCGACGACGGTTCGGGCCTGCACCACATGGTCTACGAGGTGGTCGACAACGCCATCGACGAGGCCCTGGCCGGCCACGCCACCAAGGTCCAGGTGATCCTGAACGCCGACGGCTCGGTGACGGTCACTGATGACGGTCGCGGCATCCCTGTCGACATGCACGAGGGCGAAGGCGTCTCGGCGGCCGAGGTCATCATGACCCAGTTGCACGCCGGCGGTAAGTTCGACCAGAACAGCTACAAGGTCTCGGGCGGCCTGCACGGCGTGGGCGTCTCGGTCGTCAACGCCCTGTCGGACTGGCTGGAACTGCTGATCCACCGCAATGGCAAGGTCCACCAGATGCGCTTCGAGCGCGGCGACGCGGTGACCTCGCTGAAGGTCACGGGCGACTCGCCGGTGCGCGAGGAAGGCCCCAAGGCCGGCGAGACCCTGACCGGCACGGAAGTGACCTTCTATCCGTCGACGGACACCTTCGCGTTCATCGAATTCGACCGGAAGACCCTGGAGCACCGCCTGCGCGAGCTGGCGTTCCTGAACTCGGGCGTGACGATCTGGTTCAAGGATCACCGCGACGCCGAGCCGTGGGAAGAAAAGCTGTTCTACGAGGGCGGCATCGAGGCCTTCGTCCGCCACCTGGACAAGGCCAAGACTCCGCTGCTGAAGGCCCCGATCGCGGTGCGCGGCGTCAAGGACAAGGTCGAGATCGATCTCGCCATGTGGTGGAACGACAGCTACCACGAGCAGATGCTGTGCTTCACCAACAACATTCCGCAGCGGGATGGCGGCACGCACCTTTCGGCCTTCCGCGCGGCCCTGACCCGGATCATCACCGGCTATGCCGAGAGCTCGGGCATCATGAAGAAGGAAAAGGTCAATCTGGGCGGCGAAGACGCCCGGGAAGGCCTGACCTGCGTGCTGTCGGTCAAGGTGCCGGACCCCAAGTTCAGCTCGCAGACCAAGGACAAGCTGGTCTCGTCGGAAGTGCGTCCGGCCGTGGAAAACCTGGTCTCGGAAGGCCTGGCGACCTGGTTCGAGGAGCATCCGAACGAAGCCAAGCAGATTGTCAGCAAGATCGCCGAGGCCGCGGCGGCCCGCGAAGCCGCCCGCAAGGCCCGCGAACTGACCCGCCGCAAGAGCGCGCTCGACATCACCAGCCTGCCCGGCAAGCTGGCCGACTGCTCCGAGCGCGACCCGGCCAAGTCCGAGATCTTCATCGTCGAGGGTGACTCGGCCGGCGGCTCGGCCAAGCAGGCCCGCAACCGCGACAACCAGGCCGTCTTGCCCCTGCGCGGCAAGATCCTGAACGTCGAGCGCGCGCGCTTCGACAAGATGCTGTCGTCGGACCAGATCGGCACGCTGATCACGGCGCTTGGCGCCGGCATCGGCCGCGACGACTTCAACCCGGACAAGGTGCGCTACCACAAGATCGTGCTGATGACCGACGCCGACGTCGACGGCGCTCACATCCGCACGCTGCTGCTGACCTTCTTCTACCGGCAGATGCCGCAACTGATCGAGCGCGGCTACATCTACATCGCCCAGCCGCCGCTCTACAAAGCCGCCAAGGGCAAGTCCTCGCGCTACCTGAAGGACGACACCGAGATGGACGCCTTCCTGGTGGACGAGGGCGTTGACGGGGCCGAGCTGGACCTGGTGTCGGGCGAGCGCATGACCGGTCAGGACCTGCTGGCCCTGGTGCAGCTGTGCCGTTCGGCCAAGGGCAATATCGACCGCCTGGCGGCCCGCGCGCCGGCCTCGGCCATCGAGCAGGCGGCCCTGGCCGGCCTGCTGGGCGAGACGCCGGACGCGACCGCCGCCGCCACGCGCCTGAACCTCTATAACGAGGAGGGCGACGGTCCCTGGTCGGGCGAGCGGGGCGACACTGGCTTCGTGTTCAGCCGTGTGCGTCGCGGCGTGTCCGAGCGCGTGGTGCTGGACGACGTGCTGCTGCACGCCGCCGACGCCCGCCGCCTGGCCGAGCGCGCCGTCAAGCTGGCCGAGATCTTCTCGGGCCGCGCCGTGTTCCGCCGCAAGGACAAGTCGACCACGGTCCGTGGCCCGCTCGACCTGGTCAACGCGGTGCTGGACGCCGGCCGGAAGGGCCTGACCATCCAGCGCTACAAGGGCCTGGGCGAGATGAACCCCGACCAGCTGTGGGAGACCACGCTGGACGTGGAAGCTCGCACCCTGCTGCAGGTGCGGGTGAATCATGCCGACGACGCCGACGACATGTTCAGCCGCCTGATGGGCGATCTGGTCGAGCCGCGCCGCGAGTTCATCCAGGAAAACGCCCTCGACGCCGAGGTCGACGTCTAGAACAGCGTTCTCTTCGCCGAAATCTTGAGCGCCGGGCGCCCGTTTTGCGGGCGTTCCGGCGCTTTTTCGTGTTTGAAGGGCCTTGCGGCTTGGGTGTGACCTGCGGTGTCATCGCGCGGCGATGACGAGGGCGTCATCTTGCGTGGATCGGGTCGATTCGCCCGAAAGTTTGCTTCGATCAGTTTTCGATCAGTTTTCGATCAGTTAGCGTGGGGGCGCGACAGGGATGGACCACGACGCCAGTCTCCGTCCGGAACGGATTCTCGATCTGTCGGAACGGCTCTCCAGCGTGGCCGGCGAAAAGATCGGCGAGATCGCCCGGGTCAATCGCGCGGCCAAGATGCTGTCGATCAACGCCCTGATCGTGGCCGCCCGCGCGGGCGAGGCCGGCAAGGGCTTCGCCATCGTCGCCGAAGAGTTCAAGAAGATCTCGACCGAGATCGACGCGGTGGCCGCCGCCCTGGACAGCCAGGTGCGCGCCGACCTCGACGAGCTGTCGGCCATCGGCGGGGCCATTCTGGGCCACATGCGCGGCCAGCGCCTGGCCGATCTCGCTTTGAACGCCATCGAGATCGTCGACCGCAATCTCTATGAGCGCACCTGCGACGTGCGGTGGTGGGCTACGGACTCGGCGGTGGTCGCCTGCCTGGCCGACGACGATGCGGGCGCGACCCGCTACGCCAGCGAGCGCCTGGGTGTGATCCTGGACGCCTATACGGTCTATCTCGACCTGTGGATCTGCGACGCCAAGGGACGGGTCGTCGCCAATGGGCGGCCCGGCAAGTATCCGGGCGTGGTCGGCCAGTCGGTCGCCGACGCCAAGTGGTTCCGGGACGGCATGCGAACGTCCACCGGCGATGACTTTGTGGCCTGCGACATCGAGAAGAGCCGCGCGCTGGGTGACGCCCCGGTCGCCACCTACGCCACCGCCATTCGCGAGGGCGGCCAGGCCAAGGGCAAGGTGCTGGGCGTGCTGGGCGTCCACTTCGACTGGCGACCCCAGGCCCAGGCCGTGGTCGACGGCGTGCGCCTGACGCCCGAGGAGCGCGAACGCTCGCGCGTCATGCTGCTGGACCAGAAGGGCCGAGTATTGGCCTCGTCCGACAATCAAGGGGTGCTCAGCGAAGTCTTTCCGCTGGATGTATCGGGGGGATCGATGGGCAGCTATGCGGATGGCGACGTCACGGTCGGCTATGCCCTGACTCCGGGCTACGAAACCTATGCGGGCCTAGGCTGGTACGGGTGTTTGGTGCAGCGCCAGCAAGTCTCCGCAGCGACTTCCGTGGCCGCCTAATCCTATTTCCGTTGAGTCTTAACCAAGCCGACTGCGAATTAATCGAACTATTTGGTCGCCTATAGCGCGAAATCGACCAGATTCGCAGCATTAACCACGGATTCTACGTGAGCGGCGTTGCCATACGCTGCCGTACATGGTTTTTTAGGCCTAACCAAACCGCCGATAAAACTCTGCGTATGGCCCACGGCGGGGCAGGCTCGTCATATTTCAAGTCTATAAGTCCGGTTGCGTTGTCTTATTCGCGCGAAGATTGCGGCGATGTGTGATCTTCAAGAGACGCTCTCGCCGAGAAATCGACGAAAAAGCGTAATCCGGGCTAGAGCATTCGTTTACGTTGTCCTAAAGGGACCCCGTTCAATTGGAGGGAGCAATGGCTTCTAACCGCGTTCGCGCTATCGCCATTAGCCTGGCCGTTGCGCTCGCCCCGATCGGCGCTGGCGCCGTCTGGGCTCAAAACACTCAAACCGCGCCGACGGCCCAAACGCTGCAGGCGACCATCCAGCAAGCCGCTGCTTCGGCCGCTGCTCAGCCGGGCTTCGCCCGTCTGTCGGCTTCGGCCAAGCTGGCCGCCATCCAGGCCGCCGTCTCGAACGCCCTGGCCGCGTCCGGCGCTTCGCCGGCCGTGATCAGCGCCGCTCTGGTGCAAGCCGTCGCCAGCGGCACGGTCAGCGCCGGTGTGGCCATCCAGGTCGCCGCGGGCGTGTCGGCGGAAGCGGCTCAGCAAGTCGCCTCGGCTCCGGCCGTGCAGCAACAACTGGCCCAGACTGGTCAATCGGCCACCGTCACGACGGCGGCGACCGACGGCGGCGGCGCGCCGAGCGTCCTGGTCAGCCTGCAAGGCGCGGCCTCGACGGCTACTGACGGCGGCGCCGCCGCTGGTGCTGGCGCCGGTGGTGCGAACACGGCTCCGCCTACGGCGCCGTACGATCCGTGCGCTGGCGTTGTCGCTGCCTACTGCGGCAGCTAAGCGACTAAGAACCCGGGGTGGACCGATGCGTCACGACGCGCGTCGGCCACCGCTTACTGGTGGGGATAATCATGAGAATTCTAACGTGCTCGGCCATCGCGGCCTGTATGGCGCTGAGCGCGCCACAACTTGCTCAGGCGCAAGATCTTGTTGGCTCGAACTTCAAGCGCGACAAGAACGTTTCCGTTCGTCAGCGCCCGCGCCCTGACTACGAAGCGACCGGCCAGAGGGCTGGCGGCTTTACGCTGTATCCGCGCGTGACCGTGGATCTTGAGCATAACGACAACATCTACGCTTCGGCGACCGGCAAGACCGATGACAACATCTGGCGCGTGAAGCCGGAACTGGCCGTCCGTTCGAACTGGTCGCGTCACGCGCTGGGCTTCTTCGCCGGCGGCAACGTCATCCGCTACTCGGACAAGGGTACGGAAGACGCCGAAGAATATACGCTGTCGGCCAACGGCCGCGTCGACATCTCGCGTGGCTCGAACATCACCGGTTCGGTCCAGACCCAGCACCTCGTTGAACCGCGTACGAATCCGACGGCTCCTTCGGCGGCTGCCGAGCCGGTTGAGTACGACCTGAACCAGGGCTCGATCGTCCTGACCAAGGAGTTCAACCGTCTGCGTCTGGTCGGCCGTGTCGAGGACAAGGACTACAACTACGACGACGTCCGTCGGACGGTTCCGCTCGCCGGGTCGAACATCATCGACCAGGACTTCCGTGACCGTAATGAACTGACCTACGGCGGTAAGGCCGAATACGCGGTCAGCCCCGATACGGCGCTTTATGTGTCGGCTACCGGCAACAAGCGCGACTATGACAACAAGGTCGCCGCTACGGATCGTACTTCGGACGGTTATGTGCTGGGCGTCGGCGCCAACTTCGACGTTTCCGAGCTGGTGCGTGGTGACGTCCTGGTCGGCTACATGAAGCAGTCGTACGACAATCCCGCTTTCGCCGACATCGACGGCTTCAGCGCCCAGGGCCGCCTCGAGTGGTTCCCGACCCAGCTGACGACGGTTGGCCTGAATGGCTCGCGCTCGATCGAGGAATCGACTGCGTTGGGCTCGCAAGGCTACATCTCGAACAACATCGGCGCGTCGATCGACCACGAATTGCTGCGGAATGTGCTGCTCTCGGCGGCCTACACCCACGGTAAGGACAATTACAAGGGCATCGATCGTAGCGACAAGCGTGACAACTTCTCGGCTACTGCAACCTATCTCCTGAACCGTCGTGTGGGCCTGTTCCTGACCTACAACTACCTGAAGCAGGACTCGACCGGCGCGGTCGGTCAGACCGGCGCCTCGTTCAAGGACAACAAGCTGATCGCTTCGGTCGCTCTGCAGTTCTAGTAACGACACCTATCACGTCCACGAAACGGCAAGGTTTGCCGGATACTGAGAGTACTTATGGACGGCTCCGGTTTTGAAACTTCGAACGCTCCGGTGAATGACACCGGAGCGTTGTCTTTTGACCTGAACATCGCGATCGCGACCTTCAGGCGACGCTTCCGGCTGTTCGCGGCCGTGGCTGTGGTGGTGTTCGCAGCCGTGGTGCTGTTCACCCTGCAGCAGACACCCAAATACACCGCCATGGCCCAGGTTATGCTGGACGTGCGGAAGGAACAGGTCACCGATATGAGCGCGGTGCTCTCGGGTTTGCCGGCGGACTCGTCCGTCGTCGACACCGAGGTCGAGGTGCTCAAGTCGCGCTCGCTGGCCAGCCGAGTCGTCAAGGACTTGAAGCTCGAGCAGGATCCGTACTTCAATCCCTACCTGGTGGACGCCAAGGGCGCTTCGGCCTGGCTGTCGTCGATCAAGAAGGCGGCGTCGCCGACCGCGACGATCGACCCGCTCGAGCTGCAGCGTCAGCGCGAACGGATCGTCGATAACGTACTGAGCGGCCTGAAGGTCCGCCGGGCGGGCATGACGTATCTGATTTCGGTGGAGTACACGCACACCGATCCGAAGCGCGCTTCGGAAGTGGCCAATGCATTCGCCAACCTCTACCTGACCGAACAGCTGGAGGCGAAGTTCGACGCGACCGCCAAGGCCAACGAGTGGCTGGACACCCGCGTGTCCGAACTGCGGGGCCAGGTGCAGGAAGCTGACGCCGCGGTCCAGCAGTACAAGATCGCCAACAACCTGCTCAGCGCCGAGGGGGCCACCCTCACCGAGCAGGAAATCTCCGGCCTGAACCAACAGCTGGCCCTCAGCCGCGCCTCGCAGGCCGAGACCGACGCCCGCCTGAACATCGCCCGCCAGCAACTGGCGCGGGGCAGCACCGGCGAAGACGTGGGCGAGTCCCTGAATTCGCCCGTCGTGCAGCAGTTGCGTCAGCAGCGCGCGACCAAGAGCGCCCAGGTCGCTGACCTCGCCGGTCGTTACGGCGACCGTCACCCGGACCTGCTGAAGGCCCGTCGCGAACTGGCCGATATCGACGGCCAGATCCAGGCGGAAATTCGTCGGATCATCTCGAACCTGGAAGCCCAGGCTCAGGTGGCCCGTCAGCGCACCGGCTCGGTGGCCTCCAGCGTTTCCGCCTCGCGCGGGACCCTCGCCGGCAACAACCGCGCCGCCATTGGCTTGGCCGAGCTGGAACGCAAGTCGCAGTCGGTCAAGACGCTGTACGAAAGCTTGCTGGCCCGCTTCAAGCAGACCACGGCCCAGGACGGCATCGAGCAGGCCGACGCCCGCGTGGTGTCGCCGGCCAAGATTCCGACCCGTCCCAGCTATCCCAAACCCTCGCTGAACCTGGCCCTCGGCCTGGTGCTGGCCTTGGGCGCGGGCCTCGCGGCGGTCGTGCTGGCCGAGATCCTGATGGCGGGCCTCTTCACCGAGGACGAAGTCGAGCGCCGTCTGGGCCTGCCTTATCTGGGCGCGGTCCCGAGCCTTGGCACCACGGTCGACGACTCCAAGACCCTGAAGGGCCTGACGCCGCCGGACTACCTGCTGGCCAAGCCGCTTTCCAGCTTCGCCGAAAGCCTGCGCAAGCTGCGTGCGTCGATCCTGTTCTCCAAGGTCGGCGAGCCGGTGAAGGTCATCGCGGTCACCTCGTCCCTTCCGGGCGAAGGTAAGACCACGACGACGTTCTCGCTGGCCCGCACCCTGGCGACCTCGGGCGCCAAGGTTATCGTGGTCGACTGCGACCTGCGCCAGAGCGCGATCAGTCAGTTCCTGAAGGAACCGGCTCCGGTCGGCCTGTTGGAGGTCCTGAACGGCGTCGCGACCCTGGATCAGGCGCTGATCACCGACGAGAGCGGCGCCCACATCCTGCCGCTGGCCAAGTCGGCCTACACGCCGCGTGACGTGCTCGGCTCGTCGGCCATGCATCGTCTGCTGCAGGAGTTGCGTAGCCGCTACGAGATCGTGCTGCTGGACACCGCGCCGCTGCTGGCCATCGCCGACACCCGCATCCTGGCGCCGCATGCCGACGCCGTGGTCATGCTGGTCCGTTGGAAGAAGACGCCAGTCAAAGCCGTGCAGTCGGCCCTGGGCCTGCTGCAAGGCACGCGGGCGTTCATCGCCGGCGTCGCCCTGACGCAGATGGACCTCAAGGCCCAGTCTCGCTACGGCTACGGCGACTCCTATTATTACTACGCCAACTATCGAAAGTACTATGCGGACTAGGACGCGGACGGGCGGGGGCGCGCCGTCGCCCGACGCTTCCAAGACACGCAAGTTGAAAGTTTCAGAGGGCGTCGCGATCGGCGCCCTCGTTACTTTGGTGCTGGCCGAAGTCGTCGCCTTCGGGGCCAGCGACGTGGCGGTGGCCGCCGTGTTTGGCGCCCTGCAAGCGGCCCTACTGCTGGGCCTGATGGCCTTCTGCGGTTGGGCGCGCAAGCTGCCCGGCAATCTCATCTCGATCTGGCCCAGCCTGATGTTCCTGGCCGTGCTGATCGCGGCGGCCTGGAGCCTGACCCCGTTCGGTCCCGGCGGCGCCCATCCGGTCTGGGCCTATGTCGGTCCGCACGGCGGTTCGATCACGGTCGACCGTTCGTCCCTGCTGCTGAATCTCCTGCGTCTGGTCGGCTTGGCCTGCCTATTCCTGGCCGCCCAGATCATCGGCGCGTCGGAGAGCCGCCGCCGGATCATGGTGTGGTGGCTGCTGCTGGGCCTGGGCGCCTATGCGGCCCTGGTCATGATCGACCATGTCAGCCTGCGCGGCGGCCGCCGCCTGATCGGCACCCTGCTCAGCCCGAACAGCGCCGGCACCCTGATGGGCGTCTGCGTGGTGTTCGGAGCGACCTTCTTTTCGCAAGCTCTGCAGCGGGCGGGTGGCTCGCTGCGCCTGGAGCGCCTGGGCCTGGACGCCAGCCTCAGCCTGGGCCTGACCGCCGTATTCGGTGTCGCCCTGGCCATGACGGCGTCGCGCGGCGGCATCTTCGCCACGGTCGTCGGCCTGACCGTCCTGCTGACCTGGCAGGTGATCGCCCAAGGCCGCAAGGCGCGAACCATCGCCATCATCGGCGGAGCGGCCGGCCTGCTGGTCGTCGTCGGAGTGGCCATGCGCAGCGCCGAGCTGACGGCCGCGCGCCTGGAAAGTCTCGACACAGACGTCGCCGTCCGACAGACGATCTTCGCGGCCCACTGGGAGGCCTTCAAGACCTCGCCGTGGTTCGGCTTTGGCCTGGGCTCGTTCCCGATCGTGAACCAACTCTTCACCAACACCGAGAACCTGGGTGTTCTGTTCGACGTCCGCGCCACCCACAACCTCTATCTGCAGTGGCTGGAGGAGGGCGGCATCGTCGGGGGCGTGTTCATGCTGGCCTGGCTGCTGGTCACGCTGTGGCGTGTCGGCGCGGAGGCGGTGAAGCCGGGCACGATCGGCGCCCTGGCTCGCGCCACGATCGCCGCGACGGTGGTGGTGCTGCTGCACGGCCTGTCGGACTTCGCCGTCCAGGTGCCGGCCCTGCAGGCCGTGTTCGCCGTCGGCCTGGGCGCGATGACCGCAACGGCCCCGCTGCGTCGTCGCAGTGCCAAGCCGACGGCGCCGTGGAGCACGATCGCCTTCGCAAGTTGCGCACTACTGGTCTCGGTCCTTGTCGCCATGCCCCTCGTCGCAGCGCGGTTCGGCGGTGACCTGTCGGCGATGCCGACGGCTTCGGCCGAGGTCCTGGCCACGAGCATCGAGGTCGGTCTGGTCCGCAACGCCGCCGACCCCGCCGCTAAAGCGCGGCTGGAAGCCCTCAGCCAGCGCGAAGTCGCCATGCGGCCGGGCTCGGGCTCGGCTTGGCTGCGCAAGGCGGCGGTGGACTTCCAGCGCAACGACGTTACTGCCGCCAACGAGGCGCTGGCGCGCTCGCTGTCGGTCGCGCCCCTGCAGGCCAGCCTGTTCATGAGCCGCGCCCGGCTTGCCTATGAGAACTGGCCGGCCTTGACCCCCGATGTGCGCCAGCAGGTCATGTACCAGGTCCGCGCCGAGTACGGGCGAGGGGGCGAGCGCCGTCTCATTGGTCTGGCCAACAGCCTCAAGAACCCGTCCGGTCGAATGGGCCTGGCCTTCCTGATCGTGGCCGAGCGCAATACCCGCGCCCTGGCCAAGCTCCAGCCGATCCAGTAGGCCGCCGAGAGCGGCCTAGTAGGCGTTGTCGGCGATCAGCAGGCTGGGAATGGTCAGCAGGACGATCTTGGCGTCCTTCAGGATCGACCAGGTCTGGATGTAGTCGATATCGGCCTCGACGCGCCGGCGCATGGCGTCGACCGTTTCGGTGCCGCCGCGCAAACCCTTGACCTGGGCCCAGCCGGTCAGGCCCGGACGCGCCTGGTAGCGGGCGTAATATTCCGGGATCCGCATGGCGTAGTAGTCGTCATGGGCGGCGGCGTGCGGGCGGGGGCCGACCAGCGACATGTCCCCCCGCAGCACGTTCAGGAGCTGCGGCAGCTCGTCGATGCTGGTGGCGCGCAGGATACGGCCGATGCGGGTGACGCGGTTGTCGCCACGCTGGGCCTGGACCAGGTCGGGCCCGTCCTCGCGGCAATGCATGGTGCGAAGTTTCAGGATCTGGAACCGCCCGCCGGCCAGGCCGCCACGGGTCTGACGGAAGAGGGCGGGGCCGGGCGACTCCAGCTTGATCAGCAGGGCCGCCAGCAGCAGCAGCGGGGCGAACAGGGCCAGCAGCAATGCCGAGGCGACGATGTCGAGCGTGCGCTTGCGCAAGTCCACGGCAACCGGGGGGAGCGGTCCGCTCAATCCTGGCGCGAGAAGTTCGGTATACGATCCCCCGTCCACCAGATGACCCTCGTATTTCCCCACCACGTCGCGGACTGGTTTCCAGTTCCGACCCCGCCACGCTAGCGCAAATGACTCACAGCGTCGCGGGGAAAAATCCACAACCGGCGGGCTGTATGCTTAACGTGTAATAGACTCTGTTTATTCAGGCGTCCTTATTTGTAGTGACGTTACATCGACGGCATCAGGAGTGCTGCTCGATGATCGACGCCAAGATGTCCTTCGCCCAGATTGAAGTCGCGCCGGCTACGCGGGGCAAGCGCTTGCCGCCCCTCGTGGGGCTGGGCCTGGGCGCCATGGTCTCGATCGGCCTGTGGGCCGGTCTGGCCCTGACGGTCTCGCACCTCTTCTAAGCTTTACGCTGGGCGGTTTCGCCGCCTGACAATATCGACTTTCGCGCCCGCTTCGGTTCCCCGAGGCGGGCGCGAACGCATTCAGAGATCCATGTCTTGGTGACCCGTCGGGCAACGAAAAGCCCCGGACCGCAGGTCCGGGGCGCTCGTCGTCGATCGGGGGAGCGATCGGCCAACGGTTTTGTTAGGCGTCGGTCTGATTAGACGGTGGTCCAGAGGGCGGTGCCCGGGACCTGACGCTGGACCCAGCGATAGTTGAGGTCTTCCCACGGCGTGGCCCAGGGGGTCAGGTTGTCCAGCACCATATCGCCGCCCTTCAGCGAGATCATCAGCACCGCGTGGCTTTCGCCGCGGGCGGTGACGGCGACGGCCAGCGACATGGCGGCTTCCGGAACGCCGGCCGCGATCAGGCGGCGGCGCTTTTCCAGGGCGTAGTCCTCGCAGTCGCCATACAGCTTGCCGTCGATCAGGCGCGGCAGCGACCAGTATTCGGGCATGCCGTACAGATCCAGGTCGCTGGCCTTCTTGACCTCGCGGTTCACCGTTTGGTTGACCAGGTTCAGCAGCTTCATCTGGTCGCGCTGGTCGCGGCCGCTCCAGGCCGACGGGGCCGGCTCGGCGGCGGCCATCTGTACCGGGGCGGTCTCGGCGTCCGAAGCCTTCAGGCTGGGCGCGCCGGCGGCGACGAAGTCCTCGACCTCGGCGACCACAACGGCCTGCAGGCCGTTAACGGAAACCAGATTCAGGCCGTCGTCCTCGGCCGCGTCGGCCTTCGCGGCTTCGAAGCGGTGCGGTGCGGCGACGCCGATCGACGAGGTCGGAGCGAAGGTGGCGCGCGGACCCAGGCCCATCAGGGCCAGCTGGCTGTTCGGCAAGCCGCAGGTCTCGGTGTCGCGACGGCACAGATCGGCAAAGCCCATCGGAGCCTGGACGCCCTCGCCACGCGGCTGGAACGGCATCGAGCCGGCCTGGGCGCTGACGCTGGTCATCATCGCGGCGGCGCTGATGAGTCCGATAACAATGTTGCGCGTGTTGAACATGCTGACCCCGCTGTGTTCGTGGGGTCACTATTCATTCGTGGGCCGAATTTGAGCTGAATTTAGATGGTTTAATTCAAATATTGAACCGTGGTTATTTCGGAATTAACTCAAATGACGACTAAATATACTTGGTAAATTGCAAGAAAAGGATCGTCCTAAATTGCAGGTTAACGCTCGAGGCCATCATTGAACCGCGCCGCTACCTGGGGCAAAATCAAAGGGTTCAAGTCCTGGCGCCCTGTCGCCGACCCGGCGAGTGCAATGTTCAAATCCCTGTTCCGTCCCAAGCAGCAACCCCGCCGCGCCTCGTCCACCGAGGGCCGTGTGGTTTACGCCGTGGGTGACGTTCACGGGCGGCTCGACCTGCTGGACGGCCTGATCGAGCGGATGACCGAGGACTATCGCGCCATGGGTCGTCAGGACCCGCCGGTGCTGGTGATGCTGGGCGACTATGTCGATCGTGGCGCCCAGTCGTCGCAGGTGATCGAACGCCTGATCTTGCTGAAGGCGCAAGGCGCCGAGGGCCGCTTCGAGTTCCGCGCCCTGATGGGCAATCACGAAGAGACGCTGCTGCACTTCCTGGACGACCCGATGGCCGGGCCGTCCTGGGTGGAATACGGCGGCGGCGAGACCATGGCCTCGTACGGCGTCCAGCGTCCGGTCGGCCGGGCCGAGGCCGAGGTGTGGGAGCAGACCCGCCAGGCCTTCCGCGCCGCCTTCCCGCCGGCCCATGAGATGTTCCTCAAGCAGCTGGAGCTGCTGGTCGTCTATGGCGACTACGTCTTCGTCCACGCCGGCGTTAAGCCCGGCCTGCCGCTGGATCGGCAGGTGGCCGCCGACCTGCTGTGGATCCGCAATGAATTCCTCGACAACCCGCATGGCTTGAAGGCCACGGTGGTCCACGGCCATACGCCCACCGAAGAGGTGTTCGTCGGCCGTCAACGGATCAATGTCGACACGGGCGCCTATGCGACTGGCGTCCTGACCGCCGTTAGACTTGATGGCGGTGAGCCGAAGATCATTCAGTTCAGTAAAGCACGCGGGACCTGAGACTTCGTCTTGTTCATCTCGCGGTCACGTGCGATGTGGCATTTCAGATCCCAGGATCGACAAGTCTCTAAGGTGAGAAACTTCGCCATGATCGGTGTTTCGAAATTCTCGCGCGCCCTCGCGATGCTGGCGCTCGGCGTCTGCATGATGGTCGGTGGGCTGGGCGGCGTCGCGCATGCCCAGCAGGCGGCGATCGGCAATACGCCGGTCAGCGCCGCCGCGCAGCCGGCGGACTACGTGCTCGGCTCGGCCGACAAGGTGCGGGTGACGGTGTACGGCGAGCCCTCGCTGTCGGGCGAGTTCTTCATCTCGGGCAGCGGCGTGATGTCCCTGCCCCTGATCGGCGAGATCAAGGCCGGCGGCATGACCCTGGGCCAGTTCCAGACGGCCGTGCAGAAGTCTCTCAGCGACGGCTACCTGAAGGATCCGCGCGTCAGCGCCGAGGTCCTGACCTTCCGCCCGTTCTACATCCTGGGCGAGGTCGAGAAGCCGGGCACCTATCCCTACACCGCCGGCCTGACCGTGCTGAACGCCGTGGCCACCGCCGGCGGCTTCACCTACCGCGCCGACAAGAAGAACGTCTGGATCAAGCACAACGGTGAGACCACCGAGCAGAAGTCCGAACTGACCCCCTCGATCGTGGTCGCCCCGGGCGACACCATCCGCCTGGGCGAGCGCTTCTTCTAGGAAAGACCCGCAACGACGGTGCGAAACGAGGCCCGGCGGATCCCGCCGGGCCTTTTTCGTCTCAAGGTGCGCTCAACCCTTCAGCGCGCTGTGCGTCTTAAGGTCGCATCAAGATGAGTCCCATAGGTTGAGTTTCTCAACCCTGGGGGCTCTCCCATGTCGCATGTTCAACACGCGCCAATCGATCAGGCCGCCGGCGCCCGGTTGCCGGCCCTGGAAGGCCTACGGGGCATGATGACCCTGCTGGTGGTGCTCTCGCACTTCTTCGGCGAGCTGCCCCACGGCCTGCGCGCCTTGATGTTCGGCTGGGTGGCGGTCGACATGTTCTTCTTGATGAGCGGCTACCTGATCGGCAAGCTGATCCTGGAGAAAAAGGATCACGCCAACTTCTTCCTGGTGTTCTACGTGCGCCGCTGCCTGCGCATCCTGCCGCCCTATGTGCTCGTCACGGCAATCGTCTGGGCCATGGTCGAGATGCTGCCGGCCTGGACCGATGCGCCCGTGCGGTTCCCGCTATGGTCCTACCTGTCCTTCACCCAGACCTTCTTCATGATCGACCAAGCCTCGATCGGCGCGCACTGGCTGGCGCCCACCTGGACCCTGGCGGTCGAGGAGCACTTCTATCTGGTCATTCCCGCCGTGCTGGTGTTCACGCCTCTGCGCCGCCTGGCCGGCTGGCTGATTGGCGCGGGACTGGTCGCCATCATCCTGCGCGCGGCCCTAGCCGGAACAGGGCCGAGCGCCGAATACGCCAGCTTGGTGCTGCTGCCGGCCCGGGCCGACATTCTGGTGCTGGGCCTGCTGGGCGCGGTAGCCGTGGTGCGCGGCGGCGTCGACTGGGCGCGCTGGATGATCTGGCTGCGCGTCTCACCGCTGATCGCCCTGGTCGCGACCGGCGCCCTGCAGATGTTGTCGCCGACGCTGTTTCCGGTGTTCTCGCCGACCTTGGTGGCCATGGGCTGTGCTGGCTACCTGCTGGCCATCGTCCACGGCGCGCCCGAGGCCAAGGTCTATCATTCACCGATCCTGCGGTTCCTGGGGACCAACAGCTACTGCATCTACCTGACTCACATGCCGGTGCTGGGCCTGATGCATGGCGGCCTGCTGGGCGCCGCGCCGGACCTGGCCACGCCTGTTCAGGGTCTGGTCAGCGCGGTCGCCTTGCCGGTGGCGCTGCTGGTGGGCTGGGGCCTGACCAAGCTGGTCGAGGAGCCGGCCATGCACTACGGCCGCCGCTGGCGCTGGAGCGACCGTCTGGTCAGCCGTCAGCCGACACATCTGGCGCCGGAACTCGGCTGAATTTCAGGAGAAATGGCGCACCCGACACGATTCGAACGTGTGACCTTTGCCTTCGGAGGGCAACGCTCTATCCAGCTGAGCTACGGGTGCGTATCGCCCTGGTTGCCCAGGGCGGAAGCGGGTCTTAGCCGAAAGGCCGCGTTGGCGCAAACCCGATCACGCGGCGCCCCCTCAAGCAGCCCCCATGTAGATGAAGCGGACCACGAAGAGGGCGGCCAGGACGAAGAGCAGCCAGTCGCCGGGCTTGGCCTGGCCGCGCGCCAGCTTCAGGACCGCGAAGGCGGTGATGCCGAACGCCAGGCCGTTGGCGATCGAGAAGGTCAGCGGGATGGCGATGACCGTCAGGAAGGCGGGGATGGCCACGCCGGGATCTTCCCAGTCGATGTCGGTCAGGGCGCCGATCATCAGCGACCCTACGATAATCAGGGCCGGGGCCGTGGCCGCGGCCGGGATGGCCTGGACCCAGGGGGCGAAGAAGAGCGTCAGCAGGAAGAGCACACCCACGACGATCGCCGTCAGGCCGGTGCGGCCGCCGGCCGCGACGCCCGAGGCGCTCTCGATATAGCTGGTCACGGTCGAGGTGCCGGCCAGCGAGCCGCCGATGGTGGCGATGCTGTCGGCCGTGAGGATGCGGTTCAGGCGCGGGATCGTGCCGTCCGGCTGGACGAGGCCCGCCTTCTTGGTCACCGCGACCAGGGTGCCGACATTGTCGAACAGGTCGACGAAGAGGAAGACGAAGATCACCTCCGCCAGGGCCATGCCCATGCCGCCGTTCAGGTGCAGGGCGGCCGGGACGTCCAGCTTGAAGGCGGTGGCGGTCAGGGCGGCCAGGCCGGACTCGCCGGGGACGATCTTGGCCAGGCCCAGGGCCCAGCCGGCGGCGGCCGCCACGAGAATGCCAATCAGGATCGCGCCCTTAACCCGCCAGGCCATCAGCGCGCCTATGATCGCCAGGCCCAGGATGGCCAGGATCGCGGTCGGCTGGGTCAGGTCGCCCAGCGCCACCGTCGTGGCCGGATTGGCGACGATGATGCCGGCTTCCTTCAGGCCGATGAAGGCGATGAAGAGGCCGATGCCCGCGGCGATGGCTGAGAACAGCGGACGCGGAATGGCGCCGACGATCAGCTGGCGGATGCCCGCCACGGTCAGCACCAGGAAGGCGATGCCCGACAGGAAGACGCAGCCCAGGGCGGTCTCCCACGGCAGGCCCATGCCCTTGACGACGGTGAAGGTGAAATAGGCGTTCAGGCCCATGCCAGGGGCCAGGGCGATCGGGTAGTTGGCGATCAGCCCCATCAGGATCGAGCCCAGGCCCGCGGCCAGGCAGGTGGCGGCGGCGACGGCGGCGATCGGCATGCCGGTCTGGCCCAGGATCGCCGGATTGACGATCACGATATAGGCCATGGTCAGGAAGGTGGTGAAGCCGGCCAGCACCTCGGTGCGCACCGAGGTGCCCTGGGCTTTCAGCCCGAACTGCTTCTCCAGGAAACTCATCTTACGCCCCAATCCCCGTTTCGAAGCGGGAGTGTTGGCGGGCGAGTCCCGGGAAGGCAAGCCTTAGGTGCGCGCGGCTTTCTCGAAGCTTCTTACTGCGCCTAGCGCTTGCGAAAGCGCTTGGCCTCGGCCTCGAGCTTGGACATCCAGGCTTCCGGTTCCGTGCTTTCCGGCTGAAAGGGCAGGGTTCCGGCCACGCCGCGCACCGCCAGCCACAGCGGCGCGGAAAAATGCCCCAGGACGCGCAGCGGTCGGCGCTTGTCGTCGGTGACGTCCCAGCCCTCGGCCTCGAACGCGGCGACCTGCGCGGCCGGCGGCCGGGTCTCGATGTCGTCCCAGTCGGCCGGTCGTTCCACCGCCTCGGCGGCGTCGGTGGTCAAGCCGAACAGGGCCAGCACGCAGGCGTCGATCTCCGGATATTCGGCCCGGGCCTCGGGTTCGGCGAAGTCGCGCTTGAGCAGCGCCCGGTACTCCAGGTCGTTGACACCGGGAAGGTCGATCAGGCGCCGCAGCGCGTCAGGCTTGCTGCTCATACCCTCAGTCCTTCGTCGGATCGGCGGCGTTCGGGTCGCCATAGGTCAGGGCCAGGAAGACGTCTTCCAGGTCCGGATCCTCGGTGGCGATGTCCTTGATCTGGATGCCGCCGGCGCGGACGGCCGCCAGCACCTGCTCGACGCTGGACTGGCCTGTGCGGTAGCTGACCTGGAAGGCGCCGCCCGCCCGCAGCTTGGTGTCGAAGCCGGCCAGGGCCGGGGCGGCCGTCACCGGCGTCTCGGGCGTGACCACGACGTTGCGGCTGTCCATGCGGCTCAAGAGCTTGGGCGTCGGCTCGCAGGCGACGACCTCGCCGCGATTGACGATGGCGATCTCGTCGCACAGCTCCTGGGCCTCTTCCAGGTAGTGGGTGGTCAGCACGATGGTGACGCCCAGCTCGTTGAGGCCCTTCACATAGTGCCAGAGCTGGCGGCGCAGCTCGACATCGACGCCGGCGGTGGGCTCGTCGAGGATCAGCACCGGCGGCTGGTGGACCATGGCTTTCGCCACCATCAGGCGGCGCTTCATGCCGCCCGACAGTTGACGGACATAGGCCCCGGCCTTGTCGCCCAGGCCGAGAGCGTTCAGCAGCTCGTCGGTGCGGCGCTCGTTCTTGGGCACGCCGTAGAAGCCAGCCTGCACCTCCAGCGACTCGCGCGGGGTGAAGAAGACGTCGGCGGCCAGTTCCTGCGGCACCACGCCGATGGCGGCGCGGGCGTCGCGCGGCCGCAGATCGATGTCGCGGTCCCAGATCTTCACCGTGCCCGAGCTCTTGCGCACCAGGCCGGCCAGGATGTTGATGAAGGTCGACTTGCCCGCGCCGTTGGGGCCCAGCAGGCCGAAGATCGAGCCGCGCGGGATCTTAAGGTCGACGCCGTTCAAGGCCCGCTTTTCCGGCGAGGTCTTGGTGGCGGCGTAGGTCTTGTACAGGCCTTCGGCTTCGATGGCGTAGGCGGGCAGGTCCATTGAGCGTCCAGATCGGTAAGCGAGAAGGTCGGGAAACGTCGTTTGAGGCGCCCGTCGATTGACGGCGCCTTTGAGCGTCGCATAGGTATGCCTCGTTCGCCGCCGCGCCAAGGCCGCGTTCAGAATTCTGAGGACTCGCCATATGGCCAAGACCCCCGCCACCGCTCCGACCGCCATGGACATCGACGCGATCGCCGGCTCCGCGCCGGAGACGATCGCCGTCCGCTCGCACCGCATCGCCTGCGACGGCGTCGGCGGGGCCCTGGGCCATCCGCGCGTCTGGCTGGAGATGGGCGCGGCCGGTTTCGTCGACTGCTCGTACTGCGATCGCCGCTTCGTGGCCGCGACCGGCGAGGGCGACGAGGACGAGCGCCTGGCGCCGGGCGTCTACGAAGGCGCCGGCGGCCACTAAGTGACCGATAGCGTCCTGGAGGCCCAGCGGGCCGAGACCCTCGCCAAGGCTTGGGAAAAGGCCGAGTGGCCGCACGAGGCGCCGGTGCTGCGCGCCATCGCCATGCCCTCCGACACCAACCCCGAAGGCGACATCTTCGGCGGCTGGCTGCTGTCGCAGATGGACTTGGCGGCGGCCTCGATCGCCTTCCACCGCGCGGCCGGCCGCTGCGCCACCATCGCCGTCGACAGCATGACCTTCATCAGCCCCGTCCTGGTCGGCGACGAGGTCAGCCTGTTCGCCAAGATCGTCCATACCGGCCGCACCTCGCTGAAGGTCCAGGTCGAGGCCTGGCGCCGCCGCCGCGACGCCGAACAGGCCCACAAGGTCACCGAAGGCGTCTTCACCTTCGTCGCCATCGGCGAGGACCGCAAACCGCGTCCGCTGCCGGTGTTCTAAGGCTGTGAACAGGAACTGGCGGACACCCTGCTATCAGTTCCTCGTGCATGGCCGGGACGCCAAGGTGGCGAACCGAGGCTTCTTTACGACGCGCCTCGCTTTCGCCGACAGTGAGCAAGAAGCGGCGGAGGTCGTCCTGCGTCGCCTGACGGCTGAATTCACCGTCGGTGTTTCGGCGGAAATCTGGGCCAGTTCGCCTCCGATCCTGGAGATCGAGAGCGCCGAGCGCATCGGATGGTTTCGAGCGCTGACAGCCCCCAACAAGGGCAGCACGTTCTATCGCGAATAGCGCGGGCGGACTTCAGGGGCCCATCCTCTCGGCCTTCACGAAGTCGATGAAGGCCCGCAGCGGCGCGGGCATGTGCCGCCGGCTGGGGTAGTACAGATACGGCCCGGTGAACGGCGGCAGCCAGTCTTCCAGCACCGCCTCCAGCCGCCCCGCCGCGATGGCCGGGGCCACGAAGTCCTCGAAGGTGGCCAAGAGGCCCACGCCGGCCTCGCAGGCCGCCAGCTCCAGGTCCAGGCTGGTCGAGGTCAGGCGGGCCGGCGGATCCAGGCGGATCGTCTGGCCGTCCTTCTCGAACTCCCAGGCATAGGTCGCGCCGCTGGGAAACCGATGGCGGATGCTGGCGTGGTCCAGCACGTCGCGCGGATGCTGGGGTCGGCCATGGGCGGCGAAATAGGCCGGCGCGCCGACCAGCATGAACCGCTGCGGCCCCGACAGCGGCACGGCGATCATGTCCTTCTCCAGCCGCTCGTCGTAACGCACGCCCGCGTCGAAGCCGGCGGCCAGAACGTCGATGAAGCTGTCCTCGGCGATGATCTCGACCGCCACGCCCGGATGCTGGGCCAGGAACTTCGGGATCAGGCGCGGGAACACCACCTTGGCCGCCACCAGCGGCACGTTCAGGCGCAGGGTGCCGGTTGGGCTGTCGCGGAAGGCGTTGACCTCGTCCAGGGCCAGGGCGACGTCGGACAGGGCGGGGGTCAGGCGCTCCAGCAGCTTCTGGCCGGCCTCGGTGGGGGTGACGCTGCGGGTGGTGCGGTTCAGCAGGCGCACGCCCAGCCGGGTCTCCAGCCGCCGGACGGCCTCGGACAATGACGAGGCTGAGACATTGCGCAGGGCGGCGGCGGCGCGGAAACCGCGGGCTTGCGCCACGGCCGTAAAGGCGTCGAGATCAGCGAAGTCGGCGTGCTGCATTGTGCGAAATTCCGAACGACCCGTGCGGATCTTCTCGGATTATCGCACGGCTCGCTCAGGCGCATAACCCTCCTCGCTTCTCAAGGAGAGACCCCCATGAAGACCCGCCAACTTGGCCAGACCGGCCCCGTCGTTTCCGCCTTCGGCCTCGGCGCCATGGGCATGTCCGACATGTACGGCCCCAGCGACCGGGCCGAGAGCCTGGCCACCTTCGACGCCGCCGTCGAAGCCGGGATGACCCTGATCGACACCGGCGACTTCTACGGCATGGGCCACAACGAGATGCTGATCGGCGAGGCGCTGAAGAACCACAAGCGCGACAAGCTGGTGATCAGCGTCAAGACCGGCGCCCTGCGCGATCCGGCCGGCGGCTTCGTGGGCTTCGACGGCCGCCCGGCCGCGATCAAGAACTTCCTAGCCTATAGCCTCAAGCGCCTGGGCGTCGACCACATCGACATCTATCGCCCCGCGCGCCTGGACCCGAGCGTGCCGATCGAGGACACGGTCGGGGCCATCGCCGAGATGATCCAGGCCGGTTATGTCCGTCACGTCGGCCTGTCCGAGGTCGGGTCCGAGACCATCCGCCGGGCCGCCAAGGTCGCGCCGATCGCCGACCTGCAGATCGAATACTCGCTGGTCTCGCGCGGCGTCGAGAAGGACATCCTGCCCACCCTGCGCGAGCTGGGCATCGGCATGACGGCCTATGGCGTGCTGTCGCGCGGCCTGATCAGCGGCCACTGGACCAAGCAGCGCTCCGAGAATGTCGGCCGCGACTTCCGCGCTCACAGCCCGCGCTTCCAGGGCGACAACCTGGACGCCAACCTGAAGCTGGCCCAGGCGCTGGGCGCGGTGGCCGAGAGCAAGGGCGTGACCACGGCCCAGGCGGCCATCGCCTGGGTCGCCTCGCGCGGCGACGACATCGTGCCGCTGATCGGCGCCCGTCGCCGTGATCGCCTGACCGAGGCCCTGGGCGCGCTGGAGGTGAATTTCACGCCTGAGGACCTCGCCGCCATCGAGGCCGCCGTGCCGAGCGAGGCCGTGGCGGGCACGCGCTACGCCGAGGCGATGATGACGCACCTCGATAGCGAACGCTGAGGTCTTGCATGACGCGCTGTAGCCGTCGTCAGATGGGGCTCCCAGATGACGGCGGAGCAGCGCGCATGTTCGAGTCCCGGCATATCAGCATCCGGATCCACAGGTCGGCCGACGAGGTCTATGCCTTCACCCACGAGCCCGAGAGCTTCACCCAGTGGGCGGCGGGCCTGGCCTCGGGGCTGACCCAGGACGGCGACCAGTGGATCGCCCACGGTCCCGGCGGCGACGTGCATGTGAAGTTCTCTGAGCCGAACGCCTACGGCATTCTCGACCACTGGGTGACGCTGCCGGACGGGACCGAGCTCTACATGCCGCTGCGGGTGGTCGCGAACGGCGAGGGGGCCGAGGTGGTGATGACCCTCTATCGTCCGCCCGGCATGTTCGACGACGCTGCCTTCGCCCGTGATGCGGCGGCGGTGGCGCGGGACTTGGCCAAGCTGAAGGCGTTGGTCGAGGCCAAAGAACAAGCATGACGGTTACGTTGAGACCCACCGGCCCAGGCGACCTGGGCTGGATCATCCAGCGGCACGGCGAGCTCTATGCCGCCGAGGAAGGCTGGGACCATCGGTTCGAGGGCGTGGTGGCCGGCGTCGTGGCCGACTACGTCAAGACCTACGACCCGGCCCGCGAGGCCTGCTGGATCGCCGAGCATGAGGGTCGCAAGGTCGGCTCGATCATGCTGGCGCGCGAGGACGACACGACGGGCCGCCTGCGCCTGTTGCTGGTGGATCCGAGCGCGCGCGGCCTGGGCGTCGGCGAGGCCCTGGTCGGTGCCTGCATCGCGCGGGCGCGGGAGGCCGGCTATGCCGAGATGGTGCTTTGGACCCAGGCCAACCTGCTGCCCGCCCGCCGGCTCTACGCGCGGTTCGGGTTCGAGCTGGAGAAGAGCTGGGACTATGACGGGTTCGCGGAAGGGCTGGTGTCGGAGAGTTGGCGGTTGAAGCTCTAGCCCACCAAGTGCCCCTTCCACGCCTCCCGAAGCACTTTCTTGTCGATCTTGCCCGTCGCGGTCAAAGGCACCGCGGCGAACACCACATCGTCCGGCGTCCACCACTTCACGATCCTCGGCGCCAGGTACTCGAGCACGTCGGCCTTGCAGACCGCGGACCCCTCGTGCGCCTCGATGACCAGCAGCGGCCGCTCCTCCCACTTGGGGTGCGGCACGCCCACCACGGCGGCGATCTTCACGCCGGGGCAGCCGACGGCGACGTTTTCCAGGTCGATGGAGCTGATCCATTCGCCGCCCGACTTGATGACGTCCTTCTGGCGGTCGGTGATGCGCATGAAGCCGTGGGCGTCCAGGGTGGCGATGTCGCCGGTGTCGAACCAGCCGTCCGCGCGCGCCGCGTCGGCGTCCTTCTTGAAGTAGCGCCGCACGACCCAGGGGCCGCGCACGAGCAGGGCGCCGGAGGTTTCGCCGTCCCAGGGCGCTTCGCTGCCGTCCTCGGTCTCGACCCGCAGCTCGATGCCGAACTGTAGCCGGCCCTGGCGGGTCCAGATGGCCTCGTCCATGGCCTCCTCGCCCAGGGCGGCGAGGGCGGGCGTGGGGGTGGCGACGACGCCGATCGGGCAGGTCTCGGTCATGCCCCAGATCTGCAGGGTCTGGACGCCGTACAGCCGCTTGAACGCCTCGGCCATGGCGCGCGGCACGGCGCTGCCGCCGATGACGACACGCTTCAGCGTGGTCGGCGAGGCGTCGTTCTTTTCCAGCCAGGCCAGATACATCGTCCAGATCGTTGGCACGCCGCCGGTGAAGGTGACGCCTTCGCCCTCGATCAGCTCGTGCAGGCTGGCGCCGTCCATCTTGTCGGCCGGCAGCACCAGCTTGGCCCCGCAGATCGGCGCGCTGAACGGCAGGCCCCAGGCGGTGGCGTGGTAGAGGCTGGAGCAGGGCATCACCACGTCGAAGGCGGTGAAGCCGAATGCGCTATTGAGGCCCCCGGCCATGGCGTGCAGCACCACGGCGCGGTGCGAATAGAGCACCCCCTTGGGATCGCCCGTCGTGCCCGAGGTGTAGCAGAGGAAGGCCCCGGCGTTCTCGTCGAAGACCGGCCAGTCGATCGTCTCGGGCTCACCGGCGATCAGGGTCTCGTACTCGTCCGACAGCATGATGAAGGTCTTCACCGTGGTCAGCTGCGGGCGGATCCGCTCGACTAAGCCTGCGAAGTTGCGATCGTAGAATAGGACCGAGCTTTCCGCGTGATTGACCGTGTAGACGATCTGCTCGTCGAACAATCGCGGATTGGCCGTGTGCAGCACCGCCCCGACGCCCGGCACGGCGTAGAACAGCTCCAGGTGCCGGTGGGTGTTCCAGGCCAGGGACGTGACGCGGTCGCCGGCCTTGACGCCCAGCCGCCGCAGCGCGTGGGCCGCCTGGGCGGCGCGCCGGGCCAGGCCCGTATAGTCGTAACGGTGGATCGGTTCGTCGATGAGGCGCGAGACGATCTCGCGCGCCCCGTGGGCTTGGGCCGCATAGGTCAGGATGCCGCTGATCATCAGCGGCGTCGTCTGCATCAAACCCGGCGTCATCGGCCCCTCCCAACTCTTATCGTTGGGAGGAACCTAGTACGTGAACGCTGTTCAGCGAAAGGGCGTCAGGCCGCGCGGCGGCGGCCTTGAGCCTCGGCCGGGCCGACCTGGAAGCGGCCGACCAGCACCGCCAGCTCGCCAGCCTCGCCCTTCAGCGAGTGGCTGGCGGCGGTGGCTTCTTCCACCATGGCGGCGTTCTGCTGGACGACCTGGTCCATCTGGTTCACCGCCACATTGACCTGGTGCAGGCCGGTGGACTGCTCCTGGGCCGAGGCGGCGATCTCTTTCACCAGGGCGTCGATCGAGGCGACCTGGCCGACGATGGCGCGCAGGGCTTCGCCGGTCTGGGCCACCAGGTCCACGCCCGCGCCGACCTGCTGTGTCGAGGTCGAGATCAGGGTCTTGATCTCCTTGGCCGCGTCGGCCGAGCGTTGCGCCAAAGCGCGGACTTCTTGCGCCACGACCGCGAAGCCACGGCCAGCCTCACCGGCGCGGGCGGCTTCGACGCCGGCATTGAGCGCCAGCAGGTTGGTCTGGAAGGCGATCTCGTCGATCACGCCGATGATCTGGTTGACTTGGGCCGACGAGCTTTCGATCTCGCTCATGGCGCTGACCGCCTGGTCGACGATCTGGCCCGAGCGTTCGGCGCCGGTGCGGGCCTGGGCGACCAGGGCGGAGGCCTCGCGCGCGCCGTCGGCGGTCTTGCGGACCGTGGCGGTGATTTCGTCCAGAGCGGCAGCCGTCTCTTCCAGGCTGGCGGCCTGCTGCTCGGTGCGGCGCGAGAGGTTGTCCGAGGCCTCGGCGATCTCGTCGGCGCCGCTGCTGACGCCGCCGGTCGCGGCGTTGATGGCGCGCACGGCCTGCTGCATGCGGTCGGCGGCGGCGTTGAAGTTGCTCTTCAGGCTCTCGGCCTTGGGCGAGAAGGCGATGGTGATACGGTGGGTCAGGTCGCCGCCGGCCATGCGGTCCAGCGCCTCGGTGAGGGCGGCGATATTGACCGCGTCGCTGCGGGCGATCTCGGCCTTCTCGGCCTCGTTGGCGCCGCGCTCGGTCTCGACGGCGGCGCGGTGAGCGGCGGACTCGGCTTCGACGCGCAGCTTGGCGATCGCGGCGTCCTTGAAGACGGCGACGGCGCTGGCCATCTGGCCGACCTCGTCCTGGCGACCCGTGGCGGGCACCTCGACGGCGTTGTCGCCGGCGGAAAGGCGACGCATGGCGGCGGTCATGGCCGCGACGGGCGCGCCGATCGTGCTCGACAGCAGCCAGCCCATCAGGCCGGCGATGATCACCGCGGCGGCCCCGCCGATCAGCAGCGACCAATGCGCCATGCTCTGGGCGGCCTTGGCCTCCTGGGCGCGGACGGCGACCCGCTCCTGGGCGGCGGCCAGCAATTCTTTCTGGATGGCGCGGATCTCGGTCAGGCTCTTCTTGCCGGTCAGCTGGCCGGCTTGCTCGCGGCCCGTGGCCGGATCGGCCATCAAGGTCATCGACGGATCGCCGATGGTCTTGCGCCAGGTCGTCATCGCGTCGCGCAGGCGCTGGATGCGGGCCTTCTGTTCCGGAACGGTGGTCTTGGCCTCGAAGGCGTCGAGGCGATCGTCGAACTTGTCCTTCGACTCCTTGTAGGTGTCGGCGAACTTGGCGTCGCCCATGATCACGTAGCCGCGCAGGGCGTTCTGCTGTTCCAGCACCAGCGCCATGATCTCTTCGGCCTGAGCGGCCAGGCCCAGGCTGCGCTGGGTCGAGATCATCGACTCGTCGATGCGCTTGAGGCTGCTGAAGACCAAGGCCGACGAAATCGTCGAGGCCAGAATGACGGCGCAGAATGCAACGCCAAGTTTTGCGGGTATTTTCAGGTCTTTAAAAGACATGTCGCCGAGTCCCTGACACACACAAGAGATGTGTCAGGAAATCGACGATTATCCTTAAGAACCCATTGCAAATTTTGCAAAGAACAAGGTTCTGTTAATTGTGAATATTTGCGATAACGGCGTCACCCATTTGAACAGTGTTCAGTGAGCCGCCCAGGTCTCGAGTTTTCGCGCCCTGGTCGAGTGTTTTCTTCACAGCCGCGAGAAGAATATCGGCGGCCTCGACCTGCTTCAGCGACCAGCGCAGGGCCATTTCGAACGACAGGATGGCGGCCAGCGGATTGGCCAGGCCCTTGCCGGCGATGTCGGGAGCCGAGCCGTGGATCGGCTCGTACAGGCCCGGCTTGTTGGGATCGCCGATGGCGGCCGAGGGCAGCATGCCCAGCGAACCGGTCAGCATGGCGGCGGCGTCCGACAGGATGTCGCCGAACAGGTTGTCGGTGACGATGACGTCGAACTGCTTGGGCGCGCGGACCAGCTGCATGGCGCAGTTGTCGGCCAGGATGTGCTCCAGCTGGACGTCCGAGTATTCGCGGGCGTGGAGGTCGGTGATCACCTGCTTCCACAGCAGGCCCGACTCCATGACGTTCGACTTCTCGGCCGAGTGGACCTTGTTGGTCCGGCCGCGAGCCAGTTCGAAGGCCACCCGGCCCACGCGCTCGATCTCGCTGGTGGTGTAGACTGCGGTGTCGAAGCCCTTCTTCTGGCCATCGGCCAGGGTCTCGATGCCGCGCGGCTCGCCGAAATAGACGCCGCCGACCAGTTCACGCACGAACATGATGTCCAGGCCCGAGACCAGCTCGGTCTTCAGGCTGGAGGCGCCGGCCAGGGCCTCGAAGCAATAGGCCGGGCGCAGGTTGGCATAGACGTTCATCGCCTTGCGCAGGCCCAGCAGGCCAGCCTCGGGGCGCAGGTGGCGCGGGGCGTTGGCCCATTGCGGGCCGCCGACGGCGCCCATCAGCACCGCGTCGCTGGCGATGGCCTGGTCGCGGACCTCGTCCAGCAGCGGCGTCCCGTGGGCGTCATAGCTGGAGCCGCCATAGGGGGCTTCCGACACCTGGAGATCCGGGGTGATGGCGGCCGCCACGCGGCGCACTTGCGCGCAGACTTCAGGGCCGATGCCGTCGCCGGGCAGGAGGAGAAGAGTCGCCATCTTAGATCTCGCGATAGTCGGAAACGTCGAAGGAGGACATGCGGCGCTCATGGACGCCAAGCTCGGCGCAAGTCGCGCGCCACGCCGCCATATGCGGGCTGGCGCGATGGAATTCCAACGCCGCCGCGTCGGTGAAGTGTTCGAAGACCCGGATCAGGCCAGGATCCAGCGGGTCTTCGGAGAGGGCGTAGGCCAGGCAGCCCGGCTCGCCCCGCGATCCCGCGACCTGGGCGGCCAGGTGCGGGCGCAGGTCGGCCAGGCGCTCGCGCGCGATGCGGATCGAACCGGCGAGGATGACCGTCATGGAGCGGCCGGCGCTTAGGCTTCCAGCCAGGGCTGGCTGATCGCGCGCTTGCTCTCGAACACGTCGATGTCGCTGCCGTGCTGCAGGGTCTCGCCGATGGCGTCCAGGCCCTTGAGCATCTTCTCTTTCCGCACCGGATCGATGTCGAAAGAGATGACCTTGCCCGACGGCGAGATCACGGTCTGGGCTTCCAGGTCGACGCTGACCATGTGGTTGCCGCCCTTGGCCTCGTCCATCAGCAGCGAGAGGTCTTCAGCGCCGACCACCACCGGCAACAGGCCGTTGTTGTAGCAGTTGTTGTTGAAGATATCGGCGAAGCTGGTCGAGATCACGCACATGATCCCGAAGTCCATCAGGGCCCACGGGGCGTGCTCGCGCGAGCTGCCGCAGCCGAAATTGTCGCCGGCGATCAGCACGCTGGCGTTCTTGTACTCCGGCCGGTTCAGGACGAAGTCGGCGATCTCGTTGCCGTCCCCGTCGAAGCGGAAGTCGTAGAACAGGCCCTTGGCCAGCCCTTCGCGCTCCACGGTCTTGAGGAACTGCTTGGGGATGATCTGGTCGGTGTCGATATTGGCCAGCTCCAGCGGAGCCGCGCGGCCGTCGAGGCGGGTGAAGGCCTTCATCAGGCGGTCTCCTCCAGGAAGGTGCGCACGTCGGTCAGGCGCCCGGCGATCGCCGCCGCCGCCGCCATGGCGGGCGAGACGAGGTGGGTGCGGCCGGCGCGGCCCTGGCGGCCTTCGAAGTTGCGGTTGCTGGTCGAGGCGCAGCGCTCCTGCGGAGCCAGCTTGTCGGGGTTCATGGCCAGGCACATCGAGCAGCCGGGCTCGCGCCAATCGAAGCCGGAGGCCTTGAAGATGGCGTCCAGGCCCTCGGCCTCGGCCTGTTCCTTCACCAGGCCCGAGCCCGGCACGACCATCGCCTTGACGTGCGGGGCCACCATGCGGCCGTGCAGGAAGGCGTCCTGCACCACGGCGGCGGCGGCGCGCATGTCCTCGATGCGGCTGTTGGTGCACGAGCCGATGAAGACGCGGTCGATGCGGGCTTCCGAGATCGGCTGGCCGGCGGTCAGGCCCATATAGTCCAGCGCCCGGTGAGCGGCCGCGCGCTTGTCGGGCGTGGCGAAGCTTTCCGGATCCGGGACGTTGCCGGTGACCGGGATGACGTCCTCTGGGCTGGTGCCCCAGGTGACCATCGGAACCAGCGCCGCGCCGTCGATGACCACGGTGCGGTCGAAGACGGCGTCCTCGTCGGTGAACCAGGTCTTCCAGCTGGAGACGGCCATGTCCCAGGCCGCGCCCTTCGGCGCGGCGGGCTTGCCCTGGATGTAGGCGAAGGTCTTGTCGTCCGGGGCCACCAGGCCGGCCTTGGCGCCGCCCTCGATGGTCAGGTTGCAGAGGGTCATGCGGCCCTCCATCGACAGGCCGCGCACGGCCTCGCCGGCGAACTCGATGACATAGCCGGTGCCGCCGGCGGTGCCGATCTCGCCGATCACGGCCAGGGCAATGTCCTTGCCGGTCACGCCCGGGGCCAACTGGCCGTCGACGCGAACCAGCATGTTCCTGGCCTTCTTCTGGCGCAGGGTCTGGGTGGCCAGGACGTGCTCGACCTCGGACGTGCCGATGCCGTGGGCCAGGGCCCCGAAGGCGCCGTGGGTCGAGGTGTGGCTGTCGCCGCAGACGATGGTCATGCCCGGCTGGGTGCGGCCTTGCTCGGGACCGACCACGTGGACGATGCCGTTGCGGATGTCGCCCATCGGGAAGAATTCGATGCCGTTGTCCGCCACGTTGCGGGCCAGCGTCGTGAGCTGCAGGCGCGCTTCCTCGTCCTGCACGGCGTCCACGCCCAGGGCCTGGCCCTCGGTCGGGATGTTGTGGTCGGCGACGGCAAGCGTGCGATCGGGCCGGCGCACCTTGCGTCCGGCCGCGCGAAGGCCGGCGAAGGCCTGCGGGGTGGTGACCTCATGGATGAGGTGCAGGTCGATATAGAGGATGGCCTCGCCGTCGGTTTCGTTGACGACGTGGGCGTCCCAGATCTTGTCGTAAAGGGTTTTGCCGGACATGGCGGGGATATAGGGCGGATCGTGCGCCAAAATCCAGTGGTGGCGGGCTCTGGGGCCAAATTCTTGCGTTCTGTGTGGCGCTCACGCCAGAACGACATAGGGCGCGCCAGTGGTTTCGGCGCGCCCTAGCATCATTCTTTGCTTCCGGGGGCCGATGGCTCCGCCCGGAAAGGGCCGTCCACTAGAAAGGAGACGGTCTGGAAGCCCGGCCTGAACCGGGGGTGAAGTCACCATCTCACGTACCGAAGTTTTGTCAACAAGCGTGCGATCGCACCAAAGCTTGACTATAGAGGCCTCGCCAGCGGCGAGACGGCGGGCGACTCCAAAGGCGCGAGCGCGGCGTAGCGGGCGATCAGCGGATCGGCGGCGGCCTGGGCCAGCACCCAGTCGCGGAAGGCGGCGATCTTGCGCACCCGCGCCCGGTCGCTGGGATAGGCCAGCCAGTAGCCGCCGGTATAGCGGGCCACCACGTCGAACGGCATGACCAGGCGCCCCTCGGCCAGCTCGCGGGCGAAGAAGATCGGCGAGCCCAGGGCCGCGCCGTGGCTGGCCAGGGCGCTGGCCACTTCCAGGGCCTGGGCGTCCGAGGCCAAGCGCGGGGTCAGGCGGTCCTGCGCCACCGTGACGCCGGCGGCCTGGAACCACTCTTCCCACTCGCGGGCGATGCCGATCCTGGGGATGTCCAGCAGGTCCTCAGGGCGCGAGAGGCCGCCGATGCGAGCCAGGAACTCAGGCGAGACCAGCGGGGTCTGGACGGCGGGGATGAGGAAGTGAGCGGTCATGCCCGGCCATTTCCCCTGGCCGCCGCGCAGGGCCATGTCGACGCCCTCGCGCGACAGTTCGACGACCCGGCTGGAGGCCTCCAGCCGCACGGCGATGCGCGGATGGGCGATCTGGAAGCCGCCCAGGCGCGGGGCCAGCCACTGGCCGCCCAGGCTCTGGACCGTGGTGATCGACAGCACGCCTTCTTCGGTCTCGACCAGGTCGGACACCGCCGAGCGCAGCAGGGACATGGCCTCGGTCGAAGCGCGAGAGAGCCGCTCGCCGGACGAGGTCAGGGTCACTTCGCGGGGCAGGCGGTTGAACAGCAGCTGGTCCAGCTGTTGCTCCAGGGCCTTGACCTGCCAGCTGACAGCCGCCTGGGTCACGCCCAGCTCGTCGGCGGCGCGGGTGAAGCTCTTCAGGCGAGCGGCCGCTTCGAACACGCGGATGGCGGCGAGCGGCAGGCGGGCGAGGATGTCAGGCATAAGCTTACCTTATGCATAGCTAAGGAGGCCGCGTTTGTCATCAGGTCGATGAACGTCGATCTTCCACGTCATCGGCAGCCAAGGAGGGCCGCGATGATGGACCAGGCGCTCAAGATGCATAAGGAAGCTTCGTTCGGCTGGGTGCTGGCGCTGCAACAGCTGTGGGCCTTGCTGCGCGCCCCGAGCCCGCCCCAGAAACACCCGCGCCTGATCCAGCCGCGATAAGGCGCCTTGATCCGACGCGCGCGCTTCCCAAGTCCTGAAGCAAAGGCGAGGAAGCGCGACATGACTCACAGTTTGACCCGGCGCGGGGCCATGGCCGCCCCTCTGGCGCTGGCCTTTGCGCCGGGTCTCGCGCGCGCCGCGCCCGCGACCCCACGACAGCCCCTCGCCGTGGTCAGGGTCGAGGGCCGGCGGCGCGCGCTGTTCGAAGGCGCCAAGGGGCCGGTGACGGTGCGTGATGGCGATGTCGTGCTGGGCCGTTTCGAAGGCGTCTTCGTCGAGCTGGATCTGCCAGACACGACCCGTCGTCTCTCCGTCGAGGCCGCCGGCCAAACCACCACCCTCGACCTGCCCGCCGATGACGGCCCCATGCTGGGGCCGCCGCTGCGCGGCGGGCCGTGGGCGGCGATCTACAAGGCCGAGTGGCCACGCGGACACCGGCGGGTGTTCTATGATGGCCGCCTGCCGGGACGCACCGCGATCGACTGGGTGAAGCTGGACGACCAGGGCCGCATCGCCAGCGGCGACCCGGACCTTGCCCGCGACGCCCTGGGTTATGGGGAGGAGGTGCTGGCCGTGGCCGACGCGGTGGTCGCCGCCGCGCGGGACGGCGTGCCTGAGGCGGAGCGAGTCTCCCGGAACGGCAAGCACCCCCAGGACCTGGCGGCCGGCAACTACGTCTCGCTGGACCTGGGGAACGGCCGGTTCGCGATCTACGAGCACCTGGTCCCGGGCAGCCTGCGGGTGAAGCCCGGCGACCACGTACGCAACGGCCAGGTCATCGGTCGCCTGGGGTTCTCCGGCGACTCCACCGGCCCGCACCTGCATCTGCACGTGGCCGACGCGGCCGCGCCCTTGCTGGGCGAAGGCGTCGGCTACGGCTTCGAGGCCTTCACCCTGCTGGGCCGCTACGAGGATCTGGGCCGCCTGGGCTCCGCCCCGTGGACGCCGCTGGCGGACCTGGCCCCCGAGCGCCGCAACGAGCTGCCCGGCTCCAATGTCGTGGTCCGCTTCCCGGACTAACCGACAAAGAAGAAGGCCCCGGCGTTTCCGCCAGGGCCTCGTTCCATTCGCAGTATCGGAGACTTAGTCTTCCGACGAAGCCGCGGCGGCGGCGGCCTTGGTGTTGCCACCGGCGCGCTCGGCGATACGGGCCGACTTACCGCGACGGTCGCGCAGGTAGTACAGCTTGGCGCGACGGACGACGCCGCGACGCTTGACTTCGATGCTTTCGATGCTCGGCGAGAGCAGCGGGAACAGACGTTCCACGCCTTCGCCGAACGAGATCTTGCGGACCGTGAAGCTCTCGTGGACGCCCGTGCCGGCGCGGGCGATGCAGACGCCTTCATAGGCCTGAACGCGCTCGCGCTCGCCTTCCTTGATCTTCACGTTGACGCGCAGGGTGTCGCCGGGACGGAATTCCGGGATCGCGCGGACGGCCAGCAGACGGGCCGCTTCTTCTTGCTCGAGCTGAGCGACGATGTTGATCGCCATGGTCTAGTCTCCTTTGGGCTTTCCCCTTTTGGGGTCGCCTTTTGCCTGTTGATTGGCGAGATGCGCTTCCCAGAGATCTGGACGCCGCTCGCGGGTCGTTTCTTCACGCATAGACTTGCGCCATTGGTCGATCCGCTTGTGATCGCCCGACAGCAGCACCTCGGGGATATCCAGTCCTTCGAACGTCCGCGGTCGCGTGTACTGCGGATGCTCCAGGAGGCCGTCCTCGAAGCTTTCTTCCAGCGTGCTCTCGATGTTCCCCAGAACACCCGGGGCAAGTCGAACGCACGCCTCGATCACGACCATCGCCGCCGTTTCTCCTCCTGCGAGGACAGCGTCTCCGACCGAGATCTCCTCGAACCCGCGGGCGTCCAGCACCCGTTGATCCACCCCCTCGAAGCGGCCGCACAGCACCACGATGCCGGGCGCCTTGGACCACTCTCTTACGCGCGCCTGGGTCAGGGGCCTGCCCCGGGCGCTCATGTACAAAAGCGGCCGTCCATCCAGCTCCACACTGTCGAGCGCAGAGGCGATGACGTCCGCTTTGAGCACGGCTCCCGCGCCGCCACCCGCGGGTGTGTCGTCGAGGAAGCCGCGCTTATCCTTGGAAAAGGCCCGAATGTCCAGCGTTTCCAGACGCCACAGGTCCTGCTCGGTCCAGGCGGTCCCGATCATCGAAACGCCGAGCGGGCCTGGGAAGGCCTCGGGGAACATGGTCAGGACGGTGGCGGTGAACGGCATGGGCGCTCTTTAGCCGCACCCGCGCCGAGAGTCGAAGGGGTGTCGACCAGCAGCGTTCACCAACAGCATTTCCGGCTTGTTCACCCTCCTGAGCGAAGTTCAGGCCGAAAAACTTCGTCCGGATCCGCCCATGTCGACCCTGAGCCGCCTCATCCGACGCCTGAGCCAGGGCGCCAGCGCCTTTGGCGGCCGTCTGCGGCGCGACCAGCGCGGCGCGATCGCCGTGCAGTTCGCCCTGCTGGCCATTCCGCTGTCGGTGCTGGTCTTCGCCCTGGTGGACCTGGGCCGCATCGGCCTGCAGCGCCGCCAGATGCAGGACGCCCTGGACGCCGCCACCCTGATGGCCGCCCGCTCGACCGCCACGACCGACGCCGAACTGGAAGCGATCGGCGACCCGGCCTTCGTGGCCGAGATCGCGGGTCTGAACCTGGGCCTGACCGCCTCGAACTCGACTTTCAAGAACGGCGCGACCAACCACGTGATCGGCACGGCTTCGGGGACCCTGAAGCCGATCATCGCCAACCTGTGGACCGGATCCAATTTCGATGTCGTGGCGACGTCGGACGTGGTGCGCTCGTCCAAGGACCTGGAAGTCGCGGTGGTGCTCGACATCACCGGCTCGATGGAAGGCTCGCGGATCACCGACCTGAAGACGGCGGCGAGCGACCTCGTGAACATCATCGTCAAGGATCCGGCGCAACAGACACCGTTCTACTCAAAGGTGGCGCTGATCCCGTACGCGGCGGGGGTCAATCTGGGCACGTATGCCGATGGCGCGCGAGGCGCGATCACGAACCGCGCGATCACAAAGATCACCAAGGCCAACCAGGCCGTGGTCACATCGAACGGCCACGGCTTCATCGTCGACGACCAGATCTCGTTCTCGGGCGTCGGGGGCATGACCACGCTCAACGGCAAGACCTACACCATCAAGTCCGTGACCGCGAACACCTTCACGGTCGACGCCAACACGTCCAGCGCCTCGACCTATACTTCGGGCGGCGTGGCGACCTGCGAGAAAAGCACCAATCCTGGCTGCCGCAAGTACGTCTACGACAACCCCTATGGCACGGCGACGACGCGGACGATCAGCACCTGCGTCAGCGAGCGTACGGGGGGTGACGCCTATACCGACGTCGCGCCCAGCACCTCGCCGGTGGGCCGCAACTATCCGACCACCGCGGCCGACAACTACAGCGGCGCCAATCCCTGCCCCAGCGCGACGATCACGCCGCTGACCAGCAACAAGACGACGCTGACGAACCAGATCAACGCCCTGGACACCGACGGTTCGACCGCGGGTCAGATCGGCTTCGCCTGGGGCTGGTACATGATCTCGCCGAACTTCGGCTATCTGTGGCCGGACGTCACGCAACGCCCGGCCGCCTACAAGACCAAGGACCTGATGAAGGTCGTGGTGCTGATGACCGACGGCGCGTTCAACACGCCCTACTGCAACGGCGTCATCGCCCGCAACGCCGGCTCGGGCAGCGGCACCTATTCGGACCACATCGGTTGCGACGCGACCAACGGCGACCCGTTCACCCAGACCAAGGCGCTCTGCAAGGAGATGCAGGACGCCAAGTACGACATCACGATCTACACGGTCGGGTTCGACGTGGACGACAACACGGCCAAGGGCGTGCTGAAGGGCTGCGCCAGCAAGCCCGAATACGCCTTCTTCCCGGCGACGGGTTCGGAGCTGAAGACGACCTTCAAGTCGATCGCCCAGGAGATCTCGCAGCTGCGGATCGCCAAATAACCTAGACGGCCGGGGGCTCGCCGTAACGGTTGGCCCCCGCCTGGCTGGGCTGGGCCAGCAGCACGACCAGCAGCACCAGGACGACCAGGTAGAGCAGGTTGTTGAAGAAGATCGCGAAGAACAGCCTCTCGATGCCCGGAGGCGGCGCCTCGAAGCTGCTGACCACGACGTAGAAGCCGCCGATGCCGAAAGCCAGGAAGGGCAGCGGCGCCAGGCCCCAGTAAGCTCGTCGTCCCGTGTCATGCAGCCGGCGCGACACGGCGGCCGCCAGCAGGGCGACGACGGCGATGATCTCGACGCCCATCAGCACGACGAGGCCGCCGAGGTCGGGAAAATCCTGAGAAGGCGTGGCGGGGATCAGCAGGCTGACGGCGATCATGTTGCCCGCGCCCATGACGATCATCATCAGCAGGACGACGACGCCGACATAGGGCCAGAAGACGCGCCGCGGATCGCGGCCCGAAAAGTCCGCAAGCCTGGCCAGGCTTTGCACCAGGAATTCCAACCGCCCCTCCCCAGAAGCAGAACGCGCACGCCGGGACCATGACGTCGAGGCGAGCGCGCGCAACCCTCTTTCGGAGGTTGTAGGTCCTTTTAGGCCAGTTTGATCTCTCGCAGGCGCTGCTGGAGGAATTCGTCGGCAGTAATCGACTCCGGATAGCGGTCCGGATTCTCGGGCGTGACGCAGTTGGGCAGGGTCTTGATCTCGTAGTCCGACGCGAAGTGCAGGAAGAACGGCGTCGAGTAGCGCGGCAGGTGCCGGCGCTCGGGCGGCGGGTTCTGCACGCGGTGGATGGTCGAGGGCAGGACGTGATTGGTCAGGCGCTCCAGCATGTCGCCGATATTGATGACGATGCAGCCCGGGGGCGGGTTGATCGGCAGCCAGTCGCCGTTGCGGTCCTGCAGCTCCAGCCCGCCTTCTTCGGCGCCCATCAAGAGGGTGATGGTGTTGATGTCGCCATGGGCCCCGGCGCGCACGCCGGTGGCGTCCAGCGGGATCGGCGGATAGTGCAGCAGGCGCAGCACGCTGTTGCCGTCCTGGACGGTCGGCTTGAAGAAGTCGCGGTCCAGCTTCAGGTAGGTGGCGATGGCCTCCAGCACCTTGCCGCCCATGTTGTCCAGCGCGTTGTAGAACCAGCTGACGTCGTGCTTGAAGGCCGGGATCTCGGCCGGCCAGACGTTGTCGGCCATGGTGGCGCGGAAGCGGTGGCCGAGCGGCAGCTCGCGGCCCATGTGCCAGAATTCCTTCAGGTCGTGGTGCGTGGCGCCCTTTGCGGTCTCGACGCCGAACGGGATGTAGCCGCGCGCGCCGCCCTTAACGCCCGCGTACTGGGTCTTGGTCTCCACCGGCAGGGCGAAGAAGGCCTTGGTGTCGGCGATGGCCGCGTCGATGCGGTCCTGCGGGATGTCGTATTCCGACAGCACGGCGAAACCGTAGCGCTCGAACGACGCGCCCAGCTCCTGGGCGAAGCGCGGGAAGTCCTTGCTGTAAAGCGTGAACGAGATCGGATCGATGGCGGAGGTGGACACTTCTTCGAGCCTTGAGGTTAGTAAGTTCCTTCTTACTACACCGAGCCGGGAACGAAACGAAGGCCGTTCATCCTGGCTTCAGGCGCGGTATTGGAACTTGACCATAAGATGGGCGTTTGCCCGTTTGACCTTGATCTACAACAAAGACGTGGGAGTTGCGACAATGCGCAAGACTGCTCTGGCCGCCCTGCTCATGGGCGCCGCCGCCCTGACCGCCTGCTCCACCACCGATCCCTATACGGGCATGCCGGTGCGCAACAATACCGGCACGGGTGTGCTGGCCGGGGCCGCGGGCGGCGCCCTGCTGGGCTACCTGACCAACACCAACAAGGGCGAGCAGGGCCGCAAGAACGCACTGATCGGCGCGGGCATCGGCGCGCTCGCCGGCGGCGCGGTTGGCAACTACATGGACCGCCAGCAGGCCGACCTGCGGCGCAGCCTGGAAACCTCGGGCGTGATGATCCGCCGCAACGGCGACCAGATCGTGCTGGTCATGCCCAGCGACGTGACCTTCGCCGTCGACAAGTCGGACGTGCAGCCGCAGTTCACCCGCGTGCTGGACGACGTGGCCCGCACCTTGAACGCCTATCCGCAGACCACGATCGACGTGGTGGGCCACGCCGACTCGAGCGGCGGCGCCGAGTACAACCAGGGTCTGTCGGAGCGCCGCGCCAGTGCGGTGGCCGACTATCTGACCCGCCAGGGCCGGGTGATCACCGACCGCGTCTTTGTGGCCGGCATGGGCTCGCGCCAGCCGATCGCGGACAACGCCACGGCCGCTGGCCGGGCTCAGAACCGTCGGGTCGAGATCATCCTGCGGCCTCTGACCTAAATCCGCTTAAGGGCGCGGAATCGTCGCGCCTTTGATCCAAACGGTTGCTTTTCCCTCGCGCCGTCGCCAATTCGTTCTCCTTATCGAGGCGGCGCGAGGTCGAAGTGAACAAGTTGGCAAGCGAAGGCGTCAGTCTGACCAAGCAGGCCTATGGCCTGACCGAAGACCTGATGACGCCCAACGCGGCCGTCTACTGGATCGATCTCGTCGTGTCGGTCGCCCTGATGTGGGGCGGCCTTTACGTCGCCGCGACGACCGCCAGCCTGGCGCTCGGCCTGGTCGCCGCCGCCGTCAGCGTGCTGGCCCTGTACCGCGCCCTGTCGTTCATCCATGAGCTGACCCACCTGCGCGCCGACGAGACGCCGGGCTTCCTGGCCGGCTGGAACCTGCTGGTCGGCATGCCGCTGATGACCCCCTCGCTGATGTACGAGGGGGTGCACAACATCCACCATATCAAGGATCGTTTCGGCACCGCGCTGGACCCGGAATACTTGCCGCTGTCGCGCTTCACGCCGCTGAAGCTGGCGGTGTTCCTGTTCGTGGCCCTGCTGGCCCCGCTGGGCGTGATCCTGCGCTCGGCCATCCTGATCCCGCTGTCGTTCGTCATCCCGCCGCTGCGCGTCTATGTGCGCACCAAGCTGTCGGCGCTGATGATCAATCCCGACTTCGTGCGCGAGGACCTGCACCGCTGGCGCGCCGGCTGGGTCGCCCAGGACGTGGCTTGCTGGCTGTGGTCGTGGGCGGTGATCGCCGCCACGGTCGTGGGCTGGCTGCCGCTGCGCTTTACCCTGACGGGCCTGGCGATCTTTGCCGTCGCCACCTTCGTCAACCAGGCCCGCACCCTGGTCGCCCACCACTGGGACAACGACGGAAGCAAGATGACCCTGGACGAGCAGTTCCTCGACTCGGTCAACGTGCCGCCGCCGAACCTGGCGTCGGAGCTGTGGGCCCCGGTGGGCCTGCGTTACCACGCCCTGCACCACCTGCTGCCGCGCCTGCCGTACCACAACCTGGGCAAGGCCCATGCGCGCCTGACCGCGGCCTTCGCGGCGGACTCGATCTATCATCGCGCGTCGGAGAAGGGGCTGTTCGAGGCCCTGGCGGATCTGTTCCGCCGCGTGGGTCGCAAGACCCCGGTCGACCAGCCCGCCCATTAAGCGTCAATTGAGGGCCGGCGTGTAAGGAAGGTCTCCTGAAGCGGAGGCCTTCCGGACGTGACGACGGCCGCACCAGTGATCGATCTCGCCGGCGCCGCCCATCGGCTGGCCGCGCCGCTGCTCGACGTCCTGCTGCCGCTGGGTTCGGTCTTTTCCCTGGTCTCGCTGGCCAGCGCCCTGGTCATCGGCGCCTTGCACATCGTGCTGAGCCGCCGGGCGCGGGGCCGCAAGACCGCGCCGCGCCTGCTGTGGCGGGCGCTGTTTCCGCGCAAGGTCTGGCTGACGGCGTCCAGCCGCGCCGACCTCGTGTTCTTCGTCTTCAACGTCTGGGTCGCGGGCCTGCTGCTGAGCGCCGCGCTGCTGTCGGGTCAGGCGATCTCGCGGGGCCTCGCCGCCTGGCTGGTCGGCGCCGTGGGGCCAGGTCCGCTGGGCGCGACGCCCTGGCCGGTCGTGGCGGTGGTCGGGACCGTGCTGGGCTTCCTGGCCTATGAGCTGGGCTATTACGTCGACCACTGGCTGAGCCACAAGGTCCCGTTCCTGTGGGCCTTCCACAAGCCGCACCACACGGCCGAGGTGCTGACGCCGCTGACCGTCTACCGCGTCCATCCGATCGAGAGCCTGAAGTTCGCCAACATCGCGGCCCTGGCCAGCGGATCGACTGGCGGGATCCTGGCCTGGACGTTCGGGCCGGCCTGGCACGAACCGCTGGCGTTCGGCCAGAACGCCATCTTCCTGGTCTTCATCATGACCGTGGTGCACCTGCAGCACTCGCACGCCTGGATGACCTTCGCGCCGCTCGGCAAGTGGCTGCTGAGCCCGGCCCACCACCAGATCCATCACTCGGCCGACCCGGCGCATTTCGGCAAGAACCTGGGCAGCTGCCTGGCCGTCTGGGATCGGATGTTCGGCACGCTGCACGTCCCCGGCGCGCGGCCCAAGGCCCTGACGTTCGGAGCCATCGCCGCCGACCCGCACAGCCTGACCGGCGGTTTCGCCACGCCGTTCGTCGAGGCCTTCCGCCCGCCGCCCTCACCCGAGTTGCAAGCGGCCGAATAAAGAAGCGACGCGGGACCGGCGGGACCACGCGTCGCCAAAGGTTTGGGCTGTTTCACGCGGTGGTCCGGCCTAGCCATGTCCCCCACGACGGGGTCGGCCGGACCGGCCGCTCGACGCGAGAACGCTGCCAAGGGAATGGATGCGTCGGCCTCACGCCACGCCGATCCCGTAGAGCCCGGCCAGGCGCGGAGCAACGGCGGCTCCGGTGTTTGAGACGGCCGGTCATGAATCTGAGACTCCGCGCACGCGGGTATCTCAAGACATTGACGGCCTGCGGCTTTCGAGGCTCGTTGGTCGGGTATCGTCATTCCGAGTTCGTCGCATGCCGTCTTCGCTGCCCCAGTTCCAGGCCGGCACCCGGATCACCCCGGGCCGCGAGGGCGCGCAGGCCTATGCCGAGGCCATCGCCCCGGTGTTCGACACCCGCCTGCGCGACGTCGACGCGCGCGGGCCGGACCTGGGCATCAACAGCTTCAACATCGGTCCGATGGTGCTGGGCCAGGCCCATATGAGCGGCGGCGTGTTCGGCTATGGCCGCGACGGGCGCAAGATCGCGTCCACGGGGCTGGAGCTGGTCCTGGTGCAGATCATCGTCGAGGGCGAGGACCGCCGCTCCACCGGTGGCGATGAGATCATCGCGCGGACCGGCGATGTCTGCCTGCTGGACCTGACCCGCACCTTCGTGTCGGAGACGGCCCACTGCACCAACATCAACCTGGCCCTGCCGCGCGACGCCTTCGACGCCCGCGACATCGACCTGGACCCGCTGCACGGCCTGGTCCTGCGTCGCGAGAGCGCCGGCGCGCAGCTGCTGCGCTCGCACGCCGAAAGCCTGATGCGCGTGGCCCCCGACCTCGCGCCCGAGGAGGCCTATGGCGTCGGGCGGGCGACCACCGACCTGCTGGCCGGCCTGACCCTGGGCCAACGCGGCGAGGAGACCCGGCGGGCGGCGGCCGAGACCCAGCGCGCGCGCCTGCGGCGCTTCATCGACGCCAACCTGCACGACCCGGATCTGGGCGCGGAGCTGCTGTGCCGCCGCTTCGGCGTCTCGCGCGCTTCGCTCTATCGCCTGTTCGCGCCGCTGGGCGGGGTCAGCGAGCACATCCGCAACCGCCGCCTGCGCCGAGTGTTCGAGGCCCTGTCGGATCCGGCCCAGCCGCAGGGCATGGCCCAGGTGGCCGAGCGTTACGGCTTCACCGTGTGGTCCAGCTTCAGCCGGGCGTTCAAGAGTCGCTTCGGCATGACGCCGGGCGAGGCGCGAGGACAGGGCACAGTCGCGGCGGCGAAGGCCAGTGTCCAGCAGGCCGCGAGCGGCGACCTGTCGGACTGGCTGCGAGCGCTGGACGCGGCTTAAGTCGTCCCTTCCTGCTGCGCCCGTTCGCGCAGTTCCTCGTCCAGGCTGGCCGTGTCCCAGGCTCCGCCGGCGTCGCCGGGGCGCATGCGGTGCAGGTCGGCGTCCAGCAGGCTGTCCATGGTCTTGGCCGCATCGCGCGAGGCCAGGATATAGGCCTCTTCCTGACCCCACATCGGCCGCAGCTCCTCGAACATCCGCCGGTCGTGGCGGCGGAAGAAGGCCGAAGCGCGGTGGGCGCGGTGGGCGCGGAAACCCAGCTTCTGCAAGGCGGTGGTCCCGAGCGCCAGGGCCGACTCGAAGGTCTCGCGCTCGACCGCGTCGGCGCCGTTGGACAGGAGGTCGTAGGCGTGGCGGCGGTCCCAGGCGCGGGCCAGGATGATCAGGTCCGGGAAGGCCTTGCGCGCGGTCTCGACCAGCTCGACGGTCTTCTCCCGGTCATCCAGGGCAACGATCAGCATCCGGGCCCGCTCGGCCCCGGCGGCGCGCAGCAAATCGAGGCGCGTGGCGTCGCCATAGTGCACCCGGCGGCCAAAGCGCCGCAGCAGTTCGATCTGCTCGATGTCGCTGTCCAGGATGGTCGACTTGAAGCCGTTGGCGGTCAGCAGGCGGCCGGTGATCTGCCCGAAGCGCCCGAAGCCGGCGATGATGATGTCCGGCTCGCCCTCGTCGAAGTCGCCGGTGTCGGGGACGACGTCCGGGATGGCCGCGTCCATCAGGTCGGCGACGCGCTCGTACAGGATCATGGCGACCGGGGTCAGGGCCATGGAGACGGCGACGGCGGCGGTCAGCAGGGCGGCCAGCTGGACGCCGATGACGCCCGCGCCGACCGTGAAGCTGAGCAGCACGAAGGCGAACTCGCCGCCTTGCGCCAGGGCCGTAGCTACCGCCAGCGCTCCGCGCTTGGGGGCGCCGAACATCCGGGCGATGCCGTACATGACCAGCAGCTTCAGGGTCATCAGTCCCAGGACGATGCCCAGCAGCTGCAAGGGCTGGCTGGCCACCAGCGGCAGGTTCACGCCCGCGCCGACAGTGATGAAGAAGAGGCCCAGCAAGAGGCCCCGGAACGGCTCGATGTCGCTCTCCAGCTCGCGACGGAACTCGCTTTCGGCCAGCACCACCCCGGCCAGGAAGGCGCCGAGGGCGGGCGACAGGCCCACGACCTGCATCAGGCTGGCCACGGCGACCACGATCAGCAGGGCGGCGGCGACGAAGATCTCGCGCAGGCGGGCCTTGGCGATGAAGCGAAACAGCGGCTGGACCAGGTAACGACCGCCGCCGATCACCCCGGCCACGGCCGCGAACACCGACAGGGTCTGGGCCCAGATCGGCAGCTCAGCCACCAGACTGCCGCCGCCATGTCCGCCGCCGGCGTCGGCATGGTGCGCCGCGCCGGTGGCCAGCAGGGGCAGCAGGGCGAACATCGGGATCACCGCCAGGTCCTGCAGCAGCAGGACCCCGAAGGCGGCGCGGCCGACCGGGCCTTGCCGGAGACCCTTCTCATCGAGGGTCTGCAGGACGATCGCTGTCGAGGACATGGCCAGGACGAGGCCCACGGCCAGCGCGGTCTGCCAGGGCAGGCCCAGCGCCAGCGAGGCGCCGGCGATGGCCAGGGCCGTGCCCAGCACCTGGGCTCCACCCAAGCCGAAGATCGCCTTGCGCATGTCCCACAACATCGAGGGCTGCACTTCCAGGCCGATCAGGAACAGCAGGATGACGACGCCGAACTCGGCGAACTTCATGACGTCGGCCTGATCGCCGACCAAAGCGAGGGCGAACGGACCGATGACGACGCCGGCGATCAAGTAGCCCAGCACCGAGCCGAGCCCCAGCCGCTTGGCGATCGGCACCGAGACGACGGCCGCGCCCAGATAGACCAGGGTCTGGGTGAGGAAGTTCTCCATGCCGTCTACGCCTCCACGCTCTTGGGCAACAACGAGGCCACGCGCGCCTTGTAGCGCTCAGCCTCGGCCTTCAGGGCCGCATCGTCTTTTACAGAAGCGCCGTGAACCACGAACGGCGTCTCCCATTCCATGCCGCACAGGTGCGCGGTCTGCTCCAGCGGCCGCAGGAACTCGTCCATCGAGAACCGGTTGTAGCCGTGCATATGGTAGGCCTTGGCGCTGGCGCCCGTGGTGCAGGCCACGAACAGCCGCTTGCCCTTCAGGGCCTCGCCGTCCTCGCCATAGGCGAAGCCGTGCAGCCAGACCAAGTCCAGCCACTCCTTCATCAGGGCCGGGGTCGAGTACCAGTACAGCGGAAACTGCAAGGCGATGACGTCGTGCTTCACCAGGGCGGCCTGCTCGGTCTCGATGTCGACTACGAAGTCCGGATAGGTCTCGTACAGGTCCTTGAAGGTGACGCCGGAAAGGCCCTTGGCCGCCTTGGCCAGGGCGCGATTGGCGCGCGAGCGTTCAAGGGCCGGGTGAGCCAGGACAAGAAGCACCCCGGGGGTGGAAGGCGTCATGGAGCCGGTGCTAGCGTTGGTCATCAAACGACCCTTCCGGAAATAATTTCATCAAGGGTTGAATTTCTGAGCGGCTCGGGCGACACGGTTCGCCCAAGCACCCGATTAGCAAGTTCGGGATAGGGAGACACCATGGTCGACAAGGTGAAGACAGACGCCGTCGAGGCCCTGGCCGGGCTGTTGTTCGATGGCATGACCATCATGGCCGGCGGGTTTGGCCTGTGCGGCATTCCCGAGAACCTGATCGCGGCGATCCGCGAGGCGGGGACGAAGGACCTCACGGTCATCTCCAACAATTGCGGCGTCGACGGGTTCGGCCTTGGGATTCTCCTCGAAAACCGCCAGATCAAGAAGATGGTCTCGTCCTATGTGGGCGAGAACAAGCTGTTCGAACAGCTCTACCTCAGCGGCGAGCTGGAACTGGAGTTCAATCCGCAGGGCACGCTAGCCGAACGCATTCGTGCGGGCGGGGCGGGCATCCCGGCCTTCTTCACGCGCACCGGCTACGGCACCCTGGTGGCCGAGGGTAAGGAAACCCGAGAGTTCGACGGCGAGATGTACGTGATGGAGCGCGGCCTGGTCGCCGACCTGTCGATCGTCAAGGCCTGGAAGGCCGACGCCGAGGGCAACCTGATCTACCGAAAGACCGCCCGGAACTTCAATCCGATGATGGCCACGGCCGGCAAGAAGACCGTCGTCGAGGTCGAGGAACTGGTGGCGATCGGCGACCTGGACAAGGACGCCATCCACACGCCCGGCATCTATGTCGACCACCTGGTGAAGGGCGCGAAGTTCGAGAAGCGCATCGAGCGCGTGACCACCCGCGCGAAGGAGCAAGCGTAATGGCCTGGACCCGCGACGAGATGGCGGCCCGCGCCGCCAAGGAGCTGCAGGACGGCTTCTACGTGAACCTGGGCATCGGCATCCCGACCCTGGTGGCCAACTACATTCCCGAAGGGATGTCGGTGACGCTGCAGAGCGAGAACGGCATGCTGGGCATGGGCCCCTTCCCCTATGAGGGCGAAGAGGACGCCGACCTGATCAACGCCGGCAAGCAGACGATCACCGAGCTGGACTCGAGCTCGTACTTCTCGTCGGCCGACAGCTTCGCGATGATCCGCGGCGGCCACATCGCCCTGTCGATCCTGGGCGGCATGCAGGTGTCCGAGACCGGCGACCTGGCCAACTGGATGGTGCCCGGCAAGATGGTCAAGGGCATGGGCGGGGCCATGGACCTGGTCGCCGGCGTCAAGCGCGTGGTGGTGGTCATGGACCACTGCGAGAAGTCCGGCGCGCCGAAGCTGCTCAAGCAATGCTCGCTGCCGCTGACCGGCGCCGGGGTGGTGGACCTGCTGATCACCGAACTGGGCGTCTTCGAGATCAATCGCGGCAAGACGCCGGTGAAGCTGATCGAACTGGCCCCGGGCGTGACTGTCGACGAGGTCAAGGCCAAGACCGAGGCGGCGTTCGAGACGTCGCTCTAGAGATCGGTGGTGCAGCAACCTCGTCCTTCGACAAGCTCAGGATGAGGTTGCTGGTTGTCGCCGAGCTTGAACTAGGACCTCACCCTGAGCTTGTCGAAGGGCGAGGTCCGCCGCACGGTCATTTGGCCAGCCAATACGGATGCTCCAGCGTCAGCGCGACGTAGCGGGCGGTTGGCTTCCCGTAAGCGCCGGCGATCTCCTCCAAGACTGAAGCCGGATCCCCCGCCTTCGCCTCCACCGTCCGCGAGGCACGCGGAAGCTTGGCTGGCGCGATCACCGTCAGTCCGTGTCGCGACACAGCGCTCTGGCTCGGAAAGGCCTCCGAGCGGTTGGTCCGTGACCAGGCGTCCAGCGCCGTGGCGAAGGCCAGGTCGTCGAAGCCGTCGGTGATCCGCACCGCGATCTTCTCGCTCCGCCAGGCGTTGGCCCAACCCGACAGGCCGGTCATCGCCGCGTCCGTCCCGACCCGGAACGCCGCGCCGTCATGAGCCTGGACTGGGAGCGGCACGTTCAGCCGCGCGGCGGTCTCCCGCATCACCGCCTCGCCCGCCAGGTCGCGCAGCAGCGCCAGGCTGGCCGGGATCGAGGCTGTCACCCCGGCGGTAGTGGTCGCGCCGCCGTCGACGATCCAGCGCCGGTCGCGCCGCCAGCGGACGTTCGGATAAGCCTTGGCGAGACGTCCCAACTCGTACCAGTGCGTGGTGGCCTCGCGACCGTCCAGCAGGCCCGCGCGGGCCAGGGCCTCGGCCCCGGCGCAGATCGAGACGATCCGGACGCCGCGTTTGGCCCGCTCGCGCAGCCAGGCGTCGCGGGCCGGGTCATAGGCCGGCATCATGAACGGCACGATGACGACGTCCGGCTCGCGCTTGAGGGCGGCATAGGTCGTCTGCGGACGGATCCAGGCCTGGCCCGGCATCAGCCGCACCGGGGCCAGGCTGGGGGCCAGGATCGTGACCTCCACCGCGCCGGACTGCGCCAGCACGGCATAGGGCGCGATCAGGTCCGTGGTCTCCGTGCCCCGAGGCTCGGCCAGGATCACGACCAGCGGCTTGGCCAGGGCCGGTGAGCCGAGAACCAGGGCGAACAACAGAACAGCCAGACGCAACATCGAGACCTCCCGTGAGACGCGGGAAGCATCGCCGTCGCAGGCCGTCTCGAAAGGACGGTTATCCCTCGAAAGCCGCCAGCCCTATTTCGGCGCGTGCTGAGGCTGCGGCGGCAGGCCGGTGATCGGGTCGCGGGGCAGGGGCGCGAAACCCTCGGCGATGAACAGGTCGACCCGGCGCGAGCGCTTCTTGTCCAGGCGCACGCGGGCGATCTGCAGGCCGGAGTGAGCCTTGAAGTCCTGCTCGATCTCGGGGCGATAGCCGCCCTCCAGGCTGACGATCAGGGCGCGGCGACCGTAGTGCGCGTCCAGCGGCGTCTCGGCTTCGGCCTGGTTCTGGGCGTAGGCCTCGTGCACCCACATCCGCAGCGGCGGCGCGCCCGGCTGGCCGAAATAGTCGCGGCCGTAGTAGGCGGCGGCGTTGTAGACGAAGCGGTCGTCCATCGCCACGGCGCTCAACGGGCCGCGCAGGGCGGTCTCTTCCTTCGAGCGCTCGATGATCGCCTGGACGGTCTGGTCCCAGCCGCGCACGCGCTTGAAGCCGTTCGACAGGCCGGTGACGTCGACCACCTTGGGGCTGATCATGCAGGCGATGAAGAAGGCGGCGAACACAGCCTGGACGGCCAGGCCGCCGATCATCCAGCGACGGGCGTTCCAGCGCAGCAGCCAGCCGGCCGTCAGCACCGACCCCGCCACGAAGGCCGCGCCGGCCCAGTTGGCGTTGGCGCGCGAGACGAAGGCCTCGCCGGCCACAATGATCAGCGGCGGGGCCGAGAAGCACAGCAGCAACAGGTCCGGCGAGGTCAGGCGCTTCTTGGCGCCCAGCCAGATCGCCCCGCCCAGCAGCACCGCGAACGGCAACGGGCCGAAGACCCCGAACTGCGAGCCGACGAACTCGATCAGTTCCCGGAAGTTGAACAGGCTGTGCGACCCCCAGTTGGCGTTCGCCGCCGTGTGCTTGACGGTCGAGAAGTGGTGGCTGGCGTTCCAGGCGAAGTTCGGAGCCAGGATCAGGACGAAGGCGGTGACGAACAGCACCGCGGCCGCCGGGCACCAGCGCTTGCGGGCTTCCTTGGAGATGGCGAAGTGGATGACGATGCTGCCCAGCACGTAGATCGCCGCGTATTTCGACAGGAAGGCGCAGCCCAGCGCCGCGCCCATGCCGGCGGCGATGAAGTAGCGACGCGGCGCGGTTTCCACCGCTAGGGCGACATAGGCCCAGATCGTCAGGGCCAGGAAAAACAGCAGCGGCGCGTCGGTGGCGATCAGGCCCGAGGACAACACCACGCCCGGCATCAGGCTGTAGATCGCCGCCGCGAGCAGGCCGCTCCAGCCGCCATAGAGGTTCCTGGCGATGCGGTGGATGACCAGCGCCGTGGCCCCGTGCAGCAGTGCGGCGGACAGTCGCACCCAGGGCTCGGCGTCGCCGCCGATGTGGGTGGTCAGCCAGATCAGCCAGGCGATCATCGGCGGCTTGGAGAAGTAGCCGAACGCCAGCTCGCGCGACCACAGCCAGTACTGCGCCTCGTCGGGGTAGAGCTCGAGCGGCGTTGTGAACAAGGCGATCAGACGCAGAACCGTCAGCCCACAGACCATCATCAGGGTCAGCCGCCAGGCGCGCGATTCTACGCCGGGCGCGGGGGAAATCTCGGAGGTTGGGGTCGCTGAGCGCATGACACCTAATTAGCCAAGTAAGAAAAATTTGACCAATTGTTCCGCGTTGTCCGCCATTTATGACAGTTTGGGGGCAGACGTGGCCTTTCCGTCACCAAACCTTTGAATAAGCCGGGTAAAGAGCGGCCAGGTTGCGTCACGTCGCTACGGCGTGGCGTACGGAAATAATGAGGGGATTAAGATGACTTCGATCCAGCGGCTCGCCAGTGGCGCGGCGTTGGGCGTACTTGCGCTCGCTGCGGCCAGCGCCGTCTACGCTCAAGAAACCACTTCGGCCGTCCGCGGCGCCGTCACGGCTGACGGTGCGCCGGTGGCTGGGGCCACCGTGACGATCCTTCACACGCCGTCGGGCACGCGCTCGACCACCGTGACGGACGTCAACGGTTCGTACGACGCCCGCGGCCTGCGCGTCGGCGGCCCGTATGAAATCACCGTCTCGGCGGCCAACTATGACGCCAAGAAGGTCACTGACGCCTACCTGACCCTCGCCGACACGGCGCGCATCGACGTCGACCTGAGCGCGGCTCAAGTCGACGCGGTCGTGATCACGGCCTCGTCGGGCAACGACGGTGAAACCGGTCCGAAGACGGTCCTGAACCGCGACGCCATCGAAGGCGTCGTCTCGGTCGCCCGCGACGTGCGCGACCTGGCCCGCCGCGACCTGCTGGTCTCGCAAAACATCCGTAACGACGGCGGCATCTCGATCGCCGGCTCGAACCCCCGGATGAACCGCATCACGATCGACGGCGTCTCGGCCCAGGACCCCTACGGCCTGGAAACCGGCGGCCTGCCGACGGCGCGCGGTCCGATCTCGCTGGACGCCATCGAGCAGTTCAGCGTCGCCGCGGTTCCGACCGACGTCGAGAACGGCTCGTTCACGGGCGGCGCCCTGAACATCGTCCTGCGTTCGGGCGGCAACAAGTTCCACGGTTCGGCCTTCTACAACTACCTGAACGAAGGCCTGGTCGGTAAGTACATCGGCACCAGCCGCGTTCAGCAGCAGATCAGCCAGAAGAACTTCGGTGGCTTCCTGTCGGGTCCGATCTGGCGCGACAAGCTGTTCTTCGCCGTCTCGTACGAAAAGTACCAGACCGCGGACACGACCAACACGGGTCCGGCCGGCGCCGGCTTCGCCAACAGCTTCTCCAACGGCCTGACGCAAGCCACGATCGACCAGATCGTCGGCATCTATAACAACAACTACGCCAGCGATTACGCGGCCGGCGGCATCACCCGCACCACGCCGGTGACCGACAAGAAGTACTCGGCCAAGATCGACTGGAACATCAACGACAACCACCGCGCCAGCCTGACCTATCGTCGCGCCGACTCGGTGTTCACCTCGCGCACCGACCTGGGTACGACGACGGCGGCTCTGGACTCGCACTGGTACGACGCCAGCTATCGCGACGAAGGCACCACGCTGGAAATCAACTCGGATTGGACCAAGCGTCTGTCGACGACCCTGCGCGCGACCTATCGCGACTGGGTGAAGGGTCAAAACCCGAAGAGCGGCCAGAACTTCTCGGACATCACGATCTGCGCGGCTCCGAACGCTGACACCGGCGCGACGAACTCGTCGATCCAGACCTGCGCCACCGGCTTCTCGAGCGTCCGTTTTGGTCCTGACCTGAACCGTCACGCCAACCGCCTGGACATCCAGGAAGCGGTGTTCCAGGGCACGGCGACCTACTCGCTGAACGACCACGTCTTCAAGCTCGGCTATCAGGGCTCGAAGAAGGAAGTGTTCAACGTGTTCGTGCCGAACTCGCGCGGCACCTACTACTTCGACTCGATCGCCGACTTCGCCGCCGGCCGCGCCAGCTCGCTGGTCTACAGCAACTCGGTCACCGGCAACGCCGACGACGCCGCCGCCAACTTCAAGTACTGGCAGCACTCGATCTACGCTCAGGACGCGATCGACGTCACCGACGACATCAAGGTCACGGCGGGCTTCCGCTTCGACTGGATCAAGATGGACGACGTTCCGGGCACCAACCCGAACTTCGTCGCCCGCACCGGCTTCACCAACGCCAAGACCCTCGATGGTCTGAGCGTCCTGCAGCCGCGCGTCTCGGCCAACTGGCGCGTCAGCGACCGCATCAAGGTGAGCGCGGGCTTCGGTCTGTTCTCGGGCGGTCAGCCGGAAGTGCTGTTCGCTACGCCGTTCTACAACAACGGCTACCAGATCGCGGGCACCACGATCCGTCGCTGCGTGGCCACGGCCGCGAACTGCACCAGCGCCACGGGCTACCTGGAAGCGTCGACCTCGTCGGGTGTCACCCCTGGCTTCACCACCGCGGTGGGCTCCGCCGCCCTGGACAACCTGAACACCTTCGCGAAGTTCGGTTATGAGATCCCGGACATCGTGCGTCAGTTCCAGCAAGGCACCCTGGCCGGCACCCCGGGCATCAACCCGACCAACGAAACCATCGCTCTGTCGCCGGCCTTCCGCCTGCCGTCCGAGTGGAAGCTGTACTTCAACGGTTCGTGGGACATCTGGGCTGGCTGGCGTCTGGACGCGCAATACGTCGCGACCCAGGCTCAGAACGCCATCACCTTCGTCGACGTCCGCGCTCAGCCGCTGATGGTCAACGGCCAGCGCGCCGTGACCCCGGACGGTCGTCCGCGTTATGACGGTCTGACCTTGACGGCCGCCCAGCGCGCCGCTCAAGGCGTGACCTCGACCAACCCCGGTGATAACCGCGACCTGATCGCGACGAACATCGACAAGGGCGAGGCCTTCACGGCCGCCGTCGGCCTGTCGAAGTCGTTCGACTTCGGCGTCGACTTCGCCGTCGGCTACGCCCGTCAGAACATCGACGAGTCGAACGCCGGTCTGCGCTTCGGTACGACTGCTGGCTCGCTGTACAACAGCGTTCCGGCCGGCCTCGACCCGGCTCGCGACGCCTACGGCACGGGCCTGGAAGAGATCCAAAACCGCTACAAGCTGGAACTGGGCTATCGTAAGAAGTTCTTCGGCGACAACGAGACCCGCATCAGCCTGTTCGGCGAGCGCACCTCGGGTCGTCCGTATGGCTTCACGATGCAGGACGCCGCTTCGGGCCGTAGCCCGGTGTTCGGTGTGAACCGCGCCGCCCAGCTGCTGTACGTGCCGGACATGGCGACCGCCTCCAGCACCAACCCGCTGCAGTACGGCAACGTGTTCTTCAGCGACGCGGCCAACCGCGACCGCTTCCTGGCCTACGTGAACCAGTTCAACCTGAAGCCGGGCATCCTCGAGAAGTACTCGAACCGGAACAAGGACCTGAGCCGCCTCGACCTGCAGCTGAGCCAGGAACTGCCGACCCTGATCGACGGCCACAAGCTGAAGGTCCAGGTCGACATTCGTAACCTGCTGAACCTGATCGATCGCGACTGGGGCAAGGTCGAAGAATACTTCGACGGCAACACCCTGGCCCGCGTCTCGTGCGTCACCTCGACGGGCGCGGCCCTGGCTGCCGGCACCAACGGCGCCAGCTGCCCGGCCTACCAGTACTCGAACGTTCCGACCTCGGTCACCAAGAGCCGGAACATCGCTCAGTCGCTCTGGTACGCCCAGATCTCGCTGCGCTACGAGTTCTAAGAACTCGATCATGACTAGGGAGAAGGGCGGTCCTCCGGGGCCGCCCTTTTTCTTTGTCATCTGCGTTTGCTACTTAGGGGCCTTGACCCCGCCAGCCGTAGGGGCCATCTGCGCCCCCTTTCGCGTTTCACCCCTTCAATGGGCTTTTCGAATGACCGTCACCGTCCCCGCCGAATGGGCTCCGCACCGCGCCATGTGGGTGGGTTTCCCAAGCCACGCCGAGCTGTGGCAGGAAGACCTGGAACAGGCCCAGCAGGAGGTCGCCGACCTGGCCCGCGCCCTGGCCGGTCCGGGCGGCGAGCGCGTGCGCCTGATGGTCGTTGGCGATGAGGCGGAAGCCGCCGCTCGCGCGCTGCTCTCCGACACCAGCGTCGAGATCGTTCGCGGCCAGTTCGGCGACATCTGGCTGCGCGACACCGGCCCGATCTTCTTCGACCGCGCCGGCGCGGCGGTCGCGGCCGGCTTCCAGTTCAACGGCTGGGGCGGCAAGTACGAGATGGAGGGCGACGACACCGTCGCCGAGCAGATCGCCGCCGCCTCGGGCGCGCCGCTGGCCCGCAACAACTTCATCCTCGAGGGCGGTTCGCTGGACCATGACGGCCTGGGCACCATCCTGACCACCCGCCAGTGCCTGCTGAACGAAAACCGCAACACCGGTTGGGACGAGGCCGCGGCCACGTCGGCGCTCGCCGACGCGCTGGGCGCGAAGAAGATCCTGTGGCTGGGCGATGGCCTGCTGAACGACCACACCGACGGTCACGTCGACAACCTGGCCCGCTTCGTCGCGCCGGGTGTCGTGGCCTGCCCGATGGCTTTCGGCGCGGATGATCCGAACGCGGACATGTACGCCGAGACCGCCCGCCTGCTGGCCGGCATGACCGACAGCCGCGGCTCGCCCATCCAGGTCGCCCGCATCCCTTCGCCGGGCCGGATCCTGGACGAGGACGGCGAGCCGATCCCGGCCTCGCACATGAACTTCCTGATCGCCAACGAGGCGGTCATCGTGCCGATCTACGCCGAGGAGTCGGGCGCCTTCGCCGTCGAGGTGATCAAGGGCCTGTTCCCCGAGCGCCAAGTCATCGGTCTGCCGTCCACCGCCATCCTGACCGGCGGCGGGTCGTTCCACTGCATCAGCCAGCAAGAGCCGGAGACCGCCTGATGGCCCGCACGCTCAACGTCGCCGCGATCCAGACCTCGTACGGCATGGATCTGCAGGCCAACATCAAGAAGACCGAAGCCTTCATCCGTGAAGCGGCCGCCAAGGGCGCGCAGGTCATCCTGCCGTCGGAGCTGTTCCAGGGGCCGTATTTCTGCGTCACCCAGGAAGAGCGCTGGTTCGCCGAGGCCCATCCGTGGCGCGAGCATCCCGTGGTCAAGGCCATCGCGCCGCTGGCCGGCGAGCTGGGTGTGGTGATCCCGATCTCGATCTTCGAGCGCGAGGGCCCGCACTACTTCAACAGCCTGGTCATGGCCGACGCCGACGGGTCGATGCTGGGCCTCTATCGCAAGAGCCACATCCCCGACGGCCCAGGCTATCAGGAGAAGTATTATTTCCGGCCCGGCGACACCGGCTTCAAGGTCTGGGACACGCGTTTCGGCCGCATCGGCGTCGGCATCTGCTGGGACCAGTGGTACCCGGAAGCGGCCCGCGCCATGGCCTTGATGGGCGCCGAGGCCCTGTTCTATCCGACCGCGATCGGCACCGAGCCGCACGACCCGACCCTGAACACGACCCTGCCCTGGCAGCGGGCGATGCAGGGCCATGCGGTCAGCAACGTGATCCCGGTGATCGGCGCCAACCGCATCGGCTTCGAACCGTGGGACGGCTATCCGAACGGCGGCCAGACCTTCTACGGCTCCAGCTTCGTCGCCGACCATCGCGGCGACCTGATCAGCGAGCTGGGTCACACGGACGAGGGCCTGGTCAGCGGGACGTTTGATCTCGACTTCCTGCGCACGCACCGCGCCGCCTGGGGCTTCTTCCGCGATCGCCGGCCGGAGCTCTACACGGCCCTGGCCACCGGCCGCCCTGCATGATCACGACCGACCGCCTGGTATTGCGCCCGGCGGTCGACGCTGACCGGGACGCCATCGCCGCCATGAACGGCGACTCGCGGGTCGGCGCCTGGCTGGGCGGCGTGCGTGATCGCGTCGCCAGCGACGCGTTCGTCGATCAGGTCCAGGCTCACCAGTTCGAGCATGGATTCAGCTTCTGGGTCGTCGAGCGCCGGGCCGACGCGCGGATGGTCGGCATGACCGGAGTCTGGTGGGTTCCGCCGGAGGTAGGGCTTGGCCAGGTGGTCGAGATCGGCTGGCGCTTCCATCCCGACGCCTGGGGCCAAGGCTACGCCACCGAGGCGGCTCGGGCGGCGTTGGACTATGGCCTGAACCAGCTGGGGCAGCCCGAGATCATCGCCTTCACGGCGCGCACGAACCTGGCCTCGCAGTCGGTCATGCGCCGGATCGGCATGACGCCCGACCCGGCGCGGGACTTCGACCATCCCGGGCTGGCGGAGGACCATCCGCTCCGCGCGCACGTAATGTTCGTGGCGCGGGCTTAGGCCCCGCACCCCTGCGGCGCGCCCTTGGCCCTCGAGGCCTTCACCTCTTCGCGGGCCTTGGCCAGGTCGGCCATGAAGCCCGGATCGTCATGCAGCCGCGTGACCATCGCCGAGCCCAGGTAACGCCCCGCCTCGACGTCGCTCTGGAAGTGGACGCCGCAGATGATCCGACTGTCGCCGAACGCCTTGCCGCGCGCCAGGATGGGAGAAGCCTTGTCCGGAACCAGTTCGGCGATCACCGAGGCCCAGGCCCAGCCGATCAGGCCGTGGCCGGACGGATACGAGCCGTCGGTGTTGATCCAGTCCTCGCGCGGCACGCAGATCGGCGCGGTGTTGCCGACAGGCGGGCGCGGGCGCTGGAAGACCGCCTTGGCCGGCTGGTAGATCTTGGCCGCGTCGTCGGTGAGGCGCAGCAACAGGTTGGCCAGGGTCGGGGTCGCCTCGGCGCTGAGGGTGACGCCGGCCGCGCACGAGAAGGCCTTCATGCCGTTCTTGCCCGACAGGTCGGCGTCGGCGATGGCCCGGCTCCAGGTCTCGGTGTTGACCAGCTTGCGGGTCTCTTCGAACTGGACGCGCTCGGCCTTGCCACGCGGGCTGTCCGGCTCGGGCGGCGGACCGATGATCGTCGCCGCGTCGATCGCGCCGGCCGGCAGGTAGCCCGGCGGCGGCTTCACCCAGCCGGCCGAAGGCGCGGTCATGGCGACGGCGGCCGGCTTGGCTGCGTGAGTCTTGAACGGATTGGGCAGGCCGTCGCTCGAACAGCCGGCCAGCGCCAGGCCGCTCAACGCGGCGGCGATCAGCACAAAACGGGTCATGGAGTGCGTCCCTGAGGTCATGCGCCCACAGAGCGGCGCGAAATTCTCGCGTCAAGCGAAAGCGGATTGACGTGCGCGTATGTTATTTCATAACACTCTTCTCGACCGCTCCCCCGGTCAAGTTTTCAGTCGTCCAGAGACCCCTCATGCTTCGTCGCGTCGCCTTCTCAGCCGCGAGCCTCATCGCGCTCGCCGCCGCCGTTTCCGCCCATGCCGAGGACGCCCCCGAGACGCCCGACAATGCCGTCGACAAGGTGGTCATCACCGCCGCGCCGTACGCCGTGTCGCTGGACACCGTGACCAGCAGCGTCAACGTCATCACCCGCGACAAGCTGGACGTCCTGCCGCCCGCCGGCCTGGGCGACACCCTGAACGGTCAGCCGGGCCTGCGCTCGACCTTCTACGGTCCCGGCGCCAGCCGCCCGGTCATCCGCGGCCTGTCGGGTCCGCGCGTCATGGTGCTGGAGAACGGCGTCGGCCAGGTCGACGCCTCGTCGCTGTCGCCCGACCACGCCGTGGCGTCCGATCCGGGCGAGGCCTCGCGCATCGAGGTGCTGCGTGGTCCCTCGACCCTGGCCTATGGCGGCTCGGGCATCGGCGGGGTGGTCAACATCATCGACGAGCGCGTCCCGTCGTCCCCGGCCGAGAACGGCTTCGAGGGCCGCATCGCCGGCTCGGCCTCGAGCGTCGACGACGGCAAGTCGATCAACGGCTCGGCCAAGTTTGGCAAGGGCCCGCTGGTCTTCGCCGTCGACGCCGATCACCGCGTGAGCAGCGACTACGACGTCCCGACCGCTCCAGTCTCGTCGCGCCTGGCCCGCCGGGACGGCTTGACCCCGGACCCGGACAAGACCGTCAAGAACACCGATGTCGAGGTCGACGCCTATGGCGCCGGCGTCTCTTACGTGCACGACAGCGGTTTCCTGGGCGTGGCCATCAAGAAGACCGACACGACCTACGGCGTGCCGTACCTGCAGGTGCTGGCCCCGATCGATCCGGACGCGGAAGGCCCCGTCTCGATCCACCTGCAACAGACCCGCTACGACCTGCGCGGTGAGCAGAACGTTGACCTCGGCCTCTTCGACAAGGTCCGCCTGTCGGTCGGCCATGCCAAGTACGAGCACGCCGAGGTCTCGGTCGACAGCGGCGAGGTCGGCACCCGCTTCCTGTCGGACGGCACCGAAGGCCGCCTGGAACTGGTCCAGAAGGAGCGTGACGGCTGGCAGGGCGCGGTGGGCTTCCAGGCCCTGGAGCGCCACTTCTCGGCCATCGGCGACGAGGCCTTCGTGCCCTCGACCGATATCAAGGAATACGGCGTCTTCACCCTGCAGCGCCTGGATCGCGGCGTCTGGGGCGTCGATGCGGGCCTGCGCTTCGACAGTCGTGAACTGAAGACCGACTTCACCAGCAAGACGTTCGACAACGTCTCGGCCTCGCTGGGCGTGTTCTACAAGCCGGCCGACAAGCAGTTCGTCGCCCTGGCCCTGTCGCGCAACGGCCGCGCCCCGACCGAGTTCGAGCTGTTCGCCGACGGCCCGCACCCGGGCACCGGCGGCTATGAAGTCGGCGACGCCGACCTGAAGTCCGAGAAGGTGACCTCGCTGGAGGCGACTTATCGCTACACCGGCGACCGCCTGCGCCTGGAAGGCCACCTGTGGGGCGCCTGGTACGACGGCTTCATCGAAGAGGCCCCGACCGGCGCGGTCCAGGACGACCTGCCGGTGTTCCAGTACTTCCAGACCAAGGCCAACTTCCATGGCGCCGAGGCCGAGGCTTCTTACGTCGCGTGGCGCGGCGGCGAGCAGTCGCTGAAGCTGGAAGGCGTCTATGACTGGGTGCGCGGTTCGACCGACTTCGGCGCGCCGGCCCGCGTGCCGCCGTGGGCCGTGACCGGCCGGGTGGTGTGGAGCGCCCCGCGCCTGGACGTCCAGGCCGAGGTCCGCCGCGTGGCCAGCCAGAACCGGACGGCGACCTTCGAGCTGCCGACCGACGGCTACACCCAGGTCAACGCCATGGTCACCTTCAAGCCGATCGCCGACTCGGGCCTTCGCCTGTTCGTCGACGGTCGCAACCTGACCGACGAGACGATCCGCGAGCACGCCTCGTTCCTGAAGGACTTCGCGCCGTCGCCGGGTCGCTCGGTCCGCGCGGGCTTCGCCTGGCGGTTCTGATCATGAACACGCGATCCCCGGCAGCCCCTGGGGATCGCGTCGGTCCGGGGCTTGGGCCATCCTCCCCCTTGTCCAGGCCCCGGACTTCTTCGCCTGGAGCGGCGGATATCAAGCTTAACGGCTCGCGCCAGGGATGAATTCCAGGTGCAGGGTCCGGCTATGACAGCAGCCCAGATTGCCGGGCTCGTCGGGATCGGCTAGAACGCCGAGCCTTTGCGGGCGTCTTGAAGCGTTCGAGCGTCCGTTTTCTAATTCTGTCGTAGAGCTCTTCATGACCACGTCCCAGTCCGCCGGTGAGATCTCCGGCAACGTCCTGTTCTACAACTCGCCGGAACCGCTGAACCGCGAGCAGCACGCCAAGCTGGCCCTGGTCCACAAGGACAAGCCGTATGGCTTCGCCGCCGCTGGCACCGCCGTGCCGCTGACGGTCTCGGAATTCGCGCCGGCCGCCCTGACGTTCCCGGTGATCTTCGCCGGCGACGACAAGGTGCCGCTGGCCGTGATGGGCCTGAACCAGGCCGAGAACCTGTTCATCACCGCCGATGGCGCTGTTGAAGCCAACGTCTACATCCCGGCCTATATCCGCCGTTATCCGTTCGTCCTGGCCAATGACGACACGCAAGACCGCCTGATCGTCTGCATCGACGTCGGTTCGGACCTGCTGTCGACCAAGGGCGACACCCCGCTGTTCGACGCCAAGGGCGAGCCGACCGAATACACCCAGAACTGCATCAAGTTCTGCGACGACTTCGAAGTCGAGCGCCGCCGCACGGACTCGTTCGTCCAGATCCTGAAGGACAACGACCTGTTCGAGCTGAAGAAGGCGATCTTCCAGCCGCAGGACGAAACCGGCGCCGCGGCCGGCGAGCCGGTCACCGTCGCCGAGTACTTCGGCGTCTCGGAAGAGAAGCTGAACGGCCTGTCGGCCGAGAAGCTGAAGGAACTGCAGGAAAACGGCGCCCTGGCCCAGATCTACGCGCACCTGGTGTCGCTGCTGGGTTGGGATCGCCTGATCAACAAGACCATGCTGCTGCAAGCGCAGACCGGCGCCGCGAACTAAGGTTCGGCGTCAGCTGAGAATGAGAGGGCGGCGGGGCTTCGGCTCCGCCGCCTTTTTCTTTAGCGCGCGAAGATGCTGCGGGTCAGGCACGAGAAGACCAGGCGGCCGGCCTCGTCGAGCAGGTCGTGCTGGGCGATGACGATGCCCTTGCCTTCGCCGACCGGGTCCTTGCCCATCACGGTCATGCGGCCGCGCAGCAGTTCGCCGACGGGCGGGTTGCGCATCCAGCGCAGGGCGTCCACGCCCAGGCGCTTGGTCTGCGGCCAAGCGGCGCTGGCCTCGCCGTCCAGGCGGGTCCAGATGGCGAAGACCATTCCGTCCGGCGCGCCGTTCTCGACCGGCCAGCCGGGGGTGAAGGCGGCGATGAAGGCGTCCAGCGCCTTGGTGTCCACGGCCCGCGAGCCCAGGTTGACGACCTGACCGATCTCGATGTCGTCAAAGGCGGCGGGCATGGGCAGCTCCGTTTGATTCCACCAGAGAATGGCGGGCGCCATTCTCTGCAATAAAGGACGAGCCTGTTTATCCGTTTCGGGTGAATCACCCGAAACGGACAGGCTCTTCGACTGTCTGTTGCGTCTTCACCATTGTCGAGCCGCCGTTAGCGGGCCATGTGTTCGTCCGCAGTCGTTTTCCTCCCCCGGACCCGCTCATGTTCCTCAAGAGAGCCGTTCTCGCCCTGCAAGCCTTGCTGGCGGCGACCCTGCTGGCCGGAGCGGCGGTCGCCGGTCCCGTGGTCAATTCCGGGCACATCGAGTCCGAGCTGGTCGCCCAGGAGAGCGGCATCGCGCCGGGCGGCACGATCTATGTGGCCCTGCGCCAGAAGATCATTCCCGGCTGGCACACCTATTGGCGCAATCCGGGCGACGCCGGCGAGCCGACCAAGATCACCTGGACCCTGCCGCAAGGCTGGAGCGCCGGCGACATGGTCTGGCCGACGCCGCAAAAGGCCAAGTTGGGCCCGCTGCTGGACTATGCCTATGAGGGCGAGGTCTTCATCCCGGTGCCGATCAGCGCGCCGGCCGACGCTCAAGTGGGCACGACGATCAGCCTGAACGCCGCCGTCCAGTACCTGGTCTGCGAGCAGGTCTGCGTGCCCGAGGACGCCAAGCTGACCCTGCTGCTGCCGGTCGTGGCCGGCGCGGCGGGCGCCGATTCCAAGTGGGGCTCGGTGGTCGCCGACGTCCTGGCCAAGGCGCCCAAGTCCGCCGGCCTGAAGGCGGTGTTCAAGCTGGACGGTCAGAGCCTGAAACTGGCCGTCACCGGTGGCCCGCTGAAGGGCGCCGACATGGCTGGCGCCTATTTCTTCCCCTATTCGCCCAAGGTCATCGAGCACGCCGCCGACCAGGTCATCGACCGGGGTCCCGAAGGCCTGACCCTGACCCTGAAGCCGGGCTACGACTTCGTCGGCGGCGGCACGCCCCCGGCCGAGCTGCAAGGCGTGATCGCCACCAAGGCCGGGGCCTGGGAGGTCACCGCCACGGCGGGTGATCCGCCCGCGACCGCTGGTGGGTTGGGCGCGCCGTCGGCTGAAACGGCGCCGGCTTCGACGTCGGGCGGCCTGCTCGGCGCGCTGGCCTTCGCCTTCTTGGGCGGGTTGATCCTGAACCTGATGCCGTGCGTCTTCCCGGTGCTGTCGATGAAGGCCGCCAGCCTGGCCGGCCACGCCCACGACGCTGGCAAGACCCGCCTGCAGGGCCTGGTCTTCCTGCTGGGCGTCGTCGCCACCTTCCTGGCCCTGGCCGGCCTGCTGCTGGCCGTACGGGCCGGCGGCGCGGCGGTGGGCTGGGGCTTCCAGCTGCAGTCGCCGCTGGTCATCGCCGGCCTAGCCCTGCTGATGCTGCTGGTCGCCCTGAACATGTCGGGTGTCTTCGAGATCGGGACCTCGGTGCAGAACGTCGGCTCGGGCGCCTCGGCCCAAGGCGGCGCGACCGGCGCCTTCTTCACCGGCGCCCTGGCCGTGGTGGTGGCCGCCCCCTGCACCGCGCCGTTCATGGCCGGCGCCCTGGGCTACGCCCTGACCCAGCCGGCCGTCATCTCTCTGGCCGTGTTCCTGGCCTTGGCGCTGGGCTTCGCCGCGCCGTTCGTGGCCGTGGCCTTCATCCCGGGCCTCCTGAAGCTGCTCCCGCGCCCCGGCGCCTGGATGGATGTGCTCAAGAAGGGCCTGGCCTTCCCGATGTACGGCGCGGCCCTGTGGCTGGTCTGGGTGTTCGCCCAGCAGTCTGGGCCGCTGTCGCTGGCGCACCTGCTGGCCGCCGGCGTCCTGGCCGCCTTCGGGGCCTGGCTCTATGGCCTGGGCCAAGACCGCCGCGCCGCGGGCAAGCCGGCTTTGGTCTCGATCCTGGTCGCCCTCGTGTCGCTGGGCCTGGCCTTCACGATCGCGACCTTCGGCGCCCTGCACGCCGCGCCGCCGACCGCCGCTGCTGCTGGCGCTGAAGCGCCGACGGGCCCGGGCCTGGCCGCCGAGGTCTGGTCGCCCGAGAAGGTCGCCGAGCTGCAAGCCGCCGGCCGTCCGGTGCTGGTCGACTTCACCGCCGCCTGGTGCGTGACCTGCCAGGTCAACGAGAAGGTGGCGCTGTCGGGCTCGAAAGTCGCCGACGCCTTCAAGGCCCAGAACGCCGTCTATCTGAAGGCTGACTGGACCAATCGTGATCCGCTGATCGCCAAGGCCCTGGCCGACTTCAACCGCGTCGGCGTGCCGCTGTACGTGGTCTATCCCAAGAACGGCGGCGCGCCGGTCATTCTGCCCCAGCTGCTGACCGAGGGCCTGGTGATCGAGGCGATCGAGAAGGCGGGGGCCTAGGCCCTATTTCTTCTTCTCGCCGCCGAACGGCAGTCGTTCCTTGACCTTGTCGATCGGGGTCTTGGTCACGACGAGCGGCGGCGGGATCACCGGGGTCTCGACCTTGATCGGATAGGCGCGCCAGCCGGTCTGGATCAGGGCGTTGAAGCCCTGGCACTTGGGCAGGTAGCGGACCATGCCGGTGCGCGGCTTGGCGAACGGCGCGAACTGCATGAGGTTCTGGCGCTTGGGATCGACGAAGCGCCAGTCGGTCGGCAGGCCATAGCCCTTTTCGCCCCCCAGCCGCACGGCCTGATAGGCCAGGTTCGCCTGGAACGGCGTCACGCCGTAGCGGATCATCGCCCGCAGGAAGATGGCGTCGGCCTCCTCGCGCTTGCCCGGCTCGCCGATCGTGTAGAGCCAGTCGTGGACGATGGCCGCCCGCGCCGTCGGGCCCTGCGGGTCGACGAAGCCCTGGCCGTACCAGGGCACGCTGGCGAAGTCGGTGACGTACCAGCGCGGCACCACGATCACCTTGCCCGTCTCGACGTCGCAATAGGGGAACTCGGCGTCCAGGGTGAACAGCTTGCGGCCGTCCTTGGTCTGGTTGAACAGCATGATCGGCTGCGGCGTCAGCGAGCTGGGCGGCGTCGGCGCGACGACGGGCACGAAGACCGTGGTGTTCGTCTCGGTGGCGCAGGCCGCCAGGAGCAGGCCGGAGCCGATGACGGCGGCGAGGGTCTTGGTGCGGGACATCGATCGAAGAGAGCAGGGGAGGAGGATGCAGACGTTCTGGGCGTCGGACCTCCTTGGATCAAGCAAGAATGGCGAAGTTTCGGCGGGCGGCTCTGCATTCTGCGACCGTTTCGCAAACCGTCGATCCGTGAGATGGTGCCGGCGGGGGAACCCTCGAAGCTGGAGAACCGACATGTCGATCACTCGCCGCCTCGTCGCCGCTGGTCTGCCTTTGACCGCGCTCGTTCCGACTCTGGCCCATGCCAAGCCCGCCCCCGACTTCACCGCCGTCGACGCCGACGGCAAGACCCGCTCGCTGTCGGAGTTCCGCGGCAAGACCGTGGTGCTGGAGTGGGTCAACGAAGGCTGCCCCTATGTGAAGAAGCACTATTCCGGGAACATGCAGGGCCTGCAGCAGGCCGCTCGCGCCGACGGCGTGGTGTGGCTGACCATCGCCTCGTCGGCCCCCGGCAAGCAGGGCTATTTCGACGCCCCCGCCGCCAAGACCTGGATGGAGGCCAAGGGCGCCAAGCCGACGGCCCTGCTGCTGGACGGCGATAACAAGGTGGCCACGCTCTACAAGGCCAAGACCACGCCGCACATGTTCGTCATCGATAAGACCGGCGCGGTCGTCTACGAGGGCGCGATCGACGACATCCCGACCAGCAAGGTCGAGGACCTGAGCAAGGCCAAGAACCTGGTCGCCGCCGCGTTGGCCGACGTGAAGGCCGGCCGCAAGGTCGCGACGCCGTTCGAGACGCCCTACGGCTGCTCGGTGAAGTACAAGGACGCTTAAGCCGCAGGTTGGGGCGGCGCGGTGATCACTTCGACATTGTCGTTCAGCAGATAGACCAAGTCGCGCAGGGCCAGGTCCTGGGCCTTGATGGTCGCCGCCGCGCCAACGGCGGTCAGCTTCTCGGGCAGGTCCTGGCTGATGCCGCGCAGGATGCACTTGAGGTCGTCGACCGCGCCGCGCTCCTTCAGCGTCACGTGGCCTTTCATGTCGAGGGCCGACAGCTCGCCGATCTTGGCCGAGAAACCGTCGAAACCTTTCAGCGGCTTAGCAGGGGCCGTCGGGTCCGCGCCGGCCAGGGTCTTGCGGTAAGCCTCGGTCAGAGCCCTTAGCTGGCTGGCGCGCTTGACGATGTCCTGGAACAGGGGCTCGCCGGCCACCGATTGCGGGATCATGGGCTGCTGAGCCACCGCCGGCGCGGGGCCTGCCGCCTGACCTGGATTGAACGAAGCCATCCAGAGCATGGCGGAAAAGGCGACGGCGTCACAGGACATGGGGGGACTCCCGCAAAAAACGTCATTGGTCTGCCATGACGTGGCGGCAGCCGTTTGATAAGCCCCGTTCCGTAAACAGCGATTTACCAAACTTGAGGATGCCCGCATGGCCGATCTCGACACCGCCTGGACTCGCCTGGAAGACGCCGCCAAGGCCGCCGGGGAGAAGCGCATCGTCGAGTTCTTCGACAGCGAGCCGGGACGCCTCGACGCGCTGACCCTGGATGTCGCTGGCCTGCATCTGGATCTCTCCAAGCAGGCCTGGGACGAAGCCGGCCTGGAAGCCGCGCTCGACCTGGCCCACGCCGCCGATGTCGAAGGCGCCCGGGCTCGCATGTTCGGCGGCGAGGCGATCAATTCGTCCGAAGGCCGCGCCGTGCTGCACACCGCGCTGCGGGCTCCCGCCGACGCCGACTTCAAGGCCCAAGGCCAGCCGGTGATGGCCGATGTCGACGCCGTCCGCCAGCGCATGAAGGCCTTCGCCGACGCCGTCCGTTCGGGCCAGATCAAGGGCGCGACCGGCAAGCCGTTCAAGGCCATCCTGCACATCGGCATCGGCGGCAGCGACCTTGGTCCCCGCCTGCTGTGGGACGCCCTGCGTCCGGTGAAAGCCCAGATCGACCTGCGCTTCATCGCCAATGTCGACGGCGCAGAGTTCGCCCTGACCACGGCCGACATGAACCCGGAAGAGACCCTGGTCATCGTCGTCTCCAAGACCTTCACGACGCAAGAGACCCTGGCCAATGCCGGCGCCGCCCGCGCCTGGCTGGTCGAGGCCCTGGGCGAGACCGGCGCCAATCAGCACCTGGCCGCCATCTCGACCGCGCTGGACAAGACCGCCGCCTTCGGCGTGCCGGACGACCGCGTGTTCGGCTTCTGGGACTGGGTCGGCGGTCGTTATTCGCTGTGGTCCTCCGTCAGTCTCTCCGTGGCTGTCGCCGCGGGTTGGGACGCCTTCCAGGGCTTCCTGGACGGCGGCGCGGCCATGGACGAGCACTTCCGCACGGCCTCGCTGGAGAAGAACGCGCCGGTGCTGGTCGCCCTGGCCCAGATCTTCAACCGCAACGGCCTGGACCGTCGCGCTCGTTCGGTCGTTCCGTATTCGCACCGCCTGCGCCGCCTGGCCTCGTTCCTCCAGCAGCTGGAGATGGAGTCCAACGGCAAGTCGGTCGGGCCGAATGGCCAGCCGGCCCAACGCGGCACCGCCACCGTGGTGTTCGGCGACGAGGGCACCAACGTCCAGCACGCCTACTTCCAGTGCATGCACCAGGGCACCGACATCACGCCCATGGAGCTGATCGGCGTCGCCCAGTCGGACGAAGGCCCGGCGGGCATGCACGAGAAACTGCTCTCCAACCTCCTCGCCCAGGCCGAGGCCTTCATGGTCGGCCGCACCACGGAAGATGTGGTCGCCGAGCTGAAAGCCAAGGGCGTCTCCGAAGCCGAGATCGCGACCCTGGCGCCCCAGCGCACCTTCGCCGGCAATCGCCCGTCGACCCTGGTGGTGCTGGAGCGCCTGACGCCCCGCACCTTCGGCGCCCTGATCGCGCTCTATGAGCACAAGACCTTCGTCGAAGGCGTGATCTGGGGGATCAACAGCTTCGACCAGTGGGGCGTCGAGCTGGGCAAGGTGATGGCGGGTCGCATCCTGCCCGAACTGGAAAGCGGCGCGACGGGCCAGCATGACCCGTCGACCACGGCCTTGATCCAGCGCCTGAAGAAGTAGGCGCTAGAAGGTCTTCCGCACCCGCAGGCTCAGGAACGTCCGCGGGTTGATGTCGCGATCCTCGACGAAGGCCACGGCCCGGTTCGGGGCGCGATCGGCGAAGACCGTGCGGCGGATGGTGAAGTCGTCCCACAGGTTCAGCTGGGCGCGGATCGCCAGGGTCGGAGTCGGCTTGTACTCGGCGAAGGCCTCGTAATAGGCCGAGCCGCGCCAGACGTTGGTCTGGTCGACGTCATAGGTCCCCTGGCCCAGCAGCGGCAGCCAGTTGATCCCCCACTGGGTCTTGTACTTCACCAGGTCCTGGGTGAAGCCGATATTGGCCTGGGTCGGACGGATGCCCGAGATCGGCCGGTCCTTGCCGGTCGTCGGGTCCTTCACGTGGGTCTCGTTCCAGTCGTTCTTGAACGTGAAGCGGCCGCCCTTGATGCCGATCTTGTCGACCGGGATCACGATATTGACCGACAGCTTGTCCAGCGTCGCGTCGCCGATATTGCCCGTCGCCGACAGGCCGCCCGGCAGCGGCAGGCGGTCGATCACGCCGATGATCTCGTCGTGGCGGTACGCGACCGAGACGATGCCCTCGCCCCAGAAGCGGCGCTCGTAGCTGACTTCCGAGATCCAGCGCTGCTCGGGCTTGAGGTCGACATTGCCGCCATAGACATTGTTGTCTTCCAGGTCGGACGAGGCGGCAAAGTCGCCGAAGTCCAGCTGGCCCAGCTCGCGCTCGAAGCGGAAGCGGAACTGGTTGTTGGCCTTGGGCGTCCAGGTCGCCTGGAAGCGGGGCTTGGCGTAGAAGAAACTCTCCTTGTTGGACGCATCGCCCGACTGCTTGATGGTCGAGGTCTCCAGCCGCAGGCCGCCCTCCAGGGTCAGCTTGGGATTGACCCGCCAGGTCGCCTTGGCGAAGGCCTCGCCGCGCAGTTCCTCGACCTTCACAGACGCGCTGGGCAGGGGCACGGCCGCGCCGCCGACGCTGTAGGCCTGCTTCACGTCCAGCATGTTGTAGGCGCCCTCGGCGCCCGCCTCGAGCGTCAGGGCCTTGGAGAACTCGTGGCGCACCAGGCCGCGCACGATCGACTCGGAGCTGTCGCCGTCGGCCACGAAGCGCTGCTGGGCGTCCTTGACCCCCGCCAGGGTCTGGTCGCTGGTCGAGACGTTGTCGAAGTTCTCGAAGCTGTGGATGGCGCGGGTTTCCAGGTTCCACTTCGGGGCCAGCGGCCGGGTGTAGGTCAGACCCAGCTCGCCCGAATGGCTCTCCTCGGCATAGGCGCTGCGGCGGAAGGCGACGGGGGAGGAGAGCTCCTGCCATTCCTGCCAGTCGTTGACGCCGTAGCGGGCCGTGGCCTCCAGCTTGCCGCCGGCGACCGGGCCGGAGAAGTTGCCGCGGATCGAGCGCCCGCCGCCCCAGCCGTCATTGATGAAGGCCTCGTCGCGGATCAGCTTGCCGCTGCCGTCGTGGCGCACGTTGCGGCCCACGCCGTTGCTGTCGCTGGTCGAGGTGCCGTCGCTGAGCGTCACGCCCCAGCTCTTGTCGCCATTGGTGGCGGTGAACTGGTAGCTGCCGCCATAGACGTCGTGGCCGCCGTCGAAATGCATCGAGTTCAGCGTCAGGATCTGCTGATGGCTGACGCCCTTCTTCAGCACCACGTTCACGACGACGGCGTAGCCCTGCATGTCGACGCCCGGGACGCCGCCGCGGATCAGCTCGATATGGTCGACGCGGTCGGCCGGCGTGCGCCCCAGCACGTTGCTGCCGGTGTCGTTCTTGGAGGCCGGGCGGCTGCCGTTGATCAGGATATTGCCCACCGCGCCCTCGAAGCCGCGCGCGCCCGAACCGTCGTCCACGTCGAAGCCCGGCACCCGGTCGACCATGTCCAGCGCCGTGTTCGGACGCTGGGCGGCGAAGAACTCCGGTTGGAACACCAGCAGGCCGGTCGCGGCGGGCGCGGCCACCGGCGGCGCGGCGATCTGTTCGGCGGTCTGGGCGGTCTCGCCGGCCAAAGTCTCGCCAGCATGAGCCGTACCGGCGAGCAGCAGCATCGTGGCCGACGTGGCCAGCAGAATGGACTTGGTCATCACTGTTTCCCCTCAGTGACGAGAGGTCTGGACGCCGGGCCCGTTCATCTCAAGTTACAAGCCGGAAATGTAGGTTACTTCGATGTCAGATTACATCGGGTTCATCTGTTGACGCTGTCGCGACTGCTGGGCTTTGTGGATAAGTCTGGGCCCAAAGCGGGTTTGACTTAACAATTGGTGTATAGGTCAGCCTTGGCGAGCGCGCCGCCGGGCTTCCGTCACCAGCCGGTCCATCACCGGCGTGCGGCTGGGCGCTAGCAGCTCGGCGCGGCCTTCGGCGAAGATCCGCCGGTTCTCGGCGCAGGTCGCCCGCATGGCCGCCAGCTCCTCGGGCGGAACCTTGTCGGCCAGAGCTTCGGCCTCGCGCGCGGCGCGCTCGGTGATGCGCTCCAGCTCGTCGTAGAAGTCGAGGAACGACCGGATCTTGCTGACGATGTGGCGCGGACGCTTGCGGCGCGGGGGCTTGGACTTGGGCATGGAAAGGCTCCATCGCTGAAGGACACGCGTCCGCCGCTTCACGCGGCGGCCCGCTGAAGATGTGTGGGGAGGCGACGGAGCGGCCGGGGCGAACCCGGAGACCGTAAGGTTTGTTGTGTTTCGGCTCGCTGTCCGCTCCGCCAGGCTGTTCTTGTCCGTGAGGATGGGAGGCGTGAGCGTATTTCAGCTCGGGTCCCCACTAGCCCCCGGACGGGCGCGGACCAAGTCGATCGGCTACATCCGTCTCGACCCCGACGATCCACGATAGGCGGTTTATACGATCACCGCCCTGTCGATCCGCTGATGGCCTTGATCCTGGAAGCTACCCGTTCGCCAGCCAATCTGCCTAAAGAGTACAGACGGGGCGACTTTCGAGCCTCCAGGAACCGCCAGCGGCCCCGCTCAACCTACCCCCGCCGCCGTATTGGGCCGGATCCAAACGCCCTCCCCCGCGACGGGGATGGCTATGAGTATGGGGCGGCGCTGAACGCGGATCATTCAGGGCTGCGTAAAATCGACAAGCTGTTGATTTTGCTGCGTTCTATCTCGCGAATTCCGAGGATAAGGCACCCTCAATCCCCTAGCGGCGACGAACGGGGGTCTTCAGATCGATGGGAGCAAGGGGCAAATTAGCAATCGATGGTTTGAGCATATGAAGATTAAATTCCACGTGCCCGCAGTGCTGCTAGGAGTGCTTTGGGATTAGATTCCAAGATAACAAAACCGCCCATAAAATCTCTTAAAGCGTATCTTCTGCGTCGCGTTTCTTTATTCCAGGCATTCCGACTCACTGATCGATCGAAGGTGCCGACAATATCGCCGTGCGCTTGTAATCTTGGAGCGTCCGTATCGTAGACGCAGAATAATTTAGTAGGGGTGCCTAGGTCGCGGACTTGGCCGGCCGTAACAACCACGGCTCCCGCAAGGGCATCGGCATCCTCAGCGGACAATAGAACTTCTATGGTTGAGAGTATTTCGACGTCCGTAGCGCCACGTCGAACGACGCTGAGGCCGCGCGCATAGCAGTTGGTAAGCTTTTGAGTAATGAGTTCGTCGATAGAAGTATTGTAATCTAATGGCGTAGTTAGTATGCGAGCAATAGGTTCGCCGTCGTCAATCTGCGTTCTTTCGGGTAGAGATAAGGAAAAAGCCTCGCACACGCCGTTCGGAAAGGCTCTATCAAGCTCATCAGCCGAAGGCTCACCCGTTGAAAGCCAAGCATTCCGACAGGCTATTGACGTCAAGCGGCTTCAAGCTCGTGCCGCGAAGACAAGAATTCGAGTTGAAGTGGTAGGTGTCGTCCGTCAAACGGCACATCGACCTCGCCGTCATCTATGCCGGGGCCAAACCAAGTAAACTCAATTCTGTCATCAGATGAGAAGGTAATTTCACCTGCATTATCGCCGCGCCCGATTAACAGCATTGGTTGGCCGTTTGCGTCCAAAAATGCCTTAATTGATAGCCCTTCATTTGCCAGGAAGCCGACTAGGGTTATCGCGGCGTCGACGGTAGCGGGAATGGGAGCTGGGGCACCTTCACCGTCCCAGTCCTGGCCGTAGCGGCCTAGGGCCCGTAGGCGCCTGATCGCCTCGAGGGCAGGGGTAGTTCGGGCGGCATTTTGAGAGATCGCAGGCGAGGCAACGCGCTGGGCGGTGGGTGCCCATGAAGCGGAAATGGGTGACGCGGTGCCGTGAAAGGAAGACGGCTTCGCGCTGTGAGTCGCAATCACATGCGCCCAACGTCGCTGGCGCTCGACATCTATCGGCGTCGTTGAAAGTTGAGGCGCAGTCGAAAGCGCGAGAAGGAGCTCTGCGATCATCTTATCAGAGAAATGGCGTGCGCCGCAGTCTCCGTCAAGGTGTCTGACAGGAGAGCTTTCAGGCGAACGTGCTGTTCGTCAGCATGGTGAGCAATGAGGCCCCAGTTCACGACTTCGGGGTCCATCGGTTCGACGTCTGACGTTCCAAATTGATCTGTAACGGAGGTTAATATCCTGATGATGTGTGGGAGTTTTGGATTTGATTGTGAGTGAACATCTATATTTACTTGAATAAGCCTTCTCGTCGTCTTGTTCGGAAATTCAAAAAATCCAGAGTGGGTATGCCATAGTCTGCTGCGCTGGAAGCTTCCGGGGGCCACGAAGGGGGATTTGGGGTCTATAATATCCTCAACGTTTGGCTCGTCGCTTCCCGTAAACTCGAAAACGTCCAGATAGGCCGATGAAATTGAAACAAGCGATGAGAATTGACTGAGCTTATCGACGGCGGGAGACATCAGCTTGGATGCTCGTTCACGGAACGGTGCCCACCGCGTGTAAAAAAACTGCTCATACTTCAAAGAATCTCGAAGCAGCGTGAATTGCTCGGCGACTTCCGCAGCTTCTCGCCGTAAATATGTGCTGCCGGCTTCCGGCGCGGGAAATTGGAATCCGCCCTGAATGGAAATGTTGATTCCAAAAGGAAGGCCTGCTGATGACCGCTCGTCTAGGCCAAGCTCGGCTGCACGGCTGGCTCCGTCAGTATCGAGCTTTCGCCAGAGCACATCACCGGCAGGGTCGGAGAATTGGACTGTGATAGCGCAAGAATTGATTGCGTGAGTATCTCGGTGAGGTCGCCAATTCCCTAACGTCGACATATGGTCTCGGGCCTCCCGCGTGCGGCTATCGTCTGCGGTAAATATCAGTTCGCAGGCCGTCAAGCGCGTAGGGATTCGTAGGTGCTATTGCTCATGCAATAGAGAATGGCTCTTTGCCGCTCTTTGCAATGGACACCCCTTCCCCCACCGCTCCCTATCCGCTACACCGCCACCCGCAATGACCCGCGCACCGCACCACCACGGCTGCCACCACCATCCGACCTCGCCTCGCGGGATCGGCCGGGTCCGTTCGCTCTAAAGCCAGCGACCCTGCCAGAGCCCCGCCTAGCGGATGGGGCTTAAGCGCAAGCGCCATCCGTCGAAGCCTTGAAGATTCAGGACCGACGAATGACCGACGATACTTCCGCCAACGACACCACCCAGGACTTCCGCCCCGAAGCCCGCGCACCGCGCGGCTTCGCCGACAAGCGCGCCCGCGACCTGCGGGCCGAGCGGGCGATCCTGGAGGCGGTGTCGGCGGTCTATGAGCGCTACGGCTTCGAGGCCCTGGACACCGGGGCGTTCGAATATGCCGACGCCCTGGGCAAGTTCCTGCCCGACAGCGACCGGCCCAACGAGGGCGTGTTCGCGCTGCAGGACGACGACGACCAGTGGATGGCGCTGCGGTACGACCTGACCGCGCCGCTGGCCCGGTTCGCGGCGCAGAACTGGGAGACCCTGCCCAAGCCGTTCCGCCGCTACGCCTTCGGGCCGGTGTGGCGCAACGAGAAGCCGGGGCCGGGGCGCTTCCGCCAGTTCATCCAGTGCGACGCCGACACGGTGGGCTCGGCCCGTCCGGAGGCCGACGCCGAGATCATCGCCATGGCGGTCGAGGGGCTGGAGGCGGCCGGCCTGCCGCGCGGCGCGGCGGTGCTGAAGATCAACAATCGCAAGCTGCTGAACGGCCTCTTGACCTCGGCCGGGGCCGAGAACGCCGGCCAGAAGCTGGCCGTGCTGCGCGCGGTCGACAAGCTGGACCGCCTGGGCGTGGACGGGGTTCGGCTGCTGCTGGGCGAAGGCCGCCTGGACGAGAGCGGCGACTTCACCAAGGGCGCGGGTCTCAAGGGCAAGGCGATCGACTCGGTGCTGGACTTCGTGTCGGCCGGGGCCGGTGGCCGCGCCGCGACGCTGGACAACATCGCCAAGGTGATCGGCGGCTCGGCCGAGGGCGACGAGGGCTTGGCTGAACTGTCGCGGATCGACGCGGCGCTGACCAGCTTAGGCATCGCCGACGACCAGGCCTTCATCGATCCGTCGATCGTCCGGGGGCTGGAATACTACACCGGCGCGGTGTTCGAGGCCGAGCTCTTGCTGAGCACCACGGATGAGAAGGGCAACAAGGTCTCGTTTGGCTCGATCGGCGGCGGCGGTCGTTATGACGACCTGGTGGCGCGGTTCACCGGCACCGCGACGCCGGCCACGGGCTTCTCGTTCGGCGTCACCCGCCTGGCGGCGGCGCTGCGGGCGGCCGGCCGTGAGCCGGGCGGCGTTGCGCGCGGGCCGGTGGTGGTGATCACCTTCGACCAGGCGCACATGCCGGAATACTTCTCCGTGGTCGGACAGCTGCGCGCGGCGGGCATTCCGGCCGAGGTGTATCTCGGGACCTCGGGCATGAAGCCGCAGATGAAATATGCCGACCGTCGCAACGCGCCGGCCGTCGTCATGCTGGGCGGGGACGAGATCGCCGCCGGCACGGTGACGATCAAGGACCTGGACGCGGGCCGCATGGCCGCCGAGGGGGTGACCGACAACGCCGCCTGGAAGGCCGAGCGGCCCGGCCAGCAGACCATCCCGCGCGATCAGCTGGTCGCGGCGGTTCGCAAGATCATCGGGGGCTAATCACTTGAGGCTCGAGCGTTCCATTCCGGCGGAGGCGCTCGACGCCATCCGCGCTCCCTTGCTGGCGGCCGGCGCCGCAGCGACCGACGCGCCGGTGCTGCAGCCGCTGGGCCTGCTGCTGGACCTGACCGGCGAGGCCATGCGCTCGCGGCTGTTCGTCGTCTCGGGCGACGGCGGCGAGGAAGCGGCCCTGCGGCCGGACTTCACCGTGGCCGTGGCGCGGCAGCACTTCTCGAATGGCGGCGGCGCGGGTCGCTACCGCTACGAAGGCAAGGCCTTCCGCGTCGCCCCGCGCGGCAGCGACCGCGCCGAGGAGTTCCTGCAGCTCGGGATCGAGGCCTTCGAAGCCGGCGACCCCGTGGCCGCCGACGCCGAGATCGCCGCCCTGGCCTGGGCCGCCTCGGCCGCCGGCGGACGTGAGGACCTCTCCCTGATCCTGGGCGACGTCTCGCTGTTCGCCGCCTTCGTCGACAGCCTGGAGCTGGCGCCGCCCCTGGCCGCCCGTCTCAAGCGCGCCTTCGCCAAGCCGCGCCAGCTGAAGGCCGAGCTGGACGGCGACGTCGCCGCGCCGACCGCCGAGCAGTCGCGCATCGCCTCGCTGCTGGCCGGCCTGCCGGAGTCGGAAGCCTCCGCCGTGCTGCAGGAGCTGTGGTCCCTGGCCGGCATCGAGCCCGTCGGCGGCCGCCGCCCGGCCGAGATCGCCCATAGGCTCGTGGAACGCGCCGAGGCCGCCAAGGCCGGTCGTCTGGATCCGGAGCAGGCCGCCAAGGTCCGCGCCTTCCTGGCCGTATCGGATCGTCCGGACGCGGCGCTGGACGCCATCGCGTCCCTGGCGGGACCCAACGACACCGCACTGAAAGCCGCCGTCGCCGGCTGGCGTTCGCGCCTGTCGGGCATGGCCGATCGCGGCGTGCCGCTGGAGAAGGCGACCCTGGCCGCCGCCTTCGGCCGGGCCTTCGGCTATTACGACGGCTACCTGTTCGAGGTCCGCTCGGCCGCCCTGGGCGACGAACGGCCTGTCGCGGCTGGCGGTCGCTACGACGGCCTGCCCTCCAAGCTGGGGGCTGCCACCAACGCCGGCGCCGTGGGCTTCATGATCCGCCCGGCGCGCGCCTATGCGGGAGGCGGCGAATGAGCGCCCAACCGATGATCTTCGCCATCCCCTCCAAGGGCCGCCTGAAGGACCAGGTCGAGGCCTGGCTGGCCGAGTGCGGCTTCAAGCTGGAAATGACCGGCGGCGCGCGCGGCTATTCGGCCGAGCTGGCCGGCCTGCCGGGCGTCTCGGTGCGCCTGCTGTCGGCGGGCGACATCGCCGCCGGCCTCGACAGCGGCGACCTGCACCTGGGCGTCACGGGCGAGGACCTGCTGCGCGAGCGCGGCGACGACATGGACAGCCGCGTGATGCTGCTGCGGGCCCTGGGCTTCGGCCGCGCCGACCTGGTGGTGACCGCGCCCAAGAACTGGCTGGACGTGGATACGATGGCCGATGTCGACGAGGTCGGGCACCTGCATCTGGCCAAGACCGGCCGCCGCCTGCGCGTGGCGACCAAGTACGTCACCCAGACCCGCGCCTTCTTCGCCCGCCATGGGGTCGCCGACTACCGCATCGTCGAGAGCAGCGGCGCCACCGAAGGCGCGCCTGCCGCCGGCGCAGCGGAGCTGGTGGTCGACATCACCACCACCGGCGCGACCCTGGCCGCCAACGGCCTGAAGATCCTGTCGGACGGCGTGATCCTGAAGAGCCAGGCCCAGCTGACAGCCTCGCTGATCGCGACCTGGTCGGCCGAGCAGCGCGGCGCCCTGCAGCGCATGCTGTCGGTGGTCGAGGCCAAGGGGCGGGCCGGCAAGCTGGCGACCCTGGTCTGGCCGGCCGAGCAGGACGCGGCGGGGCAGTCGGCCGTGGCGGCCTTCGTCGCCAAGGGCGGCTCGCGCCGGGCCAATGGCGCCCTGCTGGCGACCGGCGACCTGTTCGACGCCGCCGCGGCGCTCGCCGCCGCCGGAGTCGAGCCGGTCACCGTCTCGCGCCCGGACTATGTGTTCGAGTCGCGGTCGGCCGTGCTGGATCGTTTCGTCCGGACCCTGGAGGGCGCTCCCGAAAAGTAAGTTTTGACATATCTGTCAAATATGGACGCGAAATCGGGGCGTATCTTCGACTTTCGCGTCCAAACTACGCCTCACGCGTCAAAAATTCGTCCAAACCTTTGCGAAAAAGGGATTTGCCGCGTTGACACCGTCATGAATTTGACGTTTCTAGACACTGCAAGAGCGAAACGAGCCCAAAGAGAGCTCCCGTTCTTCGGCGTTTCGGGGAGGAAACGCCCGCCTAGATCGAATGATCGAGAAAATAGCCAGCCCGTCGCGATTATCCCCCGCGGCGGGTTTGGTGTATCTGGGCTACAGCACAGTTTTTTGACGGTTGAGTCAAAAGTGGCCGCGCGGGCTGGAAGCGCTTCCAGAATGTCCGGCGCTCGGAGCGGCTGAAGACCTATCGTCCGGCCGGCCTGATCAGGGCATAACAATCGCTCGGCCCCGCGACCTCGCCCAGCTGCGGCCGCGTCTCCCAATTGGCCAGCCGCGCCTCGAGACTTAGGCTCGCCTTGCGCAGCACGCCGGCCGAGGCGGCATTGTCCGGGTGGCAGGTCGCCCAGACCCGGAAGATCCCCGGCTGGGCGATGGCCCAGTCGACCACGGCGCGGGCGGCCTCGCTGGCGAAGCCCCGGCCCCAGAACGCTTCCCCGAAGATGTAGCCGAAGTCGGCCTTGGGCGGGGCCAGGCGCAGCTCGATCACGCCCATCAGCGTCCCGGACGCCTGGTCGGTGACCGCCCACGGAAACGCTGCGCCCGAGACCCAGCAAGCCTCGCACCGCTGGGCGAAGGCCAGGCTGTCGGCGACGTCGCGGTGGGTCTCGAAGGTCATGAACCGTGTGGGCCCGGGCAGGCCGGCATAGGTCCGGAAGATCGCCTCGGCGTCCGTCCGCCGGACCGGCCGCAGGCGCAGCCGTTCGGTGAGGATATCTTCCGGCGGCCGCATCAGCGCTTCTCCAGCCGGCCGTGGCCCGTCCGGGCGTCGATCACGACATCATAGGGCTGACGGACGCCGTCCTTCTGGGCGATCAGTCGCCACTGCCGGTTGGCGAGCTTGGGTTCGAAGGCCCAGGCCTCGCTGCCGGCGTTCTGGAGCGTCTGGCTGGCGATAAAGGCGACCTCGACCTCGGTGACATCGCGGACCCGCACCTGCCAGGCGAAGGCGGGCGCGGGCAGGGCGGCCCAGCCGATGACGTTGCAAAGCGGCATGTAATCGCAGCGGCTGGCTTCGAGCACGGTGGACGGGATGGCGGGCAGGGCCAGCCACAACGCCATGGCCATCAGCTTCCGCCGCCGCAGGCACAGTCCGGCCATGATCAGCGCCACGATCGCGCAGGCCACGGTGATCGCCGACAGGACGGCCCACATGTCCACGACCGTGCCGTCGACCAGCATGTAGCGGAGGTATTCGGCGCACCCCAGGGCGCCCAGGATCCCTTTCAAGGCGAAGAAGGCCGCCACGAGATAGAGGACGCCGAGGCCCAGGGCCTTTGCCGCCTTTCCCATCATCGTGTCGCCTCCCGATCCCGGCATCCATGTTCTCCACGCCGACTCAACCGTCAAGCGGGCGACTCACCCTCAGGTGGCATGAAGTCTGCAGGGTTAATCCCGGAACGCCTTCCGGCGCACCGCGAGGACAACCGAATGATCCGTTTGGCGAACTCCAGCATGCTGCTGTCATCCCTGCTGGGCCTTGGCCGGCAAGGCGGGGCCGGGGACGACGCCGCCAATCTGGTGAGAATGGCGGCCACGCGAGCGGATCAGGCGCTCAAGGCGGCGCCGGCCAAAACAGCCGAGCTCCCGGCAAAAACCGCCACGACGCGACCGGCGGTGACCGTGTCGCTGAGCCGGATGGCCCAGGCCGCGCAGGCGTCTCAGATCGCCCAGGCCGCCCAGAAGCAACAGGCCGCTCAGGCGGAGCCAGAGGCCGATCCGGCCGCGAAAGTCGAGCATTATAGAGCCGAGCCTTATCGTGTCGTGCTGCCGCCGGGAGCCCAGGGGCAGCCGGTGCGTTCGTCGGGCGTCAGCCCCTTCACGCCCGACGAACTGAAGAAGCTGGAAGCGGTCACCGATTTCGCCCGCACCCAGCATCAGGACTACATTCGCTTCCTCAAAGAGGGGGTTCCGCCCAGTGAGAATGTGGCGACCATGACCCCGGCCCAGGCGCGGCAGCGCCTGGACGATCTGTCTTTCCTCCCCCGCTACGAGGAGGTGGGAAAGCAGGTGATCGGCAGCAGCTGGCCCAGGCCGCACGTCTTCGACATCGCCGCCAATAGCGGCGAGATCACGCAGTCGATCGACACCTATATCGGCTGGCTCAAGGAGCGCGCCGCCCAGAGCGAGACGCCGGCGACGCCGACCTCCGGTCTGAACATCCAGGTGTAGGACGGATCGACATCCAGCCTTGAGTGACCCGAAGTCCACCGATTATCCCCGCGAAAGCGGGGATCCAAGCCGAGTCAGAGGGGTATCGCTCGGTCTCACCCGGTCCTGAAAACCAGGTTGGATCCCCGCTTTCGCGGGGATAGTCGGTGAGAAAGAAGCTTGTTGATCGGGCCCAGAAGGCCGTCCGAGGCGGCTTTGCCTCAGGCCGAGATGTTGACCAGCGTGCCGGTCAGCTCGCCCGTGGTCTGGGCCAGGGCCGCGCCGGCCGAGGCGGTCGCCTTGGCGTTGGTCTGGGCCACGGCCAGCTGGGTCAGGTCGACGATGGGAGCCGGGGCCGGCGCCGCGCCCGTGGACTGGGGCGGGGTGTAGCGGACGGCGTTGGACGCGGAGACCTGCACGGGGCGTTCCTCGAAAGGGATTCGCCCGCAATCTGAGTCCTAAGCCTTAAACGGACCTGACCAAACGTGGTTAAGGCGCGGGCGGGTCCAGCAGCGCGTCGATCTCACGCAGGACGATGTCGGGGTGGGAGTTGAAGACGTCGTGGTCGGCGCCGGCGATCTCCACGATCCGGGCGGCCGGATGGGCGGCGCGGTAGCGGTCGATTTGCTCGTGGCGCCACGTCAGCATCAGCGCTTCGTCGGCGCGCTGGGCGGGCGTCAGGTCCGGCGCGGACGTGGGGATGGCGAAGACGGCCAGGATCGGGACGCCGGTCACGGCGGGGAACTTCTCCATGTTCTGGCGGGTCATCAGCTTGGAGAGCGGCGGGGAGCACGCTCGTCAGAAACGCGACGGCCAATACGATCCAGCGCAACACGACCTCCCCCAAACCGGCGAGCTCGGATCAAACATGGGCCTGCGTGAAAGCCAAGGGGGGTGAGGCGCGCCACAATCTCACCTTAAGGTAGCGCTTGATTGCAAGCGTCACCGGGGAGGGAGCGACATGAAGAAGGCTGACATCCTGGCCTTGATCGGGGCGATGACGCTGGCCGCGCCCGCGGTCGCCCAATCGCTTTCGACCCCGGCTGTTTCGAACGCCGACTTCGAGGCTGGCGCGGCAGGCCAGCCGCCGCCGGGCTGGGGATTCCCGTCCTCGGCGGGCGCGGCGGGGTATCACGCCGAGATCAGCAACGCAGGGCCGCATGCCGGCAAGCAGGCCGCGCGGCTCTGGCGCGACAAGGCGGTGGCCAAGCCTCCCGGCGCCTTTGGCGCGCTGTCCCAGAAGCTCGACGCCACCGCGTTGCGTGGCCACCGGATCCGTTACAGCGCCGCCGTGCGGGTCGACGATCGCGGCAGTCAGGTCGGGCTGTGGCTGCGGGTGGACGGGACGGACGGCAAGCCGGCCTTCTTCGACAACATGGGCGATCGGCCGATCACCGCGTCCGGCTGGGCGATCTACACGATCGAGGCCTATGTCCCGCAGGAGGCGTCGAGCCTGTTGCTGGGCTTGCTGGCGGGCGGCGACGTGGACGCCTGGATCGACGACGTCCGGCTGGAGGATCTAGGCCCCGCCGACGGCGCGCCAACGGGCGAGGCCAAGGCCTATCTGGATCGCGCCCTGGACCTGCTCGAGAAGGGCCACATCAACAGCGCCACGGCCGACTGGCCCGCCCTGCGCGCCGAGGCCTACAAGCAAGCCGCCGGGGCGTCGACGCCGGGCCAGACTCACAAGGCCATCCGCGCGGTGATCGCTCGCCTGGGCGAACGCCACACCTTCCTGCGGCCGCCGACCGGGGCGGGGACGTCGGCGAGACCTTCCGAAGCGCCGGCCGCGCCGGTCGCGCCGCTGCCCGTCGGGCGGATGGAAGGGCAGGTCGCGGTCGTGGCCCTGCCGCGTCTGTCGCGCGACATCACCAATCCCAAGGACGACGGCGCGCCCTACCAGGCGGCGATCACGAACTTCCTGAAGACGGCGAACGATGCCAAGGCCTGCGGCTGGATCATTGACCTGCGGGGTCATGGCGGCGGCGACATGTGGCCGGGGATGCGCGGCCTGGCGCCGCTGCTGGGCGAGGGGCCGTCCGGCGCCTTCGTGAGTAAGTCGGGGCGCAAGGCCTGGCCGGCGACCAACGCCGAGGTCCGCCACAGTCTCAGCCGTCCCGACGCGCCGGTCGCCGTGCTGCTGGGACCACGCACCGCCAGCGCCGGCGAAATGATCGCCATCGGCTTCGTGGGCCGCCCCCTGGCGCGCTCGTTCGGCCAGCCGACGGCGGGGCTGACCACGGCCAACAGCGCCATCCCGCTGTCGGACGGCGCGGTGCTGGCCCTGACCAACGCCTATGTCGAGGACCGCCTGGGTCACCGCTACGAAGGCCCGATGCAGCCCGACGAGATTGTGGCGCCGGACGACGCCGAGGCGGCGGCGACGGCCTGGCTGGCGACGCAGGGCTGCCGCTAGGCGTCCGGCGCGGCCAGGCTCAGCGTCTCGATGACTTGGAAGGCGTAGGTCGAGCCGACCGGCGGCTTGATGTCGTCGGCCAGCACCACGGCGGTGATGGCGCGGCCGTGGCCCTTGACCTCGCGCACCCGGCTGGCGCCGTTCGCCCCGTTCGTCGTCCGAGGGCGACCTCTGGTCGAAATCGCGATCACGCTCGTCGCAGTGGAATTTCGCCGTTGCCGATCTCGTGGCTTTGCGGAGGACAGGCGGCCCCAACCGCCATCCCACACTCCCAGACACACGAGAGACAGAGAGGCGAACGTGGCCAACATTACTGGCGCCGACGGCAACGACATCCTGACCGGCACGGCCGCCGGCGACACCATCAACGGCGGCAAGGGCAATGACACCCTGACCGGCCTGGAGGGCAATGACGCCCTCTATGGCGACGACGGCGCGGACATTCTGGATGGCGGCGACGGCGACGATTACGTCTATGGCGGCGGCACGAACGACTCCGACACCTTCAGCGACACGCTCAAGGGCGGCGCGGGCTTTGACCGTCTGTACGGCGGCGTGGGCGACCATTTCGACGGCGGCGCGAACGGCGCCCAGGGCGACTACGCCTATCTGAACCTGACCAGCCTGACCTCGTCGGTGATCGTCGATCTGGGCGCGGCCGGGGTCCAGGCCCTGACCGGCGGTGGCAGCATCGTCAATGTCGAGCAGTTCGAGGTCTGGTCGGGCTCGGCCAGCGACCGCATCAAGGGCGGCGCGGGCGATGACAAGATCCACGCCGGGAACGGGCACGACGCCATCAACGGCGGCGATGGCGCCGACTACATCTACGGCATGGCCGATAACGACACGATCCGCGGCGGCGCCGGCATCGACAGCCTGCGCGGCGACGGCGGCCATGACCGCCTGATCGGCGGCGACGGCAATGACACCCTGGCCGGCGACCAGGACGCGGCCCTGGCGGCCGACGGCCAGGACCAGCTGGATGGCGGCGACGGCGCCGACTACCTCTACGGCCAGGGCGGCAACGACATTCTCATTGGCGGGGCCGGCAATGACGAGCTGTGGGGCGGCGCGGGCGCCGACCGCTTCGCCTTCTCCGGGGCCAACCAGGGCAATGACCTGATCCGCGACTTCGCCAAGGCCGAGGACCGTTTCGACCTGGACGGCAAGTCGTTCACCGCCGCGGCCAGCGATGGCAATGGCGGCACGAAGCTGACCTGGGACGGCGGGACGATCACGGTCGAGAAGGTCGCCCTGACCCTGGCCGAGGCCAATGGCCTGCTGACCAGCGGCGCCAACACCCTGGTGCGCCTGACCAACGCCTTCGACAACCTGCTGCGCTACGCCCCGGCCAACGACACCGACCGCGCCTATGTGCAGGGCCTGACCGACAAGGTCGTGGCCGGCCAGCTGACCGAGGCCGCCGCGCTGAAGACGCTGATCAACCTGGCCGACGCCACGGCCGCCGTGGCGACTACGTCCTACGCCTTCTTCACCGGTGGCACGCCGGGCGAGGGCGGCATGGACTATCTGCTGTCGCCGATCGGTCCCAACCCGAACAACCTCAACAGCGCCTACTACCAGACCTTCAACACCGAGAACCGCTACATCAATTTCGCGGTCAATCTGGGTCGCGACGGCGCGGGCAAGGCGGCGTTCCAGACCGAGTACGGGGCCAAGAGCCTGTTCGAGGCCACCCGCGCGGCCTATGCCGAGATCTTCGGGTCCACGCCCGACGACGCCAAGGTCCACGCCCTGATCGACACCCGCGTCGCCTACTTCACCAGCTACGGCCAGACCGACATCGGGACCAAGGCGGCCATGGTCGGCTGGCTGCTGGCCGAGGCGATGAAGGCCGATGTCGGCCAGTACGCCGGCGCCAGCAACGCCTATTTCACCGACCTGGCGGATGGCGCGGCGTTCGCGGTCGACCTGATCGGCCAGTACGGCAAGCCCGAATACAACCTCTAACGAGTTTCTCTGGCCGTCCCCCGAAAACCACGGGCCAGAGAAAAGGGCCGCCGGATCTCTCCGGCGGCCCTTCCTTTTGTCTTCGATCAGATAGCGCGGGCTACCAGATCTTCACGCGGTCGGCCGGCGCGACGTACAGCTTGTCGGTCGGCTTGACGTCGAAGGCCGAGTACCAGCCGTCCTGGTTCCGGATGGTGCCGTTGACGCGGTAGTACGACGGCGAGTGCGGATCGCTGGCGATCTGCTGCTTCAGCGCGTCTTCGCGCGACTTCTGGCGCCACACCTGGGCCCAGCCCAGATAGATGCGCTGGTCGCCGGTGAAGCCGTCCAGGACCGGCGAGGGCTTGCCCTGCAGCGAGACGTGGTAGGCGTCCAGCGCGAAGGCCAGGCCCGACAGGTCGCCGATGTTCTCGCCCATGGTCAGGTCGCCGTTGACGTGCACGCCCGGGAAGGGCTCGAACGCCGAGTACTGGGCGCCCAGCTTGGCCTTCTGGACGTCGAACTTGGCGGCGTCTTCCGCCGTCCACCAGTCGCGCAGCACGCCGTCGCCGTCGGACTTGCGGCCCTGGTCGTCGAAGCCGTGGCCGATCTCGTGGCCGATCACGCCGCCGATGCCGCCGTAGTTGACGGCCGGATCCGCGTCCGGATGGAAGAACGGCGCCTGCAGGATGGCGGCCGGGAACACGATCTCGTTGTTGACCGAGTTGTAGTAGGCGTTGACCGTCTGCGGGGTCATGCCCCACTCGGACTTGTCGACCGGCTGGTTCAGGCGCTCGACGTCGTGGCGATAGTCCCAAGCGCCGGTGCGCATCAGGTTGCCGTAGGCGTCGGCTTCCTTGATCTCCAGCTTGGAGTAGTCACGCCACTTGTCGGGATAGCCGATCTTGACGGTGAACTTGGCCAGCTTGTCCTGCGCCTTGGCCTTGGTCTCCGGACCCATCCAGCTCGAGGCGTCGATGCGGGTCTTCAGGGTCGTGCGGATGTCGCCGACCAGCGAGACCATCTTGGCCTTGGAGTCCGGCGGGAAGTAGGCCGCGACATATTCCTTGCCGACCGCTTCGCCCAGCATGGTGTTGACTTGGGCGACGCCACGCTTCCAGCGCGGGCGCTGCTCGGGCTGGCCCGACAGGGTCTTGTTGCGGAACTCGAAGCTGGCGTCGACGAAGCGCTTGGACAGCAGCGGCGCGGCGCTATCGATGACCTTGAACGCCTGCCAGGCCTTCAGCGTCTCGACCGGGGTGTCGGCATAGATCTTGGCGTACTTGGGGAAGCTGGTGTTGGTCGTGACGATGAAACGGTCGACCTTGGGCAGCTCGGTGCCGACCAGGTAGCGGTTCCAGTCATAGCCCGGCGTCAGGGCCTGCAGCTGCGCCAAGGTGGCCGGGTTGTAGGTCTTGTCGCGGTCGCGGCGTTCGACGCGGGTCCACGAGGCGTCGGCCAGCTTGGTCTCGAACTCGACGATGGCCTTGGCGTTCTCGGCCGGCTTTTCCCAGCCGCCCAGGGTCAGCATCTTCTCGACATAGGCCAGGTAGGCCGTCTTCTTGTCGGCGAACTTGGCGCTCAGATAGTAGTCGCGGTCGGGCAGCGAGAGGCCGCCGGTGCCGGCATAGACGGCGTAGGCCTGCGGGTTCTTGGCGTCGGTCTGGATGCCCAGGCTGATCAGGCTGGCATACGGCGTGACCGAGCTCTTGCCCATCAGGGCGGTGAATTCGTCCTTGGTCTTGACCTTCTTGACGCCGTCCAGCCACGGCTTGATCGGCGCGGCGTCCAGCTTCTCGATGGCGGCTTCGTTCATGAAGGCGCGGTAGGCGGCGCCGATCTTGGCCTTTTCGCCGGTCGCGGCCTTGTCGGCGGCGGCGCCTTCGATGATCGCCTTGGTGCGGGCTTCCGACAGCTCAGCCAGCTTGTCGAAATTGCCGTAGCGGGTGCGGTCGGCCGGGATCACCGTCTTGGCGTCCCAGGTCCCGTTGGCGAACTTGTAGAAGTCGTCGCCCGGCTTGGCCGACGTATCCATGCCCGAGATGTCGAAACCCCAGGTGCCGTAGCGCGGGGACTCCAGCGAGGTGGTGGCGTCGGCGGCGGCCGCCACGCCTTGCGGCAGCAGCGATTGCACCGTGCACGCATCGTCGATGCATTGGTGTTGTTCGTGGGCCAGAGCCCCGAAGGCCGACATCGACAACGCGGCAGCAGCCGCGGCGCCGAACAAAACTCGTTTCATGGAAGTCGCATCCGTTGGTGTGAGCTGGGCGGCAATCTGCACGGACGCGGAATTTTTGCTCCCTTAAAAAAAGTTCATGTAACCCATTTTTTGAAGGATCAGTGATGGTGCTCGCTGGCCGGGGCGGCCTGTCCGTTGGGCGGGGCCAGCTGTACGGCCAGTTCCACCTGCACCTTGCGGCCGTTGTCGAAGACCAGCGTTACCGGAACTTTTTGCCCCTGGGCCTGGGCGGTCTTCAGGCCGATCAGCATCAGGTGATAGCCGCCGGGCGCGAAGGCGACCTGGCCGCCGGCGGGGATCACCACGCCGTTGTCCTGGCGGCGCATGCTCATCACGCCATTGGCGGTCGAGGACTGATGGATCTCGACCTTGCCGGCCGCGGGGGTCTCGACGCTCTTCAGGGTCACCGGGGTCTTGCCGGCGTTGACGACGGTGAAGAAGCCGACGCCGTTCATGCCGGCCTGGGCCGGACGGCTCCACGGCTGGCGGATGGTCAGGGCGCCGAGCTTGTAGTCGCCAGCCTGGGCGGCGGTGGAAGCGGCGAGGATGGCGGTCAGGGCGATGGCGAACAGGCGCGACATGAGGCGCTCCTTCCTTAGTGATGGTGCGCGGCCGCGGCCGCGTCGGGGATCAGGGTGACGGTCGGGGCCGGGCGGTTCAGCTTGGCGTCCGGGGCTTCCGGGCTGGGGACTTCCTTCCACTGGCTCTCGCCCTTCTCGCAGGTCTGGACGATCGGGAAGATTAGTTTGTCCCCCGTCGCCGGCAGCTTCATCAGCACGGCGAAGTCGTCGAAGGCCTCGTCGGGCAGGCGGCCCTCGAAGGTGATGGCGGTCGGCGCGGCTTTCGGGTCAGCCGGCCGCTCGAGGCTGTAGGTCCAGCCGGGCTTCACCTGCGGCCGGGCCGAGGCGACGCCGTCGGGGATCTCGATGCGGACCTTCAGGGTCACATCGCCGGCTGCGCAGGCATGGCCGACGCGGAAGGCGATGGCCGAATACGACCCGGCCTTGGCCGTGTCCGGCACGGCGACCACGTGGGCGGCCGCCGGCGTGGCGATCAGCGCCAGGAGGGCGATCAGTGGGGCTTTCATCTTGTCCTCCCTCTAGAAGCTGACGGTCACGCCGCCGAACACCGACCGGCCGTCGCCGGGCCACAGGGTGGCGGTGGTCGCGGTCCAGGCCACCGCGGCCTGGGTGTTGGAGACATAGGCCTTGTCGGCCAGGTTCCGCGCATCGACGAACACCGACACGGCCGGGGTGACCTTCCAGCCGGCGTTCAGGTTGACGATGGCATAACCCGGCGCGGTCTTGGTGTTCTTGTAGTCGATCCACTGGTCGCTGGCCGACCACTCGATCGATGGGGCCACGAACCAGCCGCGCGGGTCGTCGTAGCGGACCTCCGAGCGGTAGAAGTTCTTCGGCACGATCGGCAGGCGGTTGTCGCTGAACTGCACGTCTTTGCGGAAGCGGAAGTCCGAATAGGTCCAGGTCTGGCGGATGCGCCAATGCGGGGCCGGCGCCCAGTCCAGCGCCGCCTCGATCCCCTGGTGCAGGGTCTTGTCGGCGTTGAAGGTCGCCGCCGGGATCGACGAGGTCACCGCATATTGCAGCATCTCGTCGCGCAGCTCGGCGCGATAGACCGTCAGGTCGTAGGTGAACGGCCCGCGATGGCCGCGCGCCCCGACCTCGCCGGTCCAGGCCTTCTGGGCCTTCACGGGGGCGAAGCCGGTGTTGGTCGGGCTCATCGAGCTGAAGTTCGGCGGCTCGACCGAGCGGGTCAGGTTGGCGAACACCTGGTTGCCCGCCTCGTCCTGCCACAGCAGGCCGACGCGCGGCGACACCCAGTCATAGGTCTTGCCGGCCTTGAGGTTGAAGGTCGCCGCCTGGCCCGGGATCGCGAAGCTGGCATAGTCGCGCTCGGCCTGGCCCCAGGTCGCGCCGGCCACCACGGCCACGCGGTCGGTGACGAACAGCCGCCCCTCGCCGAAGACGTCCACGGCCTTGGCGTTCTGCAAGGTCCGCGAGGTCGGCGCGCCGCGGGCGCCGCGATTGTTGACGTAGAAATTGCTGTCCATGTCGCCGGTCCGGTACCAGGCGCCGAAGAAGGCGTCGGCCCGCTTGCCGGCCAGCTCGCCGTCCCAGTCGAAGCGGCCGAAGGCGCCGTAGTTGCGGCTCTGCTGGTCGATGACCTGGAAGATCGGGTGGTCCAGGTCCTTCCACACCGCATAGACCGCGCCCTCGAACACCAGCTGGTCCGACAGCCGCCAGGTGGTGCGCAGCGAGCCGCGCAGGCCGCGCTGGTTGCGGCTCTGGTCGCCCGACAGGTTGCCGGCCGCCGACTGGCGCGGATTGGCCTCGAACTGGGCCACGGTCAGGGATCCGGGGATCTCCTGGTTGATGTTCGAGCCGTTGACGATGAAGCGGACCTCGCGGTCCTGGCCGAAGCTGCGGCCGATATTGAGCGAGCCGAACTGGATGTTCTGCTGGCTCTGCGAGCGCCAGCCCTGGCTGGTCTGGTTGGTGGCGGCGGCGAAGACGTCCCAGTCGCCGGCCTGGCGAGCGATGGCGACGTGCTCCCGCGCCAGCCCGAACGAACCGCCGTCGATCCGCACCTGGTTCTGGAAGCCCGCGTCCTTGCCCGTGGGCGTGACCATGTTGATCGCCCCGCCCAGCAGCGCGCCGCCGAAACGCAGGGCGTTGCCGCCGCGATAGACCTCGGCGTAGCGCGTGTTCAGCGGGTCGGCCACCTGGCTGTCGCCATAGCCGTCGGCCTCGTTCAGCGGCACGCCGTCCTGGGCCAACAGCAGGCCTCGGTTGTGGTTGGCGTTGCCGATCCCCGAGCCGCGGATCGAGATGCGGATATCGCCGCCCCACTTGCGCTGGGCGTACACGCCGGGCGCGTCGCGCAGCATGTCGTCCAGGGCCAGCGCCTGGCGGCTGGCGTAGCTCTCCTGCGAGATCACCGACACCGCGCCGGGCGTCTCCGACAGCCGCCGGCGGGCGTCGGCGACGACGGGCGGATCCTCGGGGTTGGGACGGGCGGTGACGATGACCGACGAGACCTGGTCGTCGGTCTCGGCGGCGTGGGCGAAGGGCGCGATGCAGGCGAGCGCGGCGGCGCCCATGAGGGCGCGGCGGAAGGTATGCGACATGGAAGCGGAAGATCCCGGAACGTGGCAGGGCGTACGGCGTCAGAAACGCAGCGCGACGGAAAATGCTCAGGCGTTCAGGAGGGTAGGCGGACCTTGGCTGGGCGGACGCGGCGGGGCGCGGGCATGACCCCGCACGCCCAGGACACGCTCGACGGTCGTCTCGAGGTATTCGGCGTAGTGGACGGGCGCGACAGTGGGGACCGGCGCATCCACCGTCGCGGCCAGGGTCGGCCCCACGCAGTTGGTGCACTTCAGCCCCATGAAGCCCTTGGCGGGCGCCGTGCGGACCGAACCGTCCTCGTCGACGATCACGACCTTCGAGCCGTCCGCCGTACAGATCACCATCGCCGACCCGCTCTCGCGCAGGTCATGGGCCATGGCGGCGGCGGGGAGCAGCACCTGCACAAGCACCGCCAACACCGCCGCGAACGCGGCGAGCAGAGTGCGGAAATGGCCGGTGCGGGCGGTCATGGTGAAGACGGAGTAGGGCGCGGGGCCGGCAGGGTCAATGCGGCGGAGTGCGGCGGTGGGCACTTAAGGGCGGGGTGCGGCGCCGCAATTGCGGTCACGACCCTGCCCAAAAGCATGGCGGGCGCCGCGCAATGGAGCAGCCGAGGCCTCCAAGTCCGCCCTTAGCCTCCCGCGAGGGTTGAGGCTGTTGCGGATGTTTCAAGCCTGACGAACTGTCGCAATCGCGCAAACATCGCGATCTGTGTCTGTATTCGATCGTCGAAATAAGAAAATCGCGCCGTTGGGAAGCATCACCGAGAACAAAAACAAACGCGTATAGCGCCAAGAGGGGTGACTATGACTAAGTTCTCGCGAACCATTCTGCTTTCGGGCATCTCTGCTCTTTCGATCACCTTAGGTTTCGCCGGTCAGGCCAGCGCCGCCGGCCTGCAGGCCCAGACGGCCGAGCCGACCTCGACCGAGCTCGATACGCTGGTCGTCATCGGCACGCGCCGCACCGACCGGTCGGTGGTGGATTCACCGTCGCCGATCGACGTCTTCGGCGGCGAGGAGCTCAGCCGCCAGCCGGCCGCCGACATGCTGGACGTGGTCAAGAACCTGGTCCCTTCGTTCTACGTCCCGCAGAACACGATCTCGGACGCCTCGACCTTCGTGCGCGCGCCGTCCTTGCGCGGTCTGGGCGCCGACCAGGTGCTCGTGATGATCAACGGCAAGCGCTACAACCGCTCGGCCCTGGTCCAGGTGGTGACGGGCGGCGACACCGCCCTGTCGCTGGGGGCGCAGGCCGTCGACCTGTCTTTGATCCCGTCGATCGCGGTCAAGAACCTGCAGATCCTGCGCGACGGCGCGACCGCCCAGTACGGCTCCGACGCCATCGGCGGCGTCATCAACTACGGTCTGCGCGACAGTGACAGCGGCTTCGAGGCCCAGGCGCGCTACGGCCAGACCTATAGCGGCGACGGCGAGAGCTATCAGTTCGCCGTCAATGCCGGCTTCAAGCTGTTCGACGCCGGCTTCGTCAATGTGTCGGGCGAGTATTTCGACGACGGCGAAACCAGCCGCGGCGCCACCCGGCCCATCGCGGCCGTGTTCGCGGGGCTCAATCCCAGCCTGGCGGGGCAACTGCCCAACTATCCCGGCCCGGCGCAGATCTGGGGCTCGTCGCCGACCGACGGATACAAGGTGTTCGTCAACGCCGGTTACGACATCAGCGACAGCGCCCACCTCTACATGACGGCCAATGTCGGGCATCGCGAGGCCGACCAGAGCTTCAACTATCGCTCGCCGATCTCGGCGCCGACGCCGCTGGCGGTCAACAACGGCACGGGTACGGCCGCCACCGGCTCGCCGGGGCGCAACGGCGCCTTCGCCCCGATCTATCTGACGCCCTGTCCGACCGGCAACGCCACCTGCCCGGCGGGCGGCTTCGTCAAGAACAGCAACACCTTCAGCTTCACGTCCGTCTATCCGGCGGGCTTCACCCCGCGCTTCCAGGGCGTGGTCGAGCAATTCTACGGGACGATGGGCGTGCGGGGGCGGGCCGACAGCGGTTTCACCTACGACCTCTCGGGCACTGTGGCGAAGAACTCGCTCGACCTGGCCATGACCAAGTCGCTGAACGCCTCGTTCGGTCCGACCAGCCAGAAAGAGTTCAAGTTCGGCAAGCTGATCCAGCGTGAGACCAACCTGAACCTCGACCTGACCTATCCGATCGAAGTCGGCTTCGCGAGCCCGATCACCCTGTCGGGCGGCGGGGAATATCGCCACGAGGAGTATGAGGCGACCGCGGGCGACACGCAGTCCTACGCCGCCGGCCCCTACGCCGTGCAGCCGCTGTACGTGCAGGTCTCGCCCGGCGTCTACACGCGCTCGATCGTGGGCGGCTCGCCCGAGACGGCGTCGCAGTCGCCTGGCGCCAGCGGCTATGGCGGCACCAGCCCGGCGTCGGCGAAAACCTCCACGCAGAGCAACTACGGCGTCTATCTGGGCGCCGAGGCCGATGTCACCGAAGCCTTTACGCTGGGCGTCGCCGGCCGCTACGAGGACTACGACACCTTCGGCGACACCTTCGTGGGCAAGGTGAACAGCCTCTATCGCGTGTCCGAGATGGTCTCGGTGCGCGGCACTGTGGGCACCGGCTTCCACGCTCCGTCGCCAGGCCAAAGCAACACCGAGATCCTGACGACCGCCTTCGCCCCCGGCGGCGAGCAGGTTCAGACCGGCACCTATCCGGTGACCAGCGCCATCGCCAAGTATTTCGGCGCCAAGACCCTGACCCCCGAAAAGTCCACCAACTACGGCGTTGGCTTCATCTTCAACCCGATCGACAACTTCACGCTCACCGTCGATGGCTATCTGATCAAGGTGAAGGACCGCATCAGCATCACCAGCACCTTCGATGTCGTCGCGGCCGACATCGTCGCCCAGCCTGCGCTGGCCGCGGTCGGCGTCGGCGGCGCGGTGGCCTATTTCACCAATGGCTTCGACACCAAGACCAAGGGCATCGACGCCGTCGCCACCTATCGCCTGCAGCTGATGGACAATCCGCTCAGCCTCACCCTGGCCTACAGCTACAACAAGAGCACGGTCACCAAGTCCGACCCGGTGGCCATCGGCGCCGACCGGATCTACGACATCGAGAACATCACGCCCAAGCACCGGGCCAATGTCTCGGCCAGCTACGAGATCGGCGGCTTCACGCTCAACGCCCGCGGCAACTACTACAGCAGCTGGAGCACCAACCAGGACTATCCAGGACAGACGTTCGGCTCGAAGGTCACCGCCGACCTCGACCTGAGCTACACGGTGGCCGAGAAGTACACGCTCACCGTCGGGGCCAATAACCTGTTCGATGCGTATCCGGACAAGCTGGCCCCGACCACGGCCAACCCGATCTACGCCATCACGGGCAGCACGGCCGACGGTCAGATCTATCCGCGCTCGGGCGGTCCGTTCGGCATGAACGGCGGCTTCTGGTACGCGCGCCTGAAGGTGAAGTACTAGAACGCTCCGAGCGAACGCCGTCCGGCCCGTCCGGACGGCGTTTTCGCTTCCCAACCTGGCGCCCCCGCGTAACCTCCCGCCGCTACCAAACGCCCTCGGGCGACGGGCTGGACATGACGCGTATTCTACTGATCGAGGACGAACCGGAGATGGCTCGGCTGGTGGCCAGCAATCTGGCGCGAGCGGGGCTGCTGGTGGATGTGGCGGGGTCGATCGATCTGGCGCGGGAGATCCTGAAGACGGCGCGGTTTTCGCTGGTGTTGCTGGATCGGGGCCTGCCCGACGGCGAGGGGCTGTCGCTGATCCCCGCCATCCGCGCCGCCCAGCCGGGCGCGGCGGTCATCCTGCTGACCGCCCAGGACCGTCTGGACGACAAGGTGCGGGGGCTGGATGCCGGGGCCGACGACTACCTGACCAAGCCCTTCTTCACCGATGAGCTGATGGCCCGCATCCGCGCGGCGCTGCGGCGGCCGGGCGGCGAGGCCGCCGCGCCGGTGGTATGCGGGCGGCTGTCGTTCGACCTGCAGACGCGCGAGGCCAGCATCGACGAGACGCCCCTGACCCTGGGCCGGCGCGAGCTGTTGGTGCTGGAGGCCCTGGCCCGGCGGGTCGGGCGGGTGATCCAGCGCGACGCCCTGCTGGACGCCGTCTACGGCCTGGACGACGAGGTGCAGCCCAAGGCGCTGGACGCCCACGTCTCGCGCCTGCGTCGCCGCCTGAACGAGGGCGGGGCCGGGGTGATGATCCATCCGGTGCGCAATGTCGGCTACATGCTGAAGGCCCTATGAGGCGTCTCTCGTCCTCCCTGGCCGCGCGGCTGATCGTCTGGTTCGTGCTGGTCCAGTCGCTGGTCTCGGTGCTGGCCATGGCCGTCACGCTGTTCCTCTGGCGCCAGCCCGGCGACGAATACGCCTTCGCCCAGATGCACCTGGAGGAGGTGGTCATGGCGGCGATCCGGCGCGGGCCCGACGGCCAGCTGGCGCTGGGCGAGACGCCGGCGCTGAAGGCCTTCCGCGCCGAGCGTCCGAGCGTCGAGATCGCGGCCCTGCAAGGGACGCGGATCCTGCCCGGCTCGTCGCCGGTGCTGGCGCAGGCGTTGCGCGACCAGGGCGCGCCGGCCTTCATCAGCGCCACCTTCGTCTTCAGCCAGGGGCCGCTGGCGGGCGAGACCGCCACGGCGACGACGCGCGGCGGGCCGTTCGGCGACATCGTGGTGGTCGGGGTCGGCAACCGGCTGCGGCTGGCCGACCTGCCGGCGCTGGGCCTCTATATGGGCGCCTATCTGGTGCGGGTGATGATCCTGGTCATGCTGGGGGCGGCGGCGGTGACGCCGTTCGTCATCGGCCGGGCGCTGCGGCCCTTGCAGCAGGCCGGGCGCGAGGCCGCCCGCATCGATATCCGCCGCCGCGACCTGCGCCTGCCGGTCGGCGAGGGCGTGCCCAGCGAGCTGGCCGGGCTGATCGGGGCCATCAACGCGGCGCTGGATCGCCTGGACCAGGGCGTGCGCCGCCAGCAGCGCATCGCCGCCGAGGCCGCCCACGAGCTGCGCACCCCGCTGGCCGTGCTGGCCGCCCGCATCGACAGCCAGCCGGCTTCCGACGACCAGCTGGCCATGCGCCGCGACCTGGAGCGGATGCGGACCCTGGTCGATCAGCTGCTGCTGGTGGCGCGGCTGGAGATCGCCGACGCGCCGCGCGACGAGACCTTCGACCTGGTGGCCCTGGCCCGCGACGTCGTCGCCGACTGCACGCCGCTGGCCTTGGCGCAGGGCCGCGACCTGGCTTTGGTCCCCGATGTCGAACGACGGATGGTGCGCGGCAGCCGGCGCGTGATCGAGGGGGCGCTGACCAACCTGGTCAACAACGCCATCCGCGCCGAGCCGGTCGGCGGCGCGGTGGAGGTGCGCGTGCCGGACGCTGACGAACTACGGGTCATCGACCACGGCCCGGGCGTGCCGCCGCATGAGCGCGAGCTGGTGTTCGACCCGTTCTGGCGGCGCAATGACGACCATCCCGGCGCGGGCCTGGGCCTGGCCATCGTCAAGCAGGCGGCCCTGCTGCACGGCGGCCAGGCGTTCGTGGAAGAGACGCCGGGCGGCGGCGCGACGTTCCGCCTGCGCCTGTCGTAGCTACTTCTTGGCGTCCTTGACCGCGTCCTTCAGATCGCCCTGCTTCACGTTGCCGGCGACCTTGTCCTTCTTGCCCTCGGCCTTGAGGTCTTTGTCGCCGACCAACGTGCCGACGCCGGACTCGACCTTGCCGACGGTCTCCTGCTTGCGGCCGGCTTCCTTGTCGCAGGCGGCCAGGCCGGTGAGGGCGGCGATCAGGGTGAAGGTCAGAAGAGTGCGGGTCATGTGTTGGCTCCGGTTGAACCTTCACAACGCAAGCGGGGCCTTTCGCGATCCCCAGGGACTAGGGGACCGAAAACCTCGTCCTTCGACAAGCTCAGGATGAGGTTTTCTACTGAACGGTCCTACCCATAGTCCTCACCCTGAGCTTGTCGAAGGGCGAGGACGGGCCCGAGGCGGCGGGGCTACTTCGCCGCGTCGGGCTCCGCGCCCAGCCAGGCCTTGCGGAAGGCCAGCTGCGCGTCGGTGGGTTTCAGGTCGGCCTTTTCGAAGCGCACGACTTCCAGCGTCGGGTCGGCGGCGACCTTCAGCGGGGCCTCGCGCACCTGGCCGCGCTGGACGAACTTGATGGTCGTGGCGTCGTCCGGCTTGAGGCGGTCGAGAGCGTCGGTCCAGTCGGCCTCGTTGGCGAACTCGAAACGCCCGATGCTGACGATACGGTCGCCGACTTCCAGGCCGGCGGCGTAGAGCGGGCTGTTCGGGACCGGCGGGGCGTCGAGGATCGGCTCGGCGCCGTTGGCCCTGACGCGCGACGCGCCCAGCCAGGCCTTCTTCGGCGCTTTCGGGCGCAGCTTCAGGCCGGCCTGTTCCAGCAGCGGGGCGAAGTCGGGCAGGGCCGAGCCTTCGATGCTGGCCTTGAAGAAGGCGTCGGCGAACTTCGCATCACCCGTGGTCTGGGCCAGGGCGGCGCGGATGTCGGCGGGCTTGTAGGGCTTTTCCGGCGCGCCGTGGGTCTTCCACATGCGCTTCATGAAGTCGTCGAGGCTGAGCGGCTTTTCGCGGCCGCGCAACTGCAGGTCCAGCGCCAGGCCGATCACCGCGCCGTACGGATAGTACGAGGTGAAGATGTTTGGATTGGTCGGGTCCAGCGCGGCGGCGGCGTCGACGAACGGCGCGCGCAGGCTCATCTCCTGCGGCGAGCCGTACAGGCGCCCCGGACCGGTGATGACGCCGTTCAGCGTGCCGGAGAGGGCGGTCAGGTACTCGTCGGTGGTCGACTGGCCGGCGCGGCGGATCAGCAGCGGGCCGTAATACTGCGTGAAGCCCTCGGCCAGCCACAGCGACGGGGTTGGGTTGGCCTTGGTGAAGTCGAACGGCTCCAGCTCGGCGGGGCGGATGCGTTCGACGTTCCAGGCGTGGAAGAACTCGTGGCTGGCCGTGCCCAGCTGGCTGAAATTGCCCCGGAACAGCGAGCGGGGCTGGCTGATGAAGGTCGAGTTGCGGTGCTCCATGCCGTCGCCGGTGATCTGCGGCATGTAGTCGGCGATGAAGGTGTAGGTCCCGTGGTCGAACTTCGGCAGCTCGCCGAACACCTTGATGTGCTCGGGGACGATGGCCTTCAGTTTCGCCACGAACTTGTCGGCGTCCTCGTCCGTGCCCGGGTTATGCAGCGCCAGGCGGAAGGTGTAGTCGCGGCCCTGGTCGGTGACCTTCCATTCGCGCAGGGTGAAGGCGCTGATCTCGGTCGGGCTGTCCATGAAGTACTGCAGGTTCGGCGCCCAGTACGTGTCGGCCGCTCCCGTGGCGGGCGGCAGCTGGGTGGCGACCCGCCAGCTGGGATCGGCGCGCTTGAAGGCCACGCGGATCGGCTTGTCGTCATAACCGTCGGCCCACAGGAAGGTCGCGGGCATGTTCAGGTGGGCGTGGGTGGCGTCGACCTGGGAATAGGTGCCGTCGCCGCGGTCGGCGTACAGCGTGTAGGTGACCTTCACGGTGCCGTCGTGGCCGGTGACGGTCCAGCCGTAGGGATCGGTGCGCTCGACGGTCAGCGGCTTGCCGGCCCCGTCGACGGCGCTGACCTTGTAGACGTTCTTGGCGAACTCGTGGATCGCGTAGCGGCCGGGCGACGAGCGCGACATCCGCAGGCGCAGCGGCCCCTTGGGCGCGCCGCGATAAGTGGCGACGATCTGCGCCTCGTGGTGGGCGGCGTTCTCGAACGAGACCTCGTATTGGACGGGGGCGTTGGCGCCAGGATCGGCCGCCGCGTGGGCGGTGGTGGCCAGCAGGGCCAGGCCCGACAGGCCGAACAGAACTTTACGCATGCGCTCCCCCGAAAAACGAAGGGGCACCATGGCCAAGCCCGTGCGTCGCCGCAAGGCGGGGAGGGCTAGCCCCGGCTGGCCGGCTTGCGTCTGCGCGGCACGCGGACAACCGCCTCGCCGTCCATGATCGGTTCGTCGCCGACCAGGCCTTCGCAGCGCAGGGTGACGCGGGCGCTTTCCGGATCGATGGCGGCCACGGTCACACGCGCCGTGACGACGTCGCCGATCCGCACCGGCTTGTGGAAGGCCAAGGTCTGCGACAGGTAGATCGAGCCGGCCCCGGGCAGGATGGTGCCGACGACCGCCGAGCCAAACGAGGCCGACAGCAGGCCATGGGCGATGCGGCCGCGATAGGCGGTCTTGCTGGCGAAGGCCTCGTCCATGTGGACGGGGTTGAAGTCGTCCGAGGCCTCGGCGAACAGGCCGATGCGCGCTTCGGTGACAGGGACCTGTTTCTCGGCGACCATCCCGACGGACAGTTCTTCCAGGATGTAGCCGCCGGAGGGGTGACGTTCGATCATGTCCGGCGGTTACCGCTCACGGGGGGTTATGACCAGCGAAAAACGGCTGTGGGGCCGAAACCTCGCCCTTCGACAGGCTCAGGGTGAGGTTTCTATTTAGGCGCCGAGCTCGCAGTAGTCCTCATCCTGAGCCTGTCGAAGGACGAGGGCGGGCCTCAATGATGCCCCGCGCTCGCCGGCGGCTTCTTCTTCGGGGCGCGGGCCAGCATGCCCTTGGCGATCTCTTCCTCGCCGATCAGGGCGTGGGTGGCGCCCATCTCCTTGAGCAGGGTCACGTCGGCGTCGGTATAGGCGCGGGCGATGATCTCGCACTTGGGGTTTGCCGCGCGGGCCTGTTCGATGATGCGAGCCGCCTCGAACGGATTGGGCACGGCGACGAACAGGTGGGTGGCTTTGTCCAGGCCGGCCTTGAGCAGCACCTCGGGCTTGACCGCATTGCCGCCGATGGTCTCGAAGCCGGCCTTGCGCAGGTCCTCGGCGCGCTCGACGTCGTCCTCGATCACCACCAGCGGGGTCTTGCCCTTGAGGCCCTCGGCCACGGCCTTGCCGACGCGGCCGTAGCCGATCAGCAGGGCGTGCGGCTTGGCGGCGGCCGGGATCGGCGGCTCGCCCGAGGCCTCGCGCTCCTTGGCGATCATCTTGGGCAACAGGCGGTCCAGCCAGGCGAACAGCAGCGGGTTGACCAGGATCGACAGGATGGCGCCGGCCAAAACCAGGTCGCGGCCGTTCTCGGGCAGCAGCTTCAGCGACACGCCCAGGCCGGCCAGGATGAACGAGAACTCGCCGATCTGGGCCAGACTGACCGAGATGGTCAGGGCCGTGCTCATCGGGCGGCGGAAGGCCAGCACGATGACCAGGGCGGCGATCGACTTGCCGACCACGATGATGGCCAGGGTCGCCAGCACCGCCAGCGGCTCGCGCAGCAGGACGCTGGGGTCGAACAGCATGCCGATCGAGACGAAGAACAGCACCGCGAAGGCGTCGCGCAGCGGCAGGGTCTCGTTGGCGGCCTGCTGCGACAGCTCGCTCTCGGCCATGATCATGCCGGCGAAGAAGGCCCCCAGGGCGAACGACACGCCAAAGAGGGCGGCCGAGCCGAACGCGACGCCCAGCGCGATGGCCAGCACCGCCAGGCGGAACAGCTCGCGCGAGCCGGTGTGGGCGATGCGGTGCAGGATCCACGGGATGACCCGGCGGCCGACGATCAGCATGAAGGCCACGAACGCCACGACCTTGCCGATGGTGATGGCGAAGGCCAGGCCGACGCCGCCGGTCTGGTTGGCCGGGGCCTCGCCGCCCAGCACGCCCGACAGGGCCGGCAGCAGGACCAGCGCCAGCACCATGGCCAGGTCCTCGACGATCAGCCAGCCGACCGCGATCTTGCCGCGCCCGGTCTCGATCAGCCGTCGCTCCTGCAGGGCGCGCAGCAGCACCACGGTCGAGGCGACCGACAGCGCCAGGCCGAACACCACGCCGGCGCCGACGCTCCAGCCCAGCGCGACCGCCAGGCCAAGGCCCATCACCGTCGCCGCGCCGATCTGCACGACCGCGCCGGGGATGGCGATGTTCTTCACCGCCATCAGGTCCTTCAGCGAGAAGTGCAGGCCGACCCCGAACATCAGCAGGATGACGCCGATCTCGGCCAGCTGCGGGGCCAGCTCCTGATCAGCGACATAGCCGGGCGTAAACGGCCCGACCAGCACGCCCGCGAGCAGGTAACCGACGAGGACCGGCAGCTTCAGCCGGTTGGCGATGGCGCCGAAGACGAAGGCCAGGCCCAGGCCCGCGACGATGGTGGCGATCAGCGAGGTGTGGTGCAAAGGCTCTCCTTGACGATCAGCTTTTTCGGGCGTACTCAACCAATATGGGTGATTAAACCCAGGTACGCCAGATGCCGCACGCAAAAATTCTCCTTCCGGCCCAGTGCCGGGCCGCCCGGGGACTGATCAATTGGTCCCAGGGAGAGCTCGCCGACAAGGCGGGCGTGTCGCGCAGCACGGTCAAGGACTTCGAGACCGAGCGCCACGCCTTGCACCATAGCACCGAACGCCTCCTGATCGACGCGATCGAGGCTGGCGGGGTGTCCTTGATCGTGGCGGACGAGGCAGGACCGGGCGTGCGGCTGAAGCGACCGGTTTAAGGACGCCGAGCGCGTCAGGCGAAGTGTGGGCGGTTCGCCGCCCGGACGCGCGACAAACGAAAGAGAGGGGCAGTGGCGCACGAGGTTTCACCAGAGAGCTACAAGGACCTGGTCCTGTTCCTGGCGACCGCCGGCATTGTCGCGCCGATCTTCAAGCGCCTGAAGATCAACACCATCCTGGGCTATCTGCTGGCCGGGGTGATCCTGGGGCCGTACGGCCTGGGCCGGTTCATCCACGTCGCGCCGTGGCTCGACTACTTCACCGTCGACAACCCCGACGAAATCGCCCAGCTGGCCGAGTTCGGGGTGGTGTTCCTGCTGTTCATGATCGGGCTGGAGCTCTCGTGGGAGCGCCTGCGGCTGATGCGCAAGTGGGTGTTCGGCCTGGGCGCGATCCAGGTGATCGGCTGCTCGCTGGCCCTGGGCGCCGGCGCCATGCTGCTGGGCCAGGATCCCGTGGCGGCCCTGACCATCGGCGCGGCCCTGACCCTGTCCTCGACCGCCATCGCCGTGCCGGTGCTGGCCGAGCGCCGCCGCCTGCATTCGGAAGCCGGCCGCGCCACCTTCTCGGTGCTGCTGTTCCAGGACCTGGCCGTCGCGCCGATCCTGATCACCCTGGCGATCCTGGGGCGCGGCAACGGCACGTTCCAGCTGAAGGACCTGCTGGCCCTGGCCCCCGCCGCCATCGGCCTGGGCGTCATCGTGCTGGTCGGGCGCCTGGCCCTGCGGCCGATGCTGAAATCCGTCGCCAAGGCCAAGAGCGAAGAGATGTTCATGGCCGCCTGCCTGCTGGTGATCATCGGCGCGGGCATGGTCGCGGCCCTGTCGGGCCTGTCCATGGCGCTGGGCGCCTTCGTGGCCGGCGTCCTCCTGGCCGAGACCGAGTATCGCCACGAGGTCGAGGTCAAGATCGAGCCGTTCAAGGGCCTGCTGCTCAGCCTGTTCTTCGTGTCGTTGGGCATCCGTCTGGATCTCTCCCTGCTGGCCGCCCAGCCGGGCGCGATCCTGGCCACGGCCGTCGGCCTGCTGGTCCTGAAGACGGCGGTGGTGTTCGGCAGCGGCCTGGTCATGGGCCTGAACAAGCGTGCGGCCATCGAGGCGGCCCTGATCCTGGCGGCCGGCGGCGAGTTCGCCTTCGTCTTGCTGGACAACGCCATGAGCGCCCGGGTCGTCTCGCCGGCCATCGGCCAGGCGGTGCTGGTCTCGGCCACCCTGACCATGTTCCTGATCCCCGGCCTGGCGGCTTTGGGCGGGTATCTGGGCCGCAAGAGCGCGCCCCTGCCGGTCAGCGAGGCCCCGCCCTCCACCGAGCGCGAGCCCGACCGCGTCGGTCCCGAGCCCGCCGGCCAAGTGCTGGTCATCGGTTATGGCCGGGTCGGCAAGCTGGTCGGCGACATGCTGGGCCGCCACGACCTGTCGTGGATCGCCGTCGAGCGCGACGCCCGCCTGGTCGAGCAGGGCCGCCGCGACGGCGCTCGCATCTACTACGGCGACGCCTCGCGCATCGAGCTCCTGGAGCGCTGCGGCCTTGCTACGGCCAAAGCGGTAGTGGTCACCATGGACGCCTTCGAGGTCGCCGAGGCCGTGGTTGCCGCCGCCCGTGGCGAGCGCCCCGACGTGCCGATCGTGGTCCGCGCCCGCGACGCCCGCCACGCCGCCCGCCTGTACGAACTGGGCGCCACCGACGCTGTGCCCGAGACCATCGAGGCCAGCTTGCAGCTCTCTGAAGCCGTGCTGGTCGATATCGGCGTCCCGATGGGCCTGGTCATCGCCTCGATCCACGAACGCCGCGACGAATACCGCAAGGTGCTGAACCGCCCGGACGCCCTGGGAGGAAGGCGCCGGCGCCTGCGCGACGCGACGTTGCGGTAGTGTTCGTCAGTAGCGATTCCGATTATTGCAGAGAAAATTCTGTTCAGAGAAGATGGGTGACGATGCCTTGGATTTTATCATCTGTCCAGATACATACCAGCTATAGTCATTTATGCATTCGTATGAATTTTGCACAATAAACTTACATTCTTCAATTAAATTTACTGGTGATATGGGTGCCGTTTGTTGGTATTGACCTGATACCAGGGGCTCGTAACAGGTATGTGCGCCGGATAATTTTCTCGAAACGACGCCTGTAGCGGCTTCGATATACCTAAATTCTCTATCCGCCATGAAGCGCCGGAAAGTGTTTAGGCTCGCTCGTCGCTCGGGCTCGAAGTTCGCCGAGGCTCTTTGGAATTCCGCCAGAACGGGCTTCAGTTCTTGCCAGTTTTGGCTCTCCGGCGGCTTCGCGACGATCAGGTCTGCCTTTTCTTCCACGACCTTCAATATGGTGTAGGCGCGGGCCATCGACTCTGTAAGCGTCTTCAACGCCACCTGCTGTTGGGCATAGACCCGCTCGTCGTCGAGCGTGGCTTGCTTGTGGACTTCCAGGTCCAGGGCGGCTTGTTCCCGAGCGATCGCCGCCAATCGCACACGCTCGTCTCGCTCGCCTTGAGCCTTGGTTCGCTCAGCGAGCAGCTGACTGTCGATCTCCTTCTGTCGGTTCTGTCGCGCCTCTTGCGCATCCTTGCGGTCGTTGTCTTCTTTTCTGTCTAGACCTCGACGATCGAACTCCAACTTCCACTGGCTGGCTTCGCGAGCTTGTTCGATGTCCCATTGTTTACTTTGGCGCGCTTGATCTTTCTTCGTGAGGTCCTGGCCAAGCAGGAAGATGATCAGCGGCATGGCCAAGGACGCGGCGACCTTCAGCGTTTCGAGCACCCAGTCGTAGCGCTTGGCGGAGTTGACGTCCGCGTTCGGGGTCTCCGTCACGTCGCGGCCTCCGATGAGCTTGGCGAGTGCGAGAAATGAGTGTTCGTGGATCGCATCGATGAGCCCCCGTTCATCGTGTTTCCAACGATAACGCCGATCTTCCAATATGCAATCATTGAGGGTGTGATTTTCCATCGCCCTCATAGGCGGCGTCAGAGCTGACGCTTGCCAATCCCGGTACGTTCAAGTGGGAGAAGGCCTCGATCGGCTTCACGGTCGCCGTCGACTGGGCGTTCGAGCGCTACGCCTGCAAGGTGCCAATACCGACAAGAAGACTGGCCAAGCCTACCCGGATGAGGGCATGGGCGTGACCGTGTATCACCGCGACACCGACGGCAAATGGCGGGTCGCCATCGACAGCTGGAGCTAGAGCCTCCCGCCGCCGAAGTAGGAGTTTTCATGATCGAACGTATTGGCAAGGCCCAACGCTGGAGCGACGCGGTCGCCGCCCATGGCCTGGTGTTCCTGGCCGGCCACGTGGCCGAGGAGACGCGCGGGCAGTCGGTCTTTGTCCAGACGCAGGAAGTGCTGGCCCAGATCGACGACACCCTGGCCCAGGCCGGGGTGACCAAGGCGGCGCTGGTCAGCGTCACCATCTACCTGGCCGACATCGCCGGCTTCGACGAGATGAACAAGGCCTGGGATGCGTGGGTCAACACCGAGAACCCGCCGGCCCGCGCGACGGTGGAGTCGCGCCTGGCGCGGCCGGACTATGCGGTCGAGATCGTCGGGATCGCGGCGCGCTAGCTGGTGATCCGGTCGAGGTTGGTCAGCAGGCGCTGCAGCAGGCCGACCAACTGCTGCGTCTCGGCGTCCGAGAAGCCGTCCAGCACCTCCTGATTGCCCGCGAGCAGGGTGGCGACCGCATCCGGCAGGCGCGCCTCGGCGGCCTCCGTCAGGGTGACCCGGCTGCTGCGGCCATCGGCGGGATCGGGCGTGCGGCGGATCAGGCCGTCGCGTTCCATGCGGGCCAGCATCTGGGCCATCGGCGGCTGCTCGACCTTGGCGAAGCGGGCCAGATCCCGCTGGGTGCTGGCCTGGCCGTCGCGCAGCGCGACCAGCACCGGCACGTGGCCCAGGCCAAAGCCCAGCGGCTTCAGCCGCGCCTCGCTGAGCCGGCCGAAGCCCCGGGCGGCCAGGCTGATCAGGTGGCCCGGCGTCGACAGCACATCCATTGCGGCTCTTCCCTTGCGTTCCATCACGCCTAGATACATACGTGCATATGTAATTGGCAAGGAGCGATCCCATGGACGCCGAAATCAAGGTTCTCGAAGGCCTGTACGACCGCTTCAACGCCCGTGACATCGACGGCGTCATGGCCTGGCTGACCGACGACGTCGCCTGGGCCAACGGCATGGACGGCGGCCACGAGCAGGGGCAGGCGGCGGTCCGCGACTACTGGACCCGTCAGTGGTCGATGATCAGCCCCCACGTCGAGCCGGTCGGCTTCCGTCGCGCCGCCGACGGGGCGGTGGTCGCCGAGGTCATCCAGACCATCCGCGACCTCGACGGCAATCCGCTGGAAGGCCAGACGCACGGCCTCAAGGACAAGACGGTCGGCCACGCCTTCACGTTTCGCGACGGCAAGGTGGCGCGTTTCGATATCCGCGACATAGAGTAGGTCCAACCACAAGGGAGCCTGCGGTCATGATCACCCTCTACGGCGAAGGTCGGGGCTTTCGGGTCGCATGGCTGCTGGAGGAGATGGGGCTGCCCTATCGGCTGCGGCCGGTGGACATGCTGGCCGGGGTCGAGAACGACACCGAGTTCATGGCCATCAATCCGGCCGGCTTCATCCCGGCGATCCGCGACGGCGACGTCACCATGGTCGAGTCCATCGCCATCATGGAATATCTGATGGCCCGCCACGGCCCGACGCCGCTGGCCCCCGGGCCGCTGGATCCGGCCTTCCCCGCCTATCAGCAGTTCCTGCACCTGGGCGAGGCGGGCCTGGCGATGCCGATGTTCATGCGGGTGGTCAGCCAGATCCTGGCCCCCGATGACGAGAAGGACAATTGGGGCGCTCGCAAGGGCGTGCGGATGTTCGAGGGCCGCCTGCGGCTGGTGAACCGCCAGCTGGAGCGCGCGCCCTACATGGCCGGCGAGGCGTTCACGGCGGCCGACATCTCGGTGACCTACGCCCTGCAGTTCGCCAAGCGGGCAGGGGGCTACGACCTCAGCGAGGTTCAGCAGGCCTATGTCGCCCGCACCACGGCGCGGCCGGCCTATGGCCGGGCGATGGACGTCTGCGCGGCGACCAAGGGCTGGGCGCAGTCGCAGGGCGAGGCCGTCGGATGAGCCACCGCATCTACGCCATGAGCTTTGCCAGCGTTTATCCGGCCTATGTCGCCAAGGCGCAGAAGAAGGGGCGGACCAAGGAGGAGGTCGACGAGATCATCCTGTGGCTGACCGGCTTTTCCCAGGACGAGCTGGAGGCGCGGATCGCCGACAAGACCGACTTTGAAAACTTCTTCGCCCAAGCCCGGCTGAACCCGGCGCGGGCGCTGATCACCGGCACGGTCTGCGGCGTGCGGGTCGAAAACGTCGAAGAGCCGCTGATGCGTGAGATCCGCTATCTGGACAAGCTGATCGACGAGCTGGCCAAGGGCAAGGCGATGGCCAAGATCCTGCGGACGCCGGCCTAGGCCAGGGCCGCCTTCAACACTGAAAAGACGCGCGGGTCCTGCATCTGGGCGACGTTGAAACGCATGAAGTCCGGGGCGGTCTGGGCGGCGCTGAACACGTTGCCGGGGGCCAGGATGACGTCCTGCTCCAGGGCTGTGCGGGCCAGGTCCGAGGCGTCTTTTCCGTCCGGCAGCCGGCCCCACAGGTAGAAGCCGCCGCGCGGGGTGACCCACGGCTTCACGCCTAGATTAGCCAGGCGAGTCGTGGCGTCGCGGCGCGAGCCTGAGAGCCGCCGGCGCAAGGCCTCGACGTGGCGGCGATAGCCAGTGTCCATCAGGCTGTCGAAGACTAGTCGCGCCGCCACCGGGCTGGCCCCGCCGAAATTGGTGGCCACCTGCAGGTCGACCAGGGCCTCGATCCAGTCGGGCCGCGCGGCGATGTAGCCGCAGCGCACCGAGGCCGACAGGGTCTTGGAGAAACTGCCGATGCGGATGACGTTCACCAAGCCGTCGAAGGCGGCCAGGCGCGGGGAGGGGTCGGGCTCGAACTCGGCGAAGATGTCGTCCTCGACGATGACCAGCCCATGCGCCGAGGCGATGGTCAGCAGCTTGTGGGCGGTCTGGGCCGACAGGCTGGCGCCGGTCGGATTGTGGATCGCCGAGTTGGTGATGTAGAGGCGCGGCCGCTCGGCAGTCAGCACCTGGGCGAAACGCGCCAGGTCCGGGCCGGTGGGCGTGTAGGGCGCGCTGACGATCCGCACCTGGTGGGCGCGCAGCAGGGCCTGGAAGTTGAAGTAGCAGGGATCGTCGACCAGCACCGCGTCACCGGGCTTGAGCAGGAAACGACAGATCAGGTCGATGGCCTGGGTGCCCGAGGCGGTCAGCAGGATCTGCTCGGGGGACGCGTCCAGCCCGTCGGCGGCGGCGCGGCGGGCCAAGAGCTGGCGCAGATCCAGCAGGCCGCGTGAGTGGCCGTACTCGACCAGCGCCTCGTCGCCCGCGTGCGACAGGCCCCGCATCGCCTTGCGCAGGATCGCGCCCGGCATCCAGTCGGGCGGCAGCCAGCCGCAGCCGGGCTTCAGCGCCTGGGCCGAGGCGTCCAGCGACTGGCGCGAGACCCACAGCGGATCGATGGCGCGGTCGGCGCGGGGCTGGAGCTCATTGACGGCCGGCGTCGCCACGCCTTCCGAGACATAGAAACCCGAGCCCGGCCGCGAGCGCACCACGCCCTCGGCCGCCAGGCGGTCATAGGCCTCGACCACGGTGGACGGGGAAACCTTCAGGGTCGCGGCCAGGACGCGGATCGACGGCAGGCGCTCGCCATGCGTCAGGGCGCGGCTGGCGATGCGGGCGCGGATCGCGCGCATAACCTCGTCGGTGCGGCTGGCGGGCTTGGCCATCGGGCGGTCCTAAACTGTATGGCTATTGATAGCATACAGTTCGGTTCGGATCGTATCGATTGTTCCTGGGGTTGGCGGGGCGGAGCTCCTAAAGCCCGGGCATGGAACAGACATCCAAAGGCTGGGGCAGCGGGCTCCTGGGCGTGATCATCTTCAGCGGTTCACTGCCGGCCACCCGTGTGGCGATCGGCGGGTTCGGGCCGGTGTTCCTCACCTGCGCCCGCGCGGTGATCGCCGCCCTGCTGGGCGCGGCGTTGCTGTTTGTGTTCCGGCAGAAGCGGCCCGCCGCATCGGACGTGCGGCCGCTGCTGGTGGTAGCCTTAGGCGTGGTGGTCGGGTTTCCGCTGCTGACCGGCCTGGCGCTGCAGCATATCGACGCCGCCCACTCGGTCGTCTTCGTCGGCCTGCTGCCGCTGGCGACGGCGCTGTTCGGCGTGCTGCGCGGCGGCGAGCGGCCCAAGCCTGCTTTCTGGATCTTCTCCGTGATCGGCAGCCTGTCGGTGGCCGGTTTCGCCGTCTCGCGCGGCGGGTCTGGCTCGGTGGTCGGCGATCTTCTGATGGTGGCGGCGATCGTCGCCTGCGGCCTGGGTTATGCCGAGGGCGCGGTGCTGTCGCGGCGGCTGGGCGGCTGGCAGGTCATCTGCTGGGCGCTGGTCCTGGCCCTGCCGGTGATGGCGATCCTGGCGGTAGTCACCCTGCCGATGACCTGGAGCGGGATCGACGCCGGCGCCTGGCTGGGTCTGGCCTATGTCTCGGTGTTCTCCATGCTGATCGGCTTCGTGTTCTGGTACCGGGGCCTGGCCTTGGGCGGCATCGCCAAGGTCGGGCAGCTGCAGCTGCTGCAGCCGTTCTTCGGCCTGGCCCTGGCCGGCCTGTTGCTGCACGAGGCGGTCGCGCCGGCCATGCTGGCCGTCACCGCCGTGATCGTGCTGTGCGTGGCTGGGGCCAAAAGGTTCGCCTAGAGCGCCTCGGCGCGATAACGCCGCCGGGCGCCGGCGACCTTCACGATGCGCAGGAAGTGCGGGCAGTCCATCAGCTGCGGGACCTTGCAGTCGGCGGCGTGGCGCAGGCCGTCGCGCATGCGGGTCAGCTGCTCGATGCGGCGATCGAGGGCGTCGGCCTTGGCGCGCAGGCGGTCGCGGTCGATGTCCGGGCCATCAAGCATGCCGGCGATCTCGTCCAACGAGAAGCCCGAGGCGCGGCCCAGGGCGATCAGCGCCAGCCGCTCGGCCGTGTCCGGCGCGAACAGCCGCTTGAGGCCCCGCCGCCCGGTCGAGGCGATCAGTCCCTTCTCCTCGTAGAATCTCAGCGCCGAGGCCTGCACGCCCGAGCGTTTCGAGAGTTCTGAAATATCGATGTCGAACACCGCTTGACCTCAAGTGCGCTTGAACTTGCAGGATGCGCGGACAGGCCGATGCTGGCAACGACGGAGATGACGATGAGCACCACCCCCGACCGCGACATGGCCGCCTACTGGGACCGCGCCGGCCGGGTGTGGGTCGAGCACCAGGCGCTGCTGGACCGGATCATGGCGCCGATCGCGCAGGCGGTGGTCGAGGCCGCGGGCCTGGTCAACGGCGAGGCCGTGCTGGACGTCGGCTGCGGCTCGGGCGCGACCACCTTCGCGGCGGCCTGGCAGACCGGTCCCACGGGGCGGGCGGTTGGGGTCGACATCTCGCCGGCCCTGGTCGAGCTGGCCCGCCGCCGCGCGGGCGAAGACGGTGTCGAGGGCGTCGAGTTCCTGCTGGCCGACGCCCAGACCCACAGCTTCAAGGCCGAGTACGACGCCATCGTCTCGCGGTTCGGGGTGATGTTCTTCCCCGATCCGGTGGCGGCCTTCGCCAACCTGCGCACGGGGCTGAAGCCTGGCGGCCGACTGGCCTTCGCCGCTTGGCGCAGTCCTGAGGAGAACCCGCTGGCGCTGGTCCCGCTGCACGCCGCCGCGCCGCTGCTGCCGGAGATGCCGAGGTTCGAGAAGGACGCGCCGGGCCGTTTCGCCTTCGCCGACGCCGAGCGCATGCGCGGCATCCTGGAGGCCAGCGGCTGGCAGGGCGTCGAGATCGCGCCGCTGGACGTGACGACCCCGCTCTCCTTCGACGAACTGATGACCATGAGCCTGCGGGTCGGGCCGCTGAACCCGATCCTCAAGGACGCCGACGAGGACCTGCGGGACACGGTCTGGGACGCCGTGGCGATCGCGCTGGAGCCGTACGTCAAGGACGGCGTCGCCCAGATGACCTCGGCCTGCTGGCTGGTCACGGCGGAAGGGTAGGGCCCTCCGAACTCCGGGAGCTTGAGTTTTCCACAGACCCGATATATAACCGACCAGTCAGTTATATATCGGGTCAGGAAAATGCAGGCCGGTTCCCCCAAATGGCGGCGGCGCAGCGAGGCGCGGCCTGGCGAGATCGTCCAGGCGGCGCTCGAGGTGTTCGCGGAAAAGGGCTTTGCCGCCGCGAAGCTGGACGAGATCGCGGCGCGGGCCGGGATCTCGAAGGGCGCGCTGTATCTCTATTTCGAGACCAAGGAGGACATTTTCCGCGCGGTGGTCCGCGAGGCGGTGGTGCCCAACATCGGCATGGTCGAGGAGGCGCTGAGCCAAACGATCATCCCGTTTCCTGATCTGCTGCGTCTGCTGTTCACCCGCCTTGCCGACATGGCGGAGACCTCGCGCCTGGGCGCGGTGGCCAAGTTGGTGATCGGCGAGTCGCGCAATTTCCCGGAACTGGCGCGGGTCTGGCACGACGAGGTCGTCAGTCGGGCGTTGGCGGCGCTGATCAAGGCGCTTGAGAAAGCGCAGGTGCGCGGCGAGGTCCGTCTGGGGGATCCGCGTCTGCAGGCTTTCAGCATCATGGGTCCCATTCTGATGGGGGTGATCTGGCAGGAGACTTTCACGCCGGTCGGCGCGCCGCCGATGGATCTGAAAGGCCTGATCGTCCAGCACCGCGAGACGATCGTGGCGGGCTTGGCGCCGCAAGCGGGCGTCCGCCGGTGAAGCCCCCCGTCCGCATCATCGCCATCGTCGCGGCCGTGGGTGTCGTCGGCTTCCTGGGCTGGAAGCTGCTCGGCCCGGACGCCCATCGTCCGCACCGCCTGTCGGGTTATGTCGAGGGCGAGACGCTTTATGTCGGGGCCGCGAACGCTGGCCTCGTCTCGACCGTGGCCGTCCAGCGCGGCGACCGGGTCAAGGCCGGCCAGCCTTTGTTCGCCCTGGACGCCGCCCAACTGACCGCCGCCCGCGACCAGGCCGCCGCCCAGGTCGCCATCGCCACGGCTCAGCTGCGTGACGCGCAGAAGGGCCAGCGCCCGCAGGAGCTGGCGGTGTTCGACGCCGAGCGCGCCGCCGCCGACGCCCAGGTGCGCCAGGCGCAGAGCGACTACAACCGCATCGCGCCGCTGGTGAAGAAGGGCATCTACGCCCCCGTGCGCCTGGATCAGGTCAAGGCCGCCCTGGACACCGCCCGCGCCAACGCCGCCGCCGTCGCGCGCCGCAAGGATGTCGGGACCCTGGGGCAGCGGCCGGACGCGGTCAGCGCCGCGCAAGGCTCCGTCGCCTCGGCCCGCGAGGCCTTGGCCGGCGCCCAGGACCGTCTGGACCAGATCAGCCCGCGCGCGCCCAAGGCCGCTCGGGTGCAGGACGTCTTCTACCAGCCCGGCGAATGGGCCGCCGCCAACCAGCCGGTCGTGGCCCTGCTGGCTGACGACCGCGTGCGCCTGCGGTTCTTCGTGCCGGAGGCCGAGGTTGCGCGGTACCGGGCCGGCATGGCCGTGCGGTTCTCGTGCGATGGCTGCGGTCCCGAGCGGACGGCGCGGATCAACTATGTCTCGCCGCGCTCGGAGTTCACCCCGCCGGTGATCTACAGCCGCGAGGCCCGCCAGCGGTTGGTGTTCCTGGTCGAGGCGCGGCCGGATCCCGGCGCGCCGTTGGCTCCCGGTCAGCCCGTGGATGTCGTCCCGCTGGAGGGCTCTTCCAGGGAGAATGGGCGGTGAGCGACCTGGCCGTCGATGTCCGGGGGCTGAACAAGAGCTTTGGGCCGCGCCACGTCGTGCAGGACGTCTCGATCCAGGTCGAGCGAGGGCGGATCACCGGCTTCCTGGGCCCCAACGGCTCGGGCAAGACCACTACCCTGCGCATGCTGTGTGGTCTGCTCACCCCTGATAGCGGTGAGGGGCGGGTGCTGGGGCTGGACTTCCGGCAGGACGCCGAGGCGGTCAAACGCCAGACCGGCTACATGACCCAGAAGTTCTCGCTCTATGAGGACTTGTCGATCGAGGAGAACCTCGACTTCGTGGCCCGCGTCCACGAGCTGGACCGCCGCCGTGAGCGGGTGAAGGACAGCCTGGACCGCCTGGGCCTGACCGCCCGCAAGAAGCAGCTGGCCGGCAGCCTGTCCGGCGGCTGGAAGCAGCGCCTGGCCCTGGCCGCCAGCGTCATGCACGGTCCCAAGCTGCTGCTGCTCGACGAGCCCACCGCCGGCGTCGATCCGAAAGCCCGCCGCGAGTTTTGGGACGAGATCCACGCCCTGTCGGCCGAGGGCCTGACCGTCATGGTCTCCACCCACTACATGGACGAGGCCGAGCGCTGTCACGACATCGCCTATATCGCCTACGGCAAGCTGATGGCGCGGGGCACGGCGGATAAGGTGATCGCCGACAGCGGCCTGGTCACCTTCCGCGCCGAAGGGCAGGGGGCCGATCGCTTGGCTCGTGAGCTGGCCGGCAAGCCCGGCGTGATCATGGCCGCCCCGTTCGGCGCGGCCCTGCATGTCAGCGGGACCGACCGCGCGGCGCTGGAAGCCGCCATCGCGCCTTATAAAAAGCCGCCGCTGGTCTGGACCGAGGTCCAGCCGACCCTGGAAGACGTCTTCATCCGCCTGATGGGCCAGTCGTCGGACAACTTCCAATGAGCACGCCCAAAGAGAAGCATGGAGGTCTCTCCGGCGCCCGCATCCTGGCGGTGCTGATCAAGGAGTTCATCCAGCTCACCCGCGATCGGCTGACCTACGCCATGATCCTGGTCATGCCGATCGTGCAGCTCTTGCTGTTCGGCTACGCCATCAACAACGACCCGCGCGACCTGCCGACGGCGGTGCTGGTGCAGGACCAGGGACCGATGGCCCGTTCGACGCTGTCGGCCCTGGTCAACAGCGGCTATTTCGAGATCGTCCGCACCGCGACCTCGCCCAAGGAGCTGGACGACGCGGTGGCGCGTGGCGAGGCGCAGTTCGCTCTGACGATTCCCGCCGACTTCACCCGCCGCGTGGTGCGGGGCGACGCGCCCCAGATCCTGGTCGAGGCCGACGCTTCGGATCCCGCCGCGACCGGCGGGGCGATCGCGGCCCTGGCCAACCTGCCGCGCACGGCGCTGACGCGGGATCTGGTGGGCGCGGTGAGCAAGCCCGGCGGCGATCCGTTCGAGGTGGTGATCCACCGCCGCTACAATCCTGAAGCCATCACCTCGTACAACATCGTGCCGGGCCTGCTGGGCGTGATCCTGTCGATGACCCTGGTGATGATGACGTCGCTGGGCGTCACCCGCGAGTATGAGCGCGGCACCATGGAGAGCCTGCTGGCCACGCCCGCCCGGCCCATCGAGGTGATGATCGGCAAGCTGGCGCCCTATGTGGCCGTCGGGATCATCCAGACGGCGGTGATCCTGATGCTGGCGCGGGCGCTGTTTTCGATCCCGATGGCCGGCGGCTGGACGGCGCTGTCGCTGGGCGTCGTGCTGTTCATCATCGGCTCGCTGGCCCTGGGGTTCCTGATCTCGACCGTGGCCCGGACCCAGCTGCAGGCGATGCAGATGTCGTTCTTCTACATCTTCCCGTCGATCCTGCTGTCGGGCTTCATGTTCCCATTCCGTGGGATGCCGCAATGGGCGCAGGGCCTGGGCAGCGTGATCCCGGTGACACACTTCCTTCGGGTGGTGCGCGGCGCCCTGCTGAAGGGCCTGGACGTCGCCCAGCTATGGCCAAGTCTTTCCGCCCTCGGGGTGTTCGTATTGGCCGTCTCGGCCCTGGCCATGGCCCGCTATCGCACCACTCTGGATTAGGCCCGAGTCTGGCCAAGGTTGGTCGACGACCTGACCAACCCCGTCAAAAGGTGAGGTTTTTTGGCGACGATCTGCGAATGCTTGACCATTTCCTGGCCGCAAGCCCTTGCGTGCAAACGGTTCACGTGCGAACCCAGCGGAGCAGACGCTTATCTTCCGTGGATGACGGCGGGCACGCTCGGAAGTTGATTCTGAGGGGCGGTCTTGTTTAGCTTTCCTGAGCAATGGGCAGGGGGGCGAAACCTGACGAGTGTGTCTTTGCTGACACTTTCCCGTGGCGTTCGCCTTGGTATAACAGTGCTCGGTCGGTCTCCGGCCTGGGCAGGGCAATAGAGGGCTCTTCAATTATGAAACTCAACCTCCTGGCAGGAGCTGCTCTGGCCGCGGTGTTCGCCGCGTCGGGCGTTTCGGCCCAAGAGACCGGCTGGTACGGCGCGGTCGACCTTGGCTACCACTGGCCGCAGAGCATCAAGACCGAGTCGGACCAAAACGCTCCGGACGGCGCTCACTATCACTGGGCCTGGAAGTCCGAGAAGGACTGGACCGGCTTCGTTCGCCTCGGCTACCAGTTCAACCCGAACTGGCGCGCTGAAGTCGAAGGCGGCTATCGCCCCGGCGACCTGAAGAGCGTCCACGGCCCGGCTCAACGCGTGCCGGTCGGCCTCTGCACCCCGGGCGTCACCCGCACCGCCGCCGCCCCGACCTGCGGCTCGCCGGACGGCTCGATCGAAGCCTGGACCCTGATGGCGAACGTCATTTATGACTTCGCTCCGGGCTCGTGGCTGAACCCCTTCCTGGGCGCTGGCGTCGGCATCAACCGCCTGGACGTCAAGACCCTGGGTCAGTTCAGCAGCGTCCCGGGCGCCATCACGGCGACCAACCCGGCCATCCAGAACCTGACCGTTGACGACGACGATCTCGCCATCGCTTGGCAAGCCATCGCCGGCGCCTCGATCAAGGCCACGGACAAGCTGAAGATCGACTTCACCTACCGCTACATCACCGGCGGCGAGCACACCTGGCAGTCGCTGGGTTCGAACTCGCTGCAGCCGGGCGCCTTCGAAGGCCAGTACAAGGACCAGTCGGTGACCGTGGGTCTCCGCTACTCGTTCGCGTCGCCGCCGCCTCCGCCGCCGCCCCCGCCGCCGCCGCCTCCCCCGCCGCCTCCGCCTCCGCCGCCTCCCCCGCCGCCGCCGCCTCCGCCGCCGCCGCAGTATGAGGCCCGCGAGTTCATCGTGTACTTCCCGTTCGACCAATCGGTCCTGACGACGGAAGCGCAATCGGTGGTCACGGAAGCCGCGAAGTACTCGAACGATGGTCACGCGACGAAGATCGTCGTCGTCGGCCACACCGACACGTCGGGTTCGCCGAAGTACAACGCCAAGCTCTCGGAACGCCGCGCCAAGGCCGTCGCTGACGCGCTGGTCTCGCAAGGCGTCCCGGCTGCCGTGCTCGGCGTCGACTGGAAGGGTGAAAGCGCTCCGGCCGTCGCTACCGGCGACGGTGTGAAGGAACCGCTGAACCGCCGTTCCACGATCTCGATCAACTTCTAAGATCGAATCGACTGAAGACTTGGGAGGGCCCGGCGGCGACGCCGGGCCCTTTCTCTATGTCTGGACCTAGGCTGGTCCGAATCCTCGAGTCGGGGCCCATGGCGACGCTTGGCGATGGGGCCTATCGACCCCACATCTGATCCGAAGGCCCGGTTTCCGGGGCTTTGCGCGGAAGGTCGCCCGCGGGCGTCATCCACCCCCGACCACTATCCCTTGTGGCCATCCTGTTAACGAACGGCGTTGTCCGGGGGCGGATGTCTGGAGGCGCCTTGCGGCGTCCTGTCGCGGCTGAAAAAAGTTCGCCCAGGCAACCCCTTGTCCCACCTACGCAAGTTCGCGCCGTTCACAGGTTGTTAACGAAAAACTCGCCTCCGGGGCGTTGACGAGTCGTTAGCCACTATGGCCCCATATGTGGGTTGAGGGGGCTCCTCAGCCACAAGATATAGCGGCTGACCGGGGCATGTCCCTTCTCCGGAACACGCTGATTGAGCAATGGATTTGGTCATGAACGGCAGTGAAGCGGCGAAGACGAGCGTCCGAAACGAGGCCCGACTGGCGGCCATCAAGCCCGCCAAGCGCCCGCAGCTGGCGCTGGTGCAGAAGGTCCAGGTCGATCGCTCGCGCGACGCCCTGCTGACCGACTTCGGCAAGACCACCCTGGAAGATCGTTACCTGCTGCCGGGCGAGTCCTATCAGGACATGTTCGCCCGCGTGTCGACGGCGTTCGCCGACGACGCCGAGCACGCCCAGCGCGTCTACGACTATATGAGCCGCCTGTGGTTCATGCCGGCCACGCCGGTGCTGTCGAACGGCGGCGCCGACCGCGGCCTGCCGATCAGCTGCTTCCTCAATGCCGTCAACGACAGCCTGGACGGCATCCTGGGCGTCTGGAACGAGAACGTCTGGCTGGCGGCCAATGGCGGCGGCATCGGCACCTACTGGGGCGGCGTCCGCTCCATCGGTGAAAAGGTCAAGGGCCAGGGCCAGACCTCGGGCATCATCCCCTTCATCCGCGTGATGGACTCGCTGACCCTCGCGATCTCGCAGGGTTCGCTGCGTCGCGGCTCGGCCGCCGTCTATCTCGACATCCACCACCCGGAGATCGAAGAGTTCCTCGAGATCCGCAAGCCGTCGGGCGACTTCAACCGCAAGTCCCTGAACCTGCACCACGGCCTGTCGATCACCGACGAGTTCATGCACGCCGTGCGTGACGGGACCAAGTTCGGCCTGCGCTCGCCCAAGACCAACGAGGTCCTGCGCGAAGTCGACGCCCGCGCCCTGTGGCAGAAGGTCCTGGAGCTGCGCCTGCAGACCGGCGAGCCCTACCTGATCTTCTCCGACACCGTGAACAAGGCCATGCCGTCGTTCCAGCGCGAGCTGGGCCTGAAGGTCCGCCAGTCGAACCTGTGCAGCGAGATCATGCTGCACACCGGCACCGACCACCTGGGCAACGAGCGCACCGCCGTCTGCTGCCTGTCGTCGGTCAATGCCGAGACCTTCATGGAATGGCGCGACCACCCGACGTTCATCGAGGACGTCATGCGCTTCCTGGACAACGTCCTGCAGGACTTCATCGACCGCGCCCCGGACGCGGCCGCCACGGCCGCCTACGCCGCCATGCGCGAGCGTTCGGTGGGCCTGGGCCTGATGGGCTTCCACAGCTTCCTGCAGAGCCAGAACGTGCCGTTCGAGAGCGCCCTGGCCAAGAGCTGGAACATGCGGATGTTCAAGCACCTGCGCCGCGAAGCCGACAAGGCCTCGATCGCGCTGGGCGAAGAGAAGGGCCCGTGCCCGGACGCCGCTGACCGTGGCTCGGTCGAGCGCTTCTCGCACAAGCTGGCCATCGCCCCGACCGCCTCGATCTCGATCATCTGCGGCGGCACGTCGGCGGGCATCGAGCCGATCCCGGCCAACATCTACACCCACAAGACCCTGTCGGGCTCGTTCGCGGTGAAGAACCCCTATCTGGAGAACCTGCTCGAGGAGAAGGGCCAGAACACCGACGCGGTGTGGGGTTCGATCCTGGAGAACGAAGGCTCGGTCCAGCACCTGGACTTCCTGAGCCAGGACGAGAAGGACGTCTACAAGACCGCCTTCGAACTGGATCAGCGCTGGGTGGTCGAGCTGGCCGCCGACCGCACGCCGGAAATCTGCCAGAGCCAGTCGGTCAACGTCTTCCTGCCGGGCGACGTCGACAAGTGGGACCTGCACATGCTGCACTGGATGGCCTGGGAGCGCGGCGTGAAGTCGCTGTACTACCTGCGCTCCAAGTCGGTGCAGCGCGCGGCCTATGCCGGCGCCGACGAGAAGGCCGAAGTCGCCAACAGCGGCTTCGACGTTCCGGAGAAGACCGACTACGACGAGTGCCTGGCCTGCCAATAAAGGCCTCGTAGGCGATGAATATTCAGACGGCGGTGTGAGTGATCACACCGCCGTTTTCGTTTGTGTTCGAAATCGGGCGGAACTGCGGACGTTTACGACGGTTCACCATGTGCGCATTCGTCACGATGGACACATCAAACGAAGCGCGTAGGCTGGACCTGAGTTGGATTGGGGAATCCGTGATGCGTAGCGCTGGGGAGCGTCGTATCTTGTGCCTCGTGGCCGTTCTGGCCATGGCGGGCGCCCATGCGTCGACGGCCTGTGCGGCTGCCAAGGCCGCCAAGGTCAAGGCGTCAGATAAGGCCGCCTCGGCCGCCCACAACCCTGCCACATCGATTTCTTTCCAGGTTAAACCCGAGACCCTGCGGCCGCTGGATCCCAACGGCGCGACCGGCTTCATGGCCAGCGTCGTCGACGCGCCGGAAGCCCAGGTCGAAGGCGGTTTCGCCCTCTCGCCCGCCGCCGCCATCGCCGGCGACGCCCGCATCCTGGACGCCGACCGCTTCTATGACGGCATGGGTCCGGTGACCTGGCGCTCGAACGCCTTCACGCGCCAGGCCGCGGTTGGCGGCCCGATCGACAGCGTCCGCGTCTCGATGGCTGGCGTGGCCCGCACGGCCGGCGTCGCGCCCCTGACCCTGGTCCGTCCCGACAGCGACGCCTACGACGTCCAGGACGTCGACGTGACCGTGACCCGCGGCTGGCCGGCCGCCGTCACCCTGAAGGGCCGCAGGTTCGCCCTCGACGTGACGCCGCATGCCGGCGTGGGCTTCGGCGCGGCCGGCGGCTCGGCCGAGGCTGGCGCCACCGTGCGCCTGGGCCGGAAGAAGAACATGGGCGACCGGGTGAACGACGCCCTGGGCGTGCGCGAGGGCGACGACGCCTTCGGGATGCGCGGGCGCTGGTACATCTTCGCCGCCGCCAGCGGCCGGGCCGTCGGCTTCAACATGCTGCGCGGCCAGAACGGCGACTGGAGCCGCGCGGGCCTCACCCAGGACACCACCAGCCGCCTGATCGGCGACAGCCAGGCCGGCGTCGCTTGGCGGCGTGGTCCGATGCAGGCCTCGCTCGGCTATATCCACCGCGAGATCCGCGCCAAGGAAGGCATCATGGGCCTGGCCACGCAAAAGGATGACGTGGTGGCGCTGTCGTTCAGCCTGAAACCGCACTGGTAAAAGGCTTTCAGCCCTATAAAGCTTGTGTTTCCGGCCGCTTTCATGCAGCAAGCGCCGGTCCTTTCACTGCGCTAGCGAGACCATGAGCGAGAGCGAGCCCCCGCGCCGCAAGACCCTGAGCCTGAAGAGCGCGGTCGCCGCTCCTGGCGGTCCGCCGCCGCTCGAACGCATGGTCAAGCCGTCGGCCCGCACGACCGTGTTCACGCCGCAGGCCCCGCCGCCGGTCGAGCCGCCGCCGCCTCCGGCGACTGGCGACTGGAAGTGCAAGCCGTGCGGCACGCGCTTCGACCCGCCGACCGAGCTGGCCGACGAGGACTCGGTGCGCTGCCCGTCGTGCAATGCCCGCCTGGGCCTGGCTTCGGATTTCCGCAGCGACCCGCCGAACGTGGCCAAGCTGCGCGCGCGCTGGCTGAAGAAGGCCTAGACGCCGACCGCCCTAGCTCGCAGCAGTTTGGTGCGGGCGGAAGTTCAGCGGATCAAAACCCTCGATCCAGCCCTTCAGGAACAGACCCTCGGGGTGCTGGGCCTCATACGCCTCGACCTCGTAGACCTGACCGGCGAAGACGCCCAGGTGCGGCAGGTCCATGCCGGTGCGGATCAGCAGATCGCCTTGGCGAAAACTCGTGTGCATGTGTGTGAAGCTCCCTCTCCGGGCGCGATACTGGCGCGCGGAACGGACAGGACAACACACGAAGATTTCAGGAGCGCGACGGGAACCTTTCGGCCGCTAGGACGTGCGCTGACTAAAGCCACCGTCCGTAATGCGGCGAGAAGCGCGCCTTCAGGTCGTCGACCTCCTGCTCGGCGTCGCGGATCGCGGCCTCGGCCCGGCGGCCGTCCTCGACGGCCTCCCGCCGTTCGCGGCGCAGGCGCTGCAGACGATCACGCAGCTCTCGCGTCTGTTCGTCGGTGAGCTTGGGGTTGCGCAGCTCGTCCTCGACCCCGTCGGCCTGACGCGCCCGCTTGTCGGCGCGGGAGTCGGCCGAGCTGAGATCGGACTTGGCCGATTCCAGCCGCTGGGTGGCGGCATGGACCCGCTCGCCATCGGCATAGCCGCCCAGGAAGGCGGGCTCGGCCGGTTGCGGGCAGACATTGTAGTAGACGCTGCCGGCGCGTCCGACGGCGAAACCGTTCATCTCGGTGCAGTAGCGGACCAGGCCCTCGTCGCGGCCCTGGGCGTAGAGCAGGGGGTCAGGCGTGACGCCGGTCTTGGCGCACGCCTTGGCGTGGTTGTCGATGCGGCTCATCGGATAGCCGCTGGCGCCGTCGCCATAGCCGACCCCGTGCCAATTTCCTTGCAGGCACTGTTCCGGGGTCATGGTGGCGCAACTGGCGAGGGCCAGGGCCGCGCCGGCGATCAGCAGCTTCCGCATCCGCTCGTTTCTCCCCAGGCTGGACATGGGGCGAGCTTAGAGCTTGGCCGTGTGAACCGTGGCTGAACGGTGTTCGGGCGGCCCTAAGGCTCCAACGGCGCCTCGACCCCCACCGGGCCGGGTTCGTCGCGGACGATGACGCCCGTGCCGGCCGAGATCGACGGGACCTGCTTCTTGAAGAGGCCGCGCCACAGGCTCTGTTCCTCGACCGCGCTGGTCCAGGCGCCGCCTTCCAGGGCCAGCTGGTGGCCGGCGTCATAGATGCCGCGCATCAGGTCGGTCTCGAACTTCAGGAGGTTGATGCCCTCGAAGCTGTTGGGGATCGAGGCCACGCTGAGCGGCAGATTGTGCCGCGAGCAGAAGCCGGCGGCCAGGCTCAGCGCCTGGCGGTATGAGAACCGCAGCATGGTGTCGAAGCTGCGGGCCATGATCGAGGCCACGCCCGGCGGGGTCGACTGGGTCGAGGGATCCAGCACCGTGTTGACGATCACATGCACCCGGCCGCGGCGGAAGCGGGGGCCGAGGTTGCGCCAGTGCAGCAGGGCGTCGGGCATCAAGAAGAGCGGCGCGGCCACCCCGCCGTCGACATGCATTTCCTGATAGCGGTGGCCGTCGACCTCGACCTCGATCAGCTTGGGCGGGAAGATGCCCGGCACCGAGGACGAGGCGACCAGCAGGTTGCGGAACAGCTTCAGGGCCTCGTCGCCGCCGTGGGTGGCGATCTCGCCCATGTCCCAGACCACGGCCCGCTGGCTGTCGAGATTGGTGGTGGCGATCAGCAGGCGCCGGCCCTTGCGGTGCTCGACGGCGATGGCCTCGACCATCTCCTGGTCGACGAAGGTCTCGACCAGGGCGTCCAGGCTCTCGCCCTTGAAGATACTGGGGCCCAGCGCGGGGGCCAGGCGGCGCAGGCTGAGCAGCTCGGTGGCGTGGCCGCCGACATAGGCGTCGGTCAGGCGCTCGTCCCAGGCCGCGCCCAGGAAGGCCAGCGGGGCGATCAGGGCCCCGGTGCTGACGCCGGTGACGATGGCGAAGTCGGGACGGCGGCCGGCCTTCGAGAGGCCCGTCAGCACGCCCGCGCCATAGGCGCCGCCGGCCGCGCCGCCGGACAGGGCCAGAATGTTGAACTCATCGCGGCCGATCAGCGAGCGCAGCGGCGCCAGGCGGTCGGCGGCGCTCTTGAGGGCGTCGTCGGCCTGGTCGACCGACAGGCGCACGCCGGGAAAACCGGCGGCCTCGACATGGCGGTCGGACGGCGGCGACGGCAGGCGCTTGCCGCGCAGCGGATCGGCGGTCTTCCAGTCCTTGAAGAAGCCCTGGAGGCTGATCTTGCCGTTCGGGTCCCGATCCAAGGCGGTCCTCTTAGTGCGAGCTGGCCAGCACCACGCCCACCAGGACGGCCGCATAGTGCAGGCCGGCGCCGCCAATGACGTGGCCGTGCCAGATGGCGCGGCGGAACTTCAGGCGACGCATCAGGTAGAAGATGGTTCCGGTGGAATAGACGACGCCGCCGATGGCCAGCAGCAGCAGGGCCACCCACGACAGGCCGTCGATCATCGGCTTGATGGCGACCAAAACGAGCCAGCCCAGGGCAAGGTACAGGCCGACCCAAAAACGCTTGTCCAGGCCCGGCAGGAACAGCTTGGCCGCCACGCCGATGGCCGCCACGGTCCAGACCGCCGAGGTCATGCCGATGGCCCACCAGCCGGTCAGGTTCTGGGTGGTGAAGGGCGTGTACGAGGCGGCGATCATCACGAAGATGCCGGCATGGTCGAAGCGGCGCAGCAGCGGGCGCCAGCGGGCCTTGGCGAAGTTGTAGGCGGTCGACAGCGACAGCATCAGGATCAGGCCCACGGAATAGACGCTGACGGCCGCCACCTGCTTCAGGTCGCCCAGGCCCATGGCCAGGCCCAGCAGGATGCCGCCGCCCAGCAGGGCGCAGGCCAAGCCGGCCAGGTGCACCACCAGGTCGGCGCACTTGGCGGCCGGCGTGGGATAGTGCGTCGCCGGCTTCTCAACGACGATGTCGGTCGTGTTGGTGGTCGCAGTCATGGCCCCGCCCAGTCCGGTGGAAGTACGTGCGAACGCTAGGTTCGTTCCGTGACATATAAGCGTCGATCATCGTGGCCGCGAAAGGGCGTCGGCGACACGATGGGCCGATAAAGCGACTCTAGAAGAAGAGGCCCCGCGCCCCGTCGAAGACCAGCTTGCCGCCGACGGCCACCAGCAGGACATAGATCACCTTGTAGAAGCCCTCGGCGGGCACCCGGCGCACCACCCAGACCCCGCCCCAGGTGGAGGCGATGGCCAGGGGCAGCAGCACCCCGGCGGTCATCAGCACCTTGGGGGTGAACTGGCCGAGCGCGACATAGGCCGGCACCTTCATCCAGTTCACCACGGCGAAGAAGATGGCGCTGGTGCCGATGAACGTATCGCGCGCCAGCCGGCGGGGCAGGACATAGATCTGGAACGGCGGGCCGCCGGCGTGGGCGATCTGGCTGGTGAAGCCGGCCGCCGCGCCGCACAGGGCGCCCAGCCAGGGCCGGGCAGGCCCCGCCTCGACCTGGGCGGCGGCCTTGACCGCGCGCTCGGCCCACAGCCGTTGCAGGGCGAAGACCACCGAGATCGCGCCGACGGCCAGCTCGACGGCGGCCTCCTTGACGAAGGCCGCCAACGCCCAACCCAAGAAGATGCCGACCGCGGCGGCGGGCAGCATCAGGATCAAGAGGCCCTTGTCCCAGCTCTTCCGGAACGCCCAGACGCTGACCACGTCCTGGACCAGCAGGATCGGCAAGGTGATCGAGGCGGCCATGACCGGCGACACGGCCAGGGCCATCAGCGGCACGGCCACCACCCCGATCCCCGCGAAGCCGCCCTTGGCCAGGCCCAGCAGGATCACGGCGGGGATCGCCACCGCGTAGAAGAACGGATCGGTCAGCATAAAGCGCTGCTTAGCAGCATTCCGGGGTTTGGCGAGGCCGATCAGCCGTTCTTTGCGGTCCCGCAACGTTCGGTAACGCGACCGCCGATTTGCCCGCCTAGCCTGACAGCGCTCACCTTTTCGAAAAAAGTCCGCGTCCTCCATGACCTCGCCCGGTCGGCTGTCCGAGATCCTCGAGATCGACGCCGAGACCTTCAACCGCGACCTGACCCCGCTCTACCAGCCGACCGTGCTGCGCGGCGTCGCGCGCGACTGGCCGGCGGTGAAGGCCGCGCGGACCTCGCCCAGGGCCCTGGCCGACTATCTCAAGCGCTTCGACAAGGGCGCGATGGTCGAGGCCATGCTGGGCGCGCCGGCCATCGGCGGGCGGTTCTTCTATGACGAGGGCGGCCGGGGCATGAACTTCGACCGGCGCTCGGCCCCGCTGAGCCCGGTGCTGGACGAACTGCTGCGGCTGGCCGACCATCCCGAGCCGCCGGCCATCTATGTGGGCTCGACCCCGATCGCGCCGGTGCTGCCGGGGTTCGAGCGCGACAACGCCCTGGACCTGCTGGACGACAAGATCGCGCCGCGCCTGTGGCTGGGCAACGCCTCGATCATCCAGACCCACCACGACATGTCCGACAACATCGCCGTGGTGGTCAGCGGCCAGCGGCGCTTCACGCTGTTTCCGCCCGACCAGGTCGGCAACCTCTATATCGGCCCGCTGGACTTCACGCCGGCGGGGCGGCCGGTCAGCCTGGTGTCGCTGGATAATCCGGACCTGGAGCGCTTTCCCAAGTTCGCCCAGGCGCTGGAGAGCGCTCTGGTCGCGGAGCTGGAGCCGGGTGACGCGATCTACATCCCGACCCTGTGGTGGCACCACGTCCAGGCGACGGGGCCGCTGAACCTGTTGGTCAACTACTGGTGGGAGCCGGCGGACATGCCGGGCGGCCAGCCGTTCGACGCCTTCGTGCATGCGCTGCGCAACGTACGCCGACTGCCCGCCAAGCGGCGCAACGCCTGGCGGGCCTTCTTCGAGCACTACATCTTCCACGCCAATGGCGACCCGGCCGAGCACATCCCCGAGGGGCGGCGCGGCGTGCTGGAAGACAAGCCCGACGCGACGCGGGAAGCCGAGATGACCGCCTTCCTGCGTCGGGTGTTGGGTAGGGACTGAAATGCCCTGCGTGATCCTCGTCCTTCGACAGGCTCAGGATGAGGATCATGGCTGAGGCGTTTCAGTAGAAACCTCATCCTGAGCTTGTCGAAGGACGAGGTTTCGGGCCCGCTAGACTAGCGGCGGATTGAGGTCCCTAAACCCACCCTCGCGCCAGTACGGATAGTAGGGATAGGCCGGTGTCACGGCGCTGGCCGCATCCAGCCGCGCGACCTGCTCGGCGGTCAGGTTCCAGCCGACCGCGCCCAGGTTCTGGCGCAGCTGTTCCTCGGTGCGGGCGCCGATGATGACGCTGGACACCGTCGGGCGCTGCAGCAGCCAGTTGATGGCCACCTGCGGGATGGTCTTCTCGGTCTCGGCGGCAATGGCGTCCAGGGCGTCGACCACGCGGTAGAGGCGTTCGTCGTCCACGGGCGGGCCGGCGTCGGCGGTGTCGTGCAGGCGGCTGGTCTGCGGCAGCGGCTGGCCGCGACGGATCTTGCCGGTCAGGCGACCCCAGCCCAGCGGGCTCCAGGCCATGGCCCCGACGCCCTGGTCGGCGGCCAGCGGCATCAGCTCCCACTCGTAGTCGCGACCGACCAGCGAATAGTAGGCCTGGTGGGCGACGTAGCGCGGCCGGCCGTCACGATCGGCGGCGGCCAGGGACTTCATCAGCTCCCAGCCGGCGAAGTTCGAGGCGCCGACATAGAGGACCTTGCCACTGCGGACGAGGTCGTCCAGCGCCGAAAGCGTCTCCTCGACCGGCGTGGTCCCGTCGAAGGCGTGCAGTTGCAAGAGGTCGATGCGGTCGGTCTTCAGGCGCTTCAGGGCCGCCTCGACGCCGGGGATCAGCGCCTTGCGCGAGGTCCCGCCGTTGAGGCCCAGCTTGGTCGAGATCAGCGCTTGGTCGCGGCGGCCTTCGAGAGCGGCGCCCAGGATCTCCTCGGACGCGCCGTTCGAATAGACGTCGGCGCTGTCGAACAGGGTCATGCCGGCTTCCAGCGCGATGTCGACGATGCGGCGGGCGCCGGCGATGTCGGTGTCACCCCAGGCCGAGAACAGCGGGCCCTGGCCGCCGAACGTGCCGGCGCCGAACGACAGGGCGGGGACCTTCAGGCCGGAGCGGCCCAGCGTGCGGTATTCCATCGGGGGATCTCCTAGGCGAGGGCCGGCGTGCGGCGTTCGAGGGACAGGCTGAAGAAAGCCAAGGCCAGCGCCGACAGCGGCACGGCGGCGGCGATCAAGGGCACGGCCGACAGGCCCGGGCCGTGGGCGATCACCGCCCCGCCCAGCCAGGCGCCGAAGGCGTTACCCAGGTTGAAGGCGGCGATGTTCAGGCTGGACGCCAGGCCCTGGCCCGCACCGCCGGCCTGGCTCAGCACCCGCATCTGCAGCGGGGCGACGGTGGCGAAGGCGGCCGCGCCCAGCAGGAAGGCGGCGATCACGGCGCCGATCTGGCTATGGAAGGCGAAGGCCGAGGCGCCCATGACCACGGTCAGCGCGACCAGGGTCCCGACCAGGGCCGCGTTCAGCCCCTTGTCGGCCCAGCGGCCGCCGACCAGGTTGCCGGCCACCAGGCCCGCGCCGAACACCAGCAGGATCGGCGAGACGGCCTCCTTCGAGAAGCCAGCCAGCTCCATCAGGATCGGCTGGATGTAGGTGAAGACCGCGAACACGCCGCCGAAGCCCAGGACGGTCATGGCCAGGCCCAGTTGCACCTGCGGGCGGGCGAGGACGGCGAACTCCTCGCGCAGCGGCGCGGGCTCGACCTTCTCCTGGGCGCTGGGGACCAGGGCGGCCAGGACGATCAGCGCCACGGCACCGACGCCGGCCACGGCCCAGAAGGCCATCCGCCAGCCGAAGGCCAGGCCCAGCCAGGCGCCGAACGGCACGCCCAGCAGGGTGGCGATGGTCAGGCCGGTGAACATGATGGCGATGGCCGAGGCCTTGCGTTCGGGCGGCACCAGCGAGACGGCGACCAGCGAGCCGACGCCGAAGAACGTCCCGTGCGCCAGGGCCGTGACCAGGCGCGCGCCCATCAGGATCCCGTAGGTCGGGGCGATGGCGGCCAGGATGTTGCCCAAGGTGAAGATCGCCATCAGCACCAGCAGTGTGGTCTTCCGGGGCAGGCGGCGGGTGGCCAGGGTCAGGATCGGCGCGCCAACAAAGACGCCCAGGGCGTAGCCGGTCATCAAGAGGCCGGCGGCCGGGATCGAGACGCCGAGATCGGCGGAGACCTGCATCAGCAGGCCCATGATGATGAATTCGGTGACGCCGATGCCAAAGGCGCCGACGGTCAGGGCATAGAGGGCGAGAGGCATGACAGCCGGCTCCGGTGAATGGTCGGAGCGGGAGATAGCGTCTTGGTGTTCGATGAATTAGATTGCGGTCAGGAACTTCACTTGTGACTTGAGGGAACGATGGCCCGTCAGGAGATCAACCGCTCCGGAGAGATGGAGGTCTTCGCCCGCGTTGTCGAGGAGGGCGGTTTCACGGCCGCCGCCAAGGCCATGTCGATGACCCCGTCGGCGGTCAGCAAGCTGGTGGCGCGGCTGGAAGCGCGGCTCGGCTCGCGGCTGGTGATGCGCTCGACCCGCAAGCTGCAACTGACCGCTGAGGGCCTGACCTTCCATGAGCGCTCCCTGCGGGTGCTGGCTGATCTGGATGAGGCCGAGCGCTCGGTCGCCGCCTGCGCCGTGCCGCGCGGCCGGCTGCGGATCAACGCCAATGTGCCGTTCGGCCTGCACCACCTGTTTCCGCTGATCCCGAAGTTCTCGGCGCTCTACCCGCAGGTCCAGGTCGACGTGACCCTGACCGACCAGGTGATCGACCTCTTGGACGAACGCGCCGAGGTCGCCATCCGCGTGGGGCCGATGCGGCCTTCGCAGCTGGTCGCCAGGAAGCTGGGCGACAGCCGCACCGTCCTGGTCGCCTCGCCCGAATACCTGGCGCGCCGGGGGGCGCCCAAGCATCCCGACGATCTGGCCAAGCACGACCTGATCACCTTCAACTTCTCACGCCAGTCCGATGAATGGCCGTTCCTGATCGGTGGCGAGCGGGTCAGCTACCCCGCCCAAGGCGGCGCCCTGGTCGGCGACGGCGAAAGCGCCACGCACCTGGCCCTGGCCGGGCAGGGGATCACCAAGCTGGGCATCTTCCACATCATCGACCACATCCGGGCGGGGCGGCTGGTCCCGGTGCTGGATGAGTTCAATTCCGGCGAGCTGGAGACGGTCAGCGCCGTCTATGTCGGCCATGCCGGACCGCTGCCCGCGCGGGTGCGGGCGTTCATCGACTTCCTGGCGGCGGAGGTGGACGTGCATTGGCCGATGGGACGAGCGGTCTAGCCGCCCGCCCCGTAGCGAACCTACGCGTCCAGCATCACTTCGGCGATCTGCACCGCGTTCAGCGCCGCGCCCTTGCGCAGGTTGTCGCCGACCACGAACAGGGCCAGGCCGTGCTCCACGGTCGGGTCCGGACGGATGCGGCCCACGAACACCGGATCCTGGCCGGTGGCGGCCAGCGGGTTCGGCACGGCCTCGACCACCACGCCCGGCGCGGCGTCCAGCAGCTGCGTCGCCTCGGCCACCGACAGCGGACGCTCGAACTCGGCGTTGATCGACAGCGAGTGGCCGGTGAAGACCGGCACGCGCACGCAGGTGCCCGAGACCGGCAGGCCCGGCAGCTCCAGGATCTTGCGGCTCTCGTCGCGCAGCTTCAGCTCTTCCTCGGTATAGCCGTCCTCGCCCAGCACGTAGTTCAGTGGCACGACGTTATAGGCCAGCGGCACGGCCCACTTGCGCGCTTCCGGCAGCGGCGCGGCGTCCGGCGACATCGCCAGGCCGTCCAGGTCGCCCGCCGCGCCGGCGCGCAGCTGCTCGGACAGCACCTGGATGCCCTCGACCCCGCCGCCCGACGCGGCCTGGTAGGTGCTGACGGTCAGGCGCTTCAGGCCGGCCTTCTCGTGCAGGGGCTTGAGCACCGGCATGGCGGCCATGGTGGTGCAGTTGGGGTTGGCGACGATGCCCTTGGGGATGTCGTTCAGCGCATGCGGATTGACCTCGGCCACCACCAGCGGGACGTCCGGGTCCGAGCGCCAGGCCGAGCTGTTGTCGATCACCACGGCCCCGGCCGCGGCGGCCTTGGGGGCCAGCTGGCGCGAGGTGTCGCCGCCAGCCGAGAAGAACACGATGTCCAGACCGGCGAAGTCGGCGGTCGAGGCGTCCTCGACGATCACTTCCTGGCCCTTGAAGTCGATCTTGCTCCCGGCCGATCGCGCGGAGGCGAACAGGCGCAGCTGCGCGACCGGGAAGTCCCGCTCGGCCAGCAGCTCGCGCATCATGCCGCCCACCAGGCCGGTGGCGCCGACGACGCCGACGCGCGGCGGATTGGATCGGGAAAACTTGAAGCTCATGGAAGGCGTCTCCTGGTGTCTAGGAGCGCGGGGAGCTGTCAGATCTCGTCGAGAGAGAGCCGCCCCGCGCCATCGGCGGGGCTGGTTCGAGGATGCCGCTTAGATCGCGCGCATACCCGCCGCCCCACCGAAGCGGGTCGTTTTGCGGGTAATAATTTTAGTCGCGGCGAATTGCATCGAGGGTGCTTCTAGCGGCGAAGCTGGGCTGGGTAAAGAGGTTCGGGGGAAGAATGATGCGTCGGTGAGGTCGCAGGCGCCGTTATGAGCAAGGTCATACCCCACTCCGTCATCCCGCGCTTTATGCGCGGGACCCATGGTTCAGCTTCCACGTGAGAGCCTAGGTCCGCACTTCACGTGCGGCGGACAAATGGGTCCCGCGAACAAGTCGCGGGATGACGGGGAGGGGGTGTCGGAATTCCTTCTCGCCCGAGAAGGAGCCCTCCTTACATCTCACGGCGAGACGGTCGCAGGGCTGATCAGGTCACTCAAGGACGACGCTCCGCGTCGCCGCCGCGCGGCCGCCCGGAGGGCGGTTCTTGACTGACCTGATCAGCCCTGCACGCTGCAGCCTCCAAGAGATTTAAGGATCGCACCGACCTCGAGGAGGTCGGTGGGGAGGTCATTCGGAGCGTGTGACTAATGTCCCGCTTCAATCAAATTGATGTGTTGTCTTTCAGTATTTCGCTAATCCTCTCGAGGAAGGGCTTTAGGCGCCAATATCCCGTTTTGGATTCTTCCAACTCCACCTCAATTTGACGCTGAGCCTCCGCTTCGAGGTGTGCTAAGTTTCTAAGATCGTAGGTTTTTTTGATATCTCCAGAATAGGCCTCATCAATTAGGCCCAATCTCACAGCGCAATCGACCTTGTCCTTGAATGGTATGCTGCTGCGTTGAGTTTTTGAATCCTTATACACGCATGGGAAAATCTTCTCACCATCATAAGTCACGCTGGTTAGACTGCCAAATGCTGAAACTGGCTTGTAAGACTTATGCGTCTGAAGCTGTTTTACCTCTTCATGATCGGCAAAAACTGTCCATAGAAGGTATGCTACTACAGCCTCATAAATCGAGGCATATTGGATAATTTGAAATTTGACGAACGGGTGCGAGAATTCTTCTTCTGGCCGGAGGGCTTCCATCAACTTGTATACATATCGTGCTGAGTAGTACGCTCTTCCTAGGCTCGATTTTAGACTATCATCAGCTATAAAATTAAACTGATCGGTGTGCCAAGCTAGATCTCCGGGGAGATCTCGCTTGCAGTATGCAAGTATCTCGTCTCTTTGCTCATGTGGTAGTGGCATTCTTTATCCCTCGGAGCGAGCTGTACAAGCAGCACGGTCATTTAACGCTACGAGGCAAGGGTGTAACTTGGGGTAGATTTTTTAATCACTAACGCGTCAGAGTGTCATTCCTGCTGCCCTAGCCGCTCCCATCCCTCGAAGAACGGGAACCGCTTGGGCCAGAACTCCGCCAGCCTCGGGTCCGCGTCCACCCGCTTCACCACCTCCGCCATCCTCGGCGCGACCTCGTAGAACCGCACCCGCCTCGGCCCCCAGCGGCTCACCACCGTGACGTACAGGTCCAGCACCGTCAGCTCGTCGCCCAGCAGGTAGCGCCCCGGCGTCAGCTGGCTCTCCATCATCGCCCAGCAGTCGAGGATGCGCTCGGCCGTCGCGGCCTTGATCCGCGCGCCGACCTCCGCGTCCGAGCCGCCCAGGCGTGAAGGGTCGTCCCGCACCCAGAACAGCGAATAGATCGAGGCCGGGATGAAGGTCATCCAGCGCAGGAACTGGGCGCGGCGCGGATCGTCGATGGCCGGGCCAAGCCGCGCTTCCGGGTAGCGGTCCGCTAGCCAGATCAGGATCGCCGCGCTCTCGGTGATGGTCTCGCCGTCGGGCGTGACCAAGGCTGGGATCTGTTTCAGCGGGTTGACCGTGGCGACCTTGGCCTGCTCGGCTTCGCCCTCCCAGGTGGGAGCCTCGACCACCTCATAGGGCAGGCCGATCAAGGACATAGCGGCTTCGACGGGTACGCCGCCCGAGCCCAGGGCGCTGAACAGGCGGTAGGCGGTCATCGTCGACTCCCGAATTATCCACACCCTACTCACAACATCTTGTGTGGGTGCGACGTCACGACCACTAGATGGCAGCCGTCGCTTTGATAGGGTGAGTCAACTTAGCGTCTGTTCGACGATTCTGCTCCGAGGCTCCGCATGTCCGCTCCGTCGTCGCTCATCCTGCCCGGCCTGATGACCCCCTCGGGCGGCTACAAGCCGTTCCGTTATCCGTGGGCCTACGACTTCTGGAAGAAGCAGCAGCAGGTCCACTGGATGCCGGAAGAGGTGCCGCTGGGCGAGGACCTCAAGGACTGGGCCGTCAAGCTGAACGACAAGGAACGGAACCTGCTGACGCAGATCTTCCGCTTCTTCACGCAGTCCGACGTCGAGGTGCAGGACAACTACATGGAGCGCTACGGTCGGGTGTTCAAACCGACCGAAGTGAAGATGATGCTGGCCTCGTTCGCGAACATGGAGACGATCCATATCGCGGCGTACGCCCTGCTGCTCGAGACGATCGGCATGCCCGAGACCGAGTTCTCGGCCTTCATGGAATACGAGGCCATGAAGAACAAGCATGACTACATGCAGACCTTCGGCGTCGACTCGAACGCGGATATCTGCCGCACGCTGGCGATGTTCGGCGGCTTCACCGAAGGCCTGCAGCTGTTCGCCTCGTTCGCGATGCTGATGAACTTCCCGCGCTTCAACAAGATGAAGGGCATGGGCCAGATCGTCTCGTGGTCGATCCGCGACGAGAGCCTGCACTGCGACGGCATCATCAAGCTGTACCATGCGTTCAACAAGGAAACGAACGCGGTCACCAAGTCGGTGGCGGATGACATCGTCGACTGCTGCAAGACCGTGGTGAAGATGGAGGACGCCTTCATCGACCTGGCCTTCGAGGCCGGCGACATCCAGGGCATGACCCCCGACGACATCAAGCAGTACATCCGCTTCATCGCCGACTGGCGCCTGCGCCAGCTGCAGCTGCCGGAAGTGTACGGCGTGAAGGAAAACCCGCTGCCGTGGCTGCAGTCGCTGCTGTCGGGCGTCGAGCACGCCAACTTCTTCGAAGCCCGCGCGACCGAATATTCCAAGGCCGCGACCAAGGGTCAGTGGCACGGCGCCGAGGGTGTGTGGACCAGCTTCGACGAGATGATGAAGAAGCGCACGGACCTGACGCCGGCGGAATAGGCCTTTTACGAGGGGCGTGGTGAGGGGCGGGGCCGCATGGTCTCGCCCTTCGTCGTTCTGGAGCTGCGGCGGAGGCAGCGCCGACTTCCTCGTCCTTCGACAGGCTCAGGATGAGGACGTGGAAAGGCTGCGGCCTTTGCACCTCATCGCACCCCCACAACACCTCATCCTGAGCTTGTCGAAGGACGAGGTGTTCGGCACTGCGCCAGACCGGGAAGCGCTTTCCAATCGCCACGGATCACCGCCTCTTTCTTTGCGCGGCTCCAGCCCTTCAGCTGCCGCTCGAACGCGATGGCGTCGGTGATGAACTGGAATTCGCCCGTCCAAGCGAGCTCGACGGGGCGGCGCTTGTAGGTGAAGGCCTTCGGGTCGAGGCCGGCATTGTGCTCGGCGACGCGGGTGTTGGGATCTGGGCCGCGATGCGAGCCGACGTAGTACATGCCGTCGGCGCAGCGCAGGATGTAGACCCAGGCTGATTGGACGTCATGCATCGCGGATGCTCCTGCTTCGCGATGATGCGCCTATAGATTGAGGTGGCGCAATCCGTGCCGAAACACCTCGTCCTTCGACAAGCTCAGGATGAGGTGTTTGGAATGCCGAGGGGGAGTCTCACGTCCTCACCGTACATCTCACATCCTCATCCTGAGCTTGTCGAAGGACGAGGATGTCGGCAGTGCGCGGAAGTTCGTGACCCAGTCACGTCGGCGCTCTAGTTACCGCGCTAGAGCAAGGTACGGAGCTTCAGCATGACCAGCATCGCGGTGATCGGCCCGGGGGCCGTAGGCGGCACGGTAGCCGCCTGGCTGGCGCAGAATCCCGCGCATGATGTGACCGTCTGCGTGCGCACGCCGTTCCAGACCCTGGCGGTCGAGACGCCCGAGGGGCCGATCACGGCCAGTCCGCGCGTGGCGACGTCGCCGGAAGGCCTCACGCCGGTCGACTGGGTGCTGGTGGCGACCAAGACCTACGACACCGACGGCACCATGGCTTGGCTCTCGGCGCTGGTCGGGCCGGAAACGCGCGTGGCCATCCTGCGCAATGGGGTCGAGCACACCGTGCCGTTCGCCGACAAGGTCGCGGCCGAGAACCTGGTTCCGGCGGTGGTCGACATCCCGGCCGAGCGCTCGGCGCCGGGCCGGGTGCTGCAGCGGCGCAATGGCTGGATCAAGGTTCCGGCGGGCGCGGCGGGCGAGGGCTTCGCGGCCCTGTTCGCCCACACGCCGATCGCGATCGAGGTCGTCGAGGACTTTACCACCGAGGCCTGGAAGAAGCTCGCTTTGAACTGCGCCGGGGCGGTCAACGCCCTGGTCCTCAAGACCGCCATCGTCGCCCATGACGAGGGCGCGGCGGAGGTCATGCGGGCCCTGGTGCGCGAATGCGTGGCGGTGGGCCGGGCCGAGGGGGCGGATCTCTCCGACGACCTGCCGGACGCGGTGATCGCCGGCTATCGCGGCCAGGCGCCGGAGTCGATGAACTCGCTGCACGCCGACCGCGTGGCGGGGCGGCCGATGGAGCTGGACGCCCGCAACGGCGTCATCGTCCGCAAGGGCGCGGCGCACGGGATCGCGACGCCCGCCAACGCCATGATCGTGGCGCTGCTGAACGCGGCCGCCTCCTGAAGGAAGCGGCCGGGCTCGCTTACGGGCGGTCCTTCTTGGGGATCGCCTGGATCTGTTCCGGCGTCAGCTTGGTGATGGTCTTGGCGCGGATGGGCATGGCGAAGCCCATGCCGTCCGAGACCCGCAGGTCCAGGTCCATCGGGCTGCAGACGCTGTCGGTGCCGCGCACGATCGAGACCAGGTGATTGCCCGGCCAGGTCAGCTGGTTGGAGCCATACGACAGGTCGACGCGATAGACCTCGCGGTTGCGGACCTTGAGGTACAGGGTGTTCTTGTCCGGGGCGCTCCAACCGCGCCAGTCGGACAGGTAGAAGCACTGGCGAGGCGGCTTGGTCGCCTTGGCCGGGGCATCGCCTTGAGCCGCCGAAGCAGCCGTCGCGCCCAGGCCAGCGGCGATGGCGAGCCCGATCAGCGCGGTGCGCGTGACGTGGGTGAGCTTGCTCATGGCGTGGTCGTCCTAAAAGGTCCCTCGACTCAAGAGATTGGGCTTCGGCGGGGCGAAGTCAAGTTTTTACTGTACATTTGAAACTGTACACGAAAAAGCCCGCTTCCGATGAGGGAAGCGGGCCGTCTCTGAGAGCGTTCCGGAGAGTGCTCTTAGGCTTTCGCGGGCTCGGGTTCGTCGGGGACGATATCGTCCAGCTCGCCCTCCCACTTGGCGACCACGGCGGCGGCGACGCTGTTGCCCACGACGTTGGTGGCGCTGCGGCCCATGTCCAGCAAGTGGTCCACGCCGAGAACGAGCGCGATCCAGGCGTCGGGCATGCCGAAGTGGGTGAGGGTGGCCATGATCACCACCAGCGAGGCGCGCGGGATGCCGGCGATGCCCTTGGAGGTCACCATCAGCAGCGCCAGCATGAAGATCTGCTGCTGGATCGACAGGTGCACGCCGTGCGCCTGCAGGATGAACATGGTGGCGAACGTGCAGTACAGCATCGAGCCGTCGAGATTGAACGAGTAGCCCAGCGGTAGCACGAACGAGACGATGCGGCGGCGCACGCCGATCTTGGGCAGGCCGTCCAGGATGCGCGGATAGGCGGCTTCCGACGAGGCGGTCGAGAAGGCCAGCAGGGCCGGGTCGCGGATCACGCCGAACAGCGGGATCACCCGCTTGCCGATCACCAGGAAGGCGGCGACGAACAGCAGCGCCCACAGCACGCCCATGGTGGCGTAAAAGCCCAGCACGAACTTGCCGTAGACCACCAGCATCGAGATGCCTTGGGTGGCGATGGACGAGGCCAGGGCGCAGAAGATGGCCAGCGGGGCCAGCTTCATCACGAAGCTGGTGACCTTCAGCATGATCTGGGCGCCTTGCTCGGCCAGCTCCATGATCTGCGGGGCCTTGTTGTCCAGCGAGGCGACGGCCGTGCCGACGAACAGGCTGAACACCACGATCTGCAGGATCTCGTTCTTGGCCAGGGCGTCGAAGATCGAGGTCGGCACCAGGTGGACGATGAAGGTCTGCAGGGTGAAGCCTTCGGTCGAGGCCGCCGGCGGGGCGGCCGTCGAGGCGGCGTCGGTCAGGACCAGGCCCGCGCCCGGCTGCAGGATGTGGACCATCAGCAGGCCCAGCAGCAGCGACACGGCCGAGGCGGTGATGAACCAGCCCATGGTCTTGACGCCGATGCGGCCGACCGAGGCGGCGTCCTCCATGTGGGCGATGCCGGCGATCAGGGTGGTCAGCACCAGCGGCGCGATGATCATCTTGATCAGGCGCAGGAACAGGTCGGTGCCCAGCTTGAACCACTTGGAGGCCTCGGCGGCCTGCGCGGGGTCCAGAAACTGGTTGCAGGCCCAGCCCGTGGCGACGCCCAGGACCATGGCCCCGACGATCATGAACGCGAAGCGTTTATTCATTCAGTCCCCCTGGCGCCTCTATCGGGCGTCGACGGCATGTTCTGGTTTCCGAAAGGAACGACGCACGAGAACGCCCGCGCCGCCATCCGCTCCTTCCTTGAGCATTTCCGCCCTTGTGGCCGACGAACGCGGGTTCGTCCATGCCCTAGAGGCGGTCGGGCCCTGTCTACGGCGCGCCAAGCCGAAGAAATGGGCTCATCCTGAAGACGGAAGCGCGCGCGGCTTCCTCATCGTCGGTAAGTAATAAATCATTCCCATTTGGCCGGGCCGGCGTCTCGCCAACGTCGCAAAACGTCGCTATAAGGACCCATGTCAAACCAAGAAAAAGCAATCGCCGTCGTTGAACGGCTCAATGACGAATACGAACGCGCCGTCGACGCTCTCCGGACCGCCCTGCGCGCCTATCTCGAAAACGGAACCCGACCCGACCCGCAAGCGCGGTTCGACGGTACGTTCGCCTATCCCGAGCTGCGCCTGACCTACGATCCCGAGGCCCTGCCGCCCAAGCTGGCCCGTTCGTACGCCCGCGTCAGCCGCCCCGGCGTCTATTCCACGACCGTGACCAAGCCGGCCCAGTTCAAGGACTATCTGGTCGAGCAGCTGACCCTCCTGATGGACGACTTCGAGGTCGAGATCGAGGTCGAGCGCTCGCGCCAGGAAATCCCGTATCCCTACGTTCTGGACGCCACCATCGACCTGAACCAGGCCGACGTGCGCAGCGAAGACATCGCCCGCTTCTTCCCGACCACGGACCTGGCCTTCATCGGCGACGAGATCGCCGACGGGGTGTGGGACCCGACCCTGGAAGAGACGCGCCCGCTGTCGCTGTTCGATGGCTTGCGCACCGACTTTTCGCTGGCGCGCCTCAAGCACTACACCGGCACGCCGGCCGAGGACGTGCAGCAGTTCATCCTGTTCACGAACTACAATCGTTATGTCGACGAGTTCGTGCGCTGGAGCATCGAGCAGCTGCAGCAGCCCGACAGCCCCTACACGGCCCTGTCGTGCGCGGGCGGCCTGACCATCACCGCCAACACGGTCAATCCGGAACTGGCGGTGGCGGAGTCGACCTGGCGCAAGCACCAGATGCCGGCCTATCACCTGATGGCCCCGGGCGGCGCGGGCGTGACGCTGCTGAACATCGGCGTCGGTCCGTCCAACGCCAAGACGATCTGCGACCACCTGGCGGTGCTGCGCCCGCAAGCCTGGCTGATGATCGGCCACTGCGGCGGCCTGCGCGACACCCAGACCATCGGCGACTACGTCCTGGCCCACGCCTATCTGCGCGACGACCACGTGCTGGACGCCGTGCTGCCGCCGGAAATCCCTGTGCCCTCGATCGCCGAGGTCCAGCGGGCGCTTTACGACGCCTCCAAGGCGATCAGCGGCGACAGCGGCGACCAGCTGAAGAAGCGCCTGCGCACCGGCACCGTGGTCACCACCGACGACCGCAACTGGGAACTGCGCCACAGCCTCTCGGCTCTGCGCTTCAACCAGAGCCGGGCCGTGGCCATCGACATGGAGTCGGCGACCATCTCGGCCCAGGGCTATCGTTTCCGGGTGCCGTACGGGACGCTGCTGTGCGTGTCGGACAAGCCGCTGCACGGCGAGATCAAGCTGCCGGGGCAGGCGAATGCCTTCTACGAGCGGGCGATCAGCCAGCACCTGCAGATCGGGATCATGGCCTGCAAGCTGCTGCACGCCGAAGGGCCGAACTTGCACTCGCGGAAACTGCGGGCGTTCGACGAGCCGCCGTTCCGGTAAGGGGCAAGCTCTGAAATCTCCTCCCCCTCTGGGGGAGGTGGCCCAGAGGGCCGGAGGGGGTAGCTCGGCATCGGCCGGCGACGCCCCCTCAGTCGGCTTCGCCGACAGCTCCCCCAGCGGGGGAGCAGAGTCCGTAGCCTACGCCTCCTCCGCCCAAGCCTTGATCAACTGATGCGCGATCGCCAGCGGCGGCGGGGCGAACACCCCCTCCAGCTCGCCCTTGATCAGCTGCTGGGCCTCTTCCTTGGTAAACCAGCGCACCTCTTCCAGCTCGGTCTGGTCCGGCGCGGCGTCGGCGGTCTCGACATCCGCCATCAGGCCCATCATCAGCGAGCCCGGCCACGGCCAGGGCTGGCTGGAGTGGTAGCGCACGGCGGTCGCCTTCAGGCCGGCCTCTTCCTGCAGCTCGCGGGCGCAGGCTTCCTCGATGGTCTCGCCGGGCTCGATGAAGCCGGCCAGGGCCGAGAACATGCCGGCGGGCCAGGCCGCCTGGCGGCCCAGCAGGCACTTGCCCTCGTGCAGGGCCAGCATGATCGCCACCGGGTCGGTGCGCGGGAAGTGTTCGGTTTCGCAGGCCGTGCAGATCCGCTTCCAGCCGCCGTCGCTGACCTCGGTCTTCTGGCCGCAGGCGCTGCACCAGCGGTGGCGGCGGCGCCATTCGAACATCGACTTGGCGGTGGCCAGGATGCCGGCGTCGGCCGGCGGCATGGTCGAGGCCACCCCGCGTAGCTCCTCAAAGCGCCCCAGGCCCTTCAGCGGACCCTCGGCGGGATCGGCCGCGCCCTCGACGTCGACGGCGAAGACCGCGATGTCCTTCCACAGGCCCATATATAGCAGGCGCTCGTTGCCGCCCGCCAGGTCCTGGGCCAGGTCCGCGCGCAGATAGGCGATCTGGACGCCGGTCGGCTGACCGTCTTCGCCCAGGACGTCCTCGACCAGCGGCTTGCCGTTCCACAGCGCCACGGCCAGGGATTCGGCGTCGGTCAGCTTTTCAGCCAGCCAGGCCTCGTCGCCGCGACGCTCGCTGTCGCGGTTCAACGGGTTGCCGGCGAAGGTGTTGGTGATGATCGAAAGGGCCATGCGCGACTCTCTAGCGCGGGTTGAATGACTCGTCAGCCTTGCATCCTTCGTCCGGAGTCGCGATATAGGCCTTGGAGATCGGCGCGGACGGAGTCCTTGCCAACCTGGTCAGGGCCGAGAGGCAGCAGCCACAACAAGATCACCTCTGGGTCGCTGTCCGGTCTCCACCTTCCCCTAAAATCTGTCAGCAGATGCGCGCGCAAGCCGGCGTAAGGCTTTTGCTGCGCCCTTCGCGCCACTACACTCGGAGTCATGGCCGACCACGACGACCTCACCAACGATTCCGCGCCGCCGTGGGACGAAGCGCCCACTGAACGCGACGAGAACACCGCCGATATCTTCGGCGAAGCGCCGCCCGCGCCGGCGGCCCGTGAAGAGTCGCGCCCCGTCGTCGAGTCTCCGCCCGAAGGCAAGGAGGGCGACGCCTACACCGTGCTGGCGCGGAAATACCGTCCGCGCACCTTCGAGGACCTGATCGGCCAGGAGGCCATGGTCCGCACCCTGGCCAACGCGTTCTCCACCGGCCGCATCGCCCACGCCTTCATGCTCACCGGCGTGCGGGGCGTCGGCAAGACCACGACCGCGCGCCTGCTCGCCCGCGCCCTGAACTACGAGACCGACACCGTCAAAGGCCCGTCCGTCGACTTGACCACCGAAGGCTACCACTGCCGCGCCATCATCGAAGGCCGGCACATGGACGTGCTGGAACTGGACGCCGCGTCGCGCACCAAGGTCGACGAGATGCGCGAGCTGCTGGACGGGGTGCGCTACGCCCCGGTCGAGGCGCGCTACAAGGTCTACATCATCGACGAAGTGCACATGCTGTCGACGGCGGCGTTCAACGCCCTGCTGAAGACGCTGGAAGAGCCGCCGCCGCACGCCAAGTTCATCTTCGCCACCACCGAGATCCGCAAGGTCCCGGTGACGATCCTGTCGCGCACCCAGCGCTTCGACCTGCGCCGGGTCGAGCCGGACGTGCTGGTCAAGCACTTCGACAAGATCTCGGCCAAGGAAGGCGCGCGGATCGAGATGGACGCCCTGGCCCTGATCGCCCGCGCGGCCGAGGGTTCGGTGCGCGACGGCCTGTCGCTGCTGGACCAGGCGATCGTCCAGACCGATCGCGGGGCCACGGTCACCTCGGCCGTCGTGCGTGACATGCTGGGCCTGGCCGACCGCGGCCAGACCATCGCCCTGTTCGAAAACGTCATGGCCGGCAAGACCAAGGACGCCCTGGAAGGCTTCCGCGCCCTGTGGGGCTTCGGGGCCGACCCGTCGGTGGTCATGCTCGATGTCCTGGACCACTGCCACAGTTCCGCGGTGTCCAAGGCCCTGGGTCCGGACGCCCTGTCGATGCCCAAGGAGCAGGCCGCCCGTCTGGCCGCCATCGGGGCCCACACCTCGGCCGGCACGCTCTCCAGGCTCTGGCAGATGCTGCTGAAGGCCCATGAGGAGGTGCGCCGCGCGCCCGACGCCATGGCCGCGGCCGAGATGGCTCTGATCCGGCTCTGCTACGCCGCCGACCTGCCAGGGCCCGAAGAGGCGCTGAAGGCCCTGCGCGACGGTTCGCCGATCGGCGGCGGTGGTCCGGGCGGCGGGGTCGCGGTTGGCGGCGGCGGTGGTGGTGGCGCGGTCTCGGCCCATGCGCCGATGACCATGGCCGCGCCGGGCGCCCAGGCCATGCCGGTGGTCGCCTCGTTCGACGACGTCATGGCCCTGATCGCGGCCAAGCGCGACATCGGTCTGCGCCTGGACGCCGAGCAATATATCCGTCCGATCAGCTTCCGGCCCGGCGCCATCACCTTCGAGGCCGCCCCCGGCGCGCCCGGCAACCTGGCCGGCCGCCTGGTCCGCTTCCTGAAGGAGGCCACCGGCCAGCCCTGGCTGGTCGCGGCCGAAGGCGGCGGCGGGGCCGAGAGCCTGATGGAGCGCCAGAAGCGCGAAGAGCGCGAGCAGATGGAGGAGATCAAGAAGGATCCCTTCGTCGCCTCGGTGCTTTCGGCCTTTCCGGGCGCCGAGATCATCGAGATCCGCAAGCTCCTGACGCCGGAAACCCCGCCGCTCGAGCCGGACGAGGAAGAGGGCTGAGGCCCGCTGTTTTGAAGTTGGAGTTCTAGGATGAAAGACCTCGGCGGCCTGATGAAGCAGGCCCAGGCCATGCAGCAGAAACTGGCCGACGCTCAGGCGCAGCTGGCCGTCAGCACGGTCGACGGCACGTCCGGCGGCGGCATGGTCACCGTCACCCTGATGGGCACGGGCGAGCTGGTGCGCGTGCTGATGGACGAAAGCCTGGTCCAGCCGGGTGAGGGCGAAGTGATCGCCGACCTGATCATCGCCGCCCACGCCGACGCCAAGAAGAAGCTGGACGCCAAGCAGGCCCAGATGATGCAGGACGCCGCTGGTCCCATGGCGGGCCTGATGGGCGGCATGCCTGGGATGAAGTTCTAACGACTTGGGAGCCTCCGCCGGACCCGAGATCGAGCGCCTGATCGCCCTGCTGTCAAAGCTGCCGGGGCTGGGACCGCGTTCGGGCCGGCGGGCGGCTCTGGCCCTGCTGAAGAAGCGCGACACGCTGCTGGCGCCCTTGGCGCTGGCCATGGCCGAGGCTCAGGCCAAGGTCCGCACCTGCTCGACCTGCGGCTCGTTGGACGTCACCGATCCCTGCTCGATCTGCGCCGACGGCAGCCGTGACCGACGGCTGCTGTGCGTGGTCGAGGAGGTCGGGTCGGTCTGGGCCATGGAGCGCGGCGGCTCGTTCCGTGGGCGGTATCACGTGCTGGGCGGCCTGCTGTCGGCCCTGGACGGCGTTGGTCCCGAAGCGCTGCGCATCGGCGAGCTGGCGGCCCGCGTGGCTGGCGGCGAGGTGGCCGAAGTGATCCTGGCCCTGCCGGCCACGGTGGATGGCCAGACGACCGCCCACTACATCGCCGACCGCCTGGCCCGCACCAATGTGCCGGTGACCATGCTGGCGCGCGGCGTGCCCGTCGGCGGCGACCTCGACTGGCTGGACGACGGCACCATCGCCCAGGCTCTACGCGCTCGGCGGCCGGCCTAGGCGGGGCCGTCCCCGCCCTTCGACAGGCTCAGGGTGAGGACTACTTTTGAAGCCGTATCAGTAGAAAACCTCATCCTGAGCTTGTCGAAGGACGAGGTTTTCGGCTCCTCAGTCGGAGACCGGTTTGGCCAACACCTTCGCCAAGGCCTCAAGGTCCAGCTCTGGGCTTTTGCGCCGCGACAGGTCTAGGGTCCGGCGGCCCAGTTCCAGATAGAGATCGAACAGCGCCGAGTCGTGAGCGGCGATCGCCTCGGCCTGCACCTTCACCGTTTCGGCGTCGCCGCGCGCGATCGGGCCGGTCAGGGCCTGGACAGGGCCGCGCTCCAGGATCGCGCCCAGGGCGTCGCGCAGGATGGGCGCGAGGATCCGCAGGCTGTCGGCTTGGCCGATCCCTGCCGCCGCATGAGCGTCCAGCGCCGCCTGCACCAGCGTCGTCAGGTAGTTCGACGCGAACACCGCGCCGGCATGATAGAGCCGCCGGTCGACAGTGGCCTCCAGGATCACCGGCTCGCCGCCGATCGCCCGCACAGCCGGGGCCAGGACGGCCAGCGCCGTCGCGTCGCCCTGCAGGGTGCACACCACACCCTCGAAGGTGGCGACCTCGCGGGCGGGATCGGCGAAGGCTTTGACCGGATGCAACGCTGCGAGGGCGGAGCCGCGCAACGGCGCCAGAGGCCCGAGGTCGCGAGCGCCGCTGCAATGGAAGATGACCAGCCCCGTCGGATCGACCTTCTCCACCAGCCGCGTCGCGACGCCGCCGATGGCCTCGTCGCGCACCGACAACATGACCGCGTCGCCGGGGCGCGGCGAGAAGGCCTCGAGGTCCATGACCTCGCCGTCGCCGATGAAGGCCCGGCCGGCCTTCGCGCTCTCCGCCGTGCGCGCCGCGATCCCGGCGATCTCGAACGCGCCGTGGTCATGGAACAGCCGGCCCAGGGTCTTGCCGACCGCGCCCGGTCCGATGATCCAAAGTCGGGCCATGCTGGCGCTCCTTGCGACGAGGCCGAGCATCTAGACCCTCGTCGCGTCCAGATCGAGAGCCGCCCGCTGACAGCGCCGCTTGGTCATGCCAAGCTTGGCGTACTCGCGTTCGGCGAACCGCCGCCGCGCCAGGAATGAGGGACTGATTTCATGAGCACGCCCGAAGACAAGGCTCCGGAAGCCGAAACCGAAGCGCCGCACCCGGCCAAGGTCGGCGTGGTGGACAAGGGCCACAACGTCACCGGTTTCGCCGGCGAGCCGATCAACGGCATGATCGCCGATCTCGCCGACGGCGACGACTGACAAGATACGGGCGGCGGCCTTTAAGCCGCCGCCGACTCCCGGTAAGAACGGAGCATGAACTTCTCCGATCCGTTCCTGATCCTGGCCATCGTCTTTGCTCTGGCCGCTGCCGCCTGCGCCCTGTGGGCGCTCACCGCGCAGAAGCGGGCCGCCAAGGCCGAGGCCGATGTCTGGAGACTGCAGGAGCGCGAACGCCTGCTGGAAGACCAGACCGCCACCCAGATCGAACTGATCAAGGCCCAGGCCGCCCAGAGCGCCAACGCCATCGCCGAGCAGCTGATCCGGCGCGCCGACGAGAACGCCAAGAGCCGTGACAACCTGGCCCAGGCCCGCCTCGAGGCCCAGCTGAAGCCCGTGGCCGAGACCCTGGCCAAGTTCGAGGCCCAGGTCACCGCCGTCGAGAAGTCGCGCGCCGAAGAGACCGGCGGCCTGAAAGCCCAGATCGCCGCCCTGCTGGAGGCCTCGACCGCCACCCAGGCCGAAGCGCGCAAGCTGTCGGCGGCCCTGCGTCGCGGGGCTGGCGTGCAGGGGCGCTGGGGCGAGCAGACTCTGAGGAACGTGCTCGAGGCCGCCGGCCTCAACAGCCGCTTCGACTTCCAGGAGCAATTCAGCGTCGACAGCGAGGAAGGCCGCCGCCGGCCCGACGTCAAGGTCACCCTGCCGGGCGGCGGGGTGTTCGTGATCGACGCCAAGTGCTCGCTGAACGCCTTCCTTGAGTCGCAGGAAGCGACCGACGATGTGCTGCGCGAGGCGGCCATGGTCCGCCACGCCCAGAGCGTGCGCAGCCACATGCAGGGCCTGTCGTCCAAGGCCTATTGGGATCAGTTCGCGGGCGAGGGCTCGCCCGACTTCGTGGCGATGTTCGTGCCGGGCGACGGCTTTCTGGCCGCTGCGCTCGACCGCTTGCCCGAGCTGATGGCCGAGGCCATGGACCGCCGCGTGGTGCTGGTGACGCCGACGACCCTGTTCGCGCTCTGCAAGGCCGTCGCCTATGGCTGGCGGGCCGAGGACCAGGCCAAGAACGCCGCCCGCATCGTCGAGGTCGGCCGCGAGCTCTACAAGCGCGTCTCGGTCATGGGCGCTCACGCCGGGGCCATGGGCAAGGCGCTGGAGAGCGCGGTGGGCAAGTACAACCAGTTCGTCGGCTCGCTGGAGAGCCAGGTCCTGACCCAGGCCCGCCGCTTCGAGGACCTGTCGGTCGACCACGAAGGCAAGAAGATCGATGAGCCGGGCGCGATCGAACAGGGGGTGCGGCCTCTCACGAAGTTGAGCGGGGCGGGACAATCTCCCACCTTGACGCTCGGAAATGAGACGCCTACCTGATCAGCGTTATGGCCATCCGTCGCATCCTCACCGTCGATAACGCCGCCGATCTGGCGACGCTGAAGAAGATCTCCACGCCCGTGGAGGCCGTCACCGATGAGCTGCGCGCGTTGATGGATGACATGCTGGAGACCATGTACGACGCCCCCGGCATCGGCCTGGCCGCCGTGCAGATCGGCGAGCCCGTGCGCGTCATCACCATGGACCTGGCCCGCGAGGGCGAGGAGCCGGCCCCGCGCTACTTCGTCAATCCCGAGATCCTGTCGAGCTCGGAAGACACCCTCGGCTACGAGGAAGGCTGCCTGTCGGTGCCGGAATATTTCGACGAGGTCGAACGTCCGTCCAAGGTCACCATCCGCTACCTGAACTATCAGGGCGAGACGGTCGTCGAAGAGGCCGAGGGCCTGTTCGCCGTCTGCATCCAGCACGAGATGGACCACCTGGAAGGCGTGCTGTTCATCGACCACCTGTCGCGCCTGCGCCGCGACCGCGCCATCACCAAGGTCAAGAAGGCCCGCCGCGCGGCCTAAGCCAGACGCTGTCTTGCGAGTGCATTGACCTCCAGGTCGATCGCCGCGCCGCGCTGGTCGTCGTCGCCGATGAACCAGGCCGCTGACAGGCCTGTCCAAGCCACGATCCATGCGAGGACACGGGTCGCTTCGACGCCTGTTTCCTCGGTCACGATCTTCAGGCGAGCTTCAAACCGTCCTGGCAGCGTCGCCACGGGTTGGGTCGGATCGTCCAGGTCCGGGTTCGTGAAGATGTTGGCGAAGTCGAAGGCGCGCTCGCCGACCAGGCCGTGCGGATCGATGGCCAGCCAGCCGCGATCGAAATCCAGCACATTGTCGTGGTGAAGGTCGCCGTGCAGCGGGCGGATGTCGCGTTGGTCCGCCAGCAGGAGGCGAGCCTGTTCGGCGGCGGGCTCGAGCGCCGGATGGTTGGGCGCCAGGTCGAACAGCGGCTGGAACCAGCGGTCGAGAGGGTTCAGTTCGGGCAAGGACGCTGAGCGCGGCGCATGCAGCTGCGCGGCGGTCTGGCAGAGGACGCGGCAGGCCTCGTCGTCCTGACCCGACCGCGCCATCTGGGCCAGGCTACGCTGGCCCAGGGCGCGCTCCATGAGCAACGCGCCCTCCGAGGCGGCGATGACCTTCGCCGCCCCTTGGCCGTTCCACCAGGCCATCAGTCGGTAGCCGGCCTGCTCGTCAGGGATCCTCGCGACCTTGAGCATCGCCGCTTCGAATCCTCGGCGGACAGGCAGCACCCAGCTGGAATGGGTGGTGATGAGCGCGCCGTCGGGGAGCAGGGTCCAGTCACGGAGATAGGGCGTGACTTCGGGTGGAATTGTCATGCCCCGTACTTGAGAAGGGCGGGCCGAAGGCGCAAGCGCCTCAGGCCGCCCGCGCCTGGTCCCGCTCCGCCGCCAGCGTCTCGGCCAGCGCGTCGACCGCCGTCTCCGCCTGCGCCAGCGAGGCGGCCAGACGCTCGTCCTGGAACTCGTCATACTCGACGGCGACCGTGCGCAGGTCGGTGATCCCCAGATAGGCCAGGGGCTTGGCCAGGCTGGGCGTGACCAGCTCCAGGTCGGCGACCCGTCCGCCGGCGTCGTAGCCGTAGTCGCCGCGCGCGGTCAGGACGACCAGGGTCTTGCCCTGGCCCGCCAGCATCGGCCAGTACGGCTCGCCCTCGCGGGAGCGGTCGAAGCCGAAGGTCAGGCCCACGCGGACGACGTTGTCGATCCAGGCCTTGAGCGGGGCCGGCGGGCCGAAGTTGTACATCGGGGCGCCGATGACAATGACGTCGGCCGCCTTCAGCTCGGCGACCAGGGTGTCGCTTTCGGACAGGACCTCGCGCATCCAGGGCTCGCGAGCGTGCGATGGGGTGAAGGCGGCGTGGATCCAGTCGCCGCTGACCGGGCGTGGCGGGCGCACGCCGACGTCGCGATAGCCGATCTCGTCTTCCGGCCGCAGCTGGCTCCAGCGCTGGACGAAGCGGTGGGTCAGGCGGCGGGTGTGCGAGCCGTGGCGGGTCTCGCCCGAGCGCCCCGAACGCGCGCTGGCGTCGATCTGCAGGACGGTAGTCATGGGTGTCTCCGAGGTGATGAAGGTTCATCCGTGGAGAGCGTTCTGCGCGCGTGACGGCGCGCTGACGAACGCGTAATCATCAGGCCATGGATGAGATCAATTCATCTTTCTCGCGCCGCCGCCTGCCGCTGGGGGCCCTGCGCGCCTTCGAGGCCGCCGCGCGGCTGGAGAGCTTCCGCCTGGCCGCCGACGAACTGTCCGTGACGCCCACGGCGATCAGCCACCGCATCCGCGAGCTGGAAGAGACGCTGGGCCTGAAGCTGTTCGACCGCCAGGTGCGGAAGGTCAGCTTGACCGTCGCCGGCCAGCGGCTGTTCCCGGTGCTGCGCGACGGCTTCGACGCCTTCGCCGAGGCGCTGCGGACCCTTTGTCCCGAGGAGGGCGAGACCGTCGTCACCCTGTCGGCCCTGGTCGGCTTCACCGCCCGTCTGCTGCTGCCGCGCATGGCCGAGTTCCGCGCCGCCCACCCCAACGTCCAGCTGCGGCTGCACGCGTCCGACGATACGGTGGACCTGCGCTCGGGCGCGGCGGACATCGCCATCCGCTACGGCTATGGCCCGTTCCCGGGCCTCAAGGCCGAGCCGCTGTTCGTCGAGACCTTCGCGCCGGTGTTCAGCCCCAACCTGGCCCTGGCCTCGCCCGAGGACCTGCGCGGCCAGCCCCTGCTGCATTGCGAGTGGCGGCACCCGGCGGCGGACACCCCGACCTGGGCGCGTTGGGCGCAGGTGGCGGGGCTGGCGGACCTGGATGCGACCCCACGCCTGGTCTTCACCGACGACAGCCATGCCTACCAGGCGGCGGTCGGCGGCTTGGGCGTGGCCATGGGCAGCCTCAGCCTGGTGCGCGACGAGCTGGAGACGGGCCTGCTGGTCCAGCCGTTCGGGCCCGTGATCGAGGGGCGGCCCTACCACCTGCTGCGCCTGCCAACCGCCTCGCGCGCGGTGATGGCCGTGCACGACTGGCTGCTGGCGGTGCTGAGGCCTTAGGCCTCGCCGAACTGCACGAACGAGATGCGGTTGCCGTCGGGATCGCGGACCTGGAAGTCCAGCCCGCCCCACGGCTGCTGGATCAGCGGCTGGACGAGGTCGGCGCCGGCGGCTTCGAACTCCGCGAACAGCGCCCGGACATCCTCGACCTGGATGGTCGCCAGGATCAGCGACTCCTCGCGCGCCGCCAGTTCGGCGAAGTTGGGCTCATCGACATGGCGCAGGTGCAGGCAGACGCCGTCGCGGCTGACCGCCCCGTAGAACACCGGCTGGCCGTGCAGGAAGTCGACCGCGAAGCCCAGGCGCTTGGCGTAGAACACCGCCGCCGCCTCGACGTCGCGCACGAACAGGATCGGCGTGACGCCGGTCAGGCGCGGGCTCATCGCTTGCGCCCCTGATCAGTCTGGTACGGTGTCCCGTCGCGGTGGCGATAGAGGTCCTCGCCGTCGCGCAAAACGAGATCGATGTCGGGATAGTCGCAGCCGTCGATGTCGGGGCGGCGCGAGCCGATCTCCAGCAGCAGCACGTCCTGGTCCGAGCGGTTCTGGAAGTGGTGGCCGTTGGCGACCCCGGCCTTGAAGCCCGCGCAATCGCCGGCCCGCAGCACCGTCTCTCCCTCATCCTCGACCAGCACGACTTCGCCCTGGACCACCCAGGTGAACTCGTCCTCGGCGGTGTGCCAGTGGCGCTGGCTGGACCACACGCCGGGCTCGAGCCGCAGCAGGTTCACGCCGAATTGGTCCAGGCCCACGGCGTCGCCCAGCTTGGTGCGGTGGCGGCGCAGGCAGGGCGCATTGAACGGCGCGGGATAGGCCGTGCCGACGCGGGTCGGGGCCGTGGTCAGGTCGATCTTGGGCAAGGGCGTGTCCTCCGCCCGCGTAGTTAAGCACGCCCCGAGGCCGCCTCAACCGACCCGCTGCACCTTGGCGTTCCGTTTCCACTCCGGACGGGTCATGCCGACGAAGGCCTTGCCGGGATCGGCGCCGTTACGGACCAGCAGGTCGTAGAGGCTGTTGGCGGAGGTAATCGCCGCCAAGCCTTCGCGGGTGAAGGCCTTGGTCTTGTTGCCCGGCTTGCCGTCCTTGTCCTCGTCGCCCCAGATGTTCTGCGACAGCAGCGGGTTGGTCAGGGCCTGGGAGAAGGCGTCGATGGCCACCATGCGCAGGATCAGCGGCGGCAGCGGCGAGTTGGCGGCCGTGTCCTCGGCGAACAGGCCGACATAGAGCTCGACCTTGTCGACATGGCCGTACTGCGCGCGCAGCTGGTCGGCGACGCCGGGGCGGGTGCTGATCTCCTCGAAGGTGGTCACGGCCTTCATGCCGTTGGCCACCCGATAGGCGTTGTAGGAGTCGATCTGGTTGGACCGCGCCTGCCGGATCGCCCGCACCTCGACGTCGTGCAGGTAGTCGGCGGTGTTGTGCGCGCCCAGCAGCGCCGCGGGCTGGGCGCTCATCCAGACATAGGCGTTGGCCAGGCCGTGGTCGGTCAGCTGGTCGCCGCCGAACTGCAGGTCCCGAGTCTTGAACGGCTGCCCTGCCCAGGTGATGTCCTCGGAGACCAGCGAGTGCCAGCGGTACAGCAGGCTGAACTCGGCGGTGATCCAGTTGGGCTTGTTCCACGGGCGCTTCCAGCCATCGTTGGGATAGGCCAGCAGACGGATGCGCGAGGGCGAGATGTGGTTGATGTACTCCTCGACCACCAGCTTGATGTAAAGGACGATCACCACATTGCGGGCGGTCTCGAACACCCGGTCGTCGTTCCAGTCGGGATTGGCCGCCGAGATCACGCCGGCCAGCCGGTTGTGCTCGCGCAGAAAGAGGGTCCCCATCATCATCGTGCCGACCGTCGAGTTGGCCCGGTCGCCGCCCAGCGCGAACAGCTGGCGCTTGATGTCGAGCGGCGTCGCCTTCCGCTCGGGCGCGCCTTTCTCGAGGTCGGCCGGAATGTCCTTGTCCAGGACGCCCAGCGGCGGATCCAGGTCGACGAAATCCTTCAGCACCACGCCATTCGCGTCATAGAGCGACGGCGGATATTCCTCGCCCTTGATCGTCTGCGACCTCAAGCGGCCGCGCTGGTCGGGCGACTTCAGGCGCAGGGCGTTGGTCTGGGCCTCGGTGCGGCCATACAGCGTGCAGAGGTCGATCTCGTGGTTGGAGGTGTTGCGGGCGCGATCCTCCTTGGTGGCGAACACCATGGTGCGGATGAAGCCGTCGGTCAGGTATTGAGCGAAGGCCGGGAACAGCATGGTCGACTTGGCGCAGTAGACCTGGGGCTTGCCCGCCGCCCGCGCGAACAGGCCGGCGGTGACGTCCTCGGCGGGAAACGGGCCAAGGTCCTTCGTCGGCAGCTGGCGGGCGCTGTAGGTGCGGTCGGTGAGTTCCGCCCAGCTGATGTAGGGGGTCTTGGTGCTCCACGGATGCGGACGGGGCCGGGTCTCGGCGACGATGCCATTGATCAGCAGGCCGCTGACCCAGCGGTGAAAGGCGGGCCAGACCGTGGTCAGCCAAGCAACGACCGGCTCCAACGCCGCGATCAGCCACGCCAGCATGTCGAACTCCCCCAAGGTCGATTGAATTTCGCAACGGTACAGCTTTTGCGGGAATTGTCGAAGGTTCAAGTTTGCGTCGTTCCGGCGCCGGGCCTAAAGGCATGGCCATGACCGAAGCCGCTCTCATTGACCCCGTCGCGCTTGCTCAAGCCCTGATCCGTCGTCCGTCGGTGACCCCGGCCGATGCGGGGGCGATGGACACGCTGCAGCGCCAGCTGGAAGCCCTGGGCTTTGCTTGCCGCCGCATGAAGTTCGGCGAGATCGAGAACCTCTACGCCCGGCGCGGCACGGCGCGGCCGAACCTGTGCTTCGCCGGCCATACCGACGTGGTGCCGGTCGGCGACGACGCCGCCTGGACCGCCGGGCCGTTCGAGGCCGAGATCAAGGACGGGGTCCTCTACGGCCGTGGCGCGGTCGACATGAAGTCGGCCATCGCCGCCTTCGTCGCCGCCGTCGCCAAGATCCCCGAGCATGCCGGCTCGATCAGCTTCCTGATCACCGGCGACGAGGAGGGCGTGGCCGAGGACGGCACGGTCAAGGTCGTCGAGGCCCTGGCCGCCGAGGGCGAGATCATCGACCACTGCATCGTCGGCGAGCCGACCTCGGCCAACCTGCTGGGCGACATGGTCAAGATCGGCCGGCGCGGCAGCATCAACGCCTGGATCGCGGTCGACGGAAAGCAGGGCCACGTGGCCTATCCGCACCGCGCCGCCAACCCGATCCCGGTGCTGGTCGACATTCTCTCGCGCCTGCAGAGCCGGGTGCTGGACGAGGGCTATACTGGCTTCCAGCCGTCGAACCTGGAGGTGACCACGGTCGATGTCGGCAATACCGCCACCAACGTCATCCCCGCCAGCGCCAAGGCCCGGGTGAACATCCGCTTCAATCCGGCCCACAAGGGCCACGAGCTGGCCAGCTGGATCGAGCAGGAGTGCCGCGAGGCCGCCGAGGGCTTCTCGGGCCGGGTCGAGGCGCTGTGCAAGATCAGCGGCGAAGCCTTCCTGACCGAGCCGGGCGCCTTCACCGACGTGATCGTGGCCGCCGTCGGCGACGCCACGGGCCGGGTGCCGGAGCTGTCGACCACCGGCGGCACCAGCGATGCTCGTTTCATCCGCGCCCTGTGCCCGGTGGTCGAGTTCGGCCTGGTCGGCTCGACCATGCACCAGGTCGACGAGCGCGTGCCGGTGGAAGAGATCCGCTATCTGGCCGACGCCTATGAGGCGCTGGTCAACCGCTACTTCGCGGCCTTCGCGTAAGACCTGGAGCGTCGGGCATGAAGGCGCTCTCGATCCCCGACGTGCTGGCCGAGGTGGCGGTGCTGGTGAAGCCGCACTTCGGCAAGGGCCGCACCGCCGACTACATCCCGGAACTGGCCGACGTGCCGGGGACCAAGTTCGGCATGGCCGTGCGCACGGTCGATGGCGGCGAGCACGTGATCGGCGACGCCGACGAGGGCTTCTCTGTCCAGAGCATCACCAAGGTCTTCGCCCTGGGCCTGGCCCTGAACCGCCTGGGCGACGAGACCTGGACGCGGGTGGGCAAGGAGCCCTCGGGCACGCCGTTCAACCACCTGTCGCTGCTGGAAGCCGAGCAGGGCGTGCCGCGCAATCCGTTCATCAACGCCGGGGCGCTGGCGATCACCGACATCCTGATGGACGTGACCAAGGACCCGGCCGCCCTGGTTCGCGACTTCGCCGGCTTCCTCTGCGACGAGCGGCTGGAGATCGACCCGACGGTGGCGGCGTCCGAGCTGGCCAACGCCTGGCAGAACCGCGCCATCGCCAGCCTGATGCGCGGCAAGGGCACGCTGACCCACGATCCCGAGGCCGTCGTGGCCGCCTATTGCCGCCAGTGCGCCCTGACCATGAGCTGCCGCCAGCTGGCCCGCGCCTTCCTGCCCCTGGCGGCGGGCGGCTTCTCGCCGGTGGCGCAGGAGACGGTGTTTCCCGAGCGCCTGACCCGGCGGCTGAACGCGCTGCTGCTGACCTGCGGGATCTATGACAGCGTCGGCAACTTCGCCTACCGCGTGGGTTTGCCGAGCAAGAGCGGCGTGGGCGGGGGGATCGTGGCGGTGGTCCCCGGCAAGGCGACGATCGCGGTGTGGTCGCCGGAGCTGGACCGCTTCGGCACCAGCGTGGTCGGCACGGCGGCGCTGGAGGCGTTCAGCCAGATCACCAACTGCTCGGTGCTTTAGTCGCCGTAGCCGACACCCACCAGATACAGCCCATCGGCTGGCGCGACCGGCCCGCACTCGCGGCGATCCTTGGCCTCCAGCGCGGCCTTCACGTCGTCCGGCGTCCAGCGGCCGGCGCCGACCTCGACTAGAGTCCCGGTCATCGACCGCACCTGCCGGTGCAGGAAGCTGCGGGCCTCGAAGTCCAGGTGGATCTCTTCCCCCACGCGCCGCACCCGCGCGACGTCCAGGGTCTTCACCGGGCTCTTGGCCTGGCAGTGCATGTCGCGGAAGGTCGTGAAGTCGTGCAGGCCGATCAGAGCTTGCGCGGCCGTGTGCATGGCGTCGGCGTCCAGGTCCTTCTTCACGTGCCAGACCCTGCCCTTGTCCAGCGCCGGCGGGGCGCGGCGGTTGAGGATGCGGTAGAGGTAACGGCGCTCATTGGCCGAGAACCGGGCGTGCCAGTCACCCTCGGCCACTTCCGCCGAGAGGATAGACACCGCCTCGCGGGTCAGGTGGGCGTTGAGGGCGTTCAGCACCGTCTGGGCGGGCCAGTCTTTCTCCAGGTCGACATGCACCACCTGGCCGGTGGCGTGGACGCCGGTGTCGGTGCGGCCGGCGGCGGCGATGCGCACGGTCTCGCCGCTGAACGCCGTCACCGCCGTCTCGATCGCGCCCTGCACCGACGGCAGCACGGCCTGGGCCTGGAAGCCGCTGTAGGGCCGGCCGTCATACTCGACGAGGAGGCGGTAGCGCGGCATCAGGCCAGCACGGTCCCGGCAGCGATGGGGAAGCCGCGCGTGAAGGTCTCGGCGTCCTGGACGCCCTTGCCTTCGCGCTGGGCCTTCAGGAGGCGCACGGAGCCGTCTCCGCAGGCGATCAGCAGGCCGTCGTCCAGAGCCGTTCCAGCAGGGCCCGAGGCGGTCTCGACGCGCGACAGCAGGGCTTTCACGCGGACCGGCCCCTTCTCCGACGGCGCTTCGAACCAGGCGCCGGGGAAGGGCGACAGGCCGCGGATGTGGCAGTCGATCTCGGCCGCCGGGCGGGTCCAGTCGATGCGGGCCTCGGCCGACTTGATCTTCTTGGCGTAGGTGACGCCCTCTTCGCTCTGCGGCGTCTCGCGGGCGCCGCCGCGTTCGATGGCGGCCAGGGCCACGGGCAGCAGCTGCGCGCCGGTGGCGGCCAACTTGTCGTGCAGGGTGGCGACGGTGTCGTCGGCCGCGATGACCACCTGCTGCGACATCAGGATCGGACCCTCGTCCAGGCCCTCGCTCATCCGCATGATCTGGACGCCGGTGACCGGGTCGCCGGCCATGATCGCCCGCTGGATCGGGGCCGCGCCGCGCCAGCGGGGCAGCAGCGAAGCGTGAAGGTTGAAGCAGCCGAACGTGGGCGCGTCGAGCACGGCCTTGACCAGGATCTGGCCGAACGCGACCACGACGGCGGCGTCCAGCTCCAGCGCCTGGAAGGCCTCGATCTCTTCGGCCGTCTTCATCGAGACCGGCGTGCGGACCGGCAGGCCCAGACCCTCGGCGAAGGCGTGGACCGGTGAGGTCTTCAGCTCCTGGCCGCGCCCGCGCGGGGCTGGCGGCTGGGAATAGACGGCGACGATCTCGTGGCCCGAGGCGACCAGTTCGGCCAGGCAGGTCACAGCGAAGTCGGGCGTGCCGAGGAAAGCGATGCGCATGGCGGGGGTTTAGACGCCTGAGCGTTCGGACGCAAAGAGGAGTCGGAACCTAGGCCGTGGCCCTCCGTTATCCAGCCGACTCAAAAGGAGCCCGACCATGCGTTCCAAGCTGATGCTGATCGTCGCCGCTGGTGCGGCCCTGACTCTCGCCGCCTGCTCGCAGGAACACGCCACCGAAGTGAAGGAAGGCGCGCAAGCGGCCGCCTCCGACATCAAGGACGCGGCCCACAACATCGCCAACGACCCGGATGTCAAGGAAGCCGGCACGGCGATCAAGGAAAGCACCAAGGAGACGGCCGGCGAGCTGAAGGAAGCCGCCGGCGAGGCCGCCGACAAGGCTGGCGAACTGGGCGCGAAGGCGGGTCAGGAAGCCAAGGAGGCGGGCACCGAGCTCAAGCACGACGTCAAGAAGGGCGCGGACGACAGCAAGCGCCAGCTGGACAAGGCCACGAACTAGTAAAGCCCTCCCCCGCTAGGGGGAGGATTTCTTGGGCTCAGCCCAGGAACCTTAGTCCCGCAGCAGGTCGTTGATGCTCGTCTTCGACCGCGTCTGCGCGTCCACCGTCTTGACGATTACGGCGCAGGCGAGGCCCAGGCCGCTCTTGGCGTCGGGGCGCGTGCCCGGAACCACGACGCTGTAGGGCGGGACCTTGCCGATGTGGACCTGGCCGGTCGCGCGGTCGATGATCTGGGTCGAGGCGCTGATGAACACGCCCATCGAGAGCACGCTGCCTTCGCCGACGACCACGCCCTCGACGACTTCCGAGCGGGCGCCGATGAAGCAGTTGTCTTCGATGATGGTCGGGTTGGCTTGCAGGGGCTCCAGCACGCCGCCGATGCCGACGCCGCCCGACAGGTGGACGTTCTTGCCGATCTGGGCGCACGAGCCGACCGTGACCCATGTGTCGACCATCGTGCCTTCATCGACATAGCCGCCGATGTTCACGAACGACGGCATCAGGATGACGTTCTTGCCGATGTGGGCGCCGCGACGGACGATCGCGCCCGGCACCGCGCGGAAGCCGCCAGCCTCGAACTGCGGAGCGTCCCAGCCGTCGAACTTGTTGGCCACCTTGTCCCACCACGGACCGACGCCGCCGCCCAGCGTGCCGGCGCGCATGACGGTGTTGGGGTTCAGGCGGAACGACAGCAGCACGGCCTTCTTCAGCCACTGGTGGGTGATCCACTCGCCGTCGACCTTCTCCGAGACGCGGGCCTTGCCGCTGTCGAGCAGCAGCAGCGACTCTTCCACGGCGGTGCGGACCGGACCGGTAGTGGCGGCCGAGACGTCGGCGCGGGCTTCCCAGGCGGCTTCGACTTCGGTCTGGAGGTCGGAGAGGCTCACGGTCGCGGTCATTGCGGGCTTCCTTGCAGGCGGGCCGAGTTCAGGAACTCAGGCAGGTCGTTGGTCCGGAAATGGACGTGTTCGGAGGTCGAGTCCTTGGCGTGGGCCCCGACCAGGATGGTGGTCATGCCCAGCCGCGCGGCCGGGACCAGGTTCTTTTCGCTGTCCTCGAAGAAGGCGGTCTTCGGCGGATCGATGGCGTGCAGCTTGCTGATCTTGTCGAAGGTGCTCAGCGAGGGCTTGGGGATGTAGTCGGCCGTCTCGATCGCGAAGACTTCGGAGAACAGGTCGCGCAGGTTCAGGTGTTTCAGCACCCGCTCGGCGTGGCCGACCGAGCCGTTGGTGAAGATGATCCGGCGACCCGGCAGGCGGGCGATGGCCTCGCGCAGTTCCGGGCTGGGGATCAGCTTGTCCATCGAGACGTCGTGCACCTCGTCCAGGAACGCCTTGGGCTCCATGCCGTGGTTGAGCATCAGCCCCGACAGGGTGGTGCCGTGCTCGGTGAAGTACTGCTTCTGCAGCGCCTTGGCCTCCTCGCGGGGGAGGCCGGTCATCCGCTCGACGAAGTCGGTCATCTTGACCTCGATCAGGCCCATGAACTCGCTTTCCAGCGGGTACAGGGTGTTGTCGAGGTCGAACAGCCAGGTGTCGACGTGGGAGAGGTCGGCGCTCATTGCGAGATGAGCGTGCCCGCGCCGTGTTCGCTGAACAGCTCGACCAGCATGGCGTGCGGACGACGGCCATCCAGGATGACCACGGCCTCGACGCCCGACTCGATGGCGTGGATGGCGTTTTCCAGCTTGGGGATCATGCCGCCGGTGGCCACGCCCGAGGCGATCAGCTCGCGCGCCGCGTCCACCGTCATCTCGCGGATCAGCTCGCCATTGCCGTCGAGCACGCCCTTGATGTCGGTCAGCATCAGCATCCGCTTGGCCTTCAGCGCGCCAGCCAGCGCGCCGGCGACGGTGTCGGCGTTGATGTTGAAGGTCTCGCCCGCGGCGGAGACGCCGATCGGCGCGATCACCGGGATGTAGTCGGTTTCCGAGGCCAGCAGCGTCTGGATGATGTGCGGATCGACCTTGGTCGGTTCGCCCACGAAGCCCAGGTCGACGGCCTGCTCGATATTGCTGTCCGGATCCTTCTTGGTCCGGGTCACCTTCTCGGCGGTGATCAGGCGGGCGTCCTTGCCCGACAGTCCCACGCCGCGCACGTCGGCCTCGGCGCCGGCCTGGGTGATCCAGCTGGCGATTTCTTTGTTGATGGCGCCCGACAGGACCATCTCGGCGACTTCCATCGTGGCTTCGTCGGTGACGCGCAGGCCGTCGATGAAGGTCGACTTGACGCCGGCCTTGTCCAGCATGCGGCTGATCTGCGGACCGCCGCCGTGCACGACCACCGGATGGACGCCCAGGAGCTTCAGCAGCACCGCGTCGGCGGCGAAGACCTTGGCCACGTCTTCCTGGCCCATGGCGTGGCCGCCGTATTTGATCACCACCGTCTCGCGGTCGTAGATCTGGATATAGGGCAGGGCCTCGGCCAGGGTCTTGGCTGTGGCCCAGCCGGCTTCCTCGGCGGCGACGTCGGTCAAGGCGGCGGTCCCTCGATACGTAAAATCGGCGCCTCGATAGCGGACCCCGCCCCCCCTGTCACGCAAAAGGGACCCATCAAGCCTTCTGGTCGAACCGCCATTTCATGATGAGAACCGCGCCCGACATCAGCAGGCAGGCGACGTTCGACGCAATGACTGGCCAGGCCTTGATCAGGAGGCCATAGGCGATCCAGCAGGCAAAGCCCGTGACGGTGACGATGTAGGTGCGCAGCGAGACGGACGAGGCGTCCTTCTCCTTCCAGATCTTGATGATCTGCGGCGCGAAACTGGTGATCGAAAGCAAGGCCGCGGCCGTGCCGACGACAGCGGCGACCGGCGGTACGGCCACTAGGCGGTCTTCGAGAGGACGTCGTCCAGACCCCACAGCGCGGCATAGGCCGGCGCCAGGGTCAGGCCCACCGGCACGGGACCGGGCACGTGGCCTTCGGTCAGGCAGAAGGTCAGGTAGTTGAGGGCGGTCTTCACGCCATGCTCGGAATACGGCTTGCCGATCACGCCGCAGGCGCCGGCGAAGTCGTCGGGCAGGCGCTTGACGTTGGCGGTCATGAACAGCGCCACGCCGCCGCAGTCCTGCGAGATCTTGCGGGCCACGTCGACGCCGGTCGGACCGTCGCTGAGGTGGACGTCCACCAGGGCCAGGTCAGGGTGCAGCTTCTCGGCGAGATCCACGGCCTCGTCCGAACTCATCGCGCAGCCGAGCGAGTGGCACCCCACTTCCTCGACGAGGTGTTCCAGCTCGATCGCCAGAAGCATCTCGTCCTCGACTATCAGCACATCGAGCGCACGACCGCTCATCAAGCTAACTCAACCTTCCTAGTTCGCCCCGTTCACGGGCAGCAGAACGACAACACGGACACCTGGTTCCGCATCGGTCGTCTCACTTTTGGCTTTCAACTGCTGACACAGCAGCTGAACGATGGTCAGACCGAACCCCGATGGTTTGGTGTCCTTGTCGAAACCAACGCCGTCATCGGTTATTTCGATCCTGAAATTCCCCTCTTCGCGGCGAACGCCGACGAAGATCTTGCCGCCGCGGCCCTCCGGGAAACCGTGCCGTAGCGCGTTGGTCAGCAGCTCGTTGACCACCAGGGCGAAGGGCGCGGCCTTGGAGGCGGGGATCTCGACCCGCTCCAGATCCAGTTCGATGCGGATGTCGTCGCGGGCGGCCGAGCCCATCAGGTCGGCGACCATGTCGCGGATGAAGGCCGAAACGTCGAAACGCTCCACATCCTCGCTCTGGAACAGGCGGCGGTGGACGGTGGCGATGGCGTTGACCCGGCCCAGCATGCCCTTCAGCGAGGCTTTCAGAGCGGGATCCTGAACGCGACGGTTCTGCAGCAGCAACAGGCTGGAGATGAGCTGCAGGTTGTTCTTCACCCGGTGGTCGACTTCGTGGAGCAGGGCGGTCTTCTGCTCCAGGGCTTCCTTCAGCTCGTGCGTCCGCGCCTCGATGATCGCTTCAAGATCCGCGGGGCTACGGCCCGTGGCCTGGCTGACATCGCGTACAGATTCCGAATAGTCGTCCATGCCTATGGTCAAGCTCCCACCACCCCGTTGACGCTCAACGTACCCGATCCTGTCGGGTTCCCAACATAGGTGGACGGCGAAATGAAAACGGCGGGAATCCTTCAAGGATTCCCGCCGCGCATCCGATGGCCTTACCCGTGCTTCCCGGAACGGGCAGGCCGTCAGGAAGCCGTTATTTCGGCTGGTAGATGCGGTCGAACACGCCGCCGTCGTTGAAGTGCGTGGCCTGGGCCTTCTTCCAGCCGCCGAAGGTGTCGTCGATCGTCACCAGCGGGATCTTCTTGAAGCGGGCGGCGTACTTGTTGGCCACGTCGGCGTTGCGCGGACGGTAGTAGTTCTTGGCGATCAGCTCCTGGGCCAGCGGGCTGTACAGGAAGTTGAGATAGCCCTCGGCGATGGTGCGGGTCTTGTGGCGGTCGACGTTCTTGTCGACCACGGCGACCGGCGGCTCGGCCAGGATCGACAGCGACGGGTAGGCGATGTCGAACTTGCCCGGCAGCTCGTCCTGGGCGAGGTAGGCCTCGTTCTCCCAGGCCAGCAGCACGTCGCCCAGGCCGCGCTGGGTGAAGCTGGTGGTGGCGCCGCGGGCGCCGGTGTCCAGCACGGGCACGTGCTCGAACAGGCTCTTCACATAGGCCTCGGCCTTGGCGGGATTGCCGCCCGGCTGCTTCAGAGCCCAGGCCCAGGCGGCCAGGTAGTTCCAGCGCGCGCCGCCCGAGGTCTTGGGGTTGGGCGTGATCACGTCGATGCCCGGCTTCACCAGGTCGCCCCAGTCCTTGATCTTCCAGGGGTTACCCTTGCGGACCAGGAACACGATGGTCGAGGTGTAGGGGGTCGAGTTCTGCGGCAGGCGCGACTGCCAGTTGGCCGGCAGCAGCTTGGCCTTGGCGGCGATCTCGTCGATGTCGTAGGCGAGGGCGAGCGTGACGACGTCGGCCTGCAGGCCGTCGATCACCGAGCGGGCCTGCTTGCCCGAACCGCCGTGGCTCTGGTTGATCACCAGGGTCTGGCCGACGCGCTTCTTCCAGTAGTCGGCGTAGGCGGCGTTGATGTCCTTGTAGAGCTCGCGCGTCGGGTCGTAGCTGACGTTGAGCAGGGTGATGGTCTTGCCGGCCTGGGCGTTGGCCAGGCTGGGCAGGCCGCCTGCGGCCAGGGCCGCGGCGCCCGCGCCGGCGCCGGCCAGCAGGCCGCGACGGGTGGTCTTGTTCAGGTCTTGGGTCATCACTGAAGCCTCTGTTTTTTCGGGCTGCCCGCCTGCCGCGAGCTTGCAATACGCCGTCCGCCGCTAGGCGGGCTTGTAGATTTGATCGAACACGCCGCCGTCATCGAAGTGCCGGACCTGGGCCTTGGCCCAGCCACCGAACTGCTTGTCGATCGTCACCAGCGGGATCTTGGGGAACTTGGATGCGTACTTGGCCGCCGCCGCCGGGCTGCGAGGGCGGTAGTGGTTCTTGCCGATCAGGTCCTGGGCCAGCGGGCTGTACAGGAAATTCAGGTAACCCTCGGCGATGGTCCGTGTTCCACGGCGGTCGACCACCTTGTCGACCACGGCGACCGACGGCTCGGCCAGGATCGAGATCGACGGATAGACGATCTCGAACTTGTCGGCGCCGAACTCTTCGCGGGCCAGGTGGGCCTCGTTTTCCCAGGTCAGCAGGACGTCGCCGATCTCGCGCTGGGCGAAGGTGGTCATCGAACCACGAGCGCCGCTATCCAGGATCGGAACCTGCGAATACAGCTGCTTGACGAAGGCCTGGGCGGAGGCTTCAGAACCGCCCGGGCGCTTGAGGGCATAGGCCCACGCCGCCAGATAGGCCCAGCGCGGCGCGCCGCCGGTCTTGGGATTGGGCGTGATGATGCTGACGCCCGGCTTCACCAGGTCGCCCCAGTCGGCGATCTTCTTCGGGTTGCCCTTGCGGACCAGGAAGATGATCGTCGAGGTGTAGGGCGCGGAATTGGCCGGGCGGCGAGACTTCCAGTTCTTGTCGATCAGGCCGCGCTTGGCGATCTGGTCGATGTCGTCGGCCAGGGCCAGGGTGACGACGTCGGCCTGCAGGCCGTCGATCACCGAGCGGGCCTGCTTGCCCGAGCCGCCGTGGCTCTGGCTGATCGTCAGGTCCTGACCGACCCGGCTCTTCCAGTACTTGGCGAAGGCCGGGTTGATCTCCTTGTAGAGTTCCCGCGTCGGGTCGTAGCTGACATTGAGCAGGGTGGCGGGCTTGGGAGCCCGGGCCTGCGCGGCGCCAGCCATGACCAGGGCCGCCGTTCCGGCTCCCGCCGCGATCAGGTCGCGGCGGGAAGGAACGAAGGACCGGGCGTTGCGGGACTTCGACATGAAGAGGTTCCTTAGAAGGCGAATTGACTGCGGAAGTTGACCGCCTGGTAGCTCTGGCTGAGGGCGGTGAGGCCGCCGGCCGGATCCTTGCGATCGATGTCGACATCCAGATAGTCGACCGAGAACTTGGTCACCGAGTTGGGGAACCAGTTCAGGCCGGCGGTCCAGATGGTCTGTTCGCCGCCGCGCACGCGGTCGCCGGCCAGGGTCGCATCCTCGTGGTGGTTCAGGTCCAGCACCGAGTAGCGAGCGGCCAGTTCCCACGCGCCCCACTTGCCGGCCTTCGGGTCGAAGGGGTTGGCGATGGCGGGGGCGTCAAAGGCGAAGGTGTTGGGGTTGTACTTGCGGGCCTCGCCCGTCAGCACCCAGCCGCCTTCCACATACCAGCCCGTGAACTTCGGGTTGGTGACGCCGGCGGCCGCGTTGCGGCGGTCGATCTTGTAGTCGAAGTACTCGCCCTGGATCAGCAGGCCCTTCTTCTGGGCCGCGGCTTCCAGGCCGAAGTGGCGGGCGCTCTTGGCGTCGATGCCGCCGGTGGTGACCAGCTGGGTCCCGTCGACACGCAGTTCCGGACGGTCCTGGATCGTGACGGCATAGGCGCCGGTCAGGGCCGCCGTCTGGGCCGGTGTGGCCACGACGCTGGCGTTGGCGCCGACATGGATCAGATAGTCCAGGCCCTTCACCGGGATGAAGGCGAAACGGCCCAGATAGCCCAGCTGCTCGTCGAAGGTCTGGCCGTCGCCGGCCTTGGCGCCCGAGACCGCGCCCGACAGCAGCCAGCGCTCCTGGACGATCTGGCCCTGCAGCGCGATGCGGCGATCGGCGCCGGCCAGGCCGCGGGCGGCTTCGGCGGCCGAAGGACGTTCCGGGAACAGCGAGCCGTTGGTCGAGGCCGCGTCCTCCAGGCCCAGGTTCGGGGCGTAGGCGCCGACCCGGATCTTGAAGGGGGCGTAGTTGTACTGGACGAACAGTTCCTGCAGCTGGCCGGCGCCGTCGGTGCCCGCGCCGCCGAAGTCCAGCAGGATCGAGTAGTCGAAATACTTGGCGAACTTGCCGTCGACGCCCAGGCGGGCGCGGCGGAAGTTGGTGCCGTTGTTCAGGTCGCGGGCGTTGCCGATCACGGCCGGCAGGCCCTTGTCCTGGAAGTACTGGGCGGCGTCCAGCTGCATCACCCCGTGCAGGGTGGCGCTGTAGGCGCCGTCGCCGGAAGCAATGGTCGGGCGGCCGGCCGCGATGCTGACGTTCGTGACGCTCTGAGCAGCGCGCACGTCCTTCAGGCTGGCGGCGGTGGCGGCCTTCAGGTCGGCGACCTGCTTTTGCAGGGTCTCCAGCTGGGCTTCCAGGGCGGCGATGCGGGCGGCGGCGTCGTCGGGCGTAGCGGTCTGAGCGTTCGCTACGCCGGCGGTCGCCAGCAGGGACACGCCGGCTATCAGCGCGGCGCGGAATGCAGTTCTGCCTAAGGTCATGTTTATTCCCCTTTCGGCGCCGCCGAGGCGGAACCGAACCTGCTAGGCCAGGGAAAACGATTATCCCTAGCCACGAAATCGAGATTAGGAAAACCGGCCTTGAGTTTTTCTGGAGGCGCGGCGAAATGTCGCGAAATACGCTGCGAAACTTCCGTCAAATCAGACACTTGAACGGTTAAAGATCCGTGGACGGAAAAAGCCGCCCCGGTTTCCCGAGGCGGCTTTCGTATTTCCAAAACTCAATTGAGGGGCGCTGGGAGCCTTAGAACATGGCCCGGCCGGCGAGGCGCAGGTTGTAGAGCTTCCGCTTCTTGGCGGCTTCGATACCGCCTTCCAGGGACAGGTAGGACATCGGCGTGCCGGCGCGCAGGGCGAAGCCCGCGGTCAGGGCGCCGTTCCGATCGTCCAGGGCGGCCAGGGTGAACGGGTTGCCGTTCGTGAAACGGGACACCGTGTCACCGATCGAGCCAGCCAGGGTCTGGCGATAGCCGACCCGCACTTCCGGACGCCACCAGACGGTCTTGCCGAAGTCGGCGCCGAACACCACCCCCAGCTCGCCCGAGAGACTGCTGGAAGTGCGCTTGTCGATGGTCTGGTTGAAGCCGTCGCCCGGGGTGGTCGAGATGACGCCATCCTTGATGTAGACGGCGTTGCGTTCCTCGCGCTTGCCTTCACGCAGCCAGACATAGTCCAGGCGGCCTTCGGGGCGGGCGAAGAAGCGACCAAACTTCTGCTCATAGGCTGCGCCGGCGAAGGCGTTGGCCGTGAAGCCGTTCCAGTCGGCGTTGTTGCCGACGTTCAGGTCGGCCGTGCCGTCGCCGTTGGTGTCGCGCGAGATGAAGCGACGATCGGCCTTGAAGAAGCCATAGCCCACGCCGCCGCCGGTGTTGAAGCGCCAGCCACCGACCGAACGACGCCAGTAGGCGCCGGTCTGGACGAACGAGGCGGTGGTCTGCTCGCCGACCTTGGCGACGGTGTCGTGTTCTTCGATGCTGACATAGGCCAGGGTCAGGCCCAGCGCGCCGCCGGCGTCGCCCATGGCCTCGTAGCCGCCGACGAAGCCGAAGGCCTGCGTATCCGAGCCCAGCGACTGGTCGGTGTCGCGACGGGTCAGGTTGTTGATTTCCTGCATCCAGATGCTGTCGGGACCGTAGCGATCGCCTGGATCGGGCCGATACATGGTGGCGGCCGAGATCTGCTGGTTGACCGACTGCAAAGCCGTGAACAGGCCGATCCCCTGGTCGGGCAGCATCTGGTCGTACAGGTCGCGGAAGCCGTCGCGGGTGTTCTCGCCCAGGAACTGGGTGGCCAGGGCCGAGTCATTGCCCAGGGCGGCGAACACGGCGTCATAGGCCGAGGTCTCGGCCCGGTTGAAGCCGATCTCGGCGGCGGTGCGGCGACGCACGTCGATATAGACGTTGTTGGTGTCGGCGCGGCTGGTGGCCACGTACAGGTACGGCGACTCGGCCAGCAGGCCGTTGCCGATGGTCCCGACATTGATGTTGCTGCCCTGGATCACCAGGAAGCTGGTCGGGGCCTTGACGATATTGGCCAGGCGGATGCCCAGCTCGGCGCCGGTGGCGATGTTGGTCGCGCCCGAGACCACCAGCTTGGTGTTCTGGCCCGCGGCCGGATCGGCCGAGAACAAGAGCTTGGACTTGGCGCCCATCGTCAGGCTGGAGACATTGATCGTGTCGGTGTTGACGATGCCCAGGCTGCCGTTGGCGATGGCGATGTCCAGCTTGCCGTCGCTGTCGTTCAGCTTGCCCAGGGCCACGCCGCCGCCGTCGATCGACAGGCGGTCCTGACCGGCGCCGAACGACATGTTGCCGACCAGGGTGCCGCTCCACAGGTTCAGCGTGTCGTTACCGCCGCCGAACAGCACGTCGCCCACCATGCTGGGGGCGATCGTGGTCGTGGTGGTGTCGGTGCTGGCCACGGTGTCGGTGGTCGGCCAGGTGGTGGTCGAGGCGTAGTCGGTCGGACCCGACTGGGTGAAGGTCACGCCCGAATTGTTGGCGCGCAGGTCCAGGGCGATGCCCTGGCCGACGGCCGTGACCGTCGCGGCCGTGCCGTCGGCCTTGAAGGCGGGCGCAGTGACGGCGGCGCGGATCGACCCGGTGTTGGTGATGGTCTTCAGCGTGCCGGCCTGGTCGAGGATGGCCACGGCGTCACCGGTCTCGCCGACGCGGCCGACGGTGATCGAGCCGGTGTTGCGGATGCTGGTGGTGGCCGAGCCCGCGCCCAGCACGACGCCGCGCGCCGAGGCGGTGACGCCCGAGCCGGCATAGGACGACGAGCTGGCGGCGATGGCGCCGCGGTTCAGCAGCTCGTTGACCACCGAGCCGGTGTTCAGGGCGATGCCGGTGGCGTCGGCCTCGAAGGTGGTGGCCTGGATCTGGCCGTCGTTGCGCAGGCCGTTCGTCAGGGTCGTCGTGCGACCGCCGCCCGCGCCGATCGACACGCCCGTGGCGGTGACGCCGTTATAGACGCCCGCGGCGCTGATCGCGCCCTTGGCCACCAGGCCGTAGGCGAGGTCGCCCGCGCCGACCGCGCCCAGGGTGACGTTCTTGTCGGCCGAGCCGATCTGCAGGGCCGGCGCGCTGCCGTACACGCTGATGCTGGACGAGCCCGAGGTGCTGGAGGTGATCGCGGTGGTGACGGTGTTGCCGTCCGTACCGACCTTGGTCGAGTAGTTGGCGCCCTGCAGCAGCACGCCGCCGGTCACGTCGCCCGCGACACGGACGGCCGGGCCGCCCTGCAGCAGGTCGTCGGCGTCCAGCTTGTTCAGCGCGTCCAGCGTGGTCGGGCGCGAAGTGTAGCGATAGCCGGTGGCGGTGGCGGTGCCTTGCAGCACCAGCGCGCCGTTGACGGTCGAATCGATGGCCTGGGCGACCGCGCCCTTGCCCTGGGCGGTGATCGAGCCGCCCATGGTCACCTTGCCGGTGACCGGGGCCGCGATGCGCACGCCATAGGCATTGTCGCCGACGACGCTGATCGTGCCCATATTGGTGACGTTGCCGATCACCGGGCCTTCCAGCAGCATGCCGGCCGAGTTGTTGCCTTCGATGGTGATCGTGCCGCCGACGCCGTTCTCGATATTGCCGGTGTGGGTCCCGGCGTTGGTCAGGCGGATACCGTAGCGGTTGGCCCCCTGGGCGAACGCACCGTCGATGTCGCCGTCCGAGTCGGTGTCGGTGGCCGTGTAGTCCTCGACCAGCGAGATCGTGCCGGTGTTGCTGAGGTTGCCGGTCTTGCCACCGATGATCAGCACGCCGACGCCGTCGTTCACGCCGGTCGTCGAGAGGGTCCCCTTGTTGGTGACCGAGTTGTTGCTGTCGATCGTGACGATCGCGCCCGTCGAGGTCGGCTTGATGGAGCCGTCCGCGGTGATGGCGATGTCATCCGCCGCAGATCCCGTCGCCGTGCTGGTGGCAATGGGCGTCGTACGCGCGGTGGAGACCGAGGTTTCCGCCATCGCGGCGAACCCCATAGCCAAGAGAGGAGCGGCCGCGACTGTCGCGACCAGGACCTTGCGCTGCATTACGTATGACACCCCAACGGAAACCGGCGCACCTAATTCGGGTCACGTTGCGGCGAAAATGCGGTGCATCTCGCTCGTGACACGTACTGAAACGTCATCCGTCTATCGCATGGCTTGGCGGGGCGCCATATCTGGATCGACGAATCGCCTCTCGCTTGAATCGGTGAGCCTCCACATGCCGCTGGCGAACACGCCCCCGGACAGCTCCGAAAGCCGCCGTGCGGGCGCATTCTGGCCTTCCATGATTGGGCCAGGCGTCATTCTGGGCCTGGCCGTGGTCGGCGTGGCCCAGCCCGTTCCGGCCGTGATCGCGGCCGTGGCGACCGGCGGCGCGGGCTGGTGGCTGTCGCGCCGGGCCGATGCGCCGGCGGTGATTCCCATTCCTGGCGGCCTGGTTCCGGCCGCGGTCGTCGAGGAAGTGCCGCCCTTCGCGGCGATTCTCGACCGCCTGCCCGATCCGCTGATGGTCATCGCCGCCGAGGAGGCCGACGACCTGACCGGCCGCCGCTTCCTGTTCGCCAACGCCGCCGCCCGCGATCTGTTCAAGATTCAGCACCAGGGCGCCTTGCTGGTCACCGCCGTGCGCAATCCGCGCGTGCTGGAGGCCGTGGACGAGGCCCTGTTCGGCAATGTCGAGGGCGTGGTCGAGTTCGAGACCGGCGGCGCCCAGGGGCGCGCCTGGCTGGCCCATGCCCGGCCGCTGAAGGAAAGCGCCGGCCGCTCGCGCCTGGCCCTGCTGGCCCTGCGCGACGAGACCGACGCCCGCCGCAGCGAGCGCACCCGCGCCGACTTTCTCGCTAACGCCAGCCACGAGCTGCGCACGCCGCTGGCCTCGCTGTCGGGCTTCATCGAGACCCTGCGCGGTCACGCCAAGGACGATCCGGGCGCGCGCGACAAGTTCCTGGCCATCATGCTGGCCCAGGCCGAGCGGATGTCGCGCCTGATCGACGACCTGATGAGCCTGTCGCGAATCGAGCTGAACGAGCACATCGCGCCGCTGGGCCGGGTGGACCTGGCCATGGCCGCCGTCGACGTGATCGACGCCCTGGCCCCGCAGGCCCGCGACAAGGGCGTGATCTTCGATCCCGTCCTGCCGCCGCGCGGCGGGGCGGTGATCGAGGGCGACCGCGACCAGATCATCCAGGTGATCCAGAACCTGGTCGACAACGCCATCAAATATACGCCCGAGGGCGAGACCGTGCGGGTCGAGATCTTCCCCGGCCTGTCCGCCGAGGCCGCCGCCGCCGCCCGCGACACGGCCGCCGCCCGCATGTCGCTGCTGACGCCCGACCACGACCCGGCCGAGCGCTACGCCGTGCTGCGCGTCACCGACAAGGGGCCGGGCCTGGCGCGCGAGCACCTGCCGCGCCTGACCGAGCGCTTCTATAGAGTCGAGGGCCAGAAGAGCGGCGAGCGCTCGGGCACGGGCCTGGGCCTGGCGATCGTCAAGCACATCATGAACCGTCACCGGGGCGGGCTGACGGTCGAGAGCGTCCAGGGCGAAGGCGCGACCTTCGGCGTCTACCTGCCGATGGCCAAGGCGACGTCAGCCCCCGCGCCGGTCCCGCCGCCAACGGCGACGGCCGAAGCTTAGAATTCGTCCCACTCGTCAGTCTTGACCGCCACGGCGGCCGAGCCTGGCCGGCTGATCGGCGCGCGGGCCGGGCGTGAGGCAGGACGGGGCGCATAGGCCGGGGCCGATTGGGCGCGGGGCGCGACGCTGGTCGTGAAGCGGTTGACCAGGGCCGACAGCTCGTTGGACTCCTGCCGCAGGCTGGCGGAGGCGGCGTTGGCCTCCTCGACCATGGCCGCGTTGCTCTGGGTGACCTGGTCCATGCGGTTGACGGCGGTGTTGACCTCCGAGAGGCCGACCGACTGTTCGCGTGAGGACTCGGCGATCTCGGAGATCAGGCCGTCGATCTGGCCGACCTTCAGGGCGATGGTCGACAAGGCCTCGCCCGTGTCGCCGACCAGGCGGACGCCACGCGCCACCTGCGAGGACGAGTTGGCGATCAGGATCTTGATCTCCTTGGCGGCCTCGGCCGAGCGCTGGGCCAGGGCCCGGACTTCCGAAGCCACGACCGCGAAGCCGCGACCGGCTTCACCCGCCCGCGCGGCTTCGACGCCGGCGTTGAGGGCCAGAAGGTTGGTCTGGAAGGCGATCTCGTCGATGACGCCGATGATGCTGGTGATCTGGCCGGACGACTTCTCGATCTCGCCCATGGCGGCCACGGCGTCGCCGACGATCTCGCCCGAGCGGGCGGCGTCGGCGCGGGCGGCGGTGGCGGCCTCGGACGCCTGCTTGGCGCCGTGGGCGCTACGGCTGACCGTGGCGGTGATCTCGTCGAGCGCGGCGGCGGTCTTTTCCAGGTTGGCGGCCTGCTGCTCGGTGCGCTGGGCCAGGTCTTCCGAGGCGGTCGAGATCTCCTGGGCCCCGGCCCCGACGCTCTGGGTGGCGTGGGCGACCACGCCCATGGCCTCGTCCAGCACCGACATGGCGGTGTTGAAGTCGTCGCGGACCTTGCTGAACTGCGGATCGACCGGATCGGCGATGCGATAGGTCAGGTCGTTCTGGGCCAGGTGCTCCAGGCCCTGGGCGATCTCGTTGACGGCATGGACGCGGCCGGTGACGACCGTGGCGAACTTCACGACCTTGGTGATGTTGCGCTTGTGGTCGAAGATCGGATTGTACGAGGCCTGGATCCAGACCTCCTGGCCGCCCTTGCCCACGCGCTTGAACTCGGCGGCCACGAACTCGCCGGCGTTCAGCTTGCGCCAGAACGCGGCGTATTCGGGCGAGGCGCCATAGGCGGCCTCGACGAACATCCGGTGGTGCTTGCCCTGGATCTCCGACAGGGCGTAGCCCAGCGCGCCCAGGAAGTTGTCGTTGGCGGTGATGATCTGGCCGTCGGGCGTGAACTCGATCACGGCCTGGGCGCGGCCGATGGCGTCCATCTTGCCGCGCTCCTCGGCGCTCTTGCGCTTCTCTTCGGTGATCACCGTGGCGATCTTGACGATGCGCGAGACGCGACCCCGCCCGTCGCGGATCGGGTTGTACGAGGCCTGGATCCAGATCTCGACGCCGCCCTTGCCCAGGCGCAGATACTCACGCGCGTCGAACTCGCCCCGGCCCAGCTTCTTCCAGAAGTTCGCATATTCCTCGCTGACCGCGTGGGCCGGCTCGACGAACATCCGGTGGTGCTGGCCGACGATCTCGTCGAGGCTGTAGCCCATGGCCGTGCAGAAGTTGGCGTTGGCCGACAGGATCTTGCCGCTGGGGTCGAACTCGATGGTCGCCAGCGACTTGTCGAGGGCGGCCAAGGTCTCCACGGCGTGCGAACGCTTGAACATCGTGCCGGCTTCCTGGGCGGTTGGGGAGGTTCGAGCGCGAACCTGCCCGTCCAGCTCTTCACCAAGTCCTAAATGAAGAAGCGCGACGTCCCCGCTTTGAGGGCGATGAAATCGCTCGCGATCGTTTTCTTTTTCTAGCGCTTTGAAATAACGCGGAAATTTAGAGGCCAAATCCAGATCGCGCATGGCGTGCGACGGGGTGCGACATATCGACCGGGGCTGTGACGTTGCTGAATCCCGACAGTCATCGGACAGCGGGCCGGGCGCTGTCGTCAAACTGTCACGGATCCGTCGCATAAGCACAGCGCCGGCCCGGCATAGATCGGGGCGGGGGAAGGTCAGCGATCCTGCGGGGCCTTCGACAACTCGCGACAAGATTAGCCTCACGCATGCTGACCTGGCTCTCGCTCCTCGTCCTGGCGCTGTTCTCCGGTGTGGCTTTCGCCGCCGGTCGCCGCCGCGCCGTGGCCTCCGCCGGAGGCCGCAAGCGCGTCCTCCACTCCCTGCCGGATTACTACGGGACCTATGCGGCCCTGTGGGCCGGCGTGCCGGCCGCGCTGCTGCTGCTGCTGGGCGCCGCCTTCGGTGGCCGCGTCGAGGACGCGATGCTGCAGTCCACGCGCCCCGCCGCCGTCCAGGCGCTGGAGCCGGACCGTCAGGCCGTCTTCTATAGCGACGCTCACGCGATCGCTTCGAAGCAGCCGCCGTCGGAAGTGACCTACGAAGGCGAGATCAAGGTCGCCCTCGACGCCAAGGTCGCCGAGGCCCGCCGCATCGAGACCGTGCTGAACATCGGCATGCTGGCCGGCGCCGGCGTGCTGGCCCTGGCCGGCTTCCTGCTGGCCTTCCCGCGCATCTCCACCGAATTCCGCGCCCGCAACCGGGTCGAGGGCTGGGTCAGCATCCTGCTGATCGGCTGCTCGGTCGCGGCCGTGCTGACCACCCTGGGCATCGTGCTCTCGCTGGTCTGGGAAAGCTGGCGCTTCTTCCAGAGCGTCAACCCGATCTCGTTCCTGTTCGGCACCGAATGGAGCCCGCAGATCGCCATGCGCGCCGACCAGGTCGCCTCGGCGGGCGCGTTCGGGGCCGTGCCGCTGTTCGCCGGCACCTTCCTGATCATGCTGATCGCCATGCTGGTGGCCGCGCCCGTCGGCCTCTACTCGGCGATCTACCTCTCGGAATATGCCGGCCGCGGCGTTCGCGGCGTGGTCAAGCCGCTGCTCGAGATCCTGGCCGGCGTGCCGACCGTGGTCTACGGCTTCTTCGCCGCCCTGACGGTGGGCCCGCTGTTCCGCGCCGGCTTCAACGCCATCGGCGCGGCCCTGCCGGCCGGTCCGCTGGCCACCTACCTGATGGAAGTCCAGAACCAGATGGCCCTGGTGGCCGGGGTGGTGATGGGGATCATGCTGATCCCGTTCGTCTCCTCGCTGTCGGATGACATCATCAACGCCGTGCCGCAGTCGCTCCGCGACGGCAGCTACGCGATGGGCGCCACCAAGTCCGAGACCGTCAAGAAGGTGGTCCTGCCGGCCGCCCTGCCGGGCATCATGGCCGCCATGCTGCTGGCCGTGTCCCGCGCCGTCGGCGAGACCATGATCGTGACCATGGCCGCCGGCCTGCAGGCCAAGATGACGGTCAACCCGCTCGACACCGTGACCACCGTCACCGTCCAGATCGTCACCTTGCTCACCGGCGACCAGGAGTTCGACAGCCCGAAAACGCTGTCGGCCTTCGGCCTGGGCCTCACCCTGTTCGTGGTGACCCTGACGCTGAACATCGTCGCCCTGCGCATCGTCCAGAAGTACCGGGAACAATATGACTGACGCCACCCTCGGCGCGGCCGCCCCGCGCTCCGCCGCTTCGGCAGCCATGGAAGCCCGGCTGAAGAAGCGCCACGCCGCAGAGCGGACCTTCAAGGCTCAGGGCATGGCCGCCATCATCGTGGCCCTGGTGTTCCTGGTCGTGCTGGTCGGCCGGATCGTGAGCCAAGGCTACACGACCTTCGAAACCCACACGCTGAACGTGCCGGTCTATCTGAACCCGGACCGCATCGACACGTCGGACCTCTCGGGCGTCAACTACGACTACATCGTCGCCGAGGCGGTGATGAAGAAGTTGAACATCCAGGACGACGATCTGGGCTCGGTCTCGACCAAGGTCCAGGACCTGGTGTCGCGCGACTTCGGCTTCCAGATCCTGAACAAGCTGAAGGCCGACCCCAAGCTGATCGGTCAGACGATCACCCTGACGGGTCCGCTGAAGGCGGACGCCGATCTCTACTTCAAGGGCGAGATCAAGCGCACGACCGCCGAAGGCGACCGCAAGCTGGACAACCAGCAGCTGGACTGGCTGGACAAGCTGGAAAAGACCGGCGCGGTCACCTCGGGCTTCAACTTCGCCTTCTTCACCAATTCCGACTCGACCGAGCCTGAACAGGCCGGCGTGCTGGGCGCGGTGGTCGGCTCGGCCATGATGCTGATCATCACCGCCCTGATCGCGGTGCCGGTGGGCGTGCTGGCCGCGACCTATCTGGAAGAGTTCGCCCCGAAGAACCGCTGGACGGACATCATCGAGGTCAACATCAACAACCTCGCGGCCGTGCCGTCGATCGTCTACGGCCTGCTGGGCCTGGCGCTGTTCATCAATTGGCTGAACGTGCCGCGCAGCTCGCCGCTGGTCGGCGGCCTGGTGCTGGCCCTGATGGCCCTGCCGACCGTGATCATCGCCACCCGCTCGGCGCTGAAGGCCGTGCCGCCGTCGATCCGCGAAGCCGCCCTGGGCGTCGGCGCGTCCAAGACCCAGACGGTCTTCCACCATGTGCTGCCGCTGGCCATGCCCGGCGTGATGACCGGCGCCATCCTGTCGCTGGCCCACGCCCTGGGCGAGACCGCGCCGCTGCTGATGATCGGCATGGTCTCGTTCGTGCCCGGCGTGCCGGAAGGCTTCACCGGCGCGGCCACCGTGCTGCCGGTCCAGGTGTTCATCTGGGAGAACGCTTCCGAGCGGGCCTTCCACGAACGCACCGCTGCGGCCATCATCGTCCTGCTCGTCTTCATGATCGTCATGAACGCCGCGGCCGTCATCCTGCGCCGCCGCTTCGAACGCCGCTGGTAGGTTTCACATGACCCAGATCCTGAACCCCAACGCTTCGCCCCTTCTCCGTGGACACGCCATGACCGTCCAAAGCCCCGACGACACCGCCCACACGCCGGTGATCCACACCACCGTTCCGCACGGCCACGCTTCGGCGGCGGTCGGCGAGGCCAAGATCAAGGCGCGCGACGTCAAGGTCTTCTACGGCGACAAGCAGGCGCTGTTCGATGTGAACATCGACATCCCGGGCAAGTCGGTCACCGCCTTCATCGGCCCGTCGGGCTGCGGCAAGTCGACCTTCCTGCGCTGCATCAACCGCATGAACGACACCATCCCGTCGGCTCGCGTCGAAGGCTCGATCGAGATCGACGGCAATGACGTCAATCTCAAGAGCGTCGACCCGGTGGTCCTGCGCTCGCGCGTCGGCATGGTGTTCCAGAAGCCGAACCCCTTCCCGAAGACCATCTTCGAGAACGTCGCCTACGGCCCGCGCATCCACGGCCTGGCCTCGTCCAAGGCCGACCTGGAAGCCGTCGTCGAGAGCAGCCTCAAGAAGGCCGGTCTCTGGAACGAAGTCGCCGATCGTCTGCACCAACCGGGCACCGGCCTGTCGGGCGGCCAGCAGCAGCGCCTGGTGATCGCTCGCGCGATCGCCGTGTCGCCGGAAGTGATCCTGATGGACGAGCCCTGCTCGGCCCTGGACCCGATCGCCACCGCCAAGATCGAGGAGCTGATCGACGAGCTGCGGACCCAGTTCTGCATCGTCATCGTCACCCACTCGATGGCCCAGGCCGCCCGCGTCTCGCAACGCACGGCCTTCTTCCACCTGGGCAAGCTGGTCGAGAGCGGCCCGACCGAGGAGATGTTCACCAATCCTCGCGACAGCCGCACGCAAGACTACATCACCGGCCGCTTCGGCTAAGCGGAAGGATCCCGAAATGACCGAACATACCGTCAAGTCGTACGGCGAAGAGCTGGCCCACCTGACCGCCGAAGTCACCCGCATGGGCGGCATCGCCGAGAGCCAGGTCGCCGACTGCATCGCCGCCATCGCCCGTCGTGACGCGCCGCTGGCCCAGGCCGTGGTCGCCGGCGACGAGCGCCTGGACGCCCTGCAGGGCGAGATCGAGCGCAAGGCCTTCCGCCTGATCGCGCTGCGCCAGCCGATGGCCGTGGACCTGCGCCACGCCGTCGCCGCCCTGAAGATCTCGATGAGCCTGGAACGCTGCGGCGACATGGCCAAGAACATCGGCAAGCGCGCCCTGATCCTGACCGAAGCCGATCCGATGACGGCCCTGACCCGCTCGATCGAGCGCATGGGCAAGCTGGTGCAAGGCCGTCTGAAGGACGTGCTGGACGCCTACACGACCTCGGACCTGCAACGCGCCATCGGCGTGTGGAGCCGCGACGAGGAAGTCGACGAGCACTACAACTCGATCTTCCGCGAACTGCTGACCTACATGATGGGCGATCCGCGCACGATCAACGCCTGCGCTCATCTGCTGTTCGTGGCCAAGAACCTCGAGCGCATCGGCGATCACGCCACCAACATCGCCGAGATCATCCACTTCGAGCTGACCGGCGACGAACTGGTGTCGCAGCGTCCCAAGCTCGACGTCGTGGCGCAGTAACCTAAGAGGCGACTTGAAGTGACTCCCTACGTTCTGGTGGTGGAAGACGAAGACGCCCTCGCCACCCTGCTTCACTACAACCTCGACAAGGAAGGCTACCGCGTTGGCGTGGCCGGTGATGGCGAGGAAGCCCTGATCATGGCCAATGAGCGGGCCCCTGACCTGGTCATCCTGGACTGGATGTTGCCCAAGGTCTCGGGCATCGAGGTCTGCCGCCGCCTGCGCGGCCGGGCCGAGACCCGCAACGTGCCGATCATCATGCTGACGGCGCGCGGCGAGGAAACGGACCGTATCCGGGGCCTCGACACCGGCGCCGACGACTATGTCGTTAAGCCGTTCTCGATGGTCGAGCTGACCGCCCGCGTCCGCGCGGTGCTGCGCCGCATCCGTCCGGGCCTGGCCGACGACCGCATCACGGTCGGCGACATCATCATCGACCGGGTCGCCCACCGCGTGAAGCGTGGCGGCAAGGAGATCCACCTGGGTCCGACCGAGTTCCGCCTGCTGGACTATCTGATGCAGCATCCGGGCCGGGTGTTCAGCCGCGAACAGCTGCTGGACGCCGTCTGGGGCTCGGACGTCTATGTCGAGGCCCGCACGGTCGACGTCCACATCGGCCGCCTGCGCAAGGCCCTGAACGGCAGCGCCGACGGTGATCCGATCCGCACCGTGCGTTCGGCGGGTTATTCGCTGGACCTGGACGCGGCTTAAGGCTCGGCGCCGCTCGTCTCCGTCAAAACGGGGCTCGATCAGCGGTCGATTTCAGACGAAGGCCCCGATCCTCATCCGAGGATCGGGGCCTTTTTCGATCGGAAACATCCCGCCGTGTCCGTCTCGCTCACCCCAGAATATCCAGCAGGTCGGTGTGACCCAGAAGGACGGCGAGTTGTCGTGGCGTCTCTCCGTCATCGCTGAGTTCCGTGAGCGAGGCCCCGCGTTCAATCAGCAGGATGGCTAAAGCGCGATGGCCTTCCGAGGCCGCCCAATGGAGCGCTGTCTCGCCGTCCTCGTTATGGGCATTCACATCGGCGCCCGCTTCGATCAACAGGCGGGCGGCCTCCAGGTCTCCCCAAATCGCCGCGACGTAAAGCGGAGTGCTGCCGCCTATTCCTCTCTGGTTCACGTCGCGCAGCGGAGCGTTGCAGAACTCTGCGACGTCCTCCATGCGTGCGAGGACATCAGCCACTCCGGAATAAGTTCCCATCGCTTCGGCTCGACTAAGGCGCTGCCTCTCGTTGCTCTTCCGCATGGGCCGCCATGTCAACCGCCGCGGCGATGCTCTCGAACAGCGCCGTCACGGTGATCGGCTTGGCCAGGTGCAGGTCGGCGCCGGCTTCCAGGCAGGCTTCGACCTGATGGGGCATGGCGTTGGCGGTCAGGGAGATGATCGGGATGCGCCCCGTCCCAGCGGCGGCCTCGCGCGCTCGGATGGCGCGGATCGCCGTCAGGCCATCCATGACCGGCATCTGGGTGTCCATCAGCACCACGTCGAACGGCTGGCTCGCGAAGGCCTCGACCGCGATGGCGCCGTTTTCGGCCACCACCAGGTCGGCGGTCTCGCCCAGCATCAGCTCCACCACGCGCTGGTTGGTCGGATGGTCCTCGGCCAGCAGCACCCGCAGGCGCTCGGCCGTCGGCGCCGGGGCGGGACGGCGCGCGGGGGCGGGGATCTCGGCCTGGGCCTTCTCCAGCCGGGCGGTGAAGCGGAAGGTCGCGCCGTGGCCCGGCGTCGAGTCGCAGGTGATGTCGCCGTCCATCAGCTTGGCGAAGCGCAGGGCGATGTTGAGGCCCAGGCCCGAGCCGCCGAACCGGCGGGTGATCGAGCCGTCGCCCTGGACGAAGCGTTCGAACAGGCTGGCCTGCACCTCGGGCGTGAAGCCCTCGCCGCTGTCGGCGACCTCGACGGAGAGCTCGACGCTGCCATCGACGTTTTCACGGGTGGCGGCGCGCACGGCGACCGAGCCTTCGCAGGTGAACTTGACCGCATTGCTGATCAGGTTGTTGACGATCTGGCCGATCTTCAGGGCGTCGCCGACCGCGCGCTCGTGGAAGTCGCCGGCGAAGTCGAGGCTGAAGGTCAGGCCCTTCTGGTGCGCCAGGCCCTCGAAGGTGGCGGCGGCGGCCGTCAGCCCGGCGCGCAGGTTGAACGGCGCGGGCTCCAGCTCGACCTCGCCGGCCTCGACCTTGGCCAGGTCCAGAATGTCGCTGAGCAGGGCGTTCAGCACCCGGCCCGAGCCCAGGATCACGTCCATCATCTCGCGCTGGCGGTCGGTCAGCTCGGTCTGGGCCAGCACCTGGGCCATGCCCAGCACGCCGTTCAGCGGGGTGCGGATCTCGTGGCTCATATTGGCCAGGAATTCCGACTTGGCGATGCTGGCGGCCTGGGCGCTCTCCAGCGCGGCCTCTAGGGCGGCGGCGGATTTCTTCCGCTCGGTGATGTCCTCGCTGATAATCAACAGCAGCTTCTCATCGCCCTCGCCGGGGATGCCGATCTTCTTGGTCTGCAGCCAGCGGTCGCCGTTGTGCGGGGTCTTCAGCGGCTCTTCGTCGATGACCCAGACGCGGTCGCTGTCCAGCACCTTGCGGTCCATCTCGGCGAAGAAGGCGGCCTGGTCGGCGGGGAAGAAGTCGGCGTCGTTGCGGCCGATCAGGGCCTCGCGCGGCACGCCCAGCAGTTCCTCGCCGGCGCGGTTGACCAGCACGAAGCGGCCGTCCTTGCCGTTCTTGACCACCAGCATGGCGGGCACGCTCTCGACCACGGCGTCCAGGAACGCGCGCGAGTGCAGGGCTTTGGTCGGGTGGGAAGAGCGGTCGTGTTCGTCGGCGGCCATGCGTGGCGTCGGCTTTCCTGCGGCGCTGCGGCCTTAAGGCCTTGAATGGATGCGTGAACTCAAAAACGCATAGTGCGTGGCGCGGCAGCGCTGACAAGCACCCCGGAGGCGAGCGGGACGATACGACGCAGTCAGCGGCCGAGGCGGCCCAGGACGTTCTCGCGATAGGTGCGGCTGGTCACCAGCTCGGCCCCGCTGGCCAGGATCAGCCGCCACGAGCCGTCCGACAGCGGCTGGGCCTCGCGCACATGGGCCAGGTTGACCAGGGTTGAGCGGTGGACGCGGGCGAAGAGGTGGGGGTCCAGGCGGGCCTCCAGGCTCTGCAGGGTGATGCGCAGCAGGCCCTCGCGCCCGGACCAGTGGACGACGACATAGTTGTCGGCGGCGGCGAACCACTCGACCGCCGAAGCCTCGACCGGCACCCGGCGCGAGCCGGCCATGACCATCAGCCGCTCGGGCGGCGCGGCGACGGCGCGGGCTTCGGCCAGAGCGGTCTCCAGCAGGGCGTTGCGGGCGCGGGCCTCGGCGGCCCGGCGGTGATGGACGGCGGCCAGACCGACGGCGACGATGGCGGTGTAGAGCAGGATGCAGACGGGAACTCTGCCCACGACCCGTCCGGTGAGGTTGGCGCCGCCGATGAAGGCCTGGTCGATCAGGCTCGACGCCAGCGCCTCCAGCGGTACGGCGATGATCCCGGCTAGGAACGCGGCCAGCAGTCCCTTCGGCCCGGCCCCGAACCGTCGCAGGATCAGCCACACCAGGCCCGCCGCCGGCAGCCAGGCGGCATAGACCGCGCCCTGCCAGAGCAGCGAGGTCGGCACATCCAGCACGATGCCGCGCTCGGCCGAGAATCGCCGCGCGAACCAGGCGGCGCTGACCGTGGTCGCCAGCCAGCTATAGGCGGCGAACACCCAGACCCAGGCCGAGGTCGGCGCGCGTCTCACGCGGTCAATGAGGCTCGCCGGCGCGTGGCCAGCACGACGATCCAGATCATCGCCATCGGTTGGAACAGCAGGGTCGGCCAGAGCTGGCTCCATGGCGTCGGCAGGAAGGTCAGGAAGTTGCCCGAGAAGGCGCTCATCACCGCGCCATAGGCGCTGAGCATCTTCACAAGATGCTCGTACGTCCAGAGCTCCGGCGAGAACGGCCAGTCCGTAGGCCGCATGAACCGCCACAGGTCCCAGCCGCCCATTGTGAAGGCGCCATAGACCAGGGCCATCGACACCGCGCCGTTGCGGCCGGTCTGGCCCGTGGCGACCAGGAACAGCACCCAGGCGCCGATGGCGATGACGAACAGGGTGAGGCCCCAGTCCAGCGCCGTCGCCCGCTGGCGCGGATCCAGGTCCGGCCGCTTGCGCCGCAAGACCCGCGTCCCGGAGAAGACCGTGATCGTCGCCGTCGCCGACAGGGCCGCGAAATAGGCGCTGAAGTGCAGCGCCGTCATGATCCAGGCGGCGGCCAGCAACACGCTCATCAGGACGACAAAGGTCCGCCCGGACCAGCGATGGGCGCGCGAACCCTTGCGGGTGAGGATCGGCAGCAGGCCGGCGGCGACCAGGGCGAAGCCGCAAGCGACGTGCAGGGCCAGGGCGGGGGAGAACAGCTTTTCCATGCCATGAGCCTTGGCCAGCCCCGGCCGGGGTCGCCATCGCCAAGGGGCGAATGACGGCCAGCGGGGGCGAACCGCTTGACCCGGGGGCGCGCGCACGCCACACCCCGCGCTCATGGAAAAGCTGACCATCCTCCTCGTCGGGTCCGGCGGGCGCGAGCACGCCCTGGCCTGGAAGATCGCCCAGTCGCCCCTGTGCGGCCGCCTCGTCGCCGCCCCGGGCAATCCCGGCATCGAAGCCGTCGCAGAGCTGCGGGCGGTCAAGGTCACCGACGCCGACGGTCTGGTGGCCCTGGCTCAGGAGATCGGCGCGGACCTGGTCGTCGTCGGCCCGGAATCGGCCCTGGAGGTCGGCCTGGCCGACAAGCTGGCCGTGGTCGGCATCCCCTGCTTCGGCGGCAGCCAGCGCGCCGCGCAGCTGGAGACCTCCAAGGCCTTCACCAAGGACTTCTGCCAGCGCCACGGTCTGCCGACGGCGGCCTATGGCGTGTTCGAGGACGCCGCTTCGGCCGGGACCTTCTTGGACATCCTGGACGCCCCATTCGTGATCAAGGCCGACGGCCTGGCGGCCGGCAAGGGCGTGGTCATCGCCGCGACCCGCGCCGAGGCCGACGCCGCCGTGGTCGACATGCTGGGCGGCCGCTTCGGTTCGGCCGGCGCCCGCGTGGTCATCGAGGAGTTCATGCACGGCGAGGAGGCCTCGCTGTTCGCCCTCTGCGACGGCAAGACCGCCGTGCTGTTCGGCGCGGCCCAGGACCACAAGCGCGCCTATGACGGCGACGAAGGCCCCAACACCGGCGGCATGGGCACCTATTCGCCGCCGCCCGTGCTGACCCAGGCCCTGATCGACCAGGCCTGGCGCGAGCTGATCGTTCCGACCGTCGAGGGCATGGCCGCCGAGGGCAATCCGTATGTAGGCGTGCTCTATGCGGGCCTGATGCTGACGCCCACGGGCCCCAAGCTGGTGGAGTACAACGCCCGTTTCGGCGATCCCGAGTGCCAGACCCTGATGCTGCGCCTCGAGAGCGACATCGTCCCGATCCTGCTGGCCTGCGCCAAGGGTGAGCTGGCGTCCGCCCAGCCGCCGAAGTGGCGCGAGGAAGCCGCCATCTGCGTGGTCCTGGCCGCCGAGGGTTATCCCGACGCCCCCAAGACCGGGGGCCTGATCCAGGACGCCGAGGCCGACTTCGGCAACGAAGCCGTGGTCTTCCACGCCGGCACCACCCGCGACGCCGAGGGCGCTCTGCGGGCGTCGGGCGGCCGGGTGCTGAACGTCTGCGCCCTGGGCGCGACCCTGCACGAAGCCCGCGACGTGGCCTATGCGGCGCTGGGGACGATCAGCCTGGAAGGCGGCTTCTACCGTAGCGACATCGGCTGGCGGGCGCTGAAGTCCTAAGGCCCAGCGCCCGCCGCCGGCGCTAGGTCCGGTGGGCGATTTCCACCAGGATCTCGCCGGGCGCGGTGACGTAGAAGCTGAATGCCCCACGCTGCACCGCGGCCTCGCCCACGGCGACGCCGCCTTCGCTCATGCGCCGGTGCAGGTCGCTGACCGCCGCTTCCGTCTCCAGGTGGAAGCCGATGTGGAACGGGTACGGCCAGGTCTGGGCGCCCGTGTCCTGCAACCGGCTGAGAACCAGCACCAATCCGGCGCTATCGCGCAGGATCGCGAGGCCGTTCTGGCCCAGCGTCCGCTCGTGGGTAAAACCCAGCCAGGTTTCGAAGAAGTCCCGCGTTGCGGCGATGTCGGGAACGGGCAGGTCGAGGTGGTTCAGGCGCATGGGCGCTCTCCTTGATGAGGGGCGCGGCGCACGGGGGCTTTGATAACATCGACAGGACCACAGATGCGCCGAGCCAACGGCGCGGGATTGCGCCGCCGTCTCGTCGCGGGTCCCTGCGCCGGAGGCGGGGTACAGGTTCCTCCGCGGTGCGGAGCGACCGGGCTTACCTAGGTTGGTTCCGGTCCTTGGCCCTTTTTCGACGCCGGGATTGTAGCGGGTTGCCTCCGCCGCGTCTGCCTCTAAACTCGGTTCAAACAAGCGTTGGGGAGTAGACGCCATGGCCGAAGCCGCCGAACAGTCCGCCCAGGACCTGAACTCGGGCACCAAGCCGGTCGACCCGCGCCACGCGATCGACGAAGCCAAGCTGGCGACGTGGCTGGAAGCCAATGTCGAGGGCTATGCCGGTCCGCTGGAGGTGCGCCAGTTCAAGGGCGGCCAGTCGAACCCGACCTACCAGCTGGTCACGCCGGCCAAGAAGTACGTCCTGCGTCGCAAGCCGCCGGGCAAGCTGCTGCCCAGCGCCCACGCCGTCGACCGCGAATACAAGGTGATCTCGGGCCTGAACAAGGCCGACTTCCCCGTCGCCAAGGCCTATGCCCTGTGCATGGACGAGGAGGTCATCGGCACGATCTTCTACGTCATGGACAATGTGGAAGGCCGGATCCTGTGGGACGGGACCTTGCCCGACTACCAGCCGGCCGAACGCCGGGCGATCTACGAGGCCCAGATCGACACCCTGGCGGCGCTGCACAATGTCGACTACGCCGCCGTGGGCCTGGCCGACTATGGCAAGCCGGGCAACTATTTCGCCCGCCAGATCGACCGCTGGACCAAGCAGTACAAGGCGTCCGAGACCAAGACCATCGACGAGATGGACAAGCTGATGGCGTGGCTGCCGGAGAGCTGCCCGGTCGACGACAAGACCTCGATCGTCCATGGCGACTACCGCCTGGACAATATGATCCTGCACGCCACCGAGCCGCGCGTGGTGGCGGTGCTGGACTGGGAGCTGTCGACCCTGGGCAATCCGCTGGCCGACTTCAGCTACTTCCTGATGAACTGGGTGATGCCGTCCGACCAGCGCGGCGGCCTCGCCGAGATCAAGGACCTGGAGGCCTATGGCGTGCCGACCATCCCGCAGGCGGTCGAGCGCTATTGCAAGGCCACCGGCCGCGACGGCCTGCCCGAGCTGGACTGGTATTTCAGCTACAACCTCTTCAGACTGGCCGGCATCTGCCAGGGCATTGTCGGCCGCGTCCGTGACGGCACCGCCGCCAGCGCCCATGCGCAGCTGATGGAGGCGCGCGTGCCGGTCCTGGCCAAGGGAGCCTGGGCCTTCGCGCAGAAGGCGGGGGCTTAGGCTACATGCGGAAACTGCTGTCGGGCGTCTGCGCCCTGGCTCTGGCCAGCGCGCTGAGCAGCGTCGCCTGCGCCGAAACCGTCTTCGTCCAGGCCGGTCGCCTGCTGGCCGATCCCGCCACGGGCAAGGTCGAGACGGCAAAGACCCTGGTGCTGGAGAACGGCAAGGTCGCGCGCATCGTCGACGGCTATGTCTCCGAGCCCGGCGGTAGGGTCGTGGACCTGAAGGACAGCTTCGTCCTGCCGGGTCTGATCGACAGCCATGTCCACCTGACCCACGAGCAGAACCCGAACGGCCGGCTGCAGGCCGTCACGCGGGGTCCGGCCGACGACGCCCTGGTCGGGGCCGGTTTCGCCCGCAAGACCCTGATGGCCGGCTTCACCACGGTCGCGGACCTGGGGGCCGACAACAAGGCCATCTTCGCCCTGCGCGAGGGCATCAAGCGCGGCGACGTGCCCGGCCCGCGTGTCCTCGCCGCCGGCTCGGCGGTGTCGGTCCATGGCGGCCATGGCGACGTCAACGGCTATAGCGAGGAGGTCATGCACGTGCTGCGGCCGACCTCGGTGTGCTCGGGCGCCGACGACTGCCGCCGCGCCGTGCGCGAGCAGGTCTGGCTGGGCGCCGACATCATCAAGATCACCGCCACGGGCGGGGTGCTGTCCAACACCGCCGCCGGCCTGAACCAGCAGTTCTCGGACGCCGAGCTGTCGGCCATCGTCGAGACCGCCCACCGCATGGGTCGCAAGGTCACCGCCCACGCCCACGGCGTCGACGGCATCAACAGCTTCTTGAAAGCGGGCGGCGACTCGATCGAGCACGGCACCTATCTGGACGCCGACAGCATCGCGGCCTTCAAGAAGAACGGCGCCTATCTGGTGCCGACCCTGATGGCCGGGGACTTCGTCTATCGGGTCGCCTCGGGGCCGAACAACTTTCTGACCCCCGCCCAGACCGCCAAGGCGCTGGACGCGGGTCCGAAGATGCTGGCCATGGCCCGCCGGGCGCATGAGGGCGGGGTCAAGATCGCGTTCGGCACAGACACCGGGGTCAGCGCCCACGGCGACAATGCCGGCGAGTTCGCGTTGCTGGTCAAGGCGGGGCTGACGCCGCTGGAGGCGATCCAGACGGCGACGGTCAATGCGGCCGACCACTTCTCGCTGTCGAGCGAGATCGGCAGCCTCACGGCCGGCAAGTCGGCGGACCTGATCGCGGTGAAGGGCGATCCGCTGAAGGACGTCACCGAGCTGCAGCGCGTGACGTCGGTGATCAAGGGCGGGGTGGTCTACAAGTAAGACTGAACAGATCCTCCCCCTAGCGGGGGAGGTGTCGACGAAGTCGACGGAGGGGGAGGAGGCCGGCTCGGCAGCACTTCCCCCTCCGGCCTTCGGCCGCCTCCCCCGCTAGGGGGAGGATCTTCGAGTATCTACAGCCCCACCTTCGCCAGCAGCTCCGCCAGCGCCGCTTCGTCGTCGAAGCGGGCGCGGACGGGCCACGGCGTGACCTTCTCGCGCCACTTGGCGGGCAGGCGCACCCAGTCCTTTTCGGTGGTGACCAGGCCGGCGTCATAGACCTTGGCGCGATCGGCCAGCATCTTCAGCGTGGCTTCGTCATATTCGCCGTGGTCGGGGAAGGGGGCGAAGTCGACCAGCTGGCAGCCGGCGGCGGTCAGGGCCTTCTCGACCTTCCAGGGCTTGCCGATGCCGGCGAAGCCGACCTGCGGGCCCTTGGGCACGGGAGCGGCGGCCTCGAGCCGCGCGACCAGCACCGGCATGTCGCCGAACTCGACCAGCAGGTCGAAGTCGGGCTGCTCCATGTCGACCGGCAGCAGCACGATCACTGCGTCGGCGCGGGAGAGACCCACCTTCAGCGGCTCGCGCATCGGGCCGGCGGGGAAGACCCGGCCGTCGCCGAACGGCCATTCGCCGCCGCGTGTCTCGCCGTCGACCACGACCAGGGACAGGGCTTTTTTGATGCTGGGGTTCTGGTGGCCGTCGTCCATGACGACAGCCTGGGCGCCCCGGCGCGTGGCGGTCTTGGCTCCGGCCACGCGGTCGACCGCCACCCACATCGGGAAGTCCTGGGCCAGCATCAGCGGCTCGTCGCCGACGTCCTTGGCGGTGTGGCGGGACGTGTCGACCTGGGTCGGCCCCTTCAGCTTGCCGCCATAGCCGCGCGACAGGCCGTGGGCGTTGACGCCGCGCTTGGTCAGGGTCAGCAGCAACTCGCGGACGATCGGGGTTTTGCCCGCGCCGCCCATGGTGACGTTGCCGACGCAGATCACCGGCGCGCCGACGATGGCCGGGGTGGTGCGGGCGATCCGGCGGCGGGTGGCGTCAGCCCAGATCCACGACAGCGGGGTCAAGAGGGCGCGGGTCAGCGGGGCCGGCCCGCCGTTCTTCACGTACCACCAGCGCGGCGTGCCGAGTTTCATGGGACCAGCTCGAGGATGCGGGACAGGCCGGCGCGGGCCTCAGCGTCGCGGGTGTCGACGAAGGTTCTAGCGCGGGCGGCGCGGGCCTTGGCAGCGGCGGGATCGGCGAGGTCGGCGGCGATCGTATCGCGCAGACCTTCGGGCGAAGTCATGACCATACCGCCGACGGCCTCCAGGCCCGCGAAGGCCGAAGCCCAGTTCTCGACGAACGGGCCGCTGATCGTGGGGCAGTCCAGCCGCGCGGCCTCCAGTGGATTGTGGCCGCCGATGTCAGGGACCAGGCTGCCGGCGATGACCGAGGTCCCGGCCAGGCGGAACCACAGACCCATCTCGCCCAGGGTGTCGGCGACGAGGATGTCGGCGCTGTCGGACGACTGGCTGCGCAGGACGGCGGAGAGGCCCCGCGCCTTGGCCAGCTCGACGATCGCCGGGCCGCGCTCGACATGGCGCGGGGCCAGGACGACCGGCGGGCGATCGGGCAGGGCGGCGATGGCGTCCAGGGCGATCTCGTCCTCGCCCGGATGGGTGCTGGCGATCAGCAGGGGCGGACGGCCAAAGCTGACGTCGCTGGCCATGGTCGGCAGTGGCGCTGCGCCGAACTTCAGGTCGGCCTCGCCGGCGACCTTGCCGCCCAGGGCCTCGATGCGCTCGTGAGCGCGGGCGTCCTGGGCCAGGATCAGGTCGAAGCCGGACAGCAGCTGGCGAGCGGCGTCGGGGCGCCTCTGCCAGCTGGCGAAGCTGCGGTCCGACAGCTTGGCCGAGACCAGGGCCAGGCGCGTTCCGGCGGCCTTGGCCTCCAGCAGGAGGTTAGGCCAAAGCTCGCTCTCTACGAACACGGCTAGGCTGGGCTTCCAGCGGCCGATGAAGCGCCGCGCCGCGCCGGGGGCGTCGACCGGGATGTACTGGTGGATCGCGCCGGCCGGCAGGCGCTTGGCCAGCAGGGCGGCCGAGGTGGTGGTGCCCGAGGTGACCAGCACCGTGACCTCCGGCCGCTCGGCCCGCAGGCGCTCGACCAGCGGCAGGATCGACAGGCTCTCGCCGACGCTGGCGCCGTGCAGCCACACCAGCGGGCCGTCGGGACGCGTGACCTCGGCGCGGGCGAGGCGCTCAGCCAGGCGCGCCGGGTCCTCCTTGCCCTCGCGGGCGCGGCCGGCCAGCAGGGCGGGGGCGATGGGTTCGAGAAGGCCCGTGGCGGCCCGGTAGAGGTTCAGGGCGCCGGGACGGATCACACGACGCCTTCGGGGGCCAGCGAGCAGTTGTGGGCGCCGTGGCTGGTCTCGACCTGGATGGTCACGTGGCCGATCTTGAAGCGGCTGGCCAGCTCGGCGCAGGCGTCGTGCAGGAACTGGTCGTGGTCCCCGTCCAGCGGACGGACGACGTGAGCGGTCAAGGCCGTCTCGGTCGTGCTCATCGCCCAGATGTGCAGGTCGTGGACCTCGCTGACGCCCGGACGGGCCGCCAGCCACTCGCGGACCTTGCCCGGATCGATGCCGCGCGGCGCGGCGTCCAGGGCCATGTCCAGCGAGTCGCGCAGCAGGCCCCAGGTGCCCAGCACGATGACGACGACGATGGCGAGGCTGACCACGGGGTCGATCCACAGCCAGCTGGTGAGGCCCATGGCCAGAGCCGCGACCACCACGCCGGCCGAGACGGCGGCGTCGGCGGCCATGTGCAGGAAGGCGCCGCGGACGTTCAGGTCGTCCTCCGCGCCTTTCATGAACATCAGGGCCGTGGCGGTGTTGATGGCGATGCCGATGGCGGCGACGATCATCACCGGGCCGGTCTGGACGGGCTCGGGCGCGCCGAAGCGGCGGACGGCCTCCCAGGCGATGGCCCCGACGGCCAGCAGCAGCAGGGCGGCATTGGCCAGCGAGGCCAGGATGGTGCCCTTGCGCAGGCCATAGGTGCGGCGGGCGCTGGGGGCGCGCTTGGCCAGCACGGCCGCGCCCCAGGCCAGCAGCAGGCCCAGAACGTCCGACAGATTGTGGCCGGCGTCGGCCAGCAGGGCCAGCGAATGGGTGATCAGGCCGGCGCCGGCCTCGACCAGCACGAAGCCCAGGTTCAGCGCCACCCCGATCGCGAAGGCGCGGCCGAAGTCCTTGGGCGCGTGATGGTGATGGCCGCCGGGGCCGTGGCTGTGTCCGTGGTGGTGGCCGTGACCGTGCGCGTGGTCATGATCGTGGTGATCATGGTCGTGCTTGTGGTCGTGTCCGTGAGCGTCGTGAGCCATGGGTCCTACATCCCACCAAGGGCGGGCCGGATCAATCTTCGACCAGTTGTTCGGCGCGGCGGGTGACAGCCGAGAGGCGGTCGGCCCATTCCTCGGCCAGCTGATCGGGATCATCGCCGCGTCCGGCGCCGGTCGGACCGTCCCAGACCATGGCGGCCTTGGCGAAGGGCAGGGGGACCATGGTGTTGTCCCAGGAGCCTAGGCGGATGCAGGGCTTGGCGGCCAGGCCGACGAAGATCACCGGCGCGCCGGTGACACGGGCCAGGGAGGGCGTGCCCTTCTCCATATGCTCGGCCGGGCCGCGCGGGCCGTCGGGGGTGATGGCGACGCCGCCGCCCTCCTTGACCCACTTGACCATGTCGCGGAAGGCCTGCTCGCCGTGCTTGTTCTTGGCCAGGTCGGTCTTCTTGGCCGAGGAGCCGCGGATGGCCGGGAAGCCCAGCTTCTCGACCGTGCGGGCGATGAACTCGCCGTCGTTGGAGCGCGAGATCAGGGCGCGCATGTCCTGGCGTTGGCTGAGATCCTGCGGCCAGCTGAGCGGCGACATCGGGATGCGCGAGTGCCAGAAACACAGGATCGCGCCGGCGCCGGTCTCGCGGCCTTGAGCCCAGACTTGTTCGGCCTGCTGCGCGCCCTCGACGGTCATGCGCAGGGTGCGGAACACCAGCTTGGAATAGCCGGCGAAGATCGAGGACAGCAGCCAGATCACGAACGGCGAACGCAACGGTCTCAAGCTTGCGACTCCGGCACGTGATCGAGGTCCTGGGCCTTGGCGAGACGGCTATAGAGGCCGCCGGCGCGGGCCAGTTCGGCGTGGGTTCCGGTCTCGACGACGCGGCCCTTGTCGATGACGTAGATGCGGTCGGCGTTCTTCACGGTCGACAGGCGGTGAGCGATCAGGATCGTCGCGCGGCCGGCCATCAGGCGCTCCAGGGCCGCCTGGACCTGGGCCTCGCTCTCGGTGTCCAGGGCGCTTGTCGCCTCGTCCAGCAGCAGGATCGGGGCGTCCTTGAGGAAGGCGCGGGCGATGGCGATGCGCTGGCGCTGACCGCCCGACAGGCGCGCGCCGGCCTCGCCGACGGCGGTGTCGTAGCCCTCGGGCAGCTCCAGGATGAAGTCGTGGGCGGCGGCCTGACGCGCGGCGGCTTCGATCTCCAGCTGGCTGGCGCCGGGGCGGGCATAGGCGATGTTGGCGCGGATGCTGTCGTCGAACAGGAAGGGCTCCTGGGTGACCAGGGCGATGCGATCGCGCAAGCTGGCCAGGGTCACCGAACGAACGTCGTGGCCGTCGATGGTCACCGCCCCGCCGTTCACGTCGTAGAAGCGCGGGATCAGGTTCAGGATCGAACTCTTGCCGCCGCCCGAGGGACCGACCAGGGCCACGGTTTCGCCCTTGCTGGCCGTGAGCGACACGTCCGACAGGGCCGGGATCTCGGCGCCGTACGAGAAGGTGACGTTGGTGAGGGCGATGGCGCTGTCGCTGGCCGGCAGGGCCTTGGCGTCGGCGGGGTCGACGATGGTCGGGGCCACGTCCAGGGCCTCGAACAGGCGGCGGGCGGCGGTCAGGCCCTCGGCGAACACGGTCTGCAGGTTGGCGACCTGACGCAGCGACTGAGCGGCGATACCCAGCAGGATCACGAACTTCAGGAAGCCGCCGGGCGTGATCGGCGGCAGGGTCAGGGGGCCGACGACCAGCGTCCCGGTGATAGCGCGCCAGCCGGCATAGGCGAAGACGGCCGCGATCACGAGCTGTGAGAAGAGCTCGGTGGCCGGGGCGGCCATGGCGCGGGCGTTGCTGCCCTTGATCAGGTGGCGCTGGCGGCGCTCGACCACGGCGGCGACGCGGCCTTCCTCATAGGCCTCGCGGTTCTCCATCTTGACGATCTTGACCCCGTCCAGGCTCTCCATGATCGCCGTCGAGAGGTTGGAGGTCTCGCCCATGGCGCCCTTGGCGGCCTTGGTCGTGCGCTTGGAGAAGTGGCGGATGACGCCATTGACGCCCGGCACGATGATCAGCACCCCGGCCGCCAGGATCGGGTCGGCGCCGAGCAAGGCCCAAAGGGTGATGACGACGGTCAGGGCTTCGCGGACATAGTTGATCACGCCGGTGGTCGCCGCCTCGCGGATCAGGCCGGCGTCGTAGAGCACCGAGGCGACGTACGAGCCTGAATGGGCGCCGCGCAGGCGGGCCAGGTCGGCGCGGATCAGGCGGCCGAACAGGCGGGTCTGCATGTCGCCGACGACGCCGTTGCCGATGCGGTTGATCAGGCTGGCCTGGATGACCTGGAACACCCCGCGCGCCACGGCCAGGGCCGCGATGGTCAGCGGCACCCAGATCAGGGCGCCGGGCTGGGGATGGGCGATCAGCTTGTCGACGGCCGGCTCGACATACTCGCCCAGCATCACGGTCAGGCGGGCGACGATCACCGCGCTGATCATCGAGACCAGGAAGCCCTTCCAGCGGGGCTTCAGGAACTCGCGCCACATCCGGCCCATCAGGGCGCGGTTCGAGGGCTGGTTGTCCGGCGAGGTCATGCGGGAGGGGTCGGATTTCGTGCGAGGACTGTCAATGACTTGCGGGACGCACTTACGCGGAAAAGCGACGCCATGAGGGCGGGTTTTGCCTTTCGAGCGGCTTGCCCTTACCTAGGCGCGGAATTTCCGAAGGATCGCGCCCTCTTGGCCAAGTTCGACCTCGTCACGCCCTGGGGCCGGTTCAAGACCTATCTCCACTATCTGTGGAACGACCACGCCTATCTGCGGCTGGGTTTCTCGAACGCCCACTGGATCAGCCCCGAGATGGTCCGCGCCAACCAGCCCTGGCCGTTCCAGCTGGCCTGGTGGAAGAAGCGCGGCATCAAGACGATCGTGAACCTGCGCGGCGGGTTCGACGGCAGCTTCTACGCGCTGGAGAAGGACGCCTGCGAGCGCCTGGGCCTGAATTTCGTCGACTTCACGATTACCTCGCGAGAGGTGCCGATCCGCGAGCGGGTGCGGGGCGCGAAGGAGCTGTTCGAGACGATCGAATATCCGGCCCTGATGCACTGCAAGTCGGGCGCGGACCGGGCCGGGATCATGAGCGTGTTCTATGCCCACTACCGCCTGGGCCTGCCGATCCGCGAGGCGGTGGAGCAGCTGTCGCCGCGCTACCTGCACATCAAGCACGGCAATACCGGCGTGCTGGACTACGTGTTCGAGCAATATCTGGAGGTCGGCGAACCCAAGGGGCTGACGTTCAGCGAGTGGGTCGAGAGCGACGACTACAATCCCGTCGAGATGAAGAAGACCTTCCGGGCGAACATGCTGGGGAAGGTGCTGACGGATAAGATCCTGCGGCGGGAGTAGGCCGACTAGATGCTCCCCCGTGATACGGGGGAGCTGTCGCGAAGCGACTGAGGGGGCGAGCTGGACATATGCCGCGTTAGCCCCCTCCGGCCCTCTGGGCCACCTCCCCCGCTTGCGGGGGAGGATCTTTAGCCTTCGCTCGGATCCAGCAGCTTGTGCGCGTGGATGATGAAGTAGCGCGCATGCGCGTTGTCCACCGTCGCCTGGGCCTTGGCCTTCCAGGCCTTGTGGGCGTCTTCGTAGCTGGGATAGGCGCCGACGAACTCGACCTTGGACAGATCCCGGAATTCGATCCCGGCGACATCCTTCAGTTCGCCACCGACCACGATATGAAGAAGCTGCTTATCGACCATTTGAAGCATGTTCCTGCGAGGAATTATGTTTATGGCAGCTCGATATGCCCGACGCGTGACAGGATCAATGGCGCCAGCGTCCGATTTGCGCAAACCAGGCTCGGAACCAGCGGAACGGGGCGATTATAGGCGAAATCGCGACCTTTGTGGTCGCTGAGCCAGGCGCCGGCGCGGCGGCAGATGAGGTCGGCGGCGGCCAGGTCCCACTCGCTCTTGGGCGATAGGGCCACAGCGGCGTCGAAGGTCCCTGCGGCCACCAGGCACATGCGATAGGCGATGGAGTTGCGGCTCTCGATGCGCATTTCCGGCCAGGGCTCGCGCCAGGCCGGGTGGGCGAACATCTTGGCGTCGCCCAGCATCGCCGCGCCGAAGAGCTCGTTCGTGGCGCTGGGGGCGATGGGCTGGCCGTTCAGCGTCGCCGGACCATCGATGGTGGCGGCGTAGGTCTCGTTCAGTGCCGGAGCGTGGACGACGCTGGCGATCGGCTGGCCATTCTCCACGACCGCGATCGAGACCGCGAACCACGGCTTGTTCTTCATGAAGGCCACGGTGCCGTCGATCGGGTCGACGACGAACTGCCGGCGGGTGGTCAGGCGGGCCGGGTCGTCGGCGGTCTCCTCCGACAGCCAGCCATAGTCGGGCCGCTCGGCGGTCAACTCGGTCTTCAGCAGGGTGTCGACGGCCAGGTCGGCGTCGGTGACCGGCGAGCCGCCCTCCTTGGACCAGATCTTCAAGCCGCTCTCACGGGCCGAGAGCGCCAGCTCGCCGGCTTCCTTGGCGGCTTGAAGGATCAGGTCCAGGTCGTTCATTTGCCCGCGATCGCCAGGGCGTCGACCAGGATCGACGGACTGTTGCTGGCGCCCCGGAATTCCAGGTCCGAGCCGGGGATCAGGCGGGCATAGATGTCGATCAGGTTGCCGGCGACGGTGATCTCGGTGACCGGGCCGGTGCTTTCGCCGTTCTCGAACCAGACGCCCGAGCAGCCCACCGACCAGTCGCCGGTATTGCCGTTCAGCGAGGGGCCGAACATCGAGGTGACCAAGAGGCCCGTGCCCGCGTCCTTCATCAGGCCCGCCAGGTCCTGGGCGCCCGGCTGGAGCGTCAGGTTATGGGTCGAGACGCCCGAGGGACCCGCCAGGCCGCGCGAGGCGTGGCCGGTGGTCACCAGGCCCAGCTGCTTGGCCGAACTGGTGTTGAGCAGCCAGGTGGTCAGCACGCCGTCGTCGATCAGGCTGCGGACTTGCGTGGCCACACCCTCGTCGTCGAACGGGGCCGAGCCCAGGCCGCGCACCCGGTGCGGGTCCTCGGTCAGGTTGACGCCCTGGGCGAAGATCTGTTGGCCTAGCTTGTCCTTCAGGAACGAAGTCCCGCGGGCGATCGACGGACCCGAGATCGCGCCCAGCAGCGGGCCGATCAGGCTCATGGCCAGGCGGTTCTCGAAGATCACCGGGGCGGTGGTCGAGGCGATCTTGCGTGGGTTGAGGCGCGCCACAGCCTGGCGGCCGGCCTCCATGCCGATGTCGCCGGCGGCCGGCAGGTCGCCGAAGTGGCGGGTCGAGCGGCCTTCGCCGCCGCGCTCCATGCCCGCGCCCTCGCCGGCGATGGCCGAGGCCGACACCGAGTGGCCGGTGGCCGCGTGCGTGCCGTGGAAGCCGGCGGTGGTGACCAGCGACCAGCTGGACGAACTCCAGCTGGCCGAGCCGCCGTCGGTATTGGTGACGCCCTGGACCTCGCGGGCGTGCGCCTCGGCGATCCGGGCCTGGGTCTCCAGGGCTTCGGCCGAGGGCTCATAGGAGTCGATCAGGTCGAGGTCTGGGTAGGGACCCTTGGCCAGGCGATCGTGCTGGGCCAGGCTGGCGTAAGGATCTTCCGGGGCCAGGCGGGCCATGGCCACGGCGCGCTCGATCAGCTTGGCGCGAGCCTCGGCCGAGACGTCGGAGCCGGAGACCGTGGCGCTGCGCTGGCCGATGAAGACGCGCAGGCCCAGGTCGCGGGCCTCTTCGCGCTCGACCTCTTCCAGCTCGCCCAGGCGAACCGAGACCGAGAGGGATTGGCGCTCGGCGAAGACAGCTTCGGCCGCGTCGGCCCCGGCCTTGCGCGCGGCGGCGACCACGTCATGCAGCAGATTATCGTCCATGTCGGTCTTATGGACGAGGCCGGCCTAGGCCGGCAAGCGCTACCCGATGGCCGACAGCAGCAGCGCGACCCCCGCGAAGATGTAGGCGAGCCAGGTGGCGACCATGCCGATCGAACGGCCGATCGACGCGCCGCCGTTGGTGGACAGGCCGAAGGCGTGGATCGCGCGGCCGGCGAACAGCACCAAGCCGACGACATGGACCGTCAGCGGCGAGGCGCCGGCCACGGCCAGCACGGCCAGCGACGCGACGCCGGTCGGGACATATTCCGTGGCGTTGCCGAAGGCGCGGATGGCGCGGGCCAGCTCCGGGATGCCTTCGTCGCCCAGCGCCACCTTGTGCTTCTGGCGCAGACGCACCACCAGCAACGACAGGATCAGCAGCAGGAACAGGTGCAGGCCGGCCCAAAGCGCGGCCGCGTGACCCGAAGCAATCGTATCCATTCACTCAAACCCTAGTACGCCGCCCGCCCCCGAGCGTGGGCGCTATATGAGACTTTCCGACCACGGTCGGCAAGCCGACCCGCCTATCGCGCGATTTCGCGGGCGATCGGGTAGAGCAGATGATGGTCGTCGTAGAAGGGCGTGCGCTTGTAGAACCAGGCCAGGCGCGCGTCGGGATCGGCGGCGAACTTGGGCTCGGCGGCCAGCTTGGCCTCGAACTCGGCCTTCAGCGCCGGATCGGCGGCCAGCATCTTCTCGGCCAGCGGGGCGATGGCGTAGGGTTCGATATATTCGACCCGGCTGAGCACCTCCGGGACCATGCCCCAGGCGAAGAAGCTCTCGCTGGACTGCGGCTCCAGCAGCAGCACGATCAGATCGCCCAACGGCTGATCGGTCGGCACGCGCACCGAGCCCTTGGGGAAGGTCCAGGCGCGGCTCTCGGTCGTGACCTTGTCGACGCTGATCTGGACGTGGCCCTCGTTGGCGCGGGTCGCCAGCTTGGGGTCGACCAGGCGGATCATCTCGACCTGGACGCTCTTGTCGGCCGGCAGGGTCTCCAGCGTCACGCCGTGCAACTTCAGCCGCTCGATCAGGTCGGCGCGGTAGCTCGGCACATAGTAGGCGACGGGGCGCTTGAGGCTGAGCGTCGAGTGCGAGCCGTAGAAGGGCGTCTTCCAGATCTCCGGATCGGCCTCGCCCAGCCAGCGCACTTCCTTCCGGCCCGAGGCGGGGCTGTCGTAGGTTTCGTACTTGATGCCCTTGAAGTCGCGCATATAGGCCGGCTTGTCGTCGCCGACGAAGTTGGCCAGCACCTCGGTGGGACGCAGGGCGCTGTCGGACGCGATGGCGCCGCGCAGGTCGCCGCCCTTGTCGGCCAAGAGCTTCAGGGCCGTCTCGATGAAGACATAGGTGCCGAGCACGCGCTGGGCGTGGGGCTTCAAGCTATGGTTCTCGATCAGGATGGTCGGGACGTGAGCCGCTGCGCCCCAGCCGTTCGAGAAGCGCTCGCCGAGGCCGCCGTCGTTGAAACCGGCCTTGGGATTGTGCTCGTCGATGCCGAATACCAGCTCGCCCGGAATGTGGCCCTCGGCCTCCAGGTTCTTGTTCATGGTCGGCTTGAGAACGTCGTCCAGCCACTTGGCGATGGCCGGCGAGCGGTTCCACACGCCGTTCTCGCCGTTGAAGCCGTAGGTGACGTCGTACTGGTAATCCATGCCGTCGGTCACGTGGACGTCGACATAGAGATCGGCCCGATACTTGGCCTGCAGGCGCTTCAGGGCCTGCATCTCCGGCTGGTCCAGCTTCATGAAGTCGCGGTTGAGGTTCTGGTTGGTGGCGGTGTTGCGCCAGCCCTGGATGCGCGGCCCGCGCTGGTTGGGGCGCGAATAGGGGCCCGAGCGCTCGTGGCCGTCGACCGACAGGATCGGGATCAGGACCAGATTGACCTTGTCGAGCAGCTTGTCCTTGCCGTGGAACGCCATGTCCCGCAGCAGCATCATGCCGGCGTCCTTGCCGTCGATCTCGCCGGGGTGGATGCCGCACTGGACCAGCAGCAGGGGCTTCTTCGGATCCAGCTTGTCGCCGTCCTTGGAGGCGATGACGGCGAAGATCTCGCGGCCCTGCGGCGAGACGCCGAAGTCCTCGACCCGGATCAGCTTGGACGCCTTGTCCAGCCGGTCGAACCAGGCGCGGGTGTCGACATAGGTCGGCGAGAAGTCGTGGTCGGCGTCGGCCTCGAACGGCGTCACCCACGGATCGGACTTGTCGCGGATCAGGGCCTGGCTGGCGCCCTGCCAGTGCGGGGCGGGCGGCAGGAAGGCTTGGTCCCAGGGAGCCTTGGACGACGGGGTCTGCGACATGGCGGGGGCTCCCAGGGCAAGCAGGGCGGAGGCGATGATCAGCGAGCGGCGCATGCCGCTGTCGTCGCCGTTCCGCGCGTCCCTGGCAAGGGGGCGCCTAGAAGGTCAGCATCACCACCAGGAAGATCGCGTTCAACACCGAGAGCATGACCAGATTGGCAATGCGGTTTCGGACGACCAACAGCGCGACCATCAGCAGGTAGAAGGCCAGGAACAGCGTGACATGCAGGCCCATCCAGCGGGTGTGCAGGGTCTCGGTGAAGCCCTTGACCAGCGCGGTGGTGACCTCGAACCCCAGCAGGCTGCCGGCCAGAAGGCCGCCGATCAGGATGCGCTTGTGCTGGTCGTAATAGGCGTTGAGATCGGGCCATTCGGCGAAATCGTCCGGCGCCGCCAGGGCCGCGATCATGTAGTAGAGCCCGGCGGCCGAGACGCTGACGGCCACCAACTTGAGGCTCAGGTCGGCCAGCCCCATCAGTCGCGAGGCGCTGTTGATGAGGCTGCACAGGTCCAGCAGGATCAGCTGCATCAACAGGGGCGTGAGCAGGCCCACGCGTACGTCCGACCGTTTCCGGACGATCCGCACCGCAGACGACATGAGCTTCGCGATCGCCAGCGCCAGCAGCGCGCCATAGGCGCCGAAGTAGATCTCGATCGCGTCCATCAGGCCCCCGGAACCGACGCTCCCCCGAGCGCCGACTCAGGCGACGCTACTTCCAGATCGGCGTTCCGTCGCCCGGCAAACCCAGCCGCGCCCACTTTTCGGTGACGGCTTCCACCACCGATTGATCCATGCGGATCTCCTCGCCCCATTCGCGCTTGGTCTCGGGCGGCCACTTGTCGGTGGCGTCGAGGCCGATCTTGGAGCCGAGGCCGCTCTCGGGGCTGGCGAAGTCCAGATAGTCGATGGGGGTATGCTCGATCACCGTGATGTCCCGGGCGGGATCCATCTTGGTGCTGATCGCCCACATCACGTCCTTCCAGTCGCGGGCGTTGATGTCGTGGTCCACGACGATCACCCACTTGGTGTACATGAACTGGCGCAGATAGCTCCAGACGCCCAGCATCACGCGCTTGGCGTGGCCGGGATAGGCCTTCTTCATCGACACCACGGCGATGCGGTAGCTGCAGCCCTCGGGCGGCAGCCAGAAGTCGACGATCTCGGGGAACTGCTGACGGATCAGCGGAATGAACACCTCGTTCAGCGCCTCGCCCAGCACCGAGGGCTCGTCCGGCGGCCGGCCGGTGAAGGTGGTGAGATAGATCGGGTCCTTGCGCATGGTGATCGCCGTCACCTGGAAGACCGGGAACTTCTCGACGCTGTTGTAGTAGCCGGTGTGGTCGCCGTACGGACCCTCGTCCTCGAACTCGTCGAGCAGGACGTGGCCCTCGATGACGATCTCGGCATGGGCCGGGACCATCAGCGGCACGGTCTTGGCGGGCACCAGGTCGACCTTGGCCCCGCGCAGCAGGCCGGCGAACTGGTATTCCGACAGGGTGTCGGGCACTGGCGTCACGGCCGCCAGGATGGTGCCGGGATCGGCCCCCAGCACGGCGCAGGCGGGCAGGGGATCCTTGTTGCCGGCCTTCTTGTGGCGGGCGTAGTGCTGGGCCCCGCCGCGGTGGGCCAGCCAGCGCATGATGCACTTGTCCTTACCGAGGACCTGCATGCGGTAGATGCCGAGGTTGAAGTCGTCTTCGCGGTCCTTGCCGGGACCCTTGGTGACGACCAGCGGCCAGGTGATCAGCGGCGCGGGCTCGCCCGGCCAGCAGGTCTGGACCGGCAGCTTGGTGAGGTCGATGTCGTCGCCTGTGAGCACGACTTCTTGCACCGGCGCCTTCTTCACCGTTCCGGGGCGCATGCTCATGACCGTCTTGGCCAGGGGCAGCATGTCGAGGGCGTCTTTCAGGCCCTTGGGCGGCTGGGGTTGGCGCAGGAAGGCCAGCAGCTCGCCGACCTCGCGCAGCTCGCCCGCCGTCTCGCGCGGTTCGCCACCGAGCGTCACGCCCATGGCCACGCGCTTGACCGTGCCGAACAGGTTGGCCAGGGCCGGCATTGACGAGCGCGAGCCGTCGGGCAGCAGCACATGCTCGAACAACACGGCCGGGCCGCCGGTGGCCAGCAGGCGGGTCTGGATCTCGGTCATTTCCAGCACGCTGGAGACCGGCTCGGTGACGCGCACCAGCTCGCCCTTGGCTTCCAGGACGTCGATGAATTCGCGCAAGGAACGGTAGGCCATGGATACTCTCGAACTAGGTCGCGACGGCCAGGTCGTCGGCGTGGATCATCGGGCCTTCGGTGAAGCCCAGCTCGGCCTCGATGGCGTCGGAGCGCAGGCCGGCGATGCGGTGGGCGTCGCCGCTGTCGTAGCGGACGAGGCCTCGAGCGACTTCGCGGCCGGTCTCGTCGCGGACGCGGACGGCGTCGCCCTTCTCGAACGGCCCCTCGATGGCGCGCACACCGGCCGACAGCAGGCTTTTGCCGGACGCGAGCGCCTTGGCGGCGCCGGCGTCGACCGTCACCCAGCCCTGCGGGGCCAGCGAGCCGGCGATCCAGGCCTTGTAGGCGGCGGCGGGCGAGGCGTTGGCCTCGATCAGCGTGGCCTTCTCGCCGTCGGCGATGGCGGCCAGCGGACGCGGGCGCGAGCCCAGGGTGATCAGGGTGGCGCAGCCGGCGGCGCGGGCGATGCGGGCGGCGGCGATCTTGGTGGCCATGCCGCCGGTGCCGACCCCGGCCGCGGCATTGGCGCCTTCGGCCATGCCGGCGATCTCGGCGGTGATTTCGCTGACCAGCGGGATGTGCTGGGCGTTGGGGTTCTTGCGCGGATCGGCGGTATAGAGGCCGTCGATGTCCGATAGCAGCACCAGCAAGTCGGCGCCGGCCATCTGGGCCACGCGGGCGGCCAGGCGGTCGTTGTCGCCGTAGCGGATCTCTTCGGTGACGACCGTGTCGTTCTCGTTGACGACCGGCACCACGCCCAGACCCATCAGGGTCTCGGTGGTGGCGCGGGCGTTCAGCCAGCGGCGGCGCATCTCGGTGTCGTCGCGGGTCAGCAGGATCTGGGCGACGCCGACGCCGTGCGGCTCAAACGCCTCTTCCCAGGCATGCATCAAGAGGCTCTGACCGGCGGCCGCGGCGGCCTGCTTTTCCGGCAGGGTGGTCTTGCGGCCGACCAGGCCCAGGCGACGGCGGCCCAGGGCGACGGCGCCCGACGAGACCACCAGCACCTGCTTGCCGGCGTCACGCAGGGCTGCGGCGTCGGCGCAGAAGGCCTCCAGCCAGGCGCGATTGGCGCGGCCCGTCTCGGCGTCGACCAGCAAGGCCGAACCGACCTTGAAGACGATACGGCGGGCGTTACCAAACGCCCCGGCGGCCTGGCTCACGGCGTCCAGCCCCCGGGGGTCTCGTCGATGTGGTCCTCGTCCTCGGCGATCTCTTCCTCGAGGTCGCCGCGACGGATGCGCACCTGGCGATAGGCCGCGCGCAGCAGTTCGGTGACGCCCTGGCCCGAGACGCCCGACACCAGGCGCGGCTTGACGCCGGCCACGGCTTCCAGCTCGGCGATCTTTTCGGCGAGGGTCTCTTCGTCCAGGGCGTCGATCTTGTTCAGCGCCAGGATCTCGGACTTGTCGGCCAGCTCGTCGCCATAGGCTTCCAGCTCGCCCCGGATCGTGGTCCAGGCGCCGGCGATGTCGTCCTGCGTGGCGTCGACCAGGTGGATCAGCACCGCCGAGCGCTCGACGTGGCCCAGGAAGCGGGTGCCGAGGCCCGCGCCTTCCGACGCGCCCTCGATCAAGCCGGGGATGTCGGCCAGCACGAAACGCTCGCTGCTGGACAGGTCCACGACGCCCAGGTTCGGGGTCAGGGTGGTGAAGGGATAGTCGGCGATCTTGGGCTTGGCGGCGCTGGCGGCGGCCAGGAAGGTCGACTTGCCCGCATTGGGCAGGCCGACCAGGCCGACGTCGGCGATCAGCTTCAGCCGCATCCAGATCCAGCGTTCTTCGCCTTCCTGGCCGGGATTGGCGTATTTCGGCGCCTGGTTCACGGGGCCCTTGAAGTGCAGGTTGCCCCAGCCGCCGTTGCCGCCCTTGGCCAGCAGCAGGCGCGCGCCCGCGTGGTCCAGGTCGGCGATCAGGGTTTCCTTGTCCTCTTCGAGGATCTCGGTGCCCACCGGAACCTTCAGCAGCACGTCGTCGCCGGCGGCGCCGTGACGCGCGCGGCCCATGCCGTGCACGCCCGTGCCGGCCTTGAAGTGCTGCTGGTAGCGGTAGTCGATCAGAGTGTTAAGGCCTTCGACGGCCTCGATCCACACGTCGCCGCCGCGACCGCCGTCGCCGCCGTCCGGGCCGCCGTACTCGATGTACTTCTCGCGGCGGAACGACACCGACCCGCCGCCGCCGTTACCCGAGCGGATGTAGATCTTGCATTGGTCCAAGAATTTCATGGCGCTCTTTAGTCCCAAGGCGTCCCGCGCGTCGAGCCAAAACGGCCTCACATCCTTACGTTACGGCAAGCACACCGATCTTTCGAACTGTGACGCTTGGCCGCGAATAAAAGCGTGACCGCTGTTCGTCGTCGTGACGAAATGTTAAAACACAGAGTGCGACAAAGTGTCTTGGCAGCGTAACCGTCGTTTCTCTCGACGGAGTGGGAGGCTGACCTTGGCTACGGCAGAAGACAGCAAGGCGATACTGGCGGGGGATCTGCGCGATTTGTCGACGCAGGAGCTTCACCGTAAGTATAGCGCCGAGGCCTCGGTCCACCGCAACATGTTGATCGCGCGGGGAACGGGCATCGCGCCGCAGTGGCGCGACTTCAAGACGTTCGTCGCCGAGGTCGGGGTCAAGCCGTCCAGCGAGCACACCCTGGTCCTGCTGAATCGCTACGAGCGCACCTACGGTCCGGGCCGAGCCCGCTGGATGACCGCCGAGGAACAGGCCGCTCACGAGATCGAATTCGACCGCCTGCGCGCGGAAAAGCAGCGTGAAGAACAGCTGCTGATGCACCAGGCCGCCGCCACCAAGCGCGCCAGCGCCCCGAACGCGCCGTCGTTTGGCCAGTTCACGCCGATGGCCGGCAAGCACGTGGCCTTCACCGACGTCGCCAAGAAGCTGGCCATTCCGGTCGCGGCCTTGTCCAAGACCATGCCGGCCGGCACCAGCGCCGATGAACTGGTCAAGCGTTCGGCCGTCGTCAACGAGCTGATCAATGACCAGGCCACCTGGCTGCCGCCGGATCCGGCCCGCAAGGCCGGCTTCTTCGAGGCCTATCGCATCTGGCACCTGCAGGTGCAGCCGCAGTTTGGCCGCGCCGCCACCCCGACCTTCCTGTTCCTCTACATCGCCCTGCCGGTCATGAAGCAGTGCCGCGACGAGCTGATGGACCTGGACCTGTGGAACCCGCTGGGCCAGCGGGCCATGGCCGCCCGTGACGGCCACGTGTCCTGGAAGAAGTACACCGAGTTCATGCCGCGAGCGCAGGTCGCGCTGATGGAGATCCCCATCTACGCCACGTACTCGCTGCTGAGCGATCTGGACGCCCTGTGCGAGCGGATCGTCGTCGCCGAAAAGCGCTTCCGCGAAGGTCCGCAGAAGGTGATCCACACGCACCGGGCGGCTTAAGCCCGGTTCAGGCCAACCACACCATCATTCGCGTCGCCGCCGGTTCGCCGCGGGCGATCGACGGCTTGTGCTCGACGACGCCGGTGTACAGGAAGCCGGCCTTGACCAGCACGCGGCCGGAAGCGTCGTTGTCGGCGAAGTGGCCGGCGGTGACGTAGCGCTTCTTCCAGCGTTCGCGCGCCCAGCTCAGCGCGCCTCGGGTCGCCTCGGTCGCATAGCCTTGGCCCCAGTAGGGCCGGCCGATCCAGTAGCCCAGCTCGACCTGGCCCTCGGCGGTCGTGAACAGCCCGACCACCCCGATCAGGCCTTCGCCCTCCAGCGCGATGGCGAAGGTGTTGTCGCGCGAGCGATCCTGCGTGCCGCAGCGGGCCACGAAATCCTCGGCGTGATCGCGGGTATAGGGCGAGGGCATGCGCGTGGTCATGCGCGCGACGTCACGATCGACGCAGAAGGCCGCCACGCGCTCGACGTCGGCCTTGGCCGGCACGCGCAGCGTCAGCCGCTGGGTGTCGATGACGGGTCTTTCTTCGATGACGCACATCGGCGCCTCCCAGAGTTTCCGGCTCCTCTTGCTCGGGAACCGTGACGCCGCCATGGCAAAGCTCGTTCAGGATGGCGGCGAGACAAAACAAAAGCGGGGAGCCCGGCGTTCCGGACTCCCCGCTAGAGATCGTCTGTCCGGATCGTCTTCTGAGTAAGAAGCACGACCCGAATGAACTCTGGTTCGTGCTTACTCGGCCGGTTGAGCGGCCGGAGTCACCGTCACGTACGTGCGGTCATGCTTCTTGGTCACGAAGCCCACAGCGCCTTGCACGAGGGCAAAGAGGGTGTGGTCCTTGCCGATGCCGACGTTGGCGCCCGGATAGAACTTCGTACCGCGTTGACGCACGAGGATGTTGCCAGCGAGAACCTTCTCGCCGCCGAACTTCTTCACGCCAAGGCGCTTCGACTCTGAGTCGCGACCGTTGCTGGACGAGCCGCCTGATTTCTTGTGAGCCATCTTGCTCTCCTACCTTTAGAAGGCGTCGCCCTTAGGCTTCGCCTTCCTCCGTGGTGGCGGCGGCCTTCTTAGGGGCGGCCTTCTTCTTCGGGGCGGCTTCGGCGGCCGGCTCGACGGCGGCGTCAGCAGCCTTCGGAGCCTTGGCGGCCTTCTTCGGAGCGGCCGGAGCAGCTTCCGAAGCGGTCGGGATCGTCGCCGGAACGGCGGCGTCGCCGAGGCCACGAGCGCGAGCGTTCAGGATCACCTTCGGGGTCAGGTCGATAGCGCCTTCCCACTTGGCTTCCAGGCCAGCGCCGACGACCGACGTGACGCGCACGACGGATTCGAATTGGCGGTGACCGCGGGTGCGGCGATAGCCCTGGCGACGGATCTTCTTGAAGATCTTCACCTTCTCACCCTTGCGGGTTTCGAGCAGGGTCCCGGAGACGACAGCGCCGTCCACGGTAGGGGCGCCGACCGTCACGGCCTCGCCTTCGCCAAGCATCAGGACTTCACCGAAGGCCACGGCAGCGCCGGGTTCACCTTCGAGCTTTTCGACAACCAGCAGGTCGCCGGCTTGAACCCGGTACTGCTTGCCGCCGGTTTTGATCACCGCGTACATAGGTTAGCGCCTTAAAAACGTGCGTTCGCAAAATAGGGATCGCCCGCTCGGAAACCCGGCGGGCGAAGAGGGCGCGACTTATACAGCCGCAGGGCGGAGAGTCAACGCCGTCCCCGAGGATTCACCGGCCGTTGCGAAGGAAACACGACAAGATCGTCGGAACCCCCTGGGTTGTTACTTTATAACGCGCTATATGCCGTGACGTGAACTCGACCTTCTTCACTTCCATCGCCGTCACCGGCTTCGCGGTGGCCTTCCTGCACGCGGCCCTGCCGACGCACTGGCTGCCGTTCGTGCTGGTCGGTCGCGCCCAGAAATGGTCCACGGGCCGCACCCTGGGCGTCACCCTGCTGGCGGGCCTGGGCCATGTGGGCCTGACCATCGCCCTGGGCCTGGCCCTGGTCGTCGCCGGCCTGGCGCTGGAGCCCAAGCTGGGCGGCCTGTTCCACTGGGTGGTCGGCGGTCTGATGGTCGCCGTGGGTCTCTTCTATATAGCGCGAGGGCGCCACAACCACGCGCTGCCGGAAGCCAGCCGACGGACTTATGGTTCGGACCGTGCGGCGATCATCGCCCTGGTCACCCTGCTGACCCTGTCGCCCTGCGAGGCCTTCTTGCCCTACTACCTGGCCGGCATGCAGCACGGCTGGCAGGCCTTCCTGGTGCTGAGCGCGGTGCTGATGGCCGCCACCTCGGCCGGCATGCTGATCTTCACCAGCCTGTCGCTGGCCGGCTTCAAGCGCCTGGGCCTGCAGTGGGTCGAGCGTTACGAGGAGACCATCCTGGGCGGGGCCCTGGTCGTGGTCGGGCTGGCGGTGGCATTCTTCAAGACGTAAGCAGCTTTCACTCTGCGCCCTGGCCTCCTAAATAGCGGCCATGACCCAAGCCTCCTCGAAAATCCCCGTCACCGTGCTGACCGGCTATCTCGGCGCCGGCAAGACCACGCTGCTCAACCGCATCCTCACCGAGGAGCACGGCAAGAAGTACGCCGTGATCGTCAACGAGTTCGGCGAGGTCGGCATCGACAATGACCTGGTGGTCGGCGCGGACGAGGAAGTGTTCGAGATGAACAACGGCTGCGTCTGCTGCACGGTGCGCGGCGACCTGATCCGCGTCCTGCAGGGCCTGATGAAGCGCCATTCTAGCAAGGGGGGGCGCGGCTTCGACGCCATCATCGTCGAGACGACCGGCCTGGCCGACCCGGGCCCGGTGGCCCAGACCTTCTTCGTCGACGATGACGTGAAAGCCCGCACGGCGCTGGATTCGGTCACCGCCGTGGTCGACGCCAAGCACATCATGCTGCGCCTCTCCGACAGCAAGGAAGCCGTCGAGCAGATCGCCTTCGCCGACCAGATCGTGCTGAACAAGACCGACCTGGTCTCGGAAGACGACCTGCGCCACGTCGAGGCCCGTATCCGCCGCATCAATCCGCTGGCCCCGATCCACCGCGCCCAGCGCTCGAACGTTCCGCTGGACGCCATCCTGGGCAAGCACAGCTTCGACCTGGAGCGGATCACCGAGCTGGAGCCGTCGTTCCTGAACCCGGCCCACGGCGAGGCCGGCCATGTGCACGACGAGCACTGTGGCCATGACCACCATCATCACGACCATGACCACGACCACGTGCATGACGAGCACTGCGGTCATGACCATCACCACCATGATCACGGGCATGACCACGGCCACGCCAGCGCGATCCACGACGACGGCGTGAAGGGCATCTCCCTGACCCTGGACAAGCCGGTCGACGGCCAGAAGATCACCGCCTGGCTCAACGAACTGCTGGCCAAGCGCGGCCCCGACATCCTGCGCGCCAAGGGCATCATCGACGTGAAGGGCGAGAACAAGCGTCTCGTCTTCCAGGCCGTGCACATGATCCTGGAAGGCGATTTCCAGCGCGAGTGGACCGACAAGGACAAGCGCTACAGCCGCATGGTCTTCATCGGCCGAGACCTGGACGAAGCCGAACTGAAGGCCGGCTTCGAGGCGACGGCGGCTTAGGGAGGCGTCCATCTCCCTCTCCCCTTGTGGGAGAGGGTGGCCTCCGAAGGAGGTCGGGTGAGGGGTTGAAAACAGAAACCGCCGCGACCGGCCTTTCGGCTAGTCGCGGCGGTTTTCGTTTGTGCGACCCCTCATCCGTCGGCTGCGCCGACACCTTCTCCCGCAAGGGGAGAAGGAAAACTCCGGACAAACAAAAAGCCCCGGAACTTGCGTTCCGGGGCTTTCGTGTTTTTGGCTGTCGCCGAAGCTGCTTAGTGCAGGTCTTCGTTGATCAGGCCGACCTTGAACCAGCCCGCGGTCTGCAGTTGGTTGAGCACGCCCATGAAGTCGGCGTACAGCACGTCGGCGTCGGCGCGGATCATGACGCGTTGATCGTCCTTCGGGCCGGCTTGGCCGGTCGCGGCGAACTTGGCGTTCAGATCGGCTTCCAGGCCGTCGAGGCTGGTCTGCTTGTCGGCGATGAAGATCGCGCCCGACTTTTGGATCGAGATGAAGACCGGTTCCTTCGGCTTCTCGTTCGTCAGGTTCGGAACTGCCGGCGGCAGGTCGATCTTGATCGAAGTCACGGCCATCGGCACGGCGACCATGAAGATGATCAGCAGCACCAGCAGGATGTCCACGAAGGGCGTGACGTTGATTTCGGAATTCTGGCCCAGCGAATAACGGCCACCGCCGCCGCCAGCAAGTTTAGCCGCCATAGCCTGACTGTCTCCCAGAAGGTCGCGCCGCTCGGGGCGCGCCTGAAATGTCGTTACCTAGCCACGTCTGGCGCAGACGGGCGCGGAAGTAAAGCCCGACGACGCGCCGCAATGGCAACCCCTTTTCGAGTCTTTTTTGTCGAACGCCGTTCGAACAGGCGCCTTGCGGGGTTTGGCTTCGCGTGAGGCGCGAAACGCACCGGCAGGGCGGGCTTTCTGAAAGAGTCTGGTCGTCGGGGCCTGCGTGTCTTATCTCGCGCGCATGATCTTTTCTTTCGACGCCTTCGTCACCGACGCCCTGTTCGACCGCTCGGGCCGCGCCATGTTCGCCCTGGGCGACGGCACCGTCCGCCTCCAGACCGAGGACGGATTCGTCACGGTCGAGGCTCACGGCGGCGCTGTTCTGGCCGCCGCTGTGCACCCTAGCGGCGTCGGCATCGTCACCGGCGGCGACGACGGCAAGGTCGTCTGGAGCCGAATCGAAGGTGGCGAGGTCGTCGCCTCGCTGATCGCCGAGGTGAAGAACCGCTGGATCGAGCACGTGGCGACCAGCGCCGCCTCGGGCCTGATCGCTTTCACGGCCGGCAAGGAGGTCCATGTCCGCGACGCCGCCGACCCGGCCTTCACGCGGACCTTCGCGCACGAGAAGACGGTGTCGGGCCTGGCCTTCGAGCCCAAGGGCCGCCGCTTGGCCTCTGCCTCCTATGGCGGGGCCTATCTCTGGTACGCCCGCATCGCCGACCAGAAGCCGACTCTCTTGAAGTGGGCCGGCAGCCACATCGCTGCGACCTTCAGCCCGGACGGCAAGTTCCTGATCTCGTCGATGCAGGAGAACCAGCTGCACGGCTGGCGCCTGTCGGACGGCAAGGACATGCGGATGGGCGGCTACCCGTCCAAGATCAAGAGCGTGGCCTTCTTCGACAAGGGCAACCTCTTGACCACGGCCGGCGCCTCGGGCGCGGTCATCTGGCCGTTCGCCGGCGCCAACGGCCCGATGGGCAAGGAAGCCGCCGAGATCGGCTTCTCGCGCGATTCGATGGTCGTCCGCGTGGCGGGCATCGACCAGCATCCGGTGTGCTTCGCCGCCCAGGACAACGGCAAGATCTGGGCCGCGCACATGCGCAACGGCCGCATCGAGACCGTGAAGGCCGAGAAGGGCGCCTCGATCAGCGCCCTGTCGACCAGCGCCGACGGCAAGCGGCTGGCCTGGGGCGACGAAGACGGCGAGGCCGGCGTCATCGCGATCCCGGACATCAGCGGTCCCCGCGAGTTCGCCGGCTAGCTAGAGCCCCTTTCAGCTCGCCCCACTCCTCGAACGGGGCGCGCTGGGAGCGGAAATTGTTCACCGGCGCGGCCTCGTCGCGATAGCCCAGGGCCATGCCGGAGAACAGCATGTGGCCCTCGGGCAGGCCGACGTGGTCGTCGACGATCTTGTTGTAGTGCGACCAGAACTCCTGCGGGCAGGTGTCCAGGCCGCGCTCTATGGCCAGCAGCATGAAGGTCTGCATCAGCATGCCGACGTCGCTCCACTGCGGCGGGCCGCATCGGCGATCGATCGAGAAGAACAGCTGCACCGGCGCGCCGAAGCCCTGGCCGTTAGTCGAGAACCACTGCAGCCGCTGCAGCTTGTCCTCGCGCGGGATGCCCAGGGCGCCGTACATGTCCTCGCCGACCTGGAAGCGGCGGCTGCGCAGCGGCTCCCACAGGTTGGCCGGATAGACATCGTACTCGGTGGGGTCGGGCGCGGCGACGCGGGCCAGCATGGTGGCCTTCAGCTTTTCCAGCGGCTCGCCGGCCACCACCTGCACCCGCCAGGGCTGGAGATTGCCGCCGGACGGGGCGCGGGCGGCGGCTTCCAGGAGCTCGCGGACCAGCGCGCCGTCGACCGGATCGGGCTTGAAGGCGCGCACCGACATGCGGCGGTTGACGGCGTCGATCACGTCCATCGAAGGCTCCCTTAAACCCGTGTATCTATGCATCGCGACAGCGGCGCTGCGTCTGGTTAGCATCCGTCCGTCGCGTAAAGACAAGTAGGACTCTCGAGGGGCGTTTCGTGCGGCGGCTTCTGCGAAATATCGCGCTGGCTCTGTTCATCGTGCTGGTGGCCGGACCGGTGGTGACGGTGATTCTCTATCGTTTCGTCCCGCCGCCGGTGACGCCGCTGATGGTGATCCGGGCGGTCGAGGGCCGGGGCCTGGACCATCGCTGGCGCGGGATCGACAAGGTCGCCCCGGCCTTGCCGCGCGCCCTGATCGCGGCCGAGGATTCGCGCTTCTGCGAACACCACGGCTTCGACTTCAACGCCTTGCAGAAGGCCTATGCCAACAACGAGGCCGGCAAGAAGATCCGCGGCGGCTCGACCATCAGCCAGCAGACGGCCAAGAACGTCTTCCTCTGGCCGGGGCGCAGCTACATCCGCAAAGGCCTGGAGGCTTGGTTCACGGTGCTGATCGAGGTGCTGTGGGGCAAGGAGCGGATCATGGAGGTCTATCTGAACTCCATCGAGTTCGGCTCGGGCATCTATGGCGCCCAGGCCGCCGCCCAGCGCTATTTCGGCGTCGACGCCGACCAGCTCACCCAGGCCCAGGCCTCGCGCCTGGCGGCCATCCTGCCCAGCCCGCTGAAGTGGAAAGTGATCAAGCCCGGCAAGTACGTGGCCCGGCGGACCCAGAAGATCGGCAAGGCCTCGGGCGCGGTGCGTCGCACGGGCCTGGCCGAGTGCGTGGGCTAGCCGCGCATGCCCAGAAAGGCGAAGTAGCCGCCCTGCGGGTCCTTGGCGTTGACCACGAAAGCGCCGCCGGGGACTTCCATGGGGCCCATCAGGATCTCGCCGCCGTTGGCCTTCACCCGCTCGATTGCCGAGTCCACGCCATCGACGCCGAAGTAATAGAGCCAGTAGGGACCGTTCGGCAGGTCGGGATTGTTGAACAGGCCGGCGAACGCCTGGTCCAGGCCGACGGTCTGGTAGGTCCCCATCTCGCCCATGTCGACGGCGTCGTGCTTCTTCCAGCCGAACAGGCCGGCATAGACGTCGAAGGCCTTCTCCCAGTCGGTCGCGTGCAGCTCGGACCAGGCTAGCGAGCCCGGCGACATCGGCGCTGGGCGCGGCGGCGGCATGGCCGAGGTGTCCTTGAACAGCACGAACATCGCGCCCTGCGGGTCGGCGACCACCGCGAAGCGGCCGACATCGGGAATGTCCTGCGGGGCCTTGTGGACCTGGCCGCCGGCGGCCTCGACCTTCTTGGCGAAGGCGTCGACATCGTCGACGGCGATGTAGCCCAGCCAGCCGGGCGGCACGCCCTGCATCTCCAGCATGCCGCCGACGTGGATGTCGCCCGGGGCCTTGAAGATCGTGTACGGACCGGCCGGCCCAGACGACATCTCGGACGTCCAGCCGATGACCTTTTGATAGAAGTCGCCGGCCGCCTTGGTGTCGGTCGTGACCAGCTCGAACCAGCAGAAGTCGTTGGCCATCGGGAATTCCTTCAGCGTGGGGGAGGGCAGCGCCTCGACGAAGGCGCTCCAGGATCGGATCATCAGGCGGCGCCGCAGCAGCTGGACTTCGGGGCGGTCTCGTACTCGTCGTGGCGACGGATGAAGTCCATGTCGCCCTCCTCGTTGCGGCCCAGCGGCGCGCGATCGAGGATCATCATCGTGCCCAGCAGGTCCTCGGCCCCTCGGGCATAGGTCGAATAGGTGTGGAACACCTGGCCGGCCGCGTCGCGATAGAAGGCCGACAGGCCTGGCAGCTCATCGTTGGCCTGGGCGACGGGGATATCGACATAGCCGTAGTTCACCGTCTCACCGGCCAGTTCGTCCGGCGTGAACGAGACGCGGAAGTCGTGGTTGAAGTCGCTGCCGGCCGCCGACACCCACGGAAAACGCCAGCCCATCCGGCGCTTGTAGGCCGTGATCTTGTCCAGCGGCGCGCGCGAGGCGGCAATTAGGGTGACGTCGTGATTGTTGAGGTGCGGCAAGGTCCCATCCAGGTGATCGGCCAGGAACGAGCAGCCGGGACAGCCCGCTTCCCAGTCCGGCCCGAACATGAAGTGGTAGACCATCAACTGGCTGCGGCCGTCGAACAGCTGGGCCAGGGTCTTCTGCCCAGCGTCGGTGTCGAAGACGTAGTTCTTGGTCAGCTTGACCCAGGGCAGGGCCAGGCGCTCGCGGTTCAGGGCGTCCAGCGCGCGGGTGTGGGCCTTTTCCTTGGCCAGCAGGGCGCGGCGCGCTTGCAGCCACTCTTCCTGAGACACCACGGTGTGCGGCATCGCGTCCTCCGTAAGCTGAACGGTTTTGGCTTGACTGATAACGTTGATATCAACATAAATTTCACATGTCAAAGCCGGCCGTGATTCCCGTCGAAGCCAGCGTCCCGTACGCGACCACGATCCACGTCCGCGACACCTGCCTGTGTTTGCACGTGCAGCGCGCCGCTCGCGCCCTGGCCCGCCGCTTCGACGACGCCCTGCGGCCGGTGGGGCTGACCAATGGCCAGTTCTCGCTCTTGATGTCGCTGAACCGGCCCGAGCCGGCGGGCATGGGCGGGGTCGCCAGCTTGCTGGCCATGGACCGCACCACCCTGACGGCGGCGTTGAAACCGTTGCTACGGCGTGGGCTGCTGATCGTCGAGCCGGATCCAAAGGACCGCCGGGGCCGCGTGCTCAGCCTGACCAACGCCGGGCGGGCGGTGCTGGCCCAGGCCGTGCCGATCTGGACGCGCGAGCACGGCCAGCTCGATGAGGCGCTGACCGGGGGCAGTGACGCCCTGCGCGATGGTCTGAGGAAGCTGGCCTAGAGCCCGACGGTTTTGAAATAGGCCTCGACCTTGACCTCGTCGCCGGCCTGGCCGACCGTCGCGATGTAACCGTCGGGACGCACCAGCACGAAGCCGCCGGGCGGCAGGCCGTAGGCGTCAGCGAGCCAGCCGTCCGTATCCGTCAGATCCGCGAAGACGAGGCCGGGGCGCGGGGCGATCGGGCTTTCGCCCAGCACGGTCCAGTGCGGACCGGCCAGAACCTCGAACACCCGCTGATCGCCGCACGGCGCATCTGGCGCGCGGTCGCCCGGCGCGACCTTGGCCTCGACGCCCAGGTCCAGCGACAGGGTCGAGCCCTCGTAACCGAGATCCAGCTGCCGGGCCTCGCGGCCGCGCTTCATCCCTTGCTTGGTCATCGCCTTGGCCAGGAGCTCCGTGGACAGGCCCAGCACTCCGGCGGCGATCGGGCGGCGCTCGGCTTCGTAGGTGTCGATCAGGGCCTCGGGCGCGCCGGCCATTACGGCGGCCAGCTTCCAACCGAGGTTGTAGGCGTCCTGGATGCTGGTGTTCAGGCCTTGCCCGCCGGTTGGCGGATGGATGTGGGCCGCATCGCCGGCCAGCAGCACGCGGCCTATCCGATAGCGGTCAGCGAGGCGGGCGTTGAGGCCGTAGACCGAGGCCCAGAAGACCTCGTGGACGACGATGTCGTCGTGACCCGTCCGCTCACGGATCAAGGTGTTGAGGCATTCGACGGTCAGGCCCGCCTCGCCCTCGGTGGGAGCATGGCCCTGGATCTGGAAGAGGTCGGTCCCGGCCAGCGGGCAGAACGACACCTGGGCCGTCTCGCGCGTCCCGAACACGTGCCAGGCCTCGCGCGTCAGGCCGGTCAGCTTGGTGTCGGCGACCATGGCGAGGCCCGGCATGGTCTTGCCGGGGAAGCCGATGTCCAGGGCGTGGCGCACGAAGCTGCGGCCGCCATCGGCCCCGACCAACCAGCGGGCGCGGATAGTCCGGCCGTCGGCCAGGGTCGCGGTGACGCCCTCGGCGTCCTGGTCGATGCCGGTCAGCTCGGCGCCGTACTCCGGCGTATGGCCAAGGTCGGCCAGGCGCTGGCGCAGGATGGTCTCGGTCAAGAACTGCGGCAGCATCAGCGGCGCGGCGTAGGGTTCGGCCGGGGTGGGCGTCGCGCCCTCGCCGATGGCCGTCTCCTCGAAGCCGCCATCGGGGGCGTAGTTGCGCACCGGCGGATAGGGGCCGCCCGTCGCCAGCATCGGCGCCAGGACGCCCAGGTCCTCGAACACCTCCAGGCTGCGGGGCTGGAGGCCCTTGCCGCGCGAGCCCTGGAACGCTTGCGGGGCCTTGTCGATCAGGCGGAAGGCGACGCCCCGGCGCGCCAGGTCGATGGCCAGGGTCAGGCCGGCCGGACCGGCGCCGGCGATCAGCACGCCGGTCGTCTCTTGGGGCGTGAAAGCTTGGGTCATCCGGATCTCCTTCGTGTGCGTTATGCACATAAATCGCGTGCAAAAGGCACATAAATCCGAGGCTGGACGACGTCAAGAAAGAATGTGCAAAATGCACGGATGAAATCCGAACTTCGCGACATCCACGCGGCGATGATGGACCTCGCCGGCTTCCTCAATCGGCCCCAGGCCGACGATCTGCTGCTGCGCGAGGCCGGCGTGTCGCTGGACCGGGCGCTGTTTCCCTTGCTGGGGCGGATCGGGAAGAAGGGGCCGATCGGCGTGGTCGAGCTGGCGGATTTGGCCGGCCGCGACCACTCGGTCGTCAGTCGTCAGGTCGCCAAGCTGGAGAGCCTGGGCTTGGTCGAACGCCGCCCCGGCGCGGCCGACAAGCGGGTGCGCGAAGCGGTGGTGACGGAGAAGGGCGCCGAGCTGGTCGACAGGCTGGACGCCGCGCGTCAGCGGCTGGTCGGCCCGATGATGGCCGAGTGGAGCGACCAGGAGCTCAAGGACCTGGCGCGGCTGCTGCGCAAGTTCGTCGACGGCGCGAACGAGGCGTTGAAGGCCTAGTCGACCGCCAGGATCACGTCGGAGGCGGCGATGCGCGCTTCGACCTTCGCGCCGACGGGCAGCGCCCAGGCCGCATCATCCGGCTTCAGGGTCGCTACCAAGCTCTTGCCGGCGGCCAGGGCGATGGTGACCTCAGCCGAAGTCTCGCCGGCCTCGCGATCGACGATCTCGCCGGCCAGGCGGTTGTCGCCGTCGCCCTCGTTGATCCGCACGAAGCTGGACTTGATCAGGGCGATGGCCGGACGGCCGGGCGCGAGGTCCAGGTCCTCGACGCTGCGGCGGGTGATTGAGGAGCGCAGGGATAGGCCTTCGCCCAGCGACAGGGTCACGACCGCCGTGACACCGTCGCCCTCGACCGCCGTGACCACACCGCGCAGAGCGTTGCGGGCGCTGGTGCGCAGGCCCAGGCTCCAGAGCAGCTCGGCGTCGCCCGAGAGATCGGCCTCCAACCGCGCGAAGGCGGCGCCCACCTCGCGCTCAGCTGCGCGGAAGGCGCGGATCACCGCCTGGCCACGCGGGGTGACCTCGGCCATCCCGCCGCTCTTGCCGCCCGGCGCGGCGGCGACCAGTGGCGCGTCGAACAGGTTGTTCAGGGCCTGCACGCCGTCCCAGGCGCCCTTGTACGAAAGGTCGACCTGCTTGGCGGCGGCGCTGATCGAGCCCAGGGCCGCGACGGCCTCCAGCAGGGCGATGCGGTCGAAGCCCACGCGGGCTAGGCCGCCGCGCTTGAGGATCAGGGAGGCGCTGAAATCGTCTTCGCGAGCCACTGTTTCACCGTTATGCATGGGAGCTACATAACCGCAGCGCCCCAATAGGATTACCAGATGATCGCCCGCCGTCCGATGCTGATCGCCGCGCTTCTGTCCCTGACGCTGGGCGGGACCGCCTTCGCGGGCGAGACCAAGGTCGCCGTGGCAGCCAACTTCACCGAAGCGGCCAAGGAGATCGCCGCCAAGTTCAAGGCCAAGACCGGCCATGACGCGACCCTGAGCTTTGGCTCATCGGGCCAGTTCTACACCCAGATCGCCAACGGCGCGCCGTACGAGGTCTTCCTGTCGGCCGACGTCGAGCGCCCGCAGAAGGCCGAGGCCGAGGGGTTGGCGGTTCCGGGGTCGCGCTTCACCTACGCCACCGGCCGCCTGGTGCTCTACAGCAAGACGCCGGGTCTCGTTGACGGCAAGGGCAAGGTGCTGACCACCGGCAAGTTCGAGAAGCTGTCGATCGCCGACCCCAAGGCCGCGCCCTATGGCCAGGCGGCGATCGAGACCCTGACCAAGCTGAAGCTGTACGACACGCTGAAGCCGAAGATCGTGCAGGGCTCGTCGATCACCCAGGCCTTCCAGTACGTCCAGACCGGCGCGGCCGAGCTGGGCTTCGTGGCCCTGTCGCAGGTGATCACCGAGCAGGGCGGTTCGCGCTGGGTCGTGCCGGCGGCCAACCACACCCCGATCGAGCAACAGGCCGTGCTGCTGAAGACCGGCGCCAATAGCGAAGCGGCCAAGGCCTTCGTAGCCTTCCTGAAGAGCAGCGACGCCAAGGCGATCATCAAGCGCTACGGCTACGAGGTCCGCTAAGGATGACGGAGGTCCTGTGGCTGACGGGCAAGCTGGCGGGGATCACCACGATCCTGCTGCTGGTCCTGGCCACGCCGCTGTCCTGGTGGCTGGCGCGAGGCCGCTCGGCCTTGCGGACGCCGGTAACGGCCCTGGTCGCCCTGCCGATCGTGCTGCCGCCGACGGTGCTGGGTTTCTACCTGCTGATCGCCCTGGGACCGAAGAGCCCGCTGATGGTGTTGTTCCAGCCGCTCGGCATCCGGACCCTGGCCTTCACCTTCGAGGGCCTCGTCATCGGCTCGCTGATCTACTCCCTGCCGTTCGCCGTGCAGCCCCTGCGCAACGCCTTCCTGGCCATCGGCGACGAGCCGCTGGAGGCCGCAGCCTGCCTGGGCGCTTCGCCGTGGCAGCGTTTCTGGCGGGTGGTCCTGCCGCTGGCCATTCCCGGCTATGTCGCCGCCGCCATCCTGGTCTTCGCCCATACGGTCGGCGAGTTTGGGGTGGTGATGATGCTGGGCGGCAATATCCCTGGCGAGACCACGGTGCTGTCGACCGAGATCTACCGCCTGGTCGAGGGGCTGGAGTGGGGCGAGGCGCACCGCCTGTCGCTGCTGCTGCTGGCCTTCGCCTTCGTGGTGCTGTTCACCCTGCTGGGGCTTGAGGCTCGGTCGAAGATCCTGCTGCGGACCCGGACCTAAAAGAGCGAGCGCGCGCCAAAAAAGAGGAGCGCGGGAAACCGCGCTCCAGGTAACCGAGATTAGGAAGGTGCTCAGAACTTCCAGGTGAGCGACGCGCCATAGGTCGTGGGCTTGCCGGGGAAGCGGACCACCACGTTGGCGTTGCTGCTGACGGCGCTCCAATAATATTCGTTGGTGATGTTGCGGCCCCAGATGGACAGGTCCCAGCCCTTGTCCGGCGCGCCGATGCCGATGCTGGCGTTCAGCATGCCGTAGCTGTCGATCACGAACAGCGGATTGCCCTCCAGGTCGGCGTAGGACTTGTCCTGCCAGCGGCCGTTCAGGGCCGCGTTCAGCTCCAGCCCGTCGCCGACCGGCTGCTTGAACAGCGCCGTCAGGCCGCCCTGGAACTTGGGGCTGTACAGGAACGGCCGGCCGTCGAAGCTTTGGCTCTGCCCGGCGGCGTTGATGCCGGTGTAGCCCTTGACCTCGGTGTGCAGGAGGGTGGCCGAGGCGATCAGGGTCAGGGCCCGGCTGGCGCGCCAGGTGATGTCGCCGTCGAAGCCGTAGGCCTCGCCATTGGGCACGTTGGCCAGGCGCGACAGGGCCGTATAGATCGGGTCGGCGAAGTACACGGAGAGCTGCTTGTCGGTGTAGTCGTAATAGAAGGCCGACAGGTTGGCCTGCACCCGGCGGTCCAGCAGCCCGGCCTTCACCCCCACCTCATAGGCGGTCAGCAGTTCCTGCGTCGCCGGGGCGTTCTGGGTCGAGATGTTGGCGGCGTTGATCGGCGTCGCGCCGGCCTTGGCCCCGCGTGAGATCGAGCCGTAGACCAGCACGTCTTCGGCGGCCTGCCAGTCCAGCGCTGCGCGCCAGGCTATGTTGTCCTCGTCCAGCTTGGACTTCACGAAGCCGAAGCTCTTGGTCGCGGGATCGAAGGTGTTGCAGCCGCCTTGGGTGATCGGCGCGACCAGGCCGTAGGCGGCGGCGAACAGCGCCCGGTTGACGACATTGACGTTCACCAGCATCGAGCCGCCGACGTCGCGCGAGCAGCCGACATAGTCCTGCTTGTCCTGGCTGTAGCGGATGCCCAGGGTCAGCTTCAGATTATCCGCCAGGCGGTGGTCGGCGTTGGCGAACAGGCTCCAAGTCTTGGTCTCGATATTGCCGACGTCCTCATAGGTACGGAACGCCTGGCTCATCTGCAGGGCGGTGTAGCCGAAGCTGTTGAACGGCGTGGCCAGCAGGGTCGAGCCGACATAGCGGATCGTGCCGACATTGGCGTTCTGGCCTAGCAGGGTGCGGTTGCTGTCATAGATCTTGTCGCGGGCGATGTAGCCGCCGACCAGCCACGAGCCCTTGTCGGTGACGCCCTCCAGGTGCAGCTCCTCGGCGAACGACTTGATGTCGCCGTGGGCCTGCTGGATCAGCACCTCGTAGGGCGCGCCGCTCCAGTCGAAGACGGCCTTGCGCTCCAGGCGGTTGAAGCTGGTCAGCGAAACGAGGCGCGCCTTGTCGGCCACGTCCCACGAGACCTTGAGCTTGCCGGCGTGAAACTGGTCGTTCTCGCGCAAGGGGTCCTTGATGCCCAGGCCGACGCCGATGTCGGCGCCGCGCACGGCCAGCGGCGCCCAGTCGGCCTGGCTGGCCTTGGTCGGTTTGTTGGCGGCGATATAGCTGACGATGCCCGGCGCGTTGAACGGGCTGGCGGCGGTGGCGGGGGTGAAGCCGATGCCCTGGGCGGCGACGGTGTCGGACTTGTTGCGCCAGCCGGAGTAGCTGGCCTCGACCTCGACCTTGTCGGTCGGCTGCATGGCCAGGGACAGGCGCCAGCCGTCGCGGTTGACCTTGCCCAGGCGCTCGCCGCGGCTGTTGCTGACCTGCCAGCCCTTGTCGCTGCGCTCGGACCGGAACGCCGCCCGGCCCTGGACGCGGTCGCCCAGGCCGCCGCTGATATAGCCTTCGAGGTTGTAGGTCTTGTAGTTGCCGGCCTCGGCGGTCAGCGAGCCTTCGAACGCTTCGGTCGGCTTGGCGGTCACGAAGTCGATCAGGCCGGCGGTGGTGTTGCGGCCGTAGAGGGTGCCCTGCGGGCCCTTCAGCACCTCGACCCGCTCCAGGTCGAAGACCGGGCCGGTGTTCATGAACGGATAGGCGTAGGCGACCTCGTCCCAGTAGGTGCCGACGGTCGAGGTGGCCGACAGGTTGATGGTGTTGAAGCCGATGCCGCGCAGCGTATAGGTCGGCACGCCCTGATAGCTCTGGCTGACCGTGAAGCTGGGGGCGACGGTGGTCAGGTCCTTCGGGTCCGTGACCCGCAGCTGCTGCAGGGCCTGCCCGCTGAACGCCTGGATCGGCATGCCGACGCTGTTGGCGGTTTCCTCGCGGCGCTGGGCGGTGACGACCAAGGTGTCGATCGTCAGGCTTTCTTCCTGCTTGGGTGCTTGGGTCTGGGCCATGGCGGGGACCGCCATCAGCAGGGCGAGCGCCGACACGCTCATGGTCAGGCGCGTAGGTCCTGGCATCCGTCTTACCTCCCTCTGGCCATGCCTGCATCGGGCCTGGCTTTGAAAGGAGCGTGCGGTTCGCCAACTCGCGTAACAAGCTATCGGAATCGATAGGTGAGGCGCCGTTACAACCCCAGAACTAGCTTGGCGATAATATCCCGCTGGATCTCGTTAGAGCCGCCATAGATCGAGGCGGCGCGGTTGTTGAGGTAGCGGGCCATGGTCGTCAGGCCGTGCTCGGGGCCGACGGGCGTCTCGTTGGAGCCGGCCTCGCGAGCCTTGGGCTGGTGGGGGGCGGTGTATGCGCCGAGGGCGTCGACGCCCAGTTCGTCCAGGCGCTGAAGCTGCTCGGAGCCCTGGAGCTTCAGGATCGACGAGGCGGGACCGGGTTTGCCGCCGGTGGCCAGGGCGCTGAGCACCCGGCGCTCGGTCATGTCGATGGCCAGGGCGTCGATTTCGGCCACGGCCAAGCGGCGGCGATAGTGGGGATCGTCGAGGACGTCCTCGGCGTCGGCCATGTTCCGCAGTCGCTCGAGGCCGGCGTGCAGCCCGGCCGCGTAGCCGCCGCCGCGTTCGAATTCCAGCAGGTGCTTGGCGACGGTCCAGCCCTGGTTCTCGGCGCCCAGACGGTCTGCCTGGGGCGTACGGACGTCGTCGAAGAACACCTGGTTGACCTCATGCTCGCCGGCCAGGGTGACGATCGGGGCGACGCGGATGCCCGGCCGGTCCATCTCGATCAGCAGGAAGGTGATGCCGGCCTGAGGTTTGCCTTCGGTCGAGGTGCGGACCAGGCAGAACATGTGGCTCGCCCAGTGGGCGTGGGTGGTCCAGATCTTCGAGCCGTTCAGGACGTAGTCGTCGCCGTTCGGAACCGCGCTCATCCGCAGGGACGCCAGATCCGAGCCCGAGCCCGGTTCGGAATAGCCCTGGCACCAGTAGTCCTCGCCCGACAGGATGCGCGGCAGGTAGCGGGCCTTCTGCTCGGGACTGCCGAACGCCATGATCGCCGGAGCCACCATGCGCAGGCCCATCGGCGCCAGGTTAGGGGCGCCGGCGCGGGCGCATTCGGCCTGGAAGACGTGGCGCTGGATCTCGCTCCAGCCGGGACCGCCGTATTCGACGGGCCAGCTGGGCGCGACCCAGCCCTTGGCGTGCAGGATCTTCTGCCAGGCCAGGCTGTGGGCCTTGTCGCAGAAGACGCTGGTCATCCGCCGGCCGGCTTCCCGGAGTTCGGGCGTCAGGTTGGTGTCGAGAAAGGCGCGGACCTCGTCGCGAAAGGCCAGGTCGTCAGGCGACAGCTCCAGATCCACCCGATTTTCCTTCCGCCGACATCGTCGGGGAAACTTGCGAATTAGCGGGGGCGGCGCGCAAGCTATCGGAACCGATAGGGAAGGCGGCTCCATGTTGACCAAGGTCGATGACGGCGAGCGCCTGGCGCGTGTCACGGTCCTGGCCGCGCGCGTGTCGGCCCTGGGTCGCGAGATCGGCCTGCCCTATGTCGCGGCCAGCGCCGACATCTCCAGTCCCGAACCGATGCTGGGCCAGGACGGCAAGCCGCTGGCCGAGACGACCTTCGAATGGCTGGACAACGCCGTGCGCTACTGGCGCGACCGGGCCTTCGCCCTGCGGGCGCCGTTCATCCTGGCGGCGCGCTATTCGGCCGAGCCGTTCTTCTATCACCAGGGCCGGTTTTCCAACTGGCGACCCTTGCCGCGGCTGGAGGCGATCGAGGTGCGCGAGGCGGCTCAGGCCTTCGGCATCGAAGCGGCGATCATCGCGCCGACCTATCTGACCGGCGGGGTGATCGGGGCGGTGGTCTGGGCCTCGTCCGAGCCGGTCGTGGATTTGCCGGCGCTCTACGCGGCGCGGGCGGACGACCTGCACGGCGCGGCCCTGCGCCTGGTCTGCGCCTATCGCGACGGCCAGGACGACGACGCCCCGCCGGTGCGGCTGACCAAGCGCGAGGTCCAGTGCCTGAAGTGGGCCGCGGCCGGCAAGACTGACGCCGACATCGCCCAGATCATCGGCATCTCAGGCCCGACCGTGCGCTTCCACGTCCAGAACGCGGCGCTGAAGCTACGGGTGGCCGGCCGCGCCCAGGCCATCCACCGCGCGGCGGGCCTGGGCTATATAGGGGCTGCGCCTTAGTTACAGCCGTCCAGATGGAACCTGATCAGCGCCTTGGCTGAGCGCGCCACGGCCTTCACCGGACCGCCGGCGCCGAGCGTCACGCGGGCCCCCGAGGCGCCTTCCATCAGCAGCATCAGGGAGTCGGCCAGGTCGTCGTCCTTGGCGCCGGCGGCGCGGGTCAGGGCGTTGATCCGGCGGTACAGCTCTTTCTTGTAGTTGACCGAGACCACCTGGGCCGGGTGGGTCTCCTCGTGCAGCTCGATGGCGGCGTTCGACAGCGGGCAGCCCAGGACGTCGGCGTTGCAGGCCTTGGTCTCGAAGGCGTCGAAGATCGCTTCCAGCTGGGCGCGGGGTTCGGCGCAGCAGCAGGCCGTCACGCTTTCCCACCAGGCCCAGTACTCGCGCTCCTGCTCGCGCAGAACCTCGGCGACCAGCTCGTCCTTGGACGGGAAGTTCCGATACAGCGTCATCTTGGTGGCTTCGGCCTCGGACGCGATGGTCTCGACGCCGACGGCGCGGATGCCGTGCTGATAGAACAGCTCACGGGCGGTCTCGAAGATCCGGTCCCGCGCGGGGCGCTTGGATACGGGCGCTCCAGGGGTCACCCCCTCGGCCGTTTCCGTGTCGCCCCCGACAGCGTCCCCAGAATTTCTTGTCGCCATTTTGGCAGTGCTCTCCTTGACGTGGGAGTTACCGGTCAGTATCTCTCCGCCATGGAGATGATACCGAACGGTCTCGTCACATCCTAAATCGTCCTTCCGGTCGCTCGGGTCAAGTAACAGCCGCTGCGACATTTCCTCTCTTAAACCCCAAAAAAGGAGCGCGCGCCAATGCCACCGCAAACAAACGTTTACGACGACGCTCCCAAGGCCAAGCAGGCCAAGGGTTTCCTGAGCTTTTTCAAGTCCCAGGCCGAGCCCGCCAAGGGCTGGTCCACGGTTCGGACCCTCGGCCACAGCACCCGACGCGCCGCTCGGCGGCCCGTCTGGGAATGACAAGAACCACCGACACCACCTCCCCGCTTCACCGTCCGACAGGGCTTTTCCCCATGCGTATTCAACCCGTCATCACGTCCTTCGCCGGCCTGGCCGCCGTGGCCGTGCTGGCCGCTTGCTCGGCCCAGGCCAAGCAGGAGGCCGCCGCCCCGCCGCCGGTGCAGGTCACCGTCGCCGACGTCGCCTTCAAGTCCCTGCGCCAGTGGGACGACTTCACCGGCCGCCTCGAGCCGGTCGACACCGTCGAGATCCGTCCGCGCGTCAGCGGCTACATCGACGGCGCCCAGTTCGCTGAAGGCGCCCGCGTTTCGAAGGGCCAGGTGCTCTTCCAGATCGACCCGCGCCCGTACCAGGCCGAGGCCAACCGCGCCCAGGCCGAGGTGGCCCGCGCCAAGGCTCAGCTGGACCTGGCCGTCGTCAACCGCGAACGCGGCCGTCGCCTGATCGAGCAGAACGCCCTGGCCCAGAGCGAATTCGATCGTCTCTCGGCCGAGGAGAAGGCCGCTCAAGCCAATCTGGCGGCGTCGCAAGCCGCCTACCAGACCGCCCGCCTGAACCTGGAATGGACCCGCGTGACCTCGCCGATCGACGGCCGGGTCTCCAAGACCATCATCACTCGCGGCAACCTGGTCACCCAGACGAGCCTGCTGACGACCGTGGTGTCCGACACCCCGATCTACGCCGAGTTCAACGCCGACGAGCAGACCTTCCTGAAGTACGCCTCGGCCGAACGCGGCAAGAACGGCCCGGTCTATATGGGCCTGATGACCGAGGACGGTTATCCGCACGTCGGCAAGCTGTCCTTCATCGACAACGCCCTGGACGCCAAGAGCGGCACGATCAACGGCCGGGCGATCTTCGCCAACGCCGACGGTCGTTTCACGCCCGGCCTGTTCGCCCGCATCCGCCTGGTCAGCGCCGAGACGCAAGAGGTCGCTCTTGCGCCTGACCGCGCCATCGCGACGGACCTTGGCAAGCGCTACGTCGTCGTCGTCAACGGCAGCAACAAGGCCGAGTACCGCACGGTCGAGATCGGTCCGCTGGCCGGCGGCCTGCGCATCATCCGCACCGGCCTGAAGCCGGGCGACCGGGTGGTCGTCGGCGGCCTGCAGAAGGTCAAGCCGGGCGACACCGTCGCGCCGGTCAAGGTCAAGACCGACCTGGCCGACCTGGCCGACCTGTCGCAGCTGGAGGTCGGCGGTCGTCCGGTCGTCCAACCGACCCGGTCCGCAGGCCAGAACTAACTGAAGCGTGCGCCCGGCTCGCGTGTCTGAGCCGGGCGTCTTTTTCGGGTTTCGAGAGGTGTCTGTCGCCCGCCGTCTGGTGGGGGAGAGGCCTCTTGCGCCCGAGCGTACGCGTATCCGCTCCTCCCCAAGTTCGCCCGCTGAAGGCGCTCCGCCATGAATTTCTCGAAGTTCTTCGTCAGCCGACCGCGCTTCGCGGCCGTGCTCTCGATCATCATCTTTATCGCCGGCCTGGTTTCGCTCCCGAACCTGCCGATCAGCGAATATCCCGAGGTCGTGCCGCCCACCGTGGTGGTGCGCGCGGCCTATCCGGGCGCCAACCCGTCCGTCATCGGCGAGACGGTGGCTGCTCCCCTGGAACAGGCCATCAACGGCGTCGAGGGGATGATCTACCAGTCGTCCCAGTCGGCCTCCGACGGGGCCATGATCCTGACCGTCACCTTCGCGCTCGGCACCGACCTGGATAAGGCCCAGGTGCAGGTGCAGAACCGGGTGGCCCAGGCCCTGCCCAAGCTGCCGCAGGAGGTCCAGCGCATCGGCGTGACGACCAACAAGGCCTCGCCCGACCTGACCCTGGTCGTGCACATGATCTCGCCCAACAACCGCTACGACATGCTCTATCTGAGCAACTACGCGCAGCTGAACGTCCGTGATCGCCTCAAGCGGATCGACGGCGTCGGCGACGTGCAGATCTTCGGCGCGGGCGCATACTCGATGCGCGTGTGGCTGGATCCTGAAAAGCTGGCCGCCCTGTCGATGACGGCGGGCGATGTGGTCGGGGCCCTGCGCGAGCAGAACGTCCAGGTCGCCGCCGGCCAGCTGGGCGCGCCGCCCAACGCCGGTTCGGGCGCTGAATTCCAGCTGTCGGTCAACGCTCCCGGGCGTCTGACGGACGAAGAGCAGTTCCGCAATGTCATCGTCCGCTCGGGCGCCGACGGCCAGATCACCCGCCTGGGCGACGTGGCCCGCGTGGAGCTGGGCGCCGACAACTACGCCCTGCGCAGCTTGCTCGACAATAAGTCGGCCGTCGCCGTGCCGGTGTTCCAGCGTCCGGGCTCTAACGCCCTGGAGATGGCCGCCAACGTCAAGAAGACCATGCAGGAGCTCAAGAAGGAGTTCCCCGAAGGCGTCGACTACGAGATCATCTACGACACCACGGCCTTCGTGCAGGAAAGCATCGACTCGGTGATCCACACCCTGATCGAGGCCATCATCCTGGTCGTGCTGGTGGTGGTGATCTTCCTGCAGGGCTGGCGCGCCTCGATCATTCCGCTGATCGCCGTGCCCGTCTCGCTGGTGGGCACCTTCGCGCTGCTCCTGATGCTGGGCTTTGGCCTCAACGCCCTGACGCTGTTCGGCCTCGTCCTGGCCATCGGCATCGTCGTCGACGACGCCATCGTCGTGGTCGAGAACGTCGAGCGCAACATCACCGACGGTCTCGAGCCCGCCGCGGCGACGCGCAAGGCCATGACCGAGGTCACGGGTCCGATCATCTCCACGGCCCTGGTGCTGTGCGCGGTGTTCATCCCGACCGCCTTCATCAGCGGCCTGTCGGGCCAGTTCTATCGTCAGTTCGCCCTGACCATCGCCATCTCGACGGTGATCTCGGCCATCAACTCCCTGACCCTGTCGCCGGCCCTGGCCGCGGTGCTCCTGAAGTCGCATGACGCGCCCAAGGACCGCTTCCAGAAGCTGATCGACGCCTCGCTGAGCTGGCTGTTCAACCCGTTCAACCGCTTCTTCGCCAAGGCTTCGAACGGCTATGTCGCCGGCGTCGCCAAGACCCTGGGCCGCTCCTCGGCCGCCCTGGCCCTGTACGGCGGTCTGCTGATCCTGACGATCTTCGCCTTCTCCAAGACCCCCGGCGGTTTCGTGCCTCAGCAGGACAAGGCTTATGTCGTGGCCGTGGTCCAGCTGCCCGACGCGGCCTCGCTGGATCGTACGGAGGCGGTCATCCGCCAGATGGGTGACATCGCCATGAAGACCCCGGGCATCAAGCACTCGGTGGCCTTCCCCGGTCTGTCGGCCAACGGCTTCATCAACAGCCCCAACTCCGGCGCGGTGTTCTTCCCGCTGGACGACTTCAAGAACCGTCGCAGCCACGAGCTCTCGGCCAACGCCATCGTGGGTGAGCTGAACCAGAAGTTCGCCGGTATTCCCGACGCCCAGATCGCGGTGTTCCCGCCGCCGTCCGTACAGGGCCTGGGCACCATCGGCGGCTTCCGGATGCAGATCGTCGACAAGGCGGGCCTGGGCTCGCAGGAGCTGTACAACGCCACCCAGAACATCATCGCCAAGGCCCAGAAGGACCCGGCCCTGGCGGGGATCTTCTCCAGCTACCAGGTCAGCGTGCCCAAGGTGCAGGCCGACATCGATCGTGAAAAGGCCCGGGCTCAGGGCGTGTCCCTGACCGACCTGTTCGAGACGATGCAGATCTATCTGGGCTCGCTGTACGTCAACGACTTCAACCGCTTCGGCCACACCTACCAGGTCAACGTCCAGGCCGATCAGAGCTTCCGCCTGCAACCCGAGCAGATGCTGCGCCTGCAGACCCGCAACGGCCAAGGCCAGATGATCCCGCTGGGCGCCTTCGTCTCCTTCAAGGAAACGACCGGTCCCGACCGCGAGAGCCACTACAACGGCTACCTGACCGCCGAGATCAACGGCGGCCCGGCGCCCGGCTACTCGACCGGCCAGGCCCAGAAGGCCCTGGAGGACATCATCAAGTCCGAGCTGCCCAACGGCATGGGCTCGGAGTGGACCGAGCTGACCTACCAGCAGATCCTGGCGGGCAACACGGCGATCTTCATCTTCCCGCTGTGCGTGCTGCTGGCCTTCCTGGTGCTGGTCGCCCAGTACGAAAGCTGGAGCCTGCCGCTGGTCGTGATCCTGATCGTTCCGATGACCCTGCTGTCGGCCCTGGCCGGCGTGTGGATCAGCAAGGGCGACAACAACATCTTCACCCAGATCGGCCTGATCGTGCTGGTGGGGCTGGCGTGTAAGAACGCCATCCTGATCGTGGAGTTCGCCAAGGAACGCGAGGAGCACGGCGACAGCCCGCTCCAGGCGGTCCTGGAGGCCTGCCGCCTGCGCCTGCGTCCGATCCTGATGACCTCGATCGCCTTCATCATGGGGGTCTACCCCCTGGTGGTGTCGCACGGGGCCGGGGCCGAGATGCGCCGCGCCATGGGCGTGGCGGTGTTCTCGGGGATGCTGGGCGTGACCCTGTTCGGTCTGATCCTGACGCCTGTCTTCTACTACGTCATCCGTCGCTCCACGGCCCGCAAGGCCGCGAAGAAGGCGGCCCTGACCTCGCCCGTGGAGGCGCACTGATGTCCTTCGTTAAACTCACCCTGCGCGCCGCGCTGATCGCCGGCGTCTCCCTGACGGCCGCCGCCTGCGCGGTGGGGCCGAACTACAAGGCGCCGGCGACCCCGCCGGCGGCCTTCCAGAACGCCGACCCGGCCGTCTTCACCGCCGCCAATCCGGAAGCCGACTGGTGGAAGGCCTTTGGCGACCCGGTGCTGGACCAGCTGGTCGGCCAGGCCCTGGGCGCCAACCTCGACCTGAAGATCGCCGTCGCCCGCGTCGGCGAGGCCCGGGCCCTGTTCACCGAACAGAAGCTGGACCTGCTGCCCCACGTCACGGCCGACGGGACCTATACCAAGAGCAAGCAGCAGCAGCCGGGCTTCACGACCGACCGCGTCGAGAACCAGAGCTACCAGGCCGGCTTCGACGCCGGCTGGGAGATCGACCTCTTCGGCCGCGTCCGTCGCGGCGTCGAGGCGGCTGGCGCTGAAGCCGGCGCGGCCCAGGCCGAGCTGCGCGACGCCCAGGTCACGGTCGCGGCCGAGGTGGCCCGCAACTATCTCGAACTGCGCGGCGCCCAGGCCCGTCTGAAGGTGGCCAACCGTAACCTTCAGACCCAGCGCGAGACCGTCCGTCTGACCAAGGTGCGGTTCGACGCCGGGGCCGGCAGCCCGATCGACGTCGCCAGCGCTCAGGCTCGCCTGAACGCTACCGAGGCGGCGATCCCGGGCCTGATCACGGCCGAGAAGCGCGCCAACCATCGCCTGGCCGTGCTGACCGGCCAGCGCCCCGGCGCGCTGGACGCCTTGCTGGTTCCGCAGGCGGAGGACACCCGTCCGCTGGTCGCGGCCCTGCCGATCGGCCAGGCCGGCGACCTGCTGCGTCGTCGTCCGGACGTGCAAGCGGCCGAGCGTCGCCTGGCGGCCTCGACCGCTCGGGTGGGGGTGGCCACGGCCGACCTCTTCCCGCGCGTGTCGGTGACCGGCTTCGTCGGCTTCCTGTCGGGGACCTCGCCGGGCTTTGGCAACAGCGCCAGCCAGGCCTGGTCGGTGGCCCCCAGCGTCAGCTGGCCGGCGCTCGACCTGGGCAGCGCCCATGCTCGCCTGCGGGCGGCCAAGTTCCGCGACGAGGCGGCCCTGGCCAACTACGACCAGACGGTGCTGCGCGCGCTGGAGGACCTGGAGAACGCGCTCGTCTCCTACAGCCAGCAGCAGGCCCAGCTGAAGAGCCTGACCGACCAGGCGGCCGCCTCGCGCCGCGCGGCCGAGCTGGCCCGGATCCAGTACAAGGAAGGCGGCATCGACTTCCTGGTGCTGCTGGACGCCGAGCGGACCCTGCTGGCCGCGGAGGACGCCCTCAGCGTCGCCGAGACCGGGGTGAATACCGACGTCGTGGCGATCTACAAGGCCCTGGGCGGCGGCTGGAAGGCCTAGACCCGAACCACGACCTCCTTCGGGCGTTGATGAAACCCGGCCGTTTTCGCGGCCGGGTTTTATTTTTTCCGCGGCTACGCTTGCGTGTGTACAGCAAATCCAATACCCATGCCGTCGAACATTGCCGGAGGTTGAGTGATGGCCACGCTTCAAGTTTTGGAAACCGCCTATAGCGACGTCGCACGGATCAAGTTCTCGAGTATCTCGACGGCGGATGTGGCCAAGCTTCAGACCCTGGCCTCGCAGGTCGACGCCTCGACGATCACCCTGACCCAGGCGCGCGCTGAGATCGGCAAGATGGTGATCGCATCGACCTCGGTCGCGAACCTGGCCTACGCCTTCTTCACCGGCGCGACGCCCGTGATGGCCGGCCTCGACTATCTGGTCTCGCCGACCGGCGGCAACGCCAACAACCTCAACTCGGCCTACTACACCGCGTTCACGGCCGAGAACCGCTACATCAACTTCGCGGTCAACCTGGGCAAGACGGGCGAGGGCGCGACCAAGTTCACGACCGCCTATGGCGCGCTGGACCTGACCGCGGCGACCACCAAGGCCTATACCGAGATCTTCGGCTTCGCGCCGCCGGACGGCCGGATCTCCGACATCCTCAATGGCCAGGTGCCCAACGGCCAGGGCGGCACCTACAGCCGCGCCGACTACTTCGCCGCCTATGGCCGCGACGGTCTGAACGGGCAGGGGACCAAGGCGGCCATGGTCGGCTGGCTGCTGAGCGAGGCGGCCAAGGCCGACCTCGGCGCCTACGCCAAGGCCAATGACGCCTTCCTGGCCGACCTGGCCAATGATGGCCAGGCGGTGTTCTTCACCGACCTCCTGGGCACGTACGGTCAGCAGCCGACCTATGCCGCCGGCGCGACGATCACGGCGGGGGCCAACCAGGTCGTCGCCCCGGACTCGGCCACGCCGGCCCTGCAGTCGACGGCCAATAACGACACGGTCACGGGGACCGACGGCAACGTCTCGGTCGCCACCGCCGGCGGCCATGACACCGTGACCTTCTCCGGAACGGTCGGCGGCTATATCGACGGCGGCGACGGCAATGACACCATCTCGGTCGGCCAGCTGAACGCGGCGGTCGAGGTCCTGGGCGGCGCGCCGAACGGCAAGATCAGCGGCGGCGCCGGCAACGACCGGATCACCGTGACCAAGATGATCAACGGCGCGATCGTCGATGGCGGCGCGGGCGACGACACCCTGGTGGTGGGCGCCGACGCCGAGGCCTTCGACAAGGCCAAGATCACCAATGTCGAGCATCTGGTGCTCGAGAACTTCAAGCTGTCGTTCACGCTGCCGTCCACCGGCGTCACCACGATCGTGCCCTTCAACGTCAATGGCTATACCGGTCTGCAGGACATCACCCTGCGCTCGGCGATCTCGACGAAGATCGACGACATCGCCGAAGGCGTGGCGTTGAAGCTGGACGGGGTCAGCGGCGGTACGCTGAACGCCAACTACTATGCGCGGCTGGTGTTCACGGGCCCGTCCTCGGTCCGAGACGGCGCCGACGGCGTGCACGCCTACCTGAGCGGCGTCACCAGCAGTAACGCCAACCCGACCAACCTGTACGTCACGGGCAATGACCGCGCCCTGACCCTGCATGTGCAGAGCGACAGCGTGCTGGGGACCATCACCTCGCTGACCGCTGAAGGGGGCTCCAGCCCGATCGTCGTCACCGGGACCGGCCGCCTGACCGCCGGCTTCAACAGCCACGTCGTCGGCGCCATGAGCCAGACGACCAATCTGGACGCTTCGGCCTCGGCCGGGATCGACATCACCGAGATCGGCCACGCCGGCAACTCGGGCTCGGTGACCACCGTCGTGCTGTCGGGCTTCAACGACAGCGTGGCCGCCTATCTGCGCGGTCAGTCGACGTCGACCTATACCCTCGGCGCTGGCTCGGACACCTTCAAGATCTATCAGGACGGCTTCGCGTCGCCGGGCTTCTCGAACCTGGGCGTCGAGAACGGCAAGGTGACGACCTACGCCACCATCACCGACTTCGCCAAGGGCGTGGACCATATCGACCTGGGTGTCGCGATCCCTGCGGTGGTCACGGGTGTCAGCGTCGGTTCGGCCACGACCCTGGAGCAGGCGCTGATCAATGCCTCGACCCTGACGCCGGTCAACGCCACGTCGGTGTTCGAGTACAATGGCGACACCTACATCTATCACCAGGACGGCACGGTCGGGGTCAATGCCGGCGACGGCCTGATCCGGCTGGTGGCCGTGACGAGCCTGACGGTCGGAACCGGCTCGGCCAGCGTCGACATCCACTTTGGCTAAGCCGCGACGTTCTGCCGCATGGTGGGGAGATATCGCCGTTAGGCGGTGATATTTTCCCCGCCAGTGGCGACTGGTCGACAATTCATCACCCGGTCGGCCACGGTCGCGGCCGGTTCATTCCTTAACCCTGCTCAAACTTCAGGCGCCGGCGAAACACGCCCAAAACGCGCAGCCTACGCCCGGTTGCGGCGAAGGTTTTGGTTAACGATCGGAGGCTTTCTTCGCGTCAAAGCGGGGACCTGCGATGACCTGGACCATCAAGACGAGACTGCTGGGCTGCCTGGCCGCGCTGGGCGTGGGCATGGCGGCGATGGGCCTTTCGGGCTTCGTCGCCAACGGCGTCGCCAACCAGCGCATGCAGTCGGTGATCACCGACCGCGTCGAGCCGATGCAGCAGCTCAAGGCCGTCAGCGACATGTACGCGGTCAACATCGTCGACAGCGCCCACAAGGCGCGGTCGGGCGAGCTGTCGATGGCCAAGGCCGCCGAGAACGTCGCCGCCGCCAAGTCGACGATCAGCCAGAACTGGCAGGCCTACGCCGCCACCCAGATGACCGACGAGGAAAAGGCGCTGGCCGACAAGGTCACCGCCGCCCTGCCGGCCGCCGACAGCACGGTCGAGACCCTGCAAGGCCTGCTGAAGTCGGGCGACACTGCCGGCCTCCAGGCCTTCGTCGATGGCAAGCTCTATCCCGCCATCGATCCAGTGACTGCCAATGTCGGCGCCTTGGTCGATCTGCAGACTCGCGTCGCCCATGACGATGGCGCGGCCGCCAAGACGGCGGGCAATATCGCCACCGGCATCATGGCCGTCATCGCCCTGGTCGCGGCGGGCCTGATGGCCTTCGCCACCCATGTCGTGATCGGCAAGGTCAGCAATCCGCTGCAAGCCATGACCGCCGCCATGCGCCGCCTGGCCGACGGCGACCACGGGATCGTGGTGCCGGCCGTGGGCCAGAAGGACGAGCTGGGCCAGATGGCCGGGGCGGTCCAGGTGTTCAAGGAGAACGCCATCGCCAAGCTGCGCGCCGACGCCGAGATCGCGGCCGCCAAGGAACGCTCGGAAGCCGAGCGCCAGGCCGCAGCCGCCAAGGCCATCGCCGAGCAGCAGCAGCTGGTCGTCGAGTCGTTCGGGGTCGGCCTGTCGCACCTGGCCAAGGGCGACCTGACCTATCGTGTCAACGACGCCCTGCCGGTCGAATACGAGAAGCTGCGCGCCGACTTCAACGGCGCGGCGGGCAAGCTGCAGGACGCCATGACGGTGATCGTCGGCAATGCCGACGGCATCCGCGCCGGCAGCCGCGAGATCACCAACGCTTCGGACGACATGGCCCGCCGCACCGAGCAGCAGGCCGCCAGCCTGGAAGAGACCGCCGCGGCGCTGGAAGAGATCACCTCGACCGTCAAGCGCACGGCCGAGGGCGCCAAGGAGGCCCGCCGCGTGGTCGGGGCCGCCAAGTCCGACGCCGAGACCGGCGGTCAGGTCGTGTCCGACGCCGTCGACGCCATGGGCGAGATCGAGAAGTCCTCGGCCCAGATCGGCAACATCATCGGGGTGATCGACGAGATCGCCTTCCAGACCAACCTGCTGGCGCTGAACGCCGGCGTCGAAGCCGCGCGCGCGGGCGAAGCCGGTCGCGGCTTCGCGGTCGTCGCCCAGGAAGTGCGGGCCCTGGCCCAGCGCTCGGCCGATGCGGCCAAGGAGATCAAGGCGCTGATCAACGCCTCGACCGAACAGGTCGACGCCGGCGTCCAGCTGGTCGGCAAGACCGGCGAGGCCCTGCAACGGATCGTCGCCCAGGTGGCCCAGATCAACGGCGTGGTCGCCGAGATCGCCGCCTCGGCCCAGGAGCAGGCCACCGGCCTGGAACAGGTCAACAGCGCCGTCAGCCAGATGGACCAGGCCACCCAGCAGAACGCCGCCATGGTCGAGGAAAGCACCGCCGCCAGCCACGCCCTCTCGCGCGAGGCCGACAACCTGACCCAGTTGATGGGCCAGTTCAGTGTTGGTCAGCAGAGCATGGGCCGCAGCCGTCCGGGTGCGCGAGCCGCCTAGTACCAGCCCGCTTCGCGCAGGGCTTTCGAATAGGCGCGGCTGACGGGGGCAAGGGCGCCGCCCTTCAGCTGCAGGGTCGCCCGGCCGTCGCCGCGCTGGGCGTCCTCGACGGCGGCCTTGGCCACCCACCATGAGCGGTGGGTCTGGGCGCCTTCGATGCCCTCCAGTTCGGCCACGGCATCCGACAGCCGCATCAGGATCAGGTCCTGGCCGCGCGAGGTGTGCAGGCGCAGATAGTGGTCCTGGGCCTCGACGGCCCACAGCTCGCCGCCGCGCAGCTTGGGCGGCAGGCGGTCCAGGAACCGGGCCGGCGGCGCGCCGGCGGGCGCGGCGTGGGTCTCGGGCGGTGTGCGCTGGACCAGGAAGTTCAGGCCCGTCATCGCCACCGTGACGATGAACACCGGCAGCAGGTAGTTCAGGAAACCGCCCGCCTTCAGCTGGCCGTAGAAGGTCAGGTCGCTGACCAGCCAGACCACCAGGGTGAAGGGCAGGGTGACGCCGATCACGGTCAGCGTCGCGTAGAGCCAGGGCTTCTCATCCGCCCGGCCGCCACCGCCGATCAGGTGGCTGACCGTGGTGCCGACGATCGCGCCGGAAAAGCACAGGCCGGACCAGTAGGTCACCCGGATCCCGAACGGGACCTCGTCAGTGCCGAACGCGCCCAGCAGCGCCAGGAACACGCCCGCCGCCGCTGACACCCCGAAACCGCGCAGGCTTTCCTTGGCGGTGATCGCCGTTCGCGAAGCGTGAACGGCGCCGGCCAGCCATTGGCGAAACGAAGCCGGCGACTGGCGCAACGTCGATTGAGACACGGACCCGCCCACTCCACTCAGGTTCCCAACGGCGAGGCGCTTCGGCCCCGCCACGATCCGGAGTGAAGGCAGATGGCGGCGTACGGCAAGTCAATTTCGCAAGCAGCGATGGGCGTGGGCGCGGCTGTCGCCATCGCCGCCGTGGTTTCGCTGAAGCCGCATGCGCCGAACGTATCCCTCATCGTCGCAGCCCCGACGGTCATCCAGGTTCACCTGACCGCCGCCCTGACGGCCCTGGCCATCGGCATCGTGCTGATGATGCGGGTGAAGGGCACGGGGCTGCACAAGATCCTGGGCTGGACCTGGGTGATCGCCATGGGGATCACGGCGGTCAGCTCGCTGTTCATCCGCGGCATGAACCACGGCCACTTCAGCTTCATCCACCTCTTGTCAGGCTGGACGATCGTGGCGCTGCCCGGCGCGGTCTACGCCATCCGGCGCGGCAAGGTCTCGGCTCACCGCCGCGCCATGACCGCCATGTTCGTCGGCGGACTGTTGCTGGCGGGCCTCTTCACCTTCATCCCGGGCCGCCTGATGTGGTCGGTCTTTCTGGGCTGATAGAACGCCGGTCTTGCCAGCGCGGCCGCGTTGCGCCTATCCGAGGACGGAGCGCAATTCAGGGCGGACCCCACTTCATGACCGCAGCCAAGCCCTCATCCAAGGCCGGCGCCCGCGCCGGCGGGCGGGGCCGACCGTCCAAGGCCAAGGGCCTGGACCTGAAGGAAACCATCCTCGACGCGGCCGAGGGCCTGTTCGCGCGCCACGGCTTCCACGGAGTCACCACCCGACAGGTGGCGGCCGAGGCCGGCGTCGACACCGCCCTGATCCACTACTACTTCGGGGCCAAGCGCGAGCTGTTTGACGCGGTGTTCCTGCGCCGGGCCGAGATCCTGAACCAGGCCCGCGAGGCGTCGATGAACGCCTATGTGGAAGCCCACGACGCGGCCACCATGACCGTCGAGGGCGTGATCGAGGCCTTCATCGATCCGCTGCTGCGCATCAGCCAGGACGGCGGCGCGGGCTGGAAGAGCTATTTCGCCCTGGTCGCCCAGGTGAACAACACGCCGGCCTGGGGCGGCGAGACCATGGCCCGGTTCTTCGATCCGGTGGTCCACCAGTTGGTCGAGACCCTGAAGGGCTTGCGTCCCCACGCCGAGTACCGCGACCTCTACTGGTGCTATCAGTTCCTGACCGGATCGATGATGCTGTCCTTGTCCGAGACCGGACGGATCGACAGCCTGTCGGAAGGCGAGTGCCATTCCAGTGACCTGGAAGCGGTCCGCCAGCGGCTGTTCTCGTACTGCGCGGCCGGCTTCGAAGCCGTGATCGCCAAGGCCCAAAAGGCCTAGTCCCAAACCCAGACCATCCGTCCCCGACCCTTTTTCATCACTTGATGAAAAATAGCTGGCGCTTGCCGTCGGTTCGGGTGATGGTGCTTGCAATTCGCTGTTCGATGAATTGGCGAGGGTCCCGCGCACGCGTCCGCACAAGACGGATCCGGTTCGGGAAGGGCGGAACGTAAGGGAGGGGAAACCCATGACTTCGATGTGGAAGGCTGCGCTGCTGGCTGGCGCGGCGTGGAGCACGATCGCGGGCGTCGCGGCGGCTCAAGAAGCTCCGGTCGCCGACAATTCGGCCTCGGTCGAGGAGGTGGTCGTCACCGCCCGTCGTCGCGAGGAAAGCCTCAAGGACGTCCCGGTCGCCGTCTCGGCCTTCTCGGCCGAGAAGCTGGAGCGCTCGGGCGGCACGGACATCACCGTCCTGTCCCAGACCACCCCGAACATCACGGTGCAGACCGCCCGTGGCTCGAACTCGACCCTGATCAGCTACATCCGCGGCGTGGGCCAGCAGGATCCGCTGTGGGGCTACGAGCCCGGCGTCGGCCTGTATGTCGACGACGTCTACATCTACCGCCCGCAAGGCGCGGTGCTGGACATCTTCGACATCGAGCGCATCGAAGTGCTGCGCGGCCCGCAGGGCACGCTGTACGGCCGCAACACCATCGGCGGCGCCATCAAGTACGTGACCAAGAAGCTGGGCGACGAGGCCATGGCCAAGGTCCGCGGCACCTATGGCAGCTATAACCAGACCGACCTGCTGGTCTCGGGCCAGACCCCGGTCGGCGGCGGCTTGTCCGTGGGCGGTTCGTACGCCCTCTACAAGCGCGACGGCTACGGCAAGAACCTGACCACCGGCGCCGAGCACTACGACAAGGATGTCCAGGCCTATCGCCTGAGCGCCGAGTGGAAGCCGACCCAGGACCTGTTCTTCCGCCTGGCCTACGACCACGTCACCGACGACTCGAACCCGCGCCACGGCCACCGAGAGACCCTGCCGACGGCCGGCAACTATCCGATCCAGGACATCTACGACACGCAAGCCGGCCTCGGTGACAAGAACCACGTCACCACCAAGGGCCTGTCGCTGACCGGTGAGTACAACGTCACCGACGCGATCACGCTGAAGTCGATCACCGCCAGCCGCAAGGGTCACACCCAGACCCTGATCGACTTCGACGGCACGCCGCTGCCGACGCTGGACGTGCCGGCCACCTATGACGACAGCTCGTTCTCGCAGGAACTGCAGGCGGTCTATGCGGACGACAACGTCCAGGGCGTCTTTGGCCTGTACTACATGAACAGCCAGGCCTCGGGCGAGTTCGACACCATCGCCGGCAATCTGGGCGTCTCGATCGCCGACGGCGGCAAGGTCAACACCCAGAGCTTCGCGGCGTTCTTCGACTTCAGCGCCAACCTGACCGACCGCTTCAAGGTCTCGCTGGGCGCCCGCGCCACGCGCGACGCCAAGCGCGCCAACGTCTTCCGCTTCTTCTATCTGGGCGCCACGCCGTCGCCGTATCAGGGCGGCGTCAACCGTCCGATCCTGCAGGTGCGCACCAACTACGACGCCCACAAGACCTTCTCGCAGTTCACCCCGCGCATCTCGGCCTCGTACGAGCTGAACGACGACCTGACGACCTATGCCTCGTTCTCGAAGGGCTACAAGTCGGGCGGCTGGGACATGCGCGGTGACGCCTTCATCACCCCGCAGACCACCAACGGCTACAAGCCGGAAGTCGTGAAGACCTATGAAGCCGGCCTGAAGGGCTTCGCCCTGGACCGCAAGGTGTCGTTCTCGTCGGCGATCTTCCTGTCCAAGTACACCGACCAGCAGGTCACGACCCAGGTCGTGGTGCCCTCGGGTATCGCCAGCTCGGTCGACAACGCCGGCTCGTCCACCCTGTACGGCGCCGAGTTCGAGGCCAATGCCCGCCTGAGCCAGAGCCTCTCGGCCAATGTCGCCCTGGGCTACATCCACGCCAAGTACGACACCTTCAGCCGCTTCGTGCCGGCCGGCGCGCCCAACCCGCTGAACCCGTCGACGACCCTGGCCACCGGCCAGGTGATCAACGTCGCCGACCTGTATGGCTTCCAGAACACCCCGGAATGGACGGGCAATGTCAGCCTGACCTGGCGCGGCGACGTGGCCGGCGGCAGCCTGGCCATCACCCCGATGGTCAGCTACCGCGACAGCTACCAGCAGTTCGAGCAGCCGCTGCCGGCCCTGGACCAGAAGGCCTTCACCCTGGTGGACCTGACGGCGATCTGGACCGCCCCGGGCGGCAACTACAAGCTGGCCCTGACCGGCAAGAACCTGACGAACGAGAAGTACCGCACCGGCGGCTACAACTTCGCCGGGGCCACCTACAACAACTCGGTGATCGGCTTCTACGGCCCGCCGCGCACGGTGGCCGCCTCGGTCGAGGTGGCGTTCTAAATTATCTAGGCGAATAGCTAGGGCGGGGCTTGCTGCAACAGGCCCCGCCCTTTCTTTATGTAGCTGTAGCGTAACGGGGGCAGGACATGAGCGACAACGCGAACCAGACGGCGGAGAGGCCGGCAAGCTATCGCTACGTGGTCCTGGCCATGCTGATCCTGGCCTACACCTTCAATTTCCTGGACCGGCAGATCCTCGGCATCCTCAAGGAGCCGATCAAGAACGAGCTGCATCTGACCGACACCCAGTTGGGCCTGATGGGCGGGCTGGCGTTCGCGGCGCTGTACACGACCCTAGGCGTGCCGATCGCCTGGCTGGCCGACCGCTTCAGCCGCACCTGGATCATGACCGCCGCCCTGACCGTGTGGAGCGGCTTCACCATGGCCTGCGGTTTCGCCGGCGGGTTCTGGTCGCTGTTCCTGTTCCGGATGGGCGTGGGCGTCGGCGAGGCCGGCGGCGTGCCGCCCGCCTATTCGCTGATCTCGGACTACTTCCCCAAGAACCAGCGCGCCCGGGCGCTGGCGGCCTATTCGTTCGGCATCCCTCTGGGCTCGGCCCTGGGCGTGCTCTTCGGCGGGCTGATCGCGGCCTATATCGACTGGCGCATGGCTTTCATCGCCGTGGGCCTGGCCGGCGTGCTACTGGCCCCGCTGTTTAAGCTGGTCGTGAAGGACCCGCCACGCGGCGGCTTCGATGTCGTTTCTTCCGACGCTGCAAAGCCTCCGGCTTTCGGGGCCGTGCTGAAGACCGTGCTGCCCAAGCCGTCGTTCTGGCTGCTGGCGTTCGGCGCGGCGTGCTCGTCGGTCTGCGGCTATGGCGTGGCGTTCTGGCTGCCGTCGTTCTTCATCCGCAGCCTGCACCTGACCCTGGTCGAGACCTCGATCTACTACAGCGCCATCGCCTTCTTCGGCGGCGTGGCCGGCATCTGGCTGGGCGGCTGGCTGGGCGACCGGTTCGGCGGCAAGTCCAAGGGCGCCTACGCCCTGGCCCCGGCCATCTGCTTCCTGATCGCCCTGCCGTGCTTCTTCGCGGCCATGAACGCCAAGGCCCTGCCGTTGGCCTTCGTGCTGTTCCTGATCCCGACGGGCCTGAACCTGGCCTGGCTGGGTCCGGTGGTCACCGCCGTGCAGCACCTGGCCCCGGCCGCCATGCGCAGCACCACTTCGGCCTTGTTCCTGCTGATCAACAACCTGCTGGGCATCGCCGTCGGCTATTGGTTCTTCGGCTTCGTCTCCGACAAGCTGGCCCCCGTCTACGGCGCGGAGTCGATGCGCTACGCCATCTATTGGGGCCTGGCCTTCTACATCGGCGCGGCGGCCCTGCTGATCCTGGCCTCGCGTCGTCTCAACCGGGATTGGGTGGACTAACCGGCGACGGAAGGTCGCAGGGATACAACGGCCACGGTTCGGTCAATTTCGGGTATCAAAGGGCGCGCATAACGCGAGCGCTAAGCGATGACCCCAGACGACCGCCACATCTTTCACGATCCCACGGGCAAGCGTGAGCGGCGGGCCAAGCTGGTCCTCGGGATCGTCGCCTCGGCCATCGCCGCGGTGGTGGCCGGCTTCGTCGCCACCCTGGCCTTCGCGCCGCGCCTGCCCGACGCGCCGCTGAAGGATCCGCATATCCTGACGTCCCTGCACCAGGAGACGGCGCACAAGCTCAAGCCTTCGGCCAAGACCTGGCGGCGGGTGCCGCGGCCCAAGGGCGGGGCCGCCAACGACGCCGCGGCGCGGCCGCTGTCGGTCGGCTTCTACGTCTCGTGGGACGAGGACAGCCGCGAGTCCCTGCGCCGCAACATCGACAAGCTGGACGTGGTCTCGCCGCAGTGGGTGGCGATCCGGGGCGCCAAGGGCGACATCGACGTCACCGACGACGCCGAAGGGACCGCCCGCATCGCCGCCGCCGCCAACAAGCCGGCCGTGCTGCCGCTGGTTCACAACTCGGCCAACGCCGCCTTCGACGGCCCGATGGCCGACGCCCTGCTGGCCAATCCGCTGGCGCGCGGCAAGCTGATCAGCAACCTCGTCACCCTGGCCGCCCAGCGCGGCTATGGCGGTTATGTCTTCGACTTCGAAGCGCTGTCGGCCAAGGGGCTCAACGCGTACCCGAAGTTCCTGGACGAGGCCCGCGCGGCCCTGAAGGACGCCGGCCGCGAGGTCTGGGTCACCGCCCCGTTCGACGAGGAGGGCTGGCCGCTCAAGCGCCTGCAAGCCTCGTCCGACACCCTGGTGCTGATGGCCTATGACCAGCACTACGCCTTGGGCGATCCGGGGCCGAACGCCGGCCAGGACTGGTACGAGAGCGAGCTGGAAAAGCGCTTCGCGCACCTGGACCCCAGCCGCACGGTGCTGGCCCTGGGCGCCTATGGCTACGACTGGACGCTGAACAAGGACGGCAGCCGCGCCTCGGGCGCGCCGACCACCTTCCACGAGGCCATGCGCAACGCCCAGGACGCCGGGGCGACCATCCGCATGGACGACGACGCCCTGAACCCGACCTACCAATACACGGACGACAACGGCGACGACCACGTCGTCTGGTTCATGGATGCGGTCACCCTGTTCAACGAGGTCAAGGTCTCCGACCCCTGGAAGCCGCGCGGCTATGGCCTGTGGCGGATGGGCATGGAGGATCCGGGCGTCTGGTCGGTGCTGGGCAAGCCCTATGGCCAGGTCTCGGCGGCCGGGCTGACCACGCTGGCCAATGGCCAGGGCGTCGACTTCGACGGCGGCGGCGAGGTGCTGCGGATCGCGCAGCTGCCCACGCCCGGCAAGCGCTCGCTGGAGTTCGATCCCGACACCGGCCTGGTCTCGGGCCAGACCTATGACGTCATCCCCTCCAGCTACGTGATCGAGCGCTATGGCCAGAAGAAGGGCCTGGTGGCCCTGACCTTCGACGACGGTCCCGACGGCCGCTGGACGCCCAAGATCCTGGACATCCTGAAAGCCAAGAAAGCCTCGGCCACCTTCTTCGTCATCGGCCAGAACATGCAGCGCCGCCCCGACCTGGTGCAGCGTGAGGTCGACGAGGGCCACGATGTCGGCGGCCACAGCTGGACTCACCCCAACATCGCCGAGACGCCGCTGCCGCAGGTGCAGGTCGAGCTGAACGCCACCCAGCGCCTGTTCGAAGTGATCACCGGCCGCTCGATGCGCCTGTTCCGCCCGCCGTTCTTCGGCGACGCCGAGCCGTCGACCCCGCACGAGGTGGCGCCGCTCGTGATCGCCCAGACCCTGGGCTACATGACCGTGGGCCTGCGCATCGATCCCGACGACTGGCAGAAGCCGACCAAGCAGCAGATCATCGACCGGGTCCTGGATCGCCTGGACAACCCCGGGAACAACCCCGGCCAGGTGGTGCTTCTGCACGACGCCGGCGGCGATCGCAGCCGCACCGTGGCGGCCCTGCCCGAGCTTATCGACCAGATCCGCGCGCGTGGCTATCGCCTGGTCACGGTCGGCGAGTTGGCCGGCATGAGCCCGCAGCAGGTGATGCCGCCGACGTCGCGCACCGCCGTCGACCTGGCCATCGACCGGCTGGGCTTCGACTTCTTCCGCTGGACGCAGGCGGCGATGACCTTCCTGTTCCTGTCGGCGATCTTCCTGGGCGTGGCGCGCTTGGTGTTCCTGGCCAGCCTGGCCCTGGTTCACCGCTTCTGGACCCACGAGGAGCCGGCCGACCTGGACAGCGAGAACGGTCCGCTGGTTTCGGTGCTGATCCCCTGCTTCAACGAGGAGAAGGTGATCGCCGCCTCGATCGCGCGGATCCTGGAAAGCGACTGGAAGAACCTGGAGGTGCTGGTCCTGGACGACGGTTCCAAGGACCGCACGGCCGACGAGGTTCGCGACCACTTCGCGGGTGATCCGCGCGTCACACTGCTGAGCTTCGAGAACGGCGGCAAGGCGCGGGCGGTCAATCGCGGCCTGGCCGTGGCGAAGGGCGAGTTCGTTGTGGCCCTGGACGCCGACACCCTGTTCCCGCCCTCGACCATCGGCCGCCTGGCGCGCTGGTTCCAGGATCCGGACGTCGGCGCCGTGGCCGGCAACGCCATCGTCGGCAACCGCCTGAACATCGTCACCCGCTGGCAGGCTCTTGAGTACGTCACGGCCCAGAACCTGGAGCGCCGGGCACTGTCGGCCCTGGGCGCGGTGACTGTGGTGCCGGGCGCCGTCGGGGCCTGGCGCAAGAGCGTGCTGGACGACCTGGGCGGCTATCCGGCCGACACCCTGGCCGAGGACCAGGACCTGACCATCGCCTGCCAGCGCGCCGGCTGGAAGGTCGCCTTCGATCCCGAGGCCCGCGCCTATACCGAGGCGCCCGACACCGTGGGCGGCCTGCTCAAGCAGCGCTTCCGCTGGTCGTTCGGCACGCTGCAGTGCGTGTGGAAGCACCGCAGGGCGATGTTCAACAGCAAGACGCCGGTGCTGGGCTTCGTGGCCCTGCCGCAGATCTGGCTGTTCCAGATCATCCTGGCCGTGGCCGCGCCGCTGGTCGACCTGGCGGTGGTCTGGAGCCTGGTCAGCGGTCTCTACGCCGCCATCGCCCACCCGGTGGAGTGGCGTCCCGACGACATGCTGCTGGGGCTGGCCTACTGGGCGATCTTCATCGCCGTAGACCTGTCGGCCGGCGCTCTGGGGATGGCCCTGGAGAAGCGCGCGCCGTGGGCCGACCTGCCGTTCCTGCCCGTGCAGCGGTTCGGCTATCGCCAGTTGATGTACTATGTCGTGGTCAAGTCGGTGGTCACGGCCATCCGCGGCGGCCGGGTCGGCTGGGGCAAGCTGGAGCGGCGGGCCTCGGCCTCGGTCTCACCGAAAGGTTGAGATAACGCCGATCTGTGGCAAGCTCCGCCGCGTCGTCTAGCCGACGCTCGGGGGAGCTTGCCATGAAGACCGTCGCCGCCATCGCCCTTTCGCTTGCCGTCGCCCTGGCCGCGACCGCGCCCGCGCAGGCCGCCGCGCCCGCCGGAACCGAGAAGGTCAAGCTGTCGGGCAAGAAGGGCCCCAGCCTGTTCCGCCCCGGCTTCCAGTTGGGCGAGTACGACGGCAACGCCACGGTCAAGAGCAGCAAGAGCTCGGTCACCGGCATCTTCGAGGGCGGCAAGGCCAGCGTCGAGATGACGGTCAACGGGCCGGGCCTGGGTCCCGTCGAGATCGCCTGCGGCGGCGGCCAGAGCCGTCTTGGCCTGGGCTGGATCACCTTCGACCGCGACAAGCTGCAGTTCTTCTGCACGCTCACCGGTCCCGGCGCGGGCTCGGACGCCTCGTTCGCCTTGGCGAGCTCCAAGGGTGGTGGCTTGCTGAAGAACTTGCAGCAGCCCCAGCGCGCGGCCGAGCTGCGTTTCGGTGGCCTGAGCATCCGGGCGCGTACCGAGCAGGTCGGCGGCATGCCGATCGGCGGCGGCGCGACCATCGGCTACGTCTTCAGCCGCGACGGCGTCGACGTCGGCGGCGTGGACCTGGCCGCCATGCAGCCGACCGCCTACCTGCCGCCCAAGGGTTCGAAGGATCGGGACGCCGTCGCGGTGCTCTCTTTGATCCTGATCTTCTTCAAGGACCCGGGCAGACAACGCTGACATCCGGGGCGACATCTGGAAAAGCCGCTCTGACACCGGTGGACAGCCGTTCACGGACAAAAATGGTGTGACCGGTAACAGTTCCGCCGGGTCAAGGGTTTCCCTTGCCGGAGCCGCCTAAACCCGTGGCGACCCTGTCCTTTCGGACAAGATAAGCACGCAAGCCTTCACCTTATCGTCGTCACGCGGTTGCGCCTGCGAAATAGCGCTCCTATAACCCGGCCACATTTCAGAAAGCCGTCGTCGAGACCGGGCCCTCATGAACATCCACGAACATCAAGCCAAAGCCGTACTCGCCGAGTTCGGCGCTCCCGTGCCGCGCGGCTTCGCCGCCTTCACGCCTGATGAAGCCGCCGCCGCCGCCGAAAAGCTGGGCACGTCGGTCTTCGTCGTGAAGAGCCAGATCCACGCCGGTGGCCGTGGCAAGGGCAAGTTCGAGGGCCTGGGCCCCGACGCCAAGGGCGGCGTCCGCGTCGTCAAGTCGGTCGAAGAGGTCCGCACCAACGCCGAGGAAATGCTCGGCCGCGTGCTGGTGACCCACCAGACCGGCCCCAAGGGCAAGCAGGTCAACCGCCTCTACATCGAAGAAGGCGCGGCGATCGCCAAGGAATTCTACCTCTCGCTGCTGGTTGACCGCGCTTCGAGCAAGGTCTCGGTGGTCGCTTCGACCGAAGGCGGCATGGACATCGAAGACGTCGCTCACTCGACGCCCGAGAAGATCCACACCTTCACCATCGACCCGGCGACCGGCGTGTGGCCGACCCACGCGCGCGCCCTGGCCAACGCCCTGGGCCTGACCGGCGGTCTGGCCAAGGAAGCCGCCTCGCTGCTGAACCAGCTGTATACGGCGTTCATGGCCAAGGACATGGCCATGCTGGAGATCAACCCGCTGATCGTGACGGCGGATGATCACCTGAAGGTTCTGGACGCCAAGCTGTCGTTCGACGGCAACAGCCTGTTCCGCCACCCGGACATCAAGGCGCTGCGCGACGAGAGCGAAGAAGACCCCAAGGAAATCGAAGCCTCGAAGTACGACCTGGCCTACATCGCCCTGGACGGCGAAATCGGCTGCATGGTCAACGGCGCTGGCCTGGCCATGGCCACCATGGACATCATCAAGCTGTACGGCGCCGAGCCGGCCAACTTCCTGGATGTCGGCGGCGGCGCTTCGAAGGAGAAGGTCACCGCGGCCTTCAAGATCATCACCGCCGATCCGGCCGTGAAGGGCATCCTGGTCAACATCTTCGGCGGCATCATGCGCTGCGACATCATCGCGGAAGGCGTCATCGCCGCCGTGAAGGAAGTCGGTCTCCAGGTTCCGCTGGTCGTCCGCCTGGAAGGCACCAATGTCGAACTCGGCAAGAAAATCATCTCGGAAAGCGGCCTGAACGTCATCGCCGCCAACGATCTGTCTGACGGCGCCGAGAAGATCGTCGCCGCTGTGAAGGGCGCCCGCTAAATGTCGGTTCTGATCGGTTCGCACACCAAGGTCATCTGCCAGGGCATCACCGGCGCTCAAGGCACGTTCCACAGCGAGCAGGCCATCGCCTACGGCACCAAGATGGTCGGCGGCGTCACCCCCGGTAAGGGCGGCCAGACCCACATCGGCCTGCCGGTGTTCAACACCGTCGCCGAAGCCAAGGACCGCACCGGCGCCGACGCCTCGGTGATCTACGTCCCGCCGCCCTTCGCGGCCGACTCGATCCTGGAAGCCATCGACGCCGAGATCCCGCTGATCATCTGCATCACCGAAGGCATCCCGGTGCTGGACATGGTCAAGGTGAAGAAGGCCCTGGCCGGCAGCAAGTCGCGCCTGATTGGCCCGAACTGCCCGGGCGTCCTGACGCCCAATCAGTGCAAGATCGGCATCATGCCGGGCGGCATCTTCTCGGAAGGCTCGGTCGGCGTCGTGTCGCGTTCGGGCACCCTGACCTATGAAGCCGTGTTCCAGACCACCAACGCTGGCCTCGGCCAGACGACGGCTGTCGGCATCGGCGGTGACCCGGTCAAGGGCACCGAGTTCATCGACGTCCTGGAACTGTTCCTGGCCGACGAAGCCACCAAGTCGATCGTCATGATCGGTGAAATCGGCGGCTCGGCCGAAGAAGAAGCGGCTCAGTTCCTGAAGGACGAAGCCAAGCGTGGTCGCAAGAAGCCCATGGTCGGCTTCATCGCCGGCCGCACGGCTCCTCCCGGTCGTCACATGGGCCACGCCGGCGCCATCGTTTCGGGCGGCAAGGGCGGCGCCGAGGACAAGATCGCGGCGATGGAAGAAGCGGGCATCCGCGTCTCGCCTTCGCCGGCCAAGCTGGGCGAGACCCTGCTTGAAGTCCTGAAGGGCTAAAAGAAGATACCGAAACCCCGCTTCGCGCGGGGCCCAGGTTTTTTGCGACCGCCAGTCGACGATCCGAAAAAATCACCTGGGCCCCGCCAAGCGGACGGGCGCTCGGGTGATTGAGAGACTATATTTACGGGCAGTGCGGTAGCGCTCCCGTAGAGCACCGGATCCGAAGGCACAGAACGATGGCGGACGACGCAGGCATCATCAACCAGGTCTTGACCGAGACCAGCTTCCTCTACGGCGCCAATGCGGCGTTCGTGGAAGACCTCTACGCCCAGTGGGCGGAGAGCCCTGGATCGGTCGATCCCTCGTGGAACGCCTTCTTCGCCAGCCTGCAGGAGCAGGCCGACCAGGTTAAGCGCGCCGCGCAGGACCCGGCCTGGACCCCCAAGAAAGTGCCGTCGGTTCGCCCCGACTGGCTGTCGGCCCTGGACGGCCAGTGGGCCAGCGTCGCCCCCGCCGTCGAAGCCAAGATCGCCAAGGCCGTCGAGGGCAAGGCCCCCGGCTCTTCGGCTGAAGCCGTCCGCGCCGCCACGCTGGACAGCCTGCGCGCCATCATGATGATCCGGGCCTACCGGATGCGTGGCCACCTGGCCGCCAACCTCGACCCACTAGGCCTGGAGCCGCCGAAGCCGGCCCCGGAACTGGATCCGGCCACCTACGGCTTCTCGGAAGCCGACTACGACCGTCCGATCTTCCTCGACTTCGTGCTGGGCCTCGAGACCGCCTCGATCCGCGAGATCCTGTCGATCGTCCGCCGCACCTACTGCGACAACGTCGGCGTGCAGTACATGCACATCTCGGATCCGAACGAGAAGGCCTGGCTGCAGGAGCGCATCGAGGGGCGCGACAAGGAGATCGTGTTCTCGAAAGAGGGCAAGGTCGCCATCCTGAAGAAGCTGATCGAGACCGAAGGTTTCGAGAAGTTCCTGCACAAGCGTTTCCCCGGCACCAAGCGCTTCGGCCTGGACGGCGGTGAATCCATGGTCCCGGCCATGGAGCAGATCATCAAGCGCGGCGGCGCGCTGGGCGTGAAGGACATCGTCCTGGGCATGCCGCACCGCGGCCGCCTGAACGTGCTGGCCGCCGTGATGGGCAAGCCCTACCACGTCATCTTCCACGAGTTCCAAGGCGGCTCGTCGGTTCCCTCGGACGTCGAGGGTTCGGGCGACGTGAAGTACCACATGGGCGCTTCGTCGGACCGTGAGTTCGACGACAACAAGGTCCACCTGTCGCTGACCGCCAACCCGTCGCACCTGGAAATCGTCAACCCGGTCGTGATCGGCAAGGCCCGCGCCAAGCAGGCCTTCACCCTGCGCGAACAGCCCGACGCCGGCCGCGGCCACGTGCTGCCGCTGCTGCTGCACGGCGACGCGGCCTTCGCCGGCCAGGGCGTGGTGGCCGAGTGCTTCACCCTGTCGGGCCTGAAGGGCTACCGCACGGGCGGCACCATCCACTTCATCGTCAACAACCAGATCGGCTTCACCACCAGCCCGCGCTACTCGCGCAGCTCGCCGTACCCCAGCGACATGGCGCTGATGGTCGAAGCCCCGATCTTCCACGTGAACGGCGACGACCCGGAAGCCGTCGTCTTCGCCGCCAAGGTCGCGACCGAGTACCGCCAGAAGTTCGGCAAGGACGTGGTTATCGACATGGTCTGCTATCGCCGCTTCGGTCACAACGAAGGCGATGATCCGACCATGACGTCGCCGATCATGTACGCCAAGATCAAGGGTCACCCGCCGACCCGCGAGCTGTACGCCAACCGCCTGATCGGCGAGGGCGTGATCACCCAGGAAGAGTCCGACGCCTGGGTCGGTGAGTTCGAGAAGTTCCTCGACGTCGAGTTCGACGCCGGCAAGAGCTACAAGGCCAACAAGGCCGACTGGCTGGACGGCAAGTGGAAGGGCCTGGCCCTGCCGGGCGACGAAGAGCGTCGCGGCAAGACCGCCTTCCCCAAGACCCGCCTGCTGGAGCTGGGCCGTCAGATCACCACGATCCCGGACCGCATCAACGCCCACAAGACCGTCAAGCGCGCGATCGACAACCGCCGCGAGGCGATCGAAAAGGGCGAGGGCATCGACTGGGGCACCGGCGAGCACCTGGCCTTTGCCACCCTGCTCGACGAGGGCTTCCCGGTCCGCCTGTCGGGCCAGGACTCGGTGCGCGGCACCTTCACCCAGCGCCACTCGGACGTCATCGACCAGACGACCGAAGAGCACTACACGCCGCTGAACAACATCCGCCCCGGCCAGGCCCACTATGAAGTGATCGACTCGGCCCTGTCGGAAGAGGCGGTGCTGGGCTTCGAATACGGCTTCTCGCTGGCCGACCCGAACACCCTGACCCTGTGGGAAGGCCAGTTCGGCGACTTCGTGAACGGCGCCCAGGTGGTCATCGACCAGTTCATCAGCTCGGGCGAGCGCAAGTGGCTGCGGATGAGCGGCCTCGTCATGCTGCTGCCGCACGGCTACGAAGGCCAAGGTCCCGAGCACAGCTCGGCGCGCCTCGAGCGCTTCCTGCAGTCGTGCGCCGAAGACAACATGCAGGTCGTCAACTGCACGACGCCGGCCAACTACTTCCACGCCCTGCGTCGCCAGATGAACCGCGAGTTCCGCAAGCCGTTGATCGTGATGGCGCCCAAGAGCCTGCTGCGCCACAAGCGCGCCGTCTCGAACATCGCCGACTTCGCCGAAGGCTCGACCTTCCACCGCGTGATGGTGGACGGCGCCGAGGCGGGCTGCGACGTGGGCGGGATCACGCTGAAGAGCGACGATCAGATCAAGCGCGTCATCGTCTGCTCGGGCAAGGTCTACTTCGACCTGGTCGACCAGCGCGCCAAGACCGGCCGCGACGACGTCTATCTGCTGCGTCTGGAACAGTTCTATCCGTGGCCGCTGAAGTCGCTGATGGGCGTGCTGGGCCGCTTCAAGAACGCCGACCTGGTCTGGTGCCAGGAAGAGCCCAAGAACATGGGTGGCTGGACCTTCGTCGATCCGTGGCTCGAGCTGACGCTCGACAAGCTGGACATCAAGGCCAAGCGCGCCCGCTATGTGGGTCGTCCGGCCTCGGCGTCCACCGCCGCGGGTCTGATGAGCCGCCACCTGAAAGAACTCGAGACCTTCCTCAACGAGGCGTTCGCGTAAGCGACATCTCGTACGACTAAAAACCCGCCGGACCGAACAAGAGAGACCTGGAAAGCCCCATGGCCGACATCAACACCCCCGCCCTCGGCGAATCCGTCACCGAAGCGACGGTCGCCCGTTGGACCAAGAAGGTCGGGGAGGCCGTGAAGAAGGACGAGATCCTCGTCGAGCTGGAAACCGACAAGGTTTCGCTGGAAGTGGCCTCGCCCGCCGACGGCGTGCTGTCGGCCATCGGCGCCGAAGAAGGCGCGACCGTGGTTCCGGGCACTGTCCTGGGTATCGTGACCGAAGGCGCGACCGCGTCGGCTGCTCCGGCCGCCGCCGCGCCGAAGGCCGCTGCTCCGGCGCCGGCTCCCGCCGCCGCTCCGGCCTCGGCTCCCGCTCCGGTCGCTGCTGTTGCTCCGACCGCCGCGCCGGTCAGCCCGGCTCCGGCCCGCATCGCCGCCGAGAACAACCTCGACCTGTCGAAGGTCGCCGGCACCGGCAAGGACGGTCGCGTGACCAAGGGCGACGCGCTCGCCGCCCTGGAAGCTCGCGCCGCCGCCCCGGCTCCGGCCCCGACGGCTTCGGCGCCGCGCGCCCTGCACGAACGCGAAGAGCGCGTGAAGATGACGCGCCTGCGTCAGACGATCGCCCGCCGCCTGAAGGAAGCCCAGAACACCGCCGCCATGCTGACGACCTTCAACGAGGTCGACATGAGCGCCGTGATGGCTCTGCGCAGCCAGTACAAGGACGTGTTCGAAAAGCGCCACGGCGTGAAGCTGGGCTTCATGTCGTTCTTCACCAAGGCCGTCGTGGCCGCGCTGAAGGCGATCCCGGACGTCAACGCCGAGATCGACGGCACGGACGTGGTCTACAAGAACCACTACGACATCGGCGTCGCCGTCGGCACCGACAAGGGCCTGGTGGTTCCGGTCGTCCGTGACGCCGACGCGCTGAACCTGGCCGAGATCGAAAAGGCCATCGGCGCGCTGGGCAAGAAGGCCCGCGACGGCCAGCTGTCCATCGAGGACATGCAGGGCGGCACCTTCACGATCACCAACGGCGGCATCTACGGCTCGCTGATGTCGACCCCGATCCTGAACGCGCCGCAGTCGGGCATCCTGGGCATGCACGCGATCAAGGAACGCGCCATGGTCGTCAACGGCAAGATCGAGATCCGCCCGATGATGTACCTGGCCCTGTCCTACGACCACCGCGTCGTCGACGGCGCCGGCGCCGTGACCTTCCTGGTCAAGGTCAAGGAAGCCCTGGAAGACCCGCAGCGCCTGCTGCTGGACCTCTAAGACCTACAGAAGCTGAAGCTTCTCGCGGCCCCGGCTTCATCGCCGGGGCCGTTTGCTTTTACGGAGGCCGTCGTGACCAAGCACACGCTCTACCTGCTGCCGATGGGCTTCGACAAAGAAGGCCAGCAGCGCTTCTGCCCCGACTGCGCGATGATGGAAGGCTATCTGGCCGCCTATCCGCAGCTGCGCGACGTCCTCGACATCGTCCGCGTCGACTACGCCCGTCCGCGTTCGGGCCTGGTCGACCGCCTGGGCGAAGACCACCAGAACGCCCCGACCCTGATCCTCAGCCAGGCCGCGCCCGACGCCGGCCCGCACGGCGAGATCCAGGCCGCCAATGGCCTGAGCTTCCTCAGCGACGCCCGCCCGATCACGCGGTGGCTAGCGGCGGCGTACGACCTGCCCGCGCCGCTCTAACGGCTGGCCCGCAGCACCGCCTCACCCAGCGCCGCATAGTCGCCGTTGAAGTGGTGCCCACCCGGCAGGCGGACCTTGGCGACTTCCGCATCGGGCAGGTCGGGGCAGATGTCGGCTTTTTCCTTGTCGCCGTAGACGCAGGTGATCTTCACGTCCTTGATCGCGGCGATGGCCGGGCGGACGGGGAAGGAGTCGCGCGTGGCCAGGTTCAGCCAGCTCACGGGATGGAACTGCAGGTCACCGCTTGGCCCCGTGCCGATCAGCACGATGTGGCTGACCTGGGCGCGCAGTTCGGCGGGCAGCTGGGGCAGGATGGCCGGCAGGGCGTCGGCGCCGAACGAGTAGCCGATCAGCACCACCTTCTGGCGACCCCATTGGCCTTCATAGGCGCGCAGGGCGTCGGCCAGGTCCTGGGCCGCGCCGTCGGGCGAGCGCCGGGTGCGGAAATAGGTCAGCGAGTTGACGCCGATCGTCGGCACGCCGTTGTCGGCCAGGTGGCGGGCGACCTTCTGGTCCAGCGCGCCCCAGCCGCCATCGCCCGAATAGAGCACCGCCAGGGTGTCGCCCGCCTTGTCGCTGGCGATCGGGATCTCGTGGCTCTTGGCCGGGGCGGCGAGCGGGACGCCGATGGTCAGGGCCAGGGCGGCGAAGGCGGCGAAAAGGCGGACACGCGAGGTCATGCTGATATGACGCCACGACCGCGTGGCGCTCTCCAGGCGGACCGGTGTCCGTCTTGTGGCGAAGCTTAGTTTCCTTCGGGGCGTGGCCCCGGCCAGACGCTGCGGAAGGCCTTCAGAGCCGCCGGATGGTAGACGGTGCTGTGGTGCTCCTGGTGCATCGGGTCGTAGACCAGGGTCAGGCCCGCCGGCTTGGCCGCGCCGATCGCGGCGACCACCTTGTCGACGCCCTCCTGCATGGTCGTGCCTTCGTCGCCGATGGTCAGGTACAGCTTGCGCTGACCCAGCGCTGGCCACTTGGCGATGTCGGCCGCCGCGCCGCGCGCCAGGGCCTGGTCGCTCCACCACAGGCTGGGGCTGGCGGCGATGTAGGCGTCGAACAGGGTCGGTTGTTTCAGCAGGGTCTCGACCACGAACAGCCCGGCCAGGCTCTCGCCGATGATGGCGCTCTCGCCGCTAGCCCGATAGCGGGCGGTGACCCAGGGCTTCAGCTCCTCGGCGAGGAACCGGCGATAGGCGTCCGAGCCGCCGGTGGTCGGATAGTCGGCCTTCTCCTTGGCCACGCTGGTCGGGTGGGTCAGGTCGTGGCGGCGGTCGATGCCCTCGATGCCGACCACGATCATCTCGCGATAGGTCCAGGACAGCTCGCCCAGCTGGGCCAGGCCGGCGATGTGCGGGAAGTCCTCCTTCTCGCCGCCGTCCATCAGGTACAGCACCGGATAGGTCTTGCCCGACTTGGCGTAGCTGGCCGGCAGGTGGACGTTGATCCGCCGGGTCTGGCCGAGGATCTTCGACTCCATGGTCAGCGACTGGCCGATGACGATAGGCGTCCCTTCCGGAGCCTGGGCGGACGCGGCGACGGGCGCGCTGGCGAGCGCCAGGGCCAGGACGGCGAACTTCAACACGGCGATATGGTCTCCCCCGGGAACGGCCGGAGGTTAGGCTGCGTCGCGCGCGCGGGGGAAGCCGTTTGAACGAACCAGCCATTCTCCTTGATTTTCAAGGGCCGGTGCGTCGAAAGCGGGTTCCGTTTTGGCCTGCTTCCCTCTAAGGAACTCCCGCCTCCAGAGGTCTGACAATATGGCCGGCGAGGCCCCATATTTTGTCCGGCGCCGCTTCCGGCGCGTCCTGAAGGCGAAGACCCATGGCTCAGTACGACGTCGTCATCATCGGTGGTGGTCCCGGTGGCTACAACGCGGCCACGCGCGCCGGTCAGCTGGGTCTGAAGACCGCGATCGTCGAAGGCCGCGGCAAGCTGGGCGGCACCTGCCTGAACGTCGGCTGCATGCCCTCGAAGGCCCTGCTGCACGCCTCGGAATATTACGAAGCCGCGGCCGGCGGCGAGTTCGCCAAGCTGGGCATCGAGGTCAAGCCGAAGCTGAACCTCGCGCAGATGATGGCCCAGAAGGCCGAGAGCGTCGAAGCCCTGACCAAGGGCGTCGAGTTCCTGATGAAGAAGAATAAGGTCGACTACGTGAAGGGCTGGGGCCGCATCGACGGACCCGGCAAGGTCGTGGTCAAGGCCGAGGACGGTTCGGAAACCGTGCTCGAGACCAAGAACATCGTCATCGCCACGGGCTCGGAGCCGACCCCGCTGCCGGGCGTGACGATCGACAACAACCGCATCGTCGACTCGACCGGCGCCCTGTCGTTGCCGGAAGTGCCCAAGTCGCTGATCGTCGTCGGCGCCGGCGTCATCGGCCTGGAGCTCGGCTCGGTGTGGAAGCGCCTGGGCGCTGAAGTCACCGTCGTCGAATATCTGGACCGCATCGTCCCGGGCACCGACACCGAAGTCGCCACCGCCTTCCAGAAGATCCTGACCAAGCAGGGCTTCAAGTTCTCGCTGGGCGCCAAGGTTACCGGCGCCGTGGCTTCGGCCAAGGGCGTGAAGCTGACCCACGAGCCGGTCGCCGGCGGCGACGCCGTGACGATCGAAGCCGACTACGTGCTGGTCGCCATCGGCCGTCGCCCGTTCACCCAAGGCCTGGGCCTTGAGAGCGTCGGCATCACGCCGGACAAGCGCGGCGTCATCGCCAACGACCACTACAAGACCGGCGTCGACGGCATCTGGGTGATCGGCGACGTGACCTCGGGTCCGATGCTGGCCCACAAGGCCGAGGACGAGGCCGTGGCCTGCATCGAGCTGATCGCGGGCAAGGCCGGCCACATGAACTACGACATCATTCCGGGCGTGATCTACACCAAGCCGGAAGTCGCCACGGTCGGTAAGACCGAGGACGAGCTGAAGGCCGCGGGCGTCGCCTATAAGGTCGGCAAGTTCCCGTTCCTGGCCAACAGCCGCGCCAAGATCAACCACGAGACCGACGGCTTCGTGAAGGTGCTGGCCGACGCCAAGACCGACCGCATCCTGGGCGCCCACGCCGTGGGTCCCAACGTCGGCGACATGATCGCCGAGATCTGCGTGGCCATGGAGTTCGGCGGTTCGTCGGAAGACGTCGCCCGCACCTGCCACCCGCACCCGACCCGCTCGGAAGCCTTCCGTCAGGCGTCGATGGGCGTCGAAGGCTGGACCATGCAGGCGTAAGCGGCTCGTTTCTGTCCGATCGTTAATGTTGGCGTCCGGTCAATCGGACGTAGAGTGGCGGGGTTTCGGAAACGGAGCCCCGCCATGTTTTTGTCTGCTCTCCTGCTGGCCACGACCATCCAGGCTGCTCCAGCCGCTCCGGCCGCGCCAACAGCGCCCCCGGCGGCGCACAAGCCCTCGTTCAATCGTGCGGTCGATGCCCGCTCGCCGCTAGAGTGTCGCCAGCGGGCGATCAAGGCGCGCGAGGACGCCATCGCCCGCGGCGAGCCGCTCAATCGCATGCCCGCCGCGCTGCTGCATCACACGGTCATCCGGATGGTGGACGGCTGTCCTGTCAGCACCCAGGTCCGCCAGAGCGGTCCGGCCCGCTAAGCCAGCGTCCTGAACGTCACCGAATAGCGCCGCGCCTCCAGCGGCGGGATGCTGTGCTCCCAATCGGTCCGCGACGGGCCAGACAGCAGATAGGCCGAGCGGGGCGCGGCCTCGAACGCGCGACGGTCCCAGCCCGGGCCGGCCTGACGGCGAAAGCGGAACTTGCAGGGCGTCAGCAGCGACACGCCCGCCACCGCGCCGAACTCCGGCCGATCGCGATGCCAGCCGATCGCCGCACCGGGCTCGTACAGTGACACCAGCGCCTGAACGAAGGCCTCCGGCGCATGGCCGGTGAAGGCGGCGACCGTCTCCCTCAGCGGCAGCAGGAAGTCCGGGATCTGCGTGGCGGGATCCAGGCTGCGGCGGCCGAAGTCGTAGCGCCAGCCAAACGACACGACCTGGCGATGGCCGGTATAGCCCCGGAACTCGAACGGCTTGAACGGCAAGGTCTCGAACCGGGCGACCAGGTCGCGTTCTTCATCCGCTGTGATCAGGTCAGCCCGGTAGCGCAGGCCTTCAGGCAGGTCGGGCGGTGGCTGCGGCGCGAAGAGGTCCGGCTGCACTCTACTGCGCCGCGCCGACCGTGTCGGCCATCTGGGCGCCGCGCGCGCCCATCGGCAGATCCGCGCCGGTCGTCGTGTCGCGGACGGTCTGGTGCTCCAGCTCGGCGTTGAGCTCTGCCCCGGCCAGGAGGATCAGCGATGACACATAGGTCCACATCATGAAGCCGATCACCGCGCCCAGGGGGCCATAGGCGCGATCGTAATGTGCGAAGCGCGACAGGTAGAGCGAAAAGCCGATCGAGCCCAGGATCCAGACCAACGTCGTCAGGCCCGCGCCCCAGCTGACCCACCGCCATTTGGCCGGGTCGCGGCTGGGGCCGTAGCGATAGAGCAGGGCCACGCCGACGGCGACGGAGGCGACCAGCGCCGGCCAGCGCGTCCAGCCCAGCTCCGGCGCGAGGTTTACCGCCAGGCTCAGCACCACCACGGCCAGCAGGCCCAGGGTGAAGGCCAGGGTCGTGGCGGTCAGGCGCAGGAAGTTGCGCTTCTCGGTTTCCTCATAGGCGATGTTGAGGCCCAGGAAGCAGGCCTTGGCCGCGCCGTTGGCGCTCCACAGGGCGACCAGCAGGCTGACCACGGCGGTCCAGGTCAGCCCGCTGGACTGGGCCCCGGCGACCCGGATCATCTCGTCGCCGATGAACCGCACGGTGTCGGCCGGCAGCACCCCGGCCAGGGCGTCCAGCTGCTGACGGGCGTCGGCCACGTTGGCGAACAGGCCGTACAGCGCGACGAAGGCGGTGAGGCCGGGGAAGAAAGCGAGCACGGCGTAGAAGGTCATGCCCGCCGCGACCAGCGCGACATTGTCGTCGCGGAACTCCTTGACGGTGCGGTGGAGGATGTCCTTCCAGCCGCGCACGGGAATCTCGCGCGGCGTGTCGGCGTGACGGCCACGATCGGGTTCGCGGACGGCCTCGTCCGGATCGGCCGATCGGCTGGCCTGGCTGCCGGGCTCCAGGCGCTCGACCTGGTCGGACTTGGCGCGCCGCGAGGTGATCGCCAGGGCGACGGTCGCCGCGCCCAGGACGCCCAGGGTCAGCCAGTCGACCACGCTCGAGCCGAACGACAGGGCCGAGCGCGAAGGGACGGCAAGGGCTTTGGCGAGGCGGGGCACGGCTTGGTCCGTCAGTGAGCTGCGTAAGGTGCAGCGTCGCCAAGCGCTGCCGGTTCCGAAAAACCGCCCACGAAAAAGGCCCCGCCTAGAGGGACGGGGCCAGACGCTTTCGAGGGGAGGAACGCCCCTAAATGCGGGGCGGTACGCGCACTAAAACTCAGAATTCTTCCCAGTCGTCGCTCGCGCCGACGGCCTTGGCCAGTTTGGCCTGGGCGGCGGCGACCGGGTTGGCGCCCGGACGGTGGGCCTGGGTGGCCAGCGACGGAGCCTTGCTGGCCGAGGCGGCCGGACGCGACGGAGCCGGAACCGACGGACGCGGGGCCGAGCGGCGGGGCGCCGAGGCGCTGGCCGCACCGCTGGAGGCCCCGACGCGGAACTTCGAGATCATCTGCATCAGATTGCCGGCCTCGCCCTTCAGGGCGTGCGAGGCGGCGGTCGATTGCTCGACCATGGCGGCGTTCTGCTGAACGGTCTGGTCCATCTGGTTGACGGCGGCGTTGACCTGGTTGAGGCCGGTGGCCTGCTCCTGGCCCGAGGCCGCGAT